>JAEWHP010000034.1 GCA_023387735.1 Pseudomonadota bacterium | reverse complement strand
CTCTTGTTTGCCGTGGCCGAGAGAAAGTCGGCCAGCTGAAAGGCTATGGCATCGGCAATATGGACACCAAACCGTTTCGGTCGCGCGGGTTGCCACAGCCGTGACGGTTTGTGAGGGGATTTGCCATCACGAACTGTGGCAACGCGTAAAGCTACCACCGCGACGCGCGATCACCGACGTGTCCGGTCGTTCCGCGGCGTGCCGGGCGGGGGTGACCTGGAGCACAAGCGGCAGCGAACACGCGCCAGGACACCCCGCGTCTCCCCCACTTAACTAACTAGGTTTACTGTGTCTCTAGCGCTCAGCGGAAAGGAGACAGCGATGGACCTCCAGTGGTCGCCGGCCGACCTGGCATTCCGTGATGAGGTGCGGACGTTCCTCGACGAGAAGCTCACCCCCGAGCTACGCCGGGCCGGACGCTTGATGACCAGCGTGTACGCCGATCACGACGCCAGCATGCAGTGGCAGCAGATCCTGCACGAGCGCGGCTGGGCCGCGCCGGTCTGGCCCGTCGCGCACGGCGGATGCGACTGGACCCTGACCCAGCACTACATCTTCAGTCGCGAATCCACACTCGCCGGTGCGCCGTCGCTGTCCCCGATGGGTATCCGGATGGTCGCGCACGCGATCATCAAGTTCGGCACCGACGAGCAAAAGAACTACTTCTTGCCGCGCATTCTCACCGGCGAGGTCTTCTTCTGTCAGGGCTATTCGGAGCCGGAGGCGGGTTCGGACCTGGCGGCGTTGTCGATGGCCGCACGCGACGACGGCGACGATCTGGTCTGCACCGGCAGCAAGATCTGGACCACCCACGCCCGGGAAGCCAACTGGATGTTCGCGCTCGTGCGCACCACCCGCTCGGACAAGAAGCAGCGCGGGATCACCTTCGTGCTCATCGACATGTCCACCCCCGGCGTCGAGATCAGGCCGCTGGTGATGACCTCCGGCGAAGAGGTGCAGAACCAGGTGTTCTTCGACGAGGTGCGGGTGCCCAAGGGCAACGTCATCGGTCGGATCGACGACGGCTGGACCGTGGCCAAGTACCTGCTGGAGTTCGAGCGCGGCGGCGGCGCCACCGCGCCGGCTTTGCAGGTGATGGTCGAGGAGATTCACACCGCGGCCGCTGAACAGCCAGGCCCGTCCGGTGGCCGGCTGATCGACGACCCGGCGTTCGCGCGCAAGCTCGCCGACGCCCGCATCCGCACCGAGGTGCTGGAGATCCTGGAGTATCAGGTGCTCGCCGTGGTCGCCGAAGGGGGCAACCCGGGCGCGAAGTCCTCGATGCTCAAGGTGCTCAGCACCGAGTTGAGCCAGGCGATCACCGAGCTCGCGATGGAGGCGGCAGGCCCGCGCGGCCGGGCGTACCAACCGCACGCCACCTGCCCCGGCGGACCCATCGCCGAATTCGAGCCGCCCGCAGGCGGATACGTCAGCGGAGAGCCGTGGCAGGCGGTGGCACCGCTGCGGTACTTCAACGACCGGGCCGGCTCGATCTACGCCGGCAGCAACGAGATTCAACGCAACATCCTCGCCAAGGCTGCATTGGGGCTGTAAATGGACTTCACACTGACCGACGAACAAGAACTGCTGCGCGGCGGCCTCACCCGTTTCCTGGCCACCCGCTACGACCTCGAAAAGAGCCGCACCGCGGCCAAGACCGGTCCCGGCTGGCAACCCGAGATCTGGCGGGCGTTCGCCGAGGAGCTCGGCATCCTCGGCGCGGCGCTGCCCGAGGAGGCCGGTGGAATCGGCGGCGGACCGGTGGAGATGATGCTCATCGCCGAGGCGCTCGGGCACGCGCTGGTCATCGAGCCCTACGTGGACACCGCCGTCGTCGCGGCCGGACTGCTGCACCGCGCCGGAGGCGACACCGCGACGGCGCTGGTGGAGAAGATCGTCGCCGGCGATGCCGTCGTCTCGCTCGCGGCCACCGAACCGACCTCCGGCGACCACTGGCAGGACGTCAGCACCACGGCGCGCCGCGATGGTGAGGACTGGCTGCTGTCCGGCGCCAAGATCGTCTCGACTGCCACCCCGTTGTCCGGCCACGTTCTGGTGACCGCGCGGACCTCCGGTGAGCGCGCCGACACCGACGGCATCTCACTGTTCCTGGTCGAGATCGGTTCGGCGCCTGCGGGTATCGAGTTGCACAACTACCGGACGATCGACGACCGGCGGGCGTCCGACATCGTCTTCGACGACCTGCGGCTGCCCTCGGCGGCGCTGCTGGGACACGAGGGCGGCGCGTGGCCCTCGATCGCGCGCGCCCGCGACGAAGGCGCCGCCGCGATCTGCGCGGAGGCCGTGGGCTGTATGCGGAAGGCGCTCGCCGACACCGTCGAATACTGCAAGCAACGCCAGCAGTTCGGTCAGCCCATCGGCAGCTTCCAGGTGCTGCAGCACCGCATGGTGGACATGTACATGGAGGTCGAACAAGCTGCGGCCGCAGCGTTGTTGGCGACTCTCAAGCTCGAGGCCGACGACCGCGCCAGGGCCGTGTCGGCGGCCAAGGCCACCATCGGTCGGGCCGCCCAGTTCGTCGGCCAGCAGGCGGTGCAGCTGCACGGCGGCATGGGGATGACCGAGGAACTCGCCATCGGCCACTACTTCAAACGGCTGACCGCGCTGCAGTTCGAGTTCGGGTCCACCGACCACCACCTCACGCGCTACGCCGAACTGACGACCCGGTAGGACGCGCCGAGTTCTCGGCTCGGCGGCGGATGCCCAGGAGCATCCTGCGTTCCATCACGAAGTGCACGACGTCGTAGAGGACGTTGCCTGCGTAGCCGCCGTTGCCGCGCGCCAGCAACCGGGTGCCCGAGCCCTCCGGAAGTAGGTGGAAAGACCAACTGCCGGAGGCCTTTTCACCTCGCTGGACGCGCCGGTGGTCGTCGGGTGACATCAACACCAGCGACGATCCGGGGTCCAGGACGGTGACGATCTGCCTGCCGCGGTCGCCGCCGCGGCGGGCCAGCCACACGGTGTCCCCGACCCGCAGGGACTGCCATTCGGGGTGGATCGCCGACGCGTTGTGGATGTCGGCGCCGACGGCCCGCTCCAGCGCGCTGTAGCTGTAGAAACCGCCGCGGTCCTCACCGATCTGAGCGAGCCAGGGCCACACGGCCTCCGGCGC
>JAEWHP010000031.1 GCA_023387735.1 Pseudomonadota bacterium | reverse complement strand
CCCATCGAGATCACGTAGCGCGGCTCGGGCATCTGGTCGTAGACCTTGCGCAGCGCCGGCGCCATCTTGTTGGTCAGCGTGCCCGCCACGATCATGACGTCGGACTGCCGCGGCGAGGCGCGCGGCGCAAAGCCGAATCGCTCCACGTCGTAGCGCGGCATCGACACCTGCATCATCTCGACCGCGCAGCAGGCGAGACCGAACGTCATCCACATCAGCGAGCCGGTGCGCGCCCAGGTGATCAGATCGTCGGCAGCGGCGACGAAGAAACCCTTGTCGGAGAGCTCGTGATTGACCTCGAGGAAGAACGGATCGTTGGCGCCGACCGGCCTCCCGGTGGCGGGATCGAGAATACCCTTCGGTGCCTGCGCAATGGCGGGCGAAGAGCCACGGGTTGCTGTCGGGCTCAATCCCATTCGAGCGCGCCTTTCTTCCACTCGTAAACGTATCCGATCGTGAGGACGGTGAGGAACACCATCATCGTCCAGAAGCCGGTGACCCCGAGCTTGCCGTACGCGACCGCCCACGGAAACAGGAACGCCACTTCGAGGTCGAAGATGATGAAGAGGATCGCGACCAGGTAGAAGCGGACGTCGAACTTCATGCGGGCATCGTCAAAAGCGTTGAATCCGCATTCATAGGCGGACAGCTTTTCCGGATCCGGCTGCTGGAAGGCGACGAGGAACGGGGCGATCAGGAGCGCCAGGCCGATCAGGCTCGCCACTCCGATGAACACGACAAGTGGAAGGTAGTTCTGCAGGATGCCGGTCATCGGCGTAGCCTTTTCCTGCGGTTTCGGACTGCCGCAGATTCGTTGATTGGAATGGTTCTTGAGGCTTAGCGCAGCGCAACAGAGGGCGCAAGACGAGCCGCTTTGGCGTCACTCCCTGCCCCTGGCGTGCTTGCAGAACGCGAAAAAGTGTTGCGTTCCTGCCGCGCCCTCAGGCCCGGTCCTTCTCGTCCGCGAGCATCGCAGCGGCCGTCTCGGCGAGACGATCGATCTGGTCGAGAAGCACCGCCAGCTCCTCCTTGCCGAGTTGTTCCAGCAGCCGCCCGTTGCGATCCTGCGCGCCCGCGAAAATCGTGTCGTGGGCCGCCAGCCCCGCCTTGGTCAGGCACACCAGCGTCTCCCTGTTGTCGCGCGGGTTGATCTGCTTGGCGACCAGCTTGCGCGAGACCAGTTCGGCCAGTGCCCGGCTGATCTGCCCCTTGTCCATGCCGACCGCCTCCGCGAGCCGGATCACGCTCATCGGCGGCTGCCGCCCCAGGGAGGCCACCAGTCCGAATTCCACAGGCGAGAGCCCTACCAGCCGCTTGTAGCGCAGGATCGCGCCACGCTTGAGCAGATTGGCCAGCACGATCAGCCGCGACGACAGCATCGCCGTGATCGGCGCCAGCTCGGCATCGTTCGCTGCAACGGCCACAGGCGCGGCCTGCTTGACGGGTTTCTGGTTCATTCACAAACCTCTGCCAACAAAGCTGGCCGGTGCCAAGGCCGGCGATCGCGATCGAACGCGGCGATCGGCCGAAATGAAATGAAGATCGTTGATAGCGTTCCGCGCGCCCCAATTGACGGATCGGTCGACACTCCAGCCTTGGCACGCCGTCGTGCTGCACATCGCCTCATCACGCTCGCCGGCAAGCCCGAGCATGCGCTGGGGAGCGTCCATGCCGTCCGCGCCGTGCGATTTCGCCATTGCCTGCTGTCCCTGGTCACGCAGTCGGCCCGTGTGCACATCCAGCGATCCTCCTGACCCGGACGCATCGCACGCTTCTCATTGTTATCACTGCAGTTTTCACCCCACCCGCTCACGCGCCAGGTGATTTATCTCCGCTGTGTGCGCTTCATCACGGAGGCCCGCAATGAAAAAGGCAAAAAACCGGCGAGATGAAACCATTTTGAGGGAACCGCGAAACCATCCTGAAACAGATGGCCGGTAAATCTCTCCGCAACAGAGGACGCAGAGTCGTCCGGGAGGCTTAGATGAACCACTCCATTCACTCGGCGGATCGCGGTACCCACCTGAAGATCGTGGTTGTTGCCCTCGTGGCCGGCATCGCGGTTGCGGCGTTCGGCATTTCGGCGCGCACCGGTGCGGATTACAGCCAGACCGCCCAGGTCGTTAAGGCCGGCAAGCCGGTGGTCGTCACCAGCGCGAACACCTCGACCGTCCGCTAAGCAAAATCGATCCAATTGGAATAAAAACGGCCGCCCTCGGGGCGGCCTTTTTGTTGCGTGTTCGTTGTTTGCGCCAGAAACTGGCGCGAGAGACGGGACTCGAACCCGCGGCCTCCGCCGTGACAGGGCGGCGCTCTAACCAACTGAGCTACTCCCGCGGATGCCGTAATCAGATCCTGACCCGCGCAGAACCGAGGGCATAAAGGGCCGCTTCCGCATAGTCAAGGACGTTGCAGATCCCCCCGTCAAATGGGCACTTCTTTGACACCGATGCAAATAAGCGCCTGTTTTAGGGCCCAACAGCGCGGATACCCAACAGCCGAATCGTTTTAGGCCTGATACAGTTGGGTTTCTTGAAGCCTTTGCGTACCCATATGATCGGGACCTGCGGACTCAAGCTCACCCTGCGACGCGTTTTCCGGCGTCAGACCGGTATTTGCGAACGCTCGAAAGCCATTGCCAACGAGGAGGGCCAGTTATGGCAAAGAAAGCAGCATCCCCGGCTACCATCACGCTCAAGCACCTGGCGGCGGCGCTGGCGGATGACCATGAATTGTCGAAGAAGGCCGCTGAGGCGATCCTGACCGACCTGGTCGGCAACATCACCAAGCACCTGAAGAAGGGCGAGCGCATCCGCATCGTCGGCCTCGGCATCCTCCAGGTCCGCAAGCGCGCCGCCCGCGTGGGCCGCAACCCCGCGACCGGCGAACCGATCCAGATCAAGGCCAGCAAGAAGGTCGCCTTCCGCGCCTCCAAGGAACTCAAGGAAGCGGTCTGACGCCCGTCCGATCCGGTTCCTCTGGAAGCGCCATTCCGGCACAGCCCCGGAATGGCGCTTTTCTGTTATAGAGCGCATCCCTTCTCATGTTGTTGCGGTCGTCATGCTGGCTACGCCCCTCGCCTTTACCCACACCGTCACCGAGCGGTTCCTGCGCTATGTCCTGATCGATACGCAGTCGGACCCGGCCTCGCCGACATGCCCCTCCACCGAGAAACAGAAAAACCTCGGCCGCATGCTCGCCGCCGAATTGCAGGCCATCGGCATTGCCGATGCCCATCTCGACGAGCACGGCTATGTCTACGCCACGATCCCGGCCACTACCGACAAGCAGGTTCCGGTAATCTGCTTCTGCTCGCACATGGACACCTCGCCCGACTGCACCGGGGCAAACGTCAGGCCGCAGGTGGTGAAGAACTACCGCGGCGGCGACATCGTTCTGCCGGCCGACCGGACCCAGGTGATCCGAGCGGCCGAACATCCCGCGCTCGCCGACCAGATCGGCAACGACATCATCACGACCGATGGCACCACGCTGCTGGGGGCCGACAACAAGGCCGGCGTCGCGGAGATCATGGATGCGGCGCAGTTCCTCGTTCAGAACCCGCAGATCAAGCACGGCACCATCAAGATCCTGTTCACGCCGGATGAAGAGATCGGCCGCGGCGTCGACAAGGTCGACCTGAAGAAGCTCGGGGCTCGGTTCGCCTACACGATGGACGGCGAAAGCGCGGGCTGCATCGAGGATGAGACCTTTTCCGCCGACGGCGCCACCATCGCCATCGAGGGCGTCTCGACCCATCCGGGCTTTGCCAAGGGCAAGATGGAGCACGCGATCAAGATCGCGGCCGCCATCGTCGATCGGCTGCCGAAGGACACCTGCTCGCCGGAGACCACCGAGGGCAAGGAAGGCTTTCTGCATCCGATCGGCATTTCGGGGGCACTGGAGAAAGCCACCATCGGCTTCATCGTGCGCGACTTCACCGACGAGGGGCTGAAGGAAAAGGAAGCGCTGCTCGAATCCATCGTCAAGGGCGTGATGAAGGATTATCCGCGCTCGACATACCGGATGGAGGTCACGCCGCAGTACCGCAACATGAAGCAGGTGATCGACGGCCATCCCGAGATCGTCGACTACGCCATCGAGGCGATCGGGCGCGCCGGCCTGACACCGGTGCGCGGCTCGATCCGCGGCGGCACCGACGGCTCGCGGCTGTCGTTCATGGGCCTGCCCTGCCCCAACATCTTCGCCGGCGAACACGCCTTCCATTCGCGGCTGGAATGGGTCAGCCGGCAGGACATGGAAAAGGCGGCGGAGACCATCGTTCACCTGGCGATGATCTGGGAGGAACGGGCCTGAACCTTCGCCGGGGTTCCACCGCGCCGGCGGAGGGGTCGGCTTACAAGCGAGGAGTCCACCATGCGATCGTCTGAAGTCGTCGCCCTGGCGCTTGTCGTGGCAGTCACAGCCTCGCTGCCGGCAACAGAGGCGCTGGCCGCCCCGGACTGCCCGAAACTGGTGGAACTTGCGGACTGGGGCGAGAACTCGAGCGGCGACATCAGCGTCGCGCCGGGACAAAGCTGCCTGTTTCCGATCACGATACGGGGCACCGTGAGCAGCTCGGAAATTTTCAAGAAGCCTTCATACGGCAAGCTGAAAAAGGTCAACCTGACCACGTACGAATACAAGGCGAAGGCCAGGTACAAAGGAAACGACACTTTCGCCATCAAGGCGACAGGCCAGGGGCCGAGGGCTTCCGGCACGTCGGTCATCACCGTGACGGCGACGATCAAATAGCGCTCCTCGCGGTATCTCACGGCGACGCGAGTTGTCGTCAGGCGAAGGCCCTTACTCCAGCGTCCCCCTGAGGCCCCGGATACCGCCGTCCGGATTGCCCCGGTCCGTGGCGCGCTGATTGACGCCTCGATCCAGGCCCCCTTGGCCGCGGGTCTCGCCGGCGGCATGCGTGCGGGCCTCGCGCTGGTCGGACGCCGTGACGACGCGAACGGCGATCGCGCCCACCACAAGCAGTGCAACCATCACCAGCCCGGTCAGAGCCGGAGTGAGCGTCAGATCGGACCAGCGCATCGTCGCCACACCCATTCGCCTTGTCGCCAGCCCATTGCAGTGGACGTAGGTGAATCGTCAGGCGATTTGGTGACGTGGCGATGGCGATAATGACGCTGCTACGACGCCCGCGCCGTGACGACCCAGACCGATGCCGGCAGCAGCACTGCACTGCCCTTGGCGAACGGCGTCAGCGCTTCGCGGATCTCGTTCGCGGCGGCAATACGCAGTTCCTCGGGCTGGCCGTCCAGCGCGCGACTGACCGGCCCGATTTCGAGCGCGCCCTGCACGGCGCCATCAAGCCCGCGGCCGATGGCGGCGTCGAGCAGCAACGGACACGCCTCCAATTCGACGCCGGTAAAGCCGGCCGCGTCGAGGATGCGGCGGACGCGTGCTTCCGAGGCGAACGCAAACGGCCCGGGATCTTCCGGCCCCTGCGGCGGCAGTTTTGGTACGTGCTTGTAGGCAGCCGCGAGCGGCGCCATGAAGAACGGGTTTTCGCGCGGCTCACGCCAGCAGGCGAACGCCAGTCGGCCCGACGGCCGCAGCGCCTTGCGCATGTTCGCAAACGACAGCGTGGGATCGGCAAAGAACATCACGCCGAACCGCGACGCCAGGACGTCGAAACTTGCAGGCTCGAACGGATAGACGGTCGCATCCGCGAGCGCGAATTCGATCGGCAGATCCTTCGGCGCAGCCTGCCGCGCCCGCTCCAGCATCGGACCCGAGACATCGACGCCGAGCACATGCCCCGACGGCGCGACCTTTCGCGCGAATGCGATCGTGGTAGCGCCGCTACCGCAGCCGACATCGATGACACGCTCGCCCGGCTTGAAGCCGGCGCGGTCGACCACGAGATCGGCGACCGGCTTGAGCAGCACATCCTGCGCCGCCTGGCGATCGGCCCAGCGCTGGCCTGCGGGACCATTCCAGTAGGCGACCTGGTCGGCGTTCTGATCGTGGGTGGTGGGGGCGTCCATTCGCGCGGTACCTTTGATCGGCTTCGGAGTATCCGGGATCAGTCCGCCTACGCTCTTCGAGCTTCGGCGAGACAGCCTTTGCCCTGCGCGCAGCACGCTGGCGGCACCACCGCCGCGAAGGCTGGCCTGCCCAGCCGTAGCCCGCAGGGCGAAGGCTGGTAGGCGGCGAGAGATTCGAACTCCCGACCCTCTCGGTGTAAACGAGATGCTCTAACCAGCTGAGCTAGCCGCCCTTAACCTTCGCTTGTTTAGCCCCGCCCTGCCCTCCGGCGCAAGCCGTGCCACGCAAACAAAAACGGCGCCTGCAGGCGCCGTTTTCTCGACTATCGATGGAGGTTTCAGTGGGCGGTCAGGCCGCCTGCCGCTTCGTCGCCGCCGTCGGGCTTGACGTCCACCTTGGTGGTGTCCTCTTCCCAGACGATCGGCACCGGGGTGCGGACCAGCGCCTTGGCGATCACCTCATCCAGCCTTCCGACCGGGATGATGTCCATGCCGCCCTTGATCGCATCGGAAATCTCCGTGAGATCCTTGGCGTTGTCCTCGGGGATCAGCACCGTCTTGATGCCGCCACGCGCGGCAGCCAAGAGCTTCTCCTTCAGCCCGCCGATCGGCAGCACGCGACCACGCAAGGTGATCTCGCCGGTCATCGCGACATCGTGGCGGACCGGAATTCCGGTCATGACCGAGATGATCGCGGTGGCCATCGCGACGCCCGCCGACGGTCCGTCCTTCGGGGTCGCCCCTTCAGGAACGTGGACGTGAATGTCACGCCTGTCGAACATCGGCGGTTCGATGCCGTAGTTGATCGCCCGCGAGCGGACGTAGGACGCCGCCGCCGAGATCGACTCCTTCATCACGTCGCGCAGGTTGCCCGTGACCGTCATCTTGCCCTTGCCGGGCATCATGACGCCTTCGATGGTCAGCAACTCGCCGCCGACATCGGTCCAGGCAAGTCCGGTGACGATACCGACCTGCGGCTCGCTTTCGATCTCGCCGAAGCGGTACTTCGGCACGCCGAGGAAGTCTTCGAGAGTCTTCTCGGTGACCTTGACCGACTTCTTCTTGGAGATCATCAGCTCCTTCACCGCCTTGCGGGCGAGTGTCGACAGCTCACGCTCCAGGTTACGCACGCCCGCTTCGCGGGTGTAGCGGCGGATCATCAGCAGCAGGGCATCGTCGTCGATCGACCATTCCTTCGAATCGAGGCCATGCTTGGAGATGGCGTTCGGGATCAGGTGCTTGCGCGCGATCTCGACCTTCTCGTTCTCGGTGTAGCCGGCGATCCGGATGATCTCCATGCGGTCCATCAGCGGGCCGGGAATATTCAGCGTATTCGCGGTCGTGATGAACATGACGTTCGACAGATCGTAGTCGACCTCCAGATAGTGGTCGGCGAACGTGCCGTTCTGCTCGGGGTCCAGAACCTCGAGCAAAGCCGACGACGGATCGCCGCGGAAGTCGGCGCCCATCTTGTCGATCTCGTCCAGCAGGAACAGCGGGTTCGAGGTCTTCGCCTTGCGCATCGACTGGATGATCTTGCCGGGCATCGAGCCGATATAGGTGCGGCGGTGACCGCGGATCTCGGCCTCGTCACGCACGCCGCCGAGCGACACGCGCACGAACTCGCGGCCCGTCGCCTTCGCGATTGACTTGCCGAGCGAGGTCTTGCCGACGCCGGGAGGCCCGACCAGGCACAGGATCGGTCCGGTCAGCTTGTTGGCGCGCGACTGCACCGCGAGATACTCGACGATGCGGTCCTTGACCTTCTCGAGCCCGTAGTGATCGGAGTCCAGCACGGCCTGCGCCGCCTCGAGGTCCTTCTTGACCTTGGACTTCTTGTTCCACGGAATCGACAGCAGCCAGTCGAGATAGTTGCGCACGACGGTCGCTTCCGCGGACATCGGCGACATCTGGCGCAGCTTCTTCAGCTCGTGCTGCGCCTTCTCCCGCGCTTCCTTGGAAAGCTTGGTCTTGGCAATCTTCTCTTCCAGATCGGCCAGCTCGTCGCGACCTTCGTCGTCGCCGAGCTCCTTCTGGATCGCCTTCATCTGCTCGTTCAGGTAATACTCGCGCTGGGTCTTCTCCATCTGGCGCTTGACGCGCGAGCGGATGCGCTTCTCGACCTGCAGCACCGAGATTTCGCTCTCCATCAGCCCCAGCACCTTCTCCAGGCGCTGCGTGACGGACAACGTCTCCAGGATGCCCTGGCGATCGGCGATCTTGACGGCGAGATGCTGGGCGACCTGGTCGCTCAGCTTGGCGAAGTCGGTGATCGCCTGGACCACGCCAACGACTTCGGCGGAGATCTTCTTGTTCAGCTTCACATAGCTTTCGAAGTCAGACACGACCGAGCGCGCCAGCGCCTCGGCTTCCACCGAGTTGGCGTCGGTGTCGGCGAGCGCCACCGCGGTCGCCTCGTAATATTCGGCACGGTCGGAGTATTTCTCCACGCGCGCGCGCTCCAGCCCTTCGACCAGCACCTTCACGGTGCCGTCGGGGAGCTTCAGGAGCTGCAGCACGCTGGCAAGCGTACCGACTTCGTAAATCGAATCCGGGTTTGGATCATCGTCGGACGCGTTCTTCTGCGTTGCCAGCAGAATCAGGGCGTCGTTCTTCATCACCTCTTCGAGGGCGCGGATCGATTTCTCGCGGCCGACGAACAACGGCACGATCATGTGCGGAAATACGACGATGTCGCGGAGCGGCAGCACCGGATAAGAGTGGCTTTCGCCCAGGACGATGGTTGGCCGGGTTTTTGGTGTTGTCATGGCCTGTTCCTTCTGTTTTGCCCCCTTGCACGCAGTCCGCTCGCTTGCGCAACCGCCACAAGGTGCCGGGAGGTTCCGGGTTATCTGGCCGCCTTCGCTGCCCCTTTGACCGGATCGTTTAGCGACGAATCTCAAGCATGATGTTCGTCACCGAGAGCATTAGGTGGCTATCGGGTGCGGGGGTGTCAAGTCAGAGTAAATGCCCGGAATTCCGGGCCAAATGCGCGAAAACACGTACGCTACAACCGGCCGCCGGAGGCCCCGGCGACCGTGACTTTTCGATGGTCAGATCGTACCTCGCGGGCGCCGGATCAGGCGCTGGCGCTGCTCTCGACGGCCCGGTCCGAACGGTCGGCGTAGATGTAGAGCGGACGGGCGGTTCCCTCGACCACTTCACGCGAGATCACAACTTCTTCGACGCCTTCGAGGCCCGGAAGGTCGAACATGGTCTCGAGCAGGATGCTCTCGAGGATCGACCGCAGTCCGCGCGCGCCGGTCTTGCGCTCGATCGCCTTGCGGGCAACCGCGCCAAGCGCCTCGTCGGCGAAGGTGAGCTCGATATTCTCCATTTCGAACAACCGCTGGTATTGCTTCACCAGCGCGTTCTTCGGCTCGACCAGGATCTTCTTCAGCGAGTTCTCGTCGAGATCCTCCAGCGTCGCCACGACCGGCAGACGGCCGACGAATTCCGGGATCAGGCCATACTTCAACAGGTCTTCCGGCTCGACATGGCGGAAGATCTCGCCGGTGCGGCGGTCTTCGGGCGCCAGCACCTGGGCGGCGAAACCGATCGAGGTCGAACGGCCGCGGGCGGAGATGATCTTCTCCAGACCCGAGAAGGCGCCGCCGCAGATGAACAGGATGTTGGTGGTGTCTACCTGCAGGAACTCCTGCTGCGGGTGCTTGCGGCCGCCCTGCGGAGGCACGGAGGCAACGGTGCCTTCCATGATCTTCAGCAGCGCCTGCTGCACGCCCTCACCCGAAACGTCGCGGGTGATCGACGGGTTGTCGGACTTGCGGCTGATCTTGTCGATTTCGTCGATATAAACGATGCCGCGCTGCGCGCGCTCGACGTTGTAGTCGGCCGACTGCAACAGCTTCAGGATGATGTTCTCGACGTCCTCGCCGACGTAACCGGCTTCGGTCAGCGTCGTCGCATCCGCCATCGTGAACGGCACGTCGAGAATGCGCGCCAGCGTCTGCGCCAGCAGCGTCTTGCCCGAGCCGGTCGGGCCGATCAGCAGGATGTTCGACTTCGCGAGTTCGACGTCGTTGTGCTTGGTCTGGTGGTTGAGCCGCTTGTAGTGATTGTGGACGGCGACCGAGAGCACCTTCTTGGCATGGCTCTGGCCGATCACGTAGTCGTCCAGCACCTTGCAGATTTCCTTCGGCGTCGGAATGCCGTCGCGCGACTTCACCAGCGAGGACTTGTTCTCCTCACGGATGATGTCCATGCAGAGTTCGACGCATTCATCGCAGATGAATACGGTTGGACCCGCGATCAGTTTGCGGACTTCATGCTGGCTCTTGCCGCAGAACGAGCAATACAGCGTGTTCTTGGAGTCGCTCGTGCCAACCTTACTCATTCTCGTCTCCGTCCGCCGTTCGATCCGTTACCCGATCGACCCATTCCGGCACGTCACCGGACTTAAAGGTAGATAGAGCAAATTCCGTACCAGAAAAGACCCTTAACTCATGGCGCGCCGTGCGAATCACGGCCAGTTCGAATCCTGCTACCCTAATCGATCCCATACAGCCAACCATGCTGACACCCGACTATCAAGAATTCGCTAATCGGGAGCCGACCTGAAAACGTGACAATAGCGTGATTTTCGGCCCTGGCGTGAGGATAAGTCGACGAAATCAGACCAGCGTTGCGGTATTGCCACGCCGAAAAACCGGCACGAAAGCGGAACTTTCGGCGCTCGCGGCGCACAGATGCGCCGCCTCCGGGCCCATTTGCCAATTCAACCAACCGGTAAGGTGAACGCAATGCGCTAACCCCGTAACCTTACGGGGCTTTTGACGCCGACGTCTCCTCCGGGCGCTTGTCGATAACCTTGTCGACGATACCGAAGTCACGGGCCATTTCGGCGGTCAGGAACTTGTCGCGCTCCAGCGCATCCTCGATCGCCTTGTAGGTCTGGCCGGTGTGCTTCACGTAGATCTCGTTGAGGCGCTTCTTGAGATTCAGGATCTCCTGGGCGTGCAGCATGATGTCGGTGGCCTGGCCCTGGAAGCCGCCGGAGGGCTGATGCACCATGATGCGGGAATTCGGCAGCGAGAAGCGCATGTCCTTTTCGCCGGCTGCAAGCAGCAGCGAGCCCATCGAAGCCGCCTGCCCGGTGCACAGCGTCGACACCGGCGGACGGATGAACTGCATGGTGTCGTAGATCGCAAGCCCCGATGTCACCACGCCGCCGGGCGAGTTGATGTACATCGAGATTTCCTTCTTCGGATTCTCGGCTTCGAGAAACAGCAGCTGCGCGACCGTCAGCGTCGACATGCCGTCCTCGACAGGTCCGGTGACGAAAATGATGCGCTCTTTCAGAAGCCGCGAGAAAATGTCGTAGGCGCGTTCACCGCGGTTGGTCTGCTCGACCACCATCGGCACGAGGTTCATGTAGGTTTCGACGGGATCGCGCATTAGTCACCCCAAGGGTTAGATAAGGAGGGTTAAATAAAGATCGGGCAGTGGGCGAACATCCATCGGCAACGCCTCCCAGTCAAAGGGCCGGCAGGCATGCCGCGCGCGGACGAACGTCCCGTGATGCAGGGACTTCAACACAGAACTCGCCTCAGGCGAGCCGCCCACAGATATGAGCCAATTTCCCGGTGACAAGGCCGGGCCATCGCGTGCCGAAATTCAAGCTGATTCGGCGGCGAAGTCATAGCTGCGGAGGCCGCAGCCACGACGGTTTCGCCGTTCATCATTAACATCAGGCTGACCGGAACGGTCAGGCCGCGCTCTTCTCGTCTTCTTCCTTGAACAGTTCTTCGCGCGAGACCTTCTTTTCGGTCACGGTTGCAAGTTCGAGGATGAAGTCGACGACCTTGTCTTCATAGATCGGCGCACGAAGCTGGGCCAGCGCATTGGCGTTGTTGCGATAGTAGTCCCAGACTTCCTTCTCGCGGCCGGGCATCGAACGCGCGCGCTCGATCACGGCGCGGCCGACCTCGTCGTCGGTCACGGTGATCTTGTTCTTCTCGCCGATCTCCGACAGCACGAGGCCGAGCCGCACGCGACGATCGGCGATCTTCTGGTATTCTTCCTTCGCGGCGTCTTCGGTGGTGTCCTCGTCGGCAAAGGTCTTGCCGGAAGATTCCATCTCGGCCTTGATCGAGTTCCACATCAGGTTGAACTCTTCCTCGATCAGCGACGGCGGCGCCTCGAATTTGTGGGTCTCGTCGAGACGGTCGAGCAACGCACGCTTGACGCGCTGGCGCGTGGCGCCGGCGAACTCGGCGACCAGGCGCTCGCGCGCGGCTTCCTTCAGCTTGTCGAGCGATTCCAGGCCGAGCGTCTTGGCGAATTCGTCGTCGATCTTGGTCTCGCCGGGCGCCTCGATCAGCGTTGCGGTGGTCTCGAACTCCGCCGGCTGGCCGGCGAGCTTCTCGCTCGCATAGTTCTTCGGGAACGAAACTTTCAGCGTACGGGTCTCGCCGACAGCCATCCCGATCAGCTGCTCCTCGAAGCCCGGAATGAACTGTCCGGTGCCGATCACGACCGGGATGCCCTCGCCGGTGCCGCCCTCGAACAGCTCACCGTTGATGCTGCCCTTGAAGTTGATGGTGACCCGGTCGCCGGTTTCGGCCTTGGCGCCGTCGGCCTTCGCCGCATAGGGCTTGTTCTGGTCGGCGATTCGCTTGATCGCATCATCGACGTCGGCGTCGCTGACGTCGACCACCGGCTTTTCGACGGTGAACGACTTGAAATCGGCGAGCTGAATCGTCGGCACTACCTCGATTGCGACCGTGTAGGTCAGGTCGCTCTTGCCGGCGAGCAGCTCCTCGACCTCTTTCTGCTCGGTCGGCATGGTGATCTTCGGCTCGGTCGCGAGACGGAATCCGCGATCGGTGAAGATCTGCGTGTTGGTGTCACGGATGGTCTGGTCGATGGTCTCGGCCATCACGGAGCGGCCATACACCTTCTTCAGGTGGCTGACCGGCACCTTGCCGGGACGGAAGCCGTTGAGCTTCACCTTGTCCTTGAGGTCGACCAGCTTGGCGTCCGCCTTGGCATCGAGGTCCGATGCGGGAACGCTGATCTTGAACTCGTGCTTCAATCCCTCGGCGAGGGTTTCGGTGACCTGCATGGCGTCAATCTTCTTCCGCTTGCGCCGGGCCTTGCGGCCCGACAGTGAATATTTCGTCGACACATGGCCTTCGCGGCCTGCGCCAGTGGCTCGGCGAGCCCAACATCCCGATTCGGGATATAGGCCCTCCAGAATTCGTCAGGCAAACGCTTGAGTAGAGCGCTTGGTGCGGGCGGAGGGACTCGAACCCCCACAACTTTCGTCACTGGAACCTAAATCCAGCGCGTCTACCAGTTCCGCCACGCCCGCGTGATAGCATCCAATCCGGCCGCGATGCCGCGGGCGGCGGGCTTATAACATGAGCCTCTGCCTTCGCAGCAAAAAAATGGCCGTGTTAGTGCCCTTCCATCGCAGCCGGCGCGACTGGACTTCTCACCTCAAAAATGGTCCGCATCGGTCTGATGGCAAGCCCCAAATCCGAGCTGGATCGACGCAGGCTGATGGCCGGTTTGGGCGCGGCCGCGCTGGCCCCGATCTGGCCCGCAACGGCGCTCGCCCAGGGCCGCACCTCTTCCCCGGCCCCCACCGCCTCGCTGTCCCTGAAAGCTGCCCCGGAGCGACTGAAGTGGCGTCCGGACGGGCCAGAGACATCAGCCTGGGGACTGACCGGGAGCGACCTCAGCTCCAAGCGCGGCGAGACGGCCGAGATCGCCGTCGGTAACGGGCTGCAGGTCCCGCTGGCGCTGCACTGGCGGGGCGTCGACGGCGCCAGTGCCGCTGAGCCGCTGATCGTGCGGCCACCGCTTGCCGCCGGCGCCAGCGAAACCTTCCGGCTCGCCTTCCGTCATGCCGGCACGTTCCTTTGCGATGCCGGCCTGCTCGGCGACGGCCAGGCCCAGCCCTTGCGCAGCAAGTCGCTTATCGTCCTCGAAAGCGAATCGGTTCCGGTAGATCGAGACGAGATACTTCTGATCGAGGAATGGCGCTTGCGGCCGGACGGCACGGCGATCGCGCCGGGCGTCGATGCGAAGGATACCAAGCCACTCTATACGCTTAACGGCCAGACCTCGTTCGAGCTCTCAGCCTACGGCAACCAGCGACTGCGGCTGCGCTTCATCAATGCCTCCCAACGCACTGTCGTGGCAGTCAAACTGGAGAACCACGAGGTGCGCGTGATGGCGATCGACGGCCGGCCCGCCGAGCCGTTCCCGGCCCGCAACGGCGCGCTGGTGCTGGCGCCCGGAAGCCGGATCGACGCCTTCGTGGACACGGCGGCCTCTGCCTCGATCATGCTGCATGACGGCAAGGAGGCCCACCAGATCGGAAAACTCGCGATCTCGGGCTCGCTTGAGCGCCGCGCGCCCCTGCTCCCGGCGCCGCCGCTTCCGTCCAACGGGCTGCCGGCCCAGCTCGACCTGAAGAACGCCCAGCGCTTCGACCTGGCGCTCGGAGCCCCGCCCGATTGGGCTCGACCCGCGGACTTCAAGGCCGCCGCCCCACCCGCCTTTCGTGCCAGGGCCGGCCGCGTCGTGGTGCTGGCGCTGACCAACCGCGCTGCGATCGCCACCGTATTCCACCTCCATGGCCATCACTTCCGGCTGCTCGACCGGCTCGACGATGGCTGGAAGCCGTTCTGGCTGGATACCCTCGCCATAGAGCCCGGCCAGACCCAGCGGATCGCGTTTCTCGCCGAACATGCCGGCCGCTGGCTGGTCGAACAGGTTGCCACCGACTGGGCAGCGCCCCGGCTAATCAGGTGGTACGCTGTCGAGTGAGGGAGGAGGCCCCGCATGACCAAGTCAGTCCCCGCCATCCGTAACGTCAAGGCCCGCGGCGTCGTGGTGCCGATCGCCCGGCCCGTCAAAACCGCCTTCACCACCATCGACGCCGCGCCGCTGGTGCTGATCGACGTCGAGACCGATCAGGGCGTTACCGGCCGCGCCTACATTTTCGCCTATGCCCGGCTGACCGTGAAGCCGCTGGTGCACCTGATCGAGGAGATCGGTCGCGAACTCACCGGCCGGCCGGTCGCGCCCTACGATTTGATGGCGACGATGGACGCCAAATTCAGGCTGCTCAGCTGGCAGGGCCTCGTCGGCATGGCGGTGTCCGGCCTCGACATGGCCTACTGGGATGCGCTCGGCCAGAACGCCGGCCGGCCACTGGCCGAACTGCTCGGCGGCTCGACGCGGCCGATCAGGGCCTATGACAGCTACGGCGTGGTCGATCCCATCGCCGACGAACGGGCGCTGCGGCGCTCGCTCGAACAGGGTTTTCGCGGCATCAAGATCAAGGGCGGCGACGGCGACGTCGCCAACGATGAGCGCATGGTCAAGGGCGTGCGCGCCCTGCTCGGCCCTGACGTGGCGCTGATGCTCGACTTCAACCAGTCGCTCGATCCCGCTGAAGCCGCGCGCCGTATCGCCCGCCTCGCGCCCTACGATCTGCACTGGATCGAGGAGCCGGTGCCGCAGGAGAATCTCTCCGGCCACGCCAGGGTGCGCGAGACCTCGCCGACGCCGATCCAGGCCGGCGAGAACTGGTGGTTTCCGCGCGGCTTTGCGGAAGCGATCGCAGCTGGCGCCAGCGACTTCATCATGCCCGACGTCATGAAGTGCGGCGGCGTCACCGGCTGGCTGCAGGTCGCAGCGCAGGCGGAGGCTGCGAACATCCCGGTGTCGAGCCACCTGTTCGCCGAAGCCAGCGCACACCTGCTCACGGTTACGCCGACGGCGCACTGGTTGGAGTTTCTGGATTTCGCCCGCGTGATCCTCGTCCATCCCGCCGAGATCGTCGATGGCGCGGTGACTGCGCGAGGACCCGGGCTCGGCATGGAGTGGGATGAAGCGGCGGTGGCGAAGTATCTGGTGTAGCTTTCAATACTCAATCCCGAACCCGTCGTAGAGCCTTCGGAACACCGCTGGCAGCACTTCCGGGAGATCTTCCGCGATCAGGCCGGGGCCGGCTTCGCGCGCGGCTTCGCCGTGCATCCACACGCCGATGCAGGCGGCTTCAAAGGCCGGCGCGCCTTGCGCCAGAACCCCTGCAATGATCCCGGCGAGCACGTCGCCGGCGCCGGCAGTGGCGAGCCAGGGCGGCGCGTTGGAGGCGATGCTGGCGCGGCCGTCGGGAGATGCCACCACCGTATCCGGTCCCTTCAGCAGCACGACCGCGCCACTACGCTCGGCGGCGTCGCGCACCCGCTCCAGCTTCGAGCGGCCGGGATGCTTGTTGCTGCCATCGCTGAACAGGCGCGGAAACTCGCCCTCGTGCGGCGTCAGCACCACCTGCGGATCGTGGCTCGCCTTGATCGCTTCAAACAGCCGCTCCGGCGCCTCGGCGAAACTCGTCAGCGCGTCGGCATCGAGCACGAGCGCGCGTTTCGCGGACAGCGCGGTGTGGACGAGATCGCGCGTGCGGCTGCCTATGCCGGCGCCGGGTCCGATCACGACGGAATTGAGCCGCCTGTCGTCAAGCAGTTCGGCAAACTGGATGACGTTGTCGACCGCGCGGACCATCACCGCCGTCAACGCCGCGGCGTTGACGGCAAGCGCATCGCGGGGCGACGCCAGCGTGACCAGCCCCGCCCCTGCCCGCAGCGCACCCCGCGCGGCAAGCCTGGCCGCGCCGGTGGATGCGAGTTCGCCGGACAGCACGACCGCGTGGCCGCGCGCATATTTGTGGCCGTCGATATCGGGAACGGGAAAGGATTTCTGCCAGCTCTGCGGATCGTTCTCCGACGTCTGGGGGCTGATCTCTGCAAGCACGCGCGCATCGATGCCGATGTCGGCGACGCGAACGCGGCCACAGTGCTTGCGTCCCGGCATCAAGAGATGCGCCGGCTTGCGGCGGAAGAACGTCACGGTTTCCACAGCGTTGATCGCAGCGCCCATCACCGTGCCCGTCGTGCCGTTGATCCCGCTCGGCAGGTCGACGGCGAGCACGGGCGCGCCGTTGGCATTGATCGCCTCGATCATCTCGAGCGGATCGCCCTTGACCGGACGATTGAGCCCGGCGCCGAACAGCGCGTCGATGATCAGCGCCGGCTTGCCGATCGCCTGCGGGTTGAACGGCAGCACCGGATACTTCCAGCCGCGTGCAGCGAGCGCCGCATCGCCCTGCAGGGTGTCGCGCCCGCAGAGCAGGATGACCGACACCTCGCGGCCGCGCGCCGCGAGTTCGGCGGCAGCCACAAAGCCATCGCCGCCATTGTTGCCGCGGCCAGCGACCACGACGATCGGCCCATCCTCGACGAGGTCCATCGCGGCTTCGGCTACGGCCTGCCCCGCACTCATCATCAGCGCGAAGCCGGGCGTGCCGGCTGCGATCGTCAGCCGATCGGCGCGCTCCATCTCACCGGTGGTCAAAACTTCCATTGCTGAATCCTCAGTCCACCCGCCTTTTACAGAGGCACATTTCGAAGCACAGGCGCTACGACTGCCATCAACTGCATATGAATTGACCCGTTTGCCTATTTACTAGGCTTCAGTATGATACAGTGCTGGCTCCGGCCTCTTCCATTTGCCCGTTAAAAGTCTGATAACGTTCCGAAATCAGGCGCATTAACAACTTGGCATAGACCCTGCTTTTGAGGAAGTCGGTTAGCTAGCCGGCTCAGGATCGTCGCGATCGGCGGCAATCATGGGCATTCCGGTACTTTACCGGAAGCAAGGATCAAATCAGACGGCGCCTCGCGCGACATCGAAGTTATTGTAATTCGGATAGGCCCGGGAGGCGCTCAGTGAAGAAGATCGAAGCCATCATCAAGCCGTTCAAGCTCGACGAGGTAAAGGAAGCGCTCCAGGAAGTCGGGCTGCAGGGCATCACCGTGACCGAGGCCAAGGGCTTCGGCCGGCAGAAGGGACACGCCGAACTCTATCGCGGCGCGGAATACATCGTCGACTTCCTGCCCAAGGTGAAAATCGAGATCGTGATTTCGGACGAACTGGTCGAGAAGGCGATCGACGCGATCCGGCGCGCCGCCCAGACCGGGCGCATCGGCGACGGCAAGATCTTCGTCTCCAACATCGAGGAAGCGATCCGGATCAGGACCGGAGAATCCGGGCTGGACGCCATCTAACGGGCTGGACGCTCTCCAAGCCGGGTGCTATCCGAATTTTGCGACTGAGAAACGGGAAAAGGGCTGCTTCGGCAGCCTGATTTCGTTCGCGATTGTCTCACCGGATCATCTGCGAAATGTCGTGCCGTCAATAGCGTTTTCAAGCGAAGTGGAAACCGGTTCGCAGCAAGAAACCGCGTCAGAACAAAGACTGGAGCCAAGTTCTGATGCAATCAGGGCTGGCATGGCTCCAGGATCCTGGAAACCGACCCGTTAGTAGCCAAAAGGGGTATTCATGAAGACCGCCAAAGACGTCCTGAAATCGATCAAGGACAACGACGTGAAATACGTCGACCTGCGCTTCACCGATCCGCGCGGCAAGTGGCAGCACGTGACTTTCGACATCAGCATGATCGACGAGGAAATCTTTGCCGAAGGCACGATGTTCGACGGCTCCTCGATCGCCGGCTGGAAGGCGATCAACGAATCCGACATGTGCTTGATGCCCGACCCGGTGACTGCGACGATCGATCCGTTCTTCGCCGAGACCACCATGGTCATCACCTGCGACGTGCTGGAGCCGACGACTGGCGAGCCCTACAACCGCGACCCGCGCGGCATGGCCAAGAAGGCCGAGGCGATGGTGAAATCGTCGGGCGTCGGCGACACCGTGTTCGTCGGACCGGAAGCCGAGTTCTTCGTATTCGACGACGTCCGCTTCCAGACCACCCCCTACAACACCGGCTTCAAGCTCGACTCCTCGGAACTGCCGACCAACTCGGACACCGAATATGAAGGCGGCAACCTCGGTCACCGCATCCGCACCAAGGGCGGCTACTTCCCGGTCCCGCCGCAGGACTCGGTGCAGGACATGCGCTCCGAAATGCTCGGCGCCATGGCCAAGATGGGCGTCAAGGTGGAGAAGCACCACCACGAAGTCGCTTCCGCCCAGCACGAGCTCGGCATGAAGTTCGACACGCTGACGCACATGGCCGACCAGATGCAGATCTACAAATACTGCATCCACCAGGTCGCACACATCTACGGCAAGACCGCCACCTTCATGCCGAAGCCGGTCTATGGCGACAATGGCTCGGGCATGCATGTCCACCAGTCGATCTGGAAGGACGGCAAGCCGGTGTTCGCCGGCAACAAGTACGCCGACCTCTCGGAGACCTGCCTGCACTACATCGGCGGCATCATCAAGCACGCCAAGGCGATCAACGCCTTCACCAACCCGTCGACCAATTCCTACAAGCGCCTCGTCCCGGGTTATGAAGCCCCCGTGCTGCTCGCCTACTCCGCGCGCAACCGCTCGGCGTCCTGCCGCATTCCCTACACGGCAAACCCGAAGGCCAAGCGCGTCGAAGTCCGCTTCCCCGATCCGATGGCCAATCCCTATCTCGGCTTCGCCGCGATGCTGATGGCCGGCCTCGACGGCATCAAGAACAAGATCGATCCGGGCCCGGCGATGGACAAGGACCTCTACGACCTGCCGAAGGAAGAGCTGAAGCAGATCCCGACGGTGTGCGGCTCGCTCCGCGAGGCGCTGGAAAACCTCGACAAGGACCGCGCCTTCCTCAAGAACGGCGGCGTGTTCGACGACGACTTCATCGACAGCTACATCGAGCTGAAGATGACCGAGGTCGAGCGCTTCGAGATGACCCCGCATCCGGTCGAATTCGACATGTACTATTCGCTGTGATGTCGGCGGGCTTGCCCGCCGGTCACTGCCTGACAATGCGAAAGGCGCTCCCGAGGGGGCGCCTTTTGTTTTGCCTCCTGTAGGATCGCTTTCACTGCGCTCTACCCATCCAACCGCTTCGACGCGCTGATGCAGTTCCCCGGTCCCAGTGAAGTCAACGATTCTCCCAAATCATGGCGGTGATTGTCGCTTTTCGACCGCGCGAACAGGCTATTGCTGAGCCAGAACAACAAGGGCGGCAGCAATCACATGGCGACAAAAGACAGTTTCCCGCCGGACGACCGTTTCCCCGTCTTTCTCTCCGAGAATGCCGAGGAGATCGGGGAGCCGGGTATCGACAAGGCCTGGTACAGAGCCGAGATCGCGTCGCGAATCCTCAAAGTCAGCATCTTCGCTGCAGTGGCGACAGCGATCGGCATCGCCATCCTGTTGGTGGGAAATCCGGCCTCGCTGGTGGCGGATGTCACGGCTGCTTTGACCGACAAGTCGGAGGTCCAGCCCGTCACCGATTCGTTGACGGCAACGACGCCGTCGATCGCCGCCGCGCAGGATTCGCAAATCGCCGTCGCGCCGGATACGCCGCAAGTTGCGACTGACGCGCCGACCCGCACCGAAACCGCTGCCGCTTCCGAGCCTGCCGCTCAGAATCAGCCCGAGGTCGATCGGCCGCCGTCCGAAGCCATGTTCAGACAGTTCCAGGCCTGGGCGGCCGAGGAAGATGCGCGCGCTCAGCCCGAACCCGCCAGGCCTTCGCAGAATCTCCCCCCGGTTCAGGCCATGCAGGATACGCCTGCACGTGTCGCGCAAGAATCACCGCCGGCAGCACACGTCCAGCCCGCGAAGAAGCAAAGACGGGCCCGGTCCGCACATAATGCCCGCGATGCCCGCGCAGAGGTCCGGCCCCATCGACAACATTACCGGGCCAGGTACAGGGAAGAGCCAGCCGCACCGGTACCGCTCGCGCCCGTACCCGACGCCCGGGCACAGGAGCAGGCTCTGCAAGCGCCCCAGGCGCCCACGTTCCTGCAAAGCATCGGTTTGCGCTGATCGGTCAGGCGGGAGACGACTTACGCTCGGAGTTGTTTGAGCCACTGGTCGAAGCCGATATCGGCGTCGATCAGCCCGCTTTGATGATGTGACAGGTTGAACGAGCGCACCTCTCCAGGAGGCGCGCCATACTGCCGCTTGAATGCCCGCCAGAACGTTTCCTGACATGTGAAGCCGAAGCGCGCCGCCAGGTCCGCGATGCGCTCACAGTTGGCGGGATCGCGCAACGCGCGCTCGATGTGGCACAGCCGACGCCGCAAGATATAGTGATGCACGCCGCCGAGCGGCTCGAACAGCCGGTATAGGGATCGCCGCGATATACCCAACTTCCCGCACAGGAAGTCTGGCGTGAGGCGTGGCGATTGGAGGCTTCCCTCTATGACCTTCTTGGCCCGAACCAAGATCGCTTCGCGAATCGGCGATTGGGCGTCGCGGATCGATGCAGCCGTCGGTCGCAGGCAGGCAGCTATCATCTCGACCGTCGCATTCGCCACCACGTAGCCCTCGCTCTCCAGCATCTCGGGGAGACGTGCGGCGAGCAGACCGAGGTAGTCCGCGAGCAGTCGGCCCAGGCCGAAGCGAAGATCTATGCCGTGCAGCCCGTCGAGATCCCGGATCCTCTCCTGCAATATTTCGCGCGGAAGGAATACGCACACCATGTCCGAAGCCGGTTCGACCGAATGCATCGGCTGCGCGAGATCGAGCACCTGTATGTCACCCGGCTTCCCCTCGATCGCGATGCCATTCGCATCGCCGCGGAAACCGCCGGACCGATAGAACCCAACTTGAAACAAGTCGATGGAAGCGACGCGGGTCCGCTTTGGCGAGAGCGAATAAGCTTGCTCGCCTTGCTTCGAATCCGTGATGACGAGATTGCCGATCTGATACGCATCGACCTTGGCCTCGAACGAGGCTGGACGGAATCCTCCGATACGATCGACGTCGAAGATCACCGAGATCTTGTCGCGCCAGGCATCAAACCGGTCGGTGACGGGCAAGTTGCTCGTCGAAAAATGCGTCGATGATACTGCACTACCCACGCCGGACCTCATCCACAGGATGCAGAGGCTGATTTTGGCACAAAACGTCAATCGTTGGCACAAAACGTCAATTGAGCGAGCGCGCCGGAAAACGCTAATGTTCTCATGCTTTTCGAGTTGGCTTCATCCGGATGAGCGCCTGCCTGCTGCGCCTTGACTGGAAATTTCGAAAAGGACGGCAGAATGGCACACTTGACTGGCACAAAGTGCATATCGCAGTCGCCGAAATCGTCTGGCATTTGCAACAGGCCGCCCGGCATCGATGGTCCTCAAATGACGGACCGCGATGAAACACCGGTCAGCATCATCATTGGTCCACATATGAACTGAGACCCCGGTGAATTTCGCCCTGGAAATTCGATCGGGCAGCGCGGCCATGGAGCCGCGGAGAGAACGCGGTCAAGGATGACCGCAGCCGGCGGACCCATGCGTCCGTGGCGACGACGCAAAGCGGCCCCCGAACGTTGTTGCCGATTGAGGCACGAAAGACGTAGCAGCCTCGCCTATTTGGTCGAACAGTGGAGGAAACATCGTGAAAACAAGAAACGCAATCCTGACATCTGCTTTGATGGTTTCATCGCTTCTCGTTGCGCCCGCCATGGCGCAGCAGCCTGCAATTCCGCCGCTGATGAAGCAGTTGAACAACGGCAACTGGCTGCCTCAAGGCGAAGCCGAGGCGCTGCGCGACGAGCTGTTCTATCAGCGCGCGATCCACGCCTACATGACGATGCAGCCGGCGTTGAATGTTATCGGCCTGCGCGACGGTTCAGAGGCCGCATTCGGGAAAGGCTACAACGTCCTGCCGATCTGGAAGGACCGGATGGACTCGCGGGCGTGGGTGCCGACTCCGAATGCCGACGTCGTCTACTCCATGAGCTATCTCGATCTGAAAGAGACCGGTCCGCTAGTAGTTGCGGCGCCGCCAAACGTGATCGGCATGTTCACGGATTTCTTCCAGCGCACGATCACCGATGTCGGTGCAATCGGCCCCGATCGCGCACGTGGCGGTCTCTATCTGCTGCTGCCCCCGGGGTACGAGGGCGAGATTCCACAAGGGTATTTCCCGTTCAAGTCGTCGACCTACAACGTCTTTCTGTTCTTCCGCACCGTGATGGCGAAAGGCGACAACGGCCCCGATCCCAAACCGGCGGTAGCGCTGGCGGAACGAACCCGCATCTATCCGCTGTGGACCATGGAAAGAGACGTCAAGCCGATGCAGTTCCCCAACGGCAGCGGCAAACGTGTCAACATGATGTATCCGGTCGACAACACCTACTGGGCCAAGCTCAAGGCGTTCGTCGACTACGAGCCCGTCGCGGCGATCGATCCCGAACTGCGCGGCGTGCTCGCCTCGATTGGCATCATCAAGGGGCAGCCGTTCAATCCGAGCGCCAGGCAGCAGGAATTGCTGAAGAAGGCAGTAGAGACCGCACCGAGGATGATCCTGGCAAACCGCCAGCTCGGCCGGCCCGACGGCCGCACGCGCTACTACAGTGATCGCCAGTACGAGAACACCTGGGCCGGCGGTACCGCCGAGTGGCTGCAGGACGGCTATCTGGACGTCGATCAGCGCGCATCGTACTTCCAGTTCGCCTATTCGACCGCGTCGGCCATGGTCATGCGCACCCTGGGCGCAGGCTCGAAATATCCCTTCACCGGACGCGACGCGAAGGGCGAGTTCCTTAACGGCTCGAACATCTACAAGCTGCGGCTGCCGCCCAATCCCCCGGCTGCATTGTTCTGGGCCGTCACCGCCTACAACGTCACCGACGGGACCATGCCGGAGACGCCGCAGCTCCTGCCCTCGATCAACGGCTTCAACAAGGTCGCCATCAATGGCGATGGCTCAATCGACGTGTGGTTCGCCCCCGAAAAGCCAGCCAGCGTTCCGGAGTCGAACTGGATCCAGACCGTGAGCGGCCGGAATTTCCTTGCCGCGTTGCGCCTCTACGGCACCGGCGTCGAGTTCTTCGATCAGTCCTGGAAACCGGACGACGTCGTGCAAGTGCAGCAAGCGACGATCGGGAGCACCAAATAGCAATCGCTCAACAACGCTGACTCAGGAGAGGAGAGTTCAAATGACGAAGTCTGCGAGAAACTGCTCCAAGTCTGGAACATCAATGCTGACCCTTGTTATGATGATGGTTGGAGTATGCATGAGCACGCTCGCTCTGGCGCAGGAGACGATCGACACCCGCATCGGCAAACTCAGCTTCGAGAGCGGCTACCCGTCAAAGGAGACGACTCAGAAGCTGTATGACGAGATGGACTTCCAGCGCGCGTCCCAAGCCTACCTCTGGGGCATCCCGGCGGTTGGCCTCAACGAGTGGCGCCGAGCTCACTACGATGTCTTCGGCGGCAAGAACGGCGAGATGCTGACGTATTTCACGTTCGCCGAGAAGCTCGGGATCCTGACGCCTAACTACACGACGCCCTATATCGCAACATTCGTCGACCTGAAGGAATCGGGGCCGTTCGTCATCGAGGTCCCGAAGGGGCTGATCGCCGGCATGATCCTCGACAATTGGCAGCGGGTCCTCGCCGACCTCGGTGTCGTCGGCCCCGACAAAGGTCAGGGTGGCAAGTATCTGATCATGCCGCCGGGCTACGGGCCAGTAGAAGCGCCTGGCTACTTCGTCATACAGGCGACGAGCCGCGACATCCTCGCGGGATTCCGCATCATCGATCCGGACCGGAACAAGGCGATCGCCGAGATGGTGCCCCAGATCAAGACCTATACCTGGACCGTAGAAGGCACCGGGGCGCCCATGGCAGCCCGCACCGCTGGCGACAAGAAATGGACCCAGATGCCGCCGCGGGGCATGGCTTATTGGGACAGCCTCAACGAAGTGATCCAGCGCAACCCGATCGACGAGCGTGACAGGTTTATCCTGGCGCAGTTGAGGTTCCTCGGGATCGAGAGAGGCCAGCCCTTCAAGCCCGATGCGCGCCAATCCAAACTGCTTCAGGATGGGGTCGTCGTCGGAGAAGCGATGGCCAAGGCCAACACATCCGACAAGCGCGTCGAGCCTCCGTTCTGGCCCGGCACCAACTGGAAGCACGCGCTTGTCGTTTCCGTCGACCAGAAGGCGCTGACCTACGACCAGTTCGATGAGCGCGCTGCATGGTTCTACGAAGCCGTGGTTGTCTCCAAGGCCATGCTGACGCAAACCCCCGGCGTCGGGCAGCGCTATATCGCCGCCTACAAGGACAAGTCCGGCGCCTGGCTTTCCGGCAGCAACACCTACCGTCTGCGCGTTCCGGTCAATCCGCCGGCCAAGAACTTCTGGTCTGTAACCGCCTATGACGAGGGCACACGACAAATGCCTGTCACCGAACAGGGCCGCCCGGACATCTCCTCGCGCAAGACCGACATTGCAAAGAACAGCGACGGCTCGGTAGACGTCTACTTCGGCCCCAAGGCGCCTGCCGGCAAGGAGGCAAACTGGGTTCAGACTAACCCCGGCAAGGGCTGGTTCGCCTACTTCCGATTCTACGGCCCAACCGAGGCGTTCTTCGACAAGTCGTGGGCATTGCCTGACATCGAAAAGCTCGGCGACAGCGTGACGGTAGGCCGGCAGTGAACGGCCTGGTTGCTGTCTGGCGTCTCCACCGGGAGATCGCCAGACGGAGATCACACGCGCCGGCATGCGATCGGTGCGGCCTTTTTTGTGAACCTGCCATGATCAAGCGGGCTACTTGCTGATTTGCCGTCCGTGCAAGTGCGATCTCTTGCGTCGTCTGCGACAAACCAGCCCGACGGGCAAATCACTCAAAAGTCCGTCCATCCCTTCGCGCAAAAATATTCCGCTCGCGCCGTCGGGCAAATCAGTGATTGAATCCGCGCGTCTCACCCGATGAGAGGGGCGTGCGCACGTCACGAACGCGCGGTGGGATGCGGTGGACGCGGATTGCGCAAGAGACGAGCGCGCATGAGGCGTACAGCGAAGTCGTGTGGTCCTGACGTCGCGGTGCTGGCGTCAAGTTTCACGAGTCATATCGTGGAGCGACGGAGGCAAAAGAGCCGTTCTCCGGGGAGAGCACGAAGTAAGCCGTAAAGCCACTGCGCAGGGAAGGCCGGGGTGCTCCCGCTGAACCTGTATGCTCGTGTGCGCGTATTCTTGTGCGCAACTGCACACGAGACCGCGGGTGCAGCGTGCACCCGGTCTTCCCTGCGCCCTCTAATTTGAGAGGGCTAACGAAATGCAGAACTCGGGCAGAACATGCCGCGAGATCGCCGACATACGTTCAGTCGTCGTCCCCGCCACCGGGTCGGCCGAATGGCCGCCCGATGACAGGCTCCGGCGGGGATCCAGTATTCCAGAGACGGCAGTGATTGAACCGAGAAGCCGCGGCGTACTGGATCCCCCGCCTTCGCGGGGGATGACGATCTCTGATGGCGGTGAGGCCCCCCGGAACCTGCCCCTGGAACCGCTCTAACCGCCCGGCGAGCCTCGTTTTCCGGCAACCGGATTCTCCTTTGGTAACCGAAAGTTAACCAAGCTTAGCGTTTGGTTAGGGACGTAATTTCGCGCTGATAGCCCTCGTTTTGACATGTTGGCAGGGGAAGCAGGACCCGGCTTTCGGCGGGCCCCCCATGCGACACCCAGAGAGGATATCGCGCTGCGCATATCGCCGCGCCCGACGCGCGGCTGTGAAACCGGCAGCCGTTTGCTCCCGGAGGAAATAGGGACACTTGCGTTGAGAGGATACCGCTCATGAATCCCGCCGACGTGGCTCCGGCAGCCCTGCCGTTGGTCTCCGCCGACGTGTCGCTGATCTCGTTGTTCATGCAGGCCCACTGGGTCGTGAAGGCCGTCATGCTGGGGCTTCTCGCCTGCTCGGTCTGGGTCTGGGCGATCGCGATCGACAAGATTTTTCTCTATTCGCGCACCAAGCGCGCCATGGACCGTTTCGAGCAGGCGTTCTGGTCGGGGCAGTCGATCGAGGAACTCTACCGCGCGCTGTCGGCGAAACCGACGCAATCGATGGCGGCGTGTTTCGTCGCGGCGATGCGCGAGTGGAAGCGTTCGTTCGAGAGCCAGTCGCGCTCCTTTGCCGGCCTGCAGATGCGGATCGAGAAAGTGATGAACGTCTCCATCGCCCGCGAGGTCGAGCGGCTGGAACGAAGGCTTCTGGTGCTGGCAACCGTCGGCTCCGCCGGGCCCTTCGTCGGCCTGTTTGGAACCGTCTGGGGCATCATGTCGGCCTTCCAGTCGATCGCGGCCTCGAAAAACACCTCGCTCGCGGTGGTCGCGCCGGGCATCGCGGAAGCGCTGTTCGCCACGGCGATCGGCCTTATCGCCGCCATCCCCGCGACCATTTTTTATAACAAGTTCACATCCGAGGTGAATCGCCAGGCGCAGCGGCTCGAGGGCTTCGCCGATGAATTTTCAGCCATCCTGTCCCGCCAGATCGATGAGCGGGCATGAGAACGGTCAATGACGAGCGCATCGTGAGATCGATATCATGGCGATGAACATGGCAGGTTCGACCGGCGGTGGCGGACGCCGCGGCCGGCGTCGCGCCGCCGTGATGGCGGAGATCAACGTCACGCCGATGGTGGACGTGATGCTGGTGCTGCTCATCATCTTCATGGTGGCGGCGCCGCTGATGACGTCGAGCATCGATATCGATCTGCCGATCGCCAGCGGCGGCAAGCAGATCCAGGCCAACGCCCCGCCGCTGACGCTGTCGGTCAAGCGCACCGGCGGCACCTGCAATTCCAACGTCGAGCTCTATCTCGGGGACACGCCGATTTCGGCCAACGATCTGCTGCCGAAGATCAAGGCGATCCGGGAGACCCGTTCGGACGCCGAGAGCGTGGTATACCTGAGGGGCGATAAAGACGTCTGTTACACGGATATGATGAAACTTTTGGGGTATATTCGGACGGCGGGGTTCAAGGCGAATATCGTCATCGTTCCGGAGGGGGGCTCCTAGGCCCTGCAATGGCGCGCGACGGCGGAAGCGGGAGCGGGAAAGCTCGAGTGAAGATGAAGGTCGACAAGACAGTCCTGGTATCGGTCGCCCTGCACGTCGTCGTGCTGGGGGCGGTGATGCTGTCTTTCTCGACCAAGGCCCTCGAAATGACGCCCGAGGATTCCGTTGCCGTGGATGTCATCTCGCCCGATCAGCTTGCCAAGGTCATGGCCGGCATGAAGACCGGCCAGAAGGACAACCCGAAGCCGCTGGTCGAAAAGGTCGCCGAAGCCAAGCCGGTCGATGAGGCCGTCGGCAAGATCACCGAGAAGGCGCCTGTCGTGACCGAGACCGCGCCGGCCCCGGCGCCGAAGGTCGAGGAAAAGCCGGTCGAGAAGAAGCCCGACCCGCCGAAGGTCGTCGAGAAGCCGAAGGAAGAGCCGAAGCAGGAGCCGAAGCCGACGGAGAAGAAGCCCGATCCGGTCAAGCCCGATCCGATCGCCGAAGCGCTCAAGAAGGAAGAGAAGAAGCCGCCGCCGCCGAAGCCGGTCCAGGCGGCGAAGCCGCCCGAGCCGCAGAAGCCGAAAGAACGGACATTCGATCAGTCCAAGATCGCGGCGTTGCTCGACAAGCGCGACCCGACGCGCCAGGCGGCGACCGGCGACACGCTGAATTCGAACGCGGCCCTTGGTCTGGCGAAGGGCGCGGCCGCGAACAATTCCGCGACATGGGGCTCGATGTTCAAGGAGCAGGTCCTGCGCTGCTGGAAGAAGCCTTATGGCGGTCTCGAGGCGGCAAGGTTCGAGGTCGAGTACAATATCAAGCTCAAGCGGGATGGCACGCTCGAGGCGATGCCGGTTGCGGTCTCCTCCGCGTCCACCGGTTACCAGCGTGTTTTCCTCGAGAGCGGCCTGCGCGCGATTATCGAATGCGCGCCCTACCGTCTGCCTCCGGCGTTTTTTGCGGAGTGGCAGGCGTTCATTCCCGTTTTCGATAACCGGGACCAATAGTGGCCTGAAAAATTAAGAGCAGAACAGATGTCACGCGAGCACAAGCCGGCCGATGCAATGTTGCGCATGGATCGTCGTCAACTCCTGTCGGGGTTGGCGTCGGCCGGCCTGATTCTTGGCGGCACCCGTACGTCGTTCGGACAGGCGCGCGTGCCGGTGACCGGGGGCGACGTCGCTCCGCTGCCGATCGCGGTTCCGAATTTCGTGGCAGGTACGCCTGCCGATGCCGAGGTTGGCGCCGGCGTGTCCCAGGTCATCACCAACAATCTCAAGCGCAGCGGGCTGTTCGCGCCGATCGATCAGGCCGCCTATATCGAGCGCATTTCCAACATCGACGTCGCGCCGCAATTCCAGAGCTGGAAGCAGATCAACGCGCAGGCGCTGGTCACCGGGCGCATGACGCGACAGGGCGACGGCCGTCTCAAAGCGGAATTCCGCCTCTGGGACGTCAACACCGCCCAGCAGCTCACCGGCCAGCAATACTTCACCTCGCCGGAATACTGGCGGCGGATCGCGCACATCATCTCCGACCAGATCTACGAACGGCTGACCGGCGAGAAGGGCTATTTCGACAGCCGCGTCGTGTTCATCGACGAGACCGGATCCAAGGAGCGCCGCGTCAAGCGGCTGGCGCTGATGGACCAGGACGGCGCCAATGTCCGGTACCTGACGCGGGGCTCCGATCTGGTGCTGACGCCGCGGTTCTCGCCGTCGACCCAGGAAATCACCTACATGGAATTCGGGCAGGGCGATCCGCGGGTCTATCTGTTCAATATCGAGACCGGGCAGCGCGAGATCGTCGGCAATTTCCCCGGCATGTCGTTCTCGCCGCGGTTCTCGCCGGACGGCCAGCGCATCATCATGAGCCTGCAGCAGGGCGGCAACTCCAACCTGTTCGTGATGGACCTGCGTTCGAAATCGACCACCCGGCTGACCGATACGCCGGCGATCGATACCTCGCCGTCCTATTCGCCTGACGGCAGCCGGATCTGCTTCGAGTCCGATCGCGGCGGCAAGCCGCAGATCTACGTCATGCCGGCCAACGGCGGAGGGGCGCAGCGCATCTCGTTCGGCGAGGGCAGCTATTCGACGCCGGTGTGGTCGCCGCGCGGCGACTACATCGCCTTCACCAAGCAGGGCGGCGGCCAATTTGCCATTGGCATCATGAAGACCGACGGTTCCGGCGAACGCATCCTCACCTCCGGCTTCCATAACGAAGGCCCGACGTTTGCGCCGAACGGCCGCGTGGTGATGTTCTTCCGCGAACCCGGTGGCAGCAGCGGACCGTCGCTGTACACCGTCGATATCTCTGGTCGCAACGAATTGCGGGTACCAACGCCCGGTTTCGCGTCCGACCCCGCGTGGTCGCCGCTATTGTCCTGAGCGGAACCCGCGCTATCGTTAATCGGCAAACTTTGCCTAGCTTGCTGATTTTCAAGGCATATTTTCGTTCCGGGGCGGAAAAACAACTTCTCGCTAACGATGTTCGCTCAGAAAGACTTCATCTGCGACGGGTAGAAATACGCACCCGAAGAGGACGCGTGCGCTGCCGATGCAGTTGGTCGACCAGAAAAAGCGAAGCGGTACGGAAGAACTGGAGCCCGCCCTCTATGCGGCGCTGGTCGATTCCATGTGCCAGAACTTCTGGCCGATGTTCATCGGCTCGGTGTCCACCGCCGTCGCCGCGGTATTGACCGCGCTCAAGACCGGCAACGTGCTGTTGTGGCCCTGCGCTGCCCTGATCATCGGCATCGGCACGGTGCGCGCCTTCCAGATGCGCAAATACGAACGGCGCACCCAGGTCCTTTCGTTCGAGCAGGCCAGGCACTGGGAGCCGCGCTATGCGATCGGCGCCATGCTCTACGCCAGCGTGCTGGGCGTCTGGTGCTTCCTCACGATTTTCAACAACGACGACGCGGTCGCGCACATGATCTGCGTCGCGGCGACGGTCGGCTACACCGCCGGTGGCGCGGCCCGCAATTACGGCCGTCCCAAGCTGATCCAGTATCACATCCTGCTGGCTTGCGGCCCGATGTCGCTGGCGCTGGCGACGCATGCCGACTTTTTCTACATCAGCCTCGCCGCGCTGCTGGCGCTGTTTTTCATGGGCCTCAAGGGCATCAACCTCAGCCTGCACGCCATCTTCGTCAAGGCGCTGACGTCGAGCTTCCGCGAAGCCGCGCTGGCCGGCCAGTTCGATACCGCGCTGAACAACATGCCGCACGGCCTGTGCATGTTCAGCTCCGACGGCCGGCTCGCGGTCATGAATCACCGCTTCAGCGAAATGATGAACCTGTCCGACGATCTCATTGAGCGCGGCGCCAGCGCGCCCGACATCATCGCGGCCTGCATCACCTCGGATTCGATCACGGCGGCCAGCGGCAAGATGATCCTGTCGGAGATCGTCAATACCCAGGCGGGCGACATGATTACGACCGATCCCGACGTCAAGCGGGGCCGGTCGCTGTCCTGGACCTTCCAGCCGATGAGCGGGGGCGGCGCGGTCGTTCTGGTCGAAGACATCACCGAACGCCGCAACGCCGAAGCGCGTATCAGTCATCTGGCGCGCTACGACGAACTGACGGCGCTGCCGAACCGGGTCAATTTCCGCGACGAGATCGGGCGGCTGCTGGCGATCCAGCAAGGCGCCGAACATTTGTCGGCGCTGCTGTTCGTCGATCTCGACCAGTTCAAGCAGGTCAACGACACGCTCGGCCACCCCTGCGGCGACCAGTTGCTTTGCGCGGTGTCCGACCGCCTGCGCGAGATGCTGCGGCCCGAGGACTTCGTGGCGCGGTTCGGCGGCGACGAGTTCGTGGTGTTCCAGCAGAACATCCATTCCACCGACGACGCGGCGGGTCTGGCCCGACGCATCGTCGATCGCCTGAGCGAGCGCTACAAGATCGACAATCATCTGGTCGAGATCGGCGCCAGCGTCGGCATCGCCATGACCACGCGCGGCATCAGCGCCGACACGCTGCTCAAGAACGCCGACATGGCGCTGTACCGCGCCAAGGCGGACGGCCGCGGTACCTTCTGCTTTTTCCGGGACGAAATGGCGCAAGTGGTCGAATCGCGCCGTATCCTCGAACTGGATCTGCGCAAGGCGCTGGCCAACGAGGAGTTCGAGCTGTTCTATCAGCCGCTGGTCAACGTCAAATCGGGCCGCATCTCCACCTGCGAAGCGCTGCTGCGCTGGAATCATCCGGTCCGCGGCACGGTTTCTCCGGTCGACATCATTCCGGTCGCAGAGGACATGGGCCTGATCGTCGATCTCGGTCGCTGGATTTTGCGCAAGGCCTGCATGGAATGCATGAAGTGGCCCGAAGGCGTCAGCGTCGCCGTCAACTTCTCGCCGCAGCAATTCCATCAGCGCGACGTGCTGAGCGAGGTCCGCTACGCGCTCGAGGTTTCCGGGCTGGCGGCAAACCGGCTCGAAATCGAGATCACGGAGTCGTCGCTGCTGCGGAACACGCAACTGACGCACGACGTGCTGTCGCAACTGCATTCGCTCGGCGTGCGGATTTCGCTCGACGATTTCGGCACCGGCTATTCGAGCCTGAGCTACCTGCATAACTTCCCGCTGCAGAAGGTGAAGATCGACCGCTCCTTCCTGGAGGGAATCGACAGCGACCGGCCGCTGACGCTGCTGCGCGGCGTGGCGCGGCTGTCTGCCGATCTCGGCATGACGGTCGTGGTCGAAGGCGTCGAGACCAACGAGCAGCTCGAACTGATCGGCGCCGATGGCACGGTCAGCGAAGTGCAGGGCTACCTGTTCAGCCCGCCGATACCGGCGACGCGGATCCGCCAGCTCCTGAACGTGTCGCACGGCCGTCGGTCGTCCGAAGAGCCGCTGAAGGTAATTCAGTCGCGCTCGATCGCCTGAAGTCCTCGATCGCCCAAACTCGATGCAACTTTTGATTGCGCTATTGCTCGCATAAGTTAACCGTAAACCGCTTAAAGCTTTGCAATCCTGTTAACAGGCTGTTAATCCTAAGGCTGCTCGTAGAAGTTGCTCGTAGCGTTAGGAGTACAGCATGAGGTCCCTGGCCGGATCTACGGCCTTTGGACGGAGTTCGGACCTGTTGGATCAAGTCGACTATCGTCTAGCGCAAACCCCCGAAGAAAAAGAAGAGATCTACAACCTTCGCTATCGCGCCTATCTTCGCGAAGGAGCGGTGAAGGAATCTCCAGAGCAGCGCGTCACCGATCAGTATGACGACCTGCCGAATTCCTGGACATTTGGCGTCTACCTGTTCGGGGAGCTCTACAGCTCCGTCCGCATCAGTGTGCTGACCTCGGAGTGGCGGGAGTCCTGTTCGGCGGAGGCCTTCGGCGAAATCCTGCATCCGCGGCTCGATCGGGGCGAGGTCATCATCGATCCCGCGCGTTTCGTCGCCGATCCGGACAAGGTCAAGCGCTTCCCGGAACTCCCATACCTGACGCTGCGGCTGGCCTACATGGCGTGCGAGTATTTCAACGCCGACATCGGGCTGGCGATCGTACGTGCCGAACACCAGGCGTTCTATCGCCGTGTGTTCCTGCACCACACCATCGCCGAACCCCGCATGTTCCCCGGCCTGCTCAAGCCGGTCGGGCTGATGGCGGCGGATTTCCCGGCGATGAAGGAAAAGGTATTCGAGCGCTACCCGATGATGCGCTCGACCGCGTTCGAGCGGCGCATGCTGTTCGAGCGCCCCAACGCCCGCCGTGTGCGGCCCGCTGCGGCGGTTTCCGAATACGGGCGGGCCGCGATGGGGCCAAGTTCCTGAAATCTTGCGGACGGCGGGTAGAATCAGCCGTCCGCAATTCGCGGTTTCACCGCTCGGCGAGGCGCATCATTGCGCGCTTGACCGCTCTATTTCGTCCCGATTTGCGCGATATGGCCCCAAATCTGGTGATTGGTGCCGGTGCTCGCTTGCCTTCACCCTCGCGCCACATTTACAAATCATTAACTATCGCGGTCGCTTTTCACGGTTTGTCAGCATTTGATCGGGTCCCGCAAGGTTCCATCAAGGTTGACGGAACGTTCGCTTAACCATCGCCCTGTAGACCGGAAGACAGTCGAAAAACGTGAGCGTGGAGGCTCTCGAATGAAATATCAGATGCGTAACCTCCAGGGATGGAAGTTGGCGGCCGTGGTCGCGGTAGCGCTGTCGATGGGCGCCTGCGCCAAGAACAATGTCGGCGCCGATGGCGCGATGGCCAGTGCGGCGACCCCGGGCAGCCAGCAGGACTTCGTCGTCAATGTCGGCGACCGCGTGTTCTTCGAGAGCGACCAGACCGAACTGAGCCCGCAGGCGATCGCCACGCTGGAGAAGCAGGCGCAGTGGCTGCAGACCTATAACCGCTACTCCTTCACCATCGAAGGCCATGCGGACGAGCGCGGCACCCGTGAATACAACATCGCGCTCGGTGCGCGTCGCGCCCAGTCGGTGCGTAGCTACCTTGCCTCGCGCGGCATCGATCCGAACCGCATGCGCACGATCTCCTACGGCAAGGAGCGCCCGGTCGCGGTCTGTAACGACATCTCGTGCTGGTCGCAGAACCGCCGCGCCGTCACCGTGCTGAACGCCGGCGCCTGAGCGCCCGGGACCTCAGCTTTCAGACTTTCCCACGCTTCCAGAACCAGCGCCTTCAGGCGCTGGTTTAACAGTGCATTGTGCTTTCACACCAAGCGGATGCAGGCTTGCGTTGAGACACCGCGCCAAGCAGTTAATCCAGCAACTCCAATCGCGGATCAGCGCCATCGCTCGTTCAGGCGCATCCGGCACGACGCCAAGTCGGCAATTGGCGAACTGCTCGAGTCGCACCAGATGGAGCCCGTTCACACACACGTGCTCGATGAACGGTTCGTTTGACCAAGGTGCTTGCTTGTTCCGAAGTCGAAACTAAACCATACCGCGGTCAAGCGGGCGGATTGGAAAGCGCCAGTCACAATTCCGGCGCACTCCATCGCTGAATGGGATCAGCTTTCGATGTCACGCGATCTTCGTCGTCAGGGCAAAATGTCATCCAGACTCCTTAATGCTACCGGCGCCGCGGCGATTGCCGTGATGCTGGCTTCTTCCGTGCAGATCGCTTCGGCGCAGCTTTCGTTTCCCTGGGAGCGATCGCAGCAAGGTGCCCCGCGTGGGCAGGAGCAGTCCGATGACGGCGATGCGGAAATGCGGATCCAGCGGCTCGAGCAGCAGCTCCGGCAACTGACCGGCCAGAACGAGGAACTGCAATACCGTAACCGCCAGCTCGAAGAGCGGCTGCGCCAGCTCGGCGCGGCGCCGCCGTCACCGGGCGGTCAGCCGCCAGTAGCGCAGCCCGGCATGTCGGCAGCGCCGCCCCAGGGGCAGCCCAATCCGCCGCCACAGGCGCAGCAGGCTTATCCGCAGCAGAACTACCCGCAGCAGCAAGCCTACCCGCAGCAGCAGGGCTATCCGCAAGCCCAGCCCGGCTATGGCCAGCAGCCCCAGGCCGCCTCACCCGCCCCGATGGCGCAGGACCCTGCGGCACCACAAGGGGGCGGTCGCCGTCGCGGCGATGCGTTCGATCCCAGCCAGAACCCCAACGCCCCCGGCGCGCCGCGCGCACTCGGCGGCGGTCAGATGCCGATCGCCAACGATGCCCCGGTCGGTGCACCGGGCGGACGTGGCCCCGGTGAACCGATGAATCTCGGTCGTGACCCGGCTGCAGCCGGGGGCCCGCCGCCGCGCGGTCCCGCCAGCGCCGCGCTGACCACGCTGCCGCCCTCGGCGACGTCCAAGGACGAATTCGATCTCGGCATCGGCTACATGCAGCGCAAGGACTACGCGCTGGCCGAAGAGACGATGAAGAACTTCGCCCAGAAATACCCGAGCGATCCCCTGATCGCGGATTCGCAATACTGGCTCGGCGAAAGCTATTTCCAGCGCCAGCAATATCGCGATGCGGCGGAAGCCTTCCTCGGTGTCACCACCAAGTTCGACAAATCGGGCAAGGCGCCTGACGCCCTGCTGCGGCTCGGCCAGTCGCTGGCGGCGCTGAAGGAAAAGGAAGCCGCCTGCGCGGCGCTCGGCGAAGTGACGCGGAAATATCCGCGCGCCTCGGCCGGCGTCAAAGCCGCCGTAGACCGTGAGCAAAAGCGGGTGAAGTGCTAAGCTGGTACCGGGGAGGCCGCGACCGGCCTCCGTGCAGGTGCCGGTGCAGCCATGCCCCTCGATGACCAGGCCGTTATTTCGGCCAATGATGCCAAACGCCTGTTTGCCGACTGGAGGGCCGCGCCCGCGATGGTGCTCGCGGTCTCCGGTGGCCCCGACTCGATGGCGTTGATGTGGCTGGCCGCGCGCTGGCGCCACGGGCTTTCCCGGGGGCCGCGCCTGCTCGCCGTCACGGTCGATCACGGCTTGCGCCCCGAGGCCGCGCGCGAGGCGCGTGACGTCAAACGCCTGGCACGTACGCTCGAACTGCCCCATCGCACGCTGCGCTGGAGCGGCGTCAAGCCGAAGACGGGATTGCCGGCCGCGGCGCGCGCGGAGCGCTATCGCCTGCTCGCGCAGGCCGCGCGATCGAGCGGCGCGACGCATATCCTCACTGCGCATACCCGGGACGACCAGGCCGAAACGCTGCTGATGCGGATGCTGCGCGGCAGCGGCATCGCGGGTCTTGCGGCGATGGCACGCGAGACCGAACGGGACGGCGTGCGGCTGGCGCGGCCGTTGCTGGACATCCCGAAATCGCGGCTCGTCGCGACACTCGGCAAGGCAAAGATCGCCTTCGCCGACGATCCGACCAACAGCGACGTGAGTTTCACGCGTCCGAGGCTGCGCGCATTGATGCCGGCGCTGGCGGAGGAGGGCGCCGACAGCCGCAGCCTGGCGCGGCTGGCCTCGCGGCTGGCGCGGGCCAATGCCGCGATCGAAGTGCTGGTCGATGGGGCGGAGCGCTACCTTGCCTTGACGGATCGTCGGGATGCCTCGCGCTTCGGATTCGATGCCGCGGCCTTTGCCGGGCTGCCCGAGGAGATCCGCCTGAGGCTGCTCAAGCGCGCGATCGACCGGTTCGGCCACGAGGGGACTGCCGAACTCGGCAAACTCGAAGCCCTGCTGGCCGCGTTGGACTGCGCCATTGTCGATGGCAAGGGGCAGTCAAGCCTGAAGCAAACCCTTGCGGGGGCGGCGATCAGCCTGAGCGGCGGGCGAATTCACGTCGATCCGGCGCCGCAGCGTCGCGGCCGGAAACCGTGACAAACGGCCCGATATATTGATATCCCAGCATATTCCCGCAACCTGTCTTAACCACCCCGTGGAAACCCCGGATTCTACGCCATTTTTTGACCCGGAATTCCGCTAACATGCGTTAAATAGTCCTGAGTGGTTCCCTTGGCATTGACCGGGGCGCCACCTAGATTGTGTGCAGTGGACCGGGGATTCTCGTCTCACTACCCAAAAAGAAATATTCAGGGTTACTGCCAAGGACAAAGGCCGCGATCCGCGCGACCACGAAGGAAGATCAATGAACGCCAATCTGCGCAATTTCGCCCTCTGGGTCATCATTGTCTTGCTGCTATTGGCACTATTCACGCTTTTCCAGAACCCGGGTCAGCGCGCGTCCTCGCAGGACATTTCGTTCTCGCAGCTGCTCAGCGAGGTCGACCAGAACCGCGTGCGCGACGTGGTGATCCAGGGGCCGGACATTCACGGCACCTTTACCAACGGCTCGAGCTTCCAGACCTATGCGCCCAGCGATCCGACGCTGGTGAAGCGCCTCTATGACGCCAAGGTCCAGATCACGGCCAAGCCGCCCGGCGACAACGTGCCGTGGTTCGTGTCGCTGCTGGTGTCCTGGCTGCCCTTCATCGCTCTGATCGGCGTATGGATCTTCCTGTCGCGGCAGATGCAGGGCGGCGCCGGCAAGGCGATGGGCTTCGGCAAGTCGCGCGCCAAGATGCTGACGGAGGCCCATGGCCGCGTCACCTTCGAGGACGTCGCCGGCGTCGACGAGGCCAAGCAGGACCTGCAGGAGATTGTCGAGTTCCTGCGCGATCCCGGCAAGTTCCAGCGGCTCGGCGGACGGATTCCGCGCGGCGTGCTGCTGGTCGGCCCTCCCGGCACCGGCAAGACCCTGATCGCTCGTGCGGTTGCGGGCGAAGCCAACGTGCCGTTCTTCACGATCTCGGGCTCCGACTTCGTCGAAATGTTCGTCGGCGTCGGTGCTTCCCGCGTCCGCGACATGTTCGAGCAGGCCAAGAAGAACGCGCCCTGCATCATCTTCATCGACGAAATCGACGCGGTCGGCCGTCATCGCGGCGCCGGTCTCGGCGGCGGCAATGACGAGCGCGAGCAGACGTTGAACCAGTTGCTGGTCGAGATGGACGGCTTCGAGGCCAATGAAGGCGTGATCCTGATCGCGGCGACCAACCGGCCCGACGTGCTCGATCCCGCGCTGCTGCGCCCCGGCCGTTTCGACCGCCAGGTGGTGGTACCCAATCCCGACGTCGTCGGCCGCGAGCAGATCCTCAAGGTTCACGTCCGCAAGGTGCCGCTGGCGCCGGATATCAACCTCAAGACCATCGCGCGCGGCACGCCGGGCTTCTCCGGCGCCGACCTGATGAACCTCGTCAACGAGGCCGCGCTGACGGCTGCCCGCCGCAACAAGCGGATGGTGACCCAGGCCGAGTTCGAGGAAGCCAAGGACAAGGTGATGATGGGCGCCGAGCGGAAGTCGCTCGTCATGACCGAGGAAGAGAAGTTGCTGACGGCCTATCACGAGGGCGGTCACGCCATCGTCGGCCTCAACGTCGTCGCGACCGATCCGATCCACAAGGCCACGATCATCCCGCGTGGACGCGCCCTCGGCATGGTGATGCAGCTGCCCGAGCGCGACAAGCTGTCGATGTCGCTCGAGCAGATGACGTCGCGACTGGCGATCATGATGGGCGGCCGCGTCGCGGAAGAACTGATCTTCGGCAAGGAGAAGGTTACGTCCGGTGCCTCTTCCGACATCGAACAGGCCACGCGGCTGGCGCGCATGATGGTGACGCGCTGGGGCCTGTCCGAAGCCCTTGGCACCGTGTCCTACGGCGAAAACCAGGACGAAGTGTTCCTCGGCATGTCGGTGTCGCGCACGCAAAACGCTTCGGAAGCGACGGTTCAGAAGATCGACACCGAGATTCGGCGTTTTGTCGAAGAGGGCTACAACGAAGCGACGCGCATTCTCACCGAAAAGCGCGCCGACCTCGAGACGCTCGCCAAGGGCCTGCTCGAATTCGAAACGCTGAGCGGCGAAGAGATCATCGATCTGCTCAACGGCAAGAAGCCGAACCGCGAATCGGTGCTGGAGCCGAGCACGCCTCGCGCCTCCGCCGTGCCGCCCGCCGGCAAGCCGCGTCCGCGCCCCGATCCGGGCATGGAGCCGCAGCCGCAGGCGTAAGCGGACTGCATCTGAACAAGAAAACGCGGCGGAGACGCCGCGTTTTTTATGTCGCCCACCTCGCGCGCTACGCCTTTCCCATGGGCGCAAAATGGCGCTCGAGGATCTGCTCCGGCGTCTCGGTCACGTCGATGGTCTGCCCGTCGCCCACATAGGTGAGAACGGTGCGCTCGCCGTCGCGCGACATGCTGCCGACGAGCGCAATGTTGATGTGGATCGGCCGCCCCGTCTCGAAGGCCGTGCATTGAATCCAGAAGCGCATCGCGGTCTCCTTCGATTTTCCGCGGCTAATCTAGAGACGGGGCGCTACCCGCGCTAGGCGGAGGCGCGCAATTCGCGGGCCGCCGCGACCATGTTGACGAGCGCCGGCTGCACTTCCTCCCATTTGCGGGTCTTCAATCCGCAATCCGGATTGATCCAGATCTGGGTGTCGGCAAGCCGTTTCCGCGCCAGCGCGAGCAGGTCGGTCATCTCGCCGATGTCAGGCACCCGCGGCGAATGGATGTCATAGACGCCGGGGCCGATTTCGTTCGGGTAGCGGTAATCCCTGAATGCGTCGAGCAACTCCATCTTCGAGCGCGAGGTCTCGATCGAGATCACGTCGGCGTCCATGGCGCCGATTGCGTCGATGATGTCGTTGAACTCCGAGTAGCACATGTGGGTGTGGATCTGCGTCTCGTCGCGCACACCGGACGAACAGAGGCGGAAGGCTTCGACGGCCCAGTCGAGATAGGCCTTCCATTCGGATTTCCGCAGCGGCAGGCCTTCCCTCAGTGCCGCCTCGTCGATCTGGATCATGCCGGCGCCGGCCGCTTCGAGATCGGCGACCTCGTCGCGGATGGCGAGCGCGATCTGCCGGCAGGCCTCGCTGCGCGGGATGTCATCGCGGACGAACGACCAGTTCAGGATGGTGACGGGGCCGGTGAGCATCGCCTTCATCGGCTTCTTTGTCAGCGACTGCGCATACTGCCACCACTCGACCGTCATCGGGCTGGGCCGCGAGACGTCGCCGAACAGCACCGGCGGGCGGACGTAACGCGATCCGTAGGATTGCACCCAGCCGTTGGCGGTGAATGCGAAGCCGGCAAGCTGCTCGCCAAAATACTGCACCATGTCGTTGCGTTCGAACTCACCATGCACGAGCACGTCGAGGCCGATGTCTTCCTGCCAGCGCACCGCGCGGGCGGTCTGTTCCTGCAGGTAGGATTTGTAGGCGCTGTCGGCCAGAGTACCCTTGGCGTGGGCGGCGCGCGCCTTGCGGACGTCGGCGGTTTGCGGGAACGAGCCGATCGTCGTGGTCGGGAACGCCGGCAGGCTGAAACGCGCGTGCTGAACGCCGACACGGTCCGCGAATACGCTGGCGCGCCGACGCATCGCATCGTCGATGCCGGCAACACGCGCTGCTACCTTCGCATTGTGGATGCGGGGCGAAGCCTTGCGGGAGGCGGCTGCCTCGTCCGAGGCCTTCAGGCTGGCCGCCGCAGCTTTACGGCCACCTGCGAGCGCCGTTGCGAGGGTCGTCAGCTCCTCGATTTTCTGCACCGAGAACGCCAGCCAGCTTGTGATCTCGGGATCGAGGCCGGTCTCCAGCGATAAATCGATCGGGACGTGCAGCAGCGAGCATGACGGCGCGATCTGCACGCGATCCTTGCCGAGCTTTGCGACGACGGGCTCGATCCGATTGAGCACGCGGCTCAGATCCGTGCGCCAGATGTTGCGGCCGTCGATGACGCCGAGCGACAGCACGCGGTCCTTTGGAAAGCCGTCGAGGTTGTCGATCTGGTCCGGTGCGCGCACCAGATCTAGATGCAGCCCGGCGACGGGAAGGGAAAGCGCCGTGTCGCGACTGCCGCCCAGCTCGCCAAAATAGGTCGCCAGCATGATCTTGAGCTGCGGCACGGCTTTGGCGATCTCGGAGTAGGCGTAATGCAGCGCCTGCTTCGCGACGATATCAAGGTCGAGCACCAGACACGGCTCGTCGATCTGCACCCATTCGGCGCCCCGATAGACCAATTCGCGAAGGACCTCGATGTAGACGGGCAGCAGCCGGTCGAGCAGCGAGAGCGGATTGAATCCGGCGTCCGTGCTCTTGGCGAGCTTGAGGAACGTGACCGGCCCGACCAACACGGGCCGGGTCCGGTAGCCCAGCGCCAGCGCTTCCTCGTATTCCTCGATCGGCTTGCGCGATGCGAGGACGAACGTCTGCTCCTTTTCCAGTTCGGGCACCATGTAGTGGTAATTGGTGTCGAACCATTTCGTCATTTCCTGCGCGGGCACGCCATGCGCGGCATCATGGCCATGATGGGCATGGCCGCAGTCGGCTTCGCGCGTTTCACCCTGCGCCCCGCGGGCCATCGCGAAATAGGTCGCAAGCGGCACCGGGCCGCCGTCCCAGCGATAGATTTTCGGAATGGCGCCGACCATCACCGACGTGTCGAGCACCTGATCATAGAACGAAAAATCGTTCGACGGGATCACGCTGACGCCGAGCTTTTTCTGGCGCGCCCAGTTCGCCGCGCGCAGGCCTGCGCCGGCTTCGATCAGCGCGCTTTCGCTGGTCGCGCCGGACCAGAAACTTTCCAGCGCGAATTTCAGCTCGCGGCGCGGGCCGATGCGCGGCGTGCCGAGCGAGGCCACGGGAAGTGCTGAAGTGGAGATGGTGGAAGTAGTAGACATTGGCTTAACCCCAAAAGTTGGGGGCAAAGGCCGAAGTGACACGTCTGGATCCCGAACGGCGGGAAGCGCGCGCGGAATCGCAACCGCACCACCGGGACACCCCGCCCGAGGACGTGTATGTTGTCGAGGCAGGTCTCCTGGCTCGCGGGTCAGTGCTGCTGTCCGGCCTTCCCGAGACCTTGCGGGTCTCAGTGACTTCGTTGGACAGCGGCTCGCCGCTTACAGTTGCGGGGGCAGCTCCGGCTTTGGCCATTACGGCCGCACCGGCTTCCCTCTTAGCTTCGGAGAAACAATCTCCGAAGAACCACGACCGCCCCGGTTTATCGACAAGTGCGCGTTGCCGTCAACGGATCATTTTCGTTGCGGCATCTCCCGCGGAACGATGGTCTGGACGATGGAGCGATCGAGCGCCTCGTAATCGTGCAGCCTGATTGTGTCGTAAAGCTCGGCGCGGGTCTGCATCCGATCGATCATGTTGTGGGTGCCGCCGTCCCGCGCGATTGCGGCATAGAGCTGCTGCTGCGCCTTGTTCGCGACCCGCAGCGAGGAAACCGGCCAGATCACCATCGCGTAGCCCATCTGCTCGAACTCGACGGCGGTGAAGAACGGCGTCTTGCCGAACTCGGTCATGTTGGCGAGCAGCGGCACGCCGGGCATCCGCTCGGCGAAGGCGCGGAACATCTCGGCGGTGTTGAGCGCTTCGGGGAAAATCGCGTCGGCGCCGGCTTCCATATAGAGCCTGGCACGCGCGACGGCGCCGTCGAGGCCTTCGCTGGCGGCTGCATCCGTTCGTGCGATGACGACGAGATCGCGGCGCGCCTTGGCGGCGGCTGCGACTTTGGCAGCCATGTCGTGCGCATCGGCCAGTCTCTTGTCGTTGAGGTGGCCGCATTTCTTGGGCAGCAACTGATCCTCGAGATGAACGGCGCCGGCGCCGGCTTCCTCGAAGACGCGGACCATGTGCATGACGTTGAGCGCTTCGCCATATCCGGTATCGCCGTCCACCAGCAGCGGCAGGCTTGCTGCGCGGGCGATCTGGCGCACGAAGAACGCGACCTCGTCGACCGTGATGACGCCGAGGTCCGGCAGTCCCATCGATGCGGTCATGGCGGCGCCGGACAGATACAGCGCCTCGAAGCCGGCCGCCCGAGCCTGCAGTGCCGACATTCCGTTATGCGCTCCGGGGAGGCGCAGGATGCCGGGCCGCTGCAGCAGCGTGCGAAAGCGGCGGCCGGCGCTCTCCTGCGGATGATCCGATGCGACGAGGTATGGCATGGCCCTCTCCCTATGCCGCGCGCATCGGCGAGGGGGCCTGCTCGCGTGCATCGAGCGGGATGAAGGCGCGATTTTCGGGGCCGACATAGTTCGCCGCCGGCCGGATGATCTTGCTGTCGATCCGCTGTTCGATGACGTGGGCGGCCCAGCCGGAAGTGCGTGAGATGACGAATAGCGGCGTGAACATCGCCGTCGGCACCCCCATCGCGTGGTAGGAGACGGCGCTGAACCAGTCCAGGTTGGCGAACATGCGCTTGGCTTCGGCCATGACAGTCTCGATGCGGTCGGCGATCGCGAACATGCGCATGCTGCCGCTCTCGGCACTGAGCTGATGCGCGACCTGCTTGATCACCTTGTTGCGGGGATCTGCGATCGTATAGACGGGATGGCCGAAGCCGATCACGACTTCCTTGGCCGCGATCCGCCGGCGGATATCGGCCTCGGCTTCATCAGGGTCGGCGTAGCGCTTCTGCACCTCGAACGCGACCTCGTTAGCCCCGCCATGCTTGGGTCCACGCAGTGCGCCGATCGCGCCCGTGACCGCCGAATACATGTCGGCGCCGGTGCCGGCGATCGAGCGCGCGGTGAACGTCGAGGCATTGAATTCGTGCTCGGCATAGAGGTTGAGCGAGGTATGCATCGCGCGTTCGTGTGACGCCGACGGCGGCTTGCCATGCAGCAGGTGAAGGAAGTGTCCGCCGATCGAGTCATCGCCGGTCTCCACCTCGATGCGGCGGCCGTTATGCGCGTAATGATGCCAGTAAAGCAGCATCGAGCCGAGCGAGGCCATCAGGCGGTCGGCGATGTCGCGGGCGCCGGGCGTATTGTGGTCGTGGCTTTCCGGCAGCACGCAGCCAAGCGCCGAGACGCCGGATCGCATCACGTCCATCGGGTGCGCCGCCGCCGGCAGTTGTTCCAGCGTGTTCAGCACCGCGCGCGGCAGGCCGCGCAGCGATTTCAGCCTGACCTTGTAGTTGGCAAGCTCGGCGCGGGTCGGCAGGCTGCCGTGCACGAGCAGATGCGCGATCTCCTCGAACTCGCAGACGCCTGCGACATCGAGGATGTCGTAGCCGCGATAGTGCAAATCGTTGCCGCTGCGGCCGACGCTGCAAAGCGCGGTGTTGCCGGCGACGACGCCGGAGAGCGCCACGGATTTCTTGGGTGCTGGCTTCGCGTCCGTCATCTGTTCCTCCCTAAGCACGTGCTTGCTGCGAGTTTTGCGTTTCAGCAGGCCAGTCGAAAATGCCGTGCGAGGCAGCGGCGCGGAGCCGCGACGGTTCGACGGTAAATGTCAGCTCGGAAAGCTCACCGGCCCGAAGTGATGGCAGCCGCTCGACCGCGGCGATGAAGCGGTCCTGCTCTGCAAGGGAAATCACGCCATCCGCCAGCGACCGAAACTTGCGGATGTAATCCGGCCGCTTGAACGGTCGGGCGCCCAGCGGGTGCGCGTCGGCGACCGCGATCTCGTCGCTGACGGTCGATCCGCCCTTGAGCGTAACGACGACGCGGCCGCCGAAGGCCTTCTCTCGTGGATCGTGGCTGTGATAGCGCCGCGTCCATTCGGGGTCTTCGACCGTCGAAATCTTGCGCCAGAGCTCGATCGTTGCGGGCCGGCCCGCGCGTTCCGGCGCGTAGGATTTTTCGTGATGCCAGCCGCCGTCTTCGAGCGCGACGGCGAAGATGTACATGATGGAGTGATCGAGCGTTTCGCGGCTGGCCTTCGGATCCATCTTCTGCGGATCGTTGGCGCCGGTGCCGATCACGAAATGGGTGTGGTGGCTGGTATGGATGACGATGCTTTCCACGCTTGCGAGGTTGCCGATCTTCGGCCCCAGCCTGCGGGCGAGATCGATCAGCGCCTGGCTCTGATATTCGGCCGAATGTTCCTTGGTATAGGTATCGAGGATCGCGCGCTTCAGTTCGCCTTTCTCGGGCAGCGGCACGATGTATTCCGCGTTCGGGCCGCCGAGCAGCCAGGCGATGAAGCCGTCCTCGCCCTCATAGGCCGGTGACGGCGCGCCTTCGCCGCGCATGACGCGGTCGACTGCTTCGATGGCCATCTTGCCCGCGAAAGCCGGCCCATAGGCCTTCCAGCTTGAAATCTCGCCCTTGCGCGATTGCCGCGTCGTGGTGGTGACGTGAAGCGCCTGCTGCACCGCCTGATAGATCGTCTCAACCGGCAGCCCAAGCAGCGCGCCGATGCCGGCCGCAGCCGAGGGGCCGAGATGGGCGATATGGTCGATCTTGTGCTCATGCAGGCAGATGCCCTTCACCAGATCGACCTGGATCTCGTAGGCCGCGGCCAGCCCGCGCAGCAGATCCTCTCCCGACGATCCGCAATGCTGGGCCACCGCCAGCACCGGCGGGATGTTGTCGCCGGGATGGGAATAGTCTGCGGCCAGGAACGTATCGTGGAAATCGAGTTCGCGGACCGCGACGCCATTGGCCCATGCCGCCCATTCCGGCTGATAACGCTGGCCACCTGGCAGCCCGAAGATGGTTGCGCCCTGGGCCTGCGGATGTGCCTCGGCTTGCGCCCGCGCGGTAACGACCGGATGCCGCGCAACCGAAGCGGCGGCGACGGCGGCGTTGTCGATGATGCGGTTGCCGATCATCTCGGCGACCTCGTCCTCGATGCGTACCGGATCGGCGGCAACCGCTGCGATCTTCCAGGCGAGTTGATCGGCGCGGTCGAGCCGTTCGGCGGATTTGTAGGTGCGGACCTTGTGATGCTTCACGTAACGGCTTCCTCTTGAACGTCGTTGCTATGTCGGGCGATGGAAATCGGTGTCGGTCGTCCGTTGGTGTCGACTGCGACCATTTCAAACGTGCCGTGAACGGCCGCGCGGCGTTGTCCGCCAAGCGCCTCTTCGTGCATGAGGTCGACGGCGACCGTCATCGATGAGCGGCCGACGCGGGTGATGTGGGCGACGCATTCGATCAGGTCGCCCAGACGGACCGGCTCGGCGAACGTGATGCGGTCCGTGGATGCCATCACCACGTGCTGGCGTGTGTGGCGTGTGGCGGCGATGAACGCCGCCTTGCCCATCAGGTGCAGCGCATGGCCGCCGAACAGCGTGCCGTAATGATTGGCGCGGTCGGGAAACACCACGTCGGTAAGGCTTATTTTCGTGGCGTCAGGACGCATCGCGAACTCCGGACGGCTTGAATTTCCGTCGTCGGTTCGCAAATATCCGCAACTGCAATCGCTTTAAAATGGCTGATAAAGCGTAGTCTTGCGAAGGTTTTTCGCATGTTTGCAAAGTTTGCAAAGTCGAGGGCGAGATGAAGAAAGCGTTCATGGGACTGCGGCTGAAGCGCCTGCGCGAGGAGCAGCACCTGACCCAGGCCGCGCTGGCGCAACGGCTCGGCATCTCGCTGAGCTACCTCAACCAGCTCGAAAACAACCAGCGGCCGCTGACGGTGCAGGTGCTGCTGGCCCTCAACACCGCGTTCGGGCTCGACCTGCAGGTGTTCTCCGAGGACGACGAGGCGCGGCTGATTTCCGATTTGCGCGAGGCGCTGTCGGATGCGGCCTTCGGCGAAACCATCGCAGCCGTCGAGCTCCGCGAACTGACCATGAACATGCCGGCGGTGGGGAGGGCGCTGGTGACGATCCATCGAAAATACCGCCAGTCCATCGAGCAGGCCGGATTGCTGGCGGCGAGGCTGGGCGAGGACCGGCAATCGGACGTGCCGGTGCTGCCGTCGACACCGTTCGAGGAAGTGCGCGACTTCTTCTATCTCCGTCACAACTACATCGCCGAGCTCGACGAAGCCGCCGAAGCGCTCGCGCAGGCGATGGACTTTCCGATCGGGCGGATGGACACCGCGCTCGCGGCCTATCTGGCTGACCGTCACGGGGTCAAGCTGGTGCTCGAGGCGATCGACGATCTGCCGTCGGGCAATGAACGGAAATTCGACTCACGGACCAGTACGCTTTATCTGGCGCCCGGCCTGCGGCCGGGCCAGCGTGCCTTTCAGCTTGGAACGCAGATCGCAATGCTGGCGTTCGATCGGGAATTGACCGATCTGGTCGATGGCGCCGGATTTAGAAGTCACGAGGCGCGCGGGCTTGCGCGCATCGGGCTTGCCAACTATTTCGCCGGCGCGCTGATCATGCCGTATGGGCGGCTGCTGGCGGCGGCTGAGACCCGCGGCTATGACATCGAGCTGCTGGGCTACGAGTTCGGCGTCGGCTTCGAGACCGTCTGTCACCGGCTGAGCACGCTGCAGCGCCAGGGCGCCCGCGGCGTGCCGTTCTTCTTCATCCGCGTCGATCGCGCCGGAAACATCTCGAAGCGGCAATCGGCGACCGATTTTCACTTCTCGCGGGTCGGCGGCACCTGTCCGCTCTGGAACGTCTATGAGGCATTCGCGAGCCCCGGACGCATCCTGACGCAACTCGCGCGCATGCCGGACGAGCGAACCTATCTCTGGATCGCTCGTTCGGTGTCGCACGCGCGGGGCAAATATGGTGCGCCGACCAAGACGTTCGCGATCGCGCTTGGCTGCGACGTGCGGCATGCCGAGCGCGTGGTGTATTCGCAAGGCATCAATCTCAGGACCTCGAATGCGACGCCGATCGGGATGGGCTGCAAGGTCTGCGAGCGTCCGGATTGCGCGCAGCGCGCCTTTCCGCCGATCGGCCGGGCGCTGCGAATCGACGAAACACGATCCCGCTTTGCGCCCTACGCCACGACGTAACGGCTGTGGTCGCCCGGGATAGCGGGGAAAACCACTTTCAGGCGACGGCCGAATCTGGTCCTGCTGCCCGGCGCCGGTTGGTTTTGTAAGAAATTTTTCAAATTGCGGGCATTGGTCTTCTCGACCCCATTGACACTCTATCCCGAATAGCACCACATATAGACGTCACGGTCTGCCATATCGCAAGATTTGGTGGCTAAGAGGGAAGTCGGTGTATCGCGCATTTGGTTGCGAGAATCCGGCGCTGCCCCCGCAACTGTAAGCAGTGAGTTGCTCCCGATCATTTGAGTCACTGATGCGGTCACGCATTGGGAAGGCGGGTGCGACGACGACCTGCAAGCCAGGAGACCTGCCGCGACAGCAAAAAACGTCCACGGGCGGGGTGTCCGGCGGTCGCTTGCAGATCCATGCCGGGCTTGTCGCCCGTGCATTCGATGCAGCGTCCCTCCTGACATCCAGCTCCAACAACATCTCGGGGTCTGTCGATGTCGCAACCTTCTCAACTCGTCTCGCTCGAAGCCAAATCCGCTCCCTTTATCCCGTTGCGTACGGAATCGCCGACCTCGCCGGAGGGCGCACTGCCGATGCAGGTGATTCGCCGCAACGGCACGGTGTCGAAATTCGACGCCAGCAAGATTTCGGTCGCGATGACCAAGGCGTTCCTCGCCGTCGAGGGCCACACCGCTGCAGCCTCCCGCCGGGTGCACGAGATCGTGGAGCAACTGACCGCTGAAGTCGTCGGCGCGCTGTCGCGCCGGATCAGCGAAGGTCGCACCTTTCACATCGAAGACGTGCAGGATCAGGTCGAACTGGCCCTGATGCGCAGCGAGCACCACAAGGTCGCGCGCGCCTACGTGCTCTATCGCGAGGAACGGACACGGCAGCGCGCCGAGCAGGAGGCCGCCAAATCGGCGCGGCCATCGTCCGGTCCGGTGCTGCATGTGACGCTGGCGAACGGCACGAAAGCGCCGCTCGATAGCGAGCGACTCGCGTCAATCATCAACGAAGCCTGCGCCGGGCTCGAGGGCGTCGAGGCGGCGCCGGTGCTCGCCGAAACCCAGCGCAATCTCTACGACGGCATCAGCGAGGACGAACTGGCGCTGGCGTCGGTGATGGCAGCGCGCACGCTGGTCGAACTGGAGCCCAACTACGCCTATGCCAGTGCGCGGCTGCTGCTCGACAAGCTGCGCACCGAGGTACTGTCGTTCGTGCTTGATATACCGACCCGAGCCTCGCAGGCCGATATGGCCGTGCGCTACGCCGAATATTTCCCGGCCTATGTCAAGACCGGCATCAAGGCCGAACTGCTCGATCCCGATCTCGCGCGTTTCGACCTGAAAAAACTTGCCGCGGCGCTGAAGCCGGAGCGCGATCTGGCGTTTCAGTTCCTGGGACTGCAAACGCTATATGACCGCTACTTCCTGCACGATGGCGGCAACCGCATCGAGCTGCCGCAGGCGTTCTTCATGCGCGTCGCCATGGGCCTTGCGCTGCGCGAGATCGACCGCGAGGCGCGCGCCATCGAGTTCTACGATCTGCTGTCCTCGTTCGATTTCATGGCCTCGACGCCGACGCTGTTCAATTCGGGGACGCTGCGGCCGCAGCTGTCGTCGTGCTTCCTCACCACCATCGCCGACGATCTCGACGGCATCTTCAAATCGGTCAAGGACAACGCGCTGCTGGCAAAATATTCCGGCGGACTCGGCAACGACTGGACCCGCGTGCGCGGGCTCGGCGCCCACATCAAGGGCACCAACGGCGAAAGCCAGGGCGTGGTGCCGTTCCTGAAAGTCGCCAACGACACCGCGATCGCCGTCAACCAGGGCGGCAAGCGCAAGGGCGCGGTCTGCGCCTATCTGGAGACCTGGCATATCGACATCGAGGAGTTCCTCGACCTGCGCAAGAACACCGGCGACGATCGCCGCCGCACCCATGACATGAACACCGCGAACTGGGTGCCAGATCTTTTCATGCAACGCGTCGAGGCCGACGGCGAATGGACCCTGTTCTCGCCGGACGAGACGCCCGATCTGCATGACCTATATGGCCAGCCGTTCGCCGAGCGCTACGCGGCCTATGAAGCCAGGGCGGCGCGCGGCGAGATTCGCGTGTTCAAGCAGGTCCGCGCCACGGACCTCTGGCGCAAGATGCTGACCATGCTGTTCGAGACCGGGCATCCCTGGATCACGTTCAAGGACCCCTGCAATCTGCGCTCGCCGCAGCGCCATGCCGGCGTCATTCATTCCTCGAACCTGTGCACCGAGATCACGCTCAATACCTCCGACGACGAGACCGCCGTCTGCAATCTCGGATCGATCAACCTCCTCAATCACATTCACGACGGCCGGCTGAACGATGCGCGACTGAAGCGCACCGTGAGCATTGCCATGCGCATGCTTGACAACGTCATCGACATCAATTTCTACACGATCCCGGAAGCGCGCCGATCCAACCTGCGGCACCGGCCGGTCGGCCTTGGCCTGATGGGATTCCAGGACGCGCTGCAGGCGATGCGGATCGCGATGGCGTCCGATGCGGCGGTTGCTTTCGCAGATACCAGCATGGAGGCGATTTCGTATTACGCGATTTCGGCCTCGGTCGATCTTGCGGCCGAACGCGGACGCTATCCCTCGTTCGACGGCTCGCTGTGGAGCCGGGGCATCCTGCCGATCGACTCGATCGAACTTCTGGCGGATGCGCGCGGCGGCGTGGCGATGGACCGCAGCACGACGCTCGATTGGGACGCGCTACGTGCGCGCGTGAAGTCGGGCGGCATGCGCAACTCGAACGTGATGGCGATCGCGCCGACCGCAACGATCTCCAACATCTGCGGCGTCGCGCAGTCGATCGAGCCCTCCTACCAGAACCTCTACGTCAAATCCAACATGTCCGGCGACTTCACCGTCGTGAACGAATTTTTGGTGCGCGACCTCAAGGCGCGCGGGCTGTGGGACGAGGTGATGGTCAACGACCTCAAATATTTCGACGGCAGCCTGGGCTCGATCGATCGCATTCCCGACGATCTCAAGGCGATCTATGCCACTGCCTTCGAGATCGACAGCGCCTGGCTGATCGAGGCGGCCTCGCGGCGGCAGAAATGGATCGATCAGTCGCAATCGCTCAATCTCTATATCGCCAACCCTTCCGGCAAGAAGCTCGATTCGCTCTATCGCCTGGCATGGGCGCGCGGCCTCAAGACGACCTATTACCTGCGCTCGCGCAGCGCCACGCATGTCGAGAAGTCCACACTGCGGGGCACCGACGGCAAGCTCAACAGTGTCGCGTCCGTGACGATGATGTCGCCAGCCCCCATCATCGTTGCGCCCGCTGCCACCGCGCCGGATCTGTCCGGCGCGGTGGCCTGCTCGATCGATAACCCCGAATGCGAAGCCTGCCAGTAAGCAGCAAGAACAAAAGGAAACGACAATGCTCGACTGGTCTGAACCAGCGCCATCCCGGCATCAGGTAATCCCGCCATTTCCGGCGCCATCTATTGCCCGGGCCGATCAAACCGGCCTCGGCACCATCGATCGCCACGGCGGCAGGGTGTCCGTCGACGACAAGCGGATGATCAATTGCCGCGCCGACGTCAATCAATTGCTGCCGCTGAAATACAAATGGGCGTGGGAGAAATACCTCGCCGGCTGCAACAATCACTGGATGCCGACCGAAGTCTCGATGCAGGCCGATATCGCGCTTTGGAAATCCCGTGACGGCCTGACCGAGGACGAGCGACGCGCGGTCAAGCGCAATCTCGGCTTCTTTGCGGCGTCCGAAAGCCTCGTCGCCAACAACATCGTGCTGGCGATCTACCGCCATCTCACCAACCCGGAGTGCCGGCAGTATCTGCTGCGGCAGTCGTTCGAGGAGGCGGTTCACACCCACACCTTCCAGTACATCGTCGAGAGCCTGGGGCTTGACGAGGGCGAGCTGTTCAACATGTACCGCGAGGTGCCGTCCATCACCGACAAGGCCGCATGGGCGCTGAAGCACACCCAGCATCTCGACGACCCCGGTTTCAAGACCGGGACGCCGGAGGCCGATCAGGCGTTCCTGCGCGATCTCGTTGCGTTCTACGTCATCTTCGAGGGCATGTGGTTCTACACGGGGTTTGCGCAGATCCTCTCACTCGGCCGCCGCAACAAGATGGTCGGCATTGCCGAGCAGTATCAGTACATCCTGCGCGATGAATCGATTCATCTGAATTTCGGCATCGACGTCATCAACCAGATCAAGATCGAGAATCCGCACCTATGGACGAAGGCGTTCCAGGAGGAAGTTCGCGACATGGTCCGCGCGGCTGCCGATCTGGAAGCGGCCTATGGCCGGGACACCATGCCGCGCGGCTTTCTCGGGCTGAATGCGGCGCTGTGCGAGACCTACATGCACTTCATCGCCAACCGCCGCTGCGCGCAGCTTGGCCTGGCACGCGTGTTCGACGAAACCGAAAATCCGTTCCCCTGGATGTCGGAGGCGATGGATCTAAAGAAGGAGAAGAATTTCTTCGAAACGCGGGTGATCGAATATCAGAACGGCGGCGCGCTGAACTGGGAGTAGGGGAGGCTCCCTCAATACGTCGTCCCTGCGAACGCAGGGACCCATACCGCGTGATGTCTCGATGTAGCGATGGGGGAGACGCCCTTCGCATGTTATTGGCGCCGGTGACTATGGGTCCCGGCGTTCGCCGGGACGACGGAAATAGACTCCGTTGCCGTGTAAAAACTTAAGATTTCTTCAAGGCTGGCCGGCCTATTGCTTTGGGGCGTGCGCCTTCGGACAGGAGGCGCTCTGGGCAAGGGATTTTATATGGCCGCCTCTCGCTCCACTCTCGTAATCGCACCGGCGCAGCCAGCGATTCCCGCGTGGCTGCTCCGGGTATGCTTTGCGCTTTGCGTGGTGAACCTGACGCTTGGCGTGGTGGCGTATTCCTCGCACTGGTGGGTCTACGATTCCAGCGGTCTCGGCATCCCCACCGATTTCATCAACGTCTGGGCGGCCGGGCGGCTGGTGCTCGATGGGCTTCCGGCGCAGGCCTATGACTGGGACATCCAGAAGCAGGTCGAGGTCGCCAAGCTCGGCCAGGATTTCGTCGGCTACTTTGCCTGGCACTATCCGCCGCCGTTTCTGTTCGTCGCAGCCGCGCTGGCGCAATTGCCCTATTCGGTCGGCTACCTCGGCTGGGTTCTGGTCAGCATGATCCCTTACCTGGTCGCGGTTCGCGCGATCGTCGGCCACAATCTCGGCATTCTGCTCGCGCTCGCTGCGCCGATGGCGTTCATCAATGCGCTGGTCGGGCAGAACGGCTTCCTCACTGCGGCGCTGATCGGCGGCGCACTTTACCTCATCCCGGTTCGCCCGGTGCTCGCCGGCATCTGTCTCGGGCTGCTGACGTACAAGCCGCAATACGGGCTGCTGTTTCCGATCGTGCTGGTCGCGGCCGGGCATTGGCGCGTGTTCATCAGCGCCGCCGTGACGGGAAGCGCGATGTTTTTCGTGTCCTGGCTCGCCTTCGGCACCGAGAGCTGGCTCGCGTTCTTCGAGTGGATGCCGAGATTCTCGCAAGCCTTCCTGACCGAGGGCAAGGCGACGTGGTGGAAGCTGCAAAGCCTGTTCTCGCTGGTGCGCTATTTCGGCGGCACCGAGCAACTGGCCTGGGCGTTCCAGTGGGTGCTCACCGCCTCGGTGGCGGTGGTGCTGGCGCTGATGTGGCGAAGCCGCATGCAATACACGTTGAAGGCCGCAGCGTTGGCCGCGGGGACGTTGCTGACCACGCCCTATCTGTTCATGTACGACATGATGGTGCTCGTCATCGCCGTTGCCTTTCTGGTCCGCGTCGGATTGAAGTCCGGCTTTCGCGGCTATGAGCTCCCGGCGCTTGGCGGCGCGCTCGTCCTCATTGGCGTCTACATATTCACGGCCACACCGACGGGGCTCGGCGCCACGCTGATTGTCTCGGTCCTGATCCTGGCGCGCGCAGGTTCGTGGTGGCGCCGCGAGCGGGTGCCAGCCCTGGTTGCGGCCCGCGCCTAGGCCGCCCTCGGCGCAGCCAGACCGTCTGCCGCTTTATTCATCACGCGCGCCGTTCATAAATCTATCTTGTCTTCCGTCGTGAATAGGTGTTCACTTCTTCAAAGCGAGAACTGTTCTTTTCGCTCAATACGTTGAAGGGTGTGTGCGTTCTGGCAGTCCTGCGGGGCCCGAGGGGCGCGCCAGGGGACGGAATTCGCGCCATGGTCTATCGGCGAACCCATCAGGTGGTGAAGCGGCTGGCGGCACGTCGCAGTGCCATTCTGGCGGCGGCGCGGGACGCCGCGGCCGATGGCGGCATGGCCGCGGTACAGATCGCGCCGGTTTCGGTTCGCGCCAATGTCGCGGCTGGCACGGTCTATCGCTACTTTCCCTCCAAGGCCGACCTGATTTCCGAACTGATCGCCGACGTCTCGCGCGACGAACTGGCCGCGATCCGCCGCGCCGCGGATGCCGCCCCCGGACCGTCCTCGGCGCTCGCCGCCGCCGTCACCACCGTTGCCGTGCACGTGCTGTCGCAGCGCAAGCTCGCCTGGGGAATCCTGGCTGAACCTGTCGACGTCGATGTGTCGGCCTCGCGGCTCGCCAGCCGGCGCGAAATCTCCGGCGAGATCGCCGCGAGAATCGATGCTGCGGTCCGCGCCGGGCACCTGCCGCCGCAGGATACGGCGCTCGCCGCCACCGCACTCCTCGGCGCCTTGCATGAATCGCTGGTCGGCCCCTTGGCGCCGGAGAATCTGGACGATCCCGCGCGGCTGCGCGACGCCGTGCAAACCGTCACGCTGCTGGCGCTGCGCGCCGTCGGCGTGATGGATGCCCGTGCCCGCGGCCTCGTGGTGCAGGCGGTGCTGCCGGCCAAGACGCTGGTCGGCGCGTAGGCACCAGCGACACGTCTTCGCCGCAACCAATTGTCATGCTGCTGCTTTATCAACGGTCCAACCCGTGATGAGGAGCATGCGATGACGACGACATCAGGATCCGCCAAATGGCAGGGCGGCATCAAGGACGGCAAGGGCGCGATCTCGACCAAGAGCGGCGCGCTCAACGATTATCCCTATGGCTTCTCCAGCCGCTTCGAGGGCAAGCCCGGCTCCAATCCGGAGGAGTTGATCGGCGCAGCGCATGCCGCCTGCTTCACCATGGCGCTGTCGCTGATCCTCGGCGAGGCAAAGCTCACCGCCGAACACATGGATACCAGGGCCGACGTTACGCTGGAAAAGCAGGGCGATGGTTTTGCCATCACCTCGGTGCATCTGACGCTGAATGCAAAGATACCGGGTGCTGACGATGCGCAATTCCAGGAGCTTGCAGGCAAGGCCAAGGCGGGCTGCCCGGTGTCGAAGCTGCTGAACACGAAGATCACGCTGGACGCGACGCTGCAGGGCTGAGTGCCGATCCGGCGGCGACGAGATTCCGGGTTCGCGCTGACGCGCGCCCCGGAATGACGATATCCTTACATCTCCGCGTCGCTGCTGGAGCCGACCGAGGCGATGCGCACCATGTTGGTGGTTCCGGGGATACCGAGCGGTACGCCGGCGACGATGATCACGCGCTGGCCTGCCTTGGCGAAGCCGTCGCGGAACGCAATCGAGCCGGCGCGATCGACCATGTCGTCCTGGTCGTGGGCGTCTTCCGCGACCACGCAATGCACGCCCCACACGACCGACAATTTGCGTCCCGTCGTGAGATTCGGCGTGATCGCGACCACCGGCAGCTTCGGCCGCTCGCGCGCTACGCGGATCGCGGTGGAGCCCGACGCGGTCCAGCAGATGATGGCCGCCAGTTCGAGCGTCTCGGCGATCTGCCGCGCGGCGTCCGCGATGGCGTCGCCGACCGTATTCTCGGGCTGCATCCGCTGCGCTGTCAGCACCGAGCGATAGGTCGGGTCGCGTTCCACTTCCTCGCCGATGCGATTCATCGTCGAGACCGCCTCGACCGGGAATTTGCCGGCGGCTGATTCCGCCGACAGCATGATGGCGTCGGCGCCTTCGTAGACCGCGGTCGCGACGTCGGATACTTCGGCACGGGTCGGCACCGGCGACTGGATCATCGATTCCAGCATCTGCGTCGCGATCACCACCGGCTTGCCGGCGCGACGCGCCATTCGCGTCATCTGCTTCTGCAGGCTCGGCACCCGCTCCAGCGGCAGTTCGACGCCGAGATCGCCGCGCGCCACCATCAGCGCGTCGGAAGCGTCGATGATCTCGCCGAGCCGTTCGATCGCCTGCGGCTTTTCGATCTTGGCCATCACGGCGGCGCGGCCGCGGATCATCCGCTTGGCCTCCTGGACGTCCTCGGCGCGTTGCACGAACGAGAGCGCGACCCAGTCGATGCCTGTGGCGAGGGCCGCCTCGAGATCGGCGCGGTCCTTTGGCGTCATCGCCGACACCGGCAGGTCGGTATCGGGGAGACTGACACCCTTGCGGTCCGACATCTTGCCGCCGATCACCACCCGCGTCACCGCGCGTTCGGGCGAGGCCTCCTCGACGATCAGGCGCACCTTGCCGTCGTCGAGCAGCAGCGCATGGCCGGGGCGAAGCGCGGCGAGGATTTCGGGATGCGGCAGCTGCACGCGGCTGTTGTCGCCGGGCGCCTTGTCGGAATCGAGCGTGAAGCTCTGGCCGTTCTTGAGTTGCGTCGAACCTTCGGCGAACGCGCCAAGCCGCAGCTTCGGTCCCTGCAGGTCGACCAGGATGCCGATCGGCCGGCCGTAGCTCGATTCGACATTGCGGATGGTCTGCACCAGCTCGCGCATCTTGTCGTGCGGGGTGTGGCTCATGTTGATGCGGAACACGTCCGCACCGGCCTCGAACAGCTTCCGGATCATCGCACTGTCTGACGATGCAGGGCCGAGCGTTGCCAGAATCTTGATACGACGGAGCCGCCTCATTGCTTGGGCGCCGCGGCTGGCGGCGGAAGACCCGGTGTGCCCAGACCGGGCATGCCGCCCGGACCGCCTGGTCCCACCGTTCCCGGAATTCCCGGCACGCGCTGCGCCGGCTGCTCGTTGGCTTCGGTCAGTTGCACGGTCCATGCTCGCTGTTCGCCGGTATCGACCTCGAAAAAGCCGGTGCGATCGTAACCGCGCGCCAGGCAATTCTCGGTGCCCTTGATGGTGAATTCCTTGTCGCGCGAACACATGAAGGCCTGTCCGGACCATTCGCCGCCGCGGTCGTAGTCAAGCGCGTAGATGTAATAGAAGCGGGCGACCAGGGTTCCGCGCAGCAGCGTCTCGCAACTACGCGAGGATACGTTCCACCAGCCCTCGGTGGTCCAGCCCTCGGCGTCCTTGTAGCCAAGCGCGATGCCGACCCGGCTGGAGGTGTTGTTGCACAGCCGGAAGTCGGCCGCCGCCGGACTGCTCCAGGCGCAGGTCACCGCCAGCGCGAGCATCGGCATCAGGCCGGCGGTCAGGCTAGCAGGGCGGCGGTGGAGGGAATCTTTTGCAGTCATGCAGGGAAGCTACATCAAATGATTGACGATTTCGCGTTACCCGGCCGGACCTGTCAACGGCAGGCAGCGCATTTCCCGCGCTGTGGGAAACCGGAATGCCGCCCGGGATGCCGCCTTTTGCCCGCAGATATGGCAAAATCTGTGACAATTCCCATCTGATGCTCATATGATTGGTGAACCAACGGGACCCTCGGCCATGACGATCGACGACAAAACCAGAACGGAACTGGAAGCCGCCGTTTTCCGGCGCCTGGTGAGCCATCTGCAGGGCCGGACCGACGTCCAGAACATCGATCTGATGAATTTGGCCGGCTTCTGCCGCAACTGCCTGTCGAACTGGATGAAGGAAGCGGCCGACGCCAAAGGCGTTGCCGTCAGCAAGGACGAGAGCCGCGAGGCGGTCTACGGCATGCCCTACGAAGAGTGGAAGGCGAAGCACCAGGGCACGGCCACGCCCGAGCAACTGGCCGCGATGAAGAAGGTTCATCCCGGGCATTGATCCTTTCGCACTCTCTCGTGCGATTCGATTTCTCTGTCATGGCCGGTCAAGCCCAGACATTGGCGAGGGGATAGCCCGCCGTCATCTCCTGTGGGCGCGCTGTGGATGAGCATGATGTTGCCTTGACGCAAGGCCCCCCGATCTTGAGGGTCATCCTTGAAAAAGCGCCGTGCGGTAACGCGTGCGGCGCTTGATCTTTAAGCCTCACTCGCAGTTCCATTCAGGAGTAAACGATGGCCACCTCCGCAGCCGCCGTTCAGGACGAGCCCGCGACACGATTCGCCAAAGACCAGCTCAAGGCCATCATCGAGCGCATCGAGCGTCTGGAAGAAGAAAAGAAGACGATCTCCGACGACATCAAGGATGTCTACGCTGAGGCGAAGGGCAACGGCTTCGACACCAAGGCGCTCCGCACCATCGTGCGCATGCGCAAGCAGGACGCGAACGAGCGCGCCGAACAGGAAACCATCCTGGAAACCTACATGCAGGCGCTGGGAATGATCTGAGACGTCTTACGACGTCATACGCGGGCTTGCCGCTACGGCGCGCCAGTACTGGAAAGCCTCGGAGAAGCCTTGGTGTAACCGGGACCCGCGTATCCATCAAACCTGAGAAGACATATCGGCGAGGTTGGATTGCCGTGGACCGGCGACGATGCCGGGCGTCTAGCGCAGCGCGGCGGTACGCAGCACGTGGGTCGAAAGCTTGGCGGTCGCCGATCCCGAGAAGCGGTCGCAGGTCATGCCCATCATCGGATCTTCCGAGAAGCTCATGGCGATCGCAGTCTGCGGCTTGACGAAATAGCTGCGCATCTGGGTCATCTCGGTATCGCCGAGTACCGTCGTCGACATTGCGCTGCTTGCGCTTGGCGCCAGCATCATGACCCGCATCCAGATCGCGTTGCCCTGCGCGGCGGCGAGGCGGGCCGAGGTTGCGACCGCGGGGTCCTGACCCTGCACGCCCTTGGAGACCACGGTGTTGACCTCGGTCGGAGCGGCATCGGCATTGCGCGCCGAGCGGGTGGTGGCGCGCGGCATTGCGATGGAGGCCGTGACGACGTTCGAGCGATCGGCCGGCGGGGTGGCGGCCGGCGCATAGGCCAGCGCCCTCTTGAACGCCTCGGAGACGCTGGCGGTCGGCTGCGGATCGGTGGCGGCGGCGAGCGCCTGGCGTGCACGCAGCCCTGCGACCTGCGCTGGGGTCGGCTGATTCGCGTTGGCCGGCGGGTCGTCCCAGAAGCCGCGGGAATTGATGATATCAGCCGGCGTCTGCGGCTTCGGCTCGGTATTCTCGGCGGAAGCCTGCGCGACCTGCATCGCTTCAGGCCTGGCTTTCGCCGCCGGCACGATCTGGGCGTCGGCCGAGGCCAGCTGGAGCGTCGCCGCGACCTGCGGCTTCGCACGCGGGGTCGGAACCGGATCCGCTGACTTGGCGGGTGTTGCCGCGGCTACGTTGGTAGAGCCCGGCTTCTCGTTCCTTGCGGGAGCGCTGGCGCCCTCGTCATCCTCTTCTGTCGCAGGCTTGCTGCCCTTGAACCACGACGCGAACAGATTCGGCATCTTGCTGGTGGTTGCGGCATTGTCGACATTGCCGCGGCGTTCGATGTCGGCGCGGGCCAGCTCATAGCCCTTCATCGGACCGCCATTGGAGGGCAAATGCACGGTGCGTCCGTCCGGGAACACCTTGGCCAGTTGCTCCTGGGTCATGCGCGGCCAGTGACGGACGCTGCCGGTATCGAGATGGACGAACGGCGATCCCGAGGTCGGATAGAAGCCGACGCCGCCGCGCTGCTGCCGCAGGCCGGCGGCGCGAACATGCTCCAGCGGCACGTCAGGAATGTAGAAGTCCATGGCGTGGCCCAGCATGTGCTGGCTGAAGCGCGCGACACCGGATGAGCGGCGGCGGAGCATGGAGTTGGTGGCGGGGGAGCGGTAGGCGGAGATGATCTGGATCGGCTTCTTGCCGTCGACGTCGCGGTAGACTTCCCAGAGGATGTCGAACAGGTGACGATCCATCGTGGTCTGGTCCTGGCTGCGCCAGTCGCGGAGGAAATGATTGAGCTTCTTGAGCGCTTCTTCGTCGTAGCGGCCGTTACGCTTGAAGGTGACGGTGAGGTCTTCGCCGGAATGGGTGTGGTGGAAGGAGAGGGTGCGGGTCTCGTTCAGCGCCGTCGCATCATGCACCGACCCTGCGCCTGCGATCAGCAACAGCGAACCCAGGCCGAACCCGTATCCGGCCTTTGGCAAAGCAAGCAGATTGAATTGGCGCGCGAGACCAATCAGCACGTATAAAGCCCACCCGATCGACCAGCGTTCACGAATGTCTCTTGCAGACCCCGGCAAAGAGAGGGTGAACGCTTTCTTAAAGCGGGAAGGTTAACCGAGGTTTACCGACCCGCCCCCAAGTATGCTTAACTAACCCGCCGACTGTGGCGAAAAAGTGCCCGGTGCCAATTCACGGATGGATAATGGTTAACGAAAACGACCTCGCCCATAGGGCGAGGTCGTTGAATTCGTTTGTAAATTTGGCAGTCAACCCGTGATCCGGACTAGCGGGTAAACCGCTGCTGCGGCCTGCGGCCGACCGGAGCGGGCGGCGTCATCTGAGATGGGCCACCGAACAGGCGCTCAAAGAAGTTGGGTCCGGAAGAATAGGTGTTGTCGCTGGCAAAGTTGACGCCGGGCGGCAACGGATCCCTCGGCCGCGCGTAGCTCGGCTGGGCATGGGAGACCATGACCTCGAGGTCCTTGTTGCGGCTGTTCCTGAGCAGGTTGAGCATCACGGCGTCGCGGCCATAGATGTCCTTTCGCGTCTGCAACTTGCCGTGGTCGTCAACGAACGCGGTCTGGTAGGTGATGTTGACCGGAATCGCCGTCGGGAATTTCAGATCGATCTCGCTACGGCCGTACATGCTGCGGATTCGTTCCGGCGTATAGCGCTCGTTCGGCATCGTGATGTTGAGCAGCGTCGCGGCGTATTGATCCGGGTTCTGCACCCGCATGCAGCCATGGCTGAACGCGCGCTCTTCCTTGGCGAACAGGTGCTTGTCCGGGGTGTCGTGCTGATAGACCAGGAACTTGTTCGGGAAATTGAAGCGGACGCGGCCGAGCGCGTTGGCTTCGCCGGGCGGCTGCGAAATGTGAATGCTGCCATCGCGCCTGCGCTCGAGCCGCAGACCCATGCGCTGCAGCACGGTCGGATCCTGCTGCAGGGCGGGCAGGTATTCGTTGTAGATGATCGATGGCGGCACGTTCCAGGTCGGGTTGACGGTGATGAATTTCATCGTCTCCGTCAGCATCGGCGTCGCATGTTTTCCGGGCTTGCCGGTCACCACGCGCGTCGTCCAGACCTGCTGGCCGTTCTGCATCACCTTCAGCGTAAAATCAGGGACATTGAGAATGACGTAGGCGTTGCCGAGCGAGGCGGCACCGAGCTGGCGCGGCAGCCAGCGCAGGCGTTCCATGTTGACGAGCACAAGGTCGATCTGCCGGTCGCGCTTCGGGCTGTTGAGCGCATTCACCGTACGGTCGTCGAGCACGCCGGTCGGCTTGAGGTCGACGCTGCCCTGGAATTTGCGCACGGCGGCGGCGACCTGTGCGTCGTACTTCGTATCGTCGGCGTTGTCGTGAATGCCGAGCTTGGCGCGCAGTTGCGGCACGCGCGCATCTTCCGGCACGACCGCGCCCTGCTTCTTGGTCGCGGCCTTGTAGGCGAGCGCGGGACCCTGCGGAATTTGCATGACCGGTCCTTCGCTCTCGCCACGCAACTCGGCGAGCTTCGCCTTCAGATCCCTGTAGAGCTTGTGGGGAGGGTTGTAGCCGTCGAGCGCCGCGGCAGCGTCCTTGGCGGCCGAGACGTTGGCCAGCACCTCGGCGGGATCGGTCGGATGCTCGGGATAGAGAATATCGCCGGCAACCTGCGACCAGTGCATCCGGCCGCTCTGCGCCTGGCGTGCATAGTCGAGCATGCTGGAAGTCAGTTTCAGTTCGGCTTCGGCAAGCTGATCCGGCGAAGTGGCAGCTGCGAAATCCGGGGTCGGATATTCGGCCGGATCGAGTCCGTCTGCAGCGGCACCCTTCAGGCGGGCGATCACGCCCTTGCCGGAGTCGGTCAGTTTTCCGGCCTGGGTCCACTGCGGCGCGTACTCACGCGCGGAATAGAACTTCTCGACGGCCGCGCGCTCGTTCCTGCGATCGAAGTAGCGCAGCGACTTGGCGGCCAGCATTTCGCGAATCCTGTCGGCAACCGGTTGATCGGCCGGGGCGACGCTGCTTGCCTTCACAGGCTCGCTGGCCGGTTCGACGGCTGGCGCCGTGGCGGTCGCGGGCGTCGTCGTTGTTGTTGCCGCTGGCGGCGTGGCTGCGGTGTCGTTGGTCCTCGCAGGCGCAGTGACAATCGCGGCCGGCTTGGTTGTCGGGTCGGGGATCGCTGCGGTGGAGCTGGGCTCGCTCGGTTTCGCGATCGCCCTGGCCGGATCGGGCGCCGACACGGTGGAGTCCATCTTGAAGTCGCCGATGCTCGGCGGCGGAACATTTGCCGGTTCGGGGCGAGGAATAGCAGCGTCGATCGCGAGTTCGGCGGCGCTGGCGCGCGGCGTATCCGACGGGCCCGCCTGGGCCGAGCTTGCGGAAACCGCGAGGAAGGTTGCCGCGACAGCCATCAGCACGCGGTCAAAGCCAACACGGTTCGTCGAACAGTCACGCATCGTCACACCCCCTTGGGCGAAACTGCCCCGGCATGGAACAGTCGTTAGGTTTTGTTCGTCACAGCTTGCGCGGAAAGCGCCGGCCTCGTGCAAATCGGTCGGTACGCCTGCACATAACGATTCAGACGCAGACGATACATGTGCCCCCTTCATGCAGCCAGCGCCATGGGGGACTACTCACGACAAACTGACCTCAAACCAACCCAAATACAGCGGGTCGCGCGGTTTTGCCACGGCGCCCGCTTTTTGTCTGTCACCTGCAAGCCACGGTTCAAAGGTTCTGAAGCGGGCAACTCGTTGGCCCGCAAGCAACTTTGCCACCTCGACGCCACAATCGGCGGTTCGGTCAGTCGGCGTCGTGCGCGCCGCGTTCGGTCGGGTCGGCCGCGGCCGCTTCGTCGAGCTTGCGGTACAGCGTCGAGCGGCCGATCTTGAGCCGGCGCGCGACCTCCGACATCTGGCCGCGATAGTGCGAGATCGCGAAGCGGATGATCTCGTTCTCCATCTCCTCGAGCGGCCGCACCTCGCCGGTGGCGGTAAGCATTGCAAGGCTGCCGGCATGGCCGAGCGGCGCAATGGGTATTTCACTACCCGACACCATCGCAGGCGCCGTAGAGGGGGCGATGATCACCGGTTCGCCATGCGCGACATCGGCTTCCGGGACCCCTTGGCCGACGGCCGGCGGGAAGTCCGACAGGCCAAGTTGATCGCCGTCGCTCATCACCACGGCGCGATACACGGTGTTTTCGAGCTGGCGGATGTTGCCGGGCCAGTCGAGCTGCGCGAGATGGGCTACGGCCTCGCCGCTGATGCCGGTAATGGTACGGTTTTCCTCGGCGGCAAAGCGCGCCAGGAAGTGTCGAAGCAGATGCGGGATGTCCTCACGCCGCATCCGCAGAGGGGGGATCGTCAGCGGCAGAACGTGCAGCCGGTAGAACAGGTCTTCGCGGAACGCGCCGCGCTTCACCAGATCGAGCAGCGTGCGGTTGGTCGCCGAGATGATGCGTACGTCGACCTTGACCGGCCTGCGGCCGCCGACCGCCTCGACGGTGCCTTCCTGCAGCGCGCGAAGCAATTTCACCTGCGCGGCCAGCGGCAACTCGCCGACCTCATCGAGAAACAGCGTGCCGCCATTGGCTTCGACGAACTTGCCCATATGGCGTTCGGTGGCGCCGGTGAAGGCGCCCTTCTCGTGACCGAACAGGATAGATTCCACGAGGTTGTCGGGGATGGCGCCGCAATTGACCGCGACGAAGGGCCGGGACTTGCGCTCGCTGGTGCCGTGGATGGCGCGGGCGAACAATTCCTTGCCGACGCCGGACTCGCCTTCGACCAGCACCGGAATGCTGGAGGCGGCGGCCTTCTGCGCGGTGCGCAGCACGGCTGCCATGGCTTCGCTGCGGGTGATGATGTCGGCAAAGGTGAGCCGGCCTTCGCGGCTGTGGCGGATGCGCTGCAATTCACCCTTGAGCGCGGAAGTATTGAGTGCATTGCGCAGCGACACCTGCAGCCGTTCGAAGCCTACCGGCTTGACGACGAAATCCTGCGCGCCGGCGCGCATCGCCGAAACCACATTGTCGATACCGCCATGCGCGGTCTGCACGATGACCGGGATGTTCAGGCCTGCTTCACGAATTTTGGCAAGGACGCCGAGGCCGTCGAGGCCCGGCATCACGAGGTCGAGCACGACTGCGTCGATCGCCTGGCCCTCCGCCGCGGTCAGAAGGGCCACGGCCTCGTCGCCGCTCTCGGCGATGAGCGGCTCGTAGCCGCACTTCTGCACCATGTTTTCAACCAGACGGCGCTGCACCGCGTCGTCATCGGCAATCAGGATGGTCGCAGCCATGGTGTACCCCGCGCGTTACGCAAACTGTATCGAATCGGGGCACTCTGGCCTATGCCGATTAACGCACACTTAATCGTTCGGGGCAGTGTTGGGGCGCGGCTAAAGGTTGAGGTGCGGCCACACCTCCATCCCGCCGCGGTAGATCATGTCGAGCGCCACATAGAGGATGATCGCGAGGCCGACATAGGCGATCCAGCGATGATTTTCGAGGATGCGCGCGATGAAGTTGGCGGCCAGCCCCATCAGCGCGATGGAGAGCGCCAGGCCGAAGATCAGGATCATCGGATGCTCGCGGGCCGCGCCGGCGACGGCAAGCACGTTGTCGAGCGACATCGACACGTCGGCGAGCGTGATCTGCCAGACGGCCTGGCCGAGCGTCTTTTGCGGGCCCGTGGTGGTTGGCGCCTCGGCCGTGCTTGCGGACGACAGACTCTGAGCTGACGGTTGATGATGCGAGTTGCGCAGCTCGCGCCACATCTTCCAGCACACCCAAAGCAGCAGAATGCCGCCTGCGAGCAGCAGCCCGATGATCTGCAGCAATTGAACCGTAACGGAAGCGAAGCCGATGCGCAGGGCCGTGGCGGCCAATATGCCGATCAGGATCGCCTTCCTGCGCTGAACCTCGGGCAATCCGGCGGCCGCCAACCCGATGACGATGGCGTTGTCGCCAGCGAGCACCAGGTCGATCATGATGACCTGGAAAAGGGCAGTCAGATGGTCTGAGGTGATTAGTTCAAACATGCGGGCCACTCCGGTTGATGGTCCAATCCGACATCGCAGTTCGCTTGAACTGCCAGAGGGGCCCGGGCTTGGACGCGCAGATAGAAACGACGCAGTCAGACTGCGGGAAAGTTGTTCCGGTTACTCAGGTTGATTTGAGAGGGCGAAAAGCCTGATCATCTGGTCCGGCTCGATCAGAACCGAGAGGACGATCCCGATGAACGTCAGGCTTCCGGCGAGGTCGAACCACATGATGCGGAAGCGATCGCGCCGGCACAGCAGCGCAAACCCGGCAGTCATCGCCGCAACCGCAAACAGCAATGTAACGATCGCGGGCTCAAGAGCGTCTGCCGGCACAACCGTCCGGATCGCCAGAGTCACGATCAGCGCCACCAGAAGGATGCCGGCAAACAACTCCTTGCCCCGAGCGGGGGAGGCTTGGTCGCTGGTTCCGACTATCTGACTGCGATCCAGGAAGGCCATCGGTTCTTATTCGCGCGCCAAAATTGTGGTAGGCAACTTTACCCACTCTACCATTCGGAATCGATAGTTTAGTAATCATGAAACGTGTGAAACAGCAAGATGTTTTCACTGAACGGTCTCCGGGCAATGCCGTGTCGGAAGCCAAGCAATTGCGGAAACTGGCGGGAGACTGGCTCAAGCAGCGAAGGGCGGATGCCGAAATGTCGCAGGCAGATCTCGCTGCGCGCCTTGGCCTGAAATATTACACGTTCATCTCGCAGGTTGAGAACGGGTTTAGCCGCGTTCCAACTGAAATTATGGGAGCGTGGGCCAGCGAACTGGGTCTTGAACAGGCGACGTTCGCGAGGCATTTGTTGAGATACTACGAGCCGGAACTGCACCGGCTGCTGTTCGGAGCTGAGAGCAAATGAGCGTAGTTGCGTTCGAGCGCAAACCGGTCACCGGAGTGTGGAGCGAAAGCGAACTCAACACCATCGTCGCGGCGTTGAGCGCCGCGCTGGCGCCGGCGACCGGCCGACAATGGGAAACCGGCACGACGGAGAAGGGTGACGCCCAGTTCTATCTGTTGGGCTCGCTGCCGGATCAGGCCTGCGAGCTGTGCCTGTCACGGATCGGGCGGCAATATGTCCTTGAAGACGGATTGGGCCGGTTGCTGTTCGAGCATCGAAACCTTGATCTCGTCGTTTTGCACGCCAGGGCCGCGGTTCCGTCCACGTCCTGGCTTATGGTTCGCATGATCGCGTTGTGGTGTGCCGCCCGGAGCGTCTTTCACGAGAAGTTCGAGCCGATGCTTGCCGAGACCGAGGATCTGCTGGTTCAAGTCGTGCCGCAGCTCGCGGCTCTCGCCTGATTGCGAAATTTATTTGATGCCAAGTTTGATTTGATCGCCAACCCGATGGATCGTCGGATCCGATCTTCGCCGTTGATCGCCACGCCAGTTTGAAAGTGTCCATGCCTTCAAAATCCGCGACATCCCGAGTCAGCAAGTCCTCCCGCAAGGCCGTGATTGGCAAGCATGCCGCCACCGGCAAGGCGGCTAATGCCAAGTCGACTGCTGCCAAGTCGAAAGCCGGCAAGCTGCCGGAATGGAATCTGACCGACCTCTATAGCGGCATCGACGCGCCCGAAGTCGCGCGTGACCTGCAGCAGATGGATGCGGACTGCGTCGCGTTCGAGAGCGACTACAAGGGCAAGCTCGCAGAAGGCGTCGCCAGGGAAGACGGCGGCCACTGGCTCGCCGAAGCGGTCAGGCGTTACGAGGCGATCGACGATCTTGCCGGCCGGCTCGGCTCCTATGCCGGGCTCGTCCACGCCGGCGACAGCGTCGATCCCGCCATCTCGAAGTTCTATGGCGATGTTTCGGAGCGGCTGACGGCGGCCTCGGTGCACCTGCTGTTCTTCGGGTTGGAACTCAACCGTGTCGACGACGCCGCAATCGAGCGTGCGATGGAGACGGCGGAGCTTGGTCATTACCGTCCATGGATCGAGGATCTGCGCAAGGACAAGCCGTATCAGCTCGAAGATCGCGTCGAACAGCTGTTCCATGAAAAATCCCAGAGCGGTTATGCCGCCTGGAACCGGCTGTTCGACCAGACCATCTCCGGCCTGCGTTTCAAGGTAGGGGGCAAGGAACTGGCGATCGAGCCGACGCTCAACCTGTTGCAGGACCGCGCGCCGGAAAAGCGCAAGGCCGCAGGCCAGGCGCTGGCGAAGACCTTCAAGGACAACGAGCGCACGTTCGCCCTGATCACCAACACGCTGGCCAAGGACAAGGAAATCTCCGATCGCTGGCGCGGCTTTCAGGACGTGGCGGATTCTCGCCACCTCAACAACCGCGTCGAACGCGAAGTCGTCGATGCGCTGGTCGGTTCGGTTCGCGCGGCCTATCCGCGGCTTTCGCACCGCTATTACAATCTGAAGGCCGGCTGGTTCAAAAAGAAGAAGCTCGCGCACTGGGACCGCAACGCGCCGCTGCCGTTTGCGGCGACCGGGACGATCGGCTGGCCCGACGCGCAGAACATGGTCCTGACCGCCTACCGCGGCTTCTCCACCGAGATGGCTGCGATCGCCGAACGCTTCTTCACCGATCGCTGGATCGATGCGCCGGTGCGGCCGGGCAAGGCGCCGGGCGCGTTCTCGCATCCGACCACGCCGTCGGCGCATCCCTATGTGCTGATGAACTACCAGGGCAAGCCGCGTGACGTGATGACGCTGGCCCATGAACTCGGCCATGGCGTGCATCAGGTGCTGGCCGCAAAGAACGGTGCGCTGATGGCGCCGACGCCGCTGACGCTTGCCGAGACCGCCAGCGTGTTCGGCGAGATGCTGACCTTCAAGCGGCTGCTGTCGCAGACCAGGAACGCGAAACAGCGCCAGGCGCTGCTCGCCGGCAAGGTCGAGGACATGATCAACACCGTGGTACGGCAGATCGCGTTCTATTCGTTCGAGCGCGCCGTGCACACCGAACGCAAGAACGGTGAACTGACCGCCGAACGCATCGGCGAGATCTGGCTCAGCGTACAGAGCGAAAGCCTCGGGCCGGCCATCGACATCCGCCCGGGATACGAGAATTTCTGGATGTACATCCCGCATTTCATCCATTCGCCGTTCTACGTTTACGCCTACGCGTTTGGCGATTGCCTCGTGAACTCGCTCTATGCGGTCTACGAGAACGCCTCCGAGGGTTTTGCCGAGCGCTACCTTGCGATGCTCGCGGCCGGCGGCACCAAGCACTATTCGGAACTGCTCAAGCCGTTCGGGCTCGATGCCAAGGATCCCAAATTCTGGGATGGCGGGCTGTCGGTCATCGCCGGCATGATCGACGAACTGGAAACGATGCGCTGACGCCGCCGCCCAAGGGCCGCGCGGGAAAGCCAGGCAACGGATTGTGATTTGCGCCGACACAATTTCGGCCGTCGTCTCGCGCCATGGTGTCGGCGGCGACGGGAGCGGAACCGATGATCGACACACCGACGCGGCGCGCCGTCATTGGAGCGGGGGTCTTCGTGGCCGGCTCGATGCTCGCGATCGATCGCAGCATGGCCGAGGCTCCGCTCGCGGCGACGCCCGCGTGCCACGATGGCGACGAGGCGACGCCGGCACAGACCGAAGGGCCATACTTCAAGCGGTCATCGCCTGAGCGGGTCGAATTGCTTGAAGCGGGCATGGCGGGCCAGCCGATCGAACTGGTCGGCTTCGTCCTCACCCGCGACTGCAAACCGGTGGCGGGCGCCCTGCTGGATTTCTGGCAGGCCGACGATAAGGGCCGGTATGACAATTCCGGTTTCCGCCTGCGCGGCCATCAGTTCACCGATACGGAAGGACGTTATCGGCTACGCAGCGTCGTGCCCGGCAATTATCCCGGCCGGACCCGCCATATCCACGTGAAGGTCCAGCCCCGCGGTGGCCGAGTTTTGACCACCCAGCTCTATTTCCCCGGCGAGGCGCAAAACCGGTCCGACGGCCTGTTTCGCAAGGAGCTGCTGGTGCGGACGGCCAAGAACGAGGGGTGGCTGGCCGGGCGTTTCGACTTCGTGGTCGGGTAGAGGCTTCTGGCCCGTAAAACATTTGTTGAACGATCGGATCGGTCGTGTTATACATTCTGTATAACGGAGTGCGCGCCATGACCAAGACCCCTCGCGGCCTGAATGAAGCCCCTAGCGAATACAAGCTTGAGGACACGGCCCTTCAGATTCGAAAGATTGGCAATTCGGTCGGCGTGATCCTGCCCAAGGAGCTTCTGGCCCGGCTCAATCTCAAGGAAGGCGACAGGTTTTATCCGGTCGAGCAGCCGGACGGCAGCCTGCGGCTTTCGCCATTCAACCCCAAGCATGCGCGGACGATGGAAATCGCCCGCAACGTCATGCACGAATATCGCGATACCTTTGCCGCGCTTGCAAAATGAGTGAGCCGATCTGGCTCGATGTCGCTGAAGTCATCGACATGCACGCCGAGCAACTGGCGATATTCGGTGGACCGGAAGGCATCAGGGATCACGGCCTTCTCGAGTCGGCGTTGTCGCGGCCAGTCAACCAATGGAATTACGGGCAGAAGGACATGGCTGCGCTCGCTGCAGCCTATGCCTTCGGTCTTGCCCGCAACCATGCCTTTGTGGACGGTAACAAGCGCATCGCGTTCCACGCCATGATGGTCTTTCTGCGCATCAACGACATCCAGTTTGCGCCCGATCCGGCGCATGCCACGGCCATCATCCTCTCCCTCGCCGCGGGCGAAGTCAGCGAGGAAAGCCTGACCCGCTGGATCCGGGATAATTGGCCCTCCGAATGACACGATAGGCGGGGGCGAGCGGCGCGTTGGCCGTTGCCCTGCCAAACGCTTTGCGGTAATTGCACGCGAGATACCGGATTTGACTGGGGATACCGATGGCAGACCATAACGAAGTGGCCTACACGACCGCTGACGGCAACGACTACGTGGCCCATGAGCAGACCTATGAAGGTTTCATCATGCTGGTCAAATACGGCACTATCGCCGTCGTCATCATTGTCGCCTTGATGGGCTTCTTCCTGACCTGACGCCTCGTTGCCCGCGCCGCCGATTCCGGCGGAGCCAAAAATTGCACGCACTCCGGTCACGAAACCGGTATCCAACTAAGCGAAAAAGACGCTAGTTTGCTTGCGCGCGCCTGCCGCGCAGCGGGGGAGGCCCTATGAAGATTGCCGTCGCCAAGGAAATCGATCCGTCCGAGCCGCGGGTTGCCGCTTCACCCGACACCGTGAAAAAGTTCAAGGCGCTCGGTGCCGACGTGGCGATCGAACCGGGCGCGGGCATCAAGTCGGGCCTGCCGGATTCCGAATTCACGGCGGTCGGTGCCACCGTCAGCGCCGATGCGCTGAAGGATGCCGACATCATCATCAAGGTGAAACGGCCCGAAGCCAGCGAGCTGGCACAATACAAGCGCGGTGCGCTCGTCATTGCGATCATGGATCCCTATGGCAACGAGGCGGCGCTGAAGACGATCGCGGATGCCGGCGTGGCGGCGTTCGCGATGGAATTGATGCCGCGCATCACCCGAGCGCAGGTGATGGACGTGCTGTCCAGCCAGGCGAACCTCGCCGGCTACCGCGCGGTGATCGAGGCAGCCGAATCGTTCGGCCGGGCCTTCCCGATGATGATGACCGCGGCCGGTACCGTTCCGGCGGCGAAGGTATTCGTGATGGGCGTCGGCGTTGCCGGCCTGCAGGCGATCGCGACTGCGCGCCGCCTTGGCGCCGTGGTCACCGCTACCGACGTACGCCCGGCCACGAAAGAACAGGTCGAATCGCTCGGCGCAAAGTTCCTCGCGGTCGAGGACGAGGAATTCAAGAACGCCCAGACCGCCGGCGGCTATGCCAAGGAAATGTCGAAAGAGTATCAGGCCAAGCAGGCGGCGCTCACCGCCGAGCACGTCAAGAAGCAGGACATCGTCATCACCACGGCCCTGATCCCGGGCCGGCCGGCGCCGAAGCTCGTCAGCGGCGAGATGGTCAAGTCGATGAAACCGGGCTCGGTGCTGGTCGACCTCGCGGTCGAGCGCGGCGGCAACGTCGAGGGCGCGAAGGCCGGCCAGGTCGTCGATGTCGATGGCATCAAGATCGTCGGCTACACCAACGTAGCCGGTCGCGTGGCACAATCCGCCTCGAGCCTTTATGCGCGTAACCTGTTCTCGTTCATCGAGACCATGGTCGACAAGGCCAACAAGGCGCTCGCGGTCAACTGGGACGACGAGCTGGTGAAGGCCACCGCGCTGACCAGGGACGGCGCCGTCATCCACCCGAATTTCCAGCCGAAAGCTTGAGGAGAGAAGTCATGGAGCATGTCGCCCAAGCCGTCGATCCCTTCGTCTTCCGGCTCTCGATTTTCGTCCTCGCCGTCTTCGTCGGCTACTTCGTGGTCTGGTCGGTGACCCCGGCGCTGCATACGCCGCTGATGTCGGTGACCAACGCGATCTCCTCGGTCATCGTCGTCGGCGCGCTGCTCGCGGTCGGCGTTCCCATGATCTCGAGCGGCAGCGGCTGGGCGCGCGGCTTCGGCTTCATCGCGCTGATCTTCGCCTGCATCAACATCTTCGGCGGCTTCCTTGTCACCCAGCGCATGTTGGCGATGTACAAGAAGAAGGCCAAGTGAAAAGGTCAAAGTGAAATGACCGGGCGCGGCGTGCACCTCGTGGTGACGAAGATGATGGGGACGTGAGATGAACGCCAATCTGGCTGCAATTCTGTATCTCGTTGCGGGCGTGCTGTTCATCCTGTCGCTGCGCGGCCTGTCCAGTCCCGCCACGTCCCGCCAGGGCAACCTGTTCGGCATGATCGGCATGGCGATTGCGGTTGCGACCACGCTTGCGGTCCATCCGCCGGCGGATGGCATCGCCTGGGTGCTGGTGATCCTCGGCATCGCCATCGGCGGCGGTATCGGCGCCGTGATTGCCCGCCGCGTGCCGATGACCTCGATGCCGGAACTGGTCGCGGCGTTCCACTCGCTTGTCGGCATGGCCGCCGTGCTGGTTGCCGCCGGTGCCTTCTATGCGCCCGAGGCCTTCGACATCGGCAAGCCCGGCGCGATTCACGCCTCGAGTCTCATCGAAATGTCGCTCGGCGTCGCCATCGGCGCGCTGACCTTCACCGGCTCGGTGATCGCGTTCCTGAAGCTGTCGGCGCGCATGAGTGGCGCACCGATCATCCTGCCGTTCCGTCACGTCATCAACATCGTGCTGGCGCTCGCGCTGGTGTTTTTCATCGTCGGACTGGTGATGTCGGGCAGCGCGCTCGACTTCTGGCTCATTACCATCATCGCGCTGGTGCTCGGCGTGCTCATGATCATCCCGATCGGCGGCGCCGACATGCCGGTCGTGATCTCGATGCTGAATTCCTATTCCGGCTGGGCCGCCGCGGGGATCGGCTTTACGCTCGGCAATTCGGCGCTGATCGTCACCGGCGCGCTGGTCGGATCTTCCGGCGCGATCCTGTCCTACATCATGTGCCACGCGATGAACCGTTCCTTCATCTCGGTCATCCTCGGCGGCTTCGGCGGCGAAACGGCTGCAGCCGGCGGTGGCGGCGGCGAGCAGAAGCCCGCCAAGCTCGGTTCGGCCGATGATGCCGCCTTCATCATGAAGAACGCTTCCAAGGTCATCATCGTGCCGGGGTACGGCATGGCGGTGGCGCAGGCCCAGCACGCGCTGCGCGAAATGGGCGACCTCCTGAAGAAGGAAGGCGTCGAGGTGAAGTACGCCATTCATCCGGTCGCCGGCCGCATGCCTGGTCACATGAACGTGCTGCTGGCGGAAGCCAACGTGCCCTATGACGAGGTTTTCGAACTCGAGGACATCAACTCCGAATTCGCGCAGGCCGACATCGCCTTCGTGATCGGCGCCAACGACGTCACCAACCCGGCGGCTGAAGAAGACAAGACCTCGCCGATCTACGGCATGCCGGTGCTGCAGGTGTGGAAGGCCGGCACCGTGATGTTCATCAAGCGCTCGCTGGCATCGGGTTATGCCGGCATCGACAATCCGCTGTTCTACCGCGACAACACCATGATGCTGCTCGGCGACGCCAAGAAGGTCACCGAGAACATCGTCAAGGGAATGTAGTCCGCCCGCGGGAAATCATGACCGCGCTGAAATGGCTCCTGATTGTCGTCTCGGCCGGTTATGCCTGCGGGCTCGTCGTGCTGTTCTTCGCGCAGCGCTCGTTGCTGTTTCCCATTCCCACGGCCGAGCGCACGGCCCCGCAAGCTGCGGGCTTCCCGCAAGCCGAAGAGCATGTCCTGACCACGGCGGACGGTGAAAAAGTCATCGTCTGGCATGTCCCGGCGAAGCCCGGCCGTCCCGTCGTCCTGTACTTCCATGGAAATGGCGATTTCCTGGCCGGCTTCTTTGGCCGCTTCCGCGACATCATTGCGGACGGAACGGGCATCGTCGCGCTGTCCTATCGCGGCTATGCCGGCTCGAGCGGGCGGCCGAGCGAGCGCGGATTGCTGCTGGATGCCGCCGCGGCCTACGCGTTCACGACCGCGCGATACGATGCGGACAGCATCGTTGCCTGGGGCTTTTCGCTCGGTACCGGCGTTGCGGTGGCGCTGGCAGCCGGGCAACGGATCGGAAGGTTGATCCTGGAAGCGCCGTTTACGTCGACCGTCGATGTCGCGGCATCCGCGTTCTGGTTCGCGCCGGTCCGGCTCTTGATGCGGGATCCGTTCAGGTCCGACGAACGGATCGCGCGGGTTACCGTTCCGCTGCTGGTCATGCACGGCAGCAACGACCTCGCCATTCCAATCCGGTTCGGCGAAGGGCTGTTTGCGCTAGCCGGTGAGCCGAAGCAGTTCGTTCGGTTTGGCGGCGCGGGACACGAGAATCTCGGCAGTTTCGGCGCGATCGAAACCGCGAGGCAATTCATCAACGGCGCGAAAGGCTGACGCCAGCGGTCGTTTGCTGCATAGTCGACTGTCAGCGAGACGCAGGGAATCAATGGCATGAGCGCGCACGGCCCGATGCCGAAATCGTCGTGGATCTTTCCCATGGTGGCGATGGCGCTGTTTGGCGCCGTCACGGGCACGGGATACGAGTTCACGCCCTCGCCGGGTGGGCTGGCGTTCGCGGCGGTGCTGCTTGCCGTCCTGTTCGGCACCGTGTTCGCGGCCGTGCATCACTCCGAGGTCATTGCCGAGCGGATCGGCGAGCCCTACGGCACGCTGCTGCTGACGCTTGCGGTCACCATCATCGAGGTGGCGCTGATTGCGACCATCATGCTTGGCGAAAAGCCGGTACCGGCGTTGGCGCGGGACACGGTGTTTGCGGTGGTGATGATCGTCTGCAACGGCTTGGTCGGCCTGTGCATCTTCATTGGTTGCCTGCGCTACCGCGAGCAGGATTTTCAGGTCTCCGGCGCCAACCTGTATCTCAGCGTGCTGTTCGTGCTGGCGACGATCACGCTGGTGATGCCGAACTACACCATGTCAACACCGGGACCGGTCTATTCGGCGGCGCAACTCGCGTTCGTGGACGTGGTCACGCTCATGCTCTACGGGGTATTTCTCTATACGCAGACCATCCGGCATCGCGATTATTTCATCCAGGGCGGTGCGGGCGACTCCAGCGACGGCGCGCCGCTGTCAAACCGGATGCTGGCGCTCAGCATCGCGCTGCTGCTCGTCTCCCTGCTTGCCGTGGTGCTGTTGGCCAAGAAGTTCTCGCTGGTGGTCGATGTCGGCACGGCGATGATCGGAGCGCCGCCGGCGTTCGCGGGGGTGCTGGTCGCGCTTCTGATCCTGCTGCCGGAAGGGGTCAGCGCCATTGCGGCGGCGCGCAACAATGATCTGCAGAAGAGCATCAACCTCGCGCTGGGATCGTCGCTGGCGACCATCGGGCTCACCATCCCGGCGGTCGGTGTGGCGACCTATGCGCTCGACAAGGAACTCGTGCTCGGGCTCGACGGTCCGGGGACGGTGCTGCTGCTGCTCACGTTCGCCCTCAGCATGCTCACTTTCGGCACCGGCCGTACCAACATCCTGTTCGGCCTGGTGCACATGGTGGTGTTCGCCGTCTTCCTGTTTATGGTGCTGGTGCCGTGAGCCGGCTGAAGCAGGGCAGGGCGCTGCCGGCCGGACCGGTTCTCAGGTGAGGCGGAACGCGCTATGCAGGAGGCTTCAGTTTGGGTCCCGATCGGAGAACAACAACCATGCTCAGCGCCAAATCCGACGTTCAGGTCGACACCCCCGAGGTCCGCGTCACCGAGTGGCGGCTGGCGCCGGGCAGCGCCACCGGCCATCACACCCACGGGATGGACTATGTCATCGTGCCGGTGACTTCGGGCGAAATGACCATCGTCGCGCCGGGCGGCGAACGCTCCAAGGCGCAGCTCGCCGTCGGCAAATCCTACTTCCGCAAGGCCGGCGTCGAGCATGACGTGCTCAACGAGACGGCCAGCGAGATCGTGTTTCTGGAGGTCGAACTGAAGCCCTGATCGTTGCCCAGGGTCCCGAGACCGGCACCAGCCGGACCCCGGGGGGAACACGAAACCTTGTGACGGACCGGGGCGATTGCCATCGATCCGTCGCAGTTGATCCCTGAATGTGCCTCAAAGTTCCAGCATCAAACTGGCTTCGGGGAGTGGTCTGAATGCTGAATTACCTGAAGAAATTCACTGTAGACATCTTCCCCTCGGTGGCTGCGACCGTCATCGGGGCCTACATCGTCAACCACTACATCGTGAGCAAGCCGGCCACCGATGCGCCCGCTGCGGCGGTATCTGCTGCCGATTCGAAGGGTAAGACCAAGCCCGCGACGGACGCCAATCCAGAGGGCACGACGGCCGTCAGCAATCTCCCGGCGGCAGGGGTCAAGGCCAAGGGCATCTCCGAAAAGGCCGTCATGGAAAAGAACGCCGCCGAACAACGGCCGGCGGTGGCCGAAAAGGCGCAGGACAAGACCGACGCGAAGGCGGATGCCGCCAAGGCGAAGGCTGATGCAGCCAAGGCCGAGATTGCCAAAGCCGAAACTGCCAAAGCCGAAACTGCCAAGGCTGAAACGGCCAAGCCTGATTCCAGGCATGATGGGAAGTCTGCCGAGACGGCTGCGCCGCGCGAGAAGGATAAGATCAGGGTCGTGCTGCCGTCGCCGATCCAGCCCGCGGCATCGACCCAGCCCGCGGCATCGACCTCAGCACCGGCCGCGGCTGCGCCTGCTCCGGTAGCTCCGGCGGAGACTGCAGCGGCGCACGCGCAAGAGGATCGCCGCGACGCCAACGATCTGGCGCGTGCTGCGATCGAGCGCCTGCGCAGCAATGGTGAAGCTTCTACGCGCGCGCCTGAAGTGGCCCGTATTCCCGACGCTCCCAGGGAGACTCCAAGAGTGGAAACCTTGAGAGCGGAAACGCCGAAAGCGGAAGCACCGAGGGTGGAATCGCCCAGGGTCGCGGCTGCGCCGGCGCTGCGGCCGCTGCCGCCGCCGGTCATGATCTCGGCTCCGCCGATTACCGGCGAGCCCTATGGTCAGGCTGCGCCGCAACGGCCGCCTTACGCGGCCAATGCCGAAGACCCGCGCCGTCCGACGCCGCCGGCCGACATCCCGCTCTCGCGCCCGCTCGATCTGCGTGCCGAGGCCGCGGAGCCGTCCGTGCGTGACCGCACCTCGGCCGCCGCCGAAGAAGTGCTGTCGACGGCGAAGTCGCTGTTCCACGCCGTGCTGCCCAAATAAAATTCTTGTCGGAACCTAGCCGCCGGTCCGCACGAGCCCGCTTCGCGCGGCTTCGTCCCTTGGACGAAGTGCGAGCGCGCGGCTGTAGGAAGCGGATGCTTTGGCCTTGTCGCCAAGCCGCTCATAGGTGACGCCGCGGGCTGACCATGCCGCCGCGTTGTTCGGATCGGCCTGGACCGCCTCGTCGAGGTCGGCAGCGGCTTCCTTTGTCCTGTCGAGCGCGAGGTAACTGGTCGCACGCGCCAGCAGCGGCTCTATCTGTTGCGGCTTGAGGCCGTTGGCAGAGCTGAAATCCTCGATCGCCTCCCGGTGCTTCTTTTCGCCCTGATGGATCAGGCCGCGGCCATACAAGGCCTGCACGTTGTAGGGATCGAGCGCGAGCGCGCGTTCGAACTCTACTAGCGCCTCACCGTTCTTGCCGGATCTGGCGAGAGCCTCGCCGCGCGCGGCGTAGCCCTGGGCGTCGCTGATGCCTTGTCCGCCAATGGCGCCGCTCGGCTTCTGCTCGATCGGCGGTGGCCTGTCGTTGCTGGGCCCCCATGACCCCAGATCGAACGAGCAGCCGCCAAGGGGAAGGGCGATCGCGAGCAGAACAACAGGGGCAACAGCAAAGCGTTTGGCGCGGGAGGAGACAGTGCAAACCGTAATGGCCATCTGGCAAATACCCGCGCGTCCGATGCCGCCATAGGTAGCTTGCTCGGTAGAAAAATGCATCGGTCAAAATGGCCGCAACACCGAAGAGTGGCGGTGCGAGCAAGTGGCAACGCGCGGATCAGCCGCTATGGCTCGATCGCCGATCACACAACAAAAACGCGGGCACAAGGCCCGCGTTTTCAAATCAGTTCTCTCGCAGAGCTCAGCGCGGTCCGCGCGGACCAGCGCCCGGGCCACCACGACCAGCGCCACCACGGTCGCCACCGGGACCGGCGCCGAACACCGGCTTCGGCTTCATCGGCAGCAGGCCTTCGCGCTGCAGCTTCTTGCGGGCCAGCTTGCGCGCGCGGCGCACCGCTTCGGCCTTTTCGCGGGCCTTCTTCTCGGAGGGCTTTTCGTAATGGCCGCGGAGCTTCATCTCGCGGAAGATTCCCTCGCGCTGCATCTTCTTCTTCAGCGCCTTGAGGGCTTGATCGACGTTGTTATCGCGGACGAGAACCTGCACGCGGCATCCTCTTTCAATGGATCGGATCGGAATTCTGGTAAAGCGAAGGGCCGGCAAATGGCCTGGCCCTTAACCCTGAACGCGCGCATTTAGCAGACAAAACCCCGGATGTCCACCGGAGATGGTGGCTTTTGCTCCGGGAAAGCCAAAGAAATCCGCCTAAACTGGCGCGATTCGGACCCCATGGTCTGAAGGTGCGAGCTAACGAGCCTATCACGGGATCGTTCCTAGCGTTCCCGTGCGTTCCAGCGACTGAAAACCGACAGGGAGGCGAGATATGAATTCGAAGAAGTATGCCGCCGAGGCGATCGGCACGTTCTGGCTTACGTTTGCGGGATGCGGCAGCGCGGTGATCGCAGCCGGATTTCCGCAGGTAGGCATCGGGCTCGTGGGTGTTTCGCTGGCTTTCGGCCTGAGCGTCGTGACGATGGCCTATGCGATCGGCCATATCTCCGGCTGCCATCTCAATCCGGCGGTCACCGTCGGGCTTGCCGCGGGCGGGCGTTTTCCGACCGGTCAGATCCTCCCCTACATCGTTGCGCAGGTGATCGGCGCGATCGTGGCGGCGGCGGTACTCTACGTGATCGCAAGCGGCGCGTCCGGGTTCGACGTCACCAAGGGTTTTGCGTCCAACGGTTTTGATGCGCATTCGCCCGGCAAGTACAGCCTGATGGCCTGCTTCATCACCGAAGTGGTGATGACCATGATGTTCCTGTTCATCATCATGGGCTCGACCCACGGCAAGGCGCCGGCCGGCTTCGCGCCGCTGGCGATCGGGTTGGCGCTGGTGATGATCCACCTCGTCAGCATTCCCGTCACCAATACATCGGTCAATCCGGCGCGCAGCACCGGGCCCGCGCTGTTCGTCGGCGGCTGGGCGCTGGCGCAGCTCTGGCTGTTCTGGGTGGCGCCCCTGATCGGCGGCGCGATCGGCGGCGTGCTCTATCGCTGGCTCAGCGAGGAGCCGGCCGGCATCGTGGAAGGCGCGAAGCGGGCTTGATTGAGCGACCGCATCGTAACGTCGGCAGGCGGGCTATTTCTTGCCTGCCGGCGTCACCTCGGTGACATGCCCCATCTTGCGGCCCGGCCGGGGCGGCCCCTTGCCGTAGAGATGCACGGTGGCGCCTGGAACGGTCAGCCATTGCTCGTAGGTCAGAATGTCGTCGCCGATCAGGTTGGTCATGGTGACCTGACCATGACGGATCGGCTTGCCGAGCGGCCAGCCGGCAATCGCCCTGATGTGCTGCTCGAACTGCGAGATCGAGGCGCCATCCAGCGTCCAGTGTCCGGAATTATGCACCCGTGGCGCGATCTCGTTGACCAGCACCTTCGGCCCGCCATTGCCCGCCACCACGAACATCTCGACCGCAAGCACGCCGACATAGTCCAGCGCCGTCGCTATCTTCTCCGCGACCGCGCGCGCCTCAGTAGCCAGCGCATCCGATATGGCCGCCGGAGCGCGCGAGATTTTCAGGATGTGATCGCGATGTTCGTTCTCGGTAACGTCGTAACATTCGACCGCGCCGTCCGCCGAGCGCGCGGCGATCACGGAGACCTCGCGCTCGAACGGAATGAACGCTTCGAGGATTGCGGATTTGGTGCCGAGGTCTTCCCATACCTGGTTGAGATCGTCGCCTTCGCGGATGATCGCCTGGCCCTTGCCGTCATAGCCGAAGCGGCGGGTCTTGATCACGGCGGGAAGGCCGATCCGCGCGACGGCCGCGCGCAGTGCTTCCACCGACGGCACGTCGGCATAGTCGGCGGTGCCGATGCCGAGCCGCTTGACGAAATCCTTCTCGACCAGCCGATCCTGGGTGGTTTCGAGAATACTCCGTGCCGGCAGCACCGGACGCCGCGCGGCCAGCACCATGGCGGTGGCGGCCGGGACGTTCTCGAATTCGTAGGTGATGACGTCGACGTCGTTGGCGAACAGCTCCAGCGCCTCGACGTCGGCATATTCGGCACAGGTCGCGTTCAGCACGACGTCGAAGGCGGGCGAGTCCGGATCCGGCGAGAACACCTGGCACCTGAGGCCAAGGCGCGCCGCCGCCATGGCCAGCATCCGGCCCAATTGTCCGCCGCCGAGAATTCCGATGGTGTCGCCCGGCTTCAGCTTCACCTTGCCTGAAGCGGTCACGCCGAGCCCTCCGGGCGCTCTTTGACCGCGTCGGTCTGCTGCTTGCGCCAGGCGGCGAGCCGCGTCGCCAGCGCCGCATCGTTCAGCGCCAGTATGCTTGCCGCCAGCAGTGCGGCGTTGATCGCGCCGGCCTTTCCGATCGCAAGCGTGCCGACGGGGACGCCGGCCGGCATCTGCACGATCGAGTAAAGCGAATCCACGCCTGAAAGCGCCTTGGATTCAACGGGAACGCCGAGCACCGGAAGTTCCGTCAACGCTGCCGCCATGCCCGGCAGATGCGCGGCGCCACCGGCGCCGGCGATGATGACCTTGTGGCCTGCGGCCCTGGCGCCCTTGGCAAAGGCAAACAGCCGGTCGGGGGTCCGGTGGGCGGAGACGATGCGTTTTTCGCTGTCGACCCCGAGCGCGGCAAGCGTCTCGGCGGCGTGGCGCATGGTCTCCCAGTCCGACTGGCTGCCCATGATGATGGCGACGGGTGCGGTCATCTTGTCAATTCTATTCGGGAATCCAGAAACATAGGCCGATTATAGGATCGGCCCGCGGCTCATCCAAGGCGTGGCAAGGGATCAGGAATGGACTATCCTGTCTTGGTGAATCCCGGCAAGCCTTCATAAGCATGCCTGCACAGGGAAGGTCATGAAGAAAAAAACCAGGGCGACCCCTTCCCGAGCTGCAAAACGCCCGAAAAGCGGCGCTTCCGGGCGAAAAGCCGCGCCCCGCGGGAACTCCGCGGCGAAGCCGGATCGCCCGGTGGCATCTGGCGACGCCAAGGCGACGATTCGTCGCCTCAAGGCGGAATTGGCCAGGACCCAGGCCCGGATCGAGGAACTGCAGGCCTCGGCCGACACCGATTTTCTGCTGGATATTCCGAACCGGCGCGGCTTCGAGCGCGAGCTGCAGCGCGCGATCGCCTACATCAAGCGCTATCGTGCCGGCGGCGCCCTCATCGTGCTGGACGTCGATCGGCTGAAGCCGATCAACGATGCGTTCGGGCACGCTGCGGGCGATCAGGTGCTCAAGGCCATCGTCTCGACGCTGTCGGGACAGGTGCGCTCATCCGATGTGATCGGCCGGCTCGGCGGCGACGAATTCGCACTGCTGTTGTGGAATCTCAGCGAGACCGATGCCAAGGCGAAAGCGGCCGCGCTCGAGGAGGAGATCGATCGACTGACCTTCGTGTTCGACGGCCGCACCATCAATGCCGGCGCATCCGCCGGCGTTGCGATTCTCGACATTCACTCGGAGGCCGGTCGCGCGCTGGAAGCGGCCGATAGCGCCATGTATGTGCGCAAGGCGCTCAGGCGGCACGAGCTTTCGTAAACAAGCGCGCGTCGGCGCCGGTTCTCAGAGCGTGCTGAGATCGTCCGGCACGTTGCCGAATTTTCGCAGCAGTTGCGCGTCGCCGAATTCGCCGATCATGGGATCGCCGCTGCGGCTGAAGGCGACAGCGCCGATGCTGCCGGCCATTCGCGACATCATTTCGGCGCGCCGCATCGCGGTGTTAGGGCTCTGGCATTCCTCCGCTGCGCCCGCTACCGGCGCGCCGCTATCGTCCTGCAGGAATGGCATTGCAACATAGTAGGTAACATCGGCCATGGCATCGCTCCGGTGTGGTCGCTCCAGTTCAGGCTGCGTTGCTGCTTGAGTGTTTGGCCGGCGCGCAGCCGGCAGATACCGCGACCTGCAACGCCTCCAGTTCGGCTTCCAGATATTCGTTCACCATGATCAGCGCCTTGATGGTCGAGCGCAGATTGCCGTCGCACATCGCGATCGCCTCATCGCAGGCCCGCTCGTAGTGGCTGTTGTCGGACAGGGACGGCGTGGCGGACATGGCAGGACTCCCTAGCTGGCGGCAGAACGATATGTTCTCTTTTTGTTCTACTGGAGTCAAGTCGTGTTATGGAGCCAATGCGCTTTTTTCCGATCGCGCGCGGCTGCAATTTGCTGGGGGCTTTAGAGGCGTCGCGACGAGTTGGACGAAGCGCTGATCGTCAGGTCCTGTGGATGTCGGGGAAGGGTCTGCGCGGAAGGTAGGCGGCATTTCGAGAGTTGTGGTTGCGGGACAGGTCGGCACGTGTGCGGTCTGATGCGCGCGACAATAATGGATCGAAGCGCTGCCGCAGAAAAAATCTGCTGCGTAACGATCGAGCAGTACTGCTTAACGATCAGGCGATGATGTCGGGCGTGATCTGATCTTCGATGAAGGCGATGCGGTCGCGCAGTTGCAGCTTGCGTTTCTTCAGGCGTTGCAGCCGCAGCAGATCCGGCGCCGGCGACTGGTGCAGCGCGTCGATCGCTGCATCGAGATCGCGATGCTCCTGTTGCAGGCGGGCGAGCTCGTTTTCGAGCTCGCGCTCATCTTCGTCGGTCATGGTGTACGTTGACTAAAGAGCACGATGAGGTTGAAGGCATGTTGTCGCAAACTGTCGAGAATATCGTCCCTGCGAGGTCGCTCCGCAAGCGGACCTGGTTCCATAGTCACGATTGGTTACAGATAAATCCGAAAATTTTGAGAGGCCGGATTCTCGATTGCCATCGACAGACGAAGCCGCTGGTGTACACTCTCTTGTCCGGATCGAATCTGAGGTTTTAACCACCGAGGAGGTTTCGTATGGCACTAGAGGCGCATCTTGTTGAACTAGAACGTAAACACAAGAGCCTAGAGAACGAATTGCACGAAGCGCTCGTGCACCTTTCCACAGACGACCTCCACATTGTCGAGCTGAAGCGCCGCAAGTTGATGGTCAAGGATGAGATCCAGCGGTTGAAGCAATCCGCCAGCGAAACTCTCCACTAATCAGTATCAGTACAGTACCGAAAACGTCACGCAGCCGGGATGGGCGCGATGCGCTCATCCTCAGGTTGCGGGCTGCTGCGATGTCCGATTACACCTCGGCCAGCGCGCCGACATGATCGGCGATCGCGAGCGACGACGTCAGTCCCGGCGATTCGATACCGAACAGATTGATCAGCCCGGCGACGCCGTGGTCCTGCGGACCCTGGATCAGAAAGTCCTGCGTGGCGACCGCAGGCGGCACGATTTTGGGCCGGATACCGGAATAGCTCGGCATCAACGCGCCGTCAGGCAGCGTCGGCCAATAGCGCCGGATTGCGGGATAGAACCGCTCGGCGCGCGCCGGATCCACTGCGTAGTCGATGCTCTCGACCCATTCGACGTCGGGGCCGAACCGCGCCTGTCCTGCCATGTCGAGCGTCAGGTGCACCCCGAGCCCGCCGGGCTCCGGCACCGGATAGATCAAGCGTGAAAACGGCGACCGCGCGCTGCAGCTGAAATAATTGCCCTTGGCCAGATAGGCCGAAGGAATCTGCCCGACCGGCATGCCATCGATGCTGCGCGCCACGGCAGGCGCGCCCAGTCCGGCCGAATTGACCAGCAGGTTGCACGCCAGCATCATCGGCGCATCGCCGCCGATTTCGAGTTCGATGTGGCCGGCGCCGGCCCGGGCGTGGAGCAGCGGCGTATGAAACGCGAAAGCCGCGCCGGCGTCTTCCGCATCGCCGCGCAGCGCCAGCATGTAGGCGTGGCTGTCGATAATGCCGGTGGACGGTGACAACAGGGCCGCGTCGCAGTTCAGTGCCGGCTCCAGCGCTCGGGCGGCTTCGCCCGTCAACAGCTGCAGATCGTCAACGCCGTTGGCTTCGGCATGCGCACGGATCGATTGCAGCTTTTCGGTTTCCTGCGTTGTGGTCGCGACGATCAGCTTGCCGCAGTTACGGTGCGGGATGCCGTGGTCGCGGCAATACCGGTACAGCGCGTGCTTGCCGCTGACGCACATCTGCGCCATCAGGCTGTTGGCGCGGTAATATATTCCGGCGTGGATCACTTCGCTGTTGCGCGAGGAAGTCACGGTGCCGATCCCCTCGGCGGCCTCCAGCACGATCACTTCGCGGCCGGCCTGGGCCAGCCGCCGGGCAATCGCGAGGCCGACCACCCCCGCTCCGATAACGACGCAATCAACCTTGTCCATGGCAGTTCCGGGGCCGGGAAGCCGGCACGGAAATCGGCAGTTGCCGTGCCTTGTCATGATCGTTTTGTTCGCCGAAGCGCCCCAACAACCCGTTGGTTTGCTTCGAAATACGCTTCGAATGCAGTCCCGTTAGTGAAGCATTAATCATGTCAGGGCAATTGCCGTAATTCAGGTCGCATTTCGCGGTTGCGCGGGTAGTCGTTTACCCGATCCAAACCCGTCAAGCCAGACACTCCGACCGCAAATCCTTGGGTGGGTAATGGCTTACGCGAACAGGCAGGCAGGCGGGAGGAATTCGATTCCGGCGCTGGCGTTCGCATGCCTGGCCGCAACTGCCGCGCCATGTGGATCGGCGTGGGGAGCCACGCAGCCCGCCGACTTGAGCTACTTCGACGCGCTCGACTCCAGCCGGCTCTGGGAGCTGCTGCTCGGCGGCGTCGCTATCGTCGCCTTCCTGACGGCGCTGGGGCTCTGGGCCTTGTCGGCGCTGCGCGACGCCAGGCACGCCAGACTGCGGCGCAATGCATTCATCAGCTCCGCCCTGAACAATCTCAATCAGGGTGTGATGATCACCAATGCGCAGAACCGCATCGTGTTCTGCAACGATCGCTTCATCGAGATGTACGGGCTCACACGCGCCGATATTTCCAGCGGCATGACCGGCAGCGAACTGGTCGAGCTGCGCCGTGCGCGAGGCCTGATGACGCTTTCGGTCAACGAATTCAGCGCGCTTGCCCGCCGCCCGGAAGGCATCGTCATCGAGCTGCCGGATGGGCGGTCGGTGCTGACGAAGATGTTCCGCCTGCCCAACGGGGGGACGATCGGGACCCACGAGGATTGCACCGAGCAACGCAGGCTGTCGCGCAAACTCGCATCGACAACGCAGTTCCTGGAATCGGTGCTCGACAACGTTCCGGTCTGTGTCGCCGCCAAGAACATCGAGGACGGCCGTTATATTTTCGTCAACCGCGCGTTCGAGCGCTTCTCCCGCTTCTCCCGCGACCACATCGTCGGCAAGCGTGCCGACGAGATCTTCCGGCAGGAAACCGCAAGGAGCATCGAGGTTGCGGACGCGGCGGTGCTGAACGCGCCGGACGGCCATAACCACAGCGAATATTTCGTCGAACGTGGCGACGAACAACGCGTGATCTCCTCGAACCGCGTGGTCGCCCGCAACGAGAACGGCGAGCCCGAATTCCTGATCAACCTGTTCGACGACGTCACCGAGCGGCGCTCACTGTCGCGCGAGCTGGAAAGCACCAAGAAGTTCCTCGAGCTCGTGGTCGACAACATCCCGGTTTCGCTGATCGTCGAGCGCGTCAGCGACGGCCGCTATTTGCTCGCCAACCGCAGCGCCGAGACCATCCTCAACCGCCGCCGCGAGGACGCCACCGGGTTGACCGCCTCCGATATCTTCAATCCGCGCGAAGCCAAGCTGATCATCGCGCGCGACGAGGCGGCGATAAAGAAACGGGGTCTGCTCACCGAAGAGCACCCGATCTCGACCAAGGACGGGCTGCGGCTGTTCCTGACCCGCCGCATGACCGTGCTCGACGAGGCCGGCGAGCCGCAATACCTGATCAAGACCCATGAGGACGTCACCGATCGCCGCCAGACCGAATCGCGGATGGCGCACATGGCCTATCATGACGGCCTGACCGACCTGCCGAACCGCGCCTCCTTCCTGCAGGCGCTGGCCCAGATGATCGAGGCCTGCGCCGGCACCGACGAAGAGTTTGCGGTGCTCTGCGTCGACCTCGACGGGTTGAAGGAAATCAACGACGTGTTCGGCCACGCGACGGGCGACAAGCTCCTGGTCGAAGTGGCCGGCCGCATCCAGGCATCCGCCCGCGGCGGCGTGGTGGCCCGGCTCTCCGGCGACGAGTTCGGCCTGATCATCGACGGCAAGCAGCCGGAGGCCGGCAAGGCGCTGGCCGAACAGCTTGCGCAAACGATGTCCGAAGAATTCCTGATCGATGGCAAGTCGGTTCGCACCGGCATCACCACCGGCATATCGGTGTTTCCGCATCACGGTGCGGATGCGGCTTCGCTGCTCGCCAATTCCGGCGCGGCGCTGTTCCGCGCCAAGCAGAAGTCGCGCGGCTCGATCGGCATTTTCGCGCCAGAGATGGACCAGCAGATCCGCGACCGCCGCGTGCTGCATCAGGATCTCTCGATGGCGATCAGGAACGGCGAATTGTCGCTGCACTACCAGCCGCAGGCCGCAGCGGGCTCGACGGTCGCCGCCAGCAAGATCATCGGCTTCGAGGCACTGGCGCGCTGGATGCATCCGGCGCGCGGCTTCGTTTCACCGGGCGAGTTCATCCCGCTGGCGGAGGAAAGCGGCCTGATCGTCGAAATGGGCGTCTGGATCCTGCGCGAAGCCTGCCGCGAGGCGGCCTCGTGGCCGGTGCCGCTGCAGGTTGCCGTCAACCTGTCGCCGGCGCAGTTCATGCACGGCGACGTCGTCAGCCTCGTGCATTCGATCCTGCTCGAAACCGGCCTGGCGCCTGACCGGCTCGAACTTGAAATCACCGAGGGCGTGCTGATCGAGGATTTCGATCGCGGCCTGGCGCTGCTGCGGCGGCTGAAGGCGCTTGGCGTGCGCATCTCGATGGACGATTTCGGTTCCGGCTATTCCTCGCTGAGCTATCTGCAGGCGTTCCCGTTCGACAAGATCAAGATCGACCGTGCCTTTGTCATGAATCTCGGGAGCAATCCGCAATCGGCGGCGATCGTGCGCGCCGTCATCGACCTCGGCCACGGCCTCGAAATGTCGATCGTCGCCGAGGGCGTCGAGACGCAGGAGCAGCTCAGCTTCCTGTCGGAAGAGGGATGCGACGCGGTGCAGGGCTATTTCCTCGGCAAGCCGTTGCCGATCGGCCAGTACGCCGCGCTGGTGGGCCGCGGCGCTGTCAGCGAACTGGACGCTGCGCGCCAACGGGCCCGCGCCTGATTCGTCCCCGCCATTATCTTGCGCGCGCCTGCCCGACACGATCTCGACCCGAAACCGGTATCTTGTCGTCGCGATCATGTCCTAGTGTGGAGAACTTCGATTCTCAACAGTAGCCTTGCGTATGGCGGACTACGATCTTGCGATCATCGGTGGCGGGTTGAACGGCGTCAGCATCGCGCGCGACGCCGCTGGGCGCGGCCTGCGCGTGATCCTGCTGGAGCAGGGCGATCTCGGCGCAGGCGCTTCCTCGGCCTCGCCAAGGCTGATCCATGGTGATCTGGAGAGGCTCGAGCGTCGGCATTTCCTGCGTGTCCGTGCTGCGCTTGCGGAGCGTGACGTCTGGCTCGGAATCGCGCCGCATCTGGTGCGCCCGATGCGCTTTGCCATCCCCTCCCATTCGGAAGATCGCGCGCCCTGGCAGTTGCGCTCATGGCTGCTGCTCTACGACCGGCTGGCTTCGCGCAATCGGTTGCCGCCATCCGCCACCCTTGATGTCACCCACCATCCGGTCGGCAACGCGCTGAAGCGGCCGTTCGGTACCGCCTTCGAATATTCCGACTGTGTCGTGGATGACTCCCGCCTGGTGGTGCTGACCGCCGTCGATGCTGCGGCCCGTGGCGCCGTGATCCGCACCGGCGCGCGCTGCACCCGGGCCGAGCGCGGCAGGGAATGGCGGCTGGTGGTGAAGGACCGCGGCTTCCGCAAGGTGATCACGGCGCGGGCCGTCGTCAACGCGGCCGGAGCCTGGTCCGCATCTGTTGCCGAGACCGTGTTGCGCGTGCCCCCGCCCAACGTCGCCGCCGTGCAGATGAGCCAGATCGTCGTGCGACGGCTATTCGACTGCGACAACGTCTATGTCTTCCGGAACGGCGACGGCCGGCTGATCTTCGCAAGCCCCTACGAGCGCGATTTCACGCTGATCGGCACCGCCGGCCATGGCTTCAAGGGCGATCCCGCCATTGTCGCGATGGCGGCCAGCGACGTCGCCTATCTCTGCGATGCGGCCAACCGCTATTTCCGCGAACGGATCGAGGCGGTCGACGTGGTGCATACGCTTTCCGGAGCCAACATGGTGATGAACCCGGTGAGCCGGCGATCCCAGCGGGATGGCACGATGAATCTGCACTACCGGCGTGACAAGGCGCCGTTGATCACGATTTTCGGCGGCGACGTCACCACCTCGCGGCTGCGTGCGGAGCGGGCAGTCACCAAGCTCGCGCCGTTCTATCCGATGTCGGGGCGCTGGACCGCGAAGTCGCCACTTCCAGGCGGCGATTTCGCCTGGGACCGTTTCGACCATGAGGTCGACGAGGCGCGCGAGCGCTGGCGCTTTCTCGATGAGAACCAGGCGTGGCGGCTTGTCGCCGCCTACGGTTCCAACGTCAAGGCGATCCTCGGCGACGCCAAATCGCGCGGCGATCTCGGCCCGGCCTTTGGACCGGAATTGACCGGCGCGGAAGTGCGCTACCTCATGCAGAACGAATGGGCGCGTTTTCCGGACGATATTCTGTGGCGGCGCTCCAAGCTCGGGCTTACGATGCCGCCGGCGGATCGCGAGGCGCTGGCGGCCTTCATGGCGAACGATGGACGTACTAGTTCTTGAGTCGATAGGCCGGGGCGCAGATCAGGTTCGGGGAGATTCGTATGGCCGAATACATCTTGCTCATGCATGACGACGTCGCTGGTGTTCGTGACAGCGCCTGGGAGCCGTATCTGAAACAGCTGCAGGCGAGCGGCTCGTTTGGGGGCGGTAGCGCGATCGGCGATGGAATTTGTGTACGGAAGCATGGCCCGGCTCCACCGATCACCGCGCATCTCGTCGGATATATTCGCGTCAATGCCGACAGCATCGATCATGCAAGATCGCTCCTGGCGGGCAATCCGCACTTCGAGGCCGGCGGGACGATTGAGATACGTCACCTTCCCCGGACGAATTGACGTCCGGAACGGTCGTTGCCATCGCCCTCAAGGGCGTTGACCTGTCGCTCCTCGCGCCACGCGTGACCAGGCCTCGTCCCGCGCCGAGGGTCTGCGATCGAGCCGAGCCGAGATGCGGCTCGCGGCCTTGTCACCGTGGCCGGCGCGCAGGCAGGCCACGATCAGCGTGTCTTCCCATAATTCGCGCTGCGCATGGCTGCCGCCAATTCGCGACAGTTCGGATATAGCGGGTTCCAGCAAGCGGATCGCGCCCGCATTGTCGCCTTCAGCGAAGGCGAGCATGCCGCGACTGAGTTCGATGGCGGCGCGGCCCGGCGCCAGCATGCCGTCGGCCTCGCGCGCTTCCAGTTGGGCCAACCGTGTTTTCAGCGCATCGCCATCTGCCGCCGCGGCCAGCGCAAAATGCACGTCGGCGAAGTGCGCTCCGGCCTGCGGGAAATATTTCGCGCCATAGCTGGCCATATCCCGCCAATGCGCCTCGAGCCCGGTCTGGCCCGCCAGCGAAAGCCGCCACAGCAGCGAGGTACCGTCGGTGAAGATGTTCAGCGGCGGGTAGGGCCGGCCTGCGGGCTTGATGTGCTGTTCGTAGATACCAAGCGCGCCGTCGAGATCGCCGGCATCGAGTGCGGTCAGCGCAACGTGCCAGGCGAGATGTCCGTGCAGAAAGCTCTGGCGATCGTGCGCCGGCATCCATTGCGACAGAAAGCTGCGGCCTGCCTCCATGTCGCCTTGCTCGAACATCGCGTGCGAGAGACCATGCGCCGCGTTGGCGTTGGCCGATCGCAGCGCCATCGCACGCTCGGATAATTTCCTGCCGGTCGCAAGGTTTCCCGCTTCGGTATTGGACCAACCGAGATAGGAGAGGAACCACCAATCCTCGCCATAGTGAGGCGCGTGGCGTTCGCAGATCGCGAGCTTCGCGGCATCGTGGTCGGGGCGGCCGGAGAACGCATAGAGCCCGAACGCGCCGAGCAGCAGCGACAGCACTTGCGCGTCGCGCGGATATTCTTCCAGGTGCGCTTCGGCGCCGCTGACGGCGACTTTCGGCTTGCCCTCGATGACCGAGGCGATGATCTCGACATGGCTTTTTTCCCGCGGGGTTGCGCCGGCGACGAGGTCACGGGCTTGCGCTGCCATCGCGCGCGCCTCGCTACCTTCCATGTTGAGCTGATGGACGCGGGCGCGGCCGATATAGGCCAGCGCAAAGCCTGGATCATGCGCGATCGCCTTGTCGAACGCTTCCGCGGCGCCGTGCCAGGCCGACAGCATGCAGTCCATGCCGTCCCGGTAGTGCGCCGCGGAGCGGTCCGAACTGGTTGTCAGCGGAAGATCGTATCTGTCCCGGTTCATCGTTGTTTCGCGCCGGCTAGAAATCGAGCTTGTCGCGGATGGCTTCGATGCCTGCCTTGGCGCAGGCTTCATCCGCGTCGCCGCCGGGGGCTCCGGAAACGCCGACGGCCCCGACCAGCGAGCCGCCGGCTTCGACCGTAAGCCCGCCACCGATGACGACCGCGCCGGGCAGGTTGCGGATGCCCGCCTGCATCATCCCGGGCTGGCTGATGGCCGCGAGTTCGGTCGTGCTGGTGCGAAAGCTGGCCGCGGTCCATGCCTTGCCCGTTGCGGTTGAAACCGTGTGCGTGCCGGCAAAGCGGTCACGCAGCAGCACCTGTGTGACGCCGAAGCGATCGACGACGGCGACCGTCACCTGAAAGCCGCGCTTGCGGCAATCCGCCAGCGTCGCCTTGGCCAGATCCTGCGCCAGTTCCGGGGTGAGCGACTTGTAGGTCACGAGCGCCTCCTGGGCGGCGGCCGTGCCCGCGAGCAGGCAGCAAATTGCCGTCACGGCGCCAAAATAGCGAACGAGCATCGATGTGTCCTCCGCGAACGTTCTTGCCGCACAATCGCGGGTCTTTGGGAGTTTCGAACCTTACCAGAGCGGAGAGCGGCGGCATCCACAATATTGTGGCTCGTGGCTCGCGAGACGTTGAGCGGAGGCTAATCCGCCGCTAGCGTGCGGCCACGATCGTACTGGCAGGTGGCATGACCGAGGAATCGCCGGAAATTTACGCACCGCAAGCGAATTTGCCTGCACCGCCGGCCGACGCGGCCGCCGCCGTTCCGCTGCTCCGCATCGAGGGGGTCGCCAAGACGTTCGGCAATTTTCGCGCCGTGGACCGGCTCTCGCTCGACATCGCCGCCGGCGAGTTTTTCGCGCTGCTCGGACCGAGCGGCTGCGGCAAGACCACGCTGCTGCGCATGCTCGCCGGCTTCGAGACGCCCGATGAGGGCCGCATCCTGCTCGGCGGCCGCGATATCGCGCCGGTGCTGCCGCATGAGCGGCCCGTCAACATGATGTTCCAGAACTACGCGCTGTTTCCGCATCTCAACGTGCGCGACAACATCGCCTTCGGGCTGAAACGCGCCGGCCTTCCGCGGGTCGAGATCGATAGCCGCGTCGCCGAGATGGTGGCGCTGGTGAAACTCGAAGGCATGGAACGGCGCAAGCCCGACCAGCTTTCCGGCGGCCAGAAGCAGCGCGTGGCGTTGGCGCGCTCGCTGGCGCGCCGGCCCAGGATCCTGCTGCTCGACGAACCGCTGGCCGCGCTCGACAAAAAGCTGCGCGAGAGCACGCAGGCCGAGTTGATGGAACTGCAGCGCCGCCTCGGCATGACCTTCATCATCGTCACCCACGACCAGGAGGAGGCGATGACGATGGCGAATCGTATTGGCGTGATGAACGCCGGCCGGCTCGAACAGGTCGCGAGCCCGCGCGACCTTTACGAGGCGCCGCAGTCGCGCTGGGTTGCCGAGTTCGTCGGCGACGTCAACCTGTTCGACGGCGCAGTCGCATCGCGCGAGCATAGCCGCGTAACGGTATCGACGAGCGGTGGTGCAACGCTGGCGGTGGCGGAGCCGCGCGGTGTTGCGGTCGGCACCGCGGTATCGGTCGCCATTCGCCCCGAGAAGGTGAAGCTGTCGCGCCGCGGACCGGGATCGGATGCCGTCAGTTCGCAACTGATCAACCGCCTCGAAGGCGAGGTCGCTGATGTAAGCTATCTCGGCGGCCTGACGGTCTACAAGGTCAGGCTCGATTCTGGTGTGATCGTGCGCTCGTCGATCGCCAACACCGTGCGGCTCGACAGGGATACCTACAGCGCGGGCCAGCGCGTGGTGGCATGGTTCACGCCCGACGATTGCGTGGTGCTGGAACGATGAGCGCACGACGCATCTTTGCGCAGCCGGCACGCTACGCCGCGATCGCGCCGTATCTGTGGATGGTGCTGTTCTTCCTGCTGCCATTCGGCTTCGTGCTGAAAATCAGCCTGTCGCAGACTGCGATCGCCCAGCCGCCGTACGTGCCATTGTTCGATCTCACGGAGGGGTGGGAGGCGATCAGGGCGGCGTTCGCGCAACTGTCGCTGGATAATTTCAGGCTGCTGGTGTCCGACAGTCTCTACATCAGCTCATATCTGCGCAGCCTGTTCGTCGCCGTGACGTCGACCTTGATCCTGCTCGTGATCGGCTATCCCATCGCCTACGGCATGGCGCGGCTGCCGCGGCGCTGGCAGCCGATTGCCATGATGCTGGTGATCGTGCCGTTCTGGACCTCGTTCCTGATACGGATCTATGCCTGGATCAACATCCTGCAGCATGACGGCCTGCTCAACAAAATTCTCCTTGCACTGCATCTGGTCTCGACGCCGGTGGTGTGGCTCTCGACCGACAGCGCGATGTTCATCGGCATCGTCTATTCCTACCTGCCGTTCATGATCCTGCCGCTCTATGCGACGCTCGCCAGGATGGACGCATCGCTGCTGGAAGCCGCAAGCGACCTGGGCTCGTCGCCCCGGCAGGCGTTCTGGCTGGTGACGTTCCCGCTTTCGCTGCCGGGCATCGGCGCCGGCGCGCTGCTGTGCTTCATCCCGATCGTCGGCGAATTCGTGATTCCGGATCTCCTGGCCGGCTCCGGATCGATGATGATCGGGCAGACGCTGTGGCTGGAGTTCTTCACCAACAAGGACTGGCCGGTGGCGTCGGCCGCCGCGGTGGCGCTGCTGCTGCTGCTGGTGCCACCCCTGCTGCTGTATGACCGGCTGCAGCGCCGCACGCTCGGAGGGCCAGGCTGATGGTGCGCAAGGTCAACAGCCTGTCGCCGTTCAACGTGACCTCGCTGGCGCTCGGGCTGGCGTTCCTTTACTTGCCGATCGTCATCCTCGTCATCTATTCGTTCAACGACTCGCGGCTGGTCACGGTGTGGGGCGGCTGGTCCCTGCGCTGGTATCGCGAGTTCTTCAATGATCGCGCCATGCTGGATGCCGCCTGGATGAGCCTGCGCGTCGCCGCGGTATCGGCGACCATCGCAACGCTGCTCGGCACACTGGCGGCGGTCGCGCTGGTGCGCGGCGAGCGCTTCAGGGGACGCCCGCTGTTCTCCGGTATGCTCTATGCGCCGCTTGTCATGCCGGAGGTGATCTCGGGTCTGTCGCTGCTCCTGCTGTTCGTGGCGCTCAACGCCGAGCGCGGTTTCTGGACGGTGTCCATCGCGCACACCACGCTGACGATGTGCTTCGTCACCGTCGTGGTGCAGTCGCGCCTTGCCTCGCTCGACCGCAGCTTGGAGGAGGCCGCGATGGATCTCGGCTGCGATCCGGTGCGGGCATTTTTGTCCGTGACGCTGCCGCTGATCGTTCCGGCGATCGCAGCGGGCTGGATGCTGGCCTTCACGCTCTCCCTCGACGACGTCGTGATCGCGAACTTCACGACCGGGCCGGGCTCGGCGACGCTGCCGATCCGGATCTATTCCGAGGTGCGGCTCGGCGTGAAGCCCGAGATCAACGCCATCAGCACCATGGTGATTGCGTTCATCGCGGTCGTGATCGTGATCGCCTCGCTCGCCTCGAAGCTGTCGAGCTCGCAAGGCGAGAGCGCCGCGCCGTTGTAGTTCTCCTGTCACTCCGGGTTCGATGTTCACATCGCCCCGGAATGACGGTTTCCTTTACGACTTCACCGCCCCGGCCGTCAGTCCGCCCACCATGTACCGCTTGAACGCGTAGTAGATCGCGGCTGGCGGCAGCGCATAGATGAATCCTGTCGTCATCAGCAACTCCCATGGCGAGTCATCCGCTGCGAGGAAATTGCCGAGCGCCACGGGGAGCGTGATCTCGGTGTCCTTGGAGAGCAGCAGGAAAGCGTAGAGATATTCGTTCCAGGCGAGCAGGATCGCGTAGGTGCCGATCGCGACCAGCGACGGCATCATCAACGGCACGTAGACCAGGCGAAACAGCTGCATCGTGGTGGCGCCGTCCATGGTGGCGGCTTCATCGAGTTCGACCGGCAGCTTGTCGGACGCCTGCTTCAGCACCCAGATCGCGTAGGGTGAGGCGATCGTCACCATGGCCAGGATCAGCGACCAGTGATTGTTGAGCAGGCCGTAATTGCCCATGGTGCGGTACATCGGCACGGCGAGGAACGCCGCCGGGATGAAATAGGTGAACAGCGCGAGATTCATCACCCAGCGACCGCCAGGCACGCGCAGCCGCGAAATCGAGAACGCGGCGGCGGTCGCGATCATCAGCGTCAGCGCGCCCGCGGCAAGCGCGATCACCACCGAATTCCCGAACTGGACCCAGAAGTCGCGCAGGAAGTAATGCTGCTGGTAGAACACGATCTTGAAATTGTGCAGCGTCGGATGGTCCGGCCAAAGTTTGCCGGCGAAGGCGTCCTGCTTCGGCGAGATCGCGAACAGGAACATGTGATAGATCGGCACCATGGTCCAGATCAGCACGGGAATGCCGATCAGCAGCAGGCGCGCTTCGGTGCCGATTTCGCGGAGTGTTGGCAGCTTCATCGCGACAACCGTTTCATCATGAAATAGACCAGCGGCAGCACGAACGGCAGCGCGCAGACGATGGAGGCCATCGCGAGCGAGAGCTGATCGAGCCGGAGATAGCGGATGCCCAGTGTGGCAAGCACATGGGTGAGATCGGCTGGGCCGCCGCCGGTCAGGAGGTAGACGCTGTTGAAATCGCCGAGCGTCCAGATCATCGAGAGCAGCGTGCAGGTGATGTAGAGCGTCTGCATTGACGGCCAGGTGATGAAGCGGAATTTCTGCCACCAGGTGGCGCCGTCGACGTCGGCGGCTTCATACATGTCGTGCGAGATCGCAAGCCGCCCGGTCATCAGGATCAGCGTCCAGAACGGCAGCGATTTCCAGATGTGCACGCCGATGGCCATGCCGAGCGCTACCGTCGGGTCGTTCAGCCAGTTCGGGCCGTCGTCGCCGGTGAGCTTGAAGATGATCTGGTTGACCATGCCCCATTCGGGATTGAGCATGAAGCGCACGGAAAGAATGGTCGGGATCGACGGCACCGCCCAGGGCAGGATGAACAGCACCGACAGCCATTTGATCCAGGTGCGCTGCTGCGCGAAGAAGCCGGACAAAAACAGCGCGATCGCCATTTTGACGTTGATGCCGACCAGCAGGAAGATCAGCGTGTTGACCGCGGCGCGCGCGAAGATCGGATCGTGCCACAGCGCGACGTAGCTCGCCGGATGCCGCGCCAGCCACAACCCGTATCCGACGGGATAGACCACGAAGGCGAGGAACACGAGGACATAGGGCGCCAGCAGCACGATGCCCCAGACCTGTGGCGTGGTCAGTCGCGACGAAAGCGGTGGATTTGGGAGCGCGTGATCGCCCGAAAGCGTGATCGCCATGGTCTTGAACTCTATTCTCAGGAGATGCCGGCCGCCGCCACACCATCGTCCCGGCGGAGGCCGGGATCCATACGCCGTGGCGGATGTGCTGGACGACGCCGTTCGACGGCTTTCGCGCAACAACATTGGCCTGTGGCTATGGGTCCCGGCCTGCGCCGGGACGACAGCTTGGCGGCGGCCGGCATCGCTTACCTTAACCCGCGACCTGCTTGATGCGGGCGATCAGTTCGTCGACGGCCTTGTCGACCGGCACCTTCTCGCTCACGACGCGGTTCATCGCCTTGGCCCAGACGTTCTCGTTGTTGAGGATCGTGAACTTCCAGTTCCTGGTGAAGTCGAACGGCGTGGTGCCGCCGGTGAACTGATTGTAGACCGCCTTGCGATGCCGGTCAGCCTGCCACCAGGGGCTCTGCTGGCTGGCGGTCGTCACCGGGAACCAGCGGCCGAGCGCGCCCTCGATATAGGGCCGGAGGTTTTCCTCCTGCATCAGGAACTTGATGAACTCCTTGCCCTCGGCCTTGTTCTTGGCGGAGGCGAACATCAACCCGGTCTTGACGTCGGAGCGGTACTTGATCGGGGTGCCGTCCGGCTTGTTCGGGAAGGACGAGGTGATGATGACCTCGTCGTAGTTCTTCTTGCCGATAGCGCGCTGCTCCGGCGTTAGTGCCGGGTTGTTGGCGTCGTCGAGCCATTTCGCCGCGATCGAGATCGTGAAGTTGTGCGTCATCACGATCGTCTTGTTGTGGAAGGCGACGTTGTTGTCGGGATCCTTCCAGGTCGTGGAGGAGGGCGGTGTGCAGCCCTTGATGTACGTGTCGGTATAGTCCTTAAGCGCCTTGATCAGGTTTTCCCGAACCTTGGGGTCGTCGACCAGGAGCTTGCCGTCGTCGTCGACCAGCTTGACGTTATAAGCGTCCATGAAGGTGTAGAACGACTGGAACGAGTCGGTGGACTCCACGCCCATCGGCTGGCCGACGGCATAGATGCGCTGGCCGGTGGCCTTGCGGCTGGCGGGCTGCACCTTGTCGCACCAGAACGACCAGTAGTCTTCCCACTTGGTCGGGATATCGCTCTGCTTGAAGCCGGCCTGCTCCAGCATGTCGCCCCAGATCTGCACATGCATGCTCTGCTGCTTCAGCGGGAAGCCGTAATAGGCGCGCTTCTTGGCGACGTCGTTATAGAGGTTGACGGTCTCGAGCGTGTTCGGAGCGAACGCCGATTTCATCGGCGTCATGATGTCGGAGAGGTCCTCGAGCTTGCCCTCGAACGCCCATTTGCCCTGCGCCTGCACGTCATAGCTGTCGGAATAGGCGACGTCGGGCACGGTGCCGGAATCCAGCGCCGCCACCGTCTTCGGAATCATGTCCTGGATGGCATATTGCGACAGTTCGACCTTGATGCCGGTCTTGGCCTCGAATTTCTTGATCGCCTCCAGCAGCGCGTCGTCCTCGGACTTGTAGAAGCCCTTGCCGAACCAGACGGTGATGGTCTTCTGCTGGGCGATCGCGGGTGCTGCGGCATAAAACAGCCCGACAGCAGCGACCGCGAGCGAAAGCGTAGCTGATCTCCTGGATATCACGTTATTCTCCCTTGAACCGCCGGCTTTTTAACCGGTTGGATAAATGATAGCGCAACCACCCAGCGTGATCCAGATGGAACAATGCAAACTTCTGTAGAGGGGCATTGCAGGCGCAAATGCGGCAAGCCACTTGCGCACCGGGCGTTTTGGTTCAATCATTTCATTCTTGGTTCGATCATTTGGTGCAATCATCGCGTCCCCGGACATTGGAAGGCCACGAGGATGGCTGACCGCACGGCGCGTAGATGCGATCTCGCGGCGGGATGCGCCCGAGGTTTGTGTGAACGTTGTCCCTCGACGAGAGGGAGCAGGGAATGCCGGGTGCACGCTGCACCCGCGGTCTCGTGTGCAATAGTGCGCGAGAAGTGACGCACACGAGCATACAGGTACAGTCGGAACACTCCGGCATTCCCTGCGCAATGGCCTTACGGCTTATGCCGCGCTCTCCTCGGAGACGAATTCCTCTTGCCTCCGTCGTTGGCGAATTAGCGGTTCATGAAGGCCCGGTCGGGCTTCACGAACCTCCGCTCAACTTGACACCAGCCACGGGTGCCAGGACCACACGGTTTTGCCGTACGCTTCGGCGCCGCTCGTCTTGCGCGGTGTGTCCGCTCACGGATCGAAGATCTGCCCTGCGAACACGTCTCACGCGCCCGACGCTGCTGCGTCCACCGCATCCCATCCCAACGTCCGTGACGATCGCGATACGTCCCTCGTAGAGAGGATGAGACGGGGGAATTATGCGGCTGATTTGGGGGAAACGAGAAGCGGATTATTTTCGAGCGGGAGGCTGGACGGGGCAAATCAGGTTGATTTGGCTGAAGAAATTAGTGTCCAGGCGCAGCGGGGATCGTGAAGTTTGGCCCCGGATGTCGCCGCGCTCATCCGTGCTGCGCCTGCTTCATGATGGAAAGCTTTACGCATATTGTTTGTTGCCCGATCGAGAAGAGGAGATCCCATGGAACTGAAACTTCACCACGTGAACTATGCGACCAAGGATGTTGGCGCGCTCGCGGAATTTTACCGATCCCTGTTCAAGTTGAAACCGGTACCGGGCAATGAAGATGCGCGGATCACGTCGCAGGGCTTTGATGGGAAGGTCGAGTTTCTTACCGACGGCACGACGGAGTTTCACATCGCGCCGCAGGATCTCGGCGTCGCATTCCGAACCAGGCAAAGTCTCAATCCAGTCGATCGCGGTCACATCGCGTTTCGTACGGACGACATCGAGGGGTTCAAGGCCATGCTTCGGGAGAAGAATATCCAGTTCGCCGACTACGGCGTCTGGGCCATGAATGGCTGGTATCAGATTTTCCTGCAGGATCCCGACGGCACGATCGTGGAAGTGCACCAGACTGATTACAAGGCGCCCAAGGGATAGTCCCACCTCTCTGTAGCAGCAGACACACCACGGGCCGCTCACTGCCGATGTTCTCGGCTGCCTTCCACCGGAGTTACACGATGCGCATCGGCTGTCTCGGCGTCGGCAACATGGGCCAACCAATGGCGGGCAAGTTGCTCGACGCCGGGTACGAGAATTTTGCGACCATGCACCTTTTCCCCGATACCGTGCTGCCACGCACGTTCGACTTTGGTGCAACCATCGAGATACTCATGAAGGACGTCGATCTCGCCATCGAGCAAGGCGAAGAACTCGGCGTCCCGATGTGGGTGAGCCAGGCGGTGCGGCTCGTGCTGAAGCATGCCGTCTTTCAGGGCCGCGCACAGCAGGACATGTCGCGGATCGTCCAGATCATCGAGGACGGCTCGCGCAAAGCGTGATCATGCGGCGATCCACTGCCCCATTCTAGCAGGTAGATTGCAGCCGGCTCGGTTGACGTCGTGGCGCCGCGACACGACATATCCTGCACCGCCGAACGACGTCACCCCAGGAGCAGGATATGGACGCGCCATCAAACATCGATCCCGTCACCGCGCGTCCCGACAGCGACGTCGTGCAATGGCTGACGAACGGCACGCGCGATGAGCGCTTCATCGACAATATCTTCGCCGAGATGTGCATCCGGCTGCAGAAGGCGGGCATTCCCGTCAAGCGGGGGACGCTTCATATCCTGATCCACCATCCGCAGTGGCTCGGGGCCCGGATGATGTGGGCCGACGGGATGCGCGAGGCCGTGATCGAGGGCGTCGACTACGATGTCAGGGAGCGGTCCGAATACATCGGCAGTCCCGCCAATGAGACGCACGAGGGTGCCACCGAGGTGCGGGAGAATCTGGAACGCGATCCCGCGCTGGGCCGCAAGCACGGCGTCTATGACGAGATGCGGGCGAAAGGCCTCACCGACTATGTGGCGTGTCCGCTGTACCATACGCTCGGCAAGCAGCACCTCGTGACGTTTGCCACCGACCGGCCCGGCGGTATCGACGCCGCGCATATCGCCGCTCTGCAGAAACTGTTGCCGGCTTTGGCGCTGGTCAGCGAAATCCGCATCAAGAATCGCCTGGCGCGGACGCTGCTCGAAACCTATGTCGGCTCGCACGCCTCAGAACTCATTCTGGCCGGCGCCACCCGGCGCGGCAGCGGGACCACGGTTCGCGCCGCCATCATGATCTGCGATCTGCGCGAGTTTACCCGGATCTCCGACAACTGGCCGCGCGATGACGTCATCGAACTTCTGAACGGCTATTTCGACGCGATGTCGGAGCCGATTGCAAAGCACGGCGGCGAGATATTGAAATTCATCGGCGACGGTCTGCTCGCTATTTTTCCGCTCAGCCAGCCGGGAGCTTGCGCCAATCTGCTGCACGCCGTGGCCGAAGCCCGTCAGGCCATGGCGGCCCTGAACGAAAGGAACAGCGAAGCCGGTCGGGCGCCGCTGAACTACGGCATCGGCGTCCACGTCGGCGACGTCATGTACGGCAATATCGGCTCGCGCAGCCGGCTCGACTTCACCGTCATCGGCCCCGCGGTCAACATGGCGTCGCGTCTCGAAGCCTTAACAAAGCAGTTGGGCAGAAACGTACTGCTGTCCCGCGCGTTCGCGGATTTCGTCGAAAGCGATTTCGAGCTCGAACATGTCGGCGAGCATCGGGTGCGCGGCTTCAACGATCCGATCGAGCTGTTTGCCTATCACGGCTGAAACGTCCGGGATGTCGCTGCGCGCATTCACGCTAGGTACGCTTCCGATGCAATCGCACGCTCGACCCGTGAATCTACGGGAACGGCCGCGTTGGTTCCGCACTGTTCACGGCGCGGTCACGAGCTTTTTAGCCCTTGATCTTGCCGCAGGGGTGCAATTTGGCCCGGTGGTCCCAATCTTGCTAATTGGAATGATGTTCGACATCGCATAAACAAGGCGTCCTTCAATCTGGGTTCGGTTAGAAATGGGTGAAGTTATCAGGTTTGTTCCGAAGTCCGAGCTCGAGCGGGCCCGTCTCATCCGGGAAGCTCGTGCCATCTACGAAAGCGTATTCCCACCGGAGGCACCGACCAGCGAAGAACATGACTCCAAAGAGTAGCCTGTCCGCCAAGGCTACGTCCTATTGAGCGCTCGTAACCGCTATAGTCTGCCGCAGCACCTGGCACTGCTGGTCCGAGGTCAGGAAGGCGATATCCGAAGCATCGCGGCCGCTGCCGATCCTGACGATGCCTTCGATCGGCGCCAGCCGCGTCGGGTCGATCAGCCACCAGTTGTTCTCGAGAAACACCTCGAAGATCGCGTGAAAATCCGGTGGTTCCAGTTGAAGCGCATAGGCGCTGACGGCACGGGCGGGAATGCCCAGCGCCCGAGATAGCGTGATGCCGAGATGCGTGAAATCGCGGCACACGCCGGCGCGGTCCACGAATGTGCGCTCCGCGGTCGTCTCGGCGTTGCTGACGCCTGGCACGTAATCGACGTGGCGGTGAATCCATTCGAGGATGGCCATCACCCGCGCGACACCGTCGCCGGCGCCGCCGAATTCGCGCTGTGCAAAGCGCATGAACTTGTCCGATGGACAGAAGCGGCTGGGCAGCAGGAACGGAAGCACGTCGTTGGGCAGGTCCGACCACAAATGCTGGCGCCCCGATGTCGGCAGGAGCGGGCGCAGGTTATTCTCGACCACCGCCTGATAAAGGATCGTCACGTCGCCGGAGAACGCGGCGCGTATGCTGCGGTCCCCATGTGGCGTGGTGTCGGACAGCACCTGGACCTGCGGCTGAATGTCCAGCGATTCCGACAGGATGGCCTGGTCGCCCGAGTGCGACGCCTCGATATTGGCGATGATCTGCGTCGATGGCGCAAACGAGTAGGCCAATTCGGCCTTGATCGCGAGTTTCATGAAGTCCTCCTGCGGAAGTCTGTCGGGCGTTGCTTTGCAAGACTCACGCCGCCGGGATGGAACCAAAGGAACCCGAACAAGTTTCATCTTCAGTCAAACATCGAGCGGAGGCGATCATGGGTTTCGGAAAAGGTGCATTGCTCTGGCTTATCGGCATCCCGCTGCCGATCATTCTGCTACTCGCGATCTTCATGAATCGCTGAGGAAAAGGTTCTGCAACTGCGCCCGACGGATCGACGGTTACGAGCAAGCAAGGTACCGAAACGGTAAGCTGAGTTCGATGGAACCTGGCTTCGCTCAAGCTGTTGCCGTCGGCAAGCGGGCACAGAGTCGAAACTGAACCGCCCCTGCTTTGCGGGGGCTTTTTCATTGGAGAAATCACGATGGCCAAAAAGCCGAAGCTGCTGAGCGAGCTTTTCCACGACACGCTCAAGGATGTCTATTTTGCTGAGAACAAAATCCTGAAGACACTGCCGAAGATGGCGAAGGCCGCGCATTCGAAAGAGCTGAGGGCGGCGTTCGTCAAGCATGAGAAGGAGACGCGGGGGCAAGTGAAGCGGCTTGAACAGGTGTTCAAGATTTTCGGCAAGAAGCCGCAAGCCAAGAAGTGTGAAGCCATCATGGGCATCACCAAGGAGGGCGCCGAGATCATGGCGGACTACAAGGGAATGCCGGCGCTCGATGCCGGCCTCGCCGCCGCGGCGCAAGCTGTCGAGCACTACGAGATGTCCCGCTACGGCACACTCAAGACCTGGGCTCAGGAGCTGGGTATGCCGGAAGCGGCCGCGCTCCTGGACGCGACGTTGAAGGAAGAGAAAGCCACGGATGCCGCGTTGACCAGTCTCGCGAAGGCCGTCGTCAATGTCGAAGCCGAGGCCGCACTCTAGGGCCAGGCCGCCAGCACGAGGCCGCCACACCGGGGGCCTCGTCCGCGCGGGGTGCACCTCCATATGGATTCTGCAACTGCGAACATGCGATCATCGCGTGATGAATTCATTGCGACTTGTGCAATCCGTCTTGAGCCTGCAAAGCCGCAACGGGCCACACGATGCTCCAGATCAACGGCATGGGGTAGCGCGCTAACCCTTCTTCGGCGACCAGTTGTAGGCCCTGGCGCAGGCGCCGCCCATCAGCATCGCGCGCTCGCTGTCGCTCAGGCGGTCGGTCCTGATGAAGGGCTCGACGCCCTGCTCGTAATTGAGGACGGCGAAGGTCCGCGTCCAGTCCGTGCCCCACAGGCAGCGCTCGAAACCCCAGGCATCGAAGATGCGCCCCAGCGGGTCCCAGATGTCGGGATAAGGATACGGCTCGCGCGACAGCGTGCAGGCGCCGCTAACCTTGATCGCGGCGTTCGGACGTTTGGCGAGTTCCAGCACTTTGGGAAGAACGGCCCACGGCTCGGGCGGCGCCGGCGGCACGCGCGGTTGCAGGATGCCCATATGGTCGATGATGAAGCGCGTGTCGGGGTGGCGATCGACCAGCGCGATGCCTGCATCCAGATTGTCCCAGCAATGGATGTTGACCGGAAAATCATGGCGAACCGCCGCGCGCGTGATCCGGTCGAGCGCGGGGTCGTCAGGCGCACGGTTCGCATCCCTGGTCAGCCAGATGCGGATGGCGACCGCACCCGGCGTCTTCTTCCATTCCGCGATGACGTCTTCGACCGCGGGATCGTCGGGGTCGACCGGCTTGATGATGGCAAGCCGGCCGGGATGCGCCCGCTGCACTTCGACGGCGTAGCTGGCGTCGTACCGGTACAATGAGAAGGCCGAGATGAAGATCGCGCCGTCGACGCCGACCTTGTCCATCGCCGCCACCATCTCGTCGCCGGTGACGTGGGCCGGCCAGTTCGGCACGCTGTGCCAGGGCCGCTTCGGCGTGTTCGCCTCATAGGCGTGGACCTGGGAATCGATAATCATCATCGGAAGCAGCCCCCTTGTAGCGCGGTCAGTTGTTCAGGCGACGGCCTCGATCGCCTTGCCGTTGACGCGGGTCTCGTCCTTCAAATTGTCGACGGTGACGTGGGTGTCGTACCAGGTGAGGCGGGGCCGGACGCCAAAGCGCTCGGTCAATTGCGCGATGCGCTCCTCCGTAAACCAGGCTTCCGCCGACTCTCGGCTATCCCAGAGATAAACGCCGCCGGTGCCGCTCTCGCCGTTCAGATAGTCCTTTCGGATCAATCCTTTCCTCGCGAGCCCGCGATAGGTCGGCGCGGTCGACGTGCCGCCCTTGATGGCCTGCTCCTCGGAGCGCTTCGGCAGATCGAACTGAACGACAACGATGCAATTGGGCATGGATGCTTGCTCCCATTATTATGGTTATGTCGGCAAAGGTATCATGTGCTGAATTCAGGTAGCTGGTCAAAGGCTGAGCACGCGGCAATGACCGCTTCCGGCGCAACGCAGACATTCATGCGCGCCGCAGAAGAACAATCGACCAGAGTTCGCTTCGTTCATCCAGGATATGTGCGCGGACAATTCGATATACCGCAGGCGCTTGCGTTGTTCGGTTGAATCAAAGAGCGAAGCGTCGGATGTCGTGGAGCCGATCATCGGGATGTGGTTGCGCTAACCACGCTGCGCTTGCTGTCTGGCGTCAGCAACTTCGCGCAAGCCGAGAGAACATTCAGCGTAGCTTTTGCAATCGCAGGAAGAATTGCCGCTAAAGTTCTACATCAGACCTGATGGCGGTGGCGCAGATAGATGCAAGCGCCCCGTCTGCAGTGAACCTTATAGGTGTCGGGTTACTGAATTGGAAACTTCGGAATTTGTTTGCCGCACTGCGGTGCGTTGCTGCTTGCAGCAAAGTCGTCCGTGTGAATCAACGGATCGCGCGAATGCGAGCGCGATGACATGCGCCGTAGTTATACGGGATCAGAACTACGACAAGCCAAATGTTGCTTCGCTCATCCAGCCGACGCTTGCTTCAAAACGAGTTGGCCAATTCGATCTCCGCCTTCAACGCCGCAATGCGGCGCTCGGCTTCTTCTGCAGTCAGATTCTTCTCGAACAGTTTTGGCTGATAGGCCTCGGCGCTGAGTGTGCGCAGCGTCGCCAACTGGCGGGGTGTCATCGGCGCATCAAGCTGGTCGGGCAGGCGAGTCATTGGGAGCTCCAAAGATTCTTTGCTTCGGGTTGAACTCTTAACTTGAAATTTGTTCTTTATTTGTTCTTATGGAGTTCAACCGCAACGAGGTGGCCATGGAGAACAAATTGAACGAAATCCGTAGGAAAATCAGGTTCTTGCGTGCCGAGATGCTGGGTGCCGAGGATAATGTCCGCAAACGGGTCAACCGCGGCGAGGACTGCGCGGAAGGGGCCATGCACGTGATGGCGATGCGGGTCGTCATGCTCGGTCTCATCGCGGAGCGTAACCGGCTCGGCGGCGAAGAACGGCTGCTCAATGTCGACGAACGGCTGACGATGGATTGCCGCGCCGCGAGCCGGAGGCGCTCGAACGCGGCGCCTGAACGCCGTGAGCGATGATCCGGTCCGGGCGCTGCGCCGGCAGATCATCGAACTGGAGGCGGTTGCTCGCCGGTTAAGTCAAGCCGGCCTGGACAGCGCGAGGGCGCAGCTTGTGCTCTCGCGCAAGCGGGCAGAGTTCGAAGACTTCATCAACAGGGAGCAGCGATGTCAGCACCGCTCAAATGGTACGACCGCGACGCGGACAACCCGCCATGGATAAAGGCCCTGGCGGAGGTCCGTATCAGGGCGACACGGGAAGGGTGGTGCCATATGCACGTCCAGGCGATCATTGTCGCGATCGATCAGTACGCCGAGGCCGCGCTGGGCAACCGCAGCTACTTCCTCAACAAGCCGTATGGCATCGGTGACCGCCGCAACGACAACATCCCCTGACGGCGCGACCCTACCCGAACGGGTGTAGCCGATATCATGTCCACCCATCCGAAGGTTTGCGACCTGAATTGACGACTCGGCTTTTTGGCTTGCCGGGGCGACATTGCCTGTTGAATGCGAGAAGCGTCCGTCCAGTCGGCGCGAAGCGATTTCGGTGGGGCAACGGCGATGGATTATTGGAATGCGTTGGACCACCCCGTTCCGGGCGTCTATCTCGACCACAAGAACATGTCCGAACATAACGCGCCGCTGTCGTGGTTGCCTACGGGAAATTCGTGGCAAGGTTTTGCGGCCGACACCGGATACAACAGCGCCGGCAATGGCGGCAACGGTCATTTTTCCGGGAGCATGATCCACTCCAGCACCGCTTCGTTCGAGCCGCTCAACGTGGCGCAGGGCGGCTCACACTCGGCAGCCGGCGCCTATCAGACCAACGTCGTCTATCTCGATCAGTCCGCGACCCAGATCGCGGGCGTCGGCGGCGATGGCGGCAACGGCAATACCGCCTCAGGCGGAAACGTCAGTGCGTTCGGGTCTGCCCATGGCGGGCTCAGTAGCGGCGACAACAGCGCCGGCAATGGCGGCGATGGCTATTTCTCCGGATCGATGGTGCATGCGCCCGTCGTGGTCTATGCCCCGGTCAACGTCGCGATAGCCGGCGCCAATTCGACGGCCGACGCGCAGCAGACGAATGTCGTTCATTTCGATCAATCCGCGACGCAGATGGCGGGGATTGGCGGCGATGGCGGCAACGGGAATTCTGCATCAGGCGGAGACGTCAGCGCGTTCACGCCCATACCTGGTGCGTTCGGACCCGTCCCCGGCGTCTTCCCCGCCGCGACTGGTACCGGCGACAACAGCGCGGGCAACGGCGGCGACGGACAGGCCTATGGCGGCATCGTTCACGCGACTTTCGCGTTCTACTACCCGATCAACATCGCGGTGGCCGGATACAATTCGACGGCGCGCGCCGAGCAGACCAACGACGTGACGATCGATCAATCCGCGCATCAGATGGCCGGCGTCGGCGGCGACGGTGGAAACGGCAACACCGCGACCGGCGGCAGCGCCGACCTGTTCTCTTCCATCTTCGACCTGATCGGCTCCGACACGATCGCGACCGGCCAAAACGGCGCCGGCAACGGCGGCAACGGCCATTTCGCCGGCAGCCTCGTCGACATCGACATTGCGATCTACGCCCCGATCAACATTGCGGTGGCCGGCTACAATTCCACCGCCGAGGCGACCCAGAGCAACCATGTCCTGATCGACCAGAGCGCCACCCAGATCGCCGGCGTCGGCGGTGACGGCGGCCACGGCAACACCGCGTATGGCGGCGATCTCGCCATGCAGCTGTTGTCGGACCTTCAACTGCTGGATCATCTCGCCTGACGCGCCTGCCGTTTCGATCGAATTGAAACGGCGCTGCGCGTCCTCATTTTGACGCGCCATCCCGGCGTGCGCTTCTCCGCCTCACCCGAAATCGTCGAACAGCATTTGGCGCTGCCTGGATCGTTCGCAGGCGGAGACGCCAGCATTTCGGGCGTACACCTCGCTTCGGATGCCATCACCTTTGGCGGCTAGACCGATCCGGTAGCGAAATCCAAGATCGCTGCCGTCCACATTGGGACGCACAGTGTGCAAACCACATCAGGGAGACTCACATGGGCAAGGCATCATTTCCTTCCGACACCATCACGTTCAAGGCATCGACCGGCGGCAACAGCGCAGGCAACGGCGGTGACGGTTACAACTCGGGCATGATCGTCAGCAATCCGAGCATCAAGTTCGATCCGAGCAACAAGGCCGAGGGTGCCGACGTCAACGTCAAGAACGGCGATCACGTCGGCCAGAAGGCGTATTGGGACGCCGGCGGCGCGAACGCCAAGGCCGAGAAGTACTCCAAGGCGGAGGGCGGCAAGGCCTATTCGAACGGCGACCAGAAGTCCGACAGCGGCCATAACAAGTCCGAGGTCGAAGCAAACACGAAGGCCTACCAGGACAACTGGCTCCATGCAGACCAGAGTCAGATGGTAATGGCCGGCATCGGCGGCGACGGCGGGAACCACAACAAGGCGGAAGGTGGCGACATCCACTTCAAGGCCAGCATCGAATCCGCCAACCTGAACGACGTGCTCAACCACGCCAAGTACTTCGAGATCGACGATTCATTGCTGAGCTGATCGATACGTATGAGGGGTGAACCGGCGGCGCAGTGCCGCCGGTTCAATTTGTCACGTGGCCTGCGAATAAAGGCGCGGAAGTTTCCGACTTCAGATATTTGGCAAGACCGCAATGCTGATGCCTCCGCTCCAGCTGCAGACGATGTCGCCGCCGCAGACGCCGTTGCAGTCGGCGTTGCGGGCCTGCGTCGGGTCCTTCGGCCTGGTTTTCGCCTATAGCTGCATCTACAATCTGCTGCTGCTCGCGCCGTCGATCTATCTGCTCCAGATCTACGATCGCGTGCTGTCGAGCCGCAGCGGCCACACGCTCTTGATGCTGACCATCATCGTCGCGTTCACCGTCGTGATCGGCGGCGTGCTCGATGCGCTGCGCCGCGCCGCGTTGGGACGGATGGGCGAGTGGCTTGAACAGGAACTGCACCCGGCGACGCTCTCGGCCTGCCTCAAATGCGCGCATGCCGACCGGACGCGGGCGTCGGATGCCTATCGCGATCTCGGCATGCTGCGCCAGTTCGCCCAGTCCGGAGCGTGCTCTACCTTGTTCGACGCGCTCTGGACGCCGCTGTTCCTCGGCGTTCTCTTCCTGGTGCATCCCTTGCTCGGCGTGATCGGCGTGCTCAGCGTACTTTTACTGCTGGGTCTCGGACTTGTCGAAGACCGGCTGACGGACGCGCCGATGGCGCGGTCGGCCGACGCGTTGTCGAGGAGCCAAGGCCGGTTCGGCACGGCGATCGGAAACCTGCACGTGATCCGGGCGATGGGAATGCTCGACGGCGCCGCGCGCCTGATCCGACAGGCCGCGCAATATGCGCGGCGCGAGCAGGAGGTGGTTCAGCGCCGCCACGAGAAGATGATGCTGATTTCGAAACCCGCGAAGGCGCTTGCCCAGGTGCTGGTCATGGGCGCTGCCGCCTGGCTCGTCCTCGAACAGAACCGAAGTCCCGCCATCATCTTTGCTACCACCCTTTTGTTCGGACGCGCGCTCGCACCCGTCGAAGGCGCGGTTGCAGGCTGGAAAGCATGCACGATGGCGCTCGCCGCCTACCGCCGGCTCAACGGCGTCATGTCTCCCGTCACCGCGGTTACGAAAGTCAGCACCTTCCCGGAGCGGAAGGGCGGTCTGCTCGTCAGCAATGTCGGCGTCGCCGCGCCGGGATCGCAAAACTGGATGTTGAGGGACGTGTCGTTCAGTGTCGCGCCCGGTGAATGCCTGGGCATCATCGGTCCGTCGGGTTCCGGCAAATCCACGCTCGGCAGGATCCTCACGGGAATCTTTGTCCCTACGTCAGGTTCGGTGTTGCTCAACGGCACCGACATTCTGGCGCTGCAGGATTCAGGCGGGGGCTCGCGCCTTGGATATCTGTCGCAGGATATAGATCTGATCGGCGAAACCCTGAAGGACATCATCGCGCGGCTGGAGGATGCCGATCTGCGGCAGGTGATCGACGCCGCGAAGCTGGCCGGCCTGCACGAGACGATCATGCGGCTGCCGCAGGCGTACGATACGGCCGTCACCGGCAATGGCGCCCATCTTCCGCGCGGGTTTCGTCAGCGCCTCGGCCTTGCACGGGCGTTTTTCGGCGGCCCGCATCTCGTGGTCCTCGACGAGCCGAACTCGAGTCTGGACAGTCTCGGCGAGCGCATGCTGTTCGACGCCATCGAACAGATGAAGGCCGCCAATGCCATGGTGATCATCATCACCCACCGGATCGGAATTCTCGGCGCGACGGACAAACTCGCCATCATGGAGGGCGGCGCGGTCAGCGCATTCGGTGAAAGCAGGGAGGTTTTCGAAAGATGCCTGGCAAGGCCGCAGGTTGCTTCGCGCGAGCACGTCTCATGAAGAGTCCTTTCGATCACGTCGATGTTCTGGAGACTGCGCGTTGGATGGGATCAGCGGTGCCGGCGCGCTGCGATCGGCTTCGCCGTGTCGCCCTGATCAGGGCCAGACGCTTCTACCGTCGCTCGGTCCGGCCCGCATTGGAGCGCCTGAAGTTCGCCTTCGCCCAGGCCGATATCTGGCAGGTCCCACGCTGGCTGCGATCGGCGCCACCGGAGCTCCGCGACCGGCTGCGCGGCGTCACCTGGACGGGTAACCTGCTGGTCTGCGGCTTCGTCATCGGCCTCGGTGCCTGGTCGGCCTATGCCCCGCTCGAAAGCGCCGCCGTCGCTGCCGGCACCGTTGAATCCGAATCCAGCCGCAAGACGATTCAACACCTCGAGGGTGGCATCGTCAGACAGATTCTGGTCGCGGACGGCGACGTCGTCCGCGCCGGACAAACCATCATTTCGCTGGAAGATACCAAGGCCCGCGCTGAAGCCCAGAGCCTGCGCGGCCAGTTATGGGAGGCAACGGCCCGCGAAGCGCGGTTGCGCGCGGAACAGGGCGGCGAAGGTCAGGTGTTGTTTCCACCCGAACTGGAGATGGCAAGGGCCAGCCCACAAATATCGGCGGTCCTTGCGGGCCAGCAGGGCATCTTCGAAACGCGCCGGCAGGTTTTTCAATCGCAGGCGACGGTAACCCGGGAAAGGCGGTCGCAGGTCGAAAAGGAGATCGAGGGCCTCAGGGCGCAGGAAGGCGCGGCCTCACGGCGAATCGAAATCGTTCGCGACGAAGCGGCGACCGTCGCCACGCTCGTCAGCAAGGGACTCGAGCGGCGTCCACGCCTCCTCAACCTCGAGCGGGAACTCGCCGACATCGAGGGCCGGCGGGGCGAGATCGTCGCGCAGATATCTCGTGCCGGGCAGGTGATCAACGAGTCTGAGGCGGTTCTGCTCAAGCTGGAGCATGACCGCCAGAACGAGATCGCGCAGTCGCTGCGCGAAGTGCAGAACCAGATTTTTCAGATCCGCGAGCGACTGCAGTCAGCTGACGACCAGCTCGCGCGAACGGCGGTCAAGGCGCCGGAGGACGGCGTGGTGACCGACCTCCGGGTCCATACCCCGGGTGGCGTGATCGGTGCGGGGGCGCCCCTCATGGATCTGGTACCGCGGCAGGATCGCCTCATCGTGGTTGCGCGCGTCCGCCCCGAGGACATCGACGTGGTCCGCCCTGGCCTGAGCGCGGAAGTGAATCTGCTGCCCTACAATCAGCGCCGTGTGCCGCCGCTCCACGGCAGCGTGATGCACGTTTCTGCCGACCGTCTGGTCGACAAGCGCACCGATCAGCCCTACTACGCCGCGAAAATTCGCGTGCAGGATTCCGCAAGCGCCGGCATCGAAGATGTCAGGATCATTCCGGGGATGCCGGCCCAGGTGTTCATCAAGACCGGTCGCGGCACGGTGGCGCTCTACGCCCTCAAGCCGCTGCTCGACAGCTTCCACGGCGCGTTCCGCGAAGATTAAAGCTTAAATCGGTAAACCCGGTGGCCGCTCAGGATGACTGCACCCGCAAGGGTAACGCGTTTGTCCGCCGGCTCCAGCGCAGAACCGCCTCGGTGCGATTGCGCGCGGAGCATTTTCGCATGATGCGCTGGATATGCATCTTCACGGTGTTTTCCGAAAGGTTGAGCCTGACTGCGATCAGTTTGTTGGGCAGGCCGAGCTGCAGCGCTTCGAGCACATGCTGCTCGCGTGGCGTGAGGTCGCCCATCGCCCGCTCCGGCACGAGCGCGGTGGCGCCATCCTGGCTTCCGGACGGCTCGCTAGCGTCGAGCTGTTCCGATATCGTCCTGAGGCTTGGCGCTCCATTTTGCCCGATGATCGGCAGGGGACGGTACACCGCGCCGGCAAGAACCAGGCGCAATCCGGCGATAGCGACATCGAGCGGAATCGATTTCGGGAAGAAGCCTCGGACTCCCCGCTGCATCGCGGCCGAAATCGTCACCTCGTCGTCACGGTTGGACAACAGGGCCACGGATGCCTTCGGGCAGAACTCTGCAAAGAACGCCAGGCTGACCTCGATCGCAGGATCAGTGATCTCCTTGTCGCCAATATTCAGCGCGATCAGGCGGATGTCCCTGCCGGTGAACCAGCTCAGGCCGCTGGTCGATGCCATCTCGACGATTTCGAGCCCGGCGAGCTCTCGCTTGAGAATATTGAGGATGCAGGTCCGCGCCAGCACATGCTGCTCGATGATCACGAGCACCGGCGATTTCTGCGTCACCTGGGCCAGTTCCGCGGCATTGGTAAAGTCGTCCATGGGATCCCCGAATTCGGCGTAATGCCTGATTCACTGCACCAGTCCTGATTTTCCATGGAGCCGGTCTGCCCCACGCACGCTGCAGCGAGTGGCTGCTGATCGCCGTATCGCGCCCGACTTTCGGGCTCGTCCGCGGCATCGACGTCGGGGGACCTTCTGGTCCAGCACTTGATCCTTGGCAGCGTTCCTCTTGTTCAGGCTAGCTGCAAATGTTGCAACAGGCGCCGCGGCCGAATTCACGGTCGAGCACGTCCGCGCTCGCTTGCGGTGAAAGAGGATAGCTACAGCCAACCGGGGTCGCAGCCAGAACACCAATGAAAAGCACTCTCATGCCAATCCCTTCGTCAGGGGCCTGAGTTCTGCTCGCAGTTCTTGCGACGTCAATATGTTTGCGCTGGTTGTCTATCATTTGCGCAAAAGTCTTAAGTGGTTGTTAAACGCCCGATCTTCGCGGTGGCAAGCTCCGGCATCGTTAACGCCAGCGCGGTGAAGAGCGGTGGGGAAGCGTTGTGCCGCATCGGGCTGCGCCACTCGACAGGCCGACATGTCGTTTGTCGAGTTGCCGAACGCTGTCGCGGAGATGGCGCGCGCGGCGCAGGCCGGTTTGCGGCGCAACAGACCGGGGACGCGCGACCCGTCGTTAGGATGAGACCGCCTGTGTTGACTTTCCGGAGCGTTCTCAAAATACTTGATCCGATAAAGCAACAGCCAGTCGGAAAACGACGGTTCAGTGGGGAGGATACGATGCCGACTTCACGCAGAACGCTGCTCAAGACTTCCGCAGCCGCCGCAGCAGCCTTCAGTCTCGATTGGACCCGCGCGCAGGCGCAAGCCGAGACGGTGCGCATCGGCCTGATCTACGACCTGACCGGCCCGTTTGCGGCGGGCGGCTCCGTTGCCTCCTCGATCGGCGCACAGATCGCGATCGATCTCGTCAACGAGAAGGGCGGCGTCGGCGGCAAGTACAAGGTCGCGGCTGTCTCCGCCGATTCCCAGAGCAAGCCGGAAGTGGCGATCAACGAGGCGGTGCGGCTGATCGACCAGGAGAAGATCGACATCATCAACGGCGTCTATGCGAGTTCGCACGCGGTCCCGCTCGCGGCCAAGGTCGAGCAGCAGAAGAAAATCCTCTGGATCACGACCGCGGTCTCGACCGCCGTGTTCAAGGACAAGAACCTGCAATACGTGTTCCGCGCGCAGATCCATTCCGACCAGTACGGCCAGGCCTTCGCGGGCTTCATCAGCGAGCACGCCAAGGCCAAGCTCGGCATGGAGCCGAAGGACGTCAAGGTCGCGCTGATCCACGAGGACGGCCCGTATGGCGTCGGCGTCGCCGCCGCCGACGAGGCCTATTCCAAGGAAGCCGGCCTGCAGATCGTGCTCCGCGAAGGCTATTCGGCGTCGGCGCCGGATCTTTCGGTGCTGGTGACCAAGCTCAAGCGCGCCAGGCCCGACGTGATCTCGCACGCGGGATACAACCCCGACATCACCCTGTTCCTGCGCCAGGCACGCGAGAACGGCCTGCGCTTCAAGATGCTGTTCGGCGCCGGCGCCGGCTACAGCCAGCTCGACAAGCTGCGCGCCACGTTCGGAGCGGACATCGACAATTTCTGCAACATCGATCCGGTGCCAGCGCAACTGCTCGACGCCTCAAAGCTCGCGCCCGGGATCGGCGACCTCACCAAAACCATGGTGGAGCGCTACAAGGCCAAGACCTCCGCAACCGACGTTCCGCCGCATTGTTCGATGGGCTTCAACCAGACCTGGATTCTGCTCAACAACGTGCTGCCCGTCGCAAAGGAAAAATACGGTGGCTTCGATCCCGAAGCCATCCGCAAGGCGGCGCTAGACGTCGACATCCCGCCGGGTGGCACCATCCAGGGCTATGGCGTAAAATTCTTTCGGCCCGGCAGCCCCCTTGCCGGCCAGAACGAGCGTTCGACGCCGGTCGTGATGCAAAATGCCGGCGAGCACATCTCGGTGGTCTGGCCGACCAACATCCGGACGCAGGACCCGGTGTTCCCGCTGCCGAAATCCTCGACCTACGGCACGTAGCGCGAGTTGCGCGACCTCGGCAACATACGCTTGTCGGCGACTGCGCCAGGCTTGTCGGCGCGCAACTAACTCGGTTGTGAACAATGCGTCTCTGATCCCGACTGGTGGACATGGCGATTGATCACCATGTCAGGTCACACAGGGGCGCAAGAACCGGGTTCCATGCCATGCGAGCGTTCGCACTAGCTCTTTTTCTGTGTATCCCGAGCCTGGCGGAGGCGCAGCAGCTACCGCAATACAATCCGTACACCCATCCATACGAGTACGCCCCCCAGGGAGCCACGCCTCAGTACAATCCATACCGGAAGCGGCGGGAGCTTACCGGACCCGGCGAAACGCTCCAGTTCAATCCCTACACCAAGAAGCGCGAGTATGCCCCCGAGGGGGCGATGCCGCGCTACAATCCCTACACGAAACGGCACGAACTTGCCGGGCCCGACTAGGGTTCCTGCGACTTATCAAGGGGCAACATCGCACCCGTTGTGATCGACATCGTAAGCAAAAGGACGCCCGACGCGCACTCGATCGGTGCGTCTGAATCCTGCATCGATGCTCCGATCTTCACACGTTCGGGTGTGAACGGATTGTTCGACCTACCAGAACGAGCAGGGGGATCACCCTCACTCTCTCATGTTTCCCGCGGCCCGCGTCCTTACGACCGTTGACATCAAACAGGGCGCGGGCGCAGCCTGCCCTGGGTGGAAAACGTGGGCTCGTTGATCGGACAATTTGCGTCGCACTGCACAAATCCGAAATGGAGACACACCATGAGGGAGTTATTCCTCGCTACCACCGCCGTAGCGGTGCTTTCCGCTGGTCCAGCACTCGCAGCCAATAGCGCCAAGAGTCTGGGCAAGGTTCAGTTCGAAACATCCTGCACGCCCGCAGCACAGAAGCTGTTCAATCAGGGCATGCTCTATCAGCACTCGTTCTGGTATCGCTCCTCGAAGCAGACATTCGAGGATGTCCTCAAGGCCGATCCCAATTGCGCCATGGCGTATTGGGGCATTGCGTTGAGCCTGCTCTATAATCCGCACGCGCCGCCGCCGCCGGCAAACCTCCCGCTCGGGCTGGAGGCGATACAGAAGGCGAAGTTGCTGAATGCCAAGACGCAGCGCGAGCGCGACTACATCGACGCGCTTGCGAGTATGTATGCCGACTACGACAAGGTGGATCACCGCACCCGCGTGCAAAACTATCTCAAGGCGCAGGAGCAGGTGGCGCTGCGCTATCCGAAGGATGATGAAGCCCAGATCGGGTACGCGATAACGCTCAACGTCGCGGCATCGCCGGCCGACAAGACCTACGCCAATCAGCTCAAGGGGGCGGCGCTGCTCGAGCCGATCTTCAAGCGGCTGCCGCAACATCCCGGCGTCGCGCATTATCTGATCCATTTGTATGACTATCCGCCGATCGCCGAAAAGGGGCTTACCGCCGCCAAGCGCTACGCGAAGATCGCGCCGGCGGCGCCGCACGCGCAGCACATGCCCTCGCATATCTTCACGCGCGTCGGATACTGGAAGGAGTCGATCGCGGCGAACGCGGAATCCGCGCGGGTCGCCAAGCTCGATGGCGAGCAGCACGACCAGGCCCACGGCATGGACTACCTGGTCTACGCGTATCTGCAGCTCGCCCAGGACAGGAAGGCGAAGGCCGTTATCGATGAGATGAACGCCATCGACTTCAAGATCGACCGGTTCGCCGGTCCGTATGGCGTTGCCGCGAGCAACGCGCGCTTTGTGGTCGAACGCGGTGACTGGAAGGCCGCAGCCGAGCTTCAGCCGCGTGACACCAAGTATCTCTATGCGGACGCGGTGACGTATTTTGCCCGCGCGCTCGGCAAGGCGCGATCGGGAGATCCCGCCGGCGCGAAGCCTGACGTCGACAAACTCGGCGAACTCAGCGTGAAACTGAAGGAAGCCAAGGACGGCTATTGGTCCGAGATCGTCGGCATCCAGCAGCAGGTCGGGGGCGCCTGGGTGCTGTTCGCCGAGGGCAAGCAGGACGAAGCGCTCAAGGCAATGAGTGCCGCGGCCGATGCGGAGGACAAGACCGAGAAGCATCCGGTGACGCCCGGTCCGCTGGCGCCGGCACGCGAACTCTATGGCGCGATGCTGCTCGAACGTGGAATGGCCAAGGAGGCGCTTTCGGCCTACGAGGCCGTGCTCGCCAAGGAACACAACCGGCTCGCCGCCTATGTGGGAGCCGCCAAGGCCGCCACGAAGGCCGGGAGCGCCGACAAGGCGAAGCAGTATACCGCGAAGGTGATTTCGCTCACCAAGGATGCTGACTCGCAACGGCCGGAGATCATGGCGCTGCGTACCACCAAGACCGCCACGGCACCGGCGCGGTAGGTTCTTATCGAGAAGAAGGTCGGGCGGCCGGAGCAATCCGGCCGCTCTCTATTTCACCCAGAGCCGAAGCGGCACGTCGCGGCGGTCCCGGCAACTCATGGTGCCGACATAGGCGTCGGATTTGCTGCCGCTGTAGGTGCAGGGGTTACCCTCGATGGTGAGGGCAGCCTTGATGCGCGAGGCGCCGATCATCTGCAGCCGGATATCGCCGGTACGCTTTTCGGGCTCATCCGTCGTGCAGATGCCGGTGTGCTTCAGCGTGATCGGCCCGGCGAATTCCTGCCTGCCGCCGGCGGCTTCGAGCTTTGCGGTCAGCTCCCACTCGCCGAGAATGCCGGCCTGACCGATGAGCTCAAGCGCGGATGCCGAAGGCGGCGCGGCAAAGGCGAAACCAGAGATCGCCGCGGAAGCAAGCCAGGGGAATCGCATCGATGCCTCCAGGATGCATTTTCCAGCCTGGCGGCAAGGTTGCGCCCGCAGTCGTCAGAATGCAACACCCTCTGCGGTTGGTCGGCTGTGCCTTCTCGGCCTCTCACAGCGTCACACGCCGCCCCTCTTCGGCGGCCCAATAGCCGGCGTAGTTGACCTTGATCGTCTCGAACGCCAGAGCGAGATCCGACCGCGGCTGTCGGCCGGTGGCCACGCATTCCATGAAATCCTGGATCTCCTGCAGATAGCCGCGCGTCCATTCCTCCTCGAGGCAGACGTACTGCCAGCCGGTCTTGCGGTCGACCTTCTCGGTGATGTAGACGCCCGCGAGCTTCTCCTCGCTGGTCTGGTAGCTCATCATGTGCGTGTTCGGGGTGATGTTGGCGAACAGGGCGCCGCCGCTGGTATAGGTTTCGATCAGGTTACGCACGCCGCCTACGATCATGTCGCCTGAGAACACCGTTGCCTTGGTGCCGTCGGAGAAGGTGACGGTCAGCGCGCCCCAGTCCTCGACATCGACCGGATTGGCCTTGAGCACGCTGCGTTCGTCGGCGCGCAGGCACGCCGTCACATTGCCGACGTCGCAGGTCACGCTGGCGACGCCAATCGTCTCGCCGCGGGCCCTGGCCTCGACCTGCTTTAGGTAGAGGACGGCCGAAAGCGGGTGGCAGCCCATCCGGATCAGCGAGCCGCCGCCGGTCATGGCCCATTGCGCCGCGTGCGCGGCGTGCGAGCCGCTGTGGCTCTCCTCGCCCTTCATGAAGAGGATCTTGTCCTTCGTCGCCTTCAGGATCTCCGCGGTCTTGGTCACCGCCGGCGCGTAGATCCAGTCTTCCGCGTACATGAAGAGCTTTCCGGTCTTGCCGATGGCGTCGCGGATGCCCTCCATTTCCTCCAGCACGCGCTGGTACATTAATGCTTTCGGCACATGCCTGCCGATCGGCGCCTGGTCGCCGTCGCGTCCGAAATAGCCGGCGAACGGCTTTTCGCAGATGACGTGTTTGCCCGCCCGCATCGCCTCGACGATCATTGCGCCGTGCAGGTTGGGCGGCGTGCAGGTGTCGATGACGTCGATCTCGCCATCGGCGATCAGGTCGCGGAAGCTGCGGTAGGCGGTGGGAATGCCGTGCCGGCTGGCAAAGTCGATCACGTGTTCGCCGCGCGCCGCGACGGCCCTGACCTCGACATCGACGCCGTAGACGCGCCGGTAGGCATACATGTGTAGTTCGGCCACGAAGCCGCAGCCGGCCAGGCCGACCCTGATTTTTTTCATGCGCGCATGCCTCCCGTTGTCGCGGTCAGGACCGCATTATACCGGAGAGGTGGCAACCTGCATGAGTCGACAGGGCGACGCTTGCCCCCGACGACGGCGAACTTGTCCGCCGCCGAGGACGCAATAGGCCCAGAATTCTAAACGCGGCCGCGCCGGCCTACTCTTCGGGGCCGCCAAGGCTGCGACGAAGCCGTTGGGTTTCGCGCCACGTGTCGCGCGCCTCCCTGCCGACACGGACAAGCCGGTTCGCCACATTGATAATGAGGAGTGTGATCATGGTTACCGCCAGGCGTTGGAGAGCAGGCGGCTGATCTGACGCTCGCCGTCATCCGACAGCTTTTGCAGCCCGTGGGTAGCAATATACTGTTCGACGACGCGATCGGCCCGTTGCTGACGGGATTCGATCTGAGCACGCAACAAACGCGAAAAAAACGAGGACTTTTTGGTCGGGGCAGAAAGCCAGGCCCCAGTGGTAAGTGCGTTCGCCATAGGATGGCTCCTTTGCGGAGTTGTCCTTGGACGAATCCTTCCCTCGACCAGAAATAGGTTTCGGCACGCACTATTGCGAGGTCAAATAGCGCGCACCCTGCATGAATTTCTGCCGCATCGGCAGAATGTCGCAGCCGTCACGTGCCGGTTAATCTCATCCACGACGGCGATCGGACGAGCGCTTGCCGCGCGAGCCGGTATTCCTGACCGCATCTGCCAGCATGGCGTAGAGCTGGTGCTTGGTGAATTCCGTGGCCTGACTCGCGCGTTGCTTGCTGACCGGCTTGCGCGGCGACACGACCCTGTCTACCGGGCGGGCGCAGGCTGCCATGGTTGCCTGAGCTCGCGTTGCCTGGGTTTGCGTTGTCTGCGCTCGCTTCGGCGTCGACACGATCTTGGGGCTGGCGGTTGGCGGCTTGCGGCCGCGCTTCTGGCCCATGCGCTTCAACTTGGCGCTCACAGCGTTGCGGCTTAAGCCAAGTCGATTGGCGATCTGGCCAGCACTATGACCATCGGTCCAGAGCTTCTTGAGCAGTGCTACGTCGTTCGCATCCCAACTCATGAGATGCTTATACACCGATTGCATTCGACAGGCTAGTGGGTGCTCACGTTGCTCGCATCACCGTTGGGGAGAGATCAACATCCGTCGCTTCTTCTTCGATGAACGCGCGTTAACGATCCCGATCAAACCCAGCGCTTGCGTCGGCGATACGACTTCATGTCGCGAAAGCTCTTGCGGCCCTCCGACGACATTCCGAGATAGAACTCCTTGACGTCCTTGTTCTCCGCCAGCGCCTTCGCCGGTCCGTCCATCATGATGCGGCCGCTCTCGAGGATGTAGCCGTAGTCGGCGTATTTCAGCGCGACGTTGGTGTTCTGCTCGGCCAGCAGGATGCTGACGCCTTCCTTCTGGTTGAGGTCGCGGACGATCTCGAAGATCTCGGCCACGATCTGCGGCGCCAGTCCCATCGACGGCTCGTCGAGCAGCAGCATGTTCGGCTTCGCCATCATGGCGCGGCCGATGGCGATCATCTGTTGCTCGCCGCCCGAGGTGTAGCCGGCAAGGCTCGAGCGCCGCACCTTCAGCCTCGGGAAATATTCGTAGATCCGGTCCAACTCCTCGCGCAGCTGCGACCGGCTGATCGAGCGCGCGTAGGCGCCGGTGATCAGGTTCTCCTCGGCGGTCAAATGCCCGAAGCAGTGCCGCCCCTCCATCACCTGCACCAGGCCCATGCCGACCAGTTCGCCGGGCGTGAGCTGGTCGGTGCGCTGGCCGCGGAACTCGATCGATCCCTTGGTCACCGCGCCGCGTTCCGACCCCAGCAGCGTCGAGATCGATTTCAGCGTCGTGCTCTTGCCGGCGCCGTTGCCGCCGAGCAGGGCGACGATCCTGCCCTGCGGCACCTCCAGCGACACCCCGCGGAGCACGAGGATCACGTGGTTGTAGATCACCTCGATATTCTTCACCGCCAGCACGGGCTGCGCCGCGGCTTCGACCGCCACGGACCGTTCGACAACCGATGCAACAACAGAAGCCGTCATGACAGTCCCCTTTACGTCAGATCCATCCGGGGGTGGGGCTGTCACCCCATCCCCCGGGCATTGCGCTAGCTGCGTGCCCTGCTCATCAGGAGCACTTGCGCGGCGTGATGTTGTTCTCGGCGGCGTACTTGGCCGCCGATTCCTCGATCAGCTTGCGAATGAACGCCGGGTCCGGAGCCGCCACCCAGTCGGTCAGGATCTGGAACTTCTTGCCGTCCCACTGCATCATCTTGAAGCGTTCGGAGCCGTCATGCTTCGCGCAGGACATCTTGAACGGCGCCGACATGCCGAGAATGCCGATCTCCTTCAGCTTGTCGTCGGTGATGTCGAGCGCCTCGTAACCGTCGCGGAACTCGTCGCCGTTGACGGTCTTGCCGGTCTTGTTGTGGATCTTCTGCGCGTTCTTGAGCGCTTCAATCCACATCGCCGCCGCGCCGACGCCGCGGTTGTAGTAGACGGTGCCGACCCGGTCCTGGTTCTGCATGTTGCCCTTGCCGGCGCCGTAGACCACTTTCAGGATGTCGGCGATCAGCGGGTAGTCCCTGCCGGGTGCGGCGTTGGCGGCGACGTAAGTGCCCTTCGCCGCGTCGCCGGCCGGGATCATGTCCTCCTCGGCGCCGCCGAAGGTGACGTAGACCATCTTCTCGCGCGGGAAGCCGACGCGCGCCGCTGTGGTGATGGCGGTCGAGTTCATGCCGGAGCCGGCGCCCCAGAACGTGACCCAGTCGGCCTTCTCCTTGCGGATCTGCAGCCATTGCGACTGCTGCTCCAGGCCCGGCGGCGGGATCGCGATCTCGATCAGCTTGAAGTCCCATTCCTTGGCGATCTGGCGCATCGCCGGCAGCGGCTCGCGGCCATAGGCGGTGTCGATGTGCAGGTGCACGACCGTCTTGCCCTTCATCTTGGGGATGCCGCCTTCCTTCTGGGCGATGAAGTTCATCTTGACCGCGATCTGGCCCCAGTAATGGCCTGCCGCGTTGAATACCCATGGCCAGACGCGGCCGTCGGCGGCATCGGTCCGCCCATAGCCGTACTGCGCCAGCACGACGTGGTCCTGCGCCATGCGGCCGATCACGGCATAGGCGCCGGGCGTGCCGAGCGTATCGAACACCACCATCTTCTGGTCGCCCTTGTTGAGCAGGCGCTGGTAGCATTCCACGGTGCGCGCGGCGTTGTACTCGGTCTCGCACTCGTCATAGGTCAGCTTCACGCCGTTGACGCCGCCGTGTTTCATGTTGACGTAGTTCAGATAGTCGATGATGCCGCCGTAATAGCCGGTACCCATGGCGGAGTAGGGCCCGACGCGGCTGCTCGGTATCCCGAAATACTGTTCCTGGCCCTCCTGCGCGATCGCGGCCGTCGACGCGGCGGCGATCGCGACCAGACTGGTGGCCGCGGCGATGCCGGGCATGGCCCGGCGAAGCATCTTCTCGATCAACATTGAAGTCTCTCCCGTTGTTGCGCGTGATTTGGACGTTGCTTGTCTCTTCTGGTTGCCTCTTCTCAGTGCTTGAAAGGCCATAGCCGGAGCCGCTCCTTTGTCAGTTGCCAAAGGCGCGCGAGCCCGAGCGGCTCGAAGATCAGGAACATGATGATCATGACGCCGAAGATGACCTGCTCGAGCGCGGAGGTGATGGTGGCGTCGACGGCCTTGCCGAACACGCTGTGGAAGAAGATGTTCAGGAAGATCGGCATCAGCAGGATGAAGCCGGCGCCCAGGAACGAGCCCATGATGGTGCCGAGGCCGCCGATGATGACCATGAAGAGAATCCGGAACGACAGGTCGATGGCGAAGGCCGACGGCTCGACCGTCTGCAGATAGGCGAAGGCGAACAGCGCGCCGCCGACGCCGCAGTAGAACGAACTGATGGCAAACGCCTGCAGCTTTGTGCGCAGCAGCGAAAATCCCATCACTTCGGCCGCGACATCCATGTCGCGCACCGCCATCCAGCCGCGCCCGACGCTGCCGCGGGCCATGTTCTTGGCCAGCAGCGCAAGCACCGCGACGATCGCCAGCACCACCCAGTATTTCTCGCGGGGAGATGCGAAATTGTGGCCGAACATGACAATCGGCTGCGCGGTGATCACGCCGGCCGGATCGTAGTTCTTGAACCAGCCGAACTTGTCCAGCGCCCAGACGATGAAGAACTGCGACGCCAGCGTTGCCACCGCGAGATAAAGCCCGCGAATGCGCAGGCTCGGCAGGCCGAAGACGATGCCGACCAGCGCTGCGCAGACGCCGGAAAGTGCGACCGCGACCACGAAGGGGATGCCGTCGATGCGCAGGATCAGATTGTAGCAGGCGAAGGCGCCTACGGCCATGAAGCCGGCCGATCCGAGCGACAGCTGCCCGGCATAGCCCATCAGGATGTTCTGCCCGAGCGCCACCAGCGACAGCACCAGCCATGGAATGAGGATGGCGCTCAGCCAGTAATTGTTGGCGACGAACGGCAGCATAACCGCCGCGATCAGGATGACGGCGATGCCGACGCGGTCCTGGCGCAGCGGAAAAATCTGCGAGTCCTGCGCGTAACTGGTTCGGAACTGTCCGGCTTCTCGGTAGAGCATGAAACGGAATCCCTTGAGGGGTTGCGCGAGGTCAGACGCGCCGGATGATCTTTTCGCCGAACAGGCCTTCCGGCCGGATCAGCAGGAAGAAGACGGCGAGCATGTAGGGTGCCCAGCCTTCGATGCCGCCGCCGAAGAACGGGCCGATGAAGACCTCGCCGAGCTTTTCGACCGCGCCGACGATCAAGCCGGCGAGGATGACGCCCGGCACCGAGGTGAAGCCGCCGATGATCAGCACCGGCAACGCCTTGAGCGCGACCCACACCAGCGCGAACTGAACGCCGCTGCGGGCGCCCCACAGCATGCCCGCGACGAGTGCGACCACGCCGGCCGTGGCCCAGACCAGCATCCAGATGTGCTTCAGGGGAATGCCGATCGACAGCGCCGCCGCATGGTCGTCGGCGACCGCGCGCAGACCGCGCCCGACCTTGGTGTGCGAAAACAGCAGCGCCAGGATCATCACCATCATGCCTGCCACCGCGGCGGCGGTGACGTCGAGCTGGCTGATCAGCATGCCGGTGTTGTCCATCACCCAGTTGATCGGCTCGTCCCGGATGCCGAGATCCAGCCGCCGCACATCGACGCCCCAGGCGAGTTGCGCCACGCCCTCGATGACGAAAGCGAGACCGATCGTGGCCATCAGCAGCGTGTCCTCGCTCTGGTTCACCAGCGGACGCAGGACGAAGCGCTCGGTGCCCATGCCGACGAGGATCATCAGGCCGACGGTGACGGGCAGCGCCGCCCAGAACGGCAGGCCGAGCTCCATGAAGCCGACAAAGGACAGTACCGCGAAGAACACCATCGCGCCCTGCGCGAAGTTGAACACGGACGAAGCCTTGTAGATCAGCACAAACCCGAGCGCGACCAGCGCGTACATCGTCCCCGAGAGCAGGCCACCGACCAGAACCTCGAGGAAAAACCAAAAGTCCGGCATTGCCTGTCCTTAGTGTGGGACGCCAAGATAGGCGTCGATGACGTTCTGGTCCGACCGCACCTCTTCGGGCGTGCCGTCGCCGATCTTCTTGCCGTAATCGAGCACGACGACGCGGTCGGAGATGTCCATCACCACGCCCATGTCGTGCTCGATCAGCACGATCGTCGTGCCGTAATGATCGTTGACGTCGAGGATGAAGCGGCACATGTCCTGCTTCTCCTCGATGTTCATGCCGGCCATCGGTTCGTCGAGCAGCAGGATCGACGGCTCGGCAGCGAGCGCTCGGCCGAGTTCGACGCGCTTCTGCAGTCCATAGGGCAGGCGCGCCACCGGCGTTTTGCGGATGTGCTCGATCTCGAGGAACTCGATGATTTCCTCGACCGCCTCGCGGCTCTCGGTCTCCTCGCGGCGGGCACGGGGCAGTTGCAGCGCGACCTCGAGAAAGGTTGCGTGCATGCGCAGGTTTCGGCCCGCCATGATGTTGTCGAGCACTGACATGCCCTTGAACAGGGCGATGTTCTGGAAGGTCCGGGCGATGCCGAGTTTCGCGGCCTCGGTCGGCTTCATGCCAGTCAGGCGCTCGCCGCGAAGCGTGATGCTGCCCTCCTGGGGCGTATAGACGCCATTGATGACATTGAGCATGGAGCTCTTGCCGGCGCCGTTCGGACCGATGATCGCCCGCACTTCGTGTTCGAGCACGTTGAAGCTGATATTGGTCAATGCCTTGACCCCGCCGAACCGCAGCGAGATCGAGTCGAGTTCGAGGATGGGTCCGCCGATGGGGAAGGCGCGTTGCGACGACGGCAGGATGGCGGAAACGTTCACGCGGCACTCCTGATTTGCCCTGAGGCAGCGACCCTGACGTCGCTGATCCTGATGTCGGCCTGACCGCCCTCGATCACGATGCTCACCTGGCTGCCGCCGTCGTACATGGCGTCGACCAGGGCCCGGTGGCGCTCGGCGATGACGCCACGGCGCAGCTTGCCGGTCCGCGTCAGCACGCCGTCATCGGCGCTGAGCTCGCCGTGCAGGATCACGAAGCGATGAATCTGCGACTTTGCCAGTGCCGGCTCCTCGGCCAGCTCGGCGTTGACGCTGGCGATGGCGTCGGCGATCAGTCCGTACACCTCGTCCAGCGAGGCGAGATCGGCATGGCCGGTATAGGAGATGCTCTTCCTGTCGGCCCATCGGCCGACAGATGCCATGTCGATGTCGATCAGCGCGCACACCATCGCGCGGCCATCCCCGAAGGCCACCGCTTCCTTGATGTAGGGAATGAACTTGAGCCGGTTCTCGAGCAGCTTGGGCGCAAAGGCGCTGCCGTCCTTCAGGGTGCCGATATACTTCATGCGGTCGATAATCCGCAGATGCCCGTCATCGCCGAGATAGCCGGCGTCGCCGGTGTGGAACCAGCCTTCGGCATTCCGCGCCTGTGTCGTGGTTTGCGGATCGCCGTGATAGGCCTTGAACAGGCCGGGCGAACGCACCAGGATTTCGCGCTGCTCGGTGAATTTCAGCTCGACGCCATCCGCCGCCGGTCCGACCGTGTCCGGCTTGACCTCTCCGTCGCGCTGCATGGCCACGAAGAAGCCGGTCTCGGTCGAGCCATAGAGCTGCTTCAGGTTGACGCCGAGCGCGCGGAAGAAGCTCATGAGGGCAGGGGCGGTGGCGTCGCCGGCCGTGAAGGCGGTGCGGATCTTGCTCATGCCCAGCACGTCACGCAGCGGCCCGAAGATCAGGAAGTCGCACACCGCCGTGATGAGCCGGTCGCCCGGCGAGACGCTCTCGCCGGCTTGCTTGCGCGCGCTGACGCGTTGCGCCGCTGTCATGCCGGCCCGATACAGTCGCTGATTGAAGCCGCCCGCGTCCTCCATGCGCATCGAGACCTGGGTGAACAGTGCCTCGAGCACCCGCGGTGTCGTCAGGAAATAGGTCGGACCCATCTCGCGCATGTCGGCGAGCATGGTCTCCGAGGATTCCGGGCAGCATACGCAATAGCCGACGACCATCGGCTGGACATAGCTGAAGAAGTTCTGCCCGATCCAACCCGGCGGCAGATACGCCATCGCGACATCGGTATCCGTCAGCCTCTCCGTTGCCGCGGCCACCCGGGCGCGGTCGATCAGGGCGCCATGGCTGAGCACGACGCCTTTCGCAGGACCGGTCGTGCCTGAAGTAAAGAACAGGAAGGCCGCATCGTCGCGATTGCTTGCGGCGGGCTCGGTCTGAGTGGCGCCGCCAGCCGCGACGAGCTCGCGGCCCTGCTGCAAGAGCGCGTCGTAGCTGAGCAGTTCGGGCTGGTTATAGTGCCGCATGCCGCGGTCTTTATCGTAGACGATGCAGCGAACCGTCGGGCATCGCGGCAGGATCTCGAGCAGCTTGTCGACCTGCTCCTGGTTCTCGGCGAAGACGTGGGTGATCCCGGCGCTCTGAACCGGCGACACCAGTTCGTCTGACGTCGCATCCTGATAAAACGGCACCGCGATCGCGCCCAGCCGGTGCGCGGCGCACATCGCTGTATAAAGACGCGGTCGATTGTCCCCGATAAAGGCGACATGTCCGCCGCGTTGCAGGCCCCGGGCATGCAATGCAGCCGCCAGTGCGGCAGCCTCGTCAGCCAGTTCGCGCCACGTCACCGTGCGCCAGATGCCGCGCTTTTTCTCCCGCAGCGCCGGACGCTCGCCGCGCTGCTTGGAATGGTGAAGGAGCAGCTTTGGAAAGGTGTCCGCTTCGGCTTTCTCGATTCCCATCTATCTGGTGTCCCCGACGCCTTGTAACTTGCCGATCCGCCCGATCTGTCATCGCCTTGTGCGGGCAGCACTCGTCGCGAACGCGCGACAAGCCAAAACTCTTGATTCAAGAGACATGCTGGCCCGACCTCGCGTGCGACGCGCGAACATGTTGCAAACCACCATGAAGTTTGCGCGACGCCACTTCGATATCGAAGGCTACTTCGATGCGTTTACCCATCGCTCCAAATGCGCGCACCGCAAAGCCACGCGTGCCCGCCTCGTCATCGACGATCGGCGCCCGCGCGAACCACGGTCCAAATTTGGAATAGCCCAGTCTGTCTTCCTGTTTCCGTGCTGCGTGCCCCCCGCACAGAACCTTCCTTGTTTCCCTGTGTTTTCTTTCACCTTGTCCGCACCAGTGCGGCACGTACAGGTAGAGTCATCATCACAGAGCAGGGTTGGTTTGGTCAATCACGAAGGCAGAAGTCGCGCAAGATCGTGACTTCATCACGTCTGGAATGGATAAAAGTTTGTCTTGTGATGCGACACGAAAACGCAATCGATGCGAATCCAAAATCAGTCGATCTGGAATTAGAATAAGAAAAAATTGTTTGACGCTCTCGTGCAACCCGGCGGCACGTTCTGCAAAGCATTATCCGTAAAGCAGATTTGCTTTTGCACTCATCCAGATCGTGCATTGCAACCGCTTTGGGCGGCTCTTCACTCACGATCGAAAAGTCTTGGCGTATACAAAAAATTCGCCGCCGATTGCCTCATCTCGGCAAATCGGCGGCGAATCTGCATCTGACTGCGCCTTTATGAATCTGCCACATCCCGTTGAATCTGGCGCTGCGAGTGGCGCGTCAGCGTCGCGAGCTTGACGCCGCCACGGTCAGGGCGATGGCCGCGGGGTCGCAGCACAGCACCATCAGGAGCATCAGCCATCGCACCGCGTCTTCGGGGGCGGTACCGGCCATCATTGCAAGATACTGGATCGGGCCCGTGGAGGCTTCGATGCGGGCACGCTCGCCGGTCAGCGCGGCGCGTTCGCCCTGCAGCGCGACCAGCGTTGCGGTGGCGGCCTGCCGCTGGCCATCCAGTCCATCCCGCGTCACGCGCTGTTGCGTGGCGATGTCGAGGGCTCGCGTGATGCGGCCGCGCTTCGTCGACTCGTCCACGGCACGATCGATCTGCGCAATGCGGCCGTCGAGGTCGGCGATGACAGCCGACTGCGCCTTGGCGCGGGCGTCGAGCGTTTCGATGCGCTCGGTGACGCTGGAGCGCGACGTTGCCGCGACACTGACATGCGCCTCGACCAGTTTGCCGAACACGCCGACCGCGTTGATGAGTGCAAGGCCGGCAACGAGCGTGATCATGACGAAGCGCATGCTCCAACCGACCCGGCGCCAATGCGCGGCCAGCCAACCTGCGATCACAAGCTTGCCGGCCTCCATCGTGGCGGCGAACACCATCACGGCGACCGGCGCGCCGGGAAATATTTCGGCCATGCCGGTGACGGAAAAGTATGCGGCGACCGTTGCCAGTGCGAGCGCTGCGACAATGGCGAAGGCGCGGCTGGTGCGTTCGCGCGCGACGGGAGCCGCGGCAGGTACGACGGCGGGCGCGACGGAAACTGTCGGCGGCGTGTCAGACAGTTGCTGCTCGGTGTTCGGCTCAGCCTGGTCGTTCGGCGCTGCTTGCTTGTCGTCCGGCGCCTCGGGTTTGTCATCGGCTATGGTCGTCTTGGCTGCCCTGGTACGTTTCGGCGCCGAAGATTTTGCGGCTGCGGGCTTGGCCGCTGAGGCAGCGCGGCTGCGCTTGGCTGCCGGCGCCTTGCCTGAGGGCTCAACGCTGACGATGCCTTCAGTGGCTGGCGTCACCAGTCGAGGCGTTCGGGGTGTGGCATTGGCCAGGGCTTCGAGTTGACGCCGCATGCGCACGGCATCGCTGTCGCCCTCCGTCAATTCCGTCGTGGAGATCGCTTGCGTGGTCGCACGGCTGGTCATCTGGCCCCCCGCCTCGTCGCGGCGATAGCCAGCTTCTCCTCTGCGAAAAACTGGAGCGCGCCGTAGCCTTCGGTGTCGACGGCATATCTGAAGCTTCCGTCCACGGTCGGAAACACGGCGACAACCGTACCCGATTCGTGACCGTTCGCGATGTTTTCGACTTGCTCGCCAATTGCAAACTTCGACATCGAAAGCTCCTCTAGATTCGTTTGCGCGATTATATCTCTGCAGCGAGGCCGCCGCTTCTTAACGATGTACCTTCCGGAATTTCGGGCGGGGGTTGTTGCACGAATGTCTCATAAGCTCCTCGGCACGGAACCGCCGTGGCTACGAAACCGGCACAGCCGGATGAAGGCGCGTGCAGCTACCCAAGATTGAATTGTCCTGATGACAAACTGGGCATGCAGCGATAGGCTGCAGGCAATCCAAAAAAATACATGGGAGGAGTGGCATGGCAGACGCAGCGGTCGCAGCATCTTCTTCGAAGGCAACCGATGGCGGTGCGACGCAACAGGTCGACGTCGCGGTGGTGGGGGCTGGCTTCGCCGGCTTGTACCTGCTGCATCGGTTGCGCAAGGCGGGCTTCAACGCGATCGTGCTGGAAGAAGCCGGCGACGTCGGCGGCACCTGGTACTGGAACCGCTATCCCGGCGCGCGCTGCGACATTCAAACCATCGACTACAGCTACACTTTCGATCCGGAGCTGGAGAGCGCGTGGAAATGGTCCGAGAAATACGCCACGCAGCCGGAAATCCTGCGCTATCTCGGCTTCGTCACCGAACGCTATGATCTCCGGCGCGATATCCGCTTTCACACCAGGGTGACGGAGGCGAACTGGGATCAGGTCACCGAACGCTGGCTGCTCAGGACCGACAACGGCGCGACGATTTCCTGCCGTTACTACATCATGGCTACCGGATGCCTCTCGGCGCCGAAGCCGCCGGAGATCGATGGCGTCAAGAACTTCAAGGGCGAGGTCTATTTCACCGGCCGCTGGCCGCATGACGAGGTCAAGCTCGCCGGCAAGCGCGTCGCCGTCATCGGCACCGGCTCATCAGGCATCCAGGCCATACCTTTGATCGCGGAGCAGGCGGCGCAACTGACGGTTTTCCAGCGCACGCCGAACTTTGCGTTGCCCGCACACAATGGTCCCGCGCCGGCGGATCGCGCTGCCTTGCTGGAAAGCGATCGCGCGACGTATCGCGAGCAGGCCCGCTGGTCGATGGCAGGCGTGCCGTGGCCGCAACAAACCGCGGTGAGCTGGCAGTTGAGCGATGCCGAGCGCCGCGAGCGGTTCGAGCAGGCGTGGGCGGCCGGCGACCTCGTCTACATCCTGACCCAGCTCTGGGCCGACCAGGGCGTCGATGTCGACGGCAATGCGCTGGTCTGCGAACTGGTCCGCGAGAAGATCCGCGGCATCGTGAAGGATCCCGAGACCGCGGCGGCGCTGAGCCCGTTCGATCATCCGTTCGGCGCCAAGCGGCCCTGTCTCGATACCAACTATTACGCCACCTATAACCGCCCGAACGTCACGCTGGTGAATTTGCGGCAGGAGCCGATCAAGGAGATCACAGCGTCCGGTATCACGACCGACAAGCGCACCTTCGACGTCGATGTGATCGTGTTCGCCACCGGCTTCGACGCCATGACCGGGGCCATCATGGCCGTGCATCCGATCAAGGGCCGCGGCGGAAAATCGCTGTCCGATGTCTGGGCCAACGGGCCGCAGACCTATCTCGGGCTGACCGTGGCCGATTTCCCGAACCTGTTCATGATCACCGGGCCGGGCAGCCCGTCGGTGCTGTCGAACATGGCGGTGTCGATCGAGCAGCACGCCGATTGGGTCGTCGACCGGTTGATTGCGCTGCGCAACGCCGGCTTCACCACGATCGAGGCGACCGCAACGGCGCAGGACGGCTGGGCGCAGCACATGGCCGACTGCGCATCGCTGACGCTGCACCGGCTGGCGAACACCTGGTACACGGGCGCCAACGTGCCCGGCAAGGCGTGGGGCGTGATGCCCTATACGGGCGGCGTCGGTCCCTACCGCAGCATCTGCAACGAGGTTGCCAGCCGCGGCATGCTCGGCTTCAGGTTAACCGGTCCAAATGGTGCCGAGCAATGCAACGACGGCGAGATCGTTCGCCTGCAGCCGGACGTGCGGCTGGTGCTCGGCATGCTGGCCGAGATGAACCTGCCGGCGATCGAGTCGCTCGGCGCGCAGGGGTCGCGCGACTTCGTCAACGAGTTCAACAAGGGCCGCCCGGCGGGACGACCGGTCGGCGAGGTCGGCGACGGCGTGCTGCAGGGCGCCGATGGCCCGCTGCCTTATCGCCTCTATCGGCCGGCGACGCCGGGGCCGCATCCGATCGTGGTCTATTTCCACGGCGGCGGCTGGGTGTTCGGCGACCAGCAATCCGACGATCCGTTCTGCCGCGACATGTGCCGCCGCACCGGGATGATCTTCGTCAGCGTCGGTTACCGGCATGCGCCCGAACACCGCTTCCCGGCGGCGGCAGAAGACGGCTACGCCGCGACGCGCTGGGTTGCCGAGCACGCCGCCGAACTCGGCGGCAAGCCCGGTCCGGTCGTGGTCGCCGGCTGGAGCGCGGGGGGCAACGTTGCGGCGGTCACCTGCCAACTGGCGCAAGAGCGCGGCGGCCCTGACATCGCAGGTCAGCTCCTGATATGCCCGGTCACCGACAGTTCGTTCGACCGTCCGTCCTACACCGACAACGCTACCGGCTATTTCCTGACGCGCTCACTGATGTACTGGTTCTGGGACATCTATTGTTCTCCCGCCGACCGCACCGATCCACGCGTCTCGCCGCTGCGCGGCAAGCTGGAGAATCTGCCACAGGCGTTCGTCGTCACCTGCGAGTTCGATCCGCTGCGTGACGAAGGCGTAGCCTACGCGGAAGCGCTTGCTGCCGCAGGCGTGCCGGTCGAGCAGCTCAAGGCCCGTGGCCACATCCATTCCTCCCTGATGATGGTCGACGTGGTGATCACCGGCGTCGGCGCGCGCGCCCAGATGGCGAATGCGTTGCGCCGCTTCGCGGGATTGCCGGTTACCAAGAGTGAAAGTGGTATGCCGGGCGCGACGGCCCAGCCGCACCAGATCAATGCGGCCGCAGGGTAGGGCGCATCAGATGAGGATCGTTAGGAAGCCCGCATGAGCCAACGGGTCGCGCGAACGCGCGCCCGATGACAGGCTCCGCGATATGCGGGGCGACATTCCGGATGTCGATTCGCTCATCCGGGCTCAAGCTCTCTGCGCAAAAAGCTAATTCGCCTTCGCTCCGGCCGGTGCCGAGGTCTCCGGCGCGGCTGGCCGCGATCCGCCGCCGGTGAAGCGCTCGATGACCGAACGCACGGCGTCGCGGGCCTTGCTGTCCTTGATCGATTCGAGCAGTTGCGCGGCGCCGGGCGAACGGCGGATCAGGCTTTCCGGATCCGGAAACACCAGCGGGTCGTCCCACGGGCCCTGCACCACGAAGGGCAGGTCGAAACCCTTGTCGCCGCCGGGCGCCGAGGTCAGGCTGGCGACGCCCTTCAGATCGTATTCGCGCGCCGGAACCGAGGCGGTACCGGTGAGCGTCAGGCGCGTCGCTGGTCCATCGACGCGGATGTCTTCCACGGTGGCGATGCCGTCGTTGAACTTCACCGAAACCGTCAGTTTGTCGTAGGGCGTCGAGCCCGAGCGCAAATTGCCGCCGCCGGACAACGGCCGCCGTTCGAGCCGCTTCAGCAATTGCTCGACATTGAAGCCTGCGATCGCGCCGTTATACCCGTTCAGCGTCGCGGTGCCGTCGAGCGACGTCGCGAGCCCGAACGGACTCGCGCCGGACGCCACCAGCGAGAGGTTCAGGTTGCCGCGGCCGGACAGCTTGCTGATGCCGAATAACTCGCTGGCGCACGCCTGCAGGTCGACATCGGTGAACTGGAGTTGCGCCTTGACGTCGGCCACTGCATCCGAGCGCGCGATTCCGAACGAGCCCTTCGCGACGCCGCCATACACGTAGGCTTCGCCGACCGAGAGCGCGAGCGCGCCGTTGCGCAGATTGGCGCCGATGGCGGTACGACCGAGTTTGGTCGCGCCGACCGTGACCCGCGCCGCCGACAGGCGCATGTCGAGGTCGGTGGCGGAGAGCGAGGTGAGGTCGAACAGTTGCCGGTTCCAGTCGCGCGCGCCGCTGGCGAGCAGGCGGACGGTGGAAATGTAGGGCGTGAAATCGAGGTTGCCTGCGGCGAGCGTCGCCTGCAGCGTCTGGCGGCCGTTGTTGGAAACCGTCATCACGCCTTCGGCGACGTTGCCATCGAGTTCGACGTTGACGTTCGTCAGCGCGATCGAGGTGCCGACGAGATTGGCGCGGGCCTTCAGCGCGAAACGGCCAAAGCCGCCGCTGCCGGGCGGTTGCTGCCCCGCCCAGCGCAGCGCATTGCGCAGCGACGGGCTGTCGACGGTGACGACGCCTTCCATCATCAGGCTGGTGCGGTTGGCGACCGAACCGTCGAAGGCGATCTTGATCGGCGCCGAGACCAGCCGCGCCTTCAGGCCGGAGCGGTCGCCCGACAACATCGCGACGAAGTCGCTGGCCGAGATCGAGCCGTCGACGCGTTCACCGCGCCAGTCGAACTGTCCGGTCGCCGCGAACGAGCGCGAGATCGAGGGCCACGCCAGAGAGAGATCGATATCGCCGAGTTGTTCGGTGACCTGGTTGGCTGCGTCCTCGTATTTGAGCACGCCGTCCTGGATCCTGATTTCCGAAAACGACACCTGGTTTTCGGCGCCGGGCTTCATGGCGCGCGCTATTCGTTCGACAAACGGCGTCCAGTTGCTCTCGCCCTGGCTGTCCCTGACGACGCGGATATGCGGCCGCAACATCATCACGTCGGCGATTTCGAACCGCCGCAGCAGCAGCGGCAGCAGTCGCAAGTTTGCGGTCAGCACATCGACCTGCAGCGCCGGGTCGGCGGTGCCGCCGCCCTTCAGGCCGACATTGTGGAACGAAACGTAGCTGCCGGGAAATACCGATACGTCGATCGCGCCCTTGACCACCAGTTCGAGCCCGGTCACGGCGCGGATCTGCGCTTCGACTGCCTGCCGCAGCGCATCCCGGTTCAGGAACCAGGAGGTGCCGATCAGGCCTATCAAAGCTGCGCCGAACAATGCCGCAACGGGCATTCCCAGGCGCTTCATTCCTTGGGCCAAGGTCAATGACATATCCGGATCTGAATAAGCCGAACTCGGGTGAGATGTAAGGCTGTCGATTAGGGCAGGGCACATCGCTAAGCCCATGCCAACCCACACAATTTGAGGGGTTTTCGTGACGCTTTCAAGGCCTTGGCGACCTGGGGGTGTGGGCCGGCGGCCGATATCCCCCTGTCATTGACGCACCGCGAACAATTCGCCTAATAATTCCCGATAATGGCGGCTTTTCGCCACTCCTCCATCAGGTCCTGATTCCATGAAAAAGGTTTACCCCGACGCCAAATCGGCTCTCGATGGCGTGCTCAAGGACGGCATGATGATCATGTCGGGCGGTTTCGGTCTGTGCGGCATTGCCGAGACGCTGTCGGATGCGATCCGCGATTCCGGTGTCAAGGGTCTCACCGTGGTCTCGAACAATGCGGGCGTCGATGGCATCGGCCTGTCCCGGCTGCTGGAAACGCGGCAGATCAAAAAGATGATCTCGTCCTATGTCGGCGAGAACAAGCTGTTCGCGCAGCAATATCTCGCGGGCGAGTTGGAACTCGAATTCAATCCGCAGGGCACGCTCGCCGAGCGCATCCGCGCCGGCGGAGCCGGTATCCCGGCCTTCTACACCAAGACCGGCGTCGGCACGCTGATCGCCGAAGGCAAGGAAGTGAAGGAATTCGACGGCGAGAAGTACATCATGGAGCGCGGACTGTTCGCCGATCTGGCCATCGTCCACGCTTGGAAGGGCGACACCGCCGGGAACCTCGTCTATCGCAAGACCGCGCGCAACTTCAATCCGATGATGGCGACCGCCGCGAAGGTCACCGTCGCCGAGGTCGAGCACCTGGTACCGGCCGGCGAGATCGATCCGGACCACATCCACACGCCCGGGATTTTCGTCAAGCGCATCATCGAGGTGGGCACCGCCAAGAAGCGGATCGAGTTCCGCAACACCCGCCCGCGTCCCGCGGCTTAATCGCGACACAGGAGAACTGATATGGCCTGGACCCGTGAACAGATGGCCGCTCGTGCCGCAAAGGAGTTGCGCGACGGTTATTACGTCAACCTCGGCATCGGCATTCCGACGCTGGTGTCGAACTACATCCCCGAAGGTATCGACGTCAGCCTGCAGAGCGAGAACGGCATGCTCGGCATGGGCCCGTTCCCCTATGAAGACGAGGTGGACGCCGACCTCATTAACGCCGGCAAGCAGACCGTGAGCGAACTGCCCGACACCAGCTATTTCTCCTCGGCCGATTCCTTTGGCATGGTGCGCGGCGGCCATATCGATCTGTCGATTCTCGGCGCGATGCAGGTGGCGCAGAACGGCGACCTCGCCAACTGGATGATCCCGGGCAAGATGGTGAAGGGCATGGGCGGCGCGATGGACCTCGTCGCCGGCGTCAAGCGCGTCGTCGTGGTCATGGAGCACTCCGCCAAGGACGGCCCGAAGCTCCTGAAGAAGTGCAACCTGCCCCTGACCGGCGAGAAGGTCGTCGACATGGTGGTGACGGATCTCGCCGTGTTCACCATCGACAAGCACGGCAAGGACGGCATGGCGTTGATCGAACTCGCCGACGGCGTCACGCTGGATGAAGTAAAGGCGAAGACCGAAGCCGAGTTTCGGGTCGCGCTGAAGAACGCTTAAGATTTTTCTTGGTCGCGTAGGCTGCGCTGTGCCGTCATTCCGGGGCGATGCGAAGCATCGAACCCGGAATCTCGAGATTCCGGGTCTGGTCCTTCGGACCATCCCGGAATGACGACGTCTTCTTATGCCGGCCCCGCCGGCACATCCGAGAACCGCGTCAGCCACGCCACCGGTCCAATACTGGCCGCCACGATCAGCAAGGCCGCAAGCGCGCCCTCCTCAAAGCTGCCGCGGCTGGCGTACTGGTAGATCGAGGTCGCCAGCGTCTCGACGTTGAGCGGTCGCAGCAGCAGCGTCGCCGGCAACTCTTTAAGGCAATCCACGAACACCACGATGACCGCGCCCAGCATCGCGGGGCGCAGCAGCGGGAGGTGGATCAGCCACATCGTTGTGGACTGGCCGGCGCCGGCGGCGCGCGCGCTGTCGTCGTAGTCGCGCGGGATCCGCTCGAAGCCGGCCTTGATGAAGCCGGTCGGCACCGCCAGAAAGCGGATCACGTAGGCGATCACTACGGCTGCACCCGAGCCGATCAGGATCAGGCCCGGCAGCGAACTGCCGAGCCAGCCGGCGAGCGCGTTCAGAGCGTTGTCGATGGCGAGCAGCGGCGCCAGCAGGCCGAGCGCCAGCACCAGGCCCGGCAGCGTGTAGCCGGTTTGCGCGATGTTCATCGCCGCAAAGCGCAGCGCGGTGGGCCGCCAGCGCCAGGCCAGGATGGTCGCGAAGCCGAGCAGCAGCGCCGTCAGCGTGGCGATGCTCGCGAACGCCACCGAGTTGAAGGCATCGCGCCACAGCGCCATGTCGAAATTCGCAAACAGCCCGCGCTTGAAACTCTGGTGCGCGAGATACAGCAGCGGCACCAGGAATCCGACCACAACCGGCAGCGCGCATGCCGCGAACGCGCACGCGCCGCGAATGCCGGTGAGCGTGGTTCGCTGCGTCAGCCGCGGGCTTTCGGCGGAGAATTCCGTGGTGACGTTGCGGCGGCCGTAACGCTCGATCGCGATCAGGCAGGCCACGATGGCCAGCATGAAGCAGGACAATTGCGCCGCGCCGGCAAGGCTGCCGCGATTGAGCCAGGTCGTAAAGACCGAAACGGTGAGCGTGCGTACGCCGAGATATTCGCTGGCGCCGATGTCGTTGAGCGTTTCCAGCGACACCAGCGCGACCCCGACCGCCAGCGCCGGCCGCGCCATCGGCATCGAGATGCGCCAGAAGGTGGTCCAGCGGCTGGCGCCGAGCGTCTTCGCGGCTTCAGTGAACTCCGCGCTCTGGAACTGGAACATCGTGCGCGCCGATAGATAGACGTAAGGATAGAGCACCAGCGCGATCACGATGATGGCACCGGGCAGCGAGCGCAGATTGGGCAGCATCCGCACCGCATCCTGCAGCGGAAACCAGACCGCGAGCGTGCGATGGACCAGGCCCAGCGGCTCGAACAGGTCGACATAGACGTAGGCTGCGAGATAGGTCGGGATCGCAAGCGGAAGCGGCACCAGCCACAGCATCAGCCGGCGGCCCGGGAATTCATGCAGCGAGATCGTCCACGCCGCGCCCGTGCCAATCGCGAGTGAGAGCGCGGCGACGCCCCCGAGCAAGAGCGCCGTGTCGAGAAGGCTCTGCGGCAGCACGTATTCGATCAGATGCTGCCAGAGATCCGGCGCCGGCTGCAGCGCGAGCGCGATGATCGAAATGACGGGCGCGGCAACGAGGATGGCGGTCGAAACCGCGATGAACGCAGCGATGCGACCAGAATGCGTGTTGGGGGTAACGCCGGCTAACATCGGGAAGAAGCCGAAAGACCACGCAGCATTATGCCCTCTCCCGGGGAGGGAGAGGGCATGTTGGTGGAATGCCTTCGTTGGTCTGTGCGATCAATTATCGAACCCGACCTTGTCGGTCAGCGTCGAGGCCGCCTTGCGGTTGGTGACGATCTTGGCGATCGGAGTCGGATCGGCAGTGAGTTTGCCGTAGCCCGCAATCGTGGAGTTGACGGCGACGCCGGCGCGGACCGGGTATTCGTAGGTGGAGTCAGCGTACATCTGCTGCGCCTTGTCGCCGGCCAGCCATTCGATCAGCTTGATGGCGTTGGCCTTGTTCGGCGCGTGCTTGGCCAGGACGACGCCGGAAAGATTGACGTGGGTGCCGCCGCCCTCGAACGTCGGCAGGATCACCTTGGTGGCTTCCGCCCACGGCTTCTTCTCGGGATCGTTGTTCATCATCAGCGCCCAGTAATAGGTGTTGCCGATGCCGATGTCGCACTTGCCGGCGGCCACGTCGCGCGCGGCTTCGCGGTCGCCGCCCGAAGGCTTCTGCGCCAGGTTGGCCTTCACGCCCTTCAGCCATTCCTCGGCCTTGGCCTCGCCGTACTTGGCGACATAGGCCGCGAACAGGCCGTTGTTGTAGATGTGCTGGCCTGAACGGATGCAGATCTTGCCCTTCCACTTGGGATCGGCGAGTTCTTCATAGGTGATCTTGTCCTGCTTGACGCGGTCCTTCGAGGCGTAGATCACGCGGGCGCGCATCGAGATACCGGCCCATTGGCCGTCCGGATCGCGATACTGCGCCGGCACGATCTCGTCGATCACCACCGACTTGATCGGCTGGGTGACGCCGGCCTGCACCGCGTCGTCGAGGCGGCCGAGATCGACGGTGAGCAGCACGTCGGCGGGGCTGTTGGCGCCCTCCGCTTTCATGCGCTGCTCGAGCCCCGAACTGGCCGAGACGACATTGACCTTGATGCCGGTGTCCTTGGTGAAGGCATCGAACAGCGGCTGGACCAGCTTGGTTTCGCGGTAAGTGTATACGTTGACTTCGCCGTTGGCCGAGGCCGTCGAGGCGACGGGCGCGGTGAGGCAAAGTACGGCCGCGGTAGCGGCGTAGGCGCGAAAATTCTTCATGGAAGCGGCTCCGGCAGGGTGGTGAAGATGCCGCTTTCAGTAGCGCAGCGGTTGACCCGCAGGGAGAGACGCTGTGTCGCGAAGGGCGCGATTTAGAGCGATTCCAGCTTTTAGTTTAGAAGTATTCCAGAGTGTGATTGGGGATTAATCCTCACTCGCCTTGAATCGTCCCAGTCCCTTCAACACGAACGGCGCCACCAGCGCGATCAGCGCGATGCCGAGCAGCGTTGCCGACACCGGACTTTGCACCAGCGTCATGGGATCGCCGAGGCTGATTGCGAGTGCGCGGCGCAACTGGCTCTCGGCGATCGGCCCGAGGATGAGCCCGACGACGACAGGAGCGATCGGAAAATCGAACCTGCGCATCAAAAAGCCGAGTACGCCAAAACCCGCCAGCATCGACAGTTCGACGACCGATGGTTTCGCCGCGATCGTGCCCATGGTCGCGAATACGAGAATACCCGCGTAGAGCCACGGCTGCGGGATCGCGAGCAGTTTTACCCAGAGGCTGACCAGCGGCAGGTTTAGAACCAGCAGCATGACGTTGGCGATGAACAGGCTGGCAATCAGGCCCCACACCAAATCTGGCCGCTCCGCGAACAGCAGCGGTCCCGGGTTGAGGCCGTATTGCTGAAAGCCCGCCAGCATCATCGCGGCCGTTGCCGATGTCGGCAGGCCGAGCGTCAGCAGGGGCACCAGGGTGCCGGCGGCCGACGCATTGTTGGCGGCTTCCGGCCCCGCGACGCCTTCGATGGCGCCCTTGCCGAATTCCTCCGGATGTTTGGTCAGCCGCTTCTCGGTGGAATAGGACAGGAATGTCGGAATCTCCGCGCCTCCCGCGGGAAGCGCGCCGATCGGAAAGCCGAACATCGTCCCGCGCAGCCACGGCTTCCACGAGCGCTTCCAGTCTTCTTTCGTCATCCAAAGCGAGCCGCGCACCGGCTCGAGCTTTTCCTCGGTGTGATGGCGGCGCGATGCGACGTAGAGCGCTTCGCCCACCGCGAACAGCCCGACCGCCAGCGTCGTCACCTCGACGCCATCGAGCAGTTCGGGGATTCCGAACGCGAGCCGGGCCTGGCCGGTGAGCTTGTCGATGCCGATCAGGCCGAGCGTCAGTCCGATGAACAGGCTGGTCAGCCCGCGGATCGGCGAGTCTCCGAACGTCGCCGACACCGTGACGAAGGCGACGCACATCAATGCAAAATAATCTTCAGGCCCGAAGCGCACCGCGAAATCGACCAGCCACGGCGACAGGAATGCCAGCCCGATGGTGGCGATGGTGCCCGCGACAAACGAGCCGATCGCGGCGGTGGCAAGCGCAGGCCCGCCGCGGCCGGCCTTGGCCATCTTGTTGCCCTCCAGCGCGGTCGCCATCGATGCGCTCTCGCCCGGCGTGTTGATGAGGATCGCCGTGGTCGATCCGCCATACATGCCGCCGTAATAGATTCCGGCGAACATGATCAGCGAGCCGCCGGGATCGAGCTTGTAGGTGACCGGCAGCAGCAGCGCGACCGTGAGCGCCGGGCCGATGCCGGGCAGCACGCCCACGGCGGTGCCGAGGAATACGCCGATCAGCGCATAGAGCAGGTTCATCGGCTGGACGGCGACGGCCATGCCATGCGCGAGCGCGGCAAAGGTTTCCATTTACAGCAGCCTTTCCAGGGGGCCCGCGGGAAGGCTCAAGGTCAGCAGCCGATCGAATGCGAGATAGATCAGCGTGGTCATCGCAAGCGCGATGGCCGAGTCAGTCAGAATGGCACGCCGTCCGAACGCGGCCGAGGTGGTGACGAACAGCACGGACGTCGCAAGGATGAAGCCGCCGCCAAGGCCGATGATGGCGATAAGCAGCGCGAGCCCGGCGAGGATCAGCAGCACTGCCTTCGGATCGGCGCTCTCGCGCGCAGGAAGCCTGCCGCGCAGCGCGTCGATCAGATTGCCGATCGCGAGAATGCCGAGCCCGATGGCGATGACGACCGGCATCACCTCGGGCCCCATACCGTACTTCGTGGTCGCCGGCAGTTGCCGCGAGTCCCAGACCAGCACCGCGGCAAGGGCGGCGAGCGCCAGCGCAATGACGACGCCGGCGCGATCGACGTGCCGCGACCCCGGCCCCTGCGGCAGGTCGGTCATGATTTGATCAGGCCGACCGATTTCAGCACGTCGGTGACGCGCGCGGTTTCCTTCTTCAGGAAATCGGCGAATGCATCGCCGGAAAGATAGGCGTCATCCCAGCCCTTCTGCTTGAGGATGTCCTTCCAGGCGTCGGACTTGACCATCTTCTCCACCGCATCGCTCAGGGTCTTGCGCTGTTCGGGAGTAATGCCGGGAGGCGCGACCACCGAGCGCCAGTTGGCCAGCACGAGGTCGATGCCCTGTTCCTTGAAGGTCGGAATATCACTGCCCGGCAGGCGCTTCTCCGAGGTTACGCCGAGCGCGCGCAGCTTGCCGGATTTGATCTGGCCTTCGTACTCGCTCAATCCCGAAATGCCCGCGGTGACCTTGCCGCCGAGGATCGCGGCCAGCGACTCGCCGCCGCCGGAGAACGGAATGTAATTGACCTTTTTCGCGTCGGCGCCGATCGCGCCAGCGAACAGCGCCGCCATCACATGGTCGACGCCGCCGGCCGAGCCGCCGGCAAAGGTGACCTTGGCGATGTCGGCCTTCACGGCGGCGGCCAAATCCTGCGCGGTCTTGATCGGCGAATTCGCCGGCACGACGATCACCTGGATTTCCTCGGTTAGGCGCGCGATCGGCGTCACCTGGTCGAGCGTGACAGGCGACTTGTTCATCGCCAGCGCGCCGACCATGACGAAGCCGTTCACCATCAACTGGTTGCCGTCGCCCTTGGCGCCGTTGACGAACTGCGCGATGCCGACGCTGCCGCCGGCCCCTGCCACGTTCGTGACCTGAACGCTGCGGGCGATCTTGGCGGCAACCAGAGCCTGCTGCATCGCGCGTGCGGTCTGGTCCCATCCGCCGCCGGGGGCGGCGGGCGCCATCACCTTGAGTTCGAGCTGCTGCGACAGCGCCGGGGAGGCGGCCGCAACGGTCAGCGCGACGACCGCGCCGAACAGGCGCGTGCAAAACAGGGTCATTTGGGGGTCCTCCGGGCTCAGGCAGGGCCGTCGGCGGTCGATCATTTCGCCGGGCCGTGTCATTTGGTCGCATATCAACCGGAAAGCCGGCCGGTGTCCAGAAGGACCTTCGCCCGATGGCGCCGGAGACCCATGCCGCCATTTTAAGCAGCAAGCCGCGCGTTATCCGTTCGACCTTGGCATCCTTCGTGCCTAGCCTGTGCCGAAATGGAGACGATGCCGATGCGCGCGGTACTGGACTATTGCACCGGAGGAACGAGGCGGGATACGCCCGCGGGCACGCTGGTGCTGCACGAAGGCAGCAAGACCGGCCACCTGTTCGTCCTGCTCGAAGGACGGCTGGAGGTGATCAAGGGCGATACCGTCGTTGCGGTCCTCACCGAACCCGGCGCAATGCTCGGCGAAATGTCGGTGCTGCTCGATCAGCCGCATACGGCCACCGTGCGCGCTGCTTCCGATTCGGTGATCTACGAGTTCGACGATGCGGCCGCGTTCCTGCGCGACCAGCCGGCGGTGGCGCTATTGATCGCACGGCTCCTGGCGCAGCGCCTGAATGTTGCGACGACCTATCTTGCCGACCTGATGCATCAATACGCCGGTCACGGCAATCATCTGTCGATGGTCGGCGAACTCCTGCAGAGCATGATCAACCTGCCGCCGATGCAGGTCGTGCCAGGCTCGGATCGGCAATCCGATCCAAGGATATGAGCCAGGGCGGCGGATGCTGAATGGGCGCCGCGGGCCGCAGCAAAGGCGCGCGCAGGTCGATGCATTGCGCCTCGCCGGCCGCTAGCCAGTACGCTTTGCTTTCATCGAGGTCGAGCACGATGCAGACCGGCGGGCGGCCATGCTGCAGGCCGGTGTTGAAGACCCAGGTGTTGCCGAGCCGGTCGAACCAGGAGCCGTCAGGGATGAACGGCGACTGATGCACATGACCCGAGATTACCATCGACGGCTGGTATTCCCTGATCCACTGCACCAGTTCGACATCGCCGAAGAACCGCTTGCCGCCCCAGCTGGTCGGTGAATTCGCCGGCGGCGCGTGATGCACCCAGATCCATTGCTCTAGCCGTTGTGCTGCCGACTCGCCGAGCTGGCTTTCGAGGCGACTCTTGACCAGCGGGCCGTCCCACCACGGACACACCGTGAAGAGGGTGTCTGAAATCACGAGGCTGTCGCCGTCGCAGGCGATGCCGAGTTCGCGCACTTCGCCGATCCAGCGCGCGATCTTCTCGCCCTCCGCGCTGCGCTCGTCGAGATCGTGATTGCCCGAGCAGAGGATGACGCGCGTCAGGCCCGACAGCAGCGACAGGTATTTCTTCACCACCACGATCTGGGCGCGGAAGTCGACCGCCGACCCGATGTCGAGCGCGTCGCCCGCGAAAATCACGAGGTCGAATTCCGGCGCAGCCGCCAGCAGCCAGTCGAACTGCGGCAAAGAATAATGCAGGTCTGCAACGACAAGGCAGCGCATGGCGGGCAAATCCCAAAATGCTTCAGGAACAGGCAATCTGGCAGCGAATGCATTCAGGCAGCCAGATTCGAGCAAATTTTGTGCCGCGCCATGCCGCTCGGGCGCGATGCGTTCCCGCATATGCGGCTGGCGATCTGGATCAGGCCCGCGCCACCGCGTGCGGAAACACCACCTCGATTAGCGTGCCGGAGCGGCCGCCGGTCTTGATCTGGAATTTGGCGCGATTGGCCTCGACAAGGGCCTTGGTCAGCGACAGGCTGACGCCCGAGCTGTCCGACTGGTCCGAGGGCGCCTGAGTCCGGAACGGTTCGAGCGCGGCCTTGACTTCATTATCGTTGAGGCCGGCGCCGGTGTCGCGCACCCGCAGCATGACTTCGCCGAAATCGGACAATGCGGTCGAGACGATGACCTGCCCGCCGGCATTGGCGAGATGGATCGAATTGCCGATCAGGTTCAGCGTGATCTGGCGCAGCGCCTGCGTATCGGCGACGATCTGCGGCAGCGTATGCGCCAGCGAGGTGCGGATGATGATGCGCTCGCGATTGGCCTGCGGCTGCATCACGGCGACGCAGCTCTCGACGATCTCGTTGAGGTTCTGGTTGGTGAAGGCGAGATCGAGCTTGCCGGTTTCGATCCTGGAGAGATCGAGCAGGTCGTTGATGATGGCGATCACGCGTTCGCCGGAAGCGCGGATGTCCTTCATGTATTCGCGGTAACGCTCGTTGCCGAGTGCGCCGAAACGCTCGCCGGTCATCACGTCGGCAAAGCCGATGATGGCATTGAGGGGCGTGCGCACCTCGTGGCTGATCCGCGCCAGCACGTCGGCCTTGGCGCCGGTCGCGCGCTCGGCCAGCCGCCGCGCCTCGCGCAGTTCGCTTTCGGTGTGCTTCGCCTGCGACAGATCGCGGAACACCGCGAAGAAATTCGGACCGTCGGCGCGGGTACGGCCGATGGTCATCGAGAGCGGGATCATGCCGCCCTTGCTTTCACGGCCCAGCATCTCGCGGCCATGGTCGAGCAGGCTGGCGGCGTCGGATGCCTTGAGGCTGGCGAGATATTCGAACACGCCGTGCCGGCTTTCCGGCGCGAACAGATCCGCCAGATTGCGGCGCGCAAGCTCGTCGCCGTTGTAGCCGAACAGCGCCTCGGCGCTGCGATTGGCGGAATTGATGTTGCCCTCGGCGTCGAACATCACGATGCCGTCGGCCGTGGTGTCGAGGATGGCTGCGAGTTCTTCGGCGTTGGCGTGGCCGACATCAGACGGTTCGAAGGTTTTGTCGGGTCCTGCGATGTCAGCTTGCGACACCGTTGTTGCTTCGGAGATCGCAGCCGCGATCGCATCGCCTTGCTGGCGCGTATTCGAAAAGATCAAGGCGAGCGCTGAATCGCCGTCCCATGAAATGGTGTAGAGGCGCGCGTCGGCTGCTGCCGACGACGTATCGGCAGGCTGGCTGGCGGAAATCCTCACCGGCTTCCCGGTGTCCGAGGTCGAGGACGCGCCCGATACACCCGGCTCGACATAGAGCGCGTCGAGGCCGCCGGCATCTTCCAGCGCATGCAGGCTCGAATAGCCCATCTGCAACAGGAACGCCGCGTTGGCATAGAGCAGCCGGTCGAGCCGGTAGATCAGGACGCCGACGGGAAGCAGATCGAGCAGCGCCTTGTCGCGCCGGGCTTCACCTTGCGCAGGCGGTTCGGGCGGCGCCAGCCACTCGGGTGGCGCGCCGGTCTGGTCGTGCGCCTCGGATACGGCGGTGGCTTCAAAAACGGCTTCGATCGGTGTAGCCGGCGGCGCGTCGTTGCCGTTCTCGGTTTCGAGCCGCGCCGACAATTGCCGCGCAAGTTCGTGGAAGGCGGTGTTCTCGACCGGCGTCAGCACCGGCGACTTGGTGTCGCCGGGCGGGCGGAACGGCACGACGTTCTTCAGCGCGTCGTCTGTCGGCAATTCCGCCGGCACGTCCAGATCGGCTTCTTGCGAAATCGCGGCGATGTTCGGCTCAGGCAATAGCGCAAGCGATGGCGACATGGCGCTGACGGATTCGGGTAAATCCGCCGCCGACGTTTTCTGTGGCGCGGCGATTGTGCGGAGCAGTTCATCGCGGCGGCGGACCGTGATCCGCGCCAGGCCATCGAGATCACGGCAGACGCCAAAGCCGCGATAGCCGATAAAATTCCGCGCGGCATCGAAGAACGGCACGCCGGATAGTTCGACCCGCAGCCGGTCGCCGCCGTGGGCAGGCCAGCTCAGCGTGATGCCGGTCCAGGTCTCGCGCGTGGCGACGGCTTCCGTCACGAGGCCCTCGGGATCGAGCTCCAGAGTCGCGGCGATCTCGCTCCACGGGCGGCCGAACGCCGACAGGCGCGGGCCGACCAGGCGAGTGAAATCGCCGGCATGCGGCGTGAAGCGGCCATCGCGGTCCATGCGCCAGGTAAAGCGCATCGGCACGGTTGGCGCATCGGGCAACGGCGTCTCGGCGGCTTCGAAGGCGGGCAATGAATCGTCCGGGTGCATTTCCATCGGAGTTGTCTCTTCGGCAGGAGGCACTTGACGCGGTGTAACTTCGACGTGCGGAAGATTTGTCTGCAGCACGTTTTCGAGATTCAGTTCGGGCACTTTCTCCGTCGCGGGCGGATCGTCGAAGGCGTCGAACAACGCAAACCCGGCGGGCGGTTCGTCTGGCGGTACTGGTACTTTGTCATCGGCGCACGGTGGCGTGGCGTTGGTCTCCTCCACCATGTGCGCGCTCAGTGGCTGCGCCCGCTCGCATGATGCGGCTTCCAGCGGCGTCTTGCTTTGAAGAGGCGCAGGCAGAGGCCGCGCCGGCAGCGGCGCAATCAGGGCGATGTTGCCTGCCGCGATCAGCACACCGTGGCTGCCGTCGGGGAAATCGAAGCGCTGGCAGCCGCAGGTCGCAAGCCCGCCAAGCGTCGCGCCGAAGCCTTGCAACCGCTCCAGCCGGATGGCGCCGTTGGCCGGCAGCCGGCCTGCGAGCCGCGCAATCTGCCGGCGGTGCCGATCGGCCGGGCCGAAGGTTTTCTCGGCAAGCGTCGCGGCATCCGCTGCGCCAAACATCCGGACGCCGGCCGCATTGGCCCACAGGATTCGCTTGCCGTCGGCCGTCCACAGCCATGCGGGCAGGGGGCTTGTCGCGTAGGCCGTCAGTCGCGAATCTCCGGCCTCGCGCAACTGAAATTCCGCATCATTCATCGCGACTGCATGACCGTCCGGCGTCAAAATTCGGCCGCCAAGTTCAGACAGCCCGAGAGAATCGCAGTATTGCAAGCGGAATGCCGCAGGTCCACGGGCCGGCCCGCCCGCAACGCTCAAAGCGGCGGATAACCCCGGCCCGGCTGCATTTTTTCAATCCGGCCGAACCCCTGGGCCATCAGCCGCGTTGGCCCGCTTGCAAGCGTCCGTCAGAGGTCCATCATGGGGCCCGCGAGACCGTGTCATGCAGGCGGGGTATCTGGACCGCGCCAACCCAACAGGAGCGCACCATGAGCGACGAAGGGCGAGACCGTTTCGAGATTCCGAAGGACATGCGGGCGATGGCGGAAGCCAGCTTCGAGCAGGCCCGCAAGACCTTCGAGAAATTCGTTGCCTCCGCGCAGGCCGCCACCGGTACCATCGAGGAGCGCAACGCGGCGGCGGCCGCGGGCGCCAAGAATATAGGCAGCAAGGCGATCGCCTATGCCGAAAAGAACGTGCAGGCCTCGCTCGATTATGCGCAGTCGCTGCTGAAGGCCAAGGACGTGACCGAGGTGATGCGGCTGCACAGCGAGTATGTACATGGCCAGATGCGCGCGCTGGCGGAACAGGCCAGCGAGATGGGCCAGGCCGTCACCAGGGCCGCCATGGACGCCGCCAAGCCGAAAGTCTGATCCCGGCAGGCCGAAAGACGGCCTTTGCGCCCCCGACGCACTGCGAGAGCAGCCGGGCCGGGTAAAATTTGCGGCGACGCACCGGAAATTGCAGTGCGCTGCACAAATTTGACATGATGTGGGTGCTTATTAGGCAGGCCCAAGGACGGGCGCTTCCGTGAGTGCGAGTGTACGTGACCCCCTCGACGTTTCGGCCCGCCGGCGTCCGCGAGGGGAGCAATCAACCCCATTTTGAAGGATGCATGCCGTGACCAGTTCCACCGATCCCTTCTCCGCCTCCATCATCCCCTTCGAAGTCCCCGAGCAGATGCGCGCGTTCGCCGAGAAGGGCGTCTCGCAGGCCCGCGACAGCTACGCCAAGTTCAAGGATGCCGCCGAGACCCACAACGGCACCATCGAGGCGGTGTTCACCTCAGCCAGCAAGGGCTCGAGCGAATACTCGACCAAACTGATCGAATTCTTCAAGGCCAACACCTCTTCGTCGCTCGATTTCGCGCAGCAACTGTTCGGCGTGAAGACCCCGGCGGAGGCGTTCGAACTGTGGACCGCGCACACCAGGAAGCAGTACGAGACGCTCACCGCCCAGGCCAAGGAACTCGCCGAACTCGGCCAGAAGGTCGCGACCGAGACCGTCGAGCCGATCAAGGCCTCGGCCTCCAAGTTCTACAAGCCGGCCGCCTGACCTGATCCGGCATTTCCTTCAAGACGAAGGCCCGGGCGATCCGCCCGGGCTGCCGGACACCCTAATCCCGGTCGCCTGATTAAGGCTGTTTTACCTTCGCAATTGGAGCCTCCGCGGCCTTGCCAAAGCGAGGCGTTGCACCTAGTTTCCCGCCCATTCGCGACCCCTTCGAGGGCTCGCGCAGGATGCAGTTGTAGCTCAGTTGGTTAGAGCGCCTGTCTGTGGAACAGGAGGTCGGTGGTTCGAGCCCACCCAACTGTACCACCCCGATAATCTTCCGCGGCTCCAGCACCATACTGATAGACCTGACGTATTTGCGCCCGTAAAAATACAAGAGGCGCTACGAGCGGCTGGATGGTCGGCTCAAGTGAGGCCGAAATCGGGGAGCAGTCTGCGCGAAAGGTATTCCGACGGATGCGCGCGAGGCGCGAGCAGGAGAGAAAGGTCGGAGCAGGGAATGCAACCGGGTACGGATGAATCGAAGTCGATGTCCCTGAAAGAAGAACTCGACGCAGCGGGGGAGGGGCTTGTCGGCAATCTCGACGTCTTGCGCGGCGTACTTGCCGGTTGCGGCGATTGTATCAAGATACTGGACCTTGATGGCCGCCTTCAGTTCATGAGCGAAGGCGGCAAGCGCGTCATGGAAGTAGAGGATTTCGGCGTGCTGAAAGGATGCCCATGGCCGGATTTCTGGGCAGGCGAGGGTAACACTCGAGCGAAAGAGGCGGTCGTCGCAGCCATAGCGGGCGGCACTGCCCGCTTCAAAGGCGCAGCCAATACAGCGAAGGGCACGCCGAGATACTGGGAAGTTCAAGTATCCCCCATATTCGACAGCAACGGCAGGCCATCACACCTGCTCTCGATCTCGCGCGACATCACCGAAGAACACGAGGCAAGTATCGCCCTGAACGAGGCGGCTCAACGGCAGAAAATGCTTGCCGAGGAGTTGGAGCATCGAATCAAGAACACCCTGACAACCGTCAGCGCCATTGCGAACCAGACGCTTCAGGGTGAAGAGTATGCACACGTGCGTCAGGCACTTCTCGCACGTCTGATAACGTTGGGTCACGCGCACGACATCCTGACGCAGACGAGTTGGCAGGGCGCTCCCATCGAGGAAGTGGTCGAGAAGGCATTGGTGCCGCATAGAACAGTGCAAAACCGCATTCATGTCAGCGGTCAGGAGGTCGAGGTTGCGCCGAAGCAGGCGCTTTCCCTGGCTCTGGCGGTCCACGAACTTGCAACAAATGCGCTCAAGTATGGCGCGCTGTCATCGGAGACAGGGAGCGTCCGGATCACGTGGTCGAATGGAGACGAGGCGAACCCAGGCTTTCGGTTTACGTGGGAGGAGGCGGGCGGTCCTCCGGTGGCGCAGCCTACAAGAAAGGGCTTTGGCTCGCGCCTGATCGAGCGAATTCTGGCCACCGATTTCAACGGCACCGTCGAGACAGTCTATCGGCCCGAGGGCATCAAGTGCGTCCTCCTCTCGGGCAGTCCGATCTGCCCATCAGGCCCGACCTGACCGCTTCACACCGCTGGCGGCGCTTCCAGCCGGGTCCTGCTCAGGCGCCGAGCACCAACGCTCTCGATCACCGCTCTGCGGTTCCCGATGCGACACAGACGACGCCGGGCCCGAAAAGAGGGCGCGTGGCGGGCCCTGCCGCGACATTTGTGTTGTGCCGTGTGGCTTTCGCGCGCTTGCGAATCACACGCATTCATCCACAATTTATTCAGTTCTTTGGGGGTGGAGGGGGATCGATGACGCTTTTCCGAAACGGAAGTCTTCAGTTTGGATTGTTGCTGACGACGATGCTGCTGGCTTCGCCATTGCCTGCAAGCGCCCAGTCGTACACCCCCGAACAGGAGCAGGCCTGCACCCCCGATGCGTTCCGCCTGTGCAGCGCGGCCATTCCCGATGTCGGCCGTGTGACGGCGTGCATGGTTGCCAAGAAGTCCCAGCTCTCGCCGGCGTGCCGGGCGCATTTCCGGTCCGACAACGAGCGCGAAGCCGTGGCCCGGCCGATCAACCGCTGATCGGGCCAGCAGCGCACAAGCTTGCAGGAAGTGTGACGGCCACCACGCAATAGCTGCGAGCCATTTCAAGATCCCCTCGCGCGACAGACTGCCGCTTGTGTATGCCCTGCCGAATGAACATCTCCCTTGGCAAGAGGAGAGGTCCATTGAGCGAGCACAAGAAGGAGCTCGACCGGCATTTCGCCTGGTTCGAGAACAAGCTGCCGCCGCGGCCGGCGAAATTCGTCGGCTGGGTGCGTAAGCCGTCGTCAATCTACGCGCGGATTCCGCTGGCCACGCTGCTGATCGCCGGCGGCGTTTTCAGCTTTCTGCCGATACTCGGCGTCTGGATGCTGCCGCTCGGACTCCTTTTGTTCGCGCAGGACGTCCCGCCATTGCAGAAGCCGATGGCAAACGGACTCGGATGGATCGAACGCAAATGGCTCGAACGCGAACGGCTGAAGCAGGAGCGCGAGCGCGCCAAAAACGCGCGATGAGCCGTCAAGGCCTTCAGCGGATTCCAGTTTTGGTTGCAGAAGGTTGCGGGTGTGACTCAAAAACCAGCCTTGTTGGCAATTAAGTGGCCTCATCGCGGCAAACCACAAATTTATCTTTCACGAATCAGCGCGCTGATTCATTTTCGGCTTCTGGGGTCAATCTGGAGGCCAAGGTATGAACGTCATAGTTTTTGCTTCGCGTAAGGGGGGCTCGGGAAAAAGTACCCTGGCTGCTCACCTCGCTGCCCATGTTCACAAGGCAACGAAACCAATTCTGCTCGTCGATGCCGATCCGCAGGGATCGCTTACTCTCTGGCACAAGCTGCGCGGCACCAACGAACCGCCGATCAAGGCCGCGGTGAATTCCGTCAGCGGTATTGTTGCTGCAGCCAAGCGCGACGGTATCGAATGGGTTTTCATCGACACGCCGCCGAACCTGTCGGCCGTCGTCGACGACGCCATCCGCAACGCGACGATGGTGATCATTCCGGCCCGGCCCGGCGTGTTCGACGTCAATGCCGTGCAGGAAACGATTCAGACCTGCCGTTCGGCGCGCAAGCCCTACGCGGTCGTGGTCAACGGCGCTCCGGCTGAACGTGACGGCGTCGAAAGCCGCATCGTCAGCATCGCACGTGAAGCGCTGGCGAAATTCCGCGCACCGGTGTGGAGCGGCCAGATCACCAACCGCGCCGACCTCATCATGGCGCTCAGCCAGGGCGAAGGCGCCCGCGAATATTACGCAGAAGGCCGGGCTGCGGCCGAGATCACCAGGCTGTGGGGCGCGATCGAGCGTTCGATCAAGGCGATCCGCGGAACGGCGTCGGCTTCGGGCGTCATGCACAAGCAGGCGGCGTAACAACGCCGCTTTTCTTTTTCTGGACGGACAAAGACGCGCGGGCTCCGCGCGTTTTTCTTTTTGTGTGGGCGGAAATTCGCCGTCATTCCGGAGCGATGCGCAGCATCGAATCCGGAATCTCGAGATTCCGGGTTCGCTTCGCGCCCCGGAATGACAGTCTTCTTACGCCACCATCAGCATGTAGAACACCACGACCGGCGATGCGGTCAGGATCACCGTCCAGATGCCGATGGCCCAGAGGATATCCTCGGTGGAGAAACCCTGGTCCTGACGTATGGTGTCCTTGTATTCGAAATGCACGGCGCGCCCCCGCGTTCTGTTGTTTGTGAAGCTATCGATACGCGAGCCGTTTTAAGATCGCGGTGCGAATTTCCCTCGCATTTGATCGCAGGCGCTACCGCCGATTAACCACCGCCGTATCCTGGTTAACGGCGGGTCACCGCAAGGCTTCGAAGTGGAGCGAAGGTCCGAGCGCGACCTTAAAATTTTAGGCGTATCGATCTGCCCTCAAGAAAAAACACGGGGGGATTCCAATGATCGATCACGACAAGAGATTTCCGACCAGCCCGTATGCCCAGCGCGTGCAGGACGTACTGCTGGTGTCGTCGTTCGCCATGTGGGCGATGGTGCTCGGCTTCGCGCCGGTGCTGACCTATCGCCTGCTGGTTAGCTGACGAACGAGCGTTTGGTTCTCCCTCTCACCGTCGAGGCGAGAGGGAGTTGCGCCGATGCTACGCGCGCCGCAGCAATGGCGGCCTGCGCCGTTCGAATTCCGCATCGAGCCGCGCCGCCAGTTCGGCGCTCACTTCCACCATCGGCAGGCGCACTTCCGCGCTGTCGATCAATCCGCCGCGCGCCAGCCAGTACTTGGCGGGGGCCGGGCTCGGCTCGGCGAACAGCAATTGCGTTAGTCCGGATACGCCGTCCCAGCACGCCAGCGCGCCGTCGCGATCTCCCTGCTTTTGCAGTGCGTAGACCGAGGCAAACGCTTCGGTCTCCAGATGCGCCGACAGCAGGATGGCGCCGTCGGCGCCGTCGGTCAGCGCTTCGTGATAATGCGCGTCCTCGCCCGTCAGCACGCGAAAGCCTGGCGGCTTGCGGCGGATGAACTCGACGGACTGCGCGCGGTCGGCGCTGCAGTCCTTGATGCCGACGATGTTCGGATGTTCGGCGAGTTGCAGCAGCGTCTCGTTGGTGAGGTTGACCGCGGTCCGGTATGGAATGTTGTACAGCACGAGCGGCCATGAGGCGTGATCGGCGAGCGCTTCGAAATGCCTGACCAGCCCGCGCTGCGAGGGCCGCGTGTAATAGGGGCTCGCGATCAGATAGCCGTCGATCGGCCAGGCGGCCGTTTCATCCAGCGCATCGAGCATCTTTGCGGTGACCGAGCCTGAAAGCCCGAGACAGAGCGGCAGGTAGCGCTGGCTGGCGGATAGTTCCGCACGCACCGTCGTGACCAGTTGCTCCAGTTCGGCCGTGCCAAGCGCCATGCCTTCGCCGGACGTCGCCGCGAGGATCAGGCCGTCGACGGGGCTGCTGGCGAAGTGCCTGACAAGTCGTCGCAGGCTGGGCTCATCGAGTGCGCCGTCGCGAAACGGCGTGACCAGTGGCAGCCACAGGCCCTTTAGCTGGCTGCGCAGATCGGTCGTGGCTGCGTTGATCGTCGGTCGGTCAGTCATGGGTTCCATCTCCTTCGGGAACGAGAGCCGGAGACGGGACAATAAAAAACCCCGTCCAGACGGCGGGGTTTCGGGATCGTGGTAAGCGGCAGGTTATCGCGCGCGTCGATCTCGGGTCCCCGGGTGGGGACCTTTTTTCGACGACAGAGCTGCGCACGAATTCGTGATCATTCGGGGATGATGGTGGCGGCGCCCTCGATTGTCAATCCGCAGGGGCTCACCGAGCGGCAGCGGCGCAAACGCAAAAAAAAGCCGGGCTCGATCGAGCCCGGCTTAAGGTATTGGCCACGTGAGGCCGACACAATCACCTTCCAAGAGGGATTACTGAACTGCCGCGCCACTGGAGGAGGGGGACATATGCGCGACGCGACCGATCAGCGTGGAAATACTATGATCCCCATCAGCCCTTCGCAGCAAGCGGCCGGGCCGCATGTCTGACATGCGGAGGAGCGGGGCCCCTATAAAAACCGCTAATTTCATAGCGGTTTCACAAAACTCAGGAAGGCCAGCGCTGGGCCTTGCTCACCACGAAATCGCGGAACACCTGCACGCGGGCGACCGTCTTCAACTCTTCGGGATAGACGAAATAGGTGTCGATCGCGATCGAGTCGGTCTCGCCGAACAGCTGCACCAGCCGGCTGTTTTCCTCGACCAGATAGTCGGGCAGGGCGGCAATGCCGAGCCCCTGCTGACAGGCGCGAACCAGCCCCAGGATGTTGTTGACCTTGAAGTAGGCCTCGCGCGGACCCGAGCCGTTGCGGCCGGCGTCGATCAGCCAGGCGCGGTTCTGCAGATGCACGGGAACCTGCGCGTCGCCGAGCATGATGATGCGGTGCGAGTCGAGGTCGTCGAGCGTGCGCGGCGTTCCGAAGCGCTTGATGTATTCCGGCGAGCAATAGGCGTGGAAGCCGATCGAGAACAGCTTGCGCTGGATCAGGTCGGGCTGCGTCGGCTTGCGGGTGCGGATCGCGACATCGGCCTCGCGCATCGACAGATCGAGATCCTCGTCGGTGACGATCAGCGAGATGCGGATGTCCGGATAGAGTGCGGTAAATTCGTCGAGCCGCGGGATCAGCCAGTTGATGCCGAGCGCCGGGGGCGTGGTGATCTTGAGATCGCCGCTTGGCCGCTCGCGGCTGTCGGTGAGCTTGGCGCGCGCCGCCTGCAACTGCATGAAAACGTCATGCGCGGTGCGAAACAGCAGATCGCCCTGTTCGGTGAGAATGAGTCCGCGCGCATGGCGGTGGAACAGCGACACCGCGAGTTCCTGCTCGAGCGCGCTGACCTGGCGCGACACCGCCGATTGCGAAAGTCCGAGTTGTTCGCCGGCGTGTGTGAAGCTTCCCGCTTCCGCGGCCGCGTGAAACACCTTCAGCTTGTCCCAATCCATGTCCTTCAATCCGTCTCGCGTTCGACGCATGATCATTCAGCCGCCGCGCGATCGCTCGCGCGCAATGCCAGGAAACGCTCCGCTTCAAGGGCCGCCATGCAACCAAGGCCCGCAGCCGTGACCGCCTGCCGGTAGGTTTCGTCCGCAACGTCGCCGGCGGCAAACAGGCCGGGGATGGACGTGGCGGTCGAGTTCGGCGCGACCTCGACATAGCCCGAGGATTTCAGCTTGATCTGGCCGGCGACGAGATCAGTAGCCGGGGCATGGCCGATGGCGATGAAGACGCCGTCCGCGGGCAATTCCGTGAGTGCGCCGGTCTTGACGTTCTTCAGGCGCACATGCGTGACCTTGCCCGGATTATCGGCGCCGCAGATCTCGTCGATCGCGCTATCCCAGACCACCTTGATCTTGGGATGCTTGAACAGCCGGTCCTGCAGGATGCGCTCGGCGCGGAAGTGATCGCGGCGATGCACGACGGTTACCTGCGAGGCGAAATTGGTCAGGAACAGCGCTTCCTCGACCGCGGTGTTGCCGCCGCCGACCACGATCACTTCCTTGTTGCGGTAGAAGAAGCCGTCGCAGGTGGCGCAGGCCGAGACGCCAAAGCCCTTGAATTTCTCTTCCGAGGGAATGCCGAGCCAGCGCGCTTGCGCGCCGGTGGCGAGGATCACCGTCTCGGCGAGATAGACGTCGCCGCTATCGCAGGTCAGGCGGAACGGCCGCTGCCCGAGCTCGAGCTTGTTGACGAGATCGGTGACGATCTTGGTGCCGACATGCGCCGCCTGTTTCTCCATCTGCTCCATCAGCCACGGGCCCTGGATGACGTCGGCGAAGCCCGGATAGTTCTCCACGTCGGTGGTGATGGTGAGCTGTCCGCCGGGCTGGATGCCCTGGATCAGAACCGGCTCCAGCATCGCGCGCGCCGCGTAGATCGCTGCGGTGTAACCGGCTGGGCCGGAACCGATAATGACGACCTTGGCATGGATAGGCGCGGGCATCGGTAGATCCCTCTCTTGTATGGGGGGCTTATTTCAGGGCTTGAGCGCCGCGCGGGAAAGGCATCGCGGCGGCGCTGAAAGTGTCAAATCCAAGTCTAAGACATCTGGGAAGCTATGCAAGAATTGCAATCCAAATAAGCGAAATTTCCCCGGAACGGCGTTAAATGGCGCGGCGCACGCGCAATAAAATTGCGCATCTGCCACGGACTGGGCTAAGAGAGTTGCACCAATTACCTTCCTAAATGACCCCCAGACCAGGGAACCGGACGCGCGTGTCGAAGAATCTGGACGAAATCGACCTCAGAATTCTCTCTGAAATTCAGGCCGATGGCCGAATCACCAATGTGGAACTGGCCAAACGGGTCGGCATTTCGCCGCCGCCATGCCTGCGCCGCGTCCGCACGCTGGAGGAAGAGGGCTATATCCAGGGTTACCGTGGATTGCTCGACCCGCGCCGGCTCGGCTTCGACGTCACGGTGTTCGCGTCGGTGCACCTGTCGAGCCAGGCCGACGCCGACCTGCGCGCGTTCGAGGAGTTCGTTCGCGCCGAGCCGCTGGTGCGGGAATGCTGGATGCTCTCGGGCGAGGTGGACTTCATCCTGAAATGCGTCGCGCCCGACATGGCGACGTTTCAGGATTTCGTCACGCACCTGACCGCGGCCCCCCACGTGCGCAACGTGCGTACGTCGCTGGTGCTGCACAATTCGAAATACGAGGCGGCCGTGCCGCTGGATGTGAAGGTCGCGGGCTGAGATTAGGAGTCATTCCGGGGCGATGCGAAAGCATCGAACCCGGAATCTCGAGATTCCGGGTTCGCGCTAACGCGCGCCCCGGAATGAAGGATAGTGTGACAGCACGTGCTTACTTCTTCCGCATCGCATCCACGCTGATTGGGCCGCCGCCTGAGGTCGACAGATAGAGACAGGCGAAGCAGAACATGATCGCAAGCGTGCCGCCGTTGATCAGCGGAAAGAAACCCTTCGGCGCATGGCCGATGAAGTAGGCAAAGGCCATCTCGCCGGCGAGAATGAAGGCGGCGAACCGCGTGAACAGGCCGATCAGCAGCAGCGCGCCGAAAATCAACTCGATCAGCCCGGCTGCTCCCGAGAGCGACATCAATTGCACCTTGCTGAGGAAGGCGTAGGCGTTACCCTCCGGGATCATCGGGAATTTCAGAATCTTGGCGACGCCGTACTGAAACAGCAGCAGCCCGGTAATGAAGCGAAACAGGCTCAGCGCCACCGGCTGATACTTTGCGAGCATATTGTCGAACTTGTCCATGTCATTGTCCCCTGTTTGACACGCTGAAAGCGAGCGCCACGATATCACACGTTGTCGGTCGATCGCGTATGATGCCGACACAACACCTCTAAACCTGAATCATTCCCCTCGCGCGCGACCGGCTGGCGCGATCTCAGCGAAACAACGCAAGCCTCGTGGCACGCAAAATCAGGTAACGGTCAAAGACGCCGCGCCGCCACTCACAATCCGGTCAGGACGGCGGCCAACAAAAAAGCCGCGTGGCAACGCGGCTTTCTCGCAACGGTTACTTGAGGGTGACCTGACCTGAAGCGACTATCGCCACTCGACCTTGGTGATCTCGTACGCCTTGGCGCCGCCGGGCGCCATGACTTCCACGGTCGTGCCCTTCTTCTTGCCGATCAGCGCGCGGGCCAACGGCGAGGTGATGGAGATGCGGCCCTTCTTGGCGTCCGCTTCCGGCTCACCGACGATCTGCCACACCGCCTTCTTCTCGGTGTCCTCGTCGACCAGCGTGACGGTGGCGCCGAACTTGACGGTGTCGCCGGACAGCTTCGAGATATCGATCACGTCGGCGCGCGCGAGCTTGTCCTCGAGCTCTGCGATGCGGCCTTCGTTGTGCGACTGCTCTTCCTTGGCGGCATGATATTCCGCGTTCTCCGAAAGGTCGCCATGCGAGCGCGCCTCGGCGATATGCTCGATGATGCGCGGACGGTCCTCCGACTGGCGCTTCTTCAACTCGACCTCCAGGGCGGCATAGCCGCTCGCGGTCATCGGAACCTTTTCCACCATCTTTTCCGTCCTTCCATCGTGCGAACCGCCAAGGGCGCGCGCACGAGGCATTTTTTAGATTTCGATTCGGGCCTGCATGGCCCGGTGTGTAAGCTGTGGCAGCCTAACTAAATTTCGGCCCGTTCAAGGGCCGATTCAACATCCAAACGCGCGGTGAGTTCCAGCCATACGGCTTTATTGCCAATCGTTTAGCGGGCATTTCAGCCCGGCCGACGATCAGTTTTCGGAAAAGTAACTCTGCAGGGTGCGGACCTCAAGGTCCCCGCCCAGATAGGCGCGGATGCCCTGGGCAGCCGCCACAGCACCCGAAAGAGTGGTGTAATACGGCACTTTATGCAAGAGGGCAGCCCGCCGCAGCGAACGGCTGTCGGCCAGCGCCTGCGGCCCCTCGGTGGTGTTCAGGACGAGCTGGATGTCGCCATTGGTGATGGCGTCGACGATGTGCGGCCGTCCTTCCAGCACCTTGTTAACCTTCTCGGTCGGAACGCCATTGTCGTTGAGGAAGCGCTGGGTGCCCGAGGTGCCCATCACCTTGAAGCCGAGCGAGTGCAGCAGGCGGACCGCATCGACGATGCGGTGCTTGTCGCTCTCGCGCACCGAGACGAACACGGTGCCCTTTCGCGGAACGCGGGTTCCACCACCGAGCTGGCTCTTGGCGAACGCGACCGCGAACGAGCTGTCGATGCCCATCACCTCGCCGGTCGAGCGCATCTCTGGTCCCAGCACGGTGTCGACGCCGGGGAAGCGCGCAAACGGGAATACCGATTCCTTGACGCCGACATGGCCGAGCTTGCGCTTCTTCAGCTTGAAGTCGGCGAGCTTCTCGCCGGCCATGATCCTGGCCGCGATCTTCGCCACCGGCGTACCGACCACCTTGGCCACGAACGGCACGGTGCGTGAGGCCCGCGGATTGACTTCGAGCACGTAGATCTCGCCGTCCTTGATGGCGTATTGCACGTTCATCAGGCCGACGACGTCGAGGCCGAGTGCCAATTCACGCGTCTGCCGTTCGAGCTCCTCGATCATTTTTGCGTCGAGCGAATGCGGCGGCAGCGAACAGGCGGAGTCGCCGGAGTGAATGCCGGCTTCCTCGATATGCTCCATGATGCCGACGATGAAGGTGTCCTTGCCGTCGGAGAGGCAGTCGACGTCGATCTCGGTGGCGTCGGACAGATAACGGTCGAACAGCAGGGGGTTCTTGCCGAGCACGGTGTTGATCTGCCCGGTCTTGTCGTTCGGATAGCGCGCCTTGATGTCGGCGGGCACCAGCTCGGGCAGGGTGCCGAGCAGGTAATTGTCGAGCTGGGTTTCCTCGCGGATGATCTGCATCGCGCGGCCGCCGAGCACATAGGACGGGCGCACCACCAGCGGCAGGCCGAGATCGGCCGAGACCAGCCGCGCCTGCTCCACCGAATAGGCGATGCCGTTCTTCGGCTGCTTCAGGCGCAGCTTGTCGAGCACGCGCTTGAAACGGTCGCGGTCTTCGGCGAGGTCGATGGCGTCGGGCGAGGTGCCGAGGATCGGCACATCGGCCGCCTCCAGCGCGCGTGCCAGCTTGAGCGGGGTCTGGCCGCCGAACTGCACGATCACGCCGTGCAGCGTGCCGTTCTGCCGTTCGTTGGCGATGATCTCCAGCACGTCCTCGGCGGTGAGCGGCTCGAAGTAGAGACGGTCGGCGGTATCGTAGTCGGTCGACACGGTCTCCGGGTTGCAGTTGACCATGATGGTCTCGTACCCGGCATCGGCCAGCGCGAAGCAGGCATGGCAGCAGCAATAGTCGAATTCGATGCCCTGGCCGATCCGGTTTGGCCCGCCGCCGAGAATGACGACCTTCTTCCGGTCCGACGGCGCGCTCTCGTCGGCGAGCACGCCCGCGAACGGCGCCTCATAGGTCGAATACATGTAGGCGGTAGGGGAGGCGAACTCGGCGGCACAGGTGTCGATGCGCTTGTAGGCCGGGCGGACGCCGAGCGCGCGGCGCTTGGCGGTCACCTCGGCCTCCGACGTTTCGGACAGCACGGCAAGGCGAGCGTCCGAGAAGCCCATGGCTTTGAGCGTGCGCATGCCGAACGCGTTGGCCGGCAGGCCGCTGGCCTTGATCTTGGCTTCCATGTCGATGATGCCGCGCATCTCGCCGAGGAACCACGGATCGATCTTGCAGGAATTGAAGATGTCCTCGTCGGACCAGCCGAGCCGCATCGCCTGCGCCACCTGCAGGATGCGGTTCGGCGTCGGCGTTCCGAGCGCTGCGCGGATCGCGTTCTTGTCGTCGCCGCGGCCGAGCCCCTCGATCTCGATTTCGTCGAGCCCGGTCAGGCCGGTCTCGAGCCCGCGCAGCGCCTTCTGCAGGCTCTCCTGGAAGGTACGCCCGATCGCCATCACTTCGCCGACCGATTTCATGGATGTGGTCAAGGTGTTGGAGGCGCCCGGAAACTTCTCGAACGCAAAGCGCGGAATCTTGGTGACGACGTAGTCGATGGTCGGCTCGAACGACGCCGGCGTGGCACCGCCGGTGATGTCGTTGGCGATTTCATCGAGCGTGTAGCCGACCGCGAGCTTGGCTGCGACCTTGGCGATCGGGAAGCCGGTCGCCTTCGAGGCCAGCGCCGAGGAACGCGACACCCGCGGGTTCATCTCGATCACCACCATGCGGCCGTCAACCGGATTGACGCCGAACTGCACGTTGGAGCCGCCGGTCTCGACGCCGATCTCGCGCAACACCGCCAGCGAGGCGTCGCGCATGATCTGGTACTCTTTATCGGTCAGCGTCAGCGCCGGCGCGATGGTGATGGAATCGCCGGTATGCACACCCATCGGATCGAGGTTTTCGATCGAGCAGATGATGATGCAATTGTCCTTCTTGTCGCGCACCACCTCCATCTCGAACTCTTTCCAGCCGAGCACCGATTCCTCGATCAGGACTTCGTTGGTCGGGGAGGCGTCGAGGCCGCGCTCGATGATGTCGAGGAACTCTTCCTTGTTGTAGGCGATGCCGCCGCCGGTGCCGCCCATGGTGAAGGAGGGGCGGATGATCGCCGGCAGCCCGATCTCGGACAGTGCCATCAGGGCCTGGCCGAGCGCGTGCTCCTGGTAACGCTTGCGGCGCTCGCTTTCGCCGAGCGTCCATTGCCGCTCGAGTTCTTCCAATGCGGCACCCGACAGTTTCTCGCGTTCGGCGAGGTACTTGTCGCGGTAGGATTTCTTCAGCGCCGAGGCATTGGCGAGCCGCGACTTCGGCGTCTCGAGCCCGATCTTGGTCATGGCCTCGCGGAACAGCTGGCGGTCCTCGGCCTTGTCGATCGCGTCAGCCGTGGCGCCGATCATCTCGACGTCGAACTTGTCGAGCGTGCCCTGGCGGCGCAGCGACAGCGCGCAGTTCAGCGCGGTCTGCCCGCCCATGGTGGGCAGCAGCGCAAAGCCGCCGGGGACGACGTGGCGCTCCTTCTCGATGATCTTGGCGACGATTTCGGGGGTGATCGGCTCGATATAGGTCGCGTCCGCCAGTTCCGGGTCCGTCATGATGGTGGCCGGATTGGAATTGACGAGGACGATGCGGTAGCCCTCTTCCTTCAGCGTCTTCACCGCCTGGGTGCCGGAATAGTCGAATTCGCAGGCCTGGCCGATCACGATGGGACCGGCGCCGATGATCAGGATGGTGGAGATATCTGTTCTTTTGGGCATCAGCTCTCAGACTGGATTTTGGGCACAAAAAAAGGGCGCGCAGCCGCGCGTCCCCTAAGCCAAGAGCGCGGGTTACCCTCGCGCGCGGGTGGTCTTTAGACCAGATTCCGCACCCGCGAAACCCCCAAAAACGGGCCATCAACGGGGAAATGCAGGGTTTTGGCGCCTCGGTCCGCCTTCGCTACGAGGGGGCTTGCCAAGCCGAACCCGCCTTCGCTCTGCGAGCGATGGCGCGGCAAGGTTGGCTTGCCAAGCCGAAGCTGGCGAAGCCAGCGAAGGCTGGAGGCCCGGCCTGGATTTGAACCAGGATAAAGAGCATTGCACTGCTCCCGCGTCGACGCTTCCGCCACCGGGCCGCGGCAATCATCGCCGATTGCGGCAAATTGAACCATCCCTTACCGCGACTTAACCTTAATCCTTCTGCTCCGCGCCGCGCATCAGGGCGTGCCGCGCGACGAACGTCATCCGCCACGGATTGTGCCCGATGTTGGTACCCGCGCGCGAGGCCGAGAAACCCGCAGCCTCGAGCTTCTTGATCATTTCATCTTCACCGTAGCGCTGCAGTCCGACCCGGCTGCGCAGTTGCCGGTAGTCCGAAAGGGCCGTACTGGCGAGACCGTAAAGCGCGTCTTTCAGGAAGCCGTGGGCTCGCGCGAATTTCAACAGCGCCACCACGTCGCGCGCCATGCCGACTTCCGGCCGCAGAATATCGCCCAGCACGAAGCGTCCGCCGGGCTTGAGCAGCCGGCGAATGACGGCAAGGGCGGAGTCGAGTTCTTCCGGCGTCATGTACTGGGCGACCGAATTCATCACGACGAGGTCGATCGAGCTTTCCGCCATTCGCGTCAGGTCTTCGAGCGAGCGAACGCGGATCTTGGTGTTGGGTGCAAACCGCGCGATCAACCGGCCGCGGACGCCGGGGGCGGGTTCGGCCAGATAGAGCCCGGCACAGGCGTCGGCCACCCGGGCGGCAGACAGCGCCTCGCCGCAGGCATAGTCGAGCACCACTTGGTCGGGCGAGGAGATGTAGCCGATGATGTCGCGCGCGATGACCTGGAAATGCAGGTCGCGATGCAGCCTGCTCGCATAAATCGTATGCGTGGAATCGTAGTAATCGATCCATTCATCCATAGCGTAAACGGCGTCCGACAGGCGGTTCCGGCCAGGGAACCCGGGGGGAATTGATGCGTTAGGTGGTTCGGCGGCCAAAGTCCACTGCCGCCGGTGTCCCGTTCCTAACAGGAAGGTTCAACGTGAGCAAAAACAACAAATCCGCCAAGGTATCCCCCGATCTCGATACGCCGACGGACCTGCCGCAGGTCGCCGTCGACAAGATCTCGGCGTCGCTCAATGTGCTGCTGGCCGACGCCTTCGCGCTCTACATGAAGACCAAGAATTTTCACTGGCACGTCTCCGGCCGGCATTTCCGCGATTACCATCTGATGCTGGACGAGCAGTCGGAGGCGATCTTCGCCACCACCGACCAGCTCGCCGAACGGGTTCGCAAGCTCGGCGGCACCACGCTGCGTTCGATCGGACAGGTCGCGAAGCTTCAGACCATCCAGGACAACAATGAGGACTACGTGCCGCCGCGCGAAATGCTGCGCGAGCTGATGGAAGACAACAAGCACATGGCGGCGGCGATGCGCAAAGCCCACAAGGTCTGCGACGATCACGAGGATTCCGCCACCGCCAGCCTGCTCGAGGTCTTCATCGACGAGACCGAGCGCCGCACCTGGTTTCTGTTCGAGGCCGCCCGGCAGGAAGGTGCCAACGCGGCGTAAGAGGCCGGAGAACGGAAAAGGCTTGTGCGTGCCGGCGCTCGCCTTGTGATGGAAATTGCCATCGCCTCCCGATGGGCTTTGCGATAGGCTGGCGGTGCAGCTTCGAACCGAAGCGGCTGCTGGAAGCTTCGCATTGTCCGGGGGAGGCGGAAGATGCCTATCTCTTTCTCGATGATCGTGATGAGCTCGCAACTGGTTGTCGCGGTGGCCGACCGCATGCCGAACTTCGACATTACGCGAAGCTGCCGGCTCGACGTCGCTGCCACCACCGGCCTGTCCGTCGACCAGTCGATGAAGAGCTGCGTGAACGACGAACAGCAGGCGAAAAAGCAGCTCGCAGGCCAGTGGTCGAAATTCCCCGCGCCAAGCCGGGCGAGCTGCACGTCTCAGGAAAGCATCGGCGGCACGCCGAGTTACGTCAGTCTGCTGACGTGCCTGCAGATGGGCCAGTGGGTTCGTTAGCTGCCCCGGTGGGGTAGCGACGTGGCAGACGCCCGCCGAAGCGCCGGCGTGCCGTCATTTCATTGGGTCGATCATTGGGCCGAAATCCCGACCGTTGCCTGCGTCCTGACGACCGGCGGCGGATTCCATTTGCCGGTCAGCGCTTCCGACTTCGGCGCGTACAGCCGCATCGTCAGATTGAACGGTCCCTTCGGCGCGGGAAGCCAGTTGGCCTCGAGGTCCTTGCCGGGGCTGGCGTTCTGGAAATAGAGATCGAGCGAGCCGTCGGCGTTGGTCTTGAACGGCATCCAGCTCGAGACCGCAAAGCGATTCAGCGTGTTGCCGACCTGGAACCCGTCCTGATCGTAGAGCGTGATCGACCAGAACGCATTGACCGGGGGCGTGGCGCCCTTCTCGAACGTGATGGTGTATTTGCTGGCGCCGTCGAGCGGCTTGCCGGATTCATCGGCAAGGTTGAGCGGGTAGATGGCGTCCTCGACCACATTCGCGCCGAGACCTTGCTGCGCAACAATGGCCCGCTTCAGGTAATAGTTGCCGTAGACGCCCATCGTGTCGGTGTTCATTCCCCAGCCGTTGGCGACCCGCGCCAGTGTCGGCACCTTCCAGGCCATCAGCTTCTGCGCGTCCTGCGGCGCGGTTTCCAGCGCGCGCTGCACGACCGGATCGAGCTTGCCGATGTCAAAGCTCTTGCCAGGCTCGATGCCGATCCTGCTCATCCGTGCGACGATCGGCTGGTCGGTGACGTGCGGCGGGTGCAGCTTGAGCAACTCGGCGGCATAGGCGAAATAGACGCCCGCCGTCATGGTGTCGACCTGCGTCTTCGGCGGCGTCTTCATGTCGACGCTCGGATCGATCTTGACCTCGACCGGCTTCGGCGTCTTGCCGAATTCGGAAAGCGGGCTGACCTTATAGCCAGCCTGGATCTTGCGAACCGCAGCGTAGTCCGGCGGGCCGTCCGTCTTGGTGCGGCCGATGACCCAGACGTACGGCGTCGGCGCCTCGATCCGCTGCGTTTCCCTGGGGAGCTTGAACTCCTCGGCAAATTTTTCGCGCAGATCCGGTCTCCAGCCGGGCGGCGTGATCAGAAAGGTCCCCGCCTTGGTGCCCGTCGTTCGCCAGCCTGGCGAGGCAAACACGTCGGTCCACATGTCGAGCATCGGCAGCAGATAGTAACGTCCATCGGTATCCGGAACCGAGATGACGACGGGTTCTTTGGTCATGTCCAGCCACGAGGCGGAATACAACGTATCGAAGTTGGGGCGCACGACACCCTTGAAGTCCGCTGGTGGGTATTCAGGCACGTTGACGAACGTGTTCATCGGGCCCTTGAAGGCCTCCTTGCCCTGCTCGACATTCGTAAATTGCTTGCGGGTCAGGTCCATCGACATGATGGGGTAGAAATAGATGTAGGCGTCCACTGCGATGGCACGTGCCTCCTCCTGGGTGATTCCCGGCGCGGTGGTCGCCTGGGCCAGCGCCGCAGGTGCTGCCGCCACGCCAAGGCAGAGAGACAATGCCAATGGCAGAATTCCTCGAGACATATCGAACCTCCTCGACTGGTTGTTGATTGTTGATTCGGGGCTTCGCTTGCTTCTCCTTGTCGCCGCAGGACTTTCCGTCGCCGTTGCGGACAGCCCTTGATGCAAATCAATGCATTCTGGACGGGGCGCTCGCGGTGACACGATCGCCGGCAAGACATCGCGCCTGAAAAGATGCGCGGAAAAGCCTTGCGAAACAGCCTGGTTGCGCGATTCCGATAGTCAATTTAAGCGAGCGTGTGCAAGGCCGCCGCTATTCTGGAAGCTGTCCGACGGTATTATCGGATGCCGGTGCCGCCGTCTGGCGCCGGCCGTTCAAGGTGGAATCCAGCGATGCAGAAGATCATCGAATTCCGCGACGCCGCGTCTCAAGCAGTGAGATCGCAGGCGACGCAGCCGCCCTCCGTCGCATCGATAGCGGCGGTGGTCGACTCCCTGTCGCGCACGCTCGAATGCATCAAATCGATATGCGCGACGGCTCCCAACGGGCCGATCCGTGACAGGCTGGAAATCGAGCGGACCAATCTCGTGATCGGGCTTTTTGTCGCCCGGGTCGCGGAAATGCGCGTTACCTCGGGCGAGCCCGCGGCGGACGCTTCGGTCGGTTCGAGTTTGCAGGTCAGTCGACGCTGAACAGATGATCCGGCCGCGCATGAACTCGCAGACAGTGTTGTCGGGCTATTTTCCGGAATGACGCTGCAGCCATGCCAGCAGCCTGCCAAATTCGGCCGACATCGCGGTGTCGGACTGCGACAGCTCGGTTTCGCGCCCGTCGTCGTCGATGGTGATGGTGTAGCTCATGTCGTCTCGCGCTCGCCCTGAGCGCGCAGGCGCCGCGGCGGATAATGCTGCCGCCGCGAGCCGCTTGAGTTCGGAAGCCTCCGGGCCGTCCAAAGCCGCAGAATCCACGACCTGCGGCGCGCGCTGCAGATAGATGCCCGCCGCCTGACCGCCGTGTTTGGAAAGCGAAACTTTCATGCTCGGTTACCTTATCGGCGGTCAGGTGCGAGGCAAGTCTCGTTCAGTGCGGCTTGGACCTCAGGCCGGCGACCTCATTCGACAGCTTCGATAGCTGGCTCGAGAGCTGCTCGATCTTCCGCATGACTTCCGCCGACTCGTCGTGGCGTCCGTTACCGGCTGCTGCGGCCGGCTGGTAGCGCATCCGGCCGGTCGTTGCCGCCAATGTCTGGGCGCCGCTGATGCGGATGCCGACCTCTTTCCAGGCGGACACCACGGCCTGCTGCTCTGCGCTCTGCGACCCGTAGAGCTGGCCTGCCTTGAAGTGCGTCATGTCGGCGAATTCCTGGAACTGCATCAGTGGCGTCGAGGCCTGAAGCGCAGCGTACCAGATGTGTCCAGGCGCTTCCCAGGCGCATCCGCCGATCCCGACTGCCGTGAGATAGAACGCCCTGTTCGGAATTCCGGAATTGATGTGCACGCCGCCCCAATCGCCCTGTCGGGTATTGGGCAACTGCACAAACTTGCTCATGTGGTCGGGCTGCGGATCCCGTCCGAACTCCGCATTGTTGTAGGCCTTGCCCGGCGCCTTCATCGACCGCAGCGCATCCGCGTCGATTTCAGGCGTGAAAATCTCCGCGCCGATCAGCCAGTCGGCCTGGTCGGCGGTTTCCTTGCGCGCCCATTGCTTGACCAGCGAGCCGAAGACGTCGGACATCGACTCGTTCAGCGCACCCGACTGATTTTCATATTCCAGTCCGGCCGTGAATTCGGTGACGCCGTGCGTGAGTTCGTGGGCGATGACGTCGAGCGATTTGGTGAAGTCGGTGAACAGCAAGCCGTCGCCGTCGCCGAAGACCATCTGGCTGCCGTCCCAGAAGGCGTTGTTGTAGTCTGCATCGTAGTGAACGTAGCCGTTCAGGCGCATACCGTGTCCGTCCAGCGAGTCCCGATCGAACACTTCCTTGTAGAACTCGCGGGTGCGTCCGAGGCCATCGAAGGCGCGGTTGACCGACTCGTCCGCCGAGGTAGGACCATTCTCGGTGCGTTCAACTGTCGCCGACGAAAGAATGGTAGTGTTGGCGCAGTCGAATACCGTGCGCCGGCCGTGTGCCGAGGCCGTTACGGCGGACGCAAGGAGGCCCCTTACAGCTCGCTCGCCGCGCAGGCGTGAGGTCGACAGCAGTGTTTGCAGCGCTGCGTCGCGAATCCTCTTGTCCGGATTCTCGAGCAGCTTGTTGAGGATGTGGGGCGGGGTAATGCAGTTGATGCAGCGACATTGGTTCGTGAACATGAGAACCCTCCATCAAAAATACCTAATGTCGAAGAGAAAAAGCTCGCGCGCAATCAAGCAACGATCGCGCGACTATCTACCCGAAGTAGAGAGCGTCAAGCCCGGTGGCGTACACTGAAAAAAATAAACTCGACTGAATGGTCAGTCTCGTTTCCATAACCGCAGCAATGGACCTTGCGCTCCGCGCACCGGATCGGTGGCCGGCAATCTCACTTCCGGAATCGTCTTCAGCGCTTTCGCATGGTTCGCGGGCGTCGGACGCGTGATCTCCATCTGCGATCCCGGCGGATAGGCGCCGACCACGCAGAAATCTTCGCTTGCCGAGATCAACTGGTGGCCGGTGCCGGCAGGCAGAATCGCGACGTCGCCGGCGGAGATGTCGAGCGCCTTGCCGTCGTCGCCGCCGAACTGCACGCGTGCGTGTCCGCGCGCGACGCCGAGCACTTCATGCACGGTCGAATGGTAATGCAGATAGTCGTAGATGCCATTGCGCCACATCCCGCCCCAGCCATTGGCGCCGAACAGGCCCTCGATGGTTTTCTCGGGATGATCGTTCGCAACGTCCACCGCGTTCCTGTAGACCAGAAGCGGAGCCGGGTTGTTGGGGACAAGGCCGTCGTCGGCGAAAACGAAGGTGAGCGGCTCGATCGCGGTGTTGACGACGGACATGTTTGTGCTCCGAATTCGCGGGCCGTAGGGTGGGCAAAGGAGCGTAGCGACGTGCCCACCATCAGCACTCCGCAAGCGATGGTGGGCACGCTGCGCTTTGCCCACCCTACACACCTACAAATCCAACCCTTCTCCGCCGCTCACGTTCCCTTTGGAATCTCGAAAACCAGGCAGGTCGTGGTGGCATGCGCGAGCAGGCGGCCGGTGGCGTCGGTGATGCGCGCCTCGGCGGTGGCGGCGCGGCGGCCGACATTGAGCGTCTTGCCTTCAGTGCGCACCGGGCCGGTATCCTGGCTCATGCCCCTGATGAAGGAGATCTTGAATTCGAGCGTGGTGTAACCGGTGCCGGCGGGAAGCGTGGTCTGAACAGCGAGCCCCATCGCGGAATCCAGCAGGATCGCGGCGTAGCCGCCATGCACCGAGCCGATCGGGTTATAGTGCCGGAAACCAGGCACGCTGTGGAACACGACATGGCCATGCTCGGCGGTCGAATCGAACGGCTCCACGTTCTGCATGATCGGCGGCGAGGGGAGCTTGCCCTCGAAGATGCCGCGGACGAAGTCGAGCCCCGACATCGACGCCATCACCTGCGTTGGCGTCACGCCGTATTCGATCTTGGGGGTGGCGGCGCTATCGTCCATGGGGCGTCCGGTTGAAGGCCTCTACGCCCGCTTGTTCGCCCGCATCAAATCCGCGAACCGCTTGAACAGATAGTGCGAGTCGCGCGGGCCCGGCGAGGCTTCGGGGTGGTACTGCACCGAGAACACCGGCTTGCCCTTGAGCTCGATGCCGCAATTGGAGCCGTCGAACAGCGAGATGTGGGTCTGCGTCGCGCCTTCCGGCAGCGTCGCCTGGTCGACGGCAAAGCCGTGGTTCATCGAGGTGATCTCGACCTTGCCGGTGGTCTCGTCCTTCACGGGATGATTGGCGCCGTGATGGCCCTGATGCATCTTCATGGTCCTGGCGCCGACGGCCAGCCCCAGCATCTGGTGGCCGAGGCAGATGCCGAACGTTGGCGTCCCCGACGAGATCACCTGCTGGATCACGGGCACGGCATACTTGCCCGTCGCGGCTGGATCGCCGGGGCCGTTGGAAAGGAACACGCCGTCCGGCTTCATCGCCAGGATGTCTTCGGCCGAGGTCGTCGCCGGCACCACCGTGACCTTGCAGCCTTCGCCGGCCAATAGCCGCAGGATGTTGCGCTTGATGCCGTAGTCGATCGCGACCACGTTGAATTCAGGCTCGGTCTGGCGGCCAAAACCCTTCTCCCAGGCCCATGGCGTCTCGTCCCAGGTGAAGCGCTGGCCGGAGGTGACCATCGGCACCAGGTCCATGCCTTCGAGGCCGGGCCATTCGCGCGCCTCTTCCTTCAGTCCATGCAGGTCGAACTCGCCGGTTCGCGAATGCGCGATCACGGCGTTCGGCATGCCCTTGCTGCGGATCAGCGCGGTCAGCGCGCGGGTGTCGATGCCGGAGAGGCCGATGATGCCGCGCGCCTTGAGCCAGGCGTCGAGGTGCTTGGTGGCGCGGTAGTTCGAGGGATCGGTGATCGCGGTGCGCAGGATCACGCCGCGCGCGCCGGGCGTCGCGGCCATGTTCACCGTCTCGATGTCTTCCTCGTTGGTACCGACATTGCCGATATGCGGGAAGGTGAAGGTGATGAGCTGGCCGGCATAGGA
>JAEWHP010000029.1 GCA_023387735.1 Pseudomonadota bacterium | reverse complement strand
GCGGGAGCATCCCGGCCTTCCCTGCGCAGTGGCCTTACGGCTTATAACGTGATCTCCCCGGAGAACGGCTCTTTTGCCTCCGTCGCTCCACGATGTAACTCGTGAAACTTGACGCCAGCACCGCGACATCAGGACCACACGACTTCGCCGTACGCTTCATGCGCGCTCGTCGTTTGCGCAATCCGCGTCCACCGCATCCCACCGCGCGTTCGTGACGATCGCGAGCGCCCCTCGTAACGGGTGAGACGTGCGGAATTATAGCGATGATTTGCTCGACAGGCAGAGCGGAATATTTTTGCGCGAAGGGATGGACGGCGCGATGTGGTCCGATGTGGAAGTGATTTGCCCGACAGGCAAAGTGCATGAATCTCGGCATTCACGAAACCGGACGCCGCGCGCGCCTGAACAACCGGCTATGGTTGATCCAGCCTCAGACGACCGACCGGTTCGCCGCCGCTTCCACCGCGGACCACGACGATCTCGCCGCTGGCCGGCGAGATGCCCGTCAGCGCCTGAATGTTCGCGCCGTGCGTCGAGACCAGCAGGTTACCCTGCCCGGTCCATTTCGTGAGCAGCGCGCGGGCGCCCGCGGTGAGTTGCTCGCGTTGATCGCGCAGCACGACCACGTTGCCAAAGGTCGCTTCCGTCGCGACGGGGCCGAGGTTCAACAGCCTTGCGGTGTCGATGCAGCGGCACCACGGCGAACTCAGGATCTTCTCGAACGCAATGCCTTCCGATTTCAGGCGCGCGCCGATCTTTTCCGCGTCCGTCCGCCCCCTGGCGCTGAGGTTGCGCTGCGTGGCGCAGTCGTCGACACGAAACCCCGGGGGATCGCCGAAGCCGCCCGGCGCATCGGCGTGACGCATCAATGCGACGTGGCCGCCCGCGCGCAACGCCTTCCAGGCATTGGCGGCATCGTCCGCGCAGGCGATTTCGGACGCGCCCGCGAGGAAGAGAGCAATCGCGAGGACGGCGATGCGCATGCGGGACATGGCGGAGCCTCCTTCAGAGATATGCGATCAGGCGGCCCGCGCAGATGACGCCGAGCCACAGCACGGCCGACGCGAGGGCCGTGGCTTTGGCTGCGCCGGGCGCCTCATTGCCCCAGCGCTCGACATGGCGCCATGAACCGGCATGCGCAATCACGATGTTGACCAGCGCCGCCGCAAGCAGCAGCAACTTGGCCTGGAATGCCGGATTTTTCACGACATGCGACGCATCGGCGCTGAACAGCAGGAACCCCATACAGATCGCGAGCACGAAGCCCGCGCGCGACATCGGCAACAGCAATTGCGCCATCGGCTTGATGGTTATCGCGCGTCCCAATCCCAGCACTCTCAAATCAAGCGCCAGAATCGAGCCCACCAGCACCACGAAGCCGATGATGTGCAGGATCTCGACCGCGGGATAAAGCGCGGGCGACGAACGCATGGCATGGCCCAGCGCGCTTTCCTGCAATGTCAGGAATATCGATGGGCCCGCCTGATGCTCCACGGAATGCTACCGCAGTTCGATGCGCTTGCCGTCGAGCACGATGTATTCGATGCGTGCCTCGTCCGGCTTCGTGGTGTGGGGATAGCCGAACACCGTGCAGGTCTTGCCGGGCGCGATCATGTCGGCGGTCGCGCCACGCGCCTGCATCCGCGATGGCGGCGCCAGGATGAAATGCCAGTGCTTGCCTTCGACCTCCATCTCGATCTCGCAATGCGGATTCTCGAAGGTCGATTTGCTTATCTTGCCGGTGACGGTGAACGATTTCGACGTGTCGTATCCGCCCCAGCCGTGATGGGCGAAGGCGGAAGCCGGCGCAAGGAGTGCGGCCAGCGACAGGAACAGGCGGCGGTTGATTGAGGGCATGGCGGAGCCTCCATCCGATCAAGAGACCAGAATATCGATCCGCGCCATCCATAGCGCGAATCTCGCCGCCGTGCTCGCGCTATTGTAGGTGGCCGGTGTCTACAGCCCCGTATACCCGGCCTTGACCGGATCGTTGCTGCCGTCGAGCTGGCGCAGATAGGTCAGCCCGCATACCGTCAGGCGGTGCGTATCTTTTTCCCCTGCTTCCACCAGCGTCGCGACGTATTCCGTCACCTTGGCGCGCGCCTCGTCGCTTGCCGCGGTGGTGCGGTTCACGAGCAGGTCATAGGTATGCATGATGCGATCGATGGCCGCTTGCATGAAATTCTCCTGATTGATGTGATGCGGTCAGGCCGATGTGCCGGCTTCGTATTTGGCGATCGCCTTGTTGGCGAGCCTGAGCCTGTTGTATTCGCCGTGCTGGAACATCCGCACGATGATTTCGAGCAGCCGCTCATCAGTGGAAAAAGTGTCGGCAATGGCGCCGGTCCGGCACAGATAGTTCGACGCGATGGCATAGGCGTCGCCCACCACCTCGACATTCATCACCTGCAAACCGCGCTCGACCAGCATGCCTCACCTCTGCCGTGACTGAGACGAGAATGCGCGAATACGGAAATGGTTCCATGTCCGGAAAACGGCCTCCTGGGCCGCGAAACCGGTGCTCAGCGCCCCCCTCGTCCCGAAATCGGCCTTTTCGGGGGACGAAAAAACAAAACGCACCGGATCCGGAAAACCGGGGCCGATGCGTCTTGAGCAAGGCTTACTGCCCTTGCCAGTCGATATGTCCGCTCTCGCTGCCGGTCTTTTAAGCGGCCGGCTTGGCCGTAAGGCGGACTGCAGAATTCTCGAAATTCTCAGAGCCGGTACAGGATCTGGTCGGTCCAGAACCGCTCGAGCCGATGCAGCGACTTGTTCAGGGTCGCGAACTCCTCGTTCGAGATGCCACCGACCTGCTCCACCGTCTTGACGTGCTTCTGATAGAGCGCGTCGACGATCTTGCGGATCTCCTGGCCCTGCGGGGTCAGGCGGATGCGGACCGAGCGGCGATCGACGCGCGAACGCTGATGATCGAGGAAGCCGAGTTCGACGAGCTTCTTCAGGTTATAGGAGACGTTGGAGCCGAGGTAGTAACCGCGCGTACGCAGTTCGCCCGCGGTCAGCTCCTTGTCGCCGATGTTGTAGAGCAACAGCGCCTGCACCGAGTTGATGTCGGCGCGGCCGCGGCGATCGAATTCGTCCTTGATGACGTCGAGCAGCCGGCGGTGCAGACGTTCCACCAACGTCAGCGCTTCCAGATAGAGCGGCTGAACCGGAGCTCCCGGAGCACGCTCAGCGGTTTCCACCGCCGTTGCAACGGCTTTGATCATGACACTTCCCCTGTAGTCGATTTTCGACTTATTTCGACGAAACTTTGGTCCCGCCTGATAGCTTCAACTTAAGGGGGCGGTTTGAAGATCCGCTTAAATAAGAGAATAAAGAGATCATGAATTTAAGACGGTGAATCGTCGATTAAGCCCATGAATAAAGGACTTTTCGCAACTTTTCATTGAGGCTGGCAGGCCTATGTTCACGCTTCGTCTGCCCGTCCTGTCGCATTCCAAAACAGCTCGGGTCGAAATCGAAAGGCTCGCGTAACGGATGTGGCGAAATCCGTACGGTGACTGAAAGATTACCGGCGAAATTAATTCAAACTATTTCGGATCGCACGGCGAACGCGGCCTGCAGGCGCGAGTAACGGCGCAAACGGGCGCCCTCCACGCTCCCTTTACAAAAAGCCGGCCCGCCGTCGGCCAGCGCAAAGCCGACTGGCAAATGTGCCAAGAACCAGAAATCGGCCCCGACGGCGGTCCCACAGAAGCGGTCGCCGGGAAGAGTTCGGGAAACGCGGTCTGTAATCGCGACCTAACAGAGAGGGCAAAGTCCGTCTTCTCACTGCGCGCATACGAACAGGCAAATGGACCCTGCTGGCCGCATTCCGCCGAGCTGTCGCTGCGGCGCAACAGCAAACGCCCGCCCTCGCTTCGCGTGGCGCGAACCGCCTGCTACGGCGGCCGTTCGCGCGCGGCCATCCATGCCAGCACGAGATAGGCCGCCAGCATCACGGCCTCGAGGCCCACGACCACGAGACTGCCGCCATAGATGCCCGGAAACATCAATTCGATCACCGCCATCGACACCACGGTCGTGAGCCAGACCACGGCGCCCCACGGCGTCGCAAGCCACAGCCCGACCGCGGCGACGAGTTCGATCACGGCGAAATAGACGGTCGCGGTCTGCCAGGCCATCGACTGGTTCTCGAACGCCTCCTCCTCGCCGCCGACGAAGCCGGTCACCTGCGCCCAGTGGTAGAGGCCCTTCATGATCGAGATGACAGCCATGACGCGCAGAAACAGCACCAGCCGCCGCGTCCACACATTGTCGTCGGTCTCGATGCGCTCGGACGACATCGCCGCCACCGACATCGCACCGTCCCTGGCTCGGTCGCGCGCCGAAGTGTCAGACATGGAAGCCGTCCTGGAAGCCGACGTGGAAGCCGACCTGGAAGCCGACCTGCTCACCAACCACGGAATCACGGCGCGACGTATGCTGGAATGTCGTCATGGCCGCACTCTTGGCCCGGCGGGACGGTAAAATCAATTGCTGATGAGATGGATCAAGGCGCGGTGACGGGGCACCTTCAAGGTGCTAGAACTGGAACAAATCCAAATCCATCCCGCCGCCTCAGGAGTACTCATCACATGGCGATCAAATTCGGGCGCCCGATCGAAATGCGCGACGCGTCGCGGCGGCAGACCGCTTTGGCCTCCCATCCGCTCGACCTCGCCATCCGGCCCCGCCGCAATCGCAAGGCGGAATGGGCGCGGCGGCTGGTGCGGGAAAACGTGCTCACCACGGACGATTTGATCTGGCCGCTGTTCGTGGTCGGTGGCGACAATGCGCGCACGCCGATCGCCTCGATGCCCGGCGTCGAGCGCCTCACCGTCGACCAGGTGGTGCGCGACGCCGAACGCGCGATGAAGCTGAACATCCCCTGCATCGCACTGTTTCCCTACACCGAGCCGTCCCTGCGCGACGAGACCGGTTCCGAGGCGCTGAACCCGGACAATCTGGTCTGCCAGTCGGTACGCGCGATCAAGAAGGAATTCCCCGAGATCGGCGTGCTCTGCGACGTCGCGCTGGATCCCTTCACCAGCCATGGCCATGACGGGCTGCTCGAGGATGGCAGGATCCTCAATGACGAGACGGTGTCAGTGCTGGTCAAGCAGGCGCTGGTGCAGGCCGAGGCCGGCTGCGACGTCATCGCGCCCTCGGACATGATGGACGGCCGCGTGGGCGCGATCCGCGAGGCGCTGGACGAGGCAGGTCACCTCGACGTGCAGATCATGGCCTATGCGGCGAAGTACGCCTCAGCCTTCTATGGCCCGTTCCGCGACGCCATCGGCTCGGCGAAGACGCTGACCGGCGACAAGCGCACCTACCAGATGGACAGCGCCAATTCCGACGAAGCGCTGCGCGAGGTGGAACTCGACATCGCCGAAGGCGCGGACATGGTGATGGTCAAGCCCGGCATGCCATATCTCGACGTCATCCGCCGCGTGAAGGACAATTTCTCGATGCCGACCTTCGCCTATCAAGTGTCGGGCGAATACGCGATGATCGCGGCCGCCGCCAACAATGGCTGGATCGACGGGGACCGCGCGATGATGGAAAGCCTGCTCGCCTTCAGGCGCGCCGGCGCGGACGGGATCTTGACGTATTTCGCGCCGAAGGCGGCGGAGAAGATCAAGGCGGGAGGGTGAACTGTTGCCCGTCATTCCGGGGCGCGTCGAAGACGCGAACCCGGAATCTCGAGATTCCCCGGTGTGCAATTGCACACCTGAGGTCTGGTCCTTCGGACCATCCTGGAATGACGACGTTTCTACGAGCCCCCGACTCTCCACAGAATATTGCGCGCTGTGAATGGTCGCAGGCTCTTGCGACCGCCTCGCCGGTTCCCATGTTTGCCTCGGGACATCAGGAGGACGGACCATGTCTTACAGCGGCTCTGGCAATGACGGCTCATGGCGGAATGATGGCGGGGTTCGCCCGCATGCCTTCGATCCCAATACGCAGCCGGAACTGTTTCGCAGCGTGCTGACGCGGCGGGTGCTTGCGTTCCTGATCGACCTGGTCGTGCTCTCGGTCCCTGTCATCCTCGGCTACATCTTCATCGCCGTGTTCGGTTTGATCACGCTCGGTCTCGGCTGGATGCTGTTCTGGCTGGCGTGGCCGGCGACGGTGGTGTGGGCCATCGTCTATTACGGCGCCTCGATCGGCGGCCCGCACTCGGCTACCATGGGCATGCGGGCGATGGATCTGAAGCTGCGCACCTGGTACGGCGCGCCCGGCTATTTCGTGCTGGGCGCAACGCATGCCGTCTTGTTCTGGGTCTCGATCTCGTTCCTGACGCCGCTGGTGCTGCTGGTCGGCCTGCTCGACGGCCGCCGCCGCCTGCTGCACGACATCATCCTGGGAACCGTGGTCATCAACAGCTCGGTCCGGGGCCCGGTGACGCCGGCGGCGCGGACTTATTGACCCGCGGTAAACCAATTGACCGTTAAGCTCCGGAGCGCGAATGTAGTGTGATTGTGTTTCAGAGGCGTGACGACCTGACGTGACCCAGCACTCGCGTGACACCCCCCAATTCTACCTGACGGCGCCCTCCCCCTGCCCGTATCTGCCGGGCCGGCACGAGCGCAAGGTGTTCACGCATCTGGTCGGCGACAAGGCCGGCGACCTCAACGACCTGCTGACCCATGGCGGCTTCCGGCGCAGCCAGTCGATCGCCTACCGCCCGGCCTGCGACCAGTGCCGCGCCTGCGTCTCGGTGCGCGTCGTCGCCAACGAGTTCCGGCCCTCGCGCAACTTCAAGAAGGTCCTGGCCCGCAACGCCGACATCGTCGGCGAGCAGCGCAGCGCGGTGCCGACGTCCGAACAGTATTCGGTGTTTCGCGCCTATCTCGACAAGCGGCACCGCCACGGCGGCATGGCCGACATGACCGTGCTCGACTATGCCATGATGGTCGAAGACAGCCACGTCGAGACCCGCGTCATCGAATACCGCAAGCGCGGCGTCGATACCGGCATCACCGGCCGCGGCGAAGACCTGATCGCGGTGGCGCTGACCGACGTGCTCAGCGACGGGCTTTCGATGGTGTATTCGTTCTTCGAGCCGTCGCAGCAGAGCCGCTCGCTCGGCACCTTCATGATCCTCGATCACATCACCCGCGCACGCCGGCTGGGCCTGCCTTACGTCTATCTCGGCTACTGGATCGAAGGCTCCAAGAAGATGGACTACAAGGGCCGCTTCCTGCCGCAGCAGCGGCTGGCGCCGTCAGGCTGGATGCGGGTCGACGCGACCGGCGAAGCGCTGGCTGAGCCGCAGGATTGATCCGCCTCCCCCCACGCGTCATCACCCGCGCATGCGGGTGATCCAGTATTCCAGAAACAGCAGTGATAGACGGGAGGCCGCGGCGTACTGGATCGCCCGGTCGAGCCGGGCGATGACGGCGGTGTGTGAGCCCTATCCGAAAAACGTCTCGACCAATAATTTCACGTTCAGCGCGACGATGATCGCGGCCACGATCCACGCCACCGCGGCCACGCTGCGGGGGATGACGAACTCGCCCATCTTGCGGCGATCGGAAACGAACCGCACCAGCGGGATCACCGCGAACGGCAATTGCATCGACAGGATGACCTGGCTCAGCACCAGCAACTGGCTGGTGCCCCGCTCGCCGTAGATGGCCGTCACGATCACCACCGGAACGATGGCGATGCCGCGGGTCACGAGCCGCCGCGCCCAGTTCGGCAGCCGCAGATTCAGAAAACCCTCCATCACGATCTGCCCGGCGAGCGTCGCCGTCACCGTCGAGTTGAGGCCGGAGGCCAAAAGCGCCACCGCAAACAGCGTCGAGGCGATGCCGAGGCCGAGCAGCGGCGACAGCAATTCGTAGGCCTGGCTGATCTCGGCCACTTCGGTGCGGCCGCTGGAATAGAAGGTGGCGGCGGCGACGATCAGGATGGCGGCGTTGATGAACAGCGCCATCATCAGCGCAATCGTCGAGTCGGCCGTCGCCCATTTGATCGCCTCGCGGCGGCCTTCGCTGGTGCGCTCATAGGCGCGGGTCTGCACGATCGATGAGTGCAGATAGAGATTGTGCGGCATCACGGTGGCCCCGATGATGCCGATGGCGATGTAGAGCATCTCGGGATTGGTGACGATCTCGGGCGACGGCACGAACCCCTTCAGGATGGCGGCCACCGGCGGCGCTGCCGCGACGATCTGAATTCCGAAGCAGACCGCGATCACGATCAGCAGCGCGATGACGAAGGCTTCGAGGAAGCGGAAGCCCTTGTTCATCAGGAGCAGCAGCAGGAAGGCATCGAGCGCGGTGATCAGCGCGCCCCAGATCAGGGGTATGCCGAACAGCAGGTTGAGCGCGATCGCGGTGCCGATGACTTCGGCGAGATCGCAGGCGATGATGGCGGCTTCGCAGGCGACCCAGAGCAGGAAGTTCACCGGCCGCGAGAAGCTGGCGCGGCAGGCCTGTGCCAGATCGCGGTCGGTGACGATGCCAAGCCGGGCGGCGAGCGCCTGCAGCAGGATCGCCATCAGGTTCGACAGCAGGATGACCGCCAGCAACGTGTAGCCGAACTTCGAACCGCCCGCGAGGTCGGTCGCCCAGTTGCCCGGGTCCATGTAGCCGACCGAGACTAGGTAGCCAGGCCCGAGGAAGGCCAGCAGGCGCCGCGACCAGTGCCCGCCAAAGGGGACGGCGATAGTCGAATGGACCTCGGGCAAGCTCTTGCGGGCATCCGCGGCGGCGTCAGCACGCCAGCCAGCAGCAGTATTCTCGGTGATGGTCAAAGCCTTAGCCGGCGTCCCGGAGCCCGATTCAGGCGTTCGTGCATCCATTTGAAGAGGGATATCCGAGCAACAATTTTATTGCAACTCACTTGCAACTGCATCTGAGGTTCACGAAAATAATACCGTTGCCATCTTGTAAAGTACTCAGGAAGTGCTTTACGATCCACCCATGATCAAAGTTCCCCTCGAAACGCCCGGGGCGACCCTCCGATACGCCCTCGCCCCTGACGAGGCCGGGATCGCGGCGATCGAGGCGACCTTTGCCGCCTACGACCGGATGATGGAGATCCTGGCCGAGGTCGCGCCGGTTGGAGCGAACCTCGTCGCCCTCCACGGCCAGGCCTACGAACGAATCCGCACCGAAACCGGCCTGCCGGCCCGCCTCGTCACGCTCGGGTTGCGCGATCGTGCCAGTCATGTGGCGGGAGCAGCGGTTCGCAAAATCCCGCTCGACGACAAGTTGTTTGCGATCAAGGGTCCAACTTCACTGACCATTAGCACTGTCCAGGGACGCGTCTTGGTGCCGTTCGAAATCCCCGGCTATCTTGCGGGATGGGAAAGTCCCTTCCCGGCTCACCTGGTCTCGGACGGCCGCGCCTACGAAATCCACATCGCCGTCAAATCGAAAGCATCACAACCGGAGGAGAACACCATGGTTCACGAGGGCATCCTTGCGCGCATGGGCAGGCTTCTTGCCGCCATCGCCAGCGAGACTATCGACAGCGCCGAGAGCAGCAACAAGGTGGCGATGGTCAAGCAGGCGATCCGCGAAATCGACGCCGGCGCCGACGAAGCGCGCCAGGCGCTCGGCAAATCGCGCGCCGAGGAATTCCGCCTCAAGCGGCGCCGGGAAGAGCTCGACGCAGAAGTTGCAGGGCTGACCGACAAGATACGACTGGCGGTTGCAGAAAACCGCGAGGATCTCGCGCGCGCCGGCGTCGCACGGCAAATTGATCTGGAGTCTCAAGGCACCGCGCTCGAACGCGCAATGGACTTCATCGAACTGGAAATCGACGAGCAGACCAAGGCCTTGCAGGCGATGCTTGGCGCGCGGCGTGAAGCCGAAACCCGCCTCGCCGATCTCGAAGCGAGTCTTGCAAAGCACGCGCCGCAGGAAACCGGACGTGCGGCTGGCGCGACTAAAACTGTAAGCCCCGACCGCGCGATGGCCGCGATCGCACGGGTCACCGGCGTTCCGGCCTCCGGCACGCCCGGCGACAAGGAGCTCGACGAACTCGACCGGCTGCACCGCGAAAAGGAAATCGCGGCCCGCCTCGAGAGGATCAAGTCGCAGCAATGAGTGCCCTGACCGACATCCTGCTGGCGCCGGACGTGCGGCCCTTTGCCGTGGCCGCAGGGATCATGGTGGTGCTCGGCGGCATTGAACTGCTGGCGATGCTGATCGGCTTCTCTCTCGGCGAACTCTTCGGCAAGGAAGTCGCCGTCGATGTCGACAGCGGCGACGGATTGGGCGGCCTGTTCCTGTGGATCAACGCGGGGCGGCTGCCGCTCCTGATCCTGATCGTGCTGGCGCTCGGCGTGTTTTCGATCGTGGGCTGCTTCCTGCAGGGCCTCGCCCACGGCGTGGGAATTTCGATTCCCGTCGTGATCGCAGCAATTGCCGCGGCCGGCTTCAGCCTTCCCGTGATCCGGGTCACCAGCCGCGGCATCGCGCGCATCATTCCGCGCGACGAGAGCTACGCGGTAGACAACGCCGACTTCATCGGCCGTGTCGCCGAAGTTTCGGTCGGGCCGCTCGACCAGGGACCACCCGGCCGCGTCCGTCTCAAGGATGTCTTCGGCAACTGGCACTCTCTCGTCGCACGCGCCAGTCCCGAATCCACGCCGCTTCCGGTCGGCGCCAGCGTGCTGCTGGTCGACCGCGACGCCAAGAGCTTTATCGCGATTTCCGCACCCGACGACCTCATTGCGCAACAACGTTCAGACAGGGCCTAAACAACATGTGGGAACTTGCAGTACCCGTCGCCATTGCCGTCGTAGTCGTTCTCTTTATCGGTCTCCTTCTTGCAAAGCTCTACCGCCGTTCGACCCGTGACGAAGCCTATGTCCGCACCGGCCTGGGCGGCCAGAAGGTCGTCCTCGACGGCGGTTCGATCGTGCTTCCGGTTTTCCATTCGGTCGCCGCGGTCAATCTGAAGACGCTGCGGCTCGAGGTTGCCCGCGGCGGCCCGGATTCGATGATCACCAAGGATCGCATGCGCGTCGACATCGGCGCTGAATTCTATCTGCGCGTCAAACCCGACAGTTCGTCGATCGCGCTCGCCGCGCAGACGCTGGGCAGCCGCACCAACAACGCCGGCGAACTGCGCGAGCTGATCGAGGCCAAATTCGTCGACGGCCTGCGCTCGGTTGCCGCCACCATGCACCTCGAGGAGTTGCAGGAGCAGCGCGCGACGTTCGTCAAGTCGGTGCAGGAAGCGGTCGGCGCCGACATCCAGAACAACGGCCTCGAACTCGAATCGGTTTCGCTGACGCGGCTCGACCAGAGCGACATCAAGCATTTCAATCCGAGCAATTTCTTCGACGCGCACGGCCTGACGACGCTGACCAAGATCACGCGGGAGCGCGAGCAGGAGCGCAACCAGATCGTCCGCACCACCGAAGTGAATATAGCGCAGCAGGACCTCGTCGCCCGCCAGACCACGCTGACGATCGAAGCCACCAAGCGCGAGGCGGAGCTGGCGCAGCAGCGCGACATCGCCAACAAGACGGCCGCGATGCGCGCACAGACCGCACAGGTCGAACAAACTGCAGTACAGAACGAGGCTGAATACCGCATCCAGCAGGAACTGGCGGTTGCCAACAAGCAGACCGAAGCCAACCAGGCGCGCGACACGCGAAAGATCGAGGCCGACCTCGCGGTGAAACGGCGCAATACCGAAATGGAACGCGACCTGCAGATCGTCGCGCAGGAAAGTGCGATCGCGGTCGCCAACAAGAGCAAGGAGCAATCCGAGGCGCAGACCGTCGCCGAGACTGCGCGCGCGCTGGCGATTGCGGCCGAGGAAAAGGTCACCACCGCCAAGGCCGTCGAAATCGCCGAACGCGACAAGATCATCAACGTGATCGCGGCCCGCAAGGCCGCCGAAACCGAGGCAATGCCGATCACCGTGATGGCGGAAGCCGAAAACCAGGCCGCGAACAACAAGGCCGAAGCCATCACCATGCTGGCCAAGGCCGACGCCGAGGCGGCGACCACCCGCGCGGCCGGCGTCAAATCGCTCGGCCAGGCCGAAGCCGAGGTAGCGGCATTGAAAGCCGAGGCACGCAACAAGCTCTCCGCTGAGATGGTCGACTACGATCTCACGCTGGCGCGCATCAACGTCATTCCGAACGCGCTGGCCGAAGCGGTGAAGCCGATCGAAAAAATCTCGGACATCCGGATCTTCGACACCGGCGGCATGCTCGGCCGCGGCGGCGGCAACGGCGCCATGAACGGCCACGCCAACGGCATCGGTCTCGGCGACGGCCTCGCCGCGCAGTTGCTGTCGGTTTCGGCATTCAAGCCGATCATCGACAAGATCCTCGCCGAGGGCGGCTTCGGCGCGGGCCCTGATGCGCTGACCACCCTGACCAACGCGCTGGCCGCGCAACAACTGGCAGCCCCCACCGAACCGCCTGAGCTGGACGGGGCCGATGAAGTGGAGACGCCGCCCGCCACGATCTCCGGTACGGCCAAGGCGACGCTCGGGCCTAAGACGTAAGCCGCCGGACTGGCCGTTCAGATTGAAGTCCAGACCAGGCCTGCCGCGCGGAGGCGGCAGGCCTTCGTCTTTCGCCACGCATGCTTGGACGTAGGATCGACGATCAGCGTTCGGTGAGATTGTCCATCGTCAATTTGCGAATCCGCGGCGCAAGTGGGGTAACGACACCGACGAAAGGTTTCCCACCTTCCCGCAGCGCCAGGATCTCCTTGCGTTGCTCCTCGATCAGCTCAAGCAAGGCCTTCTTCTGCTCGACCTTTAGGTTCGTCGCGCTCTCGGTGCGCTGGCGCGCGCCATCCAGAATCTTCTTGATCTCAGCCTCGGGAATCGTCGCAAAGAATCCCTTCATCGTTTCGTCTACTGCGGTTTTCCAGCTCTTCTGATCGAATCCCGCCTTGGTAATCAATTTTTGGCCCGCAGCATCCTGTTCGAACCATTCGTCGGCCTCGTCATCGTCGTACGCGAAATCGCCAAACTCGGCTTTCAGCTTCTCGATAAGGTCAACGACGTTGGCTGCCTCCTGCGAGGTCAGTGCCAATGCGGCCTTGTCGAAGTTGGCCACACTCGATGCGGCGAGTAACGCAAAGGCTAATGCGACAGCCGCCGCCGCCCGTGAGGGGAAACGCTTCATCTTTCAGTCTACTCCTGTTGATTCCAATGAACGATCCCACCCACTTCGCGGACGTGCTCACCGAATCAACAGGCAGCTCGCAAGGAAGTCGCACCACCTGCCACTGCGCATCAATGGCTCAAATTGTCAATTCGTCCGCCGCGCGATCTGGATCGGTCGCGGGGTCGTGTGCCGCCGGCGCGTAAGGAGTTTTGTCGGGAAGCTTGTCGGGAAACGGGTGGGTTGGATCGCCCTCGGGCCAGACAATGAGGCGAGAATCGAATCCGTCGGGGAATTCCGCCATGTCCGCCGCCCACGCCCCTCGCCTGCCCACCACCTTCAACCGCCTGGCCTGGTCCAACCTCGCCGCGCAATCGGCGGAGCAGATTGCGCTGGCCGCGGCGCCCATCGTCGCCGTGCTGCTGCTCGGGGTCGGCGAAGGCCAGACCGGCCTGCTGCAGACGGCGCTGACGCTACCGTTCATCCTGTTTGCGATCCCTGCAGGCCTGCTCGCCGACCGTATCTCGCGGCGCTGGGTGATGGCGGCCAGCGAGGCGCTGCGCGCGGTGGCGCTTGCCGGCATCCTGCTGCTGATCTGGCTGGGGCAGATGACGCTGCCGCTGCTTTCGCTGCTCGGCTTCGTCGCCGTCTGCGGCACGGTCGCCTACAGCGTCGCAGCCCCTGCACTGGTGCCGTCGCTGGTGACCTCTGCACAATTGCCCGCCGCCAATGCGAGGATCGAACTGGCGCGTACCGTTGCCTTCGCGAGCGGCCCCGCGCTCGGCGGCGTGCTGGTCGGATGGGTCGGCGCTGCGCCCGCGTTCGGATTTGCCGCTGCGCTGTCAGTCGTCGCGGTCGTGCTGCTGTCGGGCATCTATGAACCGGCGCGCGCGGCAGCGCCGCGGCGGCATCCGTTGCAGGACATCAAGGAGGGCGCCGCGTTCGTGCTGCATCATCCATTGCTGCGGCCGGTGTTCATCACCCAGTTCATCTTCAATACGGCGTCATTCCTGCTGCTCGCGGTGTTCGTGCCTTACGCCGTGCGCCATCTCGGCCTGTCCGCCGCCGGCGTCGGCATGACGCTCGGCATGTATGGCGTCGGGATGGTGGTCGGCGCGCTGGCAGCGACGCGGGTGATGCAGCGGCTCGCCTTCGGCACCGTGATCGGACTTGGCCCCGTCACGGGCTTCGTCGCCGCGACGGGGATGGCGTTGACGACGATCGCGCCTTCGCCGTGGCTTGCGGGATTGAGCTTCTTCCTGCTCGGCGCAGGTCCGATCCTGTGGGTGATCTCGACCACGACCCTGCGGCAATCGGTGACGCCGCCGTCCCTGCTCGGGCGCGTCTCCGCAATCAACATCATGAGCTATGGCGCCCGGCCGCTCGGCTCAGCGCTCGGCGCCATCGTCGGCGGCCTCTACAGCGCCGAGGCCTGCCTCTATCTGGCGGCGGCAATCTTCGGCGCCCAGGCGCTGGTGATCTGGCTTTCGCCCGCCGTCGCGCTGGCACGGCAGCCGGACATGGTGGGCGAGCCGACGCAGTGCTAGGCGGCTGAATCCAACGAAAGCAGTCATTCCGGGGCGATGCGAAGCATCGAACTACGGTGCGTGGGCGGTCGCGATTGCGCACCTGAGAATCTCGAGATTCCGGGTCTGGTGCTTACGCACCATCCCGGAATGACGGGCTCAACTATCATTGCCGCTTCCTTGTCTCACTTTATATGATATACATCATCCAATAGACAGGGAACCGCCATGACCGACCAGACCGCCGCCATTAACGCCAGTCCCCGCCCCGAGGCTTCCTCCTCCGTCCTGCAGATTGCGGTGTTGGCCGGGCTCGCGGCCACGGGCACGTTGGCGACCAATATCCTGCTGCCGTCGCTGCCGCAGATGGCGGCGTCGCTGAAGGTATCGAGTGCGGCGGTGACGTCGGCGATCACCGTCTTCCTCGCAGTGTTCGCGGTGGGCCAGCTCGTGGTCGGGCCGATATCGGACCGCTACGGCCGCCGCTGGCCGGTATTGATTGGTTTTGCGGTGTTCTTTGCCGGCAGCATCTGGTGCGCGCTTGCCGATGATCTGCCCAGCCTGCTGACTGGCCGCGTGATCCAGGCGGCCGGGGCCTGCGCCACCTCGGTGCTGTCGCGAGCGATCGCCCGGGACCTGTTCTCGGGGGCGGCGCTGGCGCGCGCGATGGCGCTGATCATGATCGCGATGGCGGCGGCGCCCGGTTTCTCGCCGCTGCTCGGCGGCGCGCTCGACCACGCCTTCGGCTGGCGCTCCGAATTTGTTCTGGTGGCAGGCTTCGCTGCGCTCGGCGCCCTCGCCTACGGCACCCTGCTCGGCGAAACCCATCATGCGACGCGGACGCCGCTCGATCCGCTCGCCATCGCGAAAAACTATCTTGGCCTGATCGCCGACCGGCGCTTCGTGGTGCCGGCGGCCACCGTCAGCCTGATCATGGGCGGGCTGTTCTCGATCTTCTCGGCCGCACCGCGCATCCTGATCGAAGCCATGCACTTCACGCCGATTCAATTGGGCCTGTTCTTCGCCGGCACCGTGCTGATCGTTTTCGCCGCCGGCATGCTCGCGACGAGGCTGGCGCCGCGCTACGGGCTCGACCGCTCGATCCGAGGCGGGCTGTTCGCGACCGCAGCCGGCGCCATCGCGATGCTGCTGGTCTCGCTGTACAGCCCTTCGTTCCTGCCATTTCTGGGGGCGATGAGCGTGTTCCTGCTCGGCATGGGCATCGTCAACCCGCTCGGCACCGCGCAGGCGCTCTCGCCGTTCGGGGAAAAGGCTGGCGCGGCGTCCGCGCTGGTCGGCTTCTGGCAGATGATGACGGCCGCGATCGGCGTCTGGCTCGCCGCCACCATCTCGCCCGACGCGCTGTTTGCGCTCGGCGTGGTGCTGACGGTGTTTTCGCTGCTCGCGGTCGGGCTCTACACGATGCGGGCCCGCGCAGCTAAGGCCGCATGAACATGAAATCCGTATCGGGGTCGCAATTCTCGGCGACGAAGCGCAGTTCCGATTGAACGTCGGATACGCCACGGCTCTCGAGATACTTGCTCACCACGAGGCCGAGCATCGCGCGGCATATGCTGTCGGTCCCCTGCCCGGCGGCTTCCGCCTCGGCCATGGCTGCTGAGAAATGCCGTGCTGCTATTTCGGTTGCGGACATGCTGGCCACCTTCTCCCGTCGCGCCGATCGGACGGCGAGAGTTGAGACGGAAGCCGCCGCCCCGCGCCTTGATATGAATCAAGCCGTCCTCACGGGCGTCGCAGCGAGCAGTCAGGATGCCAGATAGCGCTCGTATTTGCCGCCGACAACCTCGTCGGCCGTAATGTCAGGATCGAGCGTATAGAGATCCTGCGCGCGGTTGATGCCACGCAGCGCGAAGCGGCCGGTGGAGACCAGGTAGTTCCTTCCCGCTGCGTCGAGGCCCGAACGAAACGCCGACGACATCAATAATTCGCGGTCGACCGAGCGGCACATCGAGGCGATGCGGCTGACCTCGTTGACGGCAGGTCCCACCACGGTGAAGTCGAGCCGGTCGTCGCTGCCGATATTGCCGTAAAATACCTCGCCGACATGCAGGCCGACATGGGCCGTCGTCACCGGACGGTTCTCGCCGGTGCGGCGGCTGTTGAGCGCACGCATGTTGCGGCGGAAGCGATGTTCGGCAGCGAGCGCGGCGCGTCGTGCCGCCGCCAGATTCTCGTTGGTGAACATCGCCAGCACGCCGTCGCCGATCAGCTTCAGCACCTCGCCGCCGGCGTCATGAATGGCGTCGATCGACGCCTGCGCGTAATCGTTGAGGAACGGGATGATCTCGTCCGGCTCGATGCTCTCGCTGATCGCGGTCGAGCCGCGCAGATCGGAGAACCACAGCACGGTGTTGATGCGCTCGGTGATGCCGCGCGCGATCCGCCCGCGCAGCACCTGCTCGGCGGCGTCGCGCCCGAGATAGACCCGACCCAGGGTCTTGGCGATGTCGGCCTGCGCCGCGGTCTTGATCGCAAGCCCCAGCACCGGCACCAGGTCGCGCAGCGCCGCCAGCCCCTGCGCGCCAAAACCCTCCTCGCGCCGCGTCACCCAATAGGAATAGACGCAGTCCATCTGCCCCATGGTGCCAGCCTCGCCGAACCGGTGCGTGTAGGCCACCAGATGCTTGTGGCCCTTCTCGGCGAGTTCGCCCATGAACTTGAAATTGTGGGACGCGCTGTTGACGAGGTCGAGCGGCAGTTCCTCGTGGCCGGCTTCGAGCATGTGATAGAAGATCGAACTGCGCCAGGCCTCGGCCGCTTCGCCCTCGTTGGTCGATCCATATTCGAAGGCGTTGCTTTCATTGGTCTCGGCGTCGTTCCAGCGAAAGCCGCGTCCTTCGAAGATCGGGTGCAGCGTGTCGATGAAGACCATCCCGCGCGACACGGGAAGACCCGCCTCGCAACAGCGCTCGCAGAAGCCACGGATCAGGTCATTCTCGGGCAGGCCGGTGAGCCCCTGGCTGACCAGCCAGTTCATCAGGCGCAAACGGGGCGTGAGTTCCATACGCCATTATGCCGTGCAATCGGCAAAGACGGAAGTGTGCCGCCGATCAACGCTTCGCGCGCGTCACCGTCTCGCCGTCTTCCTTGACGAAGGACTCCAGCGGGTGATCGAGCAGGTCAAGCACCAGTTCCGAAGGCCGGCACAGCCGCACGCCCTTTTCCGTCACCACGATCGGCCGGTTGATCAGGATCGGATGGGCCAGCATGATGTCGATCAGCTCGTCGTCGCTCCATTTGAGATCGGCGAGGCCCAGCTCCGCATAGGGCGTGCCTTTTTCGCGCAGCAGCTCCCGCGGCGAGATGCCGAGCGCCGCGATCAGCTCGACCAACCGGGCGCGGCTCGGCGGCGTCTTCAGGTACTCGATCACCTCGGGCGTCTCGCCGCTCTGGCGGATCATCGCCAGCGTGTTGCGCGAGGTGCCGCAGGCGGGGTTGTGATAGATGGTGACGCTCAAGTTTCCGCCTGCTCCTTCATGGTAGCGGATGTGCCGGCGCCGGCCTCGTACCAGCCGCGCGACGCCTTCACCAGATACACCACCGAGAGCATGACGGGCACCTCGACCAGCACACCGACCACCGTGGCCAATGCCGCCCCCGAGTTGAGGCCGAACAGGCTGATGGCCGCGGCGACGGCGAGTTCGAAAAAGTTGCTGGCGCCGATCAGCGCCGCTGGCGCGGCGACGCACCAGGCGACGCCAAAGCGGCGGCTCAGCCAATAAGCCAGCCCGGCATTGAGATACACCTGAATCAGGATAGGCACCGCAAGCAGCACGATCACGAGCGGCTGCGCGATGATCTGCTCCCCTTGAAAGCCAAACAGCAGGACCAGCGTGGTCAGCAGCGCGACCAATGACACCGGTTGCAGCGCATGGAGCGTCCGCGGCAAGGCTTCCGGTCCGGAGGCGAGCAGCGCGCGTCGCCATAGCTGCGCGATGATGACGGGTACCACGATATACAGAACCACCGAGATCAGAAGGGTATCCCAGGGCACGGTGATGGAGGCGACGCCCAGCAGAAGGCCGACCAGCGGCGCAAAGGCGAAGATCATGATGACGTCGTTGAGTGCGACCTGGCTCAGTGTGTAATGCGGCTCGCCTTCGCACAGGTTCGACCATACGAACACCATCGCGGTGCAAGGCGCCGCCGCCAGCAGAATGAGGCCGGCGATATAGGACGGGATTTGAGCCGCCGGCAGCCACGGCGCGAACAGGTGCCCGATGAAAATCGAGCCTAGCAACGCCATCGAGAACGGCTTCACCGCCCAGTTGATGAAGAGCGTGACGCCGACGCCGCGCCAATGCTCGCGGACCTGGCCGAGCGCGCCGAAGTCGATCTTCAGCAGCATCGGGATGATCATCAGCCAGACCAGGCCGGCGACCGGCAGATTGACCCGCGCGACCTCGGCGCTCGCAATGGTGGCGAACAGTGCGGGTAAGAAGTGTCCGAGGCTGACACCCGCGACAATGCACAGCGCCACCCACAGCGAAAGATAGCGTTCGAACAGGTTCATGATGATTGCATCCGGAGGTGACTTGGACGGACGTGCGCTCTGCGCGTGCCCGCGCCGCTTTGCTGGGTGCGAGGACCCTCTCGATATTTCAAGCTGGCCCGCTAAGCAAGAATTATGTCTTGATTTCTCGACATAATATAACGACAAAGCGCTAAAATATCGCGATTGTTGACTGATTTGGCGTGATTTGTCATCTCTTTGTCATTCAATTCGTCGAGTAATGTGGACATATGATGCGATCCTCAATTATTCCGGGAAGAGCAATGGACGAGGCCAACCGCGAAGCGGATGCGATAGAGGCATTTGGATCGCTTGCGCAACCAACCCGCCTCGCGGCGGTGCGCCATCTGCTCGCTGTCCACCCGCAAACCCTGTCCGCAGGCGAAATCGCGCGGCTTTGCGACGTTCCTCACAACACCATGTCGACGCATCTCGGCATCCTGAACCGGGCCGGTTTGATCTCGGTCGAAAAGGACGGCCGCTCGATGAACTATCGGGCTGATGTCGCGGGGTTTCGAGGTCTGCTGGAATTTCTCTCCCGCGATTGCTGCAACGGCCGACCGGAACTGTGCGGGAACACTTTCGATCTTCCGCTCGAATCCATCGCGGCCGAACCGACGGAGAAGTTCATGGCGCCGGCGTTCAATGTCCTCTTCCTGTGCACGCAAAATTCCGCGCGCTCGATCATGGCCGAAGCCCTGCTCGAGAAGATCGGCCGCGGCCGTTTCCGGGCCTATTCCGCCGGTTCGGCGCCAGCCCGTGAACCGATGCTGGAAGTCGTCGACCGGCTAGCGGCGCTCGGGCATGACGTATCGCACCTGCATTCGAAATCGTGGGATGAGTTCAAGGGGCCGCAGGCGCCCCGGATGGATTTCATCATCGCGCTCTGCGACGCGCCCAACAATCAGTTCTGCCCGGATTTTGGCGCGCAGTTCGTCACCGGCGCCTGGCCCCTGCCCGATCCGGCACAATTCTCGGGGTCGCCGACCGAGCGCACCACGCTCTTGAACGAACTGTATGCGATGATCCGGCGCCGGATCGAAATCTTCACGAGCCTGCCCTTCGACTCGCTGGACCGCATGGCGGTCAAGGCGCGCCTCGATGAAATCGGCGATACGACGCGCGTAACTCCGTAAGGAAGACCCATGAAAGTTGGCATCAATGGCATGGGCCGCATCGGCAGGCTCGCGCTGCGTGCGGCGCTTGGCGGCATCTACCGGCCGGACAGCGATCCCCGCGCCGCTAATCGGCTGGAAGTCGTCCATGTCAACGAATTGAAGGGCGGCATCGCCGCGACTGCGCATCTGCTGGAATTCGACAGCATTCACGGACGCTGGCACGCGCCCATTGAAGCCAGTTCCGGCAGCGCCATCACGATCGGCAAGGACCGCATCGGCTTCAGCGAGGCGGCCGGCCCAGGCGAGGTGGCATGGGGCGATCTCGGCTGCGACGTCGTACTCGAATGCACCGGAAAATTCCTCAAGCCGGATCAGCTTCAGGCCTATTTCGACCGCGGCGTCAAACGGGTGATCGTCGCCGCTCCGGTCAAGGACGAGGCGGCGCTCAACATCGTCGTCGGCGTCAACGACCAGCTCTACGATCCAGGCCGGCACAAGTTGCTGACGGCGGCATCCTGCACCACGAACTGCCTGGCTCCCGTCGTCAAGGTCATCCACGAGTCGATCGGCATCCGGCATGGACAGATCACGACGATTCACGATCCGACCAACACCAACGTCGTCGTTGACGCCCCGCACAAGGATCTTCGCCGCGCAAGATCCGCAATGCTTTCGATGCAACCCACGACCACCGGAAGTGCGACCGCGATCTCGCTGATCTATCCGGAACTCAAGGGCAAGCTGAACGGACACGCCGTGCGCATTCCTGTCCTGAACGCCAGCCTGACCGACTGCGTGTTCGAGCTGAAGCGCCCGACCACAGCCGAGGAGGTCAATCACCTGTTCAAATCGGCCTCCGAAAACGCCTTGGCCGGCATACTGGGTCTGGAGACCCGGCCGCTCGTCTCGGCCGACTACAACAACGATCCTCGCAGCTCGATCGTTGATGCCTTGAGCACGATGGTCACCGACGAGACGCTGCTGAAAGTGTACGCGTGGTACGATAACGAGGTCGGCTACGCCTGCCGGATGGTCGACCTCGCCAGCATCGTTCGACGTTCGGGCGTCTAGCCATGGTCCGGAACTACCTCATCGTGACGGCGTCGTATTGGGGCTTCACGCTCGTCGACGGCGCGTTGCGGATGCTGGTGCTGTTCCATTTCTTCCGGCTCGGCTACACGCCATTCACCCTGGCGTTCCTGTTCCTGCTCTATGAGGCCGCGGGAATTGGCGCCAACCTCGCCGGCGGCTACTTCGCGTCGCGCTTCGGCATTCCGCGCATGCTCGCGATCGGACAGATGCTCCAGATCGCCGGCTTGCTGATGTTGTCGGCGCTCGATCCGGGATGGGGCGCGGTGGTATCGGTTGCGTGGGTCGTGATCGCCCAGGGCATCGCCGGCGTCGCCAAGGACCTGACCAAGACCGCATCGAAATCCGCGATCAAGGCGACATCCGCGGAGGGCAGCGGGCAATTGTTCCGCTGGGTCGCGTGGTTCACCGGCTCCAAGAATGCGATGAAGGGTGTCGGCTTCTTCGTCGGCGGCCTGCTGCTCGATCTTGCGGGCTTCACCCATGCGCTATGGCTGATGGCCGCCCTGCTCGGCGTCGTCTTCGTCGCGGGACTGCTGTTGCTGCCGTCCCGGCTTGGCAAGGCGAAATCGTCGAAAACCATCCGCGAATTGTTCGGCAAGTCGCGCGGCGTGAATCTCCTGGCCGCCGCCCGCATTTTCATGTTCGGCGCCAGGGATGTCTGGTTCGTCGTCGGCCTGCCCGTCTTTCTCTACGGCTACGGGTGGACGTTCCTGCAGGTGGGCGCATTCCTTGCGGCCTGGACCATCGCCTATGGCGGCGTGCAGGCCATCGCGCCATCGCTGGTAAGCCGCAGCACGGATGGCCTCAGCCGCGAAGTGCCGGCCGCGCGGATCTGGGCCGCCGTTCTGGCGGCGGTGCCGATCGTGCTGGCGGTCATCATGAACTCGACCGAGGTCGGGCGTCCCGATATTATCCTGGTGGCCGGATTGGCGCTGTTCGGACTGCCCTTTGCCGTCAACTCGTCGCTGCATTCGTATCTCATTCTGGCCTATGCGGGCTCCGAAAAGGCCGCCGAGGACGTCGGCTTCTACTATGCCGCCAACGCGGCCGGCCGCCTTCTCGGCATCGTCTTATCCGGCATGCTGTATCAGCTTGCCGGCATCGCTGGCTGCCTGATCGGCTCCGCGGTCATGTTGCTGCTTTGCTCGCTGATCACATTCCTGCTCCCGCTGAACGCGGACTTGCCGACGGCGAGGCCGGCCAAGATCTGAACCGGGGCGAATTTCCACCGACGCAGGATAGTCGGGTTTCCGACCTGCATTACTTCGATAATTCTAGAAATACAGTTGACGGGCCGGATTTCCCGTGAGACGATGTCGGCATGAAACTCGACACCGCCGCCGCCCATCTCGAAGCGCTGGGAAATCCGACCCGGCTCAAGATCTATCGCGCACTGATCCGCGCCGGTGGCGCCGGCCTTGCCGTCGGCCGGCTGCAGGAGAAGCTGAAGATCGCTCCCTCCACGCTCTCCCACCACATCAAGGCGCTGGTGGTGGCCGGCCTCGTGACCCAGGAGCGCGACGCGACCACCCTGATCTGTCACGCCAATTACGAAGTGATGCGGGAGCTGGTGGGCTTCCTCGTCGCTGAATGCTGCACCGAAAGCGCCGAAACCAAGGATGCCAAAACCGCGGCGTAGGCATTATTGCCTGCGACCAGTATTTCGATATTTCCAGTTTAATGGGAGAACACCATGAGCCCAGCCAAAACCGTCGCGATCATCGGAGCCGGACCGGTCGGCCTCGCCGCTGCCGCCCACGTTCTGGAGCGGGGTCTTGAACCGATCGTGCTGGAAGCCGGCGAAGACGTCGGCCACGCCATGCGGCAATGGGGCCACGTCCAGCTGTTCTCGCCGTGGGAGTACAATGTCGACAAGGCGGCGGTCCGCCTGCTTGCGGCAACAGGCTGGAATTCTCCCGAGCCCGACCAGTATCCGACCGGCGCGGAGATGGTGGAGCGCTATCTCGAACCGCTCGCCAACACCGCCGCGCTCAAGCCTCACATCCGCACCTCGAGCCGCGTCACCGGCATCAGCCGCGTCGGCTTCGACAAGATGAAGACCAAGGGCCGCGAGACCGCGCCATTCGAAATTCGCTACCAGAACGGAAAAGGCCCTGAGGTGGTCAGGGCCGATGCGGTTATCGACGTGTCCGGCACCTGGCATTCGCCGAATCCGGCCGGGGCCAATGGCCTCCCGGCCATCGGCGAGACTGACGTCGCGGACAGACTCGCGTACGGCATGCCCGACGTGCTGGGCAAGGACCGCGCGCGCTACGCCGGCAAAGCGGTTGCGGTGCTCGGCGCCGGTCATTCCGCGATCGGCACGCTGACCGACCTGGCGAAACTTGCCGAGCAGGTGCCGGGCACCCGGCCGATCTGGCTGCTGCGCGGCTGCGATCCTGCCAAGGCGTTTGGCGGCGGCGCCAACGACAAGCTGGCGGCCCGCGGCGAACTCGGCGCGGTATTCGCGGCGCTGGTGACGGCCGGACGCGTCGAGATGCAAAGCGGATTTCGCGTCTCGCATCTCGCAGCCGACGGCCCCCGCCTCGTCATCGGCGCGATCTCGGGCTGCAGCGCCCGCCGGGTCGTGGCCGACGAATTGATCGTGGCGACGGGCTTCCGGCCCGACCTCGATTTCGTGCGCGAACTGCGCATTCGGCTCGATCCGGCGATCGAATGCCCGGTCGCGCTGGCGCCGTTGATCGATCCGAACGAGCATAGCTGTGGCACCGTGCGGCCGCATGGCGCGCGCGAACTGGCGCAGGACGAACCCGGCTTCTATTTCGCGGGCATGAAATCCTATGGCCGCGCGCCGACCTTCCTGATGCTCACAGGCTACGAGCAGGTGCGCTCGATCGCCGCCGACATTGCCGGCGACCGCGAGGCCGCCGAGCGGGTCGAACTGGTGCTTCCCGAAACCGGCGTCTGCAGCCGCTCGCCCGCGACAGGTGCCAGCAATTGCTGCGGCGGCCCCGCAATATCGGATGTTGACGCCTGTTGCGTCGCGGACGAAAAGGCCAAGCAGCAAGGCAAGACAGGTTGCGGTTGCGCAGCCTGACGGCAGGGAGTGAATCGGATTTTCCTGGAGGGGCGCTCGGTTATCGCCGCAATGTGCGTGGGGCAGCTTGGCAGCCTGCTTCCGCACGTTGTTGTGCCCTCCATTCTTGCAGCGTTCCTGATTCCCGAATGGCATTTGAGCGGCGCGCAGGCGGGACTGCTGGCGGGCTCGGGCGCCGCCGGATACATGCTGACCGTGCCGGTGCTGGCGACGCTCACCGATCGCATCGACGCCCGCAACATCCTGATCGCGGGCTCCGCACTGAGCGCACTCGGCACCCTGCTGTTCGGCCTGTTCGCCACCGGCCTGTGGTCCGGCGCCTTCTTCAACGCCATGGCCGGCGTCGGCTTTGCGGGCGCCTATATGCCGGGCCTCAAGGCGCTGACCGACCGTCTGGCGCCGGGCGACTCCTCGCGCGCCATCACGCTCTACACGTCGAGCTTCTCGTTCGGCGTCGGCATGTCCTTTCTGGTTTCCCAACTTGTCGCGGAAGCCTGGGGCTGGCGCAGTGCATTTCTCGTCACCGCCGCCGGGCCGCTGGTGATGCTCACCGCCTGCCTGCTACTGCGGCCGGTAAAGCCGGCGCCTGCGTCCGGCCGGCTACTCGATTTCGCGCCCGTGTTCCACAACCGCAAAGCCATGGGATTCGTGCTCGGCTACGGCGCGCACTGCTTCGAACTGTACGGCATCAGGACCTGGATCGTCGCGTTCTGGACGTTCGTCGCGGCCAAGAGTTCCGGCGCTTCACTACTCACTCCGATCGTCGTCAGCGTCGTATTTTCCCTGCTCGCCATGCCCGCGAGCATCCTCGGCAACGAATTCGCGCTCAGGGTCGGCCGCCATCGCGCGATATCAGCCGTGATGTTCGCTTCCGCCGCGGTCGCGCTGCTGATCGGGATCTCCGCTGACCAGTCGCCGTGGCTGCTGCTGCCGCTCGTCCTCATCTATGCCCTCACCGTGCCCGCTGATTCCGGGGCGTTGACCTCGGGCATGTCGATGGCGGCGGACCCGAGCTACCGCGGTGCGACGATGGCGATGCATTCCACGGTCGGCTTCAGCCTTTCCGCAGCAGGCGCGTGGGCAGTGGGTGTCGCGCTGGATGCGGCCGGAGGACCACAGAGTTCAACGGCCTGGATGGCTGCATTTTCGGTGCTGGCGGCGGGGATCCTGCTCGGGCCGCTGGCACTCTACTGGTCAAGACAAGAGACGCCGACGTGAACCGCAGCCAGCTATCCATCATCATCGGACTAGGCACCACGCAGACGCTGGCCTGGGCATCGAGCTATTACCTGCCGGCGATCCTCGCCGATCCCATCGCACGCGATCTCGGCGTCTCCTCGAACTGGATCTTTGCTGCGTTCTCCGCATCGCAAGTCATTTCTGCGCTGCTCGCTCCGCGGATCGGACGCCATATCGACCTGGTCGGCGGCCGGCCGGTGTTGTCGATGTCGAATCTCGTGCTGGCGGCGGGGCTGGCGCTGCTCGGCCTCACCACGTCGGTCCCCATGCTGATCGCCGCCTGGCTCTTGCTCGGTATCGGCATGAGCGCAGGCCTCTACGATGCCGCCTTCGCCGCGCTCGGACGCATCTACGGCGATTCGGCGCGCCGTTCGATCACCGGGATTACGCTGATTGCGGGGTTTGCGTCGACCGTCGGCTGGCCGCTGTCCGCATGGGGCCTCGAGACCATCGGCTGGCGCAACACCTGCTTCGCCTGGGCGGCGGCGCATATCCTGATGGGGTTGCCGATCAATCTCATCATGCTGCCGGCGGTGAAGGGCGCAAAGGCGGCGGTGGCCGCGGCAGTCAAGCCGCATATCCCGATCGATCGCACCATGATCATATTGGGGTTCGTATTCGCAGCGGCCTGGACCGTTACCGGCGCGATGGCGGCGCATCTGCCGCGCCTGATGGAGGCCGCCGGCGCGACGACCACACAGGCGGTGTTCGCCGGCGCCCTGATCGGGCCGTCGCAGGTGGCCGCCCGTATCTTCGAGGCGACTTTTCTCAGCCGCTATCATCCGCTGGTCTCGACCAAGCTCGCCTGCATCACGCATCCGATCGGCGCCGCGATCCTCGGCCTTGCCGGCGGTGGCGCCGCCAGCGTGTTTGCGATCTTTCACGGCTCCGGCAACGGCATCCTGACGATTGCCCGCGGCACGCTGCCGCTCGCGATCTTCGGTCCACAGAATTACGGCTACCGCCTCGGCATCATCGGCGCGCCGGCGCGGATGGCGCAGGCCGCGGCGCCGCTGCTGTTCGGCCTGCTGATTGACGTGATGGGTGCGCGGGTGCTGATCGTCTCCTCCGCGCTCAGTATCACGGCGTTGCTGGCGCTGTTCCTGCTGGGCAAGGGACCGCCGCGAACGACGACGTGAACTCGATCGCGCGAGTTCGCAGCCTACGGCTTCTTGATCTCCGAGGTCGCGATCCAGATCCCCGCAAACACCGCGACGAGGCCGATCACGAGGTTCGGCGTGATCGGTTCGCCGACGAGCTGGGTGGCAAGCAGCGCAGCTGCCACCGGGTTGACGGTCATGGTGTTGGCCACGCGGGTGGGCGACGCCCGCTCCAGCGCCAGCACCCACAGGATGAAGGCGAGCGCACCACCTGCGACGCCGAGGTAAAGGCCCGCGATCCATTGCGGCGTCGTCAGTTGGCTCAACGTCGCGATACTGCCGGAGACTGATCCGACCAGGATCAGCGCCACGGCACCGGTTCCCATGCCGACAGCGAGGAAGCCGAGCGGACTGGAGCGCTGGATGAACGGGCGTGACCAGACATTGTAGAACGCCATGCAGAGCACGGCGCCGGTCATGATCAACTCGCCGCGCCACGCGCCCGGCGGCGCCGCCGACAATCCGGTGGCGAGCGCGGCGAAGACGCCGAGCACGGCAATGCACACCCCGATCGTTTTCCGTCTCGTCAGTGGCTCGATGCCGAGCAGCGCGCCCACCAGCATGGTTTGCAGCGGCAGTGTGGCCAGCGCGAGTGAGGCGCGTGCCGCCGTCGTGTAGGACATCGCGACGTTGTAGAGCACGAAGAACACGCCGAAGAAGGCGAAGCCGAGCGCGGCAACGGCAGGCCAGTCTCGCTGTTGCGGCCATCGTGCCTTCAGCAACAGCGCTGCCGGCAGCACGCAGCAAAAGCCGATGCCCCAACGCAGGATCGCCAGCGTGATCGGGTCAGCATTTCCGGCGAGATAGCGCGTGATCGCCGCCGCAGTCCCACCAAGGCAGCTCGAGACCAGCGCGATCGCAACCCCGACCCATTCGCCCGACATAGTCTCCCGCCCCATCGCCGGCGCCGCAGCTTGCTGAACATATGATCGCAGCCGACCACTCGCGCGAGTCAAAACTTTTCACTGCGCGATTTTTTTTCGATTTGGCGGCAGGTGTCAGCAGAGCGATCATCGCCAGTAGCCGCTGCGTTGCAGGGTGCGTCAACGCACTCAGAGTCTCGGCCATGGGCCTGTACGCGCGGGCGGCCGAATCTGCACGTTTGGCGCTGCAATTGCCGTGTTTGCTTGGCTTTGAGCAAACTATCGCATCAAACGCGTCCCTAATTTCGCTAAATTGCGCCGTACCTCCCTAGCCCGCTGCTAAGACCTTTTCGTCATCAGGATATAATAACCGGAAACCAATTTGCCGGTTGTTCGAGGTAACGCTAGGTTTGAGCTACCGAGTTCTGGAATTGGCAATGAACGAAGTCACCCGTCTATGCGAACTGGAAGCCGAGTGCCGTCTGCGCGCGCTCAGCGAACCTGAGAAAAAATGGTACTGGCTGGCGCAGGCCGCCAAGTACCAGGTCCAGGCGAGCCAGAAGATCGCGTTTCGCTTTGAGAAGCCCGCCCGCGCGCAGGAGGTGAAGCTGAAACTGTGGTCGCACCGTCGCGACCAGCGCCGATCGATGGAGGCGCTCCCGCTCGAACGGCGAACAGGTTAGTCCTCTAGCTAACGTCCCCGCTCCTCCGGCGGCTTGATGTTGCGAAATGAATACAGCAGCGCGAGGTCGTAGCCGATCTTGAGCGCGCCGCACACCACCAGCGGCAGGCCCGGAAACGCCGTCATCAACAGCGCGCCCGATATCGCCGGACTGATGGCGGATGCAAGGCTGCGCGGCACGGCGGTGACGCTGGCCGCCGCCGGCCGTTCAGCCGGGGTCACCACGGCCATCACGTAAGACGTGCGGGTCGGCACATCCATCTGCGACAGCGCCGAGCGCAGCAGCAACAGCCCGAGCGCCAGATAGAGATTTGGCGAGAATGCCGCCAGGATGAGGAAGATGCTGGAGGGGATATGCGTGAACACCATGGTGTTGACGAGGCCGACACGTTTGCCAATCCAGGCCGCGACCGGATAGGAGAAGGCGCTCAGCGTGCTCGACCAGAAGAAAAACACGCCGGCCGCCGACAGCGAGAGATCGAAGCGCTCGAACAGCCAGAGCACCAGCAGGGACTGGGCGACGAAGCCGCCGGCAAACGCATCGACGCTGAACAGCGCGGCCAGCTTGTAGACGGTGCCGCGCGAAGGGCCGAGCGGCGCCTGCTGCGCCCTCTCCGCGCCGCGGGCATGCGGCACATGGCGATAGAGCACAGCGCTCAGGATTCCGAGCGCAGCATAGGCATAGAACATCAGCCTGAACGCGCCGAGCGTGGTGCCGCCATGCGCAACCAGGAAATCCGGCAAGGTCGCCGCCAGCGAGCCGGCGGCGGTGCAGAGCGCCCCGATCAGACTGTAGCGCGCGAACACGTGCGTGCGGCGGTCATCGCTCGCGCTCTTCGCCAGCACGGCGTGTTCGAGCGGCACCAGTACGCCAAGATCGCCGCCGGAGGGATTGATGGTGCCGATGAACGCCACCAGCACGATCAGCACGAAATGCTCTACAGCCGGAAACGCCAGCCCGGTCGCCGCCATCAGGCCGGCGCCGAAGATCAGCAGCGCCCGCAGATCGTGGCGCGGCGCGATCCAGCCCGTGAGCAGCGTCAGCAGCGCCGTTCCGAGCAGCGACGCGGTCGCGACAATGCCGACCGCGACCGCATCAAAGCCGAGCGCTGTCATGTAGGCCGGCAGGATGATGATGGCGAACCCGTCGCCAAAGCCGCGCAGGCCGCGTGCGAGATAGAGCAGCGAAATCAGCGCGCTTCCGGTAGAGGGTTTTGGTTGGGTCGCGATATCGGTCACGGAGTCCATGCGCCATCCTCGACACGTCGAGTGTGCGCAGAGCTTGGACGGCGGACCGTCTGACGGGGAGCCTGCTTCGTCCCCGATGAAAGCAAGCTAGGTCCGCAGCGGGTAGTTGGCAAGGACCTAAGAACCCAATCCGCTTGAGCTACACCATCTCCTCCGGCGCGAGCTTGCAGGCGTCGCCGCTGATTTCGATCTGCAGCGTTGCGTGGTGAATCCCGAAACGGTGCGAGAGTTCGGCGCAGACGCGATGCAGGAAGGCGTCGTCGCTGCCGGCGGGCCGCACCAGATGTGCGGTCAGCGCGGTCTCGTTCGTGCTCATGGCCCAGACGTGGAGGTCGTGCACCTCCGAGACGCCTTCCAGCGCGGCGAGATATTCCCTCACCTCCATGAGGACGATGCCGCGCGGCACGCCATCGAGCGCGAGGTTGACGCTGTCGCGGGCGAGTCCCCAGCCGCTCCAGAACACCACGGCCGCAATCACGAGGCTGATCGCGGGATCGAGCCACAGCCAGCCGGTCAGCATGATGATGCCGGCAGCGATCACCACGCCGAGCGAGACGCCGGCATCGGCCGCCATGTGCAGATAGGCGCCCCGGATATTGAGATCGCCATGGCGGCCACGCATGAACAACAGCGCCGTACCGCCGTTGACGAGAACGCCGAGCGCCGCGACCAGGATGACGGTCAGCCCCGCGACCGGCGCGGGATCGGCCAGGCGGTTGACCGCCTCGACGACGATGCCGCCGACCGCGACCAGCAGCAGGCCGGCGTTGAACAGGGCCGCCAGGATCGAGGCGCGGCGATAGCCGTAGGTATGCCGCTGCGTCGGCTGCTTCTGCGCAAGCCATGCCGCGCCCCACGCCAGCAGCAGCGCGACCACGTCGGAGAGATTGTGAAGGGCATCCGAAATCAGCGCCAGCGAATTGGCGGTGTAGCCGAAGATCAGCTCGGCGATGACGAACGCGGTATTGAGCGCGGCGCCGATCGCGAACGCCCGGCCGAAATTGTCAGGCGCGTGGCTGTGGCCAGCATGACCATGGGAATGGCCATGCGCGTGGGAGTGATCGTGGTGAGCGTGATGGTGCGCCATGGTCACGCTATATAGCGCGACGAAATTTGAATACTATCACAGTGAGGAGATCGCGATGGCGCGGCCATCTCCTCCGTCGTCCCGGCCTTCGCCGGGACGACTGGTGAAGAGTTATTCCACACCGCGCAGGAACTTGTTCGACTTCGGCAGGCCGTGTGCGAGGCGGCCGGCGTCGGCGCGGTTGCCGCGCCAGTCGGCCAGATCCTTGGCGCTCATGCTCTGCTCGCGGCCGGCGGAGTCTTTCCAGGTGAGCCCGGCCTTGAACTCGAACACCGCGACATCGGACAGCTTGGCGCTGGAATATTTCTGCAGGCGCACGCCACGGCCGCGCGCCATCTCCGGGATCTGGTCGAGCGGGAACAGCACCATCTTGTGGTTGGAGCCGATCACGGCAACGGTATCGCCGGCCACCGTGGTGATCGCGCAGGCCTCGTTCGGCATGGTGACGTTGAGCACCTGCTTGCCCTTGCGGGTGTTGCTGACGCAATCCTCTTCCTTGACGACGAAACCCTGGCCCTCGCTGCTCGCGATCAGGAATTTGCGTTCGCCCTTGTTGACGAACAACGACACGATCGCGGCATCCTGCTCGAGGTCGATGAACATGCGGATCGGTTCGCCATGGCCGCGGCCGCCCGGCAGCTTTGCGACGTCGAGCGAATAGAACTTGCCGTTGGTGGCGAACAGCAGAAGCTTCGACGTGGTCTCGGCGAAGAAGGCATGGTCGAGCTTGTCGTCGGTCTTGAACGCAAGCCCCGAGATGTCCTCGACATGGCCCTTGAGCGTACGCACCCAGCCTTTTTCGGAAATCACGATCGTGCACGGCTCGCGCTCGACGAAGGCTTCCTCGATCGCGGCAAGATCGTGCTCGGGCGCGTCGGCGAATTGCGTGCGGCGCTTGCCGAGCGGCGTCTTCGGCCCGAACAAATCGCGCACTTTCCGGACCTGCTCGCCGACCTTGGACCATTGCTCGGCTTCGGAAGCGAGCAGCGCCTTGAGGCCCTTCAATTCGTTGCGAAGGTTCTTGTCCTCGGTGCGGATCTCGAATTCCTCGAGCTTGCGCAAGGAGCGCAGGCGCATGTTGAGGATGGCCTCGGCCTGGATTTCCGTCAGCTTGAACGCCTTGATCAAGGCCGGCTTCGGCTCATCCTCGGTGCGGATGATCTTGATCACCTTGTCGATGTTCAGATAGGCGATCAGGTAACCGCCGAGGATTTCGAGCCGGTTCTCGATCTGCGCCTTGCGGTAGTTGGAGCGGCGAACCAGCACGTCGCGCAGATGGTCGAGCCATTCGCGCAGGCACTCGGCAAGTCCCACCACCTTGGGGATCTTGCCCTTGATCAGCACGTTGAGATTGAGCGAAATCTTGCTCTCGAGCTCGGTGAGCCGGAACAGTGATTCCATCATCAGCGCCGGATCAACCGCGCGGGACTTCGGCTCGATGATGAGGCGAACGTCTTCGGCCGACTCGTCGCGGACGTCGCCGACCAGCGGCAGCTTCTTCTCGTTGAGCAGTTCGGCGATCTTCTCGACCAGCCGCGACTTCTGCACCAGCCAGGGAATTTCGGTGATGACGACGACCCAGGTGCCGCGAGCGCCCTCTTCCTGGACCCACTTGGCGCGGGTACGGAACGAGCCGCGCCCGGTCATGTAGGCTTCGGCGATGCTTTCCTTGGAGTCGACGATGATGCCACCGGTCGGGAAATCAGGGCCCTTGACCCATTTCAGCAGCGACTTCGACTTGGCTTCGGGCTTCTCGATCAGATGCAGCGCGGCGTCGCACAGTTCGGCGGCGTTGTGCGGCGGGATCGAGGTGGCCATGCCGACCGCGATACCCTGCGCGCCGTTGGCGAGCAGGTTCGGAAAGCCGCCGGGCAGAACCACCGGCTCCTTGCTCTGGCCGTCGTAGTTCGGGCGGAAGTCGACGCCGTCCTCGTCGATGCCTTCCAGCAACAGCCGGGCGACATCGGTCATGCGCGCTTCGGTGTAGCGGTAGGCGGCCGGATTATCGCCGTCGATATTGCCGAAATTGCCCTGGCCGTCGACCAGCGGATAGCGCGAGGAGAAATCCTGTGCGAGGCGCACCATGGCGTCGTAGATCGCCTGGTCGCCATGCGGATGGAACGAGCCCATCACGTCGCCGACGATCTTGGCCGACTTCTTGAACGGCGTGCCCGGATCGAGCCGCAGCAGGCGCATGCCGTAGAGGATGCGCCGGTGCACCGGCTTCAGCCCGTCGCGGGCGTCCGGCAAGGCGCGGTGCATGATGGTCGATAGCGCGTAGGCGAGATAGCGCTCTTCGAGCGCATCGCGCAGCATGACCTCGTGGATTTCAGCCGGCTCTTCCGGCGGCGGTACTCGTTTTCCCATGGGGAGGCGTTAAACTTTTGCGGTGAATCGGGCAAGAATTGAATCAGGGCTGATGTCGCTCCTGCGCACGCAGGGGCCCATAACCACAGGTGTTTGCGGCGAAAAGTGGCTTGCGCCACAGGGCTATGGACGGGCCGCGGAGTATGGGTCCCCGCCTTCGCGGGGACGACGGATCGGGGAGACGGTCACGCCGAGGAACTGATTCGCGCCCGATACCTCGTTACCGCGTTGATGAACCCGTCTCGCGCATCCGAATGGCCCTGCCCGCGCGGTTCCAGAACGTGGCGGAGCAAAAACAGGCCCGTCAGCCGAAAGCCGTCCTGCAAATCCTGATCCGACCAGCCGTTGTCACCCGCCTCGCCTTCGCGCAGGAAGGCCGGCAAACGCAGCAGCCGGTCGCGGTACGGCTCCCCGGCCGCCCGCGACACTGCCCCGCCGGATTTCGGCGAGACGTAGATCAGTTCAGCGGTCGCGCCGGTGGCGGCGCAGTTTTCCAGGTCGAGCCCGAAGCCGAGCTCGGCGAGCATCGCGAGTTCGAACCGGATGAGGTGCGCCGCCGCCCCGCCGGCATCGTCGAAATCATCCAGCGTGCGGTCGAGCATCTCGTAGATGTCCTCGTGCGGATCGCGCTCCGGCAGCAGCCGCGCCAGCGCCGCCAGATGGGTGACGCCATAGACCGCGTACGACGACGCCAACAACGTCGCCGCTCGCAGCCGCGTACCTTCGACCTGGTAATAGCCGAGGTGTTCGTCGAGCCGCGCCCGCCACACCGCGGTGACGCTGTTGCCGGGCTGCAGCAACGGCCGCATCCGCGACGAGGAGCCGCCCCGCACCAGCCCGAGATGGCGCCCGTGGCTGCGCGTCAGCAGCTCGACGATGGCGGAAGATTCGCCATGCCGCCGCACCCCGAGCACGATGCCTTCGTCGGTCCATTCCATGGCGGGAGTTTACAGGATTTCGGTGAGGTGGGCAGTGCCACAACGGCCGTCATTCCGGGATGGTCCGAAGGACCAGACCCGGAATCTCGAGATTCCGGGTTCGCTTCGGGCCCCGGAATGACAGAGCCTGCTGCTACGCGTTAAACCAGTCCTGCGCGTCGCCGGTGAAGGACAGATAAAGCCCCATCGCGGTCAGCGCGCAGGAGATAATCGCGATGCCGTTGTCGAACTGCAAGCCGCTCCCGGCAATCGAAGGCACCAGCGAAATCACCGACAATACCAGGGCGGCGACCAGCACCCAGCGCGGCCAGTTCTTGCGGCGCTGGGCGGCGAGCCAGACGAAATAGACCAGCAGCAGGATCATGCCGCCCGAGATCACGGTCGCCACGTTGATCGCCTGCTCCGTGATGTCGCCTTTCGGCGTGCGATCCTGAAACGCCACCGACACCGCGTCCAGCGTCAGCGACATATAGAGCAGCGCCTCAAACCTCTGCACGTTCCGGGGCAAGTTCATCGCGCATGTTCTTCGTTATTGACGCATTGTTGTCTGGCTATTCCTTGGGGAATTCCAGCCCCATTTCCCGGTAGCGGTCCGGATCGTCGCCCCAGTTCTCGCGCACCTTCACGAACAGGAACAGGTGCACCGGCACACCCACGATTTCGGCGATCTCCTTGCGCGATTCGGCGCCGATCGACTTGATGGTGGCGCCGCCCTTGCCGAGCACGATCTTGCGCTGGCTTTCGCGCTCGACAAAGATCGTCTGTTCGATCCGAACCGACTTGTCCTTGCGCTCGGTCCAGCTGTCGGTCTCGACCGTCGACTGATACGGCAGTTCCTGGTGCAGCTGGCGATAGATCTTTTCCCGGGTGATTTCCGCCGCCAGATGCCGCATCGGCGCATCCGACATCTGATCTTCCGGATAGTGGAACGGCCCCGGCGGCACCATCTTCGCAAGGACCTTGCGCAGATCGTCGACGCCGTCGCCCGACAGCGCCGAGATCATGAAGGTGTGCTCGAATTTCATGCGCGCGTTGGCGGCCTGCGCCAGCGCCAGCAATTTCTCGCGCGGGATCAGGTCGATCTTGTTCAACACCAGGATTTTTGGGTGCGCAACCGACGCCAGCTTGTTCAGGATCGCGTCGGCCTCCTCGTCGATGCCGGCTTTGGCATCGAGCAGCACGCAGACGAGGTCGGCGTCATGGGCGCCGCTCCAGGCGGTGGAGACCATGGCGCGGTCGAGCCTTCGTTTGGGCAAGAAGATGCCGGGCGTATCGACCAGGATGATCTGGGCGTTATCCTCGATCACGATGCCGCGGATCAGCGCCCGCGTAGTCTGCACCTTGCGGGATACGATCGTGACCTTGGAGCCGACGAGCGCATTGACGAGCGTGGACTTGCCGACGTTGGGCGCGCCGATCAGCGCGACGAAGCCGCAGCGGGTTTCGCCAGAACCAGCGGCAGGTGACGCTTCAACTGTCATTGCTGCTGCCGCCCACGCCTTCGCGCTCGATCATCGCTGACGCCGCAACCTTTTCAGCCGCACGCTTGGAGCCGCCGACGCCTTCCGCAGGCGCCAGCCCGGGCAGGTCGACGGCGACGCGGAATTGCGGGTCGTGATGCGGGCCGGTGCGCTCGATCTCGCGATAGACCGGGGTCGGCAGGCCCTTGCTCTGGGCCCATTCCTGCAGCACCGTCTTGGGATCGCGCAGCGGCCGGCGCGGCTTTCGCATCCGCTCCAGCCAGTTGCGCTCGACGAATTGCGACGCCGCCGCATAGCCGCCGTCGAGATAGATCGCGCCGATAACGGCCTCGCAGATGTCGCCGAGCACGGACTTGCGCAGCCGCGCGCCCGCGCCTGCACCGACCGCGCCGAGCTTGATGTCCTCGAGCAGCCCGAGCGACTTGGCGACGTCGGCGCAGCTTTCCTTGCGCACGAGATCGGCCAGCCGCTTCGACAGCTCGCCCTCGTCGGCGCGCGGATAGGCGCGGTACAGCATGTCGGAGATGATCAGCCCGAGCACATGGTCGCCGAGGAACTCGAGGCGCTGATAGCTGTCGGCGCGATGGCGCGTCGCCGGCTTCAGCGCGGAGACATGCGTGAACGCGGTCACCAGCAGCGCGGGATCGGCAAACTTGTAGCCGATGCGGCCTTCGATCGCCGCAGCCGCCGCCTTGGCGCCGGCCTTGCCGCGCCGCTTTTTGGGCGCGGCTTCGCGAGCGGCGTCCTCCTGCCGGCCCGGCTCACCCGAGGTCGCTGGATCTGGAATGATCGATGTGTCGTCGTTCATCGCACGATTGAGAAGATACGATTCCAGCGAACCGAGGTCGGCCAGCGCCAGAACATCCAGGCGTGTTCGCCCTCGGCAATGGAGAAGAAGATCATCTGCGCCCGGCCGACGATGTTCTGGAACGGCACATAGCCGACCGCCGACAGCACGCGGCTGTCGGTCGAATTGTCCCGGTTGTCGCCCATCATGAAGAAATGGCCGGGTGGCACGGTGTAGACATTGGTGTTGTCGTAGAAGCCGTTGTCGACGCAATCGAGCGTTTCGTAGCTCACGCCGTTCGGCAGCGTCTCCTTCCAGCGCTTGACGCGCGCGGTGGCGTCGGAGCCGCAGGGGTCTTCGCCGATGAAGTCGGACAGGCGCTCGCGTTTGATCGGCTTGTCGTTGATGTAGAGCAGCCCTTCCCTCATCTGGATGCGGTCGCCCGGCAGGCCGATCACGCGCTTGATGTAGTCGGTGGAGTCGTCCTTGGGCAGCCGGAACACGACGATGTCGCCGCGGTTCGGCTCGGAGCCGAAGATACGGCCGGAGAACAGCGGCGGCGACAGCGGAATCGAATAGTGGCTGTAGCCGTAGGAATATTTCGAAACGAACAGATAGTCGCCGACCAGGAGCGTCGCCTTCATCGATCCCGACGGGATGTTGAAGGGCTGGAACAGGAAGGTTCGGATCACCAGCGCGATCAGGAGAGCGTGGATGACGACGCGGATGGTTTCACCCAAGCCGCTTTCAGATTTTGTGCCGGATGTCACACTCATCGCTTTCCCAATTCCCGCGAGCTTCGCCCGCATGGTGGCAGAACTGTTTTCCGCGCGCGAATCGCTATCCATTCGCGTCCGGAAAACGGTCTCAATACTGAAGTTGAGGGCCAATTCCGGCGCTAACCTGAATCGGTCCCGGCTCGAAGTTCTCGCAGCGGCGTTTTAGACGGTTGTTCGTGGGGGCGCAATCAAGCGCCTCGTAAAAACTTTCCAATCCATTGATAATTCAAAGATTTTTTAGTTTTATCACACTTCCCCGGCACCCACGACTGCACGATTCATGATTTGCCGGGCGCGACCGCCGAAATTATGACGAAGGCCTGCGCCAGCGGCCAGTCGTCCGTAATCGACAGATCGATACGCGCCTCGAACCCCTCCGGCGTCAGTGCCTCCAGCCGGGCCAGCGCGCCGCCGGTCAGTTGCATCGTCGGACGCCCCCCCGGCAGGTTTACGACCCCCATGTCCCGCCACCAGACACCGCGCCGGATGCCGGTGCCGAGCGCCTTGGAACAGGCCTCCTTGGCGGCGAACCGCTTGGCATAGGTTGCCACCACCATCTTTTCGCTCTTGGCGCGCCGCGCCGCCCTGGCCCGCTCGGCGTCGGTGAAGATGCGCTCGAGGAAGCGGTCGCCGTGACGTTCGATCACCCTGGCCACGCGGGTGATGTCGATCAGGTCGGAACCGATGCCGATGATCATCGCCGGTCCGCGATCCGCTGCCGGCCGCGGTCCATCGCGGCGCGCATCTGCCGCACGGTCTCGCCAAGGCCGACGAACAGCGCCTCTCCCATCATGAAATAGCCGATGTTGAGTTCGGCGATTTCGGGCAGCGCGGAGATCGTCTCGGCGGTGTCGTAGTCGAGGCCGTGGCCGGCGTGCACCTCGAGCCCCGCGGCGCGCGCCAATGCAGCGCCCGTCACGATTCGCTGCCATTCCGCCTCGGCCTTCTGCGTATGGCCGTCGACCACGGCGTCGCACCAGCCGCCGGTGTGGATCTCGATCACAGGCGCACGCAGCCTTGCCGCCATCTCGATCTGGGCGGGATCGGCAGAGATGAACAGCGACACCCGGATGCCGGCATCGTTGAGCCGGGCAATGAAGGGCGCCAGCGCATTATGCTGGCCGACCACGTCGAGGCCGCCCTCGGTGGTCAACTCCTCGCGGCGCTCGGGCACCAGGCAGACCGCGTGGGGTTTGGTGGCGAGCGATATCCGCAGCATGTCCTCGGTCGCCGCCATCTCGAAGTTCAGCGGCTTCGATATCTCGGCCTTGAGGCGGGTCATGTCGGCGTCACGGATATGGCGGCGATCCTCGCGCAGATGCGCGGTGATGCCGTCGGCGCCGGCCTCGATCGCGGCGAGTGCGGCGCGCACCGGGTCCGGCCGCGTGCCGCCCCGCGCGTTGCGCAAGGTTGCGACGTGATCGATGTTGACGCCGAGGCGCAGCGGAAGAACGGGCATTTGCAGGACTCTTCAGGCAATCTAGCAGGTGGACTCACCCATTGACGCGCTCGACCCGTGCGACCACGGCCTTGGCGCGCAACTGGGCGATGATAGCGCTGAGATGCTTCAGGTCATAGACCTCGAGGTCGATCGTGAGTTCGGTGAAGTCGGGCGAACGGCGCGACATGCTGATATTGTCGATATTGCCGTCATGCTCGGCGATCACGGTGGCGACCTGGGCGAGGCTGCCGGGTTCGTTGACGTTGTGAACCAGTATCCGCGCCGGGAAACGCTGCGGCATGGTCTCGTCGATATCCCAGCGGACGTCGAGCCAGCGCTCCGGCTCTTCCTCGAAGTCCTTCAGCGCCGGCGACTGGATCGGGTAGATCGTGATTCCCTCGCCCGGCGTCACGATGCCGACGATGCGGTCGCCCGGCACCGCGCCGCCGTTCGGCGCGAACTTCACCGGCAGATCGGAATTGATGCCGCGCACCGGGATGACGGAGGCGCTGCGCGCCGGATGCGGCGGCTCCGATTTCAGCTTCAGTTTCACCGCGAGGCTCTTCTTGACCCCGTAGCGCACCATCCGCTCTTCCTTGTAGTCCGGATACATGGCGCGGGCGACGTCGGAGGCCTTGAGCTCGCCGCGCCCGACCGAGGCCATCACGTCCTCGATCGAGGTGCGCGCCAGTCGCGGCAAGGCACCTTTCAGCTTGTCGTCGGCATATTCGATCTTGGCGCGGGCAAACAGGCGATCGACGATACGGCGGCCGAGGCCGGCATATTGATCGCGCACCGCGGTACGCGTCGCGCGGCGGATCGCGGCGCGGGCCTTGCCGGTGACGGCGAGCGATTCCCAGGCCGAGGGCGGCGCAGACTGCGCGGCCGAGGTTAGAACCTCGACCTCGTCGCCGTTCTGCAGTTCGGACGACAAGGGCGCGAACTTGCCGTTGATCTTGCAGCCGACCGCCGAATTGCCGACGTCGGTGTGAACCGCATAGGCGAAGTCGATCACGTTGGCCTGGCGCGGCAGCGCGATCAGCTTGCCCTTCGGCGTGAAGCAGAACACCTGATCGTGGAACAGCTCCAGCTTGGTGTGCTCGAGAAACTCTTCCGGATTGGCGCTCTGGGAAAGGATGCCGACGGTATGGCGCAGCCAGGCAAAGGCGTTCGACTCATGCTTGAGCCGCTCGGTCGGCGAGCCCATGCCTTCCTTGTAGAACGCGTGCGCGGCGATACCGAATTCCGCGATCTGGTTCATTTCCTCGGTGCGGATCTGCAGCTCGACCCGCTGGTTGCCGGGACCGATCACGGTGGTGTGGAGCGAACGGTAGTCGTTCTGCTTCGGCGTCGAGATGTAGTCCTTGAAGCGGCCGGGCACCACCGGCCAGGTGGTGTGCACCACGCCGAGCGCGCGGTAGCAGGCTTCGACATCCTGCATCACGACGCGGAAGCCGTAGATATCGGAGAGCTGTTCGAAGCCGACCGACTTGCGCTCCATCTTGGTCCAGATCGAAAACGGCTGCTTGCGGCGGCCGTAGACGCGCGCGGTGATACCGTTCTTCTGCAGATTCCTGGAGAGCTGGGTCTCGATCTCGCCGATCAGATTGCGGTTGCGGTCGGCGAGCGCATCGAGCCGCTGCTTCACCACGGCATAGGCTTCCGGATCGAGCGTGTGGAACGAGAGATCCTCCAGTTCCTCCCGCATCTCCTGCATGCCCATGCGGCCGGCGAGCGGCGCATAGATGTCCAGCGTCTCCTCCGCGATGCGGCGGCGCGAGGCGGGCGGCACGAATTCCAGCGTGCGCATGTTGTGCAGGCGGTCGGCGAGCTTGATCAGGAGGACGCGAACGTCGTCGGCGATTGCGAGCAGCAGCTTGCGCAGGTTCTCGGCCTGCTTGGCCTCGCGCGAGACCAGTTCCAGCCGTTTCAGCTTGGTGAGCCCCTCCACCAGCACGCCGATCTCGTGACCGAACACATGGTCGATTTCGGCGCGCGTCGCCTCGGTGTCCTCGATGGTGTCGTGCAGCAGGGCAGCGACGATGGTGGCATCGTCGAGCTTGAGGTTGGTCAGGATCGCCGCGACCTCGAGCGGATGCGAGAAATAGGGATCGCCGGAGGCCCGCGTCTGCGTGCCGTGCGCCTTCATGGCGTAGACGTAGGCGCGGTTGAGCAGGTCCTCGTTCGTATCGGGGTTGTACGACCGGACGCGCTCTACGAGGTCGTATTGCCGCATCATGCGCGAGCGCGGTGACTTGGGCCGTTCCGTCACAGACGACGTCGGCGCGGCCGCGACCTGGTTGGTTGCGGCCTGCATTTGCCGGGGATTTCGGCGCCAATACGCCATTAATTCACTGCCCTTTTCCCGCGGACCCGTCGTGCCGCCATCTCAAATCTAATGCGTTTTCGAACGGGGCTGCACCCCCATTCCGGCCACCAAACGTTCACTTTCGCATGGCTCGTAGCCGGCCAGTGCCAAATCGGCGACCCGGATACGGCGAATCGAGCCAGCCGGCCTGGACTGCGCCCGCCGGCACGCATCGTAGCCGCAAAAACGTGAACAAAAGCAAAGGCCCGGACAAATATCCGGGCCTTGCACAGATCGGGGAGTTTGAGGACGTAGCGGATCGACAATCCGGACTATTCGTCCTCTTCGGGCTGCTCTTCCGGAGGCGCCAGGCCCTCGAGGCCCTTCAGGAGTTCTTCCTCGGTCATGCGCTCGACCGCGACCTCGGTGTCGTCGGCATCGACGCTGGCGCCGGCCGAGCCGATCAGCGGCACGGTATCGGGCTCTGGCTCGTCGACCTCGACGAACTTCTGCAGGGAATGAACCAGTTCCTCCCGCAAATCTTCCGGCGAAATCGTCGAATCGGCGATTTCCCGCAGAGACACGACCGGATTCTTGTCGTTATCGCGATCAACCGTGAGTTGCGATCCGGAGGAAATCATACGGGCGCGATGTGCTGCCAGCAGAACCAGGTCGAACCGGTTGTCGACCTTGTCGATGCAATCTTCCACGGTGACGCGCGCCATAGACTGTCGCTCCGTTAAATTGGGGCCAAATATGTCGGTTATGGCGGCTAGTTATAGCGGTCGAGGGGGTTTCGCAAGACTAAATTTGTGATTTGCGTTCCTAATGGGCTCTGCTAACCCCCACCTCGGGGCCAGAATGGCCGGAGCGTCCAGACGCGGCGAGGTTGCTGCACAGGACAAGTAAATCTCTTCATTGCATCGTCAAAAGTATAGGTTTTTCGCCCTCGCCGGACCATAATTGCCGTGGTGATTGTCGTGGGGCACGATTCACCGAACTTTAGACTGCAGGACTGGAAAGTGCGCAGCCACTGGCTGCGGCGCTATAGTCTTTAAACAACAACGCGAGAAAGCTTTGATGTCACCCGTTTCCAACAAGATCGCGCTCTTCATCGATGGGGCCAACCTCTATGCAACCGCCAAGACGCTCGGTTTCGACATAGACTACAAGCGCCTTCTGAAGGAGTTCCAGAGCCGGGGTACGCTGCTGCGCGCGTTCTACTACACGGCAATCATCGAGGATCAGGAATACTCCTCGATCCGTCCCTTGATCGACTGGCTCGACTACAACGGGTACACCGTCGTCACAAAGGCGACCAAGGAATTCATCGACGCCAGCGGCCGCCGCAAGGTGAAGGGCAACATGGATATCGAACTCGCGGTCGATGCCATGGAGCTCGCCGAGCATGTCGACCAGATCGTGCTGTTTTCGGGTGACGGCGATTTCCGCTCGCTGGTGGAAGCGGTGCAGCGGCGCGGCGTCCGCGTCACCGTGGTTTCCACGATTTCGAGTCAGCCGCCGATGATCGCGGACGAGTTGCGGCGCCAGGCCGACGTATTCACCGACCTCGTCGAGCTGCAGTCCAAGCTCGGCCGCGACCCTTCCGAACGCCCTGCCCCGCGCGAACCCCGTCATCACGCCCCACAATTCCTGCAGCGCGCGACCACCATGGCGCCGCGGTCTTCCGATGAAGATTTCGACGATTGAGAATAATCGAGCCCACTGCTAGAGCCTCGGTTCTGATTCAGACAGAACCGGGGCTTTTTTATTTTGACGCGCTTTCCTGACGCGAACCGGTACCCACCGCGGAAGGCGCTGTAGCCAGATGGCCAGCCTCGTCGCCTCCCCGCCCACCAGACCCGATCGCAATTGCCCGCTTTGCCCGCGGCTCGCCGAGTTCCGCGAAGCCGCGCGCAAGCGCGAACCGGACTGGTTCAATTCGCCGGTCGATTCGTTCGGCGACGCCAACGCGCAGCTTTTGATCGTCGGTCTGGCGCCGGGCCTGCAGGGCGCCAATCGAACCGGGCGTCCCTTCACCGGCGACTACGCCGGCGACCTGCTGTATGCGACCCTGCTCGAATATGGCTTTGCCAAAGGCGTCTATCAGGCGCGGCCCGACGATGGGCTCAAGCTCGTCGACTGCCGGATCAGCAACGCCGTGCGCTGCGTGCCGCCGCAGAACAAGCCGCTGCCGGCCGAGATCAACACCTGCCGGCAATTCCTGATCGCGACGATTGCCACCATGCCCAGGCTTCGCGCGATCGTGGCACTCGGGCGGATCGCGCATGAATCGACCTTGAAGGCGCTGGGTATTCGCAACGGCGCCGCGCCATTCGGGCACGGCGCCGTGCATCAGGCCGGCGCCATCAGGCTGTACGACAGCTATCACTGCTCGCGCTACAACACGAACACGCGGGTGCTGACACCTGACATGTTTCGCAACGTTTTCGCTACGGTGCGTGCGGATCTGGCCAAGAGCTAAACGGGATTTGCCTTCAGCCACGCAAGGACATCGCCGGCGTTACGGTCCGGCGGAAATACCGGATAGAACACGTGGGTGATGCGCCCGTCGTCGACGATCAGTGCCAGCCGCTTGATCAGCGTCAAGTCGGCTACTTCCATCGTCGGCAGCTTCAGCGCGCGGGTCAGCGCCAGCTTGTCATCCGACAGCACCGGAAACGGCAAATGCAGCCGTGACGCCATCTCGGTCTGGTAGACATTGTCCTGCGTCGACAGGCCGAACACGTGCTTTGCGCCGGCGGCTTTCAACTCGGCGAACAGGTCGCGGAACGAGCAGGTTTGCGGCGTGCAGCCGCGCGCACCGGGGATCATATCCCAATCGTCGACCAGCGCGATCTTGCCGGGCTCGCCGGTGCGCGGATAGGCGAACACTACCGTGCGGCCGGGCAGCGCTGAGAGCGTCACCGAATTGTCGTCGGTCGCAAGCAGGCTGATCGGCGGAATCGTCATGCCGACGAGGTGCGCCGCTGCGCCATCGTCCGTCGGCGCCGGGATCTTGCTCCAGTCGACGTCGAGCAGGTTTCTCTGGTTCATTGGCCCTCTCTACGGATCGTCATTGCGAGGAGCACTTGCGACGAAGCAACCCATTGTGCCGCAGAGAAAGATGGATTGCTTCGCTTCGCTCGCAATGACGAATGCCACTATCCCCTCGCCCGCAGCAGGCGGCCTTTTTCCCGGCCCCAGTCGCGCTTCTTTTCGCTCTCGCGCTTGTCGTGCAGCTTCTTGCCCTTGGCGATCGCCAGCAGCAGCTTGGCGCGGCCGCGCTCGTTGAAATAGAGCTTGAGCGGGATCAGCGTCATGCCTTCGCGATCAACCGCGCCCATCAGCTTGTTGATCTGCTTCCGGTGCAGCAGCAGTTTGCGCGGCCGTTTCGGCTCGTGGTTGAAGCGGTTGGCCTGCAGATATTCGGGAATATTGGCGTTGATCAGCCAGATCTCGCCGTCCTTGGAATCCGCATAGGACTCCGCAATCGTGGTCTTGCCGTTGCGGATCGACTTCACTTCCGTGCCGGTCAGCGCAATGCCGGTTTCGACCGTGTCCTCGATCGCGTAGTTGAACCGGGCCTTGCGGTTTTCGGCGACAACCTTGATCGGGCGCTCGTTCTTCTTCTCGGCCACATCAAGCCTTCTTGAGGAGATCTCGGATCTCGGTCAGCAGTTCTTCCTCGCGGGTCGGCTTCGGCGGCGTGCTCGGCGCCACTTCTTCCTTGCGCTTCAGCTTGTTCATCGCGCGAATGACCATGAACAGCACGAAGGCTATGATGAAGAAGTTCAGCGTCAGCGTCAGGAAATTGCCCCAAGCCAATACCGCGCCCTGCTTTTTGGCATCCGCCAGGTTGGTCGCCGTCACCGACTTCGACAGGCCCGTGTAATAGTTGGAGAAGTCGAGACCACCGGTGATCGCACCGATGATCGGCATGATGACGTCGCCGACCAGCGAGGTGACGATGGCGCCGAAGGCCGCACCGATGATGACGCCGACGGCGAGGTCGACGACGTTACCCTTCATCGCGAATTCGCGAAATTCCTTCAGCATGTTGGGCTCCCCACTTCGTTCAACGGACGAGGCGCAGCGCTAGTTGATCAGGCCGGCATGCACCATGGCGTCGCGGATCACCTTGCCGGTCGGCGGCGTCACGTTCATCAGCGGCAGGCGCACTTCCTCTTCGAGCCGGCCCAGCAGCTTGAGGCCATGCTTGGCGCCCGCGAGGCCCGGCTCCTTGAAGACGGCATCATGCAGCGGGGTCAGGCGGTCCTGGATCTTCAGTCCGGTGGTGTAATCACCCTGCATGACGGCTGACATCAGGTCGGCGCACAGCTTTGGCGCCACGTTGGCGACCACCGAAATGCAGCCATGTCCGCCCGCCGCCATATAGGCCAGCGCGGTCATGTCCTCGCCGGACAGCTGGATGAAATCCGGCCCCATCGCATGACGTTGCTGCGACACCCGGGCCAGGTTGGCGGTGGCGTCCTTCACGCCGGCGATGTTCTTCAACTCGAACAGCCGGGTCATGGTCTCGACCGACATATCGACGACCGAACGCGGCGGGATGTTGTAGATGATGATCGGAATTCCGATCGCATCGTTCACCGCCTTGAAGTGCTGATACATCCCTTCCTGGGTCGGCTTGTTGTAGTACGGCGTCACGACCAGCACGGCATCGGCGCCGGCCTTTTCGGCGTGAACGGCCAGATCGATGGCTTCGCGCGTCGAATTCGAGCCCGCGCCGGCAATCACGGGCACGCGTCCTTTCGCCTCATCGATGCACATCTCGACGACCCGGTGATGCTCGGCATGGCTCAGCGTCGGGCTTTCGCCGGTGGTGCCCACAGGAACGAGGCCGTGCGACCCCTGCTCGATTTGCCAGCCGATGAGGCCCCGGAAGGCCGCCTCATCGAGCGCGCCATTCTTGAATGGCGTAACCAAGGCGGTGAGCGATCCCCGGAACTTTGTCTTGGCAGCCATGGACTTCCTCCCAACGCTCAAGGTGCGGCGCGACCGAAACTGGATTTCAATTCATATCGGGTCTGGCGATCAGGCGAAAGGGCCGCGGACATGGCCCTAGCGCTTTGTTTTGACGGCTTTTCTTGGCTCGACAGGTACCGCGCAGGCGCGATACGCCTTTAGCCGCGATTTTGCCGTGGTGATGGCGCAAACACACCACCTGCGAAGCTTTAGCATTTTGTCCACGTATTCAATCAAATAGATCAAGGGCCCGAGCGATTGAATGATTCGCCGCCGCAGAGGAAAGCCGTGACCCCTTCCGCCCGCGCAGCCGCATTTCGATCGACCGCACTGGCCACGAGCCTGGCGCTGGCGTTCGGGCTGTCCGCCCTCCCCCTGGAGGCCTGGGCCAAGTCGAAAGTTCCACTGCCGAAGCCACGGCCTATCGCCCGCAACGTCGTTCCCAAGACGACGCTGAATACCACCGCGAACCCGACCACGAATCCAGCGGCGAGCCCGCACGCAAATACCACCGGCGCCCCTGTCGCGGCGGCCCCAGCCGCGCCGGCGCCGCCTCCGCCGGTACTGGCCCCGGCGACGCGCCAGCATGCCGCCGTGCCGCCTCCGCGCAGGCATATCGCACCCGCAGCAATCGCCGCAACGTCCTCGACCTCGCAGGCCGACAAGGACGTGCTGGAGAACATCATCGCGCTCGTGCGCAAGCAAAAGGCCGCCGACGCCACACAGGCGCAAGCCGCGCTTTCCGATCCGGTCGCCCGCAAGCTTGCGGAGTGGCTGATCCTGCGCAGCGACAACAACGGCGCTTCGGTCGAACGCTACCGCGCGTTCATCTCCGCCAATCCGAGCTGGCCGTCGCAGACCTTCATGCGCCGGCGCATCGAGGCCGCGCTGTGGGATGACCGCCGCGACGACGCAACGGTGTGGGCGTGGTTCGAAAACCAGTCGCCGCTTTCCGCCAAAGGCAAGTTCGCGCTGGCCAAGGCCATGATCGCACGCGGCGATCGCACCAACGCCGAACGGCTGGTCCGCGAGGCCTGGCGCAGCGACGGCATGTCGGAAGACACCGAAATCAACGTGATGGACCAGTTCGGCGCATTCCTTACCGGCGGCGACCACAAGGCGCGGATGGACGCGCTGCTGTACGGCACCGAGCAGGAAGCCGGCGGCATGCGCGCGGCCAAGCGGCTGGGCTCGGGCCATGTCGCGCTGGCCAAGGCACGCATTGCAGCCAACAAGAAATCCTCCAACCTCAAGGCGCTGCTGGACGCGGTGCCGCGCGAACTGCACAACGATCCCGGCTACATGTTCGCCCGGATCCAGTGGCTCCGCCGCGAAGAAAAATTCCATGAAGCCGCGCAGCTGATGCTGGCGGTGCCGAAAGATCCGAACAGGCTGCACAATCTCAACGAGTGGTGGATCGAGCGGCGCCTGCTGGCGCGCAAGATGATCGACGTCGGCGAATACCGCAACGCCTATTTGATTGCGCGGGACGCAGCGCTTCCGTCGCGCGACATCTACAAGACCGAGCAGGAATTCACCGCGGGCTGGATTGCGTTGCGCTTCCTGAAGGACCCGGCGGTGGCCGCACAGCATTTCGCCCGCATCGGCGTCGGCAGCGTCAATCCGACCGCGCTGGCGCGCGCCGGCTACTGGCAAGGCCGCGCCGCGGAGGCCGCGGGACGCACGCAGGAGGCGCGCGCCGCCTATGGCCGCGCCGCCGAACAGTCGACCAGCTATTACGGCCAGCTGGCGCGCGCCAAGCTCGGGCTGCCGCAACTCGAGTTGAACGGCGTCCCGAGCGGTCGCGGCCGCGGCGTCGAGCGGCTGGAAATCGTGCGCGCCGTGCAGTTGCTCTATGAGCTGGACGAGCGCGCGCTCGCATTCCCGATTCTCAGCGACATGGGCGAAAACGGCGATCCGGACGCGCTGGTGGGCCTCGGCGAACTCACCTCGCGTTACAGCGACGCCCGCGGCATGCTGATGATGGGCAAGGCCGCGCTCAATCGCGGCCTGCCGTTCGACTTCTACGCCTACCCCGTCAACGGCATCCCCTCATTCAAGCAGGTCGGACCGGAGGTAGAGCCGAGCATCGTCTACTCGATCGCGCGCCAGGAAAGCGCCTTCAATCCGGCGGTGGTCTCGCCTGCGCAGGCCTACGGGCTGATGCAGGTGACGCCGGATGCCGGACGCTACGTCAGCAAGCGGGCCGGCATCAGCTTCGACCTCAAGCGGATGAAGACCGATTCGGTCTACAACGCCATGCTCGGCGCCGCCGAACTGGGCGGGCTGCTCGAGGATTACCGCGGCTCCTACATCTTGACCTTCGCCGGCTACAATGCTGGCCGCGGCAGCGTCAGGAAATGGATCGAGCGCTACGGCGATCCGCGCGATCCCAAGGTGGATGCCGTCGACTGGGTGGAACTGATCCCGTTCTCCGAGACGCGAAACTATGTGCAGCGGATCATGGAGAACCTGCAGGTCTACCGCGCGCGATTCGGCGGCGGCACCAGGCTCCAGATTGAAGCCGACCTGCATCGCGGCTCCATCGTCCAATAGTCTGCAACTCGCGCTGCCATACATGGCAACGCGGCTGGTTGCGATGTTGCTTGACGGACGCTCAGTATCCGTACCGATAGCCGCTCTGCTGCTGACGCGCGAATGCATATTGGGGATTCACCCCGCAATAGGCGTCAGTACCGCTGGCGGTGGCCGTGCATTGTGCGTAACTGGAGAATTGGCAATTGCCGGGATAGCCCCACATGCGACCTTGCAGGCAGTAGCTGTTCGGTTGGCTCCCGTCGGGCGCAGTCGGCATTGATCCAGCTTGACGATAGCGCCGACCGCTTCGTGGCGGCGACGTCTTTGCACCCGCATAAAACGGGTTGGGGTCGCATTGCGCGGCACGGCCGGAAGCCGACGCCGCGCATTGGCCCATCGTTTGGTAGCTGCAATCCTCATAGGCGCCGCCGCCCCAGGGAATGACGTGCATGCAAACGGGAAAAGCCGGGTCATAGGTTTGAGCCTTGGCCGGCCCGGCTGCCAAAGCCATTCCGATCATCACAATCGTCAGAGCCAGAGCGCGCATGGCAACTTCCTCGATATCGATATAACGCGAATGTTGCAAACCGGCATCACCGGCACAAGTCAATTCATATTGCTCGAAGAATATGCCCTCGCGGATGAACTTAGATGTAAATTACCCGCGGGAGCGCGCTGGCGCCAGTATCAGGGGTCAGAGGGTGTCATCTGATTTCCAAAAAAGTCGGATAGACGCGAACAATCTCGGACGAAATGTCAAGAAGCCGAGAATCGACTAAGCGGATTCAAAGAGACAGCGGAACCGGACTTGGGAGTGGCCCAAGGGGCACGGACCTTTCGCTATAGAGCAACTTGGGGATTGATATGAAGATGATTAAAGGCCTTATTCTCGGCTCGGCGGCCGGCTTGGCTGCCATTAGCGGGGCTCAGGCTGCCGACCTGCCCGTCAAGGCCAAGGCGGTGGAGTATGTCAGGATCTGCTCGTTGTATGGTGCGGGTTTCTTCTATATCCCCGGCACCGACACCTGCATCAAGCTGGGCGGCTATCTGCGCGCTGAGACCGCGTTCAACAGCACGCACTACAACGGAGCCTTCTCCGGACCGTTGGGCGCTCACAATCGCCTGTCGAACTATTACTCCATGCGCGCGCGTCAAAATCTGCACGTCGATACGCGCACGGCGACCGAATACGGCGTGGTCCGCACGTTCTTCGATGCGAACTTCACCTGGACGTCGGGTTCGTACTCCGGCGCCGGCACGGGTGGTACCACGTATAGCGCGGCTGTCGGCCAGGTTGGTAACCCCTCCGATGGCGGTATTGCCGGTGGTGGCGTTGGCATCAACTATGCGTTCATCCAGTTCGCCGGGTTCACGATGGGCAGGGCGATTTCCGCGTTCGATGCGCCCTGGGTCAACTATCCCGGCAACAACTTCGACGGCCTGGTCGGCGGTAGCGGCACGACCAATGGTGTGAACCAGTTCACCTACACCGCTCAGTTCGGCAACGGCGTATCGGCCAGCGTGTCGGCTCAGGACCAGGCCGCGGTCGTGCAGGCTGGCGTGCTGAACCTGACGCGCGCAACGGCTGCAGGCATGCTGGGCGGCGCGAACGGTCTCAACAACTTCGGCGGCTCGCGCATTCCGGACCTGATCGGCACAATCAAGGTCGATCAGGCTTGGGGTGTGTTCCAGTTGTCGGCTGTTGCTCATAACAACCACGCGGCCTATTACGGTGCGACCGAGACCACCGGTCATCCCGACGACAAGTGGGGCTGGGCCGTGCAGGGTGCCTTGCAGATCAAGAACATCCCCACCGGTGCGGGCGACGTGATCAACTTGCAGGCCGTCTACACCGATGGCGCAACCCGCTACAACCTGCAAAGCTTGGCCGCGGTGAGCTACTCGATGTTCGGCAGCGCCAGCCAGATTGGCGCTTACCAGAGCATCGGCTTTGCCAACGCGCCTGACGCTGTGTACACGGGCACTTCGGCCGCGGATGGCACCGGGCTCGAGAACGTAACCACCTGGGGCTTCCGCGGTGGTTACAATCACAACTGGAATCCCTATTGGAACACTAGCGTCTATGGTGCCTACGCTTCGATCCAGTACGGCAACAACGGCAAGGCAGCCATCTGCGCGAACGCGGTTGCGCTGCTCTCCCTGGTCGGTAGCTGCAACCCCGACTTCAACATCGCCCAGGCGGGTATCATCACGCGCTGGACCCCGGTGAAGAACCTGACGTTCTCGGGTGACTTCACCTGGACCCGGATCGACCAGAAGTATTCAGGCACGGTTGTCGCTCCGACCCTCGCGTCGGTGGCCAAGCCGGCGGCCGCATACGAGCTGAAGGATCAGGACAGCTTCAATTTCCTGCTCCGCGCACAGCGCAATTTCTAGTGCATTATCGTTCTGTTTGAACAGGAAGCGAGCCCTCGGCAGACAACTGCCGGGGGCTTTTCCATGCCAAGCATCTATGAACGATCGCGCGGGACGGATACGGATCTCGGCCGGACTTTCGCTGTCTGGGCCACGTGCGCCGCACCGCTCGACCGGCATGTTACGGCTGAAGCGAATCGCGAGAGCTTCCCGAGAAGCAATCGCAGCAATCGACGATTGACGTTTCCTGCATTCAATACCATGTTCGGGTCTGTCGCTCTACGACACGAGGAGACTGCAATGCGAGCTGGATTGACCCGGATGATTCTGGTCAGCGCAGCGGTCCTCGCCGCCACGCCGTCCCACGCGCAGACCTACGATCCAAACTATCCGGTCTGCCTGCAGGTCTATGTGCCGAGAGGTGGCTACATCGATTGCAGTTTCACTTCACTGCCTCAGTGCCAGGCAACGGCATCTGGCCGCGCAGCTCAATGCTATACCAACCCCTATTACGCGCTTGCGCATAAGCCTCGGGGCCCCGTCCATCGACAGCGGCGCATTCAGTACTAGCACTGCTCCCTCTGCGCCGATCCGACAGCAGGCACAGGAGCGCATTGCGCGCTGTTGACCACCAGCGCGGCAATGAGGTCGGCAAGTCTGCATTGCCGGCTGCAAACCAGGGACCTCAAGCGTAACGTCGATGGCTGGCCGATTGGGCCGGTGTTTGCGGCCGCAGCCATGCCCCTGCGAAGCTCGCACATGCGCCTTTCCCGCTTACGCTTGCTGCGCACAAGGGTTCACTTCACTGTGACCTGCAAAGCAAGATCACGCTTGGCCGTCGTGGAGAATGAATGTTTGAAGTTTCAAACCCAAACAAAGAAAAACCCCGGCAGTTGCCTGCCGGGGTTTCCTTGTCGCTTTAAGTCTTCCGGGATCAGAAGTTACGCTGAGCGCGGAGGAGCATGCTGACCGTGTCCTGGTCCTTCAGCTGGTAGACAGCTGCCGGCTTGGCCGGAGCATTGAAGGCAGCTGCCGGCGCGATCGTTCCGGCAAACTTCTGGTCGAGCATGGTGTAGACCACGTCGGCCGAGAACGTCAGGCCCTTCACCGGGGTCCAGCGGATGATGCCGCCGATCTGAGCCAGGTTGAAGTCCGGGTTGCAGGTCGTGATACCGGCAGTCGCCGCACCAATGCCCGCGATCGCGTTGCAGATCAGTGCGTTTCCGCCATTGCCGTACTTCAGCTGGGCGTACGCACCGTAGATCGCGCCGCTCCAGTAGGGATCGAAGTTGTGGTTCCACGCACCGCGCATACCCCAGGTCTGAGCCGTGAGAATGCCCGTACCGGTCTGGTAGACGCCGTCAGCTACGCCGGCAAGACCAACGCTCTGGTAGGCTCCGGGAACGCTGGTTCCGCCGAACATCACGAAGTTCTGGCCAACCAGGCTCTGGAAGTTGTAGCGGCTTGCACCGTCGGTGTAGACCGCCTGCAAGTTGATCGTGTCACCCGCACCCGTCGGGATGTTCTTGATCTGCAAGCCAGCCTGCACGGCCCAGCCCCACTTGTCGTCGGGATGACCGGAGGTCTCGGTGGTGCCGTAGTAGGCGGCGTGGTTGTTGTGAGCCGCAGCCGACAACTGGAACACACCCCAAGCCTGATCGACCTTCAACACGCCGACGATGTCGGGAGCTCTCGTGCCGCCCAAGGCGCTGAGGCCGTA
>JAEWHP010000026.1 GCA_023387735.1 Pseudomonadota bacterium | reverse complement strand
ACTGAGGAGACCCCGGCCGAGGAGGCCCCAGTCGACGACGAGGGCAAGACCGAGACCGGAGCTCCGGGCGAGACCAAGCCCGAAACCGGCGTCGACGAGGGCAAGCCGGGCGACACCGACGAGGCCGAGGACACCGACAAGGACGCGACCGACGAGGCCGACGACAAGGACGCCGACAAGGCCGAGGACTCCGAGAAGGACAAGGACAAGGCCGACAAGGCCGAGGACTCCGAGAAGCCAGCCACCGGCGGCAAGCACCGCAAGGCCGACAAGGACAACGACGGCTCGGAGGGCAAGTCCGACACCGGCGCGAAGAAGGAGAGCGCGGGCGCGAGCAGCGGCGGCGCTGACTCCGGCGAATAGGAAAGCCCGGACCATTGACCGTAATATCGCCGGGGTGAGTACGGAGCAACTCGATGCCGTCATCGTCGGAGCAGGGTTCGGTGGGATGGGCGCGGCGATCCAGCTCAATCAGCTGGGTTACCGCAACATCGCAATCCTCGACCGCGAGGACGACCTAGGTGGAACGTGGCACGTCAACCGTTATCCAGGCTTGACGGTTGACGTCCCGTCCACCACCTACTCGTACTGGTTCGAGCCGAACCCGTACTGGTCCCGCCTCTACGCGCCGGGGTCGGAACTCAAGACCTACGCCGAGCACGTCGCCGACAAGTACGACGTGCGGCGCTACATGCGGTTCAACACCGTGGTCGAGGGTGCCCGGTGGGACGAGGACACCCAGCAGTGGCTGGTCTCCCTGGCCGGCGGCCAGACGCTGCAGGCCCAGTTCCTGGTGCTGGCCACGGGCTATCTGTGCCAGCCGAAGAAGCCGGACATCCCGGGCATCGACACGTTCGCCGGGACGGTGCTGCACGCGCAGGAGTGGGACGACGACTACCCGCTGCGGGGTAAGCGCGCGGCGATCATCGGTACCGGCTCCACCGGAGTGCAGCTGATCCCGAAGCTCGCCGAGGACGTCGCCGAGCTGACGGTCTACCAGCGCACGCCGATCTGGGTGATGCCGAAGTTCGACCTCTCGTTCGGCCCGAGGACGCAGCGGATCTTCGCGAAGTTCCCTGCCACGCAACGGATTGTGCGGCTCTCCAGCGACATGTTCATGGATGTCATGACCACGCTGGCGATGTGGAAGTTCCGTCAGTTGCGGCCGATCAACACCGCGGCCGCCAAGATCGGGACGCTGCACCGGTTCCTGGCCATCCGCGACAAGGAACTGCGCCGAAAGCTCACACCGGACTACGACTTCGGGTGCAAGCGGCCCACGCTGTCCAACGTCTACTACCGGACCTTCACCAAGCCGCACGTGCAGTTGGAGACCGCGGGTATCGAGCGGATCGAACCCGACGGCATCGTCGGCCGCGACGGCACCAAACGCGTCATCGACACGCTGGTGCTGGCCACCGGATTCGACGTGTGGGAGTCGAACCTGCCTGCCATCGAGGTGATCGGCCGGGAGGGCCGAGATCTCGGAAAGTGGTGGCGGGAGAACCGTTTTCAGGCCTACGAGGGTATGACGGTGCCGATGTTCCCCAACCTGGTGACCCAGGCCAGCCCGTACGCGTGGGTGGGGATGTCGTGGTTCGACACCGTGGAGTACCAGATGCGCCACATGAAGCGGCTGTTCGGCGAGTTGCAGCGCCGCGGCGGGCGGACTTTCGAGGTCACCGAAGAGGCCAACGACAGGTTCCTCGAGCGGATGCTGACCCTGCTCGACGACTCGGTGTTCCGGCTCGGCGACTGCGCGAGCTCACGCTCGTACTGGTTCAACAGTTCCGGCGAGGCGCCGCTGTTCCGGCCGACGTCCATCCGTCAGGCGGTCAAGGAGCAGGAGAGATTCCCGCTCAGCGACTACGCGATAGCCTGATAGTTCACTAGCTCACCAGAGGTAAGGGGTGACGACATGGCAACGGCCACCACCGATCCAGTGCGGCTCCCGCCGGGGCCGCGGATCCCGAAGCTGATCCAGGGCGCAGCCGTCCTGACGCAGCGCTACGGCGCGATCGCCGCGCTGGGCCGTAAGTACGGCCCGACGTTCACGTTGAACATCCCGGTGTTCGGCGAGACCGTGGTGATCAGCGACCCGGTGCTGGTCAAGGATCTGTTCAGCACCCACCGTGATCTGGTGGGCCGGCCGCAGAACAACTTGGGCGGCGACGTGCTCGGGCCCGGGTCGATCTTCAACCTCGAGGGTGACGAGCTGCAGGCGCGCCGCAAGCTGTTGCTGCCGCCGTTCAACGGCAAGAGCATGCGCGGCTACGCGAGCATCACCGAGGAAGAGGCCGTCCGCGAGATCCGGACCTGGCCCGAGGGTGTGGAGTTCGAGACCCTCGAACCGATGATGCGCATCACCCTGAACACCATCCTGCGGGCCGTGTTCGGCGCGGAGGGCGCGCAACTCGACGAGTTGCGCGAACTGATGCCCAAGGCCGTCGAGTTCGGCTCCAAGATCGCGCTGATGCCCTCGTTCGTGCGCCGCGACTTCGGGCCGTGGAGCCCGGGCGGCAAGTTCGCCGCATACCGCAAGCGGATGGACGAGCTGCTCAACTCGCTGCTCGACGACGCACGCAACGATCCGAACTTCACCGAGCGCAACGACGTGCTGTCACTGCTGCTGCAGGCGCGCTATGACGACGGCTCGCCGATGCCGGACTCCTACATCCTCGACGAGCTGCTGACGATGTTGGTGGCCGGACACGAGACGACGTCGACGCAGCTGGCGTGGACCGTCGAGCGGATCCGCCGTCACCCCGAGCTGCTGGTGCGCCTCACCGAGGAGGTCGACGCCGGCGGCAACGAGCTGCTGCTCGCGACGATCGCCGAGTCGCAACGCA
>JAEWHP010000028.1 GCA_023387735.1 Pseudomonadota bacterium | reverse complement strand
ACGAAACCAACACCAACCCCGATGTGCTTGGCCTGGTGAAAACCAAAAAGACCGAGCTGCTGTTCGTGGCCCATATCCTCCGCTCGCTGAAACTCGGTGGCCGCGCCGCGGTGATCGTGCCGGACGGCGTGCTGTTCGGCTCGTCCAAGGCGCACCAGCAACTGCGCCAGGAGCTGCTCGACAACAACCAGCTCGAAGGCATCGTCAGCCTGCCCAGTGGTGTATTCAAACCCTACGCCGGCGTCAGCACCGCCATCCTTATCTTCACCAAGGGTGGCACCACCGAGCGTGTGTGGTTCTACGACCTAAAGGCTGACGGCTACTCGCTGGACGACAAGCGAACCGAGCTGAAAGGCGAGGGCAGCAACGACCTGCCCGATGCTATCGCCCAGTGGCATAAATACCGGCAAATGGTCGAGGGCAACGTCAGCGCCAGCACCATCAATACCCTGTTTGGCGACAAGCGCAAAAAGGCCTTCGTCGTACCAGCAGAGGACATCGCCGCCAACAAGTACGACCTCTCTATCAACCGCTACAAGGACGTGGAGTACCTGCAGGAACAATACGAAGATCCGAAAGTGATTCTGCAGAGGCTCAAAGGGCTGGAGCAGGTAATTCTGGCGGATCTGGATGAATTGGAGCAGATGCTGTGAGTTGGCCAGTTAGTTGTCTTGGTGATGTGTCTGAGTTCATTAGAAATGGAGCATCGATTCCTCAGTCCAAAGATGCTGGTGGTGTGCCAATTACACGAATAGAGTCGATTTCAGAAAGGGTTTTTAACCAAAATAAATGCGGCTATGCCGGTGTTGGTGCTAGTGAGTATTTAGATTATCGTTTAAGGCAAGGCGATATTCTGGTTAGTCACATTAATTCAGAAAAGCATTTGGGTAAGTGCGCAATTTTTGAAGTTGAAAGCTTTGATGTGATCCATGGCATGAATTTGCTATGCGCGCGCCCTGACCAACAGAAGATTTTCCCAAGATACTTGTTTCATTATCTTTCTAGTCCGAAATTTCTTCATCTCGTTCCAGCAATTACAAAAAAGTCTGTAAATCAGGCTAGCTTCACAGTGACAGCGTTTAAGGAATTGCCGATACCCCTCCCACCCCTACCCGAGCAAAAGCGCATCGCCGCCATTCTCGACAAGGCCGACGCCATCCGCCGCAAACGCCAGCAAGCCATCCAGCTCGCCGACGACTTCCTCCGCGCAGTGTTTCTGAACATGTTCGGCGACCCGGTGACCAATCCGAAGGGGTGGGCCATTCACAAAATGTCAGACGTTATTGACTTTAAAGGGGGTAGCCAACCCCCTAAAGAGACTTTTGAATACGAAGAAAAGGAAGGCTACATCCGCCTTGTGCAAATTCGTGACTTTAGGACGGATAAGTTCAAAACATATATTCCTGAAAGCTTAGCTAAACGCCGATTTGAAATTGATGATGTGATGATCGGCCGCTACGGGCCACCAGTATTTCAAATACTGAGAGGGCTTTCAGGTTCCTATAATGTTGCCTTGATGAAAGCAGCACCTAAAGAAGGAGTAACTAAGGATTTTGTGTACAGGCTTCTTCAGCTTCCAGCTTATCAAGACGCAGTCATATCAAACTCTGAGCGCACTGCAGGCCAGACTGGCGTGAATTTGGACTTGCTTAATAGTTTGGATGTTCCATTGCCGCCACTTGATATACAGATCTTAATGTCTGAGCGGGTTGGAAAAGTTGAGGAGCTTGCAAGCAAGCTAAAGCTAGATCTTCATGATGCTGAGAGCTTGTTTTCTTCACTCAGCCAAAAAGCCTTTAGAGGTGAGCTGTGACAGGCGCAAAAGCCTTCACTCGCACATCCCTGTGCTCGGGACTTCGTCCCAGCCTGCGGCTGTGCAAATGTGATCCTGTCACATTTGTCTCTGGCCAGCTGTAGATAAGGAAATCCCCATGCGCCTCAAGTCCGTCAAGCTCTCTCATTTTCGCGGCTACCGTGCCACCACGGTTATCCCCATCGACGAAGCCATGACCGGCATCGTCGGCCGCAATGACTATGGCAAATCGACCATCCTCGAAGCCTTGGCCATCTTCTTCGAGAGTGGCGACGTCAAGGCCGACAAGAGCGATATGAACTGCTTCAGCCTGGCCGAGGGCGCCGAGCAGTTCGAGATTGCTTTTGAGTTTGATGGTCTGCCTGCAGTCAGGGAGTGAGAGGTATGTGGGGCGTTAGTTGTGGGCAGGCTAGGAATTCCTATCGCATACAGCTTCATTTGACGGTCGTCATTCCGCGCTAGGGAGCATGCGGCATCCTGTAGCGCGTCGGGATGCTAAGCGAAACGATTGATCGAGACTCAGTCGCCCGGTCGGGTAAGGAAAATGAATGGTTTCGAATAACTTTCTCCCGCTGAGGTCTCGCTGGCCCGAGCTGTATCAGCATGCCTCGCTCGCTGAGCGCTATGTGTTTACCGACCCGCACACTGCGGCTATCAAACTCCGCTGCTTTGCAGAGGTTCTGGTTGGTCTGCTCTACCGAGATCTGCGCCTGCCCTGTGAGCCGAGCGATGGGTTTTTCGAGAAGCTCAAGTACCCAGCTTTTCAGGACGTGGTCGGCGACATCGTGCTGCAGAAACTGCATGCGCTGCGGATGATCGGCAATAAAGCCGCGCATGGCGGGTTTATCGACGCCAGCGTCTCGCTTGCCCTGATTGGGGATGCGTATCTGATCGGCCAGTGGTTCTACAAGACCTACAGCGGTGAGTCTGCCGACAGCTATCCGCCATTCACGGCGCCTGTCGAAGCCGCGGAGCAGGGCGGACCTGTAGAAGACCGTGCCGAGCAGTTGGCCAGGGCGGAAGACGAGTTGAACCGCCTGGAGGCTGCAGAGAAAGCCGCTCGGGCTGAGGCCGCGTCAAGCACACCGGCACCTGATCAGGCCCGGCTGGATGATTTCAAGTGCGCCTCGGCTCAGGCCCTGGACTCTATCGATTTCAGCAGTGGCAACACGCGTCAGCATCTCAGTATTCACGATGCCTTTGCTGGCTATACGTTGACCAACGGCCAGACGGAGCTGGTCAAGCAGATTGAGCGCTTCCTCGCCAGCAATACGGAAAGCGTGTTCCTCCTCAAAGGCTACGCAGGCACCGGAAAAACCTTCATCACCAAGGGGCTCACCGAATATTTCCGGGCGATCGGCCGCAACTACGTGCTGGCTGCGCCCACCGGCAAGGCGTCGAAGGTGATCGCCAGCAAAACCCAGTCGCCCGCTTACACGCTGCATAAGACCCTCTATGCGTTCGACGATATGGCCGAGTATCTCGATGAAGACACCGAGGGCACCGAGACTTTCAAGTTCTACGCCAAGCTGGCGGTGAACACGCTTTCGGTGGATACGGTGTACATCGTGGATGAGGCGTCCATGGTGGCGGATATCTACCAGGAGGCGGAGTTCTTCCGATTTGGTTCGGGCTATCTGCTTGCCGACCTGTTCGAGTTCGTTAATCTGGACCATAACGATCACAGCAAGAAGGTGATTTTCATCGGCGACGACTCACAGCTGCCGCCCGTGGGCATGAACTTTTCGCCGGCGCTGGATGCGGAATATCTGTTGCGTCATCACCGCGTCCGTTGCAGCGAATACGAGCTGGCTGAGGTGGTACGGCAGAAAGCGCATAGCGGCATTCTGGCCAACGCCCAGCCGCTGCGCTCGTCGTTGCAGAGCAAGGTGTTCAACCGCCTGACCATAGACCTCGCCTATCCGGACGTTGAGAAGGTCGAACATCAGGCGCTGTTGCAGCGTTACTTGGACTCTTGTGGCGGTAAGATCAATGGCGAGTCCATCGTCATTGCTCATTCCAACGCTGACGTGGGCGATTACAACCGGCTAATTCGCGAACACTTCTTCCCCGGCTGCGCGCAGGTGAGTCCGGGGGACAAGGTGATGGCTGTTGCCAATAGCAACGCGTACGGGTTCTTTATCTCGAACGGTGACTTCGGCCTGATCCGTGAGGTGCTCGGTGGTGTTGAAGAGCGGACCGTCAAACTGAAACGGAGAAATCCCGAATCTGGTGTAGTCGAGGATATTGTTGTGCCGCTGCGCTTCAGGGATGTGGTGGCCGGGTTCCGCGATCTTGATGGCACAGCGCATTTTTTTCCGGCCAAGATCATGGAAGATCTGCTCTACAGCAAGGAGCCCACGCTTTCGTCAGATGAGAACAAGGCGCTCTACCTCGACTTCTGCATGCGCCACAAGCACTTGCCAAGGCGGACTAAGGCGTTCAAGGACGCCCTGATGGCGGATCCGTATTTCAATGCCTTGCGGCTCAAGTTCGGTTACGCCATCACTTGCCACAAGGCGCAGGGCAGTGAGTGGAACCATGTGTTTGTGAAATGCAAAAGCCACCTACCCCAGCTGACGGCTGACTATTTCCGCTGGCTCTACACGGCGATCACGCGAACGGCGCGCCACCTGTATCTGCTCGACCCGCCGAACCATCAGCCTTGGAGTGGCATTCAGATGGTTTCCAATCCGGCGCTGGAAATGCTCGGCGCAGCGCCCAGCATACCTCTGGCTCCGGCTCCGGCTCCGGCTCCGGCTCCGGCTCCGGCTCCGGCTCCGGCTCCCAGCGTTGCTGCGCCAGCAGTTGCAGCGGTTGCCCCTGCGCTGCAATCCGAAACATTTGGCATTCCCGCCAGCGCAACAACGCTGCTCGCGCTGCTGGCCGAGGTGCGCAGGTTGATTGCCGGGCGGGGGATCAATATTGAAGACGTCCTCCATCACCAGTACCAGGAGGTTTACCTCTTTAGCCGTGAGGCGGAGTCTGCTCGTATAGACATTGCCTATAACGGCAAGAGCAAGGTTACCGGTGTAGCGGCTCCTTATCTCTCCGAGTTGAGCAGCGAACTGATAGCTGTGCTGGCCGCGCTCAAGGGCTTGCCGCTTGCGGATGGCGGGGCGGCAGGGGTTGCCGATGCCCATTTCGCCAAGCCGTTCCTTAATGAGCTCCACGAAAAGGTGCTCGGCCTGTGCGCTGGCAGTG
>JAEWHP010000033.1 GCA_023387735.1 Pseudomonadota bacterium | reverse complement strand
GGTTCGAACTGATGACCGACTGGCCAATTCTTTCCACGGTCACCTTCCTGCCGCTCGTCGGCGTGTTCCTGATCCTTCTGATCAAGGATGAAGGCACCGCTGCGCGTCGCAATATCCGCAACATCGCGCTGATGACGACGGTGTTCACCTTCGCGCTGTCGCTTTTCATCTGGGCTGGCTTCGATGCATCCTATGCCGGCTTCCAGATGGTGGAAAAGCGTGAGTGGCTGGACTCCGGCATCTCGTACCATCTGGGTGTCGACGGTATTTCGATGCTGTTCGTGATCCTGATCACCTTCCTGATGCCGCTGTGCATTCTGGCTTCGTGGGTTTCGGTCGAGAAGCGCGTCAAAGAGTACATGATCGCGTTTCTGATCCTGGAAACGATCATGATCGGCGTATTCTGCGCCCTCGACACGGTTCTGTTCTACGTCTTCTTTGAAGCCAGCCTCATCCCGATGTTCATCATCATCGGCGTCTGGGGTGGCCAGCGTCGCGTCTATGCGTCGTTCAAGTTCTTCCTCTACACGCTGCTCGGCTCGCTGCTGATGCTGCTCGCCATCATGGCGATGTACTGGCAGGCTGGTACGACGGATATTCCGACGCTGCTGTCGCACGGCTTCCCGGAAGGAATGCAGACATGGCTGTGGCTGGCGTTCTTTGCATCCTTTGCAGTGAAGATGCCGATGTGGCCGGTTCACACCTGGTTGCCGGATGCGCACGTTGAAGCGCCGACGGCCGGTTCGGTGATCCTGGCAGCAATCCTCCTGAAGATGGGTGGCTACGGCTTCCTGCGCTTCTCGCTGCCGATGTTCCCGGATGCCTCGCTCTACTTCCAGCCGTTTGTCTTCACCCTGTCGGTGATCGCGATTGTTTACACGTCGCTCGTGGCGCTGATGCAGGAAGACATCAAGAAGCTGATCGCCTATTCGTCGGTGGCGCATATGGGCTTCGTCACCATGGGCATCTTCGCCGGCACCACGCAGGGCGTGGCCGGCGGCGTGTTCCAGATGATCTCGCACGGCATCGTCTCGGGCGCGTTGTTCCTCTGTGTCGGCATCGTTTACGACCGCATGCATACCCGCGAGATCGCGGCCTATGGCGGGCTGGTGAACCGGATGCCGCTCTACGCGCTGGTGTTCATGGTCTTCACCATGGCCAATGTCGGTCTGCCCGGCACCTCAGGCTTCGTCGGCGAATTCATGACGCTGCTCGGCACCTTCAAGGTCTCGATCCCGACGGCGACGTTTGCAACGCTCGGTGTGATCCTGTCGGCGGGCTATGCGCTGTGGCTCTATCGCAAAGTGGTGTTCGGCGCGCTGACCAGGCCGTCGCTGGCTAGCATCAAGGACCTGACGTTCCGTGAAGGCCTGCTGCTGTTCCCGCTGGTGTTTCTCACCATCCTGTTCGGCGTCTATCCGAAGCCGGTGCTCGACATGTCGGCGGCCTCGGTCCAGCAACTCGTCAACAATTACAATACCGCCGTGACTGCCGTGAAGGCAGCCGCGCTGGTCACTCAGTAACATAGCGTTTTCAAGCGAAGTGGAACCCGGTTCGCATGAAGAAAACGTGTCAAGGATAAGAACGCCATGAGCTTCACGACTGCAGGTTATCAGTTGTATCCGGTGATGCCGGAACTGGTGCTGGCCGTAGGCGCCATGGTGCTGCTGATGCTCGGCGCCTTTCGCGAGCAGGCGACGACGACGAGCCTCATCACCGGTCTCACGGTTGCGCTGCTGGCGCTTGCCGGCGTGCTGGAGTTGAGCCTGCCTGCCGGCAAGCACGTGACCTTTGGCGGCAGTTTCATTGTCGATGATTTCGCTCGCTTCCTGAAGATTCTCACCCTGATCGGCTCGGCGGCGACGTTGATCCTCTCGGTGGAGTTCCTGTCCGACCCGTCGCGGCGCATTTTCGAGTTTCCGATCCTGGTGCTGCTCTCCACGCTCGGGATGTTGGTGCTGATTTCGGCCGGCGACCTGATCATGCTCTATCTCGGGCTTGAGCTGATGTCGCTCGCGCTCTACGTGGTCGCCGCCTCCAACCGTGACAACGCCAAGTCGACAGAGGCCGGGCTGAAGTATTTCGTCCTCGGCGCGCTGTCCTCGGGCATGCTGCTCTACGGCGCCTCGCTGATCTACGGTTTTACCGGCACGGTCGAATTTGCCGGCATCGCCGCCGCGGCCAAAACGGGCAGTCCCGGCATCGTGTTCGGCCTCGTGTTCCTGCTGGCCGGGCTCTGCTTCAAGGTTTCGGCGGTGCCGTTCCACATGTGGACGCCCGACGTCTACGAGGGCGCGCCGACGCCGGTCACGGCCTTCTTCGCCTCCGCGCCGAAGGTCGCAGCGCTTGCGGTGTTCACCCGCGTGGCGCTGACGGCATTTCCCGGCATCGTCCCGCAATGGCAGCAGATCATCGTGTTCGTCGCCATCGCCTCGATGGCGCTGGGATCGTTTGCCGCGATCGGGCAGAAGAACATCAAGCGCCTGATGGCCTATTCCTCGATCGGCCATATGGGATTTGCGCTGGTGGGCCTTGCCGCCGGCACGGTTGAGGGCGCGCAGGGCGTACTGATCTACATCGCGATCTATGTCGCGATGACGCTCGGTTCCTTTGCGGTCATCCTGTCGATGAAGCGCAACGGCCAGCCGATGGAGCAGATCAGCGATTTCGCAGGGCTCTCGCGCACCAACCCGCTGCTGGCTTTCGTGTTCGCGATGCTGCTGTTCTCGCTGGCCGGCATCCCGCCGCTCGCCGGCTTCTTTGCCAAATGGTACGTGTTCGTGGCGGCGATCAAGTCGGGCCTGTTCACGCTGGCCGTGATCGGCGTGCTCACCAGCGTCGTGGGCGCGTTCTACTATCTCACCATCATCAAGGTGATGTATTTCGACGAGCCGGCCGGCAAGATCGAGCCGATGCGCCTCGAACTGCGCACCGTGCTGGCGGTTGCCGGTATCTTCAACATCTTCTTCTTCGTCTATCCGGGGCCGCTGGTCAGCGTCGCCACGGCTGCGGCGAAGTCGTTGTTCTAGATGGCTCTCGCGCTCGGTCCTCGGGCCACCGCGGCGGGTCACCGCCTGATTGCCTTTGACAAGACCGGTTCGACCAATAGCGAGGCCATGGCCGCCGCGCGCCAGGGCGAGCGTGGTCCGACCTGGTTCGTCACGACGGAACAGACGTCGGGAAGGGGACGCCGGCAGCGCGCATGGGTCGCGCCGCGCGGCAACCTCGCCAGCAGCGTCCTCGAGGTCATGGATGTCTCTCCCGCCGTTGCGGCAACCATGGGCTTCGCCTTTGGTCTGGCACATGCAACCGCGCTACAACGTGTCAGCGTCGAGGCCAACATGCGGCTGGCCGGATCGGATCATTTGCAATATCTCCTGAAATGGCCAAACGACATTCTGGTCCGCGGACAAAAGCTCTGCGGTTTGCTGGTAGAGGCTGAGGCCATGACCGACGGCGGCCTCGCCGTCGTGGCGGGGATCGGCACCAACATCATCGCTGCACCCGAGGGAACGCCGACTCCGGCCACTTCGCTCGCAGCGCTCGGCGTCAATATCGGCGCGGAAGAACTGTTTGCGGCGTTGTCGGACGCCTGGGTCGAATTCCGCGGCATCTGGGACAAGGGCCGTGGCTTTGCCGAGATCCGGAAGCTGTGGCTGGAGCACGCTTTCGGCCTCGGCGAGCGCGTAGCGATCCAGACCGGAAACGCGACCGTCGAAGGCACGTTCGACACGATCGATGAAGCCGGCTGCCTGATCATCCGCACGGCGGAGGGCAGGCGCGTGCCCGTCACCGCGGGCGAGGTCTATTTCGGCAACGCAGCTTCGGCGGGGGCGGCGTGATGGCGCGGCCGGACGAACTGACCTTTGCGCCGCTCGGCGGCGTCGGCGAGATCGGCATGAACCTGTCGATCTACGGGCTCGGCAACCGCCACCAGCGGTCCTGGCTCGCCGTCGATCTCGGCGTCTCCTTCGGCGACGAGGAGCACCTGCCGGGCATCGACCTGATCATGCCGGACATCCGCTTCCTGGAGAAGGAGCGCAAGAACCTGATGGGGCTGGTGCTGACGCACGCCCATGAGGACCATTTCGGCGCCATCATCGATCTCTGGCCGAAGCTGCAGTGCCCGGTCTACGCCACCAAATTCAGCGCCGCGTTGTTCGAGGCCAAATGCGCCGCCGAGCGCAACCCGCCAAAGATCCCCGTGACGGTGGTGCCGTCGGGCGGCCGTGTCCATCTCGGGCCGTTCAGCGTCGAGTTCATCCCGGTCGCGCATTCGATTCCGGAATCGCATGCGTTGGCGATCCACACCCCCGCCGGCGTCGTGCTGCACACCGGCGACTGGAAGATCGATCCGACGCCGATCATCGGCCTGCCGACCGACGAAAAGCGCCTGCGCGAACTCGGCGATGCCGGCGTGCTGGCGCTGGTCGGCGATTCCACCAATGCGGTGCGGGAAGGGCGGTCGCCCTCGGAGACCGAGGTCGCCGCCACCATCACCAAGCTGGTGAAAGCGGCCAAGGGCCGGGTTGCCGTGACAACCTTTGCCTCCAACGTCGCCCGCCTGAAGGCGGTCGCGGACGCTGCCAAGGCCGCCGATCGCGAAGTAGTGGTCGTCGGCCGCGCCATGGAGCGGGTGGTGCAGGTCGCGCGCGAGACCGGCTACCTCGAGGGCGTGCAGAATTTCCGCGGTGCAGATCTCTACGGCCATTTTCCGCCGGACAAGGTGCTGGCGCTGTGCACAGGAAGCCAGGGCGAGCCGCGCGCGGCGCTGGCGCGCATCGCCAATGACGACCATCCGCAGGTGACGCTGAACAAGGGCGACTGCGTGATCTTCTCCTCCCGCACCATTCCCGGCAACGAGAAAGCGGTCGGCGCCATCATCAACGGTCTGGTCACCCAGGGCATCGAGGTCATCACCGACCGCACCGACCTCGTGCACGTCTCCGGCCACCCGCGCCGCGACGAGTTGCGCGACATGATCTCATGGGTGCGCCCGCAGATCCTGATCCCGGTCCATGGCGAGGCGCTGCATCTGGCCGAGCATGCCAAACTCGCGCGTACCGCCGGCGTGCCGCAAGTGCTGACCTGCCGCAACGGCGACCTGGTCAAGCTCGGACCGGGCGACCCTGCCATCATCGACCAACTGCCGTCGGGACGGCTCTACAAGGATGGCAGCATCCTAGAGGATTCCAAATCCCGCGCCGTGGTCGAGCGGCGGCGGATGGGATTTGCCGGCTGCGCCTTCGTCGCCCTCGCCGTCACCGAGAAGGGTGAACTGGCCGAGGATCCCGAGGTTGATCTCGTCGGCGTGCCTGAGAAGAATGCGGCCGGCGAACTGATCGACGAGATCGTGTTCGATACCGTGGTGTCCACCGTCGAGGGGCTGCCGCGGGCGCGGCGGCGCGATCCGGACGCGATGGCGGAATCGGTGCGCCGTGCTGTGCGGGCCGTCATCAACGAGCAATGGGGCAAGAAGCCGATTTGCCTCGTTCACGTTCTGACGGTTTGAGGTAGAAAGAGACTGGTTTCTGCGTCATCGCTGCCCGATCCCCCATCCTGAGGAGGCCGCGGGACGCGGGCGTCTCGAAGGATGCAGGCCACAGGTGGGGCTTCATGGTTCGAGACGCGCGTTCCGCGCTCCTCACCATGAGGACGGGGTATGATGGACGTAGTAACAATTGGCGAAGCGCGCGGATACGCCGCTACGACGCATCGAAGTAAGGGAGTGGAGTGTCATGCTGGGCCGGCTCAATCACGTTGCGATCGCGGTCAAGGACGCGGAAAAGGCCGCAAAGATCTATGGCGGCGCGTTCGGCGCCGAAATCTCCGGTGCGGTGCCGCTGCCGGAGCACGGCGTCATTACGGTTTTCGTGACGCTGCCGAATACCAAGATCGAATTCATCCAGCCGCTCGGCGACGCCTCGCCGATCGCAAAATTCGTCGAACGCAACGCCGACGGCGGCATTCACCACATCTGCTACGACGTGCCTGATATCATCGCGGCGCGCGACAAGCTCATCAGCGAGGGCGCGCGCGTGCTCGGCGACGGCGTGCCCAAGATCGGCGCCCACGGCAAGCCGGTGCTGTTTTTTCACCCGAAGGATTTTTCCGGCGCGCTCGTCGAGATCGAACAGGCCTGACGCCCGATGGCCTATACCATCTCGACCGGGCTTGCGGTCTACTTCGTGATCTGGTGGCTCGTGCTGTTCCTGACGCTGCCCTTCGGCGTCCGCAGCCAGCACGAGGACGGCGATAGTGCGCCCGGCACCGACCCCGGCGCGCCGATCCTGGCGCGCATGGGCCGCAAGCTGCTGATGACGACGCTGATATCGGGGGTGATTTTCGCCATCGCGATGTGGGCCTATTATCAGGGCTACTTCAACATCGAGCGGCTGTCGAAGCTGATGGGATTTCCGTTCTAGCTGATATTTCGGGCGGGGGATGACGATGAACCTTCAACGTATTCTGCTGGCGCTCGTGGTCCTGCTCGCCGCCGGGCTCGCGGGGGCGTTCTATATGAATTGGAAGACGCTGGGGCAGCTGCGAACGGTGAAAGCCTTCGTCGAGTCCCAGGTGCTCGCCGACGCGGTCGCTGCCTGCGAGCAGGCGCAAAGCTCGACCCCGTTCAAGTGGACCGGAGCCAAGCAGACGGCCATGATTGGCGTGACGTCCGTCAAGCTCAACAAGGACACCATCATCCCGAGCTACACGCTGGTCGCCGACAACGTTTATTGCGACTACGATCCGATCAAGAAGAAGGCCGACATCGGCTCGAACTTCCTGGAACGGGAGACATTTTAGGCGCGGGCGATAGGCGGATCGGCATGAAGTGGCTCGGCGTCGTCGGCTTGCTCGTTGCAGTCGCTGTGGCTGCGGTCGTGCGGTACGACATGGCTTACCCGAGCGTGACGGTACGATATCGCCTGACGCTTGAAGCGGAGGTGGATGGAGAGCCGAAGGCTGCATCCGCCGTGCGTGAAGTGACTTACACCAAGCAGCCGCCGCTAGCCGCCCAGCAAGAACTTTCTATCGGCTATCGGGGCGAAGCGGTCGCACTCGACCTTGGCTCCCGAGGCATATTATTCGCGCTCCTCCAGGCAGACCGGGATAGTCGGTCGGGGCCTGAATGGATCGTGCTCCGGTCGTTCGATTTCGAAGGCGGCGGCCTGCCAAGCCCGGCCGAAGCGGGCGTTGATCAGGTTGCGCGTCTGTCGGGCAAGCGCGAACTGCCGCTCGATAGTCTTCCCAGGCTGGTCCGGTTTCGTGACATCAACGATCCGATGACGGTCGAGCGAGTCAATCCGTTCAACATCGCGGAACGTTTCGGTCCGAATGCAAAGCTCGTTCGCGCCACGTTAGAGATCGTTCCTGCCAATGAGCCGATAACGACGGGCATCAATAAGAAGCTTGTATGGCTTGACCATCTCGACAGATACAACTCAGTCAAAGATAATCCTTTCACGAACACCCTTCCTAAAGATATTGGCGGTTTTAGAAGCTTCTAGGTATGTAAGGGAAGCAGGCTAGTGAGGCTGTGAATCGTGTCAGGCGCATTGCGGATCATCGATCTGTACCAGCGCAAAGCGCAGGACTGGATCGAGAGCCGCGCTACGGCCAGCCTGTTCGAGAAGCCTTGGCTCGACCGGTTTCGCGCGCTGCTCCCGCCTGCGGCGCCGATCCTCGATATCGGCTGCGGATCTGCGGAGCCGATGGCTGGCTATTTGATCGGGCTTGGCCATCCCGTCGTCGGCGTGGATTCGTCGCCAGCCATGATCGATGCCTGCCGCGGGCGGTTTCCGATACAGCAATGGATTGTCGCCGATATGCGCGAGCTTGCCTTGCCGCGGCAGTTCTCCGGCATCCTGGCGTGGGACAGCTTCTTTCACCTCGGCTATGACGACCAGCGGCGGATGTTCCCGGTGTTTCGGCAGCACGCAGCGCCGAACGCGGCGTTGATGTTCACAAGCGGCCCGGCGCATGGCGAGGCGATCGGGAGCTTTGGCGGCGAACCGCTGTATCATGCGAGCCTCGATCCCGCCGAATATCGCTCGCTGCTCGATCGGAACGGGTTTCGTGTGGTGTCGCACATCGCGGAGGATCCCACCTGCGGCGGCCACACCATCTGGCTCGCCCAACTCGCTTAGCGCCTGCTTCGCGTCGGGCGGTTTTCCGTCTATGCTCCAGCCAAGAAGGCCGACACCGGATCGAATTTCCGGGAGCGGGAGCGCGTAACGACTCCCGCACGGACAGGGGGGCAGATTGCGATGAGTTCACAGCATCGACCGTTGGCTGATCCCCGGCAGGACGACTATCGAATTCTTCATGAGGCCGATCTGCGGGATTACCTCGCAAGGCTTCCCGCCGTCGCGGCCCGGCTGGGCGGCGCGCCGGCTGCGTGGTCGATCAGCGAGGTCGGGGATGGCAACCTCAATCTCGTGTTCATCGTCAAGGGGACGGCGGGCGGCGTCGCCGTCAAGCAGGCGCTGCCTTATGTGCGGCTGGTCGGCGAAAGCTGGCCGCTGCCGCTGTCGCGCTCGCATTACGAATATCTGGCGTTGACGCATCAGGTGCGGTTGGCGCCCGACCTGGTGCCGGCGGTGCTGCACCACAACGAGGCGCTCGCGCTCGTCGTGATGGAACTGCTCGAGCCGCACATCATCATGCGCAAGGGGCTGGTTGCCGGGACGACCTATCCGCGCTTCGTCGACGACATCACGACCTTCCTGGCGCGCACGCTGTACCTCAGCTCCGACCTCGCGGTGCCGGCCGCGGAGAAGAAAGAGGGGATCGCCGCGTTCGCCGGCAACCATGCACTGTGCAAGATCACCGAAGACCTGATCTTCACCGACCCCTACCGCGTGGCCGAGCAGAACCGCTGGACCCAGCCGTGGCTGGATGCAACGGCCGCTGTCTTCCGCGAAGACCTCGACCTGCACGTCGCGGTCTCGCGGCTGAAGCTGAAATTTATGGGCTCTCCCGAGGCCCTGATACACGGCGACCTCCACACCGGCTCGATCATGGTGACGGACGGTTCGACCATGGTGATTGATCCGGAGTTCGCCTTTTACGGCCCGATGGGGTTCGATATCGGCGCCGTCATCGCCAATCTGCTGATGGCTTTTCTGGCGTCGTCAGGCCACGAGCGAACGCCCGGTGACCGGCGTGCGTTCGAGGCGTGGGTACTGGAAGCGGTTGAGAACGTCTGGATGGAGTTCGCCCGCAAGTTCGTCGATCTCTGGCGGACGCAAGCCGGTGGCGATGCGTATCCGGCAACGCTGTTCGCAGGCGAGGCCGGCGCAGTGCGGCTGGAGGCCGAGCAGCAGGCCTATATGGAACGGCTGTTCGGCGACACCGTGGGATTTGCGGCGGCCAAGATCATCCGCCGCATCCTGGGGCTCGCGCACAATATCGATTTCGAGTTGATCGAGGATCCACGGCAGCGGGCGGTTTGCGAAGCGCGCAGCCTGCGGCTGGCACGCGCCATGATGGTGGACACAGCTTCATTCGGCGCCATCGGCGCCGTGACGGCGGCGGCGCGAGAGGTGCGCGACTGGCAGCCGGATTTCGGCAGTTAAGTCTGCCGCGCTAGTCGGCCGACTGCTCGCGCAACTTCTGCGCATAGACGTTGATCACGAGCGCCGCGAGCAGGATCAGGCCGCGGATCAATATCTTCAAAAAGCTGTCGATGTTGACGTGGTCGAGGCCGTTGTTGAGGACGCCGAGAACGAACAGGCCGACGATGGTATTGCCGATGCCGCCGCGGCCGCCGAACAGGCTGGTGCCGCCGACGACGACGGCGGCGATGGAATCGAGCAGATAGGTGTCGAACTCGTTCTGCTGCGCGCTGCCGAAATGCGCCACGCCGAGCATGCCGGCGATGCCTGAGCAAACCGCCGAGATCACCATGACGCTGGCGAGGATGAGTTTTACGTTGAGGCCGGAATATTCCGCCGCCTCGCGGTTGCCCCCGACCATGTAAACGTAGCGGCCGAAGCGGGTGTAAGTGAGCACCAGGTGGCCGGCGAGCAGCATCAAGGCGGCGACGATCACGATCCAGGGTACCCCGCCGATCGACGTCGATCCCAGCGTGGTGACGAGCGGCGGAACCTTGTAGGCGATCTGGCCGCGTACCAGCAGCGCCGAGACGCCCGCCGCGATCTGCATCATCGCGAGCGTCATGATGAAGGAGGGGATGCCGATCAGCGTCAGCCCGAGCGCGTTGACGAGGCCGAGCGAGGCGCACAGCGCCAGCGCCAGTACGATCGCGACCCATCCCGGCATCGGCATGTTGGCGATGTTGACGTAGGATTCCTGCGCCGTGAAGTAGGCGACCGCGATGCCGGTGACGTTGGCGATGGCAGCGACCGACAGGTCGATCTCGGCGCACAGGATCACGAAGGTGAGGCCGACCGCGATGATGGCCGTGACGGAGATCTGGGTCAGGATGTTGCCGAAATTATCGAGCGTCGCGAACGATGGGCTTGCTGCCGCAAAGAAGCTGAACAGGCAGATCAGCGTCAGGAACGGCGCGATGTTCCGCATCTGGGAGCGCAGCGTGGCGCCTAGGCCGCGCGGCCGTTTGCGATCCGCCGCCGGGACCGTCGCGCTTTCATCGCTCGCCATGTCGTTCTCCCCGGGTACCGTCCCCTTACGCCGCTTCCAGAAGGCGGTCCTTGCTGATCTGTTCGTTGCAAAATTCGCGCACCACCGCGCCGCGCTTGAGTACGATGATGCGATCGGCGAGCGAGAGCACCGTCTCCGGCTCGGTCGAAAGCACGATCACCGCCAGTCCGCGTGCGCGCAGGTCGCGGATGATGTGGATGACGTCGTTCTTGGCGCCGACATCCATGCCGCGGGTCGGCTCGCACAGCACCAGCACGCGCGGCGGGTAGCTAAGCCACTTGGCCAGCGCGACCTTCTGCTGGTTGCCGCCCGAGAGCATGCCGAGCTCGAGTTCGACGCCGCCAGGCCTGATCTGCAATTGCTCGACCTGCGTTGCGGCGATCGAACGCTCGCGCGAGGGCTTGAGAAGTAACTGCGAGATGCGGTCGAGGATGCTGATCGAGATGTTCTTGTAGACCGGCTCCTGCAGGAACAGCATGTCGCGGCGGCTTTCGGGAACGAACGCGATCCCGGCGCGGCGCGCATCGGCGGTGCTGCGGAACGCTTTCCGGTCGCCGGATACGGCGAGCGTGCCCTGGTCGGGGCGCAGCTTGCCGAACAGGATCCGCGCCAGTTCGAGCTGGCCGCAGCCCATGAAGCCGTAGATGCCGAGGACTTCGCCGGCGCGGGCCTCAAACGAAACGTCCTTGAGGCTGCGGGCGAGCGACAGCCCGCTGGCGTTCAGCACCACCGGGTGCTCGGCGCGCGGCGGCAGCATGATGTCGTGGGTGTAGGTCTCTTCCAGTGCTTCGCGGCCCTTGCCGATCATCGCCTCGATCAGGGCCGGCTTGCTGGTCTCGTCCGCGCGCGTTTCAGCGACCTTCCGGCCGTTGCGGAACACCGTGACGACGTCGGAAACACGCAGGATGTCCTCGATGAAATGCGAAATGAAGACGATGCTGGTGCCTTGGTCCCGCAGCCGTTTCAGCGTTGCGAACAGGCGTTCCACTTCCGGCGGCGACAGCGCCGAGGTCGGCTCGTCGAGGATGACGATGCGGGCGCCCGAGAACAGCACGCGGGCGATCTCGATCAATTGCTGCAGGCCGATCGGCAGGTCGCCGAGCCGCGACATCGGATCGACGTCGATTCCGAACCGCTTGAGTTGCTCGCCGGCCTCGCGGGCCATGCGCCGCCATTGCACGAATCCCAGGCGGTTGGTCGGTTGGTTGCCGAGGAACACGTTCTCGGCCACCGAAAGGTCGGGCGCCACGCTGAGTTCCTGATGCACCATGGCTATACCCGCCGTATGCGCGTCGCGCACCGAGCGAAAGCGGGTCTCCTTGCCATCAAGCACGAAGCCGCCTGAAAAATCGGTATGCACGCCGGCGATGATCTTCATCAGCGTGCTCTTGCCGGCGCCGTTCTCGCCGACGAGACCGTGGATCTCGCCGGCGGAAAGCGCGAAGTCGACACCACGAAGCGCCTCGACGCCGCCGAAGGACTTCGTGATATCTTGCAATTCAAGGATGGGCTGAGGTCCCGAGGGCATGCTGGTTCAGATCAGGAAGTGGTTCTCCATCCATTGCATGCCGGCCGCATTGGCCTTTGTCACCACCGGGCCATCCGTGATCACGTGTTTCGGAATACCCTGTCCGCTTTTCTCGCCCGCCGTCACCGCCGCGACGCCGGCGACAATGGCGCCGCCATGGATGCGGCAGGAGGGGTTGCGGACGGTCGCAAACATGCGCCCTTCGCTCACCGCCTGGATCGCCGGCGGCATGGCATCGACGCCGCCGATCAGGATGTTGGTGCGGTTGCGCGCCTTCATGATGTTGTAGGCGGCCAGCGCCATGTCGTCATTGTGGAAGAAGGCCGCGTCGATCTGCGGGTATTTGGTGAGATAGGTTTCCCAAAGACGCGCCGTCTTCGACACGTCCCAGTCGGCCGGCTGGGTGTCGAGCACCTCGATGTTCGGGAACTGTTTTACGACGGACTCGAATCCCTTGGCGCGGCCTTGCGCGCCGGTATGGCCGAGCGCGCCCTGCGTCATGATGATCTTGCCCTTGCCGCCCATGGCGTTGCAGAGCGCCTGCGTCACCGACGCGCCCATGAATTCATTGTCCGGCGCCAGGAACGAATGAACCTTGATCTGATCGAGCGGGGCGATCAGCGTGTCCATGTCGATCACGGGAATGCCGGCATCGATCATCTTGTTGACCGGCTGGGTCAGCGTGCCGATGCCGAACGCCTGGATGGCGACGAAATCCCATTTCTGCGAAGCCATGTTGTCGATCGCCGCGCGCTGCTTGACCGCGTCGAGCTGGCCGTCGAACCAGGTGACATCGACGTTGAACAGCTTGCCCCACCATTCCGCTGCCTGCTTTCCTTGCGCGCACCATGTCGCCTGCAAGCCTGCATTGGAGAACGCCGCCTTGAGTGGCTTCTCGGACCGCGCCGCCGCGGCGAGCGCCGGACTGACGCCCAGGCTGCCGAGCAGGGCGGATGCGGCGCCTGCGGTGGCCGCCGCCTGAAGAAGATTACGTCTTGTCGTTGAGGATTTCCCTGTCCCAGACATCGTTCGCTCCCTCTCTGTCGTTGTTTTTTGACCGTGGCGTCGATTGCACGCGCCGCGGATCATGGAAGTCTCTCACAATCGTCGCGTTTGCGCCACCGGCGGACCGGTGGGCGTTTGTCGTGTGGTCTGAAATTATGATGACTTCGGTTGCCGCGGCATCGCTTCTGCGCAACGAGTCGCAGGCTTAGTTCGAAGGTTGGTTCTGCGCTGCAACAAGATCGTCGATCTCGCCGAGCAGTCGCTGCCATGCCGCATCGATCTCGGGTGTCCAGTCCGAGCCGAGAATTTCGCGGACGGTCTCGGCGATGATGCCGAAGAACCTTACGAACAATTCGCGCGGCGTGCCGTAGGCATCGTGCGACGACACCTCGCATTCGATCATGCGGAAATGTCCGGTGCGTTCGCCCGCGAAGTCCAGGATCGCGTCGATCGTCAGCGCCAGCATCGAACCCTTGACCGATTCGCTGCCCTCGGAGCGGAACATTGCGCGGGCCTCGGGGTGCGCGTCGAACAGGCGGCGATAGACCGGCGGCGTCAGATCCTCGCAGCGCTCGGCTGCGATTTCAAAACTTCGTTCGATCGGATTGGGTGAGTCCGGCATGTCGCTCGGAGATATTCGACGTCTTGGAATGTTCGTGCAATGCGTGCGAAAACAAAACGCTCTGCAAAAAAAAGAGCGGGGCCCTGGCCCCGCTCAAAAATTGTGTCGACCCTTATTTCCTCGAAAAGTTGGATTTGATCTTGTTGACGAGGCGACGCTGCTTGTGCGCGTCAGGGCTCCTCCCGAGACTTGGACCACCAAGCTTAAACCTCTCGGCCAGCCTGAGGCCGAATTGGTAGACCATCTTTTTCGTCTTGTCACCATTTTCAGCAACGATTGTTCAAAATTCCAGCATTCTGCGAAATGATCGATATTTTGCCATCAGTGGTTGTGGATTTAACCTCAATACCCCCACGGCTTGGTATCCCCGTAGGGCGCCTCCCGAAAGCTAAAAAATGCGTCGGTTTTTGCCGGGTTTCTTCCTTGAAGCCGCAACATAGTTCCGGGAACCTGATCTCGACTTCGGGCCCTCAGGGTGATTAAGCTCGGAGTCAGGATGGGTTCTCGATGCACCGGCTGAAGAAGTATCTGCCGATAGTCCTGATTGCGCTGATGGTGCAGATTTTTGCGCCCATCGGCGCATGCTGGGCGGCCAGCATCGCAGCCTCCGATCCGCTCGCCGGGGCCGTCATTTGCCATGGCAATGGCGATCCCGGAGCCGGCCAAACCAACCCGACTTCTCATCGCGCGCATGACGGCTGCTGTTCGGTGTGCAGCGTGCTGCAGACCGGCGCGCCGGTCGATGGGCCGCAGGCCACGGCCGCGATACAGCTCGTTCGCGATTCCGCGCGCGTGGTGTGGACCGAGTTCGCGCCGGAACGATTTGCCTCCCGCGCCGGCTCGCATGCACAGGCGCGCGCGCCCCCCTCGATTTCCTGACGACCTGAAACACCCGAAGTGATCGGTGCGGCGACAGCCGTGCCGGTTGGTGCAGTTCATTCAAGCCGGCCAGAGAGCTGGCGTCAGGAATATCTTGGTATGTATCCCCATCGTGCCTTGGGCAGCGCGAGCCTGATTGTGCTCGGCAGTGCGCTATCCCTCACGTCATCAGACGCGATCGCCCAGACGTCGTTGCCGGCGGTGACCGTCGACGCCCCACGCGTCGCGACATCAAGGCCTGCGGCCCGCAGACCCGCGGCGCGCACCTCAGCGAGGACACCGCAGGCAAGGCCACCTTCCGCGAACCCGCCGCCGGCGGTGTCGCAAACGGCGGGCATCACCCCGAGCGTGGCCCGGGCACTGCTCTACCAGGCGCCGACCGGCCAGACCGAGACGACCATCGACCGCAGCCAGTTCGACAACCGGCCGGCTGTCACGGTCGCCGACGTGCTGCGCGAGAGCCCCGGCATCTCGGTCAAGCAGGGCAATGGGCCGCGCGATATCGGCATCTCGATCCGCGGTTCCAACGCACGCAACGGTTTCGCCATCCGCAATCTCGTGATCTTCGAGGACGGGTTCCCGGTGACGCAGCCGGACGGGCTGTCCCGCAGCGATTTGATCGATCCGCGCGCCTACAGCGCGATCGATGTCATCCGGGGGCCGTCTTCGGCGCTCTATGGCAACTACGCGACCGGGGGCGCGCTCAATTTCCGCACGCGCCCGGGCCGGACCATCGACGGCGTCGAATATGGCGTCGATGGCGGCAGCTTCGGCTATCTCACCAACTACCTGACGGCGGGCAAGAAGGTCGGCAATTTCGAGTACTCGCTGTTTACCAGCGACGCCCGCGGCGACGGCTTCATCCAGAACAGCTGGTACAATACCCAGACGGTCAATTTCCTCGGCACGCTGCACGCCACGCCGAACGACCGCTTCACCGTCAAGTTCATCAACAACAATCTCGAAACCAGGCTGCCGATCCGGCTGTCGCTGAACCAGTACAATCAGAACCCGTTCCAGCAGGGCTGCGAGTTTGCCAGCGTGGCCGGCTGCGGAACAGTGTCGCTGTTCAACAACGGCTTCAACGGTACGCGGAGCCCGGTCACCGCGGTGCAGGCCGGACTCGGCCGCGAGGATCGCCGCACCATCGTCGGTGGCCGCTGGGAGCACGATTTCGACAACACGACGACCTGGCGCAACCAGTTCGTGTTCGACGACCGCAACATCAATCAGCCGACAGGCGCCACCAGCGCGATCGGCGATTTCCCGTCGTACAACTACATGAGCGATATCACCAAGCGCGGTGAAATCTTCGGGATGGATTCGACCACTTATTTCGGCGGCTGGTACAACACGCTGACGGCATCCAGCGATACGCGCAATGTCATGCCCGGCGGCAACGCCACGCTCGGACTGCTGCAGAGCAATACGTTCAGCGACACCTCCAACTATGGCGTCAGGGCGCGCCAGGAACTCAAGATCAATCCAAGCCTCACGGCGGTTGCCGGGATCGGATGGGAAACCACGCAGCTGAGGGGGATCAACACGGTCTACAGATACAACACCGTGAATGTCCCGACGCCGACGATCGGTCCCCCGATCACCGCAGACCGGCAATTCCAGAACACCGCGCCCGAATTCGCGCTGGTCTACAGGTTGAACCCCGAGTGGCAGTTCCGCAGCCGCGTCGCCACCGGATATGGCACGCCGCAGGTCGGAAACCTGTTCGTGCTTGCGAACGGACAGAACGGCAACAACACCGGGCTGAAGGCGCAGCAGAACCTCGGCTACGACATCGGTTTCGACTGGACGCCGAACAATACGTTCACGCTGAGCGCGACCGGCTTCTACGAATTCTTCAAGAACGAGCTGGTGACGCAGGCCACCCAGGCTGCCGGCGGGGTTACTCCCCCCAACGCGACTTACACGTTCAACGCCCCGAAATCGGAGCATCGCGGGGTCGAAATCGCCGCCGACTGGAAGTTCTATCCCGGCTGGCGATTCACGGCGGCCTATACCTATCTCGATCAATTCTACACCGAATACACCGAGAACATCGCCAACGGCGGCGTCTTCAGCTTCAACCGGGCGGGCAACAAGATTCCCGGCATCTCGCCGAACGAACTCACGGCGCGGCTCGGTTATGACCAGATGTGGGGGCCGCTCGCGGGTCTGGGCGGCTTCGTCGAGGTGCAGTGGAAGGACTCGTTCTACATGGACAACGCCAACCTGTTGAAGGCGCCGGGCTACGAACTGGTCAATCTCAACGTCCACTACAAGACGGATCTGATTTCCGATTACTTCAAGTCGCTGAATTTGTTCTTCGAAGTCAGGAACGTGTTCGACCGGACCTACGTCGCTTCCGCCAACAACATCGCCAACACGGTCACGCCGGGCGGTGCGCAAAACCTCGCCAACGTGCTGGCGAACACCACCGGTTCGATCTACGCCGGTTCGCCGCGCGCGTTCGTGGCGGGAATGAAGGTGGCGTTCAAGTGACAGGGATGACCAACAGGAGGAGCAAAGCCATGCTGCGAACGGGATTGCTCGCGACGCTCGCCTTCGCGCTCTGGCACACCGCAGCCGGGGCACAAATGAGCCATCATCAGCATGCTTCGGAAGCGGCGTGCGATGACGTCGTGTTGCGGTGCGCGTCGAAGGTCACGCCCGCCTTCGCATCGGACGGCACGCTATGGCTCGCCTGGATGGCCGGCGGCAAGATATCAGTGGCGAGTTCGAAAGACGCGGGCCGCAGCCTTTCGGACCCGGTCCAGGTGACGAAGGAAAAGCTCAATCTGGATTGGGGACCGGATGCGCGCCCCCAGATTGTCGTCGAGAAGAATGGCGGCATCGCGCTGGCGTTTTCGCTGTTCAGGGACAAGGCGTTCAACGGCCAGGTGCTGACCGCGAAGTCGGCCGATGGCGGCAAGAGCTTTGCCGAGCCGAAGCCGATCACCTCGAACAACGAGAGCCAGCGTTTCGTGGTGCTGGGCCTCGATGCCGACGGTTCGGCATTCGCCGCCTGGATCGACAAGCGGAATCGGGTGCCGGCCAAGCAGGAAGGCAGGAAGTACGAGGGAGCGGGGCTGTTCTTCGCGTCGTCGAAAGACGGTGGTGCTGCGTACACCGAGGCGCGATTGGCGACCGACAACACCTGCGAATGCTGCCGGCTCGGTCTGGCTTTCGCCGGTCCCGGCAGGCCCGTGGTCGTGTTTCGAAACATCTTCGAAGGTGGCGTACGGGATCATGCGATCATGACGTTTGCCGATCCGGCGACGCCGGGCGAGGTCCGCCGCGTCAGCAAGGACGACTGGCAGATTTCCGCATGCCCGCATCATGGGCCGAGCATTTCGATTTCGGCCGCGGGCGCCTATCACGTGACCTGGTACACCAATGGCAAGGCCCGCAAGGGGCTGTTCTATGCCCGCTCGGAAGACGACGGACGGACGTTCTCCGAGCCCGTTGCCATCGGCCGCGCCGACCGCAATCCCACGCGACCTTACGTCCTCGCCGGGCCGCGCGGCACCACGATGGTGTGGAAGGACTTCGACGGCGAGAAGACCACCGTCAACGCGATGACCTCGCATGACGACGGCAAGAGCTGGTCGAAGCCGGTCGCGATCGCGACGACGACAGACACCTCAGATCACCCGCTGCTGGTCAGCGATGGACACAAGACCTATCTTTCCTGGATGACCAAGGCCGACGGCTACCGGCTGCTGGCGATCGGAGACGAGTCATGAAGCGGGCCGTCCTTGCCGCGATATTCTGGTTCGTCATGCTCGCGCTCGCACCAGCCGCAGAGACCGCGTCTCAACTCAAGCCGTTCGGGCGCGGAAGCTGGCAGGAGATCCAGCGCGCCCATGCCGGCCGGCCCACCATCGTGCATTTCTGGGGCGTGACCTGCGGCCCGTGCAAGGTGGAACTGCCGCTGCTCGGACAGTTCATGAAAGAGAACGGCGCCATCGACATGGTAACGATCAGCGCCGACCTCGTTCCCAACCTCCCGTCGGCTGCACGCGCGATGCTGGAGAAATCCGGGCTTGGCTCGGCAGAGAACTGGATCTTCGACGACGGCTTCGTCGAGCGGTTGCGGTTCGAGATCGATCCGGCCTGGCAGGGCGAAATCCCGCGCACCATCCTGATCTCCCGCAGCGGCGAGACCACGACGATCGAAGGCTCCGCCGAGATGGCGGACATCCAGAAATGGTTCGAGCAGCAGCAAACCGCCGCGAAATAGAAGCGGGGCGCCTCGTCGGTTCGCTGCCGGCGAACCGATGCGGCGGTTGGAAGGGCCGCCTTTGCCGGCACCAGCTATCGGTGGTAGACAGCCGCCCGAAGCAAAGGTTGAGCACCCTAGTCAAACCGAAGGCCGGATCATGAAGAACGTTACATCGATGCTTGCCGCTGCCGCGTCGCTGCTGGCAGTGGCCGCAGCGCCCGCGGGAGCCCAGGAAATGAAGGCGGGGGACCTCGTCATTACGCAGCCCTGGAGCCGCGCGACGCCGGCCGGCGCCAAGGTTGCGGGCGGTTATCTCACGATCGAGAACAAGGGTTCAGCGCCCGACCGGCTGGTCAGCGGAGCGGGCGATGTCGCCGGCAAGGTCGAAATCCACGAGATGGCCATGAACAATGGCGTGATGACGATGCGTCCGCTCGACAAGGGGCTGACGATCGAGCCGGGCAAGACCGTCAAGCTGGCGCCGGGCGGCTATCATCTGATGCTGATGGACCTGAAGGGGCCGCTCAAGCAGGGTGAAAAGGTGCCGGTGACGCTCGAGTTCGAGAAGGCCGGCAAGGTGACGCTGTCGCTCGACGTGCAGGGAGTCGGCGCGCAGGCGCCCATGGATCACTCCGGCGGGCATATGATGAAGAAGTAGGTACACGTTCGCGACGAAACGTCCGGGGGCAATCTGCCGGTCCCCGGACTTCGCTGATTGAACGAGGACCGGGCCGCCTATAAGTTGAGGCATCTCTTCAGGCTTGGCGGAATTTCTCACAAGACCCTTTGTCTTGCCGCTGGAAGTAATTGTGTTTGCTAATATTATATGCGTTTGGCCGCCTGGTGATTGCGGGTTCATGTATCGCATCAGCATCGGCGAGAGGTAGAAATGCTGTACCGGTTTGCCGAGTTCGAGATCGACGTCAGCCAGCAGGAACTGCGCCGGCAGGGCTCGTCCGTTCACATCGAGCCGCAGGTCTTCGACCTCATCGTTCACCTGGTGCGCAACCGCGATCGGATCGTCAGCAAGGACGAGCTGATCGAGACGATCTGGAATGGCCGGATCATCTCCGAGGCCGCACTCTCCAGCCGCATCAACGGCGCCCGGCGTGCGCTGGGAGACAGCGGCGCCGACCAGACGCTCATTCGCACGTTGCACAAGCGCGGCTTCCGCTTCGTCGGCGATGTGCAGACCATCGAGGCGGCGGAAGCCGATGCGAAGGCGGTCCGGCTCGTGCCCGACAGCAGCCCAGCATCGGTCGATCCAGCCGGCGGTCCGGTCTCCGTGGAAGTGTCACGACTTGATGACGTCGTCTCGGAATCCGTGAAGGCCGAGGCCATCGCGCGATCGTCCATCGCCGTGCTGCCGTTCGGGAATATGTCCGGTGATCCGGAGAACGACTATTTCAGCTACGGCCTGACGGAAGACATCATTCGCCTGCTCGCCCGCAACCGGTGGCTCTCGGTCATCTCGCGGCACTCGACCATCGCGTTCCAGGGACGAACCGTGGATGCCCGCGAGGTCGGCGAACTGCTCGGCGTCACCTATGTGATGGTCGGCAGCGTCCGAAAGAGCAGGGATACGGTGCGGATCACGGCGGAGCTGGTCCGGGCTGCGGACGGCAAGCAATTGTGGTCCGACAAATACGACCTGCAGCTCGAATATATCTTCGACATCCAGGAAGAGATGGCGCGTCAGATCGCTGCGACGATCGAGCCCGAGCTATCGAAGGTCGAGCAACAGCTCGCCGCACGCAAGGCGCCGGAAAGCCTGGACGCCTGGGATTGCTACCAGCGCGGCTTGTGGAATCTATGGCGCTTCACCACGCCGGGATTCGACTCGGCAGAAATCTATTTCCAGCGTGCGATCGATGCCGATCCGGATTTCGCCCGCGGCCATGGCGCGCTCAGCTACGTCAACCTGCAACGCGCGTTCATCGATGAGCCGAAGGATCGCGCGGCGCGGCTGGAGACGGCGTTGCGCCAGGGGCGTCACGCGGTGTCGCTCGACGAGCTCGATTGCTTTTGCCACTGCGCGCTCGGGCGCGCGCTGTGCCTGACCCATCAGAACGACGAAGCGCTCGCGGCGCTCGACGTGTCGCTCGAGCTCAATCCAAGCTTTGCGCAGGCCTACTTCGCGCAAGGGTTCAACATGCTCTGGTACGGGCGCGAGATCGAAGCGGAAACGCTGCTCGATCGCGCAACCATGCTCAGCCCGCGCGACAGCCACATTTCAAGCTTTCACCACGTCCGCTCCTGGGCGCACTTCTCCCTCGGCGAGTACGACATCGCGGTGGAGTTCGCCCGGCGGGCCACCCGGCAGCCGACGGTCACCTATCAGGCCTTTGCGACGCTTGCGGCCTCGCTCGGCCAGCTTGGCGACCGGACGCAGGCCGAAATCGCGGCGACCGAACTGCGGCAACGCAAACCGAACTACAGCACCGGCACGGCACGGCAGGAGTTCTTCTTCTGCAACGATCCGGGCTTTATCGACCGGTTCGTCGAAGGCCTGCGCGTAGCGGGTATCTCCGGCGCCTGATCCAGCGACTGACCTTGCGCGAAGCCGGGCTCGACGTCGCCGATCGGTCAATTGCCGTGACCCATCGTCCCGCCAGACAAGAAAATCAAGAGTATCTGGAGGTTCTCTGAATACGCGCTTCAAGCCGGAAAAGCCGGCCTGAGCCATATTCCGCCGCATGAACCGGCGAGATTTCATAGCTTCTATTGGCGCTGCGATGGCCTGCCCGGCCGCCGCTTTCGCGGAAGGCCCGGCGCGGGCTTACCGCATTTACTGGCTTTCGACCCAGGCGCAGCCCGACCCGTTCCTGGAAGGGTTCCGCGAGGGACTGCGTGCGCGGGGCTATGTCGAGGGCAAGAACGTCGTTCTCGAATTGCATTATGCGATCGGCAATCCGCAGGCGCTCCGCGAGGTGGCGACCGAACTCCGGCGTGGCAAGGTCGACCTCGCCGTGTCGAGCGGGCCAGCGACGCGCGCCATGACGGCGGTCGCGGAAGTGCCGGTGCTGTTTGCGCTGAGCGGCGATCCCGTGGAACTGGGCCTCGTCAAGAGTCTCGGCCAGCCCGGCGGCAACTTCACCGGATCGACCTTCCTATCGCTCGAACTGGCGGGCAAGCGGGTCGAACTGCTGAAGGAGGCCTTTCCAAATCTGCGCAAGCTCGCGGTGCTGTCGAACGCCAACCATCCGGGCGAACAATCGGAGTGGCGTGCAACGCAGGAGGCCGCCCAGAAGCTAGGCATCGCACCGCTTTATGTTCCCTTCGCCGGCGCCAACGAACTGGACAGCGCGCTCGGCCTGGTTGGAGACGCGCATGCGGACGCGCTGCTCGTATTCCCGGACGTGCTGACGATGGTGCACCGGAAAAAGATCACCGACTTCGCCGTCGCGCGCCGGCTGCCGTCGATGTTCGGCTGGAGCGAATACTGCGACGCCGGTGGGCTGCTGAGCTACGGCGCGAACCAGCGGGCAACCTATTTCTGGCTTGCGACCTACGCCGACCGGATTTTGCGCGGCGAAAAGCCGGCCGATCTTCCGGTGTTTCAGCCCACGCGGTTCGAACTGGTGGTGAACCTCCGGACGGCTGAGAAGCTCGGCCTCGACCTCGACAAATCCTCCATCCTGTTTCGCGCCAATCGGGTGATCGAATGAGGCCGTCACGCCTGATCCTGGTTCGGAACCACTGCTATCGGACATCGCTGCCGTGACCCGTCCGCGCCGCTCCTTGTTTCTGAAGTACTTCGTCACACTGTTCGTCGCAGTGGTGGCGCCGCTGTTGCTTGGTTCTGCGATCGAAGCCTGGTTCTCCTTTCGCGACAGCCGCATCGATCTCAATGAACGGCTTCAGGTCGAGGCCCGTTCGGCCGCGGACCGGATCCAGGCTTTCGCAGACGGAATCCGCGACCAGCTCGGCTGGGTCGTGCAGTTTCCCTGGAAGCCGGGCGAGGACGATCGGCACAGGATCGACGGCTTGCGCCTGTTGCAGCAGGTGCCGGCGATCGTTTCGCTGTCGCTGGTCGATCCCAACGGTACCGAGCGCGTCTTCGTGTCGCGCGTGAGCATGAACAGGACCGGGCAGGGTGCCGACATGTCGGCAGACCCCGCGGTCGTCGGCGCGCGCGCCAATAAGGTCTGGTACGGCCCAGTGCACTATCAGCGCGATTCAGAGCCCTACATGCGGATCGCGGTGGCAGGAAACCGTGCGGCCGCCGGCATTGTCGTCGCGGACATCAACCTGAAGCTGATCTGGGACATCATCGCGAGGATCAAGATCGGCGATACCGGTCACGCCCTTGTCGTCGACGATTCCGGCCGCCTGATCGCTCACCCGGATATCAGCCTGGTGCTGCGCAGCGGCGGCGGGGCGGCTGACTTCAGCCGGCTCAAGTCCGTCGTCAATGCGGCCGACGGATCGGCGGTCTCCACCACCGGTGAGGACGGCAAGCCTGTCGTGGCGCTGTCGGTGCGCGCCGCCAATCTCGGCTGGACCGTCATCGCCGAGCAGCCGGTCGAGGAGGCATTCGAGTCCATCCGCGCCGCGCTGTGGCGCTCCCTGATGCTGATTGCCATCGGCGTCGTTTTCGCGTCCGGTCTCGCCTATTGGCGCGCATGCCGGATGTGGGGACCGATCAGGCAGCTCGAGGCCGGCGTGGAGCGGATCGGCATGGGACAACTCGACCATCGCATCACGATCAAAAGCCATGACGAGCTGGAGCAACTGGCGATCCGCTTCAACCAGATGGCGGAAGAGCTCGAGGTCTCGCAGCAGAAGTCACAGCGCATCAGCCGCCTGAAGCAATTCCTTGCGCCGCAGGTGGCCGAACTGGTCGAACATTCCGATCCGCGGCTGCTCGATGGCCAGCGGCGGGAGGTGGTCGCGATCTTCGGCGACCTGCGCGGCTTCACGGCGTTTACCGCGCGTGCCGAGCCCGATGCGATCATGGCCGTGCTGAGGGATTACTATGAAGCGATCGGCGCCGTCACCGCCCGCCACGAGGGAACCTTGATCCGCTTCGACGGCGACGGCGTGATGGTTCTGGTCAACGCGCCGGTCACGTGCGACCAGCCGGCGCACCGCGGTATCCGGCTGGCGATCGACATGCAGGCTGCGGTGCAATCGCTGGCCAGCACGTGGGTCGCCGACGGCTGTGCGCTTGGTTTCGGCGTCGGCATCGCGATGGGACCGGCAACCGTCGGGACGCTCGGCTATCAGGGACGGCTCGACTACACCGCGATCGGCAATGTCATCAACCTGGCGTCACGGCTCTGCAGCCTGGCCGACGACGGACAGATCCTGGTGGATCCCGTCGTCACCGAGCATGTGCAGGACAGCATCGCGCTGGCCTCGGTCGGCAAGCAGCCGATCAAGGGCTACGACCGTGATGTCGAGGTCTTTGCTGTGGTCCGCAAGTACGCAACGACCCGGCATCGCGGTCATCCCTTCGTTCCCGGGCATGTGCGATCCGCCGCGGCGGAGCGCGACAGGACGACGCTGGAGCTTGCGGAAACGGAAGCCGGCTGAGTTCGATACCGCCGCGACAAGTCTGGAAAGCTAGGGCAAGCCCATCGGCTCGAGGCCTTGCTGCCACTCTGCGGACAGTTCCTTGATCTGCTGGAAATTCAGTGTCGCCGGTTCGCCCTCGCGGACGATTTTCGCCCGCTTGCGTTCCTTTGGCAGCAACATCATCGCTCGCGTTACCGCCGAGCACAGCTTCATCGTACCGTGACCACTCAGGGTCACGACCTCTTCCGGGTCCAACGCCATCTTGCCAACGCCTACGCTACGGCCGGCCTGCACAAGCCGGCACACGCGCCCCAACTGCCCAGCCTCAGCTGAACTTACTTTGGTTAATATTGGGTTTATTTCGCCGACGGCCGGGAGGGCGGAGGTGCCGGACGGAGTTGGCACCCTGCAGACTTGGCGCATGCCGGTCATAAGTCCATAATGCGCGTCGGAACGTGCTCAAGGACGCGAGAAGGCCATCCCGTGAAAGTCGCCGCCGTTAAAGCCCCGGGCGGGCTCGATAAGCTCGTCATCGAAAGCCGCGCCGAGCCGGTGGCGGGGCCCGGGCAAATCCTGGTGCGGGTATTTGCCAGTTCATTGAACTTCCACGACCTCGCCGTCGTCTCCGGGCGGATCAAGACGGATGACGGTCGCATCCCGATGTCGGACGGTGCCGGCGAAGTTGTCGCCGTCGGCGAGGGCGTCAGATCGTTCGGGAAGGGAGACCATGTGCTCTCCACCTTCTTCCCGAACTGGATTTCAGGCGGTCCGACGCGGGAACGGCTGATGGGCGTACCGGGAGACGGCGCCGACGGATTCGCCGCGGAATATGTCGCGATGCCGGCGGAAACGTTCACGCGTCTGCCCAAGGGATGGAGTTTCGCGCAGGCGGCGACGTTGCCCTGTGCTGCGCTCACCGCGTGGCGCGCGCTGATGGTTGAGGCGCGGATCAAGCCGGGAGACGTGGTGCTGACGCAGGGCACGGGCGGCGTGTCGATCTTTGCCGTTCAGTTCGCCAAGGCTGCAGGTGCCACCGTCATTGCGACGTCGTCGTCGGATGAAAAACTCGCGCGCCTGAAGGCGCTCGGCGCCGATCACCTGATCAACTACAAGAGCGATCCGAAATGGGGGCGATCGGCGGCGGCGCTGGCCGGCGGGCAGGGCGTTGACGCCGTCGTCGAGATCGGCGGGCCGGGCACGCTGGCGCAATCGATCCATGCCTGCCGTATCGGCGGTCATATTTCACTGATTGGCGTGCTGACCGGGGTTGCCGGAGAAATCCCCACGGCGCTGGCGATGTCCAAGAACGTGGCGATCAAGGGTATCACCGTCGGCTCGCGGCAGGAGCAGCAGGAGATGATTGCCGCGATCGATGCCAACGGCATCGTGCCTGTCATCGACACGACATTCCCGCTGGACGAGATCGTACCGGCGTTCAAACATCAAATTTCGCAACGGCATTTCGGAAAGATCTGCCTGTCGATTTGACAGGCGCGATGTGCCGCATGCGGTGAAACTCACGTGAAATCGCCCGAAAACCGGGTTTCCGGCGGGTTTTTCGCGTTTCCCGGCCTTGTATTTTTCCACCCGATCCGGTTTCACTGCACCCCTTCTGGTGTCCCACCGATTCCCCGAGTTGATCCATGCGGTTGTCGCGGTTTTTTCTGCCCATCCTGAAAGAGAATCCGAAAGAGGCGGAGATCGTCTCGCACCGGCTGATGCTGCGCGCGGGCATGATGCGGCAGGAAGCGGCCGGCATTTACGCCTGGCTGCCGCTGGGATTCCGGGTCCTGAAGAAGATCGAGCAGATCGTCCGCGAGGAACAGGACCGCGCCGGCGCGCTGGAACTGTTGATGCCGACGCTGCAATTGGCCGACCTCTGGCGCGAAAGCGGCCGCTACGACGCCTACGGTCCGGAGATGCTGCGCATCAGCGACCGCCACAAGCGCGAATTGCTGTACGGGCCGACCAACGAGGAAATGATCACCGAGATCTTCCGCGCTTACGTCAAGTCCTACAGGAGCCTGCCGCTCAATTTGTATCATATCCAGTGGAAGTTCCGCGACGAGCAGCGTCCGCGCTTTGGCGTGATGCGCGGCCGCGAATTCCTGATGAAGGACGCCTACTCGTTCGACATCGACGAGGCGGCCGCGCGCCGCGCCTATAACCGGATGTTCGTGGCCTACCTGCGCACCTTCGCGCGGATGGGGCTGAAGGCGATCCCGATGCGCGCCGAGACCGGACCGATCGGCGGCGATCTCAGCCACGAATTCATCGTGCTTGCGGAAACCGGCGAATCCGGTGTGTTCTGCGACAGCGACGTGCTCAACCTGCCGATCCCCGGCGACGATGTCGATTATGACGGCGATCTCACTGACATCATCAAGCAATGGACCTCGGTTTACGCCGCGACCGAAGACGTGCATGACGCCGCGCGCTTCGAGCGCGAGGTGCCCGCTGACAGGAAGCTGAACACGCGCGGCATCGAGGTCGGGCAGATCTTCTACTTCGGCACCAAATATTCCGACGCGATGAAGGCGCTGGTCGCCGGCCCCGACGGCGTCGACGTGCCGATCCATGGCGGTTCCTACGGCGTCGGCGTGTCGCGGCTGGTCGGCGCCATCATCGAGGCCTGCCATGACGACGCCGGCATCAAATGGCCCGAGGCAGTGGCGCCGTTCACGGCGGTGATCCTGAACCTGAAGCAGGGCGATGCGGCCGTCGATGGCGCCTGCGAGAAACTTTATCGTGAACTGCAGGCCAAGGGCGTCGATGTGCTCTATGACGACACCGACCAGCGCGCCGGCGCGAAATTCGCGGCAGCCGATCTGATCGGCATTCCCTGGCAGATTCTGGTTGGTCCGAAGGGACTCGCCGAGGGCAAGCTCGAGATCAAGCGGCGCAGCGACGGCTCGCGCGAGAATCTCAGCCCGGCGGAAGTGGTGGCACGAATAGCGGGATAAGGCTATCCAAGGAGCGATAAGGTTGGCCAATGCGGCCACATTTGGCCCGAATCATGGGATTATCGAAAGATGGATGAAACCATGAGCGAGACAGTTCGAACCAAGCCTTTTGCGCCCTTCGAATGGCTGCTGTCGGGACGGTACCTGCGGGCGCGTCGCAAGGAAGGCTTCATCTCCGTCATCGCCGGTTTTTCGTTCCTCGGCATCATGCTCGGCGTCGCCACGCTGATCATCGTGATGGCGGTCATGAACGGTTTTCGCAAGGAACTCCTCGACAAGATCCTCGGGCTCAACGGGCACGTGCTGATTCAGCCACTGGAATCGCCGTTGACGGACTGGAAGGATGTCGCCGAGCGCGTCAGTCAGGTGCAGGGCATCCGGCTGGCGGCGCCGGTCGTGGACGGTCAGGCGCTGGCGTCGTCGGCCTTCAACGCCGCCGGCGTGCTGGTGCGCGGCATGCGTGCCGACGATCTGAACAATCTCACCTCGATCGCCAAGAACATCAAGCAGGGCACGCTGGAAGGCTTTGATGCGGGGCAGGGCGTTGCCATCGGCCGCCGGCTCGCCGATCAATTGTCGCTGCATGCTGGCGACACCATCACGCTGGTCGCACCGAAGGGTGCGGTGACCCCGATGGGAACGACGCCACGGATCAAGCCCTACAAGGTGGCGGCGGTGTTCGAGATCGGCATGTCAGAATATGACGCGAGCTTCGTGTTCATGCCGCTGCCGGAAGCGCAAGCCTATTTCAACCGCAAGGATGACGTGACCGCGATCGAGATATTCACGGCCAATCCGGACCGAATCGATGCATTCCGCAAGACCATCACCGAGGCGGCCGGGCGCCCGGTGTTCCTGGTCGACTGGCGGCAGCGCAACTCGACCTTCTTCAACGCGCTTCAGGTCGAGCGCAACGTGATGTTCTTGATCCTGACCATGATCGTGCTGGTCGCAGCCCTCAATATCGTTTCCGGCCTCATCATGCTGGTAAAAGACAAGGGCCAGGATATCGCGATCCTGCGCACCATGGGTGCCTCGCAGGGCTCGATCATGCGGATCTTCCTGATCACGGGGGCTGCGATCGGCGTGGTCGGCACGATCACCGGTTTCTTCGTCGGGATGCTGATCTGCCTCAACATCGAATCGATCCGGCAATTCCTGTCATGGATGACCAACACCGAACTGTTCTCGCCGGAACTGTATTTTCTCTCGCGCCTTCCGGCCGAGATCGACTTCGGTGAGACCACGGCGGTGGTCATCATGGCGCTGACCTTGTCGTTCCTGGCGACGCTCTATCCGTCCTGGCGTGCGGCGCGGCTCGATCCCGTCGATGCGCTCCGGTACGAGTGAGGGCGAGATGGCCGAGGGGGCGGAAGATGTACCGGTTGTTTATCTTCACGAGATAAAGCGCCAGTACAGGCAGGGTGAGGCGACACTGACCATTCTCAACGGCGCCAAGCTTGCGCTGTGGGCCGGACAGTCGGTGGCGCTGGTGGCGCCGTCGGGTTCGGGCAAGTCGACGCTGCTGCATATCGCGGGCCTTCTCGAAAGCCCCGACGAGGGCGAGGTCTATGTCGCGGGCGCCCCGACATCGACACTATCCGACATCGAGCGTACGCAGATCCGGCGCTCCGACATCGGTTTCGTCTATCAGTCGCACCGCCTGCTGCCGGAGTTCACCGCGCTCGAAAACGTCATGCTGCCGCAGATGATCCGCGGGCTGAAGCGCTCCGAGACCATCAAGCGCTCGACGGAAATTCTGGCCTATCTTGGTCTCGCTGAGCGCATCACCCACCGGCCGGCCGAACTGTCCGGCGGCGAACAGCAGCGCGTCGCCATCGCGCGCGCGGTGGCCAATGCACCGCGGGTGCTGTTCGCGGACGAGCCGACCGGAAACCTCGACCCGCACACCGCCGATCACGTCTTCAAGGCGCTGATGCAACTGGTGAAGGCAACGCGGGTCGCGATGTTGATTGCGACCCACAACATGGAGCTTGCCGGCCGGATGGACCGGCGGGTGTCGCTGGTCGACGGCAAGGTCGTCGAGATGGAGTAGCGACGGGGCGCAGTAGGCGCAGCGCCGGTGTATCGGCCCGATCCTTATGCGCATTGGCAAAATGCGGACGCAGTTTCCATAGCCGACGAGACAATCGGGCAGCGCCAAGGTCAGCTCACGTTCCCGCGTCGATGTCCCTCAGCGCGGCCGAAGAACGCCTGCACTCAATATTTGCCATAGCCGGGAGCCGGCGACAGCGCGCGACCCGGTAGCGGACGATAGGCGGAGGGCGCAGGCTCGCTCCCGCCGACGAAATAGGGATTGGCGATGCAGGTCAAAAATCGTCCCGAGGCGGTCGCCTGGCACTGCTCATAGCTCGTGAACGTGCAGTTGCTCAGGCCCGGAAACTCGTTGCCCTGGATGCAGAACGGATATCGGGTGCCGACCGCTTCGGCCGGCGCTGCGGCCAGGGCCACCAATCCGCTCGCGGTCAGCGCCGCCACAATCGCTCGTCGCATTTCGAATCTCCTCGGGGCGTCGCTGCCGCGCCATTCAATCTTACACACTTCAATCGGCAACCGCGGCGTTCGCGTCAACCGATTCTGGGCTTTCGGGAGTACAAAAGCAGAATTTGAGGCCTTTTCTAAAGGTGCCGGTACAAAATTTCGCCGCGCGCCGGTCACGTAATATTTACTTACACTTGTATCGGTCACGTTTCGCAAGCGCTGTGGCCGTGAGGTGACAGTAATTCGAGCGAACAATGGTATGAGCCTGACACGGCCTTGGGGGCTGTACAAACTCGAACGGGAATAAAAAGTATGAAGAAGGTTTTGCTTGTTACCGCCAGCCTGATCGCGCTCGGCGCGGGCGCGCCGGCAGTGGCTGCCGATCTCGCTGCACGTCCTTACACCAAGGCGCCGCCGATGGTCGCCGCAGTGTATGACTGGAGCGGGTTCTACATCGGCGCCAACGGCGGTTGGGGTTCGAGCCGCAATTGCTGGGATTTCCTGCCGGTTGGCGGCGGCGCTGTGAGCGACGGTTGCCACGATGGTACGGGCGGCACGGTCGGTGGTCAGATCGGCTATCGCTGGCAGGCCGGTACCTGGGTGTTCGGCCTTGAAGCTCAGGGCAACTGGGCTGACTTCCAGGGCAGCAACGTGACCCTCGTGACTGCACCGGCGCTGCGCAACGAGTCGCGCGTCGACGCGTTCGGCCTGTTCACCGGTCAGATCGGCTACGCCGCCAACAACGTCCTGTTCTACGTCAAGGGCGGTGCGGCTGTGACCTCGAACGAATACCGTGCACTCGTTGCCGGCACCAACGCGCTCGCCGCCGTCACCGGCGACGACACCCGCTGGGGCGCCTCGGTCGGCGTCGGCCTCGAATATGCCTTCGCCCCGAACTGGTCGTTTGGTGTGGAATACAACCACCTGTTCATGCAGGACCGCACCTACGCCTTCACCACGCCGGGTGGCGTCTTCTTCGGCAACGAGCGCATCAGCCAGGATGTCGACCTCGTCACCGCCCGCGTCAACTACAAGTTCGGCGGCCCGACGGCTGCGCGTTACTGATTTTCGCGTAACCCGCGACAATCCAAATCGAAGCCCCGGGCATGCCCGGGGCTTCTTTCGTTTGGACGCCGATTAACCATCAGGGAAAACCCGAAGCACTCCCACCTTCGGTGACCCTTGACTCCGAGAACGAAAACGGAACAATGTTCCTCATATGTTCTGTGTCACGGGAGTCGCACATGTTGAGGACGTTTGTGGAAGAAGCCGCCGCGCTGGCGTCGATTACGTTGTTTGTCGGGATGATCGCGGTCTGGGCGCAACTAATTCCCCAGCTCTGAAGCGAGCTCAGAGGGTCCAGGCGGACGGCCTGATCCGGCGGGTTGGGGAAAAGCCGGATGGCGGGCCCTGGCAGCGCCTTCCGCGTGGACTCCGCAGGGCCAAGGCATCACCATCGCGGTGGCGAGTCGGGGCGCATCGGTAGCCGACGACCGCTCCCCACCACGATGCAAAGAGCCCGTTAAGCGATCATGTCCAGCGCCGGATTCGTCCATCTCCACGTTCATTCGGCCTATTCGCTGCTGAAGGGCTCGATCAAGATCGCCAAGCTTGGCGAACTCGCGAAGGCCGACCGGCAGCCAGCGCTGGCGCTGACCGATACCGACAACATGTTCGGGGCGCTGGAATTCTCCGACAAGATGGCGGGCTACGGCATCCAGCCGATCGTCGGCTGCGAACTCGCCATCGATTTCGGCGACGTCGATCCCAATGCGCGAAGCTCGCTGTCGGCTGCGCCGTCGCGAATCGTGCTGCTGGCGGCGCGCGAGCGCGGCTATCGCAACTTGATGCGGCTGAACTCGCGTGCGTTCCTGGAAACCCCAATCCACCAGGCGCCTCACATCAAGTTCGATTGGCTGAGCGAAGCCGAGGATCTGATCGCGCTGACCGGCGGCCCGGACGGGCCGATCGCGCTCGCGCTCGGTGCGGACCAGGCGGCGCTCGCGGCCACGCGCTGCGATCGCCTCGCGAGCCTGTTCGGCGACCGACTCTACATCGAATTGCAGCGCCACGGCATCGACAAGGAGCGCCGCACCGAATCCGGCCTGATCGACCTCGCCTATGAGAAGGGGCTGCCGCTGGTTGCGACCAACGAGCCTTATTTCGCGGGCAATGACGATTACGAAGCCCACGACGCGCTGTTGTGCATCGCCGGCGGCAAGCTGATTGCCGAAACCGACCGCGAGCAACTCACGCCCGATCACCGCTTCAAGACCCGCGCCGAGATGGCGGTGCTGTTCGCCGACATCCCGGAAGCGCTGGCGTCGACGATCGAGATCGCCGAGCGCTGCTCGTTCCGGCCAAAGACACGCAAACCGATTCTGCCGTTCTTCACGGTAGGTGCCGCCGCAAGCTCCGATGCTGCCTCTGTCGAGGCGGCCGAGCTGAAGCGGCAGGCGGAGGAGGGGCTGGCCAACCGCCTGCGCGTGCACGGCCTGTCGCAAGGCACCACGGAAGAAGACTACAACAAGCGCCTGGCGTTCGAACTCGACGTCATCATGCGCATGAAATACGCGGGCTACTTCCTGATCGTCTCCGACTTCATCAAGTGGGCGAAGTCACAAGGCATCCCGGTCGGGCCGGGCCGTGGCTCGGGCGCGGGCTCACTGGTCGCGTGGGCGCTGACCATCACCGACCTCGACCCGATCAAGTTCGGCCTGCTGTTCGAGCGCTTCCTCAATCCCGAACGCGTCTCGATGCCGGACTTCGACATCGACTTCTGCCAGGACCGCCGCGGCGAGGTGATCCAGTACGTGCAGCAGCGTTACGGCCGCGACCAGGTCGCGCAGATCATCACCTTCGGTACGCTGCAGGCGCGCGGCGTGCTGCGCGACGTCGGCCGCGTGCTGCAGATGCCTTATGGGCAGGTCGATAAACTGACGAAACTGGTGCCGCAGAATCCGGCGGCGCCGGTGACGCTGGCGCAGGCGATCGAGAGCGAACCAAAGCTCCAGGCGTTCCGCGACGAGGATCCGGTGGTGGCGCGCGCCTTCGACATCGCGCAGCGTCTCGAGGGCCTGACCCGCCACGCTTCGACCCACGCGGCCGGCATCGTGATCGGCGATCGCCCCTTGAGCGAACTCGTGCCGATGTACCGCGATCCGAAGTCGGATATGCCGGTGACCCAGTTCAACATGAAATGGGTCGAGCCGGCGGGGCTCGTCAAGTTCGACTTCCTCGGCCTGAAGACGCTGACCGTGCTGGACGTCGCGTGCAAGCTGCTCAAGCCGCGCGATATCCATGTCGACCTCGCGACGCTGCCGATCGACGATGCCGAAAGCTACGCGATGCTGGCACGCGGCGAGGTGGTCGGCGTGTTCCAGGTGGAAAGCCAGGGCATGCGGCGCGCGCTGATCGACATGCGGCCCGACCGTTTCGAGGACATCATCGCGCTGGTGGCGCTCTATCGCCCGGGCCCGATGGCCAACATCCCGACCTATTGCGCGCGCAAGCACGGCGACGAGGAGCCGGAATATCTGCATCCGGTGCTGGAGCCGATCCTGAAGGAGACGTTCGGCGTCATCATCTACCAGGAACAGGTGATGCAGATCGCGCAGGTGATGTCGGGCTATTCGCTCGGCGACGCCGACCTGCTGCGCCGCGCGATGGGCAAGAAGATCCGCGCCGAGATGGACAAGCAGCGCGACATCTTCGTCGCCGGCGCGGTCAAGAACGGCGTTCCGAAGGGGCAGGCGGACACGATCTTCGAACTCCTGGCGAAATTCGCCGACTACGGTTTCAACAAGAGTCACGCCGCGGCCTACGCGCTGGTGTCCTATCACACCGCCTACATGAAGGCGCATTACCCGGTCGAGTTCCTGGCGGCGTCGATGACGCTCGAACTCAACAACACCGACAAGCTGTCGGAATTTCGCGCCGAGGCGCAGCGGCTCGGCATCAAGGTCGAGGCGCCCAACATCAATCGTTCGGGCGCCACCTTCGAGGTCGGCGAGAATACCATCTATTACGCGCTCGCGGCGCTCAAGGGCGTCGGCCCCCAGGCGGTCGAGCTGATCGTGGAAGAGCGGCGCAAGGGCGTCTTCACCTCGCTCGCCGACTTCGCCGCGCGGGTCAACCCGCGCGCCATCAACAAGCGGGTGATCGAAAGCCTCGCCGCGGCCGGCGCGTTCGACACGCTCGATTCGAACCGCGCGCGGGTCTTCGCCGGCGCGGAAGCGATCCTGGCGGCATGCCAGCGCAGCCATGAGGCCGCAACGATCGGCCAGAACGACATGTTCGGCAATGCCTCCGACGCGCCGACCATCATGCTGCCGCAGATCGAGCCGTGGCTGCCGGCCGAAAAACTCCGCCGCGAATACGACGCGGTCGGCTTCTTCCTGTCCGGTCATCCGCTGGACGACTACGCGACGGTGCTGAAGCGGCTGCGCGTGCAGTCCTGGGCGGAATTCTCGCGTGCCGTCAAAACCGGCGCGACCGCGGGCAAGGTCGCGGCCACCGTTGTGTCGCGCATGGAACGCCGCACCAAGACCGGCAACAAGATGGGCATCATGGGCCTGTCGGATCCCACCGGCCATTTCGAGGCCGTGCTGTTCTCCGAAGGCCTCGCGCAATATCGCGAAGTGCTGGAGCCGGGCGCTGCGGTGTTGCTGCAGCTTGGCGCCGAGCTGCAGGGCGAGGACGTGCGGGCGAGGGTGCTGCATGCCGAGCCGCTCGATGCGGCCGCGGCAAAAACCCAGAAGGGTCTGCGGATTTTCGTTCGCGACACCAAGCCGCTTGAATCGATCGCGCGACGGCTCAGCATGCCGGAAGCCGCCGCACCCGGCGCTCCGGCCAAGGGCGCGCAGGCGAAGCCCGTGCCCGCGCCGCCGGTCGGCGCCGACGGCGACGTCTCGCTGGTCATGATGCTCGACCTGCAGACCGAGGTGGAGATGAAGCTGCCGGGACGTTTCAAGGTCTCGCCGCAGATCGCGGGAGCGATCAAGGCTGTCGCAGGCGTGGTGGACGTGCAGACGCTGTAGCCAACGTTTGGACGTCGCACAGGCTAACATCCTCGCGAACCTCGCAGCGAATTTTTCTGCAAGGTTTGATTGTGTCTTTGATTGTTTGCACCCGACGACGCAACTTAAGAATCAAGTAAGCCGCAAGGCTTAAATCTCGATTCTCCGAAGTGATGGCACGCAACTATCATCATTAGAATTCAGGCGTCTCCGACCTGGACGTCGTACGCCGCAAGGGCGAGGAAATTGCAATGTGCGAAAAATGTTCATCGAACCAGATTCATCCGACGTCGCCGTCGCGGCGCTCCGTCGTTCTGTTCGCGGCCTCGGCACTTGGGCTGATGCTCGCCGACACAGCCAACGCCAAGGAGAAGAAGGCTCCTCCCAAGCCGCAGAACGTGCTGTCGCCGGATGCCGCACTCAAACGGTTGATGGAAGGAAATTCACGCTACGTTGACGGCACGTCGCGGCGCCACGACTTCAAGCACGAGCGGGAAGCACTGGTTGGCGGGCAGAATCCGTTTGCGGCGGTCCTGAGCTGCGCCGATTCCCGTATTGCACCGGAGTATGCCTTCGACAGCGCGCGCGGCGATCTCTTCGTCTGCCGCGTCGCCGGCAATTTCGCCAACGACGAAACGGTTGCAAGCATGGAATATGCCGTCGCCGTGCTGGGCACGCCGATGATCCTCGTGCTTGGCCACGACAGTTGCGGAGCCGTTGACGCGACGATCAAATCGCTCAAGGACGACAAGCCGCTTCCGGGACATATCCCCTCGCTGGTCGCCGCGATCGCGCCTGCAGTGAAGGCGTCGGCGCAGCAGAGCGGAAATGCGCTCGACAATGCCATCCGGCAGAACGTGATCGACAATGTCGCCAGGATGAAATCGGCAGCGCCGATCCTCAACGCCGCCGTCGAGCAGAACAAGCTCAAGGTGGTCGGCGGAATCTACCGGCTCGCGACCGGCAAGGTCGATCTGGTGAACTGACCTCTTGTCAGAACGACGGTCCGGCCGTGGCCGCGCAATTGGCAACGGCGTCAGCCTCAAGAAGTTGTCATTGCTTTTGCGATGCCGGCCGATCCGATCCGTCGTATAGTCGCGCCAAGGGGGAAACCGTTCTGCATCACGTGGATACCACCTGAAATCGCAGCAATGGAGGTCCGCCATGAAAGTCAAGGACGCGATGCACAAGGGCGTCGACTGGGTCAGCCCCGACACGCCCATCACCGAAATCGCAAAGCTGATGCGAGCGCATGATATCGGCTGCATTCCGATCGGCGAGGACGATCGGCTCATCGGAATGGTCACCGATCGCGACATCGTCTGCAAGGGGCTTGCCGGCAACGGCTTCGATGCCACCCGCGCCAAGGCGCGCGACGTGATGACCGACGGCATCCACTGCTGCCGCGAGGACGATGACCTCGCCAAGGCTATTCATCACATGGAAACGCTGAAGGTCCGCAGGTTGCCTGTCATCAACAAGAACAAGCGGATGGTCGGCATGATCAGCCTGGGCGACGTCAGCCATTCGACATCGGGCGAGCTGATGTCCGGCTATGTGAAGAGCGTTTCAGCCCATCACTGAAGCGCGGCCGCCTCGCGACAGCGGCGCCTCGAAACGACTGATCGCGGCGGTTCGACCGCGATCAGGATCGCTCGTTGATTGAGGTGGCCAGCCGCGCCTCAATCGTGCGTGGTGAAGTGGCCGTGCCAGGCATTTGCGGTCAATCGCGCGAACTGCTCGCCGTTCAGGCGAATGAGCGTGGTATGGTCGCCGCCTTCCATGTAGATCTCGCGTCGCGTATCGATGCTGTCGTCGACGATGACATCGAGCCCATAGCACTCGCCGACCGGCGGCACCGCGCCGCGTTCGCAATCGCCGAACAGTGTCGCGACCTCCTCTTCGGTCGCCAGATCGACCCTGTGACCTAGTTGTATCTTCAGGGCCGACATATTCAGGTGGTGGGAGGCGGGCAGGATCGCCATCATGTAGCCGCCGTTGCGGCGAAGCACGACTGCCTTGGCGAGCGCGTCGCCCGGCACATGGCAAGCTTCGGCCGTGCGCGTCGACGACATGGTGGGCGCGTGGGAAATCACGTCATACGTGACGGTGTTATCCAGAAACTTCTGCAGCGTCGGGGAAACGGTCATGGCGATTCCTCCATTGCGATGGGCAATCGGCACACCCGGAGGAATTCTCGTCGTCGCCTCATGATGCGGGCGATTGCGATCCGCCGACAATACGCCTGTCGGCGCGCCGCGACAACGCGAATTCCGGCGGAACCGGTGCGGCGGCGACGTCCGGTGCGATTTGATTTGCACGACGCCTTGCTGGTACCGCATTTTGTTCAAGAGATGTTCAGGTGAACGCGCGTTCCATGCCGCGTTTCCTGCCGCGCTCGGGCGGCAATAGGGTGCTATCGATGCGATTTGCCAGAAGTCTGTTTGTTTTCTCGATGTGCCTGGTCACGATCTCGGGACTGGCGGGGTATTTGAGCGCGGCCGCCGCGCAGCAGCCCGAAAAGCGCATTGCCCTGGTGGTCGGCAACGCGGCTTACGCGAAATCGCCGCTGGCCACAGCGGCCAACGATGCTGGCCTGATCGCGCAGACGCTGCAGGCGGCAGGATTCGACGTCATCGGCGCCCGCGATCTCGACGGCGACACGCTGCGCAAGAGTTTCCGCGACTTCATCAACAAGGCCGAAGCCTCGGGGCCGGACACCGTCGCGATGGTCTATCTCGCAGGTTACGGGCTGCAATTGGCCGGTGACAATTATTTCGTGCCGGTGGATTCCGCGATCAACCGCGACACTGACGTCCCGATCGAGGCGTTGCGGGTCGGCGACTACGTCCGGCAACTGGCCTCGCTGCCGCTGAAGGCAGGCATCGTCGTGCTGGACGCGGCGCGGCAGCAACCTTTCGTCACCGGACAGATAGCAAGCGGGCTCGCGCTGGTGGAAGCCGAGCCGCGGATGCTGATCGCATTCAACGCGGCTCCCGGAACGGTGGCGCCGCCCGAGCAGGGATCGTACGGCATCTACGCCCAGTCGCTGGCCGAGATGATCCGGACCGGCGGATTGCCGCTGCCCGAGGTTTTCAATCGCGTGCGCCTGCGGGTCAATGAAGCCAGCAAGGGCGCGCAGGTGCCGTGGGACAGCCAGAAGGTCGACACGCCCTTCATGTTCTTCGAGCGCGCGCCGGACGCGCCAGCTCCTGCGCCGGCGGATCAGGTCGCCGCCATCCGCGACAAGCCGATCCGCGAACTCGGCGTGCAGGAGGCCTACACCGCGGCGCTCGAGCGCGACACGCTGCAGGGGTACGAGGATTTCCTCGGCGCGTATGGCAGCGATCCGCTGGCGAAGCGGGTGAGGGCGATCGTCGCCGCGCGGCGCGAGGCGATCACCTGGCGCCGCACGTACAGAACCGACACCCCCAACGCCTATTGGTCGTATCTGCAACGCTATCCACGCGGGCCGCATGCCGCCGACGCGCGCCGTCGTCTTGCCATTCTCACCGCGCCGCTCGAGCCGCCGCCGGCATTCGATGTCATCGATTACGACGTGCCGCCGCCGCTGCCGGATGAGTTCCTCTATATCGATCGACCCGTGCTGGCGTTCAGCGATCCCGAATTCGACTTCGTGCCGCCGCCTCCGCCGCCGGTGTTCTACCTGCCGCCGCCGCCGGATGATTTCATCGTGCTGCCGCCGCCGCCGCCGCCGGTCGCGCTGTTCATCCTGCCGCAGCCGATCTTCGTGCCGATCCCGATCTATGTGCGGGCGCCGGTGTATGTGGCGCCGCCGCCCAACAACATCATCTTCGCCAACATCCACAACAGGGCCGTCATCAACAACGTCATCAACCGGCCGCCTCCGCCAGGCGCTCCCGGCCCCGTGCCGGGTGTGAGAGATGGCGGCCGGCCCAATGGCGCCGTTCCGGCTCCGGCCGTGGTTGCGCCGGGGCGGGGCGGCGCCACGCCGGTGCTGCCGCCTGCCGTCGCGCAGCGGGCCACACTGATCCAGCAGGGCAGAGCACCGGTGCCACCGAGTGCGTCGATCAATCCTGCGGTGAGGACGAGTTTGCCGGGCGCGCCAAATGCGCCGGGCGGACCGGGCAGGACGCCAAACGGGGCGCAGCCGGCAACTGCGCCGGGCGTGCTGACGCCGAACCAGGCCTCGCCGAGGCCCAATGCGCTGCCGATTCCAGGCACCAAGGGGGCACCGCCCGCGCCACCAAGTGCGGCCGTATCGCCGCCGGGTGCAGTCGATCCGGGTGCGAGGCCTGTGCCGGGTGCCACGCCGCCGGCAGCGGTGGCCCCGCCCGCGCCCGGTGCGCCTCCCGGCGCCAGGCCCGCAGTAGGAGCGACCGCCCCTGCCGCGCCGGTCGCACCGTCGAGACCGGGTCTCACTCGGCCTGCACCGGGTACGCAGGCTGCGCCGGCCGCCGTACCGGACGTTGCGAGAAGACCGGGGAGCGTAGCGCCGCCGCCCAGCGCCGCCGCGCCGTCAAGACCCGCCGCGGCCATCGCCCCGAGACCGCAGCCTCAGCCTGAAATACGGCGAGCGCCGCCGCCTGCCGCGGTCGTGGCACGGCCGCCGCCCCCGGCTGCCCGCGTCGCGCCGCCGCCACCTGCACCGCGGGTAGCGGCTCCGCCGCCGCGGATGGCCGCCCCGCCGCCGCGAATGGCGGCGCCACCACCGCCACCCCCTCGGATGGCCGCTCCCCCGCCGCCACCACCACGGATGGCAGCACCGCCGCCGCCACCGCCGAGGATGGCTGCTCCGCCACCGGCCGCACCGCGGATGGCGGCGCCTCCGCCACCGCGTCCGGCAGCGCCGCCTGCTCCGCCAGGCAGGGGTGGATGCCCGCCCGGCGCGAGATGCTGATCGTTTCCTCCGGAGAGGGGACAGGAGTGTGGCCGGTCCGGGCCTAAATAGCCCGGCCGCAAGGCCCGGAAAACCGGCCTTATTTCCTTGCTTCTGGCTGGAATCCGGCTATACACCGCGCCATCTCACACGGAAACATGGCTCACAAGGCCGTCCGGTGGCAGCCGGGCCATAAGGCTCGTCTGCTCACACGTTTCCGGAGGAACCAACCGGAGAATCAACACGATGTCGCTACCCGATTTTTCTATGCGTCAGTTGCTTGAAGCTGGCGTGCACTTTGGCCACCAGTCGCACCGCTGGAATCCGAAAATGGCGGATTACATTTTCGGTGCGCGCAACAACATCCACATCATCGATCTCGCCCAGACCGTGCCGATGCTCCATCGCGCGCTGCAGGCGGTGTCCGATACTGTCGCCAAGGGCGGCCGCATCCTGTTCGTCGGCACCAAGCGCCAGGCGCAGGACGGCGTTGCCGAGGCCGCGAAGCGGTCGGCGCAGTATTTCGTCAATTCGCGCTGGCTCGGCGGCACGCTGACCAACTGGAAGACGATCTCGGGCTCGATCAAGCGCCTGCGTCATCTCGACGAGGTGCTCTCGTCGGGCGAAGCCAACTCCTACACCAAGAAGGAGCGGCTGACGCTGCAGCGCGAGCGCGACAAGCTCGATCGTTCGCTGGGCGGCATCAAGGACATGGGCGGGCTTCCCGACATGATCTTCGTGATCGATACCAACAAGGAAGACATCGCGATCCAGGAAGCGCAGCGGCTCAACATTCCCGTTGCCGCGATTGTCGATACCAACTCCGACCCCAAGGGCATCACCTTCGTGGTGCCGGGCAATGACGACGCCGGCCGCGCCATTTCGCTGTATTGCGACCTGATTGCCCGCGCCGCCATCGACGGCATCTCGCGCGCGCAGGGTGACCACGGCATCGATATCGGCGCCTCCGCTCAACCGGCCCGCGAGGAAATTCCGGCGGCAGCGCAGCCGACCGGCTTCCAGGGTCTGGCCGGTCCGCGCGGCACCGCCGACAACCTCAAGAAGCTCACCGGCGTGTCGGGTGCGATCGAGAAGAAGTTCAACGACCTCGGCATCTTCCACTACTGGCAGCTCGCCGAACTCGATCACGACACCGCGCACAAGATCGGTGAAGAGGTCGGACTTCCAAGCCGCGCCGATGGCTGGGTCGCCCAGGCCAAGGCGCTGACCGCGGAAGCGGAATAAATTAGATGTAACGCCAGGTGGCCGGCCTCCGGCCACCGGCTCTTTCCTCAGATTTCGGCATTCCCTGAAGCTGATGGCGGCATGGCGCAAGGCGCGCGCCGTGCTCGCGGCTAGCAGGCGAGAAGGATATTCGACGATGGCAACGATTTCGGCGGCGATGGTCAAGGAACTGCGCGAGTCGACCGGCGCGGGCATGATGGACTGCAAGGCGGCGCTTACCGAAACCTCGGGCGACATGACCGCTGCCCAGGACTGGCTGCGCAAGAAGGGCCTGTCGAAGGCTGCGAAGAAGGCCGGCCGCGTCGCGGCGGAGGGCCTGATCGGCGCCGTGACATCGGGCACCAAGGGCGTCGTGGTCGAGGTCAACTCGGAGACCGATTTCGTCGCGCGCAACGAACAGTTCCAGGGCCTCGTCAAGATGATCGCCCAGGTCGCGCTGCACAACAGCGCGGACGTCGAGAAGATCAAGGCGGCCAAGGTTGGCGACGTCACGGTCGAGACTGCGATCTCGGACGCAATCGCCACCATCGGCGAGAACATGTCGCTGCGGCGCGCGGCTGCGCTCGAGGTGGGCCAGGGCGTGGTGTCGAGCTATATCCACGGCGCGGTGATCGACGGCGCCGGCAAGATGGGCGTGCTCGTCGCGCTGGAATCCACCGGCAAGACCGACGAACTCGCGCAGCTCGGCCGTCAGCTTGCCATGCACGTGGCCGCGAGCAATCCGCAGGCGCTGGATCCGTCCGGCCTCGACCCGGAAATCGTCAAGCGTGAAAAGGACGTTCTGGCCGACAAGTACCGCCAGCAGGGCAAGCCCGACAACGTGATCGAAAAGATCGTCGAGTCCGGCCTGAAGACCTACTACAAGGAAGTCTGCCTGCTGGAACAGGCGTTCATCCACGACACCGGCAAGTCGGTCGCGCAGGCGGTGAAGGAAGCTGAGGGCAAGGTCGGCGGTCCCGTGAAGATTGCCGGATTTGTGCGCTATGCTCTCGGCGAGGGAATCGAGAAGCAGGAATCCGATTTCGCAGCCGAAGTCGCGGCGGCCAGCGGCAAGAAGTAACCGCTGCGGTAACGAGCTTCCGGCGCTTTGGCGCCGGAAGTCACACGCGGGATAAGGAAGCGATAAGCAATGGCTGAGCCGGTCTATCGTCGCGTCGTGATCAAGCTCTCGGGCGAGTACCTCGCCGGCAGCCAGTCCTTCGGTATCGACCAGCCCACCATTGACCGTATCGCGGGCGAACTGATCGCGGCCCAGAAACTCGGCATCGAGGTGGCCGTCGTGATCGGCGGCGGCAACATCGTTCGCGGCGTGGAGGTCTCGTCGCGTGGCGTCTCGCGCCCGACCGGCGATACCATGGGCATGCTCGCCACCATGATGAACTGCCTCGCGCTGGAGGCTGCCATCGAGCGCAAGGGTACGCCGGCGCGGACGCTGTCGGCGTTCGTGATGCCCGAGATTTCCGAGCTGTTCACGCGCAGTGCAGCGCACAAATATCTGTCCGAAGGGCGCATAGTCCTGCTAGGCGGTGGAACCGGCAATCCGTTCTTCACCACCGACACCACGGCGGTTCTGCGCGCGGCCGAAATCGGCGCGCAGGCGGTGCTCAAGGCAACCAATGTCGATGGCGTCTATAACGCCGATCCCAAGAAGGACCCGTCAGCCAAGCGTTTCGACCGGTTGACGCATTCGCAGGCGATTCAGGGTGGCTACAAGGTGATGGATGCAACCGCATTCGCCCTTGCCCGCGAGACGTCGCTGCCTATCATCGTATTCTCGATCGCCGAGCCGGGTTCGATCGGCGCGATCCTGCGCGGGAACGGCCACGGCACGGTCGTAGCCGGCTGACACGCCGGTGCTGTTTCGAACCGCAGGTCCCACGACGCCGGCGGCTGGTTTCTGAGGAGGGGAGAGCGTTATGCCCACGCCTGGTTTTGACATCAACGAATTGAAGCGCCGCATGCAGGGAGCGACGCAGTCGCTCAAGCACGAACTGGGCGGCCTGCGCACCGGTCGCGCGGCGGCCTCGATGCTCGAGCCGGTGCAGGTCGAGGCTTATGGCTCGCACATGCCGCTCAACCAGCTCGCCACCGTCAGCGTGCCCGAGCCGCGGCTGCTTTCGGTGCAGGTGTGGGACAAGTCCATGGTCAAGGCCGTGGAAAAGGCGATCGTCGATTCCAATCTCGGGCTGTCGCCGGCGACCGAAGGGCAGGTGCTGCGCCTGCGCATTCCCGAGCTCAACGAGGAGCGTCGCAAGGAGCTGGTGAAGGTCGCGCACAAATATGCCGAAGCCGCCAAGGTCGCGGTTCGTCATGTCCGCCGCGATGGGCTCGATATCGTCAAGAAGCTCGAGAAGAATCACGAGATTTCCGAAGACGACCAGGAGCGCCTTGCCAATGACGTGCAGAAGGCGACCGACGGGATGATTGCCGAAATCGATCAGTTGCTTGCGGCGAAGGAAAAGGAAATCCTCACGGTTTGATCGCTTGCGATCGAACCGTGCGATCGCCACTTCGGGATGGTCCTGGAATTTTAGATGATGTCGAATGCCGCTGCGCCAGCCACGGAAGGACCGGATCGAACCGGCCCGTTGCATGTCGCGATCATCATGGACGGAAACGGGCGCTGGGCGGCGGCGCGCGGCCTGCCGCGCGCCGAGGGCCATCGTCGTGGCGTCGATGCGCTGCGCCGCGTCGTTCAGGCCGCCCATGAACTCGGCATTCAGTATCTGACGATCTTCTCCTTCAGCTCGGAGAACTGGTCGCGGCCGGCGACCGAAATCGGCGATTTGTTCGGTTTGCTACGCCGCTTCATCCGCAACGACCTGGCGACGCTGCATCGCGACGGCGTCCGCGTGCGCGTAATCGGCGAGCGGACGGGGCTGGAGCCGGATATCTGCGCACTGCTGAGCGAGGCCGAGGAACTGACCAGGGCCAACACCAGGCTCCATCTCGTGGTCGCGTTCAATTACGGATCGCGCCAGGAAATCGCGGGCGCGGCCCAGCGGCTGGCGCGCGAAGTGGCCGAGGGCAAGCGCGATCCGGCATCGATCGATGCCGATACGCTCGGTCAGTATCTCGATGCGCCCGACATTCCCGATCCCGACCTCATCATCCGCACCAGCGGCGAGCAGCGGCTGTCGAATTTCCTGATGTGGCAGGCCGCCTACAGCGAGCTTGTATTCGTGCCGATCCACTGGCCGGATTTCGACAAGGCCGCGCTGGAAAGCGCGATTGCCGAATACGCCAGACGTGAGCGCCGCTTCGGCGGTCTGGCCGCGAAAACCGGATCGTGACCGAGCGCGAGGCCGCGCGGGCGGCAGCGAGCGAATCCGCTTCGCCTGGCGAATCCGCTTCGCGCAATCTCCTGATGCGCGTCGTCGTGGCCGCGGTGCTGATTCCGCTGGCGGTTGCGATCGCTTATGCCGGCGGCTGGCTGTGGACCGCGCTGGTGACTCTGGCGGCGATCGGTCTGTTCCTGGAGTGGCTGGCGGTCGTGGGCCTGGCCGGTGCGACGCGCGTGAGCGTGCCGGGCGGGGTGGCGCTTGCGGTCGCCGGGCTCTGCTTCGCGATCGGCCGTATCGATGCCGCACTGATCGTGCTCGCCATTGGCCTCGTCGTCGCTGTTTCGATGGCGCCGGAACGACGGAACTGGGTTGCCGCGGGATTTCTCTATGCCGCGGCAGCGGAAATCGCTTCCGTTCTGGTGCGGCTCGATCCCGTGAAGGGGTTCGCGGCGCTGATGTTCGTGCTGCTGATCGTCTGGGTGACCGATAGCGGCGGCTACTTCGCCGGCCGCGGCATCGGCGGGCCGAAACTCTGGCCAAAGGTCAGTCCGAAAAAGACCTGGGCGGGGGCTGCCGGCGGATTCGCCGCCAGTCTGGCGGTGGCCATTGTGTTTGCCGCACTAGGTCTGGGCAACACCGGGCCTCTGTTGGTGCTTGGCGCGATCCTCTCGGTCGTTTCGCAGCTCGGCGACCTGTTCGAATCCGCCGTGAAGCGGCGTTTTGGCGTAAAGGACTCAAGTCACATCATTCCCGGCCATGGCGGGCTAATGGATCGCCTGGATGGTTTTGTCGCAGCCGTCGTTGTGGCGGCACTTTTCGGGTTCCTGCGGGGCGGCGCCGATGGCGTCGGCCGCGGTCTTATGGTTTGGTGAAATTATGAGCGCAGTTCCATTGCGTAATAACAAGGCTCCGCTGGCTGATGCCCGCACCGTGACGGTGCTGGGCGCCACCGGTTCCATCGGCGACAGCACCATGGATCTGCTGCGCGGCGCCCGCGACCGCTATCAGGTCGAGGCGCTGAGCGCGAATTCCAACGTCGAAGCGCTGGCGAAACTAGCGAAGGAATTCGGCGCCAGATTCGCGGCGATTGCTGACCCGGCCAAACTCGGCGAGCTGAAGGCCGCGCTCGCGGGCACGCGCACCGAATGCGGCGCCGGCGAAAGTGCGGTTATCGAGGCGGCCGCGCGTCCCGCCGATTGGGTGATGGCGGCGGTGAGCGGCGCTGCCGGGCTGAAGCCGGCACTAGCGGCCGTCGACCGCGGCGCAGCGGTAGCCTTGGCCAACAAGGAATGCCTGGTTTGCGCAGGCGATTTCTTCATGCAGCGCGCGGCGAAGGCGAATGCCTGCATCCTGCCGGCCGATTCCGAGCACAACGCGCTGTTTCAGGCGCTTTCCTCAGGGAATCGCGAGGAACTGGTGCGCGTGATCATCACCGCTTCCGGCGGCCCGTTCCGCACCTGGGCGGCCGGTGACATCGAGCAGGCAACGCTGGCGCAGGCGTTGAAGCATCCGAACTGGAGCATGGGCCAGAAGATCACGATCGATTCGGCCTCGATGATGAACAAGGGGCTCGAAGTCATTGAAGCGTCTTACCTGTTCGCGCTGACGCCCGACGAAATCGACGTCCTCGTGCATCCGCAGTCGATCATTCACGGCATGGTTGAATTCTCCGACCGCTCCGTGGTGGCGCAGCTCGGCGCCCCCGACATGCGCATTCCGATCGCGCATTGCCTCGGGTGGCCCGACCGAATCGTCGGACCGTCGGCCAGGCTGGACCTGGCCAAGATCGGGCAGCTCACCTTCGAGGCACCGGACTTCGAGCGGTTCCCGGGACTGCGGCTCGCTTACGAATCCTTAAGAACAGGACGCGGCGCAACTACGGTATATAATGCCGCAAACGAGGTGGCCGTGGCTGCCTTCATCGCCGGCCAGATCAAGTTCGGTGCCATCGCGCGCCTCGTCGAAGCGACCATCAACGACTGGATTCGCGCCGGGAACCTGGCGCCGCTAAGCTCAGCCGACGACGCGATTGCGGTTGACCATAACGCGCGAAATAGAGCGGCCTCCCTATTGCCTCAAATTGCCTTGAAGGCATCCTAGGGGCGTGGGACGGAGCCGCTGGCTCTTGTCGAGGGGAATCTGATGACTGATTTTTTCCTGCATAGTTTCAATACGTTGGGCAACGGGCTCATCGGCTACATCATCCCCTTCCTGTTTGTCCTGACCATCGTCGTGTTCTTCCATGAGCTCGGCCACTTCCTGGTCGCCCGATGGAATGGTGTGAAGGTGCTGACGTTCTCGCTCGGCTTCGGGCCGGAACTTGCGGGCTTCAACGACCGCCACGGCACCCGCTGGAAGATCTCCGCGATTCCGCTCGGCGGCTATGTGAAGTTCTTTGGCGACGAGTCGGAGGCCTCGACCCCGGCCTCGTCCGAGACGCTTGCCAGCATGACCGCGGAGGAGCGGGCGGGCAGTTTCCACCACAAGAAGGTCGGTGCGCGCGCAGCAATCGTTGCCGCCGGTCCGATCGCGAATTTCATCTTGGCGATCGTGATCTTCACCTGCCTGTTCACCTTCTTCGGCAAACCCAGCACGACGGCGCGGGTCGACAAGATCGAAGCCAACAGCGCCGCCTCAAAGGCGGGTTTCCAGGTCGGCGACGTCGTGACCGCGATCGACGGCAAGACCATCGGCAGCTTCTCCGACATGCAGCGCGTCGTCGGCGTTCGCGCCGGGGACACCCTGAACTTCACGATCAAGCGCGGCGATTCCACGCTGCAGCTCAAAGGTACCCCGGAACTTCGCGAAGTGAAGGATTCGTTCGGAAACGTCCATCGTCTGGGCGTGCTCGGCATTACCCGGGCCACCGCGCCCGGCGATGTCGTGACCGAGCGGGTCGATCCCGCCAGCGCGCTTTGGCTGGGCGTGAAGGAGACCTGGTTCGTGGTGGACCGTACGCTCGCCTACATAGGCGGGGTATTCACCGGCCGCGAAGCCGCCGACCAGGTCGGCGGTCCGATCAGAATCGCCCAGATATCGGGGCAGGTCGCGACCATCGGCCTGGCAGCCCTGGTGCATCTGGCTGCGGTGCTGTCGATCTCGATCGGGCTGTTGAACCTGTTTCCGGTTCCGCTGCTCGATGGTGGTCACCTTTTGTTCTATGCGGTGGAAGCCGTCCGGGGCCGTCCGCTGTCTGAACGGGCCCAGGAGATGGGGTTCCGAATCGGGCTCGGTTTGGTCCTGATGTTGATGGTGTTTGCAACCTACAATGACATCCTGCATCTGGCGGCATCGTGACGCGGCTTTTTTGTGACGTTGCCGATAGGCAACGTCTTGGAATGAAATTGGAAATGCAGGGCGATGTCTGGTTTGCCGCCCCGTTTTAATTCGCTACAAGCAGGGCAACAGTGGGATTCTGCCGGTTCGTGGGGGTGCGGCCGGCATTGGAAGGACGAGGGCGCGTTGCGCATGATGTTTGGAATGCGAGTGCGGGGGGGTCTGCTGGCCGCTCTGATCATGACGGCGGCGCCGTTTGGGGCCACGGTGGTGGGCGCGTTGGTTTCTGCGCCGGCTGCGGCCCAGACCGTTGCGTCGATCGCCGTTGAGGGGAACCGGCGCGTCGAGGTCGAGACCATTCGCTCCTATTTCAAGCCGGGCCCCGGCGGCCGCCTTGGGCAGGCCCAGATCGACGATGGCCTGAAAGCGCTGATCGAAACCGGCCTGTTCCAGGATGTGCGAATCAATCAGGTCGGCGGCCGGCTGGTCGTCGTCGTGGTGGAAAATCCCGTCATCGGCCGCATCGCCTTCGAGGGCAACAAGAAGGTCAAGGACGAGCAGCTCACGGCTGAAATCCAGTCCAAGCCGCGCGGCACACTTTCCCGCCCGATGGTTCAGTCGGATGCCCAGCGTATCGCCGAAATCTACCGGCGCTCGGGTCGCTATGACATTCGCGTGACGCCCGAAATCATCGAGCAGCCGAACAACCGCGTCGATTTGATCTTCACGATCGCCGAGGGCAGCAAAACTGGCGTTAGGTCGATCGAGTTCGTCGGCAACGTCGCCTATTCCTCCTATCGGCTGAAGGACGTCATCAAGACCCGCGAATCCAACCTGCTGAGCTTCCTGGGCGGAAACGACGTCTACGATCCCGACCGGGTCGAGGCTGACCGCGATTTGATTCGCCGCTTCTACCTCAAGAACGGCTTTGCCGATGTTCAGGTCGTGGCCGCGCTGACGGAGTATGATCCCGACAAAAAGGGCTTCATGGTCACCTTCAAGATCGAGGAAGGCCAGCAGTACCGGGTCGCGTCCGTCGATTTCCAGACTTCTATCAGTACGCTTGATGCCAGGTCGCTGCGCAGCTTCTCGCGCGTCAACGTGGGCTCGCTGTATAATGCCGAGGCGCTGGAGAAGTCCGTCGAGGAAATGCAGATCGAGGCTTCGCGCCGCGGCTACGCCTTCGCGATCGTGCGTCCGCGCGGCGACCGCAATTTCGAGCAGCACACCGTCTCGATCGTCTTCTCTGTCGATGAAGGCCCGCGAACCTATATCGAACGCATCAACGTCCGTGGCAACACCCGCACCCGCGACTACGTGATTCGGCGCGAATTCGATCTCTCCGAAGGCGATGCCTACAACCGCGCGCTGGTCGATCGTGCCGAGCGCCGGCTGAAGAACCTCGACTTCTTCAAGAGCGTGAAGATCCTGACCGAGCCGGGTTCATCGAGTGATCGCGTGATCCTTATCGTCGATCTGGAAGAAAAATCGACCGGCGACTTCTCGGTGTCGGGCGGCTACTCGACGACGGATGGTGCGCTCGCCGAAGTCAGCATCTCCGAACGTAACTTCCTCGGTCGCGGCCTGTACGCAAAGGCTTCGGTGACCTACGGTCAGTACGCGCGCGGCTATTCGCTGTCGTTCGTGGAGCCTTACTTGCTGGACTACCGCGTTGCGCTCGGGCTCGACCTGTTCCAGCGTGAGCAGTTGGCCAATAGCTATATTTCCTACGGCACCAAGACGATGGGCTTCAGCCCGCGGCTTGGCTTCAGCTTGCGGGAAGATCTCTCGCTGCAACTGCGCTATTCGATCTATCAGCAGGAGATATCGCTGCCGAGCGCGTTGGCGAACTGCAACAACAACTCCTCGAACTCTTTGCTCGCGTTCAATCCATCGCCGGCGTATGCGAATCTGGTCGGCGCTCCCGCCGGCGGATCGATTACGTCGGGTGGGCAAACCGCTACCGATACTTCCGGCCAAGGCTTGTGGTGCTACAGCGACGGCGAAGCTTCGCTGCCTGTCCGCAAGGAACTGCAGAGTGGCAAGGTACTGACCTCGTCGGTAGGCTACTCGCTGAACTACAATACGCTGGACAACAACAAGAACCCGACCGAAGGTTTGCTGGTCGACTGGAAGCAGGACTTTGCCGGCGTTGGCGGCGACGTGAAGTACATCAAGACCGCGGTCGATGCGAAGTACTACACACCGCTGGTCTCCGATATCGTCAGCCTGATACGCCTCCAGGGAGGCATGCTCAATCAGTTCGGCGGCAGCGAATTGCGCATGCTGGATCATTTCCAGATGGGCCCGAACCTTGTCCGCGGTTTTGCGCCGAATGGCATCGGTCCGCGCGATCTCAATCCCTTTGGTACGCGTGACGCACTCGGCGGCACCAAGTACTGGGGCGCTTCGATTGAGTTGCAGATGCCGTTCTGGTTCCTGCCGAAGGAAACCGGGCTCAAGGGGTCGGTCTATGCCGACGCTGGCGGTCTGTTTGACTACAAGGGGCCGACGGCTTGGGCACAGACGGGCGAAGTCAATGTACCTGGATGCACGCCACCGACGCAGGCGACGGCGACCGGAGGGGCCGCCCCCGGAAACTGCTTGGGATTGCAGTATGATAGCGGTAATGTGGTTCGTACCTCGGTTGGTGTCGGCCTGATCTGGGCCTCGCCGTTCGGTCCGCTGCGCTTTGACTATGCGATTCCGCTCACCAAGGGTCAGTACGACCGCACGCAGGAATTCAGGTTTGGCGGCGGCACGACGTTCTAGGGCGAGTGTTTTCAGCTGAACCGATCAATCGGTTCGCATCTGGAAGCGTGTCGGGAAAAGGGCGATCGGCTCCGGTGGTTCGGGGCCGGCGCTCTGGTGTAGATGCCGGCCGTACTGCGACGGGTGGAATGGCGCAGCCGATCTTCTTCAAACAACCTCTTTCGTCGACGCTGGCTGAAATCGCCACGCTGGCGGGGGCGGCATTGGTTGACCCTGCGCAGGGCGACCGGGTCATCAGGGGGCTGGCTTCGCTCGACGAAGCCGGTCCGATGCACTTGACGTTTTTCGACAATCTCAAATACGCCGATCAGCTCAAGGTGACGAAGGCGGGGGCCTGCCTGGTCAGCGCACGTTTCGAAGCGCGGGTGCCGCCTCATGTCGCGGTGCTGCGTGCCAGCCAGCCGTTCCGGGCCTTCGTCAGGCTGGCGCGCGAGTGGCATGCCGACGCGCTCCGTCCGCAATCCTGGTTCGACAATGACGGCATCGCGCCGTCGGCGATCATCGATTCGTCGGCCCATCTGGAAGACGGCGTGATCGTCGATCCGCTGGTGGTGATCGGCCCCCGGGTCGAGATCGGCGCCGGCACAGTGATCGGTGCGGGTGCGGTGATCGGCGCTGACGTCAAGATCGGCAGGGACTGCAATGTCGGCGCGCGCACCGCAATCCAGTGTGCGCTGATCGGCAACAACGTCCTGATCCATCCGGGGTGCAGCATCGGCCAGGACGGCTACGGCTTCATTTTCTTCGGCCCCGAGGGCCATGTGAAGGTGCCGCAGACTGGCCGTGTCCTGATCCAGAACGACGTCGAGGTCGGCGCCGGCACCACGATCGACCGCGGCAGCCTCCGCGATACCGTGATTGGCGAGGGCACCAAAATCGACAATCAGGTCCAGGTGGGCCACAATGTGACCATTGGCAGGCACTGCCTGCTCGCGGCCCAGATCGGGCTCGCCGGCAGCCTGACGATCGGTGACAACGTGGCGATCGGCGCCAAAGCGGGGCTTAACAATCACATCAAGATCGGCGATGGGGCGCAGATCGCGGCCATGAGTGCGGTGAAGGACGACATTCCTGCCGGCGAACGCTGGGGCGGTCACCTGGCCCGGCCGACGAGGCAATGGTTCCGGGAGGTTCTTGCAGTGGAGCGCTTGGCGCAAGGCGGCGCAGCCGGCTCGAAAGACGAGGGACGGGAGTGATGGAGGAGGCATCGGTCAGGTTTGAGCTGGTGGATATCAACGAGATCCTCAAGACGCTCCCGCACCGCTACCCGATGCTGCTGATCGACCGGGTCATCAAGATCCGGACCGACTACAGCGGCATCGGCATCAAGAACGTCACTGTCAACGAGCCGCCGTTTCTCGGTCATTTCCCCGAGCGCCCGGTCTACCCCGGCGTGATGATGATCGAAGCCATGGCGCAGACCGCCGGCGTCATCGGCATCAAGTCGGTCGAGGGAACGGAGAAGCCGCGCGCGGTTTATTTCCTGACCATCGACAAGTGCAAGTTCCGCAAGCCGGTGATGCCCGGCGATACCATCGAGTACCACATGCGCTCGATCGGCCGCCGCAAAGCGATGTGGTGGTTTCACGGCGACGCCAAGGTGAATGGCACGGTCGTGGCGGAAGCCGATGTCGGCGCGATGCTGACGGACTGATCGGGTTTTCAGTTTTGCCGGCTGATGGTGTCACCTTGCCGGCGCTACGATCCTCAATAGTATTGGGTGGTGAAGAGGCCGTTCGTGCCTTGCGTCACGATGGCGCTGGTCTGCGCCCTGCCGGCAAAATCAACGATGCCCGCCTTGGTCGACGCCTTCGCATAGTCGATGATCTGGCTGCGCGTTACAGCCCCGTCGCTGACGTAGCACTTCGTGGTCGTCGGTACGACGTTAAACGTGTCGTTTGGTTCGGCAGTAAAGGTGGCGACTGGAGAGGGGACGCTCGGCACGTTCCCGGTCAGCGCCATTCCCGAACATATAGCCGTTGGAGGCGTTGAAATCGCCCGACGCGACGATGCGGTAAGCCCCTGCGAGGGCGCCGCCCGACGTGACCTTTCCGAAGCCGGTCGGCACGGTGCCGATGAAGGGCACGCTATCGCGCTTCGTGACGTCGACGGCGGCAAACCCGCTTCGTCCCATCGTCGCGCCGAAGGCGACGGGCATGACCGATGTCGCCCAATAGGCGAACGTCAAATCAGTGTAGGTCACGCTGTCGATACCATTTGGCAGAATGCTGTCGAAGGTAACCCATGCGTTGGTGTAGACGACCATATTGCCGCCGGGACCGGTGACGAGCGGCGGCGGCATGAACAGGACATAGCTTTTGGCAAAGCCCGAGGCGTTCAATACCTGGATCGTATAAGTCGCCATCGTCTTGCGCCGCCGCACGATCACGTGATGGTTTTTGCGATGGCGCTGCCTGATCTCATGGCCGCCGCCGGACGCTGGGCGGGGGCCGATGGATGACATCCAGGCCCGCGCGCCCTGCCTTTCAACGAAGCGCTATCGTTGTTCCACCTTCATCGTCACCTGACCGCTGTTGACGGCCATTTCGACTCTGACAGGTGTCATTGCCCGGGGATCGAGTGTGTAGACTAAGCTTGCCGTAGCGCGTGCGTCGTTTCCGATCTCGTAACGGAAGGCGGTCGCGGTGGCTTGGCGCGGTGACCTGCTGCATCGACCATGACGAGGGCGATGGCGCCGGCATCAAGCGGTGGCAGTCCGGCCGGCCGGGCGATCACGACGTGCAGTTCAGGCGCGCCAGATTCCGAATTGTGGGTGAGATGGACACCGACGATCCTGTCGGCGTCCTCGAGGCGGGCCGTTGATGCAGGAGGCGGCGTCACCATAGTCTTTGCGCTCCCTGACGTCGTCCACAATTTTGCTACCAGCACCTTGCCGCCGGCGGCGGTATCGATCAGCTTTCCTTCAAATGTCAGGTCGATACTATAGGCCTTTCCCTTCGAGATGTTGCTGAAACCGGGCGCGTCATACATCTTGAACTCGCAGCCCTCGCTCCACTGCGGCAGAAACTGATTGTAGGGATGCTGCGGACAGGCGCGATAGCCGTAGGCGGTGCAGGTCGTCGGCCGGCAGCCGTCCTCCTGGAACACGGTGGGCGCGAGTTTCACCGGGCCGCACAGGACGTGATCGAGCGTCGTGCCGTCCACCTTGAACGTTCCCTTGACGAATTGACGGTACTCGCCCGGCGCACAGCTGCCGCCGGGGTTGGAAAAGGTTGCGGTGACATTGAAGGGTGCATTGAATTTTGTGCCGTTCACCGCCGGGGCCACGTTTCCGTTTGGCGGCGCAAAGGATGTGTAGCTAAGGGGCACATGTACCTCCCGTGTTTGGGTTTCGGCTTGATGCGGTTTCGTTTGCGGGACCGTATGACGGCCGACGGCCCCGCCGGGACCGCCACGAACGATGGTCGTGGCGGCCCAGGCTCTCGAAGTTCTCAGTAGTATTTTGTGGTGAAGGTCCCGTCGGACCCTTGCGTCACGATGGCATTGGTCTGCGACAGCCCCGTGAAGTCGATGGTGCCGGGCTTGGTTGTCGCCTGCGTGTAGTCGATGATTGCGCCGGCCGTGTAGCTGCCGTCGGCGACATAGAAGTTGATCACGGGAGTGACGTTGAACGTGTCGTTCGGTTCGGCGACGAAGGTGGCGACCGGCGAGGGGGCGCCCGGCACGTTTCCAGGTCGGGCTAACCCAAACAGGTAGCCGTTGGACGCATTGAAGTCGCTCCCGGCAATGATCCGGTAGGAGCCGCTCATCGCGCCGCCCGTCGAAACCGTTCCAAAGCCGACCGGCGTCGCGCCGGCAAAGGGCACGCTATCCTGCTGCGACGTGTCGACGGCGGCGAACCCACTCTGGCCCATCGTGGTGCCCGGCCCCACCGGCATGGTGGCCGTCGCCCAATACGCGAAGGTTGAGTCGGTATAAGTGACGGAATCCATTCCGTTGGGCAGAACGCTGTCGAAGGTGACCCAGGCGTTGGTGTACACGACAGGCTGGCCGCCGGTGGCGGTGACTTGCGGCGGCTGCATGAAGAGAACGTAGCTTTTCGTGAAGCCGGACGAATTCAGGACGTGAATATTGTAGGTCGCCATGTTGCGCCTCCTTGAGCGTTTGGGGGAACACTGCTTCGACCGGTGCCGCTGGTTATGATCCATCTCGACCGGAAACACCGGTTTCAATTACTGGATTTTGCTCTTCTTGACACAACCTGAGGGGGATTGAGGAGGCGTGCCGGCGCTATGGCTCCGATGGCGTACTCGCGGCGCGAAGTGCATGGGCGTATCGCATCAGCTCGGCCATGCTGTGGGCATCAAGCTTGCGCATCGCGTTTTCGCGATGCTTGCGCACCGTCAGCGGGCTGATGTGCAGTTTCCTGGCGATTTCCTTGCTGGTCAGTCCATTGCCGACCAGGCGAACGATCTCGATCTCGCGTGGCCGCAGTTTGTCAGCCAGTGTGGAAAAGGACTGGAAGGCTGCTCCGTGCCTGCAGAGGCGGTCGCATGTGCGGTCAGCTGGGCCGTGGTCCTCAGATTCAGTTTGCGCAGGATGCTCGCGCGGTGCTTGCGCACGGTGAACTCGGATATCGCCAGCGCGCCGGCGATGCGCCTGCAATTCATTGTCTTGCCGATCAGCGCCAGTACTTCCCGCTCCCTGCCGGTAAGACGCGACATCGCCACATGCCCGCGACCAGAAATGGCCACGGGCATTTTGAAGGTGTATCAGAAATATAAACAATCAATAGTTGATAAGATTGGCGGCGACGGAGCTGTCGATGCGAACAGCAAGGCTATGCGTTCGGGCAAAGCTCGCCGTGCTGCTGCCACCCGCTTGAAACAAGACGTAACCAGACGTCACTGGACAGTACCGAGCGCAAGCGCTAACCAGCTGAAAATCTGATAGATTCCCTGCCAAACCTGACTGGCTGATACCGGGTTGCCCTGATGAGCATGATCGATCCAACCGCGCGGGTTGAAGATGGCGCTGTGATCGGCGAGGGGACCACGATCGGCCCCTATTGCATCATCGGGCCCAACGTTGTGATCGGCGCGGACTGCAAGCTGATCGCGCATGTGCACATCACGGCTCAAACGACAATTGGCGACGGCTGCGTCATCTATCCCTTCGTCTCGCTCGGCACGCCGCCGCAATCGCTGAGCTACAAGGGTGAGCTGACCCGGCTCGAGATCGGCGCGGGCTGCACCATCCGCGAGCAGTCGACGATGAACGCGGGGACGGTCGCCGGCGGCGGCGTGACGCGCGTCGGCGCGCGCGGCTACTTCATGAACTGCAGCCACGTCGGGCACGACTGCCAGGTCGGCAACGACGTTATCTTCGCCACCTCGGCGACACTCGGCGGCCATTGCGAAATCGGCGATTTCGTCTTCATCGGCGGGCTGTCGGCGGTGCATCAATTCACGCGCATCGGGCCGCAGGTAATGGTCGGCGGCGTCTGCGGCGTGCGCGGCGACGTCATTCCGTTCGGCCTCGTCAACGGCCAGTATGCGAGCCTGGAAGGCCTCAACATCATCGGCATGAAACGCCGCAAATTCACCAAGGAGCGCCTGGCCAAGATGCGCTCGTTCTACCAGAAGCTGTTTCATGGCCCCGGCATCTTCGCCGAACGGCTGGAGGCGGTGCAGCCGCTCGCCAGCGAAGATCCCGCGATTGCGGAAATTCTCGGCTTCATCGGCCATGGCAAGCATCGCGCGCTGTGCCTTCCGGCCGGCGACGGCGACAAGCATTGATGACGGGGTCGCCGCAACCATGACCTCAGCGGCTTCCGGGATTGCTTCGCCGGTCGGCGTCATCGCCGGCGGCGGCGCCATGCCGTTTGCGGTGGCGGACTCGCTAAGCCAGCGCGGCATCGCGCCGGTCCTGTTCGCGCTCAAGGGCGCCTGCGATCCGGTTCGGGTCGAGCGCTTCCGCCATCACTGGATCTCGGTCGGACAACTCGGCCGCGCCACAAAACTGCTCCGCAGCGAGGGCTGCCGCGACGTGATCTTCATCGGCACCCTGCAGCGGCCGGCGCTGTCGGAGATCAGGCTTGACTGGGGAACGATCCGGGTCATCGGCCAGATCTGGGCAGCGTTTCGCGGCGGCGACGATCATCTGTTGTCGGGCATCGGCCGTATCTTCGAACGCGATGGTTTCCGGATGGTCGGCATCCGCGATGTTGCGCCCGATATCCTGATGCCGGCCGGAAGCATCGCACGCGCAACGCCCGATCCGGCCGCAAGGGCCGATATCGCCAAAGGGAGGGAAGTGCTCGGCGCACTTGGTCCGTTCGACATCGGCCAGGCCGTTGTCGTCATCGACGGGCACGTGGTCGCGGTTGAGGACATCGAGGGCACCGACGGCTTGCTGGCGCGCGTGGCGCGGCTGCGCGAGGTGGGCCGCATTCGCGCGAGGTCCGGCCGTGGCGTACTGGTGAAGGCGCCGAAGAGCGGTCAGGATCTGCGCTTCGACTTGCCAACGGTGGGCCCGAAGACGATCGAGGGCGTGGCCGCGGCAGGGCTTGCCGGCATCGCGGTGATCGCGGGCAGCACGATCGCGGCGGACTCGCAGGCCATGATCGAGGCCGCCGACAAGGCCGGCCTGTTCATCCAGGGACTATCGGCGTGACACCGCCGCGTGCGACCGCCGAGCGGAAGATCTTTCTGATCGCAACGGAGGAGTCCGGCGATCGCCTCGGCGCCAATCTGATGAAAGTGCTGCGTCAGCGCCTTGGCGGCGCGGTTCATTTCGAAGGCGTCGGTGGACGCGCGATGGCCCGCGAAGGGCTGATGTCGCTGTTTCCGATCGAAGAGCTCTCGATCATCGGGCTTGCGGCTGTGGTCAGGGAACTGCCGAAGATCCTGGGGTTGATCAAGGAGACGGCCGCGGTGGTCGCGGACGTGTCGCCGGATATTCTGGTCATCATCGACAGTCCCGATTTCACCCATCGCGTCGCTCGGCGCGTGCGCGCAAGGGATCCTGCGATTCCGATCGTCAACTACGTATCGCCCACGGTCTGGGCATGGCGGCCCGGCCGCGCGCGGGCGATGCGCAAATATGTCGACCACGTGCTGGCCCTGTTGCCGTTCGAGCCCGAGGCCTATCAGAGACTTCGCGGTCCGCCCTGCAGCTATGTCGGCCATCCCCTGACCGAGCAATTGTCGGCACTCCGGCCGAACGCGCAAGAGGCTGCGCGGCGCGCGGGGCAGCCGCCGGTGTTGCTGGTGCTGCCGGGCAGCCGCCGCAGCGAAATCCGCCACCACATGGACGTGTTCGGCCAGGCGGTGGGGCGGCTGCAGCAGGAGGGCGTGGCGTTCGAACTGGTGCTGCCGACCATGCCGCACTTGCAGGAGGGGGTCGTCGAGGCGGTGAAAGGCTGGCCGATCCAGCCCCAGGTCGTGATCGGCGAGCAGGAGAAGCGGGCCGCATTCCGCATCGCGCACGCGGCGCTCGCCAAGTCCGGCACCGTGACGCTGGAACTGGCGCTCGCAGGCGTGCCGATGGTGACAGCCTATCGGACCGGCTCGGTGGAAGCCTGGATATTGCGGCGGGCCATCAAGGTGAACTCGGTGATCCTGGCCAACCTCGTGATCGGCGAGAACGTCGTCCCTGAATTCCTGCAGCAGGACTGCACGCCGGAAAAACTCGCAGCCGCGCTGCGCGAGGTGCTCGGCGATAGCGAGTTGCGGCGCAAGCAGGTCGAGGCGTTCGCGAAGATTGACTCAATCATGTCGACCGGCAACCAGCCGCCAAGCGTTCTCGCGGCGGATATCGTGCTGGAGACGATGTGGGCGGGGCGACGAACTTTGTGACCGCGTCCGCTTACTTCCGCTTGTCCATCGCGACGTAGTCGCGGCGGCCGACGCCGGTGTAGAGCTGGCGCGGGCGGCCGATCTTCTGCTGCGGGTCTTCGATCATCTCGCTCCACTGGCTGATCCAGCCGACGGTGCGGGCGACCGCGAACAGCACGGTGAACATCGAGGTCGGGAAACCCATCGCCTTCAACGTGATGCCCGAATAGAAGTCGACGTTCGGATAGAGCTTGCGGTCGATGAAGTACTGGTCGCTCAGCGCGATCTTCTCCAGTTCCAGCGCCACCTTCAGCATCGGGTCGTCGCCATGGCCGGTCTCGGCCAGCACGGCGTGACACATCTTCTGCATGATCTTGGCGCGCGGATCGTAGTTCTTGTAGACGCGGTGGCCAAAACCCATCAGGCGGACTTCCGAGTTCTTGTCCTTCACCTTGGCGATGAATTCCGGAATCTTGTCGACGGTGCCGATGTCGGCGAGCATCGCAAGCGCGGCCTCGTTGGCGCCGCCATGCGCGGGGCCCCAGAGGCAGGCGATGCCGGCGGCAATACAGGCGAACGGGTTGGCGCCGGAAGAACCGGCGATGCGCACCGTCGAGGTCGAGGCGTTCTGCTCGTGATCGGCGTGCAGAATGAAGATCTTGTCGAGCGCGTCAGCCAGCACCGGATTGATCTTGTATTCCTCGCAGGGCACCGCGAAGCACATGTGCAGGAAGTTTTCCGCGAACGAAAGCGCGTTCTTCGGATACATGAAGGGCTGGCCGACGGTGTATTTGTAGGCCATCGCGGCCAGCGTCGGCACCTTTGCGATCATGCGCATCGAAGCGATCATGCGCTGCTTCGGATCGTTGATGTCGGTGGAGTCGTGATAAAATGCGGCGAGTGCGCCGACGGCGGCGACCATGATGGCCATCGGATGAGCGTCGCGGCGGAAGCCCTGGAAGAAGCGGGCCATCTGCTCGTGAACCATGGTGTGGCGGATCACGCGGCTGTCGAAATCCTGCTTCTGGGCCGGGGTCGGAAGCTCCCCGTACAGCAGCAGATAACAGGTTTCCAGGAAGTCGCCCTTTTCGGCGAGCTGCTCGATCGGGTAGCCGCGGTATTCCAGCACGCCGGCGTCGCCGTCGATATAGGTGATCTTCGATTGGCAACTGCCGGTCGAAGTGAAGCCGGGATCGTAGGTAAACATCCCGGCCTGCGCGTAGAGCTTGGCGATGTCGATGACATCAGGCCCAACCGTGCCGCTGAGGATCGGGAAATCGTAGGTCTTGTTGCCTACGGTGAGCGTTGCAGTCTTGTTGCTGGATTTTGCGTCCATCGTGAAGTCCCCGATGAAATCGTTGCGAAAACCGGCCTGACCCTGGTGCCATTTTTTAGGCAGAATCTAGGGAGGCCAGCTTGTCTAGAAGGCGGCTTCAGATGCGTAGCTCATTGCCATGTGCACTGCAAGACGGCCGGAAACGGCAGAAGGTAGGGGCTGCATCGCGTTTGGAGCGACGTCAGAATACTAGACGGCTGGGCATATGCGGGCCCTAGCCGCTGGCTTGATCGCCGAGCCGGGCCAGGCACTCCTCCCGTCCCAGCACCGCCAAAACATCGAAGATTCCGGGCGAGGTCGTTCGCCCAGTCAGCGCCACGCGCAGCGGCTGGGCGACGGCCCCGAGTTTCAGGTTGTTTTGCTCTGCGAAACTTCGCATGGCGGCTTCGGTGGTCTCCGCGCGCCAGTCGTTAACCGTTTCCAGCGCGGCTCGAAGCTGGCCGATCAGCGCGCGGGTTTCCGGCGTCAGCAGCGCCGCGGCCTTGGGCTCGATCGCGAGCGGGCGGTCGGCAAAGATGAAGTAGGAGCCGGCGATCAGCTCGATCAGGGTCTTGGCGCGCTCCTTCAGGCTCGGCATCGCCCGCAACAGCTGGGAGCGCGTGGTGTCGTTGAGTTTCGCCTTGAGGTCGGCGCCGTCAGGGACGTAGTCGAGCACGCTCTCGAACATCCTGACCAACTCGGCGTCGTCGGCGTGGCGGATGTAATGCCCGTTGAGGTTCTCGAGCTTGGCGAAATCGAACCGCGCCGCAGACCGCCCGATCGCCGGCAGATCGAATGCATCGATCATTTCCTGCGTCGAGAAAATCTCCTGGTCGCCATGGCTCCATCCGAGCCGGACCAGATAATTGCGCAGCGCCGCCGGCAGATAGCCCATCGCGCGATAGGCTTCGACGCCGAGCGCGCCGTGGCGCTTCGACAGTTTCGCGCCGTCCGGTCCATGGATCAGGGGGATGTGGGACATGTTCGGCACGTCCCATCCGAGCGCGTCGTAGATCTGCTTCTGGCGCGCGGCATTGATCAGGTGATCGTCGCCGCGGATCACGTGCGTCACGCCCATGTCGTGGTCGTCGACCACGACCGCCAGCATGTAGGTGGGGTTGCCGTCGCCCCGGAGCAGCACGAGATCGTCGAGGTTCTCGTTCTGCCAGACCACGCGGCCCTGCACCTGGTCCTCGATTACGGTCTCGCCGGTCTGCGGCGCCTTGAGGCGGATGGTCGGCTTGACGCCGGTTGGCGCCTCGGCCGGGTCGCGTTCCCGCCACAGCCCGTCGTACAGCCTCGTGCGGCCCTCGGCGCGGGCCTTCTCGCGCATCGTGGCCAGTTCCTCTGATGTGGCATAGCAGCGATAGGCCTTGCCGCTGGCGAGCAGTTGCTCGGCGACCTCGCGATGGCGGGCGGCACGGCTGAACTGATAAATGACGTCGCCGTCCCAATCGAGCCCCAGCCACTTCAAGCCGTCGAGGATGGCGGCAATGGCGGGCTCGGTCGAGCGCTCGCGGTCGGTGTCCTCGATCCGCAGCAGCATCTTGCCGCCGTGCTTTTTGGTATAGAGCCAGTTGAACAGCGCCGTGCGGGCGCCCCCGATATGGAGGAAGCCGGTGGGCGAGGGAGCAAAGCGTGTGACGACGGGAGAGGTCATTTACCGGGCAGGCTGAGGGGTGAATTGGCGGTGGTGTATATCAGGAACGATACATAACTAAAGCCTCCCCATGGGCAAAGTAGGCTTGGCTCACGGGGGCGAATTTGGCAGAAGGTTCGTTAATCCCTCACAGGAACCTGGAATGACCACAGAACCGGTAGCGGCAGAGGCGGGACGCGATTTCATCCGCGACATCGTTCAGGCCGATCTCTCCTCCAACAAGCACAGCCGGGTCGTGACCCGATTTCCGCCGGAGCCGAACGGCTACCTGCACATCGGCCACGCCAAGTCGATCGCGCTGAATTTCGGCATCGCGCAGGAATTCGGCGGCAAGTGCCATTTGCGCTTCGACGACACCAACCCGACCAAGGAAGAGCAGGAATATATCGATTCCATCCAGGCCGACGTGCGCTGGCTTGGCTACGACTGGGGAACCGATCTTTATTATGCCTCCGACTATTTCGACCGCCTGTACGAGTGGGCAGAAGGCCTGATCAAGGCCGGCCACGCTTACGTCGACGACCAGTCGCAGGAAGAGATCCGCGTCAGCCGCGGCACCCTGACGGAACCCGGCAAGGACTCGCCGTTCCGCAACCGCGGCGTCGACGAAAACCTCGACCTGTTTCGCCGCATGAAGGCCGGTGAATTCCCGAACGGCGCGCGCGTGCTGCGTGCCAAAATCGACATGGCCTCCGGCAACATCAACCTGCGCGACCCCGTGCTCTATCGCATCCTGCATGCCGAGCACCCGCGCACCGGCACCAAGTGGTCGATCTATCCGAGCTACGACTACGCCCATGGCCAGTCGGACGCCATCGAACACATTACGCATTCGATATGCACGCTGGAATTCGAGGATCACCGGCCGCTTTACGAGTGGCTGCTCGACAAGCTGCCGGTGCCGTCGAAGCCGCGCCAGTACGAATTCGCCCGGCTGAACCTGACCTACACGTTGCTGTCGAAGCGCGTGCTGACGCAGCTTGTGCGCGACGGTCACGTTTCCGGGTGGGACGATCCGCGCATGCCGACCATTGCCGGACTGAAGCGGCGCGGCGTGCCGCCGGCGGCGGTGCGCGAATTCGTCAAGCGCATCGGCGTGGCCAAGGCCAACAGCGTGGTCGATGTCGGCATGCTGGAGTTCTGCATCCGCGAGCATCTCAACAAGACGGCGCAGCGGCGCATGGCGGTGCTGCGGCCGCTCAAGGTCGTGATCGAGAACTATCCGGAAGGGCAGACCGAGCAGCTCGAGGCGGTCAACCATCCCGACGATCCTTCCGCCGGCACGCGCAAGATTTCTTTTGGTCGCGAGCTCTATATCGAGCGCGACGATTTCATGGAGACCCCGCCGAAGAAATTCTTCCGGTTGTCGCCGGGCAACGAGGTGCGGCTGCGCTACGCCTATTTCGTCAAATGCACCGGCGTCATCAAGGATGCCGCGGGCGAAGTGGTCGAACTGCGCTGCACCTACGATCCCGCCACCAGGGGCGGCAACGCGCCCGACGGCCGCAAGGTCAAGGCGACCATGCACTGGCTGTCCGCAAAGGATTCGGTACCGGCAGAGATCCGCGTCTACAACCAGCTGTTCGCCAATCCGAGCCCGAATGCTGCGGACTTTGCCGCCGACCTCAATCCGGAGTCGCTCGAGGTGCTGACCGATGCACGGATCGAGCCGTCGGTTGCGGCTGACAATTCGAACGAGGTGATGCAGTTCGAGCGGCAGGGCTACTTCGTGCGCGACCGGGATTCCGCACCCGGCAAGCCCGTGTTCAACCGCACCATCGGCCTGCGCGACACCTTTGCCAAGGAAGTCGGCGGGAAGGGGTGAGGTCGATGGGAGCGTCCGGGCGAGACACGGCCGACGACATCGTCGCCGGCATCATGGGCAAGTGGGCGGCTGCGTTCACCCGCCTGGATGCGGCGGCGCTCGCGTCGCTCTACTCCAAGAACGCGTTCTTCTTCGGCTCGAACCCGAGCTTCTACCGCGGCAATGACGGCGTGAAGGCCTATTTCGAGGGCTTGCCGCGGTGGTCGTCGCCGTCGGTTCAATTCGGCGATGTCAGGACGGCTCAGGTCACGAACGACGTGATCAACGTCGCCGGCACGGCATCCTTTGTCGTCGAGCAGGGGGCCGAGCCGCTGGTGGTCAAGATCACCTGGGTGATCGTTCGCGAGGACGGCGACTGGAAGATCGCCAGCCACCATGTCTCGTCGAAGACGCCGCTGCTCGCGCAGTAGGGCGCCACGAGTTCGCTAGCAGCCGCGGCAGATCCCCCGCATCGACTTGGCGAGCTGGGCGTCTTCCTCGGTCATGGGCTCGTAGGGCTTCAGCGGAACGGCCTGCCGCGCCTCGTTGGCCTTTTGCCGCGCCAACCGCTCGGTCTCCTGCCGCTGATAGCAGGCCTCGCGTTCAGCTCGCGTTTCGATGAAGCGGCATTGCTCTACCGCCGCAGCCGCGGAACCCGACAGGGCGAGAGCCAGTGAAACGTAGATGGTAAAAAACTTCATGCGCCACCTTAGCGCCTGCCGCGCAACTGGCGCAATGCCGGTGCTTCATTCTTCCGTCAGCACTCTCGACGAGATTGTTAACTCGCTCACAAAAGAGGGGCATTCGCGCAACACTTGCGGTGTTCCTCGACAGGAACGCTATTTGCGACTCCACATCGAGAAAAATTCGGCTCAGTATTCTCGGAGCCGGGAGCGGCGGATCGAACGTTTTATAACCAGTGAATTTTGACCCGGCCGGTCGCAGCGCGAGAATGCCTGCGGCCTTTTTCACTCTCCTGCGGGAGACAAAACGGGGGGCGAAAGATGACCTATTTCATTTTTGCCCGCGACGGCACGAGCCGTATCGTACTGAAGCGGGACACGAAGGAAGCGGCGGAAAAGAAGGCGCGCGAACTGAGGGATCTCGGTTGGTTCGACGTGAAGATCGAGGCCGCAGACGCCTCCAAGGCTGCTTGAACAGAGGCTGCTTGAATAGAGCCTGCTTGAATAGAGCCCGCTTGAATAGAGGCTGCCTGAACCATTCTCGCAGCGAACGTCATCGAACGCGTCGCTGCTCGAGCGCATCTCTCAGGATGGCGGTGATCTTCCGGTCGAGGACATCGATGCGGTTGGCCGTGGCATTGCTTTGACGCAAGAGCTCGAGCAACTCGTCAGCAATGAGCCGCTTGACGGTGGCTTCCACGATGGTGGACAGCACGTAGCAGACGAATACCGCGGCCAGAACCCAACCGATGATTGGCCGAAAATCGGGAGTGACGTTCCAGACAAACAGGCCCACGATCGCGGCCATGAACCAGATGACGACCTTGAAAAATGTCCTCACGTTCAAATGCTCCCTTGGACGCGCGGTGAGAAAGGCGGGTCCAATCGGACCTAGGCGCCGCGCATGAAAAATCTCCATCAATGTTGCGCCCGCTCAGGCCGGGTCTTCTTTTCCATGCTGTCCACTTCCAATTGCCCTGCCTCAAAAAGGGCGATGGTCAGCATCCGATTCAATAGCGTCCCCGGCGGACAGTTCCGCACCTCAGAGCGGCGTTTTGCCGGAACCTTTTTCGCGTAGGCTGCCAAAGGCAGCTCTGGTAGTGGGCGCGTGCCAGGACACTTCCGGATGCCCAGCCGTCACGCTGTATACCTTACACGAACCACAGCGTGAATGGTGACCCGATTTTCCGTCATACAGCGTGGCGGCTCGGCTCCTTAACTCGTCAAACAGGCCCGGCGTGGCTGCGAGACCTGCGCGCCGGCCGGCGCTGGCCCGGAATAGTATATGATCGTAATGGAGAACTCTCTCTGCTTTTCGGGCATTGAACCCGGATAAGGATAAAAAGGTGCGGCACGCCTGATCGAGTCCAGCGCCGCGGCATTCAAATTGTCATAGCAACTCGGCTTGACAATGCGGTTGCTGACCAGGCGACCAGATGCATCAACAGCAAACTTGACGCGTATCGCGCCGGACTCATACCGCTCATACATCGAGGGTGGAATTACCTTGGCGATCTCGATTTTCCTTCTAACGAGCCAGACCCATTCTCGCTCCGATGTCGGGGCTTGAGCCCAGCTCGAACAAGCCGAAAAAGATGCGCTGGCTACAAGGCTGACGGCCATAGCCAAACGCCAAACATCGACACTCACGCGCGCTCTCTTCCTTGCATTCTCGCCGAGCAATTCGCCTACCACCGTGAAAAGTCGTACGCAACCTCGGCGAGCGTGCGTATTCGCTCCAAGTTTCTGCATCCGTTCCGGTAGCGGCCTGAATGCAGCTTACGGTAGCTTAGTGACATGTAATGTATCGTAAGGTTTAGTGGCGTTGGCGGAGCACGGGGACACGGCGGGGCGAAAGCGCGGCTATGCCGGCACGTGGCCGCCGCGCGCTGCGGTGCCGGCCGGAGGTTTCGCGCCATCGCGGCCGGCGCTCTCGCAGCCCGTCATCGAGACCCTGCGCCAATGGGCGCGTGCTGAAGCCGGCGCTGGTCGGTTACTGCCCTGGGTGCCGATTGCGTTTGGGTCTGGCATCGCGCTTTATTTTGCCGCCGATCACGAGCCGGTGCTGGCGGTCGCTGCCGCGGTCGCGATCGGGCTTTGCGCGGTTGCGGTTCTGCTGCGGCGGCAGAAGTTCTTCCCCGTCGCGGTCATGATCGCCGCCCTCGCAGCGGGATTTGCGGTGGCGACGTGGAAGACGGCGCGGATCGCGCATGCCGTACTGGCGCAGCCGATGTTCTCGGTATCGCTGACGGGCTTCGTGGAGACCCGCGATATCCGCGAGCGCACCGATCGCTTCGTGCTCCGGGTCGTCTCCATGGAAAGCGCGCGCGGAACGACCAAGCTCGAGCGCGTGCGGCTGTCGGTAAAGAAAGGCACGGCGCCAGCGGTCGGCAGCTTCGTCGCGTTGAAGGCCCGACTGCTGCCGCCGCCCGCGCCGTTGCGGCCGGGCAGCTACGACTTCGGCCGCGACATGTTCTTCGCCGGCATCGGCGCCTCCGGCTTCGTGATGGGCGCGATCAGGACGACGGAGCCGCCCGACGGCGGCGGGCTTCGCCTGCGCTACGCGGCGTTCATGCAGGGCTTGCGCGATGCGATCGATGCGCGGATCCGGACCACGCTGGAAGGTGACAGGCGCGCCATCGCCACCGCGCTGCTGACCGGGCGGCGCGATGCGATCTCGCCGCCGGTCAACGATGCGATGTTCGTCTCCGGCCTCGGCCATGTGCTGTCGATCTCGGGCTATCACATGGCGGTTGTCGCCGGCGTGGTGTTCTTTGCGGTGCGGGCGCTGCTGGCGCTGTTTCCGGCGCTCACGGCTGGCTACGCCATCAAGAAATGTTCGGCTGCAGCGGCCCTCGTTGCGGCGGCGTTTTATCTGCTGCTTTCGGGGGCAGAGGTGGCGACGCAGAGATCGTTCTTCATGACGGCCGTGGTGCTGGTCGCAGTCATGGTGGACCGCCGCGCGATTACGTTCCGCACGCTCGCGGTCGCGGCCATGATCGTTCTGACGGTGGCGCCGGAAGCGCTGGTGCATCCGAGTTTCCAGATGTCGTTCGCAGCCACGCTGGGACTGGTGGCGCTGGTGCAGGTCGGCATGCCCGCTTTGTTCGCAACACCGGACCATGGCGCCACCGCGCGGGTGGCGCTGTGGGGCGGCCGCGAGATCACCATGCTGTTGCTGGCCTCGCTGGTCGCGGGGCTGGCGACCACGCCCTACGCGGCCTTCCACTTTCACCGCGTCACGCCCTATGGCGTGATCGCCAATCTCGCGGCGATGCCGGTGGTGTCGGCGCTGGTGATGCCGGCCGGCCTGCTCGGGCTGGTCGCCATGCCGTTCGGCTTCGATGGCCTGTTCTGGGCGATCATGGGCATCGGGATCGACTGGATGATCGCCGTGACCCAATGGGTGGCGGCGTTGCCCGGCGCGGTCGGCCGGGTGCCGGCGTTTGGCATGGGTCCGCTGATCGCGGCGAGCCTCGGCATCATCCTGATCGGGCTGTTGCGCACGCCGCTGCGCTGGTCGGGAGCAGCCATGTTGCTGCTGGCGGCGGTGTGGGCGGCGCGGGTGCCGCCGCCGGATATCCTGATTTCCGGCGACGGCCGCAATGTCGGCGTCCGCGGCCACGATGGACGGCTGCATCTGATGCACGCGGGCAGGGCGGCCAGGGAAGGGGGCAGGGACGCATTCTTGCTCAGGGAGTGGTTGGCGGCCGATGCCGATCCGCGAGCCGCCACTGACGCCTCGCTCACCGCAGGTGTCTCCTGCGACGGCCATGGCTGCGTGACGCAGGCTGCTGGCGGCGCCGTGATCGCCCACGCGCTCAAGCCCGAGGCGCTGGCCGACGATTGCGAACGCACGGCGCTGATCGTGACCGCAAGGCCGGCGCCCGCGGGCTGCGCGGCCGCCGTCATCGATACCGAGCGGCTGCGGCGGCAGGGCGCGATGGCGTTGCGGCGAAGCCGGGACGGGTTTGTGGTCGAGACCGTCAGGGCCCGCGGGATCGATCGGCCATGGTCGCCCGCTGCGGCGGACGAGGGCGGTGCCGACGCCATGGTGCTCTCGCCGCGCATCCCTGGGCCGCGCGCCGTCGATGCGACGCCGTCGGAGGCGGATCTGCAGGCGGAAGAATAGGGTGTCCTCAATGCTCGTCGACGGTTGGACCGGCTGCCAGGTCGAAGGCGCCAAGGTGAAATTCCTCGGGCGCGTCAGGCTCCGATGGCAGCTTGACCAGCGTGAACGCCGCATCCGGGAATTGCCGCCAGACCGCCAGATCGTCCGCGGTGATGGTGAGCCAGCCGTACCTGAGCATGTAGCGGCCGGGCTCGGTGACGCGCCCGGCCCTTTGCCATGTGACCTTGGTGACCACCGACCAGCCCCTCCTTTGGTCGCGTAATTCCGCAAAGGGATTTTGGCAAGATCCGCCGGCCCGATCCGGCGGATCGCCTGTGTAGACAGCCTAACCCGTCACGGTCGATTCGGTTGCCGGCGCGCCCGCCGCCCTGGTCGCGCGTTCGCTGCTGGCCTGGGTGACCGGCAGTTGCAGTACGGTCGCGCGCTGGCCTTCGCAAAGCTGCGTCACCAGCACATGGCTTCCGTCCGGAAATTCGATCGCGTCATGATGACGATCGTGCAGTTCGGGGTCGATCTGATTGAACTTGCCGACCCGCCAGTCGGTGGTCCGTGTCCAGATCCAGCGATTATCGTAGCGGACGTCGTCTGCGAATGCGAGTTCGGTGCCCGGAAGCATGCAGACCGCAACCGCGAGGTCTTTTGGGGACGCAAAGCCGCGGGTGGATGTGCCGCGGAATGTCGTGGTGACGAGCGTCTCTCCGACCACGGCGGGACGCGTCGATACAGCATGAAGGCTATAGTCACACATCGGATGGCTCCCTCGTTCGAGATAGCTGACCCGTGTCGTCAGGAGGCACAGGCCTCTATCGGAGTGGACTTGAGCGTGGGCGCCGAGCCTTTTCTTGGTTCTGAGCATTGGTGCGGCCGGCACACGGCGCCTGTACCACAAATACGATGACGCCAGAAAGTTCCCGGCGTGCAACAAAAAACCCCGGCCGGAGGCCGGGGTTGGCGTCGGCGATCCGTGCCAGAGGTAAGGATCAATACTTGCGGTACAGCCCGATCAGCTTGCCCTGAATCCGGACCCGGTTCGGCGGCAGGATGCGGACTTCGTAGGCGGCGTTGGCGGGCTCGAGTGCGATCGAGGCGCCGCGGCGGCGGAAGCGCTTCAGCGTGGCTTCTTCCTCGTCGATCAGCGCCACTACGATGTCGCCGGTGTCGGCGGATTCGTTGCGCTGGATCAGCGCCATGTCGCCGTCGAGAATGCCGGCGTCCACCATGGAATCGCCGCGCACTTCGAGCGCGTAATGCTCGCCGGAGCCGAGCATGTCAGGCGGCACGCTGATGGTATGGCTGCGGGTCTGCAGCGCCTCGATCGGCGTACCTGCCGCGATGCGGCCCATCACGGGGACCGCCACCGGGCGCTCGCCATCGTCGGCAGCGGCAGGTGCGCTGACCGGGCGCTTGCCGAGGTTGCCCTCGATGACACTCGGCGTGAAGCCGCGGCGGCCGTTGCCGCTGGCGGCACCGGCAAGCTCCGGCAGCTTGATGACTTCGATGGCGCGGGCGCGGTTCGGCAGCCGTCGGATGAAGCCGCGCTCCTCCAGCGCGGTGATGAGGCGATGGATGCCCGACTTCGAGCGCAGATCAAGTGCGTCCTTCATTTCATCGAAGGACGGCGGCACGCCGGCCTCTTTCAGCCGTTCGTTGATGAAACGCAGAAGTTCATACTGTTTGCGCGTAAGCATCGCGAGCATTCCCCCGGTTGGCGTCGTTCGATTTCGAGATTTCAGGCCCGGCATCGCGGGAGTCCCACGCTCCCTTTGCCAGATACAACCCCTCGAAACAAATCATGAACGGACACTATATGTTCGATATGTGTTCCGCAACTACTTAATTTCTGATGAATGCTGCGCGGATTGGCTCACGTCGCGCGGAATCAGCTTGTTCGGAGCGGCAAACCTGATTGCTCGAGAGCGTGCGGCAGATTCGAAGCTGTGATCAGGTCGCTCGATGCCTGCCATATCCGATTCGAATCCGCCTCGCCGCCACTGTCAGGCCGTGGCGAGGTCGATCGCGTAAGGGGTCAGGCGGCCTGCTTGCCCGCCTTTGCTTTGGGGGCGGGGCGTCTCGGCGGACCAGGGCGCGCGCCTGGCCCGGGAAGGGTCGTGACTTCCTTGGCATGAAGCGGTTCGCCGCATTCGGAGCAGACCATCACCGGATCGAAGATCTTTCCGCACTTGCGATGCTCGTGCAGCAGCGGCCGGCCGCGCTCGTCGACCATGTGGGTGTCGCCCCAATGCACCAGCGCCATCATGATCGGGTACAGGTCGAGGCCCTTTTGCGTGAGGATGTATTCGTGCCGCTTGGGGGATTCCTGATACGGAATACGCCGCAGCACGCCCTGCCGGACCAGTTTCTTCAGCCGTTCGGCAAGCAGATGCCGGGTGATGCCGAGCGCCGACTGAAATCCCTCGAACCGCCGCGTGCGCAGAAAGCACTCGCGCAGGATCAGAAGGGTCCAGCGATCGCCGATCACCCCGATGGTACGGGCCAGCGAACACGGCTCTTCTTCGAGGGCGTCCCACTTCATTCCTGCTCTCTCCTCACGGCATGCCGACGCGCTCGAATCGAGAAAGGGAACCGAGCCATGTCAGCCATTCTAAATAGGCACCTTGGTTGAGACAACCGTCGGCTGCCCGCCAAATTGCCGAAATATCCTAGGCAATACGGCCAGCAATTGACAGTTCTTTTTTAGAACGTTAAGAACGGTGATTAACCAAAGCAAGGCTGACGGCGGTCGCGAAGAGATCGCCGGCCACGCAACGCGCGCGCCAAGGAGATGCCGATGGCAAGTCCTCTGAAAGTGGAATTCCAGTTCGATTTCGGTAGCCCGAACGCGTATCTGGCCGAACTTGCGCTCCCGGCCATCGAACGGCGCACCGGCGTCAAGTTCGAATACGTTCCGGTGCTGCTCGGCGGCATTTTCAAGGCGACCGGCAACATGTCGCCGGGCGAATCCATGCGCGGGATCAGGAACAAGCCCGAATACCAGGCGCTGGAGACGCAGCGATTCCTTCGCCGCCACAACATCACGACATTCCGGCAGAACCCGTTTTTCCCCGTCAACACGCTGATGCTGATGCGGGGCGCGGTCGCGGCGCAGTTCGGGGGCGTGTTCGAACCGTATTTCCGCGCTGCCTACCATCACATGTGGGAAGAGCCGAAGAAGATGGACGACGTCGAGGTCTTCCGCAGCGCGTTCACCGCGTCGGGCATCGACATTGAACGGTTGATGGCGCGTGCGCAGCAGGACAACGTCAAGAAGCGGCTGATCGACCTGACCACGGACGCGGTCAACCGCGGCGCATTCGGTTCGCCGACCTTCTTCGTCGGCAAGGAAATGTTCTTCGGCAAGGATCAACTCCGCGACGTCGAGGAGTCGATCGTCGAGCAGACACGCCCGTTGCCGAAGACCGCCTGAGGTTACGCCGAAAGACAAGAATAGTACTCGTCGCTCCCGAAGCGGAGCGCAACAAAGGGAGAATGTCATGCCCGGCCCACTCAGCGGTGTTCGCGTCCTCGATCTGACCGGTGTGGTGTCGGGACCGTACGCGACCATGTTCCTGGCGGACCAGGGCGCCGACGTGCTCAAGATCGAGCCGATCGGCGGCGATATCACCCGCCGCAGCCGCGCCACCATCGACAAGGGCGGTGAGTTTTCCGCGCTGTTCATCTCGTCCAATCGCGGCAAGCGTTCGCTCTCGATCGACGTCAAGAGCGCGGCCGGCCGCGAAGTCCTCGCAAAACTGGTCGCACAGGCCGACGTGCTGGTGCAGAATTTCCGCCCCGGCACCATGGAGCGGCTCGGTCTCGGCGCCGACGAACTGCGCCAGCGGCATCCGCGCCTGATCTACGTCTCGATCAGCGGCGTCGGCGATACCGGACCTTACGTGAAGAAGCGGGTCTATGACCCGATCATCCAGGGGCTGTCGGGCTTTGCCGACATTCAATCGCAGCCGGTGACCAACCGGCCGCAGATGATCCGCACCATCGTCTGCGACAAGACCACGGCCGTATTCACCGCGCAGGCGGTGTCGTCGGCGCTCTACGCACGCGAGAAGACCGGGCAGGGCGATCACATCCATGTCGCGATGCTCGATGCGATGATTTCGTATCTCTGGCCGGAAGGCATGATGCAGTACACGGTGGTCGGCGCCGAGGCGACGGCGGCCGATCCCAACGATCGTCCGGACCTCGTGTTCAAGACCAGCGACGGCTACATCACGGCCGGCACCATTTCCGATTCCGAATGGCAGGGCTTTTGCCGGGCGTCGGGCGATCCGGAGCTTGCCAAGGATCCCCGATTTGCAACGCCTTCGGCGCGTTCGGTCAACGCCACCGCCCGCATTCACAAGATGGCGGAATACATCGCCCAGCATACCACCGCGGAATGGCTGGAAAGGCTCGATGCGGCCGACGTTCCCTGCGCACCGATCCTGCGCCGCGGCGAGATCATCCATAACGAACAGGTGGTCGCGCGCGACATCATCGCCGAGTTCGATCAGCCGCTGGTCGGGCGGGTGCGGCAGCCGAAGCCGGCGGCGCAATTCCAGATCAACAAGGCTGTCATCGGCGGCCCGGCCCCCCGCGTCGGCGAGCACACGCGGGAAGTACTGCGCGAGCTTGGTTACGGCGACGGCGCGATCGAGAAGATGATCAGCGAAAAATCGATCCGGGTTGCGGGTTAGGTCTACTCAAGCCTTCTGCTGCACCGGAACGATCGGCGCCAGCGGGATGTTCGCCTTTTTGGCGAGCTGGTAGGCCTCGCGCGCGTGGATGCGCGCGAGATAGGGCTGCGCGTTGTCGCAGATCCCGACGCCGTAGGCGATCGCCCAATCGAGGCACGTCGTCAGCAGAATGTCGGTGCTGGTGAACCTGTCGCCCATCAGGAACTGCCGGCCGTCGGCGAGCGCGACCTCGACGTGCCGTAGCTGCGCGCGAAAATACTCGGCCGCCTGGGCGACGACCTCGGGTGCGATGCCGTAGATCGGGCCTAGCGCATCAGCACGGTGGCGGCGCATGACATAGAGACTGGTGGAGTCGAGTTCGGTGACGATGAAGAAGCACCATTCCAGCCAGGCCGCGTATTCGCGCTGCGGCTCGGGGATCAGGGTGCGCTCCGGCGTCGAATACATCCGCGAGAGATAAGCGACGATCGCCGCGCTTTCACCGATGCAGAAGTCGCCGTCCTGCAGCAGCGGCACTTTCTGACGTGGATTGAGTTTGGTGTATTCCGGCGTCTTCGTTTCCCCGGTACGCGGGCCGATCGGCATCGTCTTGTAGGAGAGACCCAGCTCGTGCATGGCCCAGTGCGGGCGGATCGTGCGGCTGGTTCCGACGCCCCATATGGTCAGGTCAGGCATGGCATCCTCCTACCATTTCTCGACGGAGGGACGTAGATCGAGCTCATGGGTCCAGCCGTCGCGGGTTTGCTGATGCGCAAACCAGTAGGCCTCCGCAATCGACGACGTCTTGGTCAGGCTATCAGGCGGGATATCGCTGGCCTCGATACCCTTGGCTGCTTTCATCCGCTGATGGATCGCCTCGCTGTCGACGCCGGCGTCGATCAGGAGATGCACGACATGGATATTCTTCGGCCCGAGTTCGCGCGCCATCGCCTGCGCCACCGCGCGAAGTCCAAATTTTGCGGACGAGAATGCGGCGAAACCGACGCCACCGCGGACGCTGGCTGTGGCACCGGTAAAGAAGATGGTGCCTCGAGCGCGTTCGAGCATGTAGCGCGCCGCCTCGCGGCCGACCAGGAAGCCGCCATAGCAGGCGAGTTCCCAAGCCTTGAAGAACAGCTTTTCGGTGGTGTCGAGCAGCGGCTTGTTGACGTTCGATCCGGCGTTGAACAAACACACCTCGATCGGCCCGATGTTCTTCTCGACGTCGGCGAACAGCTTTTGGACGTCCGCCTCCTGGCGGGCATCGACGCTGAACGCGTACGCTTCGAGGCCGGCGGCTTTCAGTTCATCGATCAGCGCCTGGGACTTGGCTGCGTCGCGCCGGCAGATGCAGACGGCGTAGCCGCCCTTCGCAAAACGCCGGGCCACGGCCGCGCCGATGGCATCGCCTGCGCCGACCAGTATTGCTACGCCGCGCTTCTCCGCCATCGTTCGACTCCCTATAAGTTCTTATTTGATACTTATCGATTAGCGTTCTTTCCGGTCATTGTAAACGGGATTCGTCAGGATCTCTGCTTCTGTTTAGTTTAACGCACTGCTGAGTTCGCGTGGCGAGAGGAATATCGATTGACAGGTTCTAAAAAAGAACCTTAATTTCGCTGGATCGGAAAAGAGCCGCGGCAAGGCGGCGAAATTGGGAGGTTGGCCGTGGCGCAGCAGTCGGAAGCGATCAGTATCGCCGAGATCGCCGCCGGGATTCCCGGTCGCATCCATCAAGTCATCGAGCCCCAAGTGGCGAGCGCACCAGATCGCATTGCGCTGACCGAGGAGGGGGCTTCATGGACCTACCGCGAGCTCGATCGCGCGGTCACCGATACTGCCGCGGCACTCAAGGCGCTCGACATCCGCTCCGGCGACCGCATGATCATCGTCAGCGAAAACTGTATCGCGTTGGCCGCGCTGCTGCTGGCGGCGAGCCGGATCGATGCATGGGCGATCGTCGCCAATCCCCGTTTGTCGCCGCGCGAACTCGACCTCATTCGCGACCACAGCGGCGCACGGCGGATGTTTCTGACCGTCGGGGTTTCGAAGGAGGCCGAAGCGCATGCGCAGCGCTACGGCGCCGAGGTCGGCCCAGTGGGGCCGTTGAGGGCGGTCGCCGTCAGCGCGTTGAACGAGGCCACCGAGGCAGAGCCCGTCGAGACCGACCCGGCAAAGCAGGTCGCCGTGCTGATCTACACCTCGGGAACCACCGGCACGCCCAAGGGCGTGATGCTCACCCACGAAAACCTGCTCATCAGCGCCAGGACCACGGCGCATTTCCGCCGGATGACGCCGAGCGACAAGATCTATGTCGTGCTGCCGATCTCGCACATCGTCGGCATTTCCCTGCTGATCATGACCCTGATGGTCGGCGGTACCGTGCGCCTGGTCAGCAAGTACGACCCCGCGGCGCTCGCCAGGGCGATTGCCGAGGAGGGCATCACCATCCTCAACGGCGTGCCCGCGACCTACCAGCGCCTTCTCGAATACAAGGCAGTGGCGGGGCTCAGGCAACTCGATCGCGGATCGCTGCGGCTGATTGCGGTGGCCGGGGCGCCGCTCGATCTGGATTTGAAGTCGCGCGTCGAGCAGGAGTTCGACCTGCCGCTTTCGAACGGTTATGGCATCACCGAGTGCTCGCCTGGAATATCCGGCGTGCGCTTCGATGCGCCGCGCAGCGACCAGGCCGTGGGAACGGTGCTGCCGGGCGTCGAGGCAAGGATCAGGACGATCGACGGTATCCCGGTGGCAAACGGCCATGTCGGCGAACTCCACGTGCGCGGCCGCAACGTGATGCGCGGCTACTACCGCGCGCCCGATCTCACCGCGAAGGCGATCGATCCGGAGGGCTGGTTCAATACCGGCGACCTCGCGCGCTTTGACGGCGATTGCCTCTATATCGTCGGCCGCACCAAGGAAATGATCATCCGTTCGGGTTTCAACGTCTATCCGGCAGAGGTCGAGGCCGTGCTCAATTCGCACAGGGATGTCGTGCAATCGGCCGTGGTCGGCCGTACCGTCGACGGCAATGAAGAGGTCGTGGCCTTCGTGCAACTCATGCAGGGATCGCGGACAACGCCGTCCGATCTGATGGCTTTTGTCGGCCCGCAACTCACCTCGTACAAGCGGCCGTCTGAAATCATCGTGCTCGACGCCTTGCCGGCGACGTCGACCGGCAAGATCCTCAAGCATAAGCTGGCCGAGTCCCTGCAGAGCGCCTGAACCGTCCGGCTAGCGCCGGCCCAATGCAACAGCGACAGACCTAACCGACCGGGAGAAGCACCTTGCAAAAGAGAAACGCGACCGTGGCCGTGATCGGCGCCGGTGATTTCATCGGCGGCGAAATCGCAAAGAAATTTGCCTCGGAGGGGTTCACTGTGTTTGCCGGCCGCCGCAACGGCGCCAAGCTCGAACCGCTGGTCAAGGAGATCGAGAAGGCCGGCGGCGAGATCCACGCCCGCTCGCTCGATGCGCGCAAGGAGGAAGAGATCACCGCTTTCCTCGGCGATGCCGACAAGCATGCGCCGCTTGAAGTTTGCATCTTCAACATCGGCGCCAACGTCAATTTCCCGATCCTCGACACCACCGAGCGGGTGTTCCGGAAGGTCTGGGAGATGGCCTGCTATTCCGGCTTCCTGGCGGGCCGCGAAGCAGCGCGGCTGATGCTGCCGCGCGGCAAGGGAAATATCTTCTTCACGGGCGCCACGGCGTCGTTGCGCGGCGGCATTGGATACGCCGCCTTTGCCAGCGCCAAGTTCGGCCTGCGGGCCGTTGCGCAGGCGATGGCACGCGAATTGGGTCCGAAGAACATTCATGTCGCGCACCTCATCATCGATTCCGGCGTCGATACCGAATGGGTGCGCCAGCGGCGGCTCGAGGCGCTCGGGCCGGGCGCGCTCGACAATCCCGATCTCCTGATGCCGCCGGCCTCGGTCGCGGAATCCTACTGGCAGCTCTACCAGCAACCGAGAAGCGCCTGGACGTTCGAGCTGGAAATCCGCCCGTTCGGCGAGAAGTGGTAGCGCGCGCAAGGGGTTGCTGCGCGGACCTGCCCGAAATCGTCCATTGACCGCAACTACCGGTCCGGCAAAGCTCGGCCATTGCAAAAACATGGGAGGCCTATGTGAAGACAGCCATCACCGAGATGTTCGGCATCGAACATCCGATCATCCAGGGCGGCATGCACTATGTCGGATTCGCCGAACTCGCGGCCGCGGTGTCGAATGCCGGAGGTCTCGGGATCATCACCGGTCTCACGCAGAAGACGCCGGAATTGCTGGCCAGGGAGATCGCGCGCTGCCACGACATGACGGACAAGCCGTTCGGCGTGAACCTGACCTTCCTGCCGTCCTTCACCGCGCCGCCCTATCCGGAATACATCGCCGCCATCAGGGAAGGCGGCATCAAGATCGTCGAGACCGCGGGCCGCAGCCCCGAGCAATACATGCCGGCGCTGAAGGCGGGCGGCATCAAGGTGATCCATAAGTGCACGTCGGTCCGGCATTCGCTGAAAGCGGAACAGATCGGCTGTGACGCCGTCAGCGTCGACGGCTTTGAATGCGGCGGCCATCCCGGCGAGGACGACATGCCGAACATGATCCTGCTGCCGCGCGCGGCGGAGGAGCTGAAAATTCCGTTCGTGGCCTCGGGCGGCATGGCCGACGCGCGCAGCCTGGTCGCCGCGCTGGCGCTGGGTGCGGCCGGCATGAACATGGGAACGCGCTTCATCGCCACCAAGGAGGCGCCGGTGCATGAGAACGTCAAGAAGGCGCTGGTCGCCGCTTCCGAACTCGACACCCGGCTGGTGATGCGGGCGCTGCGTAACACCGAGCGCGTGCTGAAGAACAAGAGCGTCGACCGCCTGCTGGAGATCGAGCGCGAAAAGGGCGCCAGTCTCAAGATCTCCGATATCCATGAAGAGGTCGCAGGCGTCTATCCCAAGGTCATGATCGACGGCGATATGGATGCAGGTGCCTGGAGCTGCGGGATGATGGTCGGATTGATCCGCGACGTCCCGACCGTCAAGGAATTGATCGACCGCATCATGGCCGATGCCGAGCGCATCATCCGGGACCGGCTCACCGGATTCCTCGATGGCGACAGCAAGGCGTCGTTGAGGGTCGCCTGAGCCCTGCGGTGAAGAGATGAGAACAGGGTCCGCTCCGCACGCATGACAGACGAGGCGGCGCGGGCCTCCATCGACAAGCGCAAGCCTGCCTTCGTGGGCATTAGCGGTATCGGGTCGCCCGCATTCCGAATGCTGTTGCATTGAATGATGATTATCATCTAATATGCCCCGACGTACGGACGGCGTCCGGCGCGCGACGCTGTCCCGACAACAATGTCCACAGGGGAAGCCGACATGACCGGTAGCTGGCACAAGACGGCCTGCAATCTCTGCTACGTCAATTGCGGCATCGAGGTCCTGGTCAATGACGGGCGCGTCGAAAAGGTCCGCGGCGATCGTTCCAGCCCGAAATCGCAAGGCTATCTATGCAACAAGGCCGCGCGCATACCTTACTATGCGCACCACAAGGACAGGCTGACCACGCCGCTGCGGCGGCGCGCCGACGGCGGGTTTGACGCGATCGAGTGGGATGTCGCGATTGCCGAAATCGCCGAGCGGATGCGCGCGCTCGTCGATCGCCACGGCGGCAGGAGCCTCGCGCTCTATGGCGGCGGCGGCCAGGGCAACCACGCCGGCGGCGCCTATGCCAACGCGTTCCTGCGCGCGCTTGGCTCGCGCAATGTCTTCAACGCCCTGTCGCAGGAAAAGACCGGCGATTTCTGGGTCAACGGCCACATGTTCGGCAGCCAGACCTGTCACACGGCCGAAGACGTGCACCACTGCGACCTGCTGTTCGTCATCGGCGCGAACCCATGGGTCGCGCACGGCTTTCCCAACGCCCGCGACCACCTCAACCAGATAAGAAAAGATCCCGCGCGCAAGCTGATCGTGGTCGATCCGCGCCGGTCGGAGACGGCCGAACTGGCCGACCTGCATCTCGCGGTTCGCCCGGGTGCCGATGCGTTCCTGCTCGGCGCGATCTTGGCAACGCTGGTCCGGTCCGATGCGATCGACCATGACTTCATCGACGCGCACACGGTTGGCTACGCCGAAGTGAAGCAGGCCTTGCTGAATATCCCGGTCGAGGCGTGGGCCGCCGCGGCGGAAATCCCGATGGCCGACATCGAGCGCTGCGTCGCCATGATGGCGGCGGCCACGGCCATGGTGGTCCGCGTCGAACTCGGCATCCAGCAGGGCGTCAATTCGACGCTCAACTCCTACCTCGAAAAGCTCCTGATCATGCTGACCGGGAGTTTTGGCCGCAAGGGCACCAACCAGCTGCATAGCTGGCTGCAGCCGCTCTGGGGCAATTCGCCGGGGCAGAAATTTTCCCCGACCGGCGATGAGGTGATTGCCGGACTGCTGTCGCCCAACATCTTTCCGGATGCCGTGCTCGGCGACCATCCCGACCGGCTGCGCGGCGTCTGGATCGACAGTTCGAATCCGGCCAACACCGCCTCGAACACCAGGGCCGTCGAGCGCGCGCTGCAATCGCTCGAGCTTTGCGTCGTGGTGGACGTCGCCATGACCGAGACCGCGCGGCTTGCGCATTATGTGCTGCCGGCTTCCTCGCAATACGAGAAGACCGAGTTCACGCTGTTCAATTTCGAATTCCCGACCAACTATTTCCACGTCCGCGCCGGCGTGTTGCCGCCGCTCGAAGGCACGTTGCCGGAGCCGGAAATCTACACAAGGCTTGCGCGGGCGATGGGCTTTTTGCCCGGTGACAACGTGCTGGCGCCTTTGACGGAAGCGGCCCGGCGTTCACGGGTGGAGTTCGCCGCGGCGTTTCGCGCCTTCATCGCCGAGTATCCCTCGGCAGCCGCGGTCGCGCCGCTGGTGCTGTACCACACGCTCGGTCAAACTCTGCCTGACGGCACGGCGGCTGCGGCGCCGATGTGGAACGCCGCGCTGCTGTGCGCCAGGCGTTCGCCGCAAGCGGTGCGGCGGGCGATCGGCGCGTCGGACGACATTCCGGATCAGGCGCTGGGCGACGCGTTGTTCGACGCCATCGTCGGCGCGCGGCAGGGCGCGGCGTTTACGCATCACGACTACAGCGATGTCTGGTCGTTGATCAGCCATCCCGACCGCAAGATAAGGCTCGCGGTGCCCGGCATGCTCGAATGGCTCGCAAGCCTCGATCCCGAGGCCGCCGGCGCGCCCGAGGAATTTCCGTTCATGCTGGCCGCCGGGCAGCGCCGCATGTTCAACGCCAACCAGATCTTTCGCGATCCCGCATGGCGCCGCGACGATCCTGATGGAGCGCTGCTGATCAACTCCGCCGATCTTGGCGAACTGGGCGCGAGCGACGGCGACTGGATCGCGATTGAATCCGCCGTTGGACGCCTGATCGTTCGCTGCAAGGTCGACGACTCCATGCGGAGCGGCCAGCTCGCGCTGCCGCATGGCTACGGCCAGTCGTATCCCGCGCCGGACGGCGAGCGGCTCACCAATGGCCCGCGGATCAACCTGCTCACCGAGACCGGCAACCGCGACCCCATCGCCGGTACGCCCTATCACAAGCACGTCGCCGTCCGACTTGCGCCGGTACCGGTCCATGAGGCAGCGGCGTGCCAGACGCAGTCCGAACGCATTCACGCACGGGTCGCGGCAGGGTAACGGTCTATCCCGTCGCGCGGGGTAGGCTTCCGCTTGCCGCGATTTCGGCCGACATCTGCTCGATCGTCTTCCGCTGCTCCATAGCGGCCCGCCGGATCAGCGCAAAGGCTGCGGGTTCAGCGACCGAGTGCGAGTGCATCACGTTCAGAACCGCAGCGAGGACGACCCTTCGCGAGCGAAGGCGCTCTTCCAGCTTGACGACTTGCTGCTTCAGCTCGTTGGTGCGCTCGGTTCGTTCGAACGCCATGACCAGCGCTGCGTATGCCCGCCGAGCGCAACGGTTTGACCAGAAAAGATGCTGGATCGAGTTCCAGCACCAGCTTTAGCCGGCTTGGTGTTTCCGTTCCCAGCAGGGCGATGACGGGGCATCGTCCGGGCAGAGCCCGATGTGCAGGCGAGGCGAGCGGCAGGAAGTCATCGTCGATCAGCGCCACGTCCGGATGACATTCGAGAGCGCCACCGGGTTCCCAAGTCAATATCTCGATTCCGAGGCGATCGAACTGGCGCCTGACGATCGACAGGTCGCGCTCGTCCCTGATGGCGACGAGTGCCCGGCGCCCGCGAAGCGAAAACGAGGACGGCTTGTTCATTTCACCACCCGCAAATGAAGTGCGCTCGGCGACGATCCGTTTCTTGTCGTTTCCCGTGCAGGTCCGGCGGCGACGTCGAGCTGCGTCAGATAGGGATCAGGCTTAACCGGCGCTTCGGCTTCCCAGAAGAGGTCAAATTGTCCTTGCGCATTGGAGACGGCGAGGCGCGGCGTGAGAACGCAATGATTGTTGTCGCCATCGATCCAGACCGGTCCCTGCGGCGAATGGTAGCGATAGCCCGCCGCCGCGCGCCGTACCTCGCCAATGTTGGAGGTACCGGCCCGCCGCAACGCACGCGCCAGCAGGTTCACCGCGACATAGGCGGATTGGCCGTCGACCGAGGGGCTGCTTCCTTCACCGTAGCGCGCCTTCCAGCGCTGCACGAAGGCGCGGTTCTCGGGCAGGCGGATGCTCTCGAAATAGGCCGACGAGGTGATGCATCCCGCAGATGCGGGACCGACGATCTTGAGTTCCGGCTCGCAGAGACTGCAGCTCAGCATCGGAATGTCGAGGCCGGCGGCCGTGGTGGCGGCATGAAAGGCGCGAATGAAATCGTAGCTCGAACTGCCGACCAGTGTATTGAAGACGACCGGCGGCTTGCGGCGAACGATCTCGTCGACGATGTGGTCGACCGCGCTCTCGCCGAGCTCGAGCAGTCGTTCGGCGAGAATGCTTCCTTGCGCTGCCGTCACCAGTTCGCGCGTGACGCGGTTAGTCTCCCAGGTCCAGACATAGTTGGATCCGACGCAGAAAACGTGCCGCGATATGTTGTCTAGCATATAGCGGACGAGCGGCAGGACGTTATGGTTGGGGGACGCGCCGACATAGATCACATTGTCGGAACATTCGAATCCTTCGTAGCGCGCGGGGTACCAGAGCAGGCGGTCCGTGCGCTCGACGATGGGCAGCACCTGCTTGCGCGACGCCGACGTGTAGCAGCCGACAATGTGCTCGACGCCCGTATTGCGGATCAGGTCGTCGCAAACCGTGTGATATTCGCCAATGACGCCACGGGGATCCCTCACATGCGGCGTGAACGAAAAATCGAAATCGGCGTGGTCGTTGATCTCGTCGACCGCCATCAGGGCGCTCTTGAGTATTTCCTGCCCCATGGCCTGATAAGGCCCGGACTGCGAGCATATGATTCCGACTGGAACCGATGGCTTCGTCATTGATGGCTTTCGAGAGAGCGGCGCCTTGAGAACGTTATCATCGCTGATGCCCGTGCAGGAAGTCTTGCTTATTTGCTGCGCATGAGGCCTGCGAAATTTGTGCATCCCGTCTCGTTGACAATGTGCAGGGCGCGAACTTAGACTTTTCTCCCACAGGGCTTCCTGACGAACCTTGCTTGCTTCGATCGGACCGATGACGTTCCGATCCTTGCTCTCGGTGCTCCGTTCGATCCAGGGCCCTTGCGATAGTTCATAGCCGCGGCATCAGGGCCATTCGTCACCTCGTTCGGGAGGGGCGGGTGGCTTTTTTCTTTTGCCGCAAGAGACGTTGGCGATGCATCCGTGTCGCCAAGCCGGGGACGCGTGTGCGGCGGTCAGCCGTGAATGCGTGTCAGATGCGACGAACATGGGGGCCGGATGGCAATGCCGACGACAGATCTTTGTTACCTCGGGCTGGTTGAGGTTGGGCAGCAGATACAAGCGAAAAAGCTCTCCCCGGTCGAAGTGACAAGGGCGATGCTCGACCGGATCGCGCGGCTGGATGGCAAGCTCAAGAGTTTTGCGTATGTCATGACCGAAGCCGCGCTTGCGGAGGCAGCCGCTGCCGAAAAGGAAATCGCGGCCGGCAAGGTCAAGGGGCCGTTGCACGGCGTGCCGATTGCGATCAAGGACCTGTGCTGGGTCAAGGGCGCGCCGGCCGCGCACGGGATGACCATCCATCGGGACTATCGTCCGAGCGAGGATGCCACCGTCGTCGCGCGACTGAAGGATGCAGGCGCGATCATCCTCGGCAAGCTGCAGCAGACCGAAGGCGCCTACGCCGATCACCATCCCAAGATCGATCCGCCGAAAAATCCGTGGAACGCAGATTTGTGGCCTGGCGCGTCGTCGAGCGGGTCAGGTTCAGCCACTTCGGCGGGACTTTGCTTCGGATCGCTTGGGACCGACACCGGAGGATCGATCAGATTTCCTTCGGCGGCCAACGGTATCACCGGGCTGAAGCCGACCTGGGGACGCGTCAGCCGCTACGGCGCGTTCGAACTCGCGGCAACGCTGGATCACATTGGGCCGATGGCGCGCAGCGCGGTCGATTGCGGTGCCATGCTGGCCGTAATCGCAGGCCAGGACCCCAAGGATACCACATCGGTGCCGTTGCCCGTGCCGGATTATCTCGCGGGCCTGTCGGGCAACTTGCGCGGCGTCATGATCGGCGTCGATCCGCGATGGACCAGCGAGGGCACGGACGAAGCCGCAACCAAGGCCTTCAACGAAGGCCTGCGGGCTGCGGAGGAACTCGGCGCGAAGATCAGCGAGATCAGTTTCCCGGATCCCAAAGCCGTCATCGACGACTGGTTTCCGCTTTGCGGCATCGAGGCTGCGGTCGCGCATGAGACGACCTATCCCTCGCGCAAGGACGAGTATGGCCCCGGGCTCGCGGGGCTGCTGGATCTTGGCCTCGCGCAATCCGGCACCGATTATCAGAAGATCGTGCTGCGGCGCGAGGCGTTTCGCGGCGCGGTGCGGCTGCTGTTCGAGCCGGTCGATCTCATTGCCGTGCCGGCCCAGGCGTTTGCGGCGCCGACGCTGGCCAAGATGGCCGCACTCGGCGAGGACGCCTCGCTGATTGCCGGGTTGCTGCGCTTCACCTGTCCGTTCGACATGACGGGAAGCCCGACCATTACGCTTCCGGCCGGTTTCGCCCCGAACGGCGGTCCCGTCGCCCTTCAATTCGTTGGTCGCCACTTCGACGAAGCGGCGCTCGTCCGTGCCGGCGACGCGTTCCAACGCATCACCGACTGGCACACGCGTCATCCCGCTCTCTGATCGGAGGAACTCCCCATGGCAGAAGATTGGCTGAAGAGTTCCATCATGGCGAAGCGGGCCGTCGCCAATGGCGCGGCGGGCGCTCGCCATAGCCTGACAATCGAGAAGCAGGGCAACTTTCATTACGTCTACGGGCCCTATGCGAAGCCCACGCTGTCGATCGATCCCGGCGGGGTCGTCGTGGTCGAGACCGAAGACGCTTTTGGGGGCGCGCTCTCCAGCGAGAGCGATAGCCCGACCGCGAAGCTGAACTTTCCATATCTCAACCCGCAATGCGGTCCGATCGCGGTCAAGGGCGCCAAGAAGGGCGACTGTCTCGCGGTCCATATCATCGACGTCGAGACGCGAGGCGAGCAGCCGGCGGGAACCACCTGCATCATCCCCGAATTCGGCGGGCTCGTCGGCACCAGTTCCACAGCGCTGCTGAATCCGCCGCTGCCCGAGCGCGTCAAGAAGCTGCATGTCGACAGGAACGGCGTGAAATGGAACGACAAGATCACGCTGCCTTACGAGCCTTTCATCGGCACGATCGGCGTGTCGCCCGAGATCGAGGCGATTTCCTCGCTGCAGCCGGACTATCACGGCGGCAACATGGACCTGCCGGACGTCGCGCCCGGCGCCATTCTCTATTTGCCGGTTCATACCGAGGCGGGAATGCTTTACGTCGGCGACTGCCACGCAACGCAGGGGGATGGCGAACTCTCCGGCGTTGCGCTTGAGCAGCGCGCGACGGTCACCCTCCAGGTCGACCTGATCAAGAACTGGAGCTTTGCCTGGCCGCGACTGGAGACCCGCGACTTCATCATGACCATCGGCAGCGCCCGTCCACTCGAGGACGCCGCGCGCATCGCCTATCGCGAACTGACGCGATGGATGAGCGCCGACTACGGCTTCGACGAGATCGACGCGTACATGCTGCTCAGCCAGGCCGGACGCATGCGGCTCGGCAACATGGTCGACCCGAAATACACGATGGGCGCTTCGATACTGAAAAAATATCTCAAGGCGTGAACTGCACCGGCTTTCAACAAAGGGACATCCATATGAAATCGAGACATCTGCTCAGAACTGCATTGCTAGGCGCCGCGCTCGGGGTGGCGGCGTTCGGTGCCGCCAGTGCGGCCGAACCTCCGCTGAAGATCGGCCTGCTCGAAGACGTTTCCGGCGATCTGGCCTTCATGGGCATGCCGAAACTCCACGGCTCGCAGCTTGCCGTCGAGGAGATCAACAAGAAGGGCGGCATTCTCGGTCGGCAGATCGAGCTGATCCATCTCGATCCGCAGGGCGATAACGCCCGCTATCAGGAATTTGCGCGACGCCTGCTGGGCCGCGACAAGGTGGACGTGCTGATCGGCGGCATTACGTCGGCTTCGCGCGAGGCGATCCGGCCGATCATCAACCGCACCAGTACGCCGTATTTCTATACAAACCAGTATGAAGGCGGCGTGTGCGATGCCAGCATGGTCAGCATGGGAGCGGTGCCCGAGCAGCAGTTCTCGACGCTGATTCCCTGGATGGTCGAAAAGTTCGGCAAGAAGGTTTACGTCATCGCAGCCGACTACAATTTCGGCCAGATCTCGGCGGAGTGGAACCGCAAGATCATGAAGGACCTCGGCGGCGAGGTCGTCGGCGAGGAGTTCATCCCGCTCGGCGTTTCGCAATTCGCGCAGACGATCCAGAACATCCAGAAGGCAAAGCCGGACTGGATCCTGACGATCAATGTCGGCGCCGCCCAGGACTCGTTCTTCGAACAGGCCGCCGCTGCAAAGCTCAACCTGCCGATGGGGTCGTCGATCAAGGTCATGCTCGGCTTCGAGCACAAGCGGTTCAAGCCGCCGGCGCTCAACAACATGCACGCGACCGCGAACTGGTTCGAGGAGATCGACACGCCTGAAGCCACCGAGTTCAAGAAGCGCTGGAAGGCGAAGTTCCCCGACGAACTCTACATCAACGACATGGGCTACAACGCCTACAATGCGCTCTACATGTACAAGGCGCTGGTCGAGAAGGCGAAGTCGATCAAGCTCGAGGACATGCGCAAGGTGATCGCGACGGGTGAAGCCTGCATTGAGGCGCCCGAGGGCCAGGTCTGCATCGATCCGAAGAGCCAGCACACGTCGCATCGCATGCGCCTGATCTCCGTTGGTCCCCAGCACGAGGTCAAGGTCGAGAAGGACTACGGCACGATCAAGCCGTACTGGCTCGGCGAGATCGGTTGCGACCTGACCAAGAAGAATGACAAGGATCAGTACACGCCGAGCCATCTTCCCAAGAAGTCGTGACGCACCGATGGGTACGAATCTTGCTCCTGCAATCGTGCCCAGTCGTGTCATGGCGTTGAATTGCCTGGGCGCCGCAACGCTGCGGCGTCCCGAGACGGATGCAGGAGGCCCGGATGCTGGCTGAACTATTTTCGATCTTCTATCAGTTCGCCGACGTCTTCGCCTTTCTGATCCTTTCTGCGGCCGGCCTTGCCATTGTGTTCGGCATGATGGGCGTCATCAACATGGCGCACGGCGAGTTCATCATGTGCGGCGCCTATGTAACCGTTGGACTGGTGAAGCTCGGCGTGCCGCTCGCGATAGCCCAGGCGCTTGCGGCGGTGACGGCAGGATTGATTGGCATAGCCGTCGAATATCTCGTCGTGCGGCGCTTCTACAAATCGCCTGGTGCTGTTCGGATGTGCGGTTGCCGTGCTGGTCGGTCTCTATATCACGTTCATGAAGACCCGGTTCGGCGTGTTGGCGCGCGCGACGATGCAGAATGCCGCGATGGCCAGGGCGTTGGGCGCGCGTACCGGACGCATCTATTCGATCAGTTTCGGCATCGGCGCCGGTCTCGCCGGGCTTTGCGGCGCGCTTTACGCCCCGACAATGACATTGATCCCGACGATGGGGGCCACGTTCGTGGTGGAGAGCTTCGTCACCGTCGTCGTCGGCGGTGCCAATGTTCTGCTCGGGACCGCGCCAGCCGCCGTGTTCCTGGCCATGATCCGAATGACGCTGAATGCGAGCTATGGCCAGATCATCGGCCAGATCGGCATGCTGTTTGCAGTCATCCTGATCATACGCGTGCTGCCCGAGGGCATTTCCAGCGTGTTGGTCCGACGCGGACGCTGAGTGGGAGAATTGATGTTCAAGCTGCTTGACGGTTCGCAGACCCTGGGACGAGGCTGGACTTTCTGGTCCTGCTTTCTCGTCGTGCTGGCAGTCGCCCTGATCTATCCGGTCTTTGCGGACTCATATGACGTTGGCAACTTCTCGTATTTTCTGATCTGGATCTTCATGGCGCTCGGCCTCTGTCTGATGTGGGGCTATGGCGGCATGCTGTCGTTCGGACAGACGCTCTTTTTCGGCATCGCTGGTTACTCCTACGGCGTGCTGGCCATCAATATGGGTGGCGGTTCGACGGCGATCATAGCCCTCGTCCTGTCGATCGTCATCGCAATGATCGCGGCGGGTATTCTCGGCTACTTCATGATCTGGGGCGGCATCAACGGCATCTTCTTCGGTATCGTGACCCTGTCGGCGACGCTGGTGCTTGCGTTCTTCCTTGGACAGACCGCCGGACCGGAATGGCATATCGGCCCGGCGCGTTTGAACGGCTATAACGGCATGAAGGGCATGGACCCGCTTACCATCGGCGATTACTACATCGAGGGTTCCGCTCTCTACTATTTCATGGTGGCGCTCATCGTGGTCGTTTACCTGGCGCTGCGTGTGTTGGTGAATTCCCGCATCGGCAACGTGATCGTCGCCACGCGGGAAAACCCGCAGCGCGCCGAGATGCTGGGCTACGACGTCCGCAAATATCAATTGCTCACTTTCGTCATCGGAAGCGGCCTCGCGGGCCTCAGCGGCGCGCTTTACACATCCTGGGGGCAGTTCATCACCCCGTCCAGCATCGGGCTGCCGGCGGCGGCCATGCCGATCGTATGGGTTGCCTTCTCGGGCCGTAGCGATCTCACGGCCACGCTCGTCGGGTCGTTTGTTCTCCTGTTCGGCTTCCAGACCATCACGGTCTACAGCCAGCAGGCGGCGCTGGTGCTGATGGGTGCGTTGCTGCTGGCCACCGTGATGCTGGCGCCGCAAGGTTTTGTGCTAGGCATCGGCAAGCTCGTTGCGGACCGTTGGAACGCGCGTAAGCGTAGCGCCAGCTCCTCGCTGCCAGATACCAGCTGCCTGCAAACGGATGAGACCTGACCATGGCCCTTGTCGATGTGAAGGGTGTGACGAAGCGCTTCGGCGGATTGACGGCTGTCTCCGACGTCGACCTGACCGTCAACGCCGGAGAGATCCACTGCCTGATAGGCCCAAACGGGGCAGGGAAGAGCACGCTGTTCAAGCTGATCGTCGGGCTCTATCCACCGACCAATGGCACGATCCTGTTCGACACCGTGGATATCACCGAAGAGCGTCCCTTTTCGCGGGTGCAGCGCGGCATGAGCATCAAGATGCAGGCGCCGAGCGTGTTCAAGGAGTTGCCCGTCCGGCAGAACATCCAGATCGCGCTTCAGGCGCGTTTTTCAGGTGCCCAGCGCGAGGCCGAGGAAGATCGGCTGCTGAAGCTTCTGCATTTGGCGCCGGAAAGCGGCAAGCTTGCCGGAGCGCTTTCGCACGGCCAGCAGCAGTGGCTCGAGATCGGAATGGCGCTCGCGCTGCAGCCGCAGCTCTTGCTGCTGGACGAGCCGACGGCCGGCATGTCGCCAGAGGAGACGTTCAGGACCGGCGAACTCATCAAGTCGTTCAATGCCGAGGGCATGACCGTACTGGTCGTCGAGCACGACATGGCGTTCGTGCGCCAGATCGCCCAGCGCGTAACCGTGCTGCATCTCGGCAAGATCTTTGCGCGAGGTGATCTGGAGACGATTATCCAGGACGAGAAGGTCGCCGAAATTTACCTGGGTAAGACGCATGTCCACTGACCGGATCCTGGATGTATCGGAGCTCTGGGCGGGCTACGGCGCTACGCCGATCCTCCAGGGCGTCAGCATGTCGATCTCCCGCGGCGAGATCGTCGGCGTGATCGGCCGCAATGGCGTGGGCAAGTCGACATTGATGCGGTGCCTGATCGGTCTACTCGATACATGGCGAGGCACGATCACCTTCATGGACCACGATGTGACGCAGCTGCAGGCCGATGCCCGGGCGCGCGCCGGCTTCGGCTACATCCCGCAGGGACGGGATGTGTTTCCGCAGATGAGTGTCGAGGAGAACCTGCAGGTCGGCGAACTCATCGGCGGACCCAAGGGAAAGAAGCTGCCGGAACTCGTCTACGAGTATTTTCCGCGGCTCAGGGAGCGCCGGCGGCAGATCGCGGGCACCATGTCCGGGGGCGAGCAGCAGCAACTGGCCATCGGCCGCGCGCTGATCGGCAATCCAACCCTGATGATCCTCGACGAACCGTCCGAGGGCGTGCAGCCGTCGATCGTGCAGCACATCTGCGAAGCGCTGAAGTCGTTCCGCAGCGAGCTCGGGACGACGATCGTCTTCGTCGAGCAGAACCTAGATACCATCATGGCGATCGCCCAGCGTTGCTACATCATGGAAAAAGGCAAGATCACCCGGTCGTTGACCGGGGAGGACGTCACCGCAGACAACGTTCGTGCGCAACTGTTGCTGTGACGCGATCACGCGCCTGACGTGCAACGTTGTTGAACCTAAGCGCCGATCGCTGAAGATCGGATCACCAGGGAGGGAATGAACATGGATCTGGGACTCAAGGGAGCCAGGGTTCTCGTCACCGGCAGCACCAAGGGAATCGGCAGGGCGATCGCCGAGACGTTCGCCGCCGAAGGCGCCAATGTCGGCATTTGCTCGCGCAATCAGGCGGACGTGGATAGCACCGTCGCGGCCCTCAAGGAAAAGGGCGTCGCTGCCTATGGTGGGGTGGTTGACGTTTCGAATGGTGCAGCGCTGAAGGGCTGGGTCGGCGATATGGCAACGAAGCTTGGCGGCATCGATGTCGTCGTCGCCAATGTCAGCGCGCTGTCGATCGGGCAGGACGAGGAGAGCTGGGAAAAGGAATTCTCCACTGACATGATGGGGACGGTGCGGCTGGTGAATGCCGCGATGCCCTATCTGGAGAAGAGCAAGGCTGCTGCGATCGTAACGATCTCCAGCGTATCGGGACGCGAGGTCGATTTTGCAAGCGGTCCCTACGGCACGTTCAAGGCGGCAATCATCCATTATACCCAAGGGCTGGCCTATCAATTGGCCAGCAAGGGCATCCGCGCCAATTCGGTGTCGCCGGGCAACACCTACTTCGAAGGTGGGGTCTGGAACATGATCAAGGACAACAACCCCGAACTGTACAACACCGCGCTGGCGCTCAATCCGACCGGCCGCATGGGCACGCCGCAGGAGATGGCGAATGGCGCCGTGTTTCTGGCGAGCCGGGCCGCCAGCTTCATCACGGGCACAAACCTCGTCGTCGACGGCGCCCTGACGCGCGGCGTCCAGTTCTAGGCGTGGTGTCAAGATGTCGGCAGATGAACTGCACTACAAATCAATGTCCGAGCTCTCCGAGTTATATCGCCGCAAGGAGTTGCGGTGCTCGGAGGTCACTCAGGCGATCCTGAGCCGCATCGAAAGGCTGGATGGAAATTTTCACGGATATGCTGTGGTCCTGGCGGAGCGGGCCATGGCGCAAGCAAATAAGCTTGATGGCGAGATCGCCAAGGGCATCTGGCGCGGGCCGCTTCATGGCATTCCGATCGGGCTGAAGGACCTGTGCTACACGACCTTTGCCCCGACCGCCGGCGGCACGACCATCCACGCGAAGTTCGTGCCGCCGTTCAACGCGACCGTCGTGGACCGACTGGAGCGCGCCGGCGCGGTGACGCTCGGCAAGCTCAAGATGACAGAAGGGGCGTATACGAGCCATCATCCTGATGATCAGGCTCCGCTCAATCCCTGGAACAAGGATTACTGGGTCGGTTCCTCCTCGAGCGGGTCCGGCGTCGCGACCTCGGCGGGTCTCTGCTACGGATCGATCGGCAGCGACACCGGCGGTTCGATCCGGTTTCCGTCCGCGACCTGCGGGTTGACCGGAATCAAGCCGACATGGGGCCGGGTGAGCCGCTACGGCGTTTTCCCGCTGGCGGATTCGCTCGATCATGTCGGGCCGATGTGTCGGAGTGCCTGGGATGCCGCGGCGATGCTGGGCGTCATCGCAGGCTCTGATGCGAGCGACTCGACGGCCTTGCGGGCTCCGGTTCCGAATTATCTGGCGAGCATTGGCGACGGCGTACGCGGTCTCAGGATCGGCGTGGACCGCAAATACACACAGGAAGGCGTGGACCGGCAGGTCGTGGCGGCCCTGCTGGAAGCAGAGCGCACGCTCGCAGAACTCGGTGCCGACATCCGCAAGGTCAACTTTCCATCCTATGAGAAGCTCGTCAGCCAATGGATTCCGATGTGCTCGGTGGAGACGGCCGAAGCTCATCTTGAAACGTATCCGTCGCGCAAATCCGAATACGGCCCGGACCTCGCGCAATTGATCGAACAGGGCAGGTCGATGAGCGGTGTCGAGATCGCCGCCATTCACCATGAGCGGCTGAAGTTCTCCGGCAGCCTGGCGGCGTTGTTCGAGGACGTCGATTTGTTGCTCGTCCCGACAATGCCCATGCAGATTCCGACGCTTGCAAAGATGAGCGAATACGGTGCCGATCCTGGCGTGCTGTTGAGCATTCTGCGCTTCACGGCCGTCTTCGATTTCAGCGGAAGCCCGACGATCACGCTGCCGGCAGGGATGGCGTCAGACCGGATGCCGCTGAGTGTGCAACTGGTTGGTCCCCATCTTTCCGAGGACGTGCTGGCACGCGCCGGGCATGCCTTCCAGTCGGCGACGGACTGGCATACGCAGCGGCCGCCCATCGGATGACGCTTGCGCTGCGGGCAGGGCGCTATTCCGGCAGTCGCAGGATCTCGCAAGCCGAGCCTTTTGCCGCTGCCGGCGCAAACGGCGGACGTATCACCAGTGCACTTGCGGCGGCGAGATTCCCGAGCAGCGAGGAGTCCTGGTGGTTGACCGGCGTGGCGATTAGCGCGCCGTCCTCGCGGCGTTCGAGCCGGGCGCGAAGATAATCCTCGCGCTGGTCGTTGGCGTCGATGTCGCGGCCGAGCAGGGCCGTTTCGCGCGCATGGTGGATTGTTGTGCGGCCGGAAAGCGCGCGGATCAGCGGCACCAGAAACAGGAAACCGCAGACATAGGATGAGACGGGATTGCCAGGCAAGCCGATCACCCGCATCGCACCGAGCCGCCCGTGCATCATCGGCTTGCCCGGCCGCATGGCGATCCGCCAGAACGCCATGGTGACGCCTTCTGCCTCCAGCGATCGCTTGACGAGGTCGTGGTCGCCGACCGAGGCGCCGCCCATGGTGATCAGGATATCCGCGCCGGTCGCGCTGGCGCGCCGTATGCCTTCGGTGGTGGCGGCGATCGTATCATTGGCAATGCCGAGGTCGGTGATGTCGGCGCCTTCGGCCCGCGCCAATGCCCGCAGCCCGTAGCCGTTGGAATAGACGATCTGGCCGGGGCCGGGGCGCGAGCCCGGCATCACCAGTTCGTCGCCGGTGCCAAGCACGGCGACTTTCGGGCGCCGGTGCACCGGAATCTCCGGGTAATTCATGCCGGCAGCGAGCGACAGGTCGCGCTCGGTCAGGAGGCGCCCGCGCTTGAGCAGGACGTCGCCCTCGTTGAAATCGACGCCGGCGGGCCGGATATGCCGCCCCTTGATGGCCACCTCGGTGATGCCGATGTGGTCGCCGTCGACAGTCGTGTCTTCCTGGATGATGACGGCGTCGGCGCCGTCGGGAATGACGCCGCCAGTGAAAATCCGCACCGCTTCGCCGGCGCCGACCTTCCGCTCGAACGGGCGGCCGGCGGCGACCTCGCCGATCACCTTCAGCCGTGCGGCAAGATCGGCGGCGTCGGCGGCGCGCACGGCGTAACCGTCCATCGCCGACATCGCCAGCGGCGGCTGGGTGCGGAGTGCGGCGAGATCGCGCGCCAGCACCCGGTGCCAGGCGGTATCGAGTGCGATCATTTCCTCGGGTAAGGGGTCTGCGCCGGCGAGGATCGCGGCAATCGCATCGGCAACCGGCATCAACGCCACGGGCAGGTCCCCCTCAAATTCCCAGCGCTGCAAGCGCCGTTGCGATGTCGTCAGGCGATCTCACATGCACCGCGCTCAAGCCCCGCGCCTGCGCGCCTGCGACATTCTCGGCGGAATCGTCGAAGAACAGGATCCGCGAAGCGGGAACGCCGATCGCCTTCACGACATGATCATAGGCCACCGCGTCAGGTTTCCGAAGCCCGATCGTCGACGACAGATAGATCTCCCGGAAATGACCGAGCACATCGGCGTAGTGCTGCGAGAAATGTTCGACATGCGCGCCGTTGGTGTTGGAAAAGGCATAGAGCGGCAGTCGCGCTCCGGCCCGCGCCAGCATCGCGCCGATGCCTGGCATTTCGCCGGTGAAGATGGCGTTCCATCCCTCGAGAAACTGCACATCGGTGATGTCGATCCCGAGCGAGGCGCGCAGGCTTTGAAAAAACGCGGCGTCGCTGATCTCGCCGCGCTCGTGCCGCTGCCAGGCGTCGTCGGGCGAAAACCGTCCGACGAGATCGGAGGGCTCGTAGCCGGCATGGCCTGCCCAAATGGCTACCACCCTGTTGAAATCGATATTGAGTACGACCCGTCCGAGGTCGAACAGCAAGACATCCGCGGAGGTGGAAGTGAGTGGCAAATTCATGGCAGTCGTTTACAAAACTGGACGGGCCCGGGCAACGGGGCGCGTGGCCTGATCAATCCGGCGCTTATGCCGGCGTACAAGCTATGGTAAATCTTGCGAGCAATATCGGGAGGAGTGGTATGAGATTTTTGGGCAGAATGCTGGGTGCTGTGGCCGTCGCCGTGCTGCTGACCGGCCCGTCCATGGCCCAAAATGTGCCCCAATACGGTGAGACCGACAAGGCCAGGTCACCCTCGGAAATCGCCGCCGAGAAGGAAGCCGAGCGGGCCTATCAGCGGTCGCTGGGCAATATACCGGCGCAGAAGAGCCAGGACCCTTGGGGGATCGCGCGCGAGAGCACGCCGGCCAAGGCCGCGCCGGCGAAGCCGAAGGCCACCAAGGTTGAAGGCAAGTCCGCAAATACCAAGTCCGCCGATACCAAGCCCGGCAACCCCGCAAAATAGAAGACACCGGTTCCGGCGCCCGTGCCGGAACAACGATGTCCAGCACAAGGAAACCGGATATGACGGAAAGCCTGCTCTTTTCCCCGATGACGATCCGCGGGATCGAACTTCGCAACCGCATCGTGGTGCCCCCGATGCATCAATATTCCGCCGTGAAGGGCTTTCCGACCGATTGGCATCTGATGAACGCCGGCAAGTTCGCCGCCGGCGGCGCGGGCCTCGTTGTCGTGGAATCGACCAAGGTCGAACGGCGCGGCTGCGGCACGGTCGGCGACCTCGGCATCTGGGACGACGCCTTCGTCGAACCGCTCGGCCGTCTCGTCAAATTCATCAAGCAGCAGAACTCGGTCGCAGGCATTCAACTCGGTCATTCCGGACGCAAGGCGCGCGCGACACGACCGTGGGAAGGCGACCGGCCGCTGCAGCGGACGCCCGATATCGAGGACTGGGACGCCTGGTCACCGGTGGCGCCGAGCGCGATCGCCCATAGCGAAAAATGGCCCGTGCCGAAGGCGCTGGCGCGCCATGAAGTGAAGGACCTGGTGCAGGCATGGGGCAACGCGGCGCGGCGCGCGCATGAGGCCGGCTTCGACATGCTGGAACTGCACGGCGCGCACGGCTATCTCGTGCATCAGTTCCTGTCGGAGCGTTCAAACCAGCGCAGCGACGAATATGGCGGCTCCGAAGCCAATCGCATGCGCTTCATCACCGAGATCACGGAAGCAGTGCGGTCGCATTGGCCCGATGAAAAGCCGTTGTTCGTCCGCCTGTCGGTCGAGGACAACGCCGGCTGGGGGCCGGAGCAGAGCTCGCGGCTCGCAAGGATTCTCAAGGCCAAGGGAGTCGACGTCATCGATTGTTCTTCCGGCGGCATCACCGAGATGGCGCCTATCCTCGGCAAGGAAATCAAGTACAGCTATCAGGTTCCGCTGTCGGAATATGTGAAGCGCCATGCCGACATCATGACCATGGCGGTCGGCCTCATCATCCATGGCGACCAGGCCGAACAGATTCTCCGCGACGGGCAGGCTGATCTGATTGCCGTCGGGCGCGAAATCCTCAACAACCCGAACTGGCCGATGGATGCCGCGCTGAAACTCGGCGTGGACGGCCCGTTCCGCAATGTTCCGCCGCAATTCGGCTACTGGCTCGGCACACGCGCCAAGCGCGGCTTTGGAACGCAACCATCCACGTGGCAAAACGGGCTGCACGAAGCCAAATAGAGCGTTTTCGAGCGAAGGTGAGCCTCCACGCGGCCCGTATTGGCCCGGTTGATTCGCGCCTTGATCCGACCAAAAAGCCATTGTGTTCTGGGCGTGCCGGGGAGGGCGCCGATTCACAGCAATCGTGAGCGTCCATCGTGAAAAAGGGACGCTTCGAAGATGCGCAGGAACTTTGCCTTTCTCCTCGGCACCGCAACGGGCGCCTGTCTGGCCGTTCTCGTCATGGGGCCGCAGGGCGCGCATCTGGTTGCGGCGGCAAAGGCGGCGGCCCGTCCGGACGCCTACACGCAGCTCAATCTGTTCGGCAACGTGTTCGAGCGGATCAAGGCCAGCTACATCGAGAAACCCGACGACAACAAGCTGATGGAAGGTGCCATCAACGGAATGATCTCCTCGCTCGACCCTCATTCGCGCTACATGAACGAGAAGGGCTGGAGCGACATGCAGGAGACCACCCATGGCGAGTTCGGCGGGCTCGGCATCGAGGTCACGATGGAAGACGGCCTGGTCAAGGTGGTCACGCCGATCGACGACACGCCCGCGGCCAAGGCCGGCATCCTGTCCGGCGACGTCATCACCCACATCGACGATGAGGCCGTCCAGGGCATGAGCCTCGAGCAGGCGGTGAGCCGGATGAAGGGGCGGCCCAGCAGCAAGATCCGGTTGAAGATCACCCGCAAGAATTCCGCTGCGCCGATCGACGTCGCGATCCTGCGCGAGATCATCCGGGTGCGCCCGGTCCGCTTCAAAACCGACGGTGGCGATATCGGCTATATCAGGATCACCCGCTTCAACGAGCAGACCACCGAAGGGCTGAAGAAGGCGATCACGAGCATTTCGAAGGAGATCCCGCAGGACAAGCTCGCGGGCTATGTGGTCGACCTCCGCAACAATCCCGGCGGGTTGCTCGACCAGGCGGTTTCGGTGTCGAGCGCCTTCATGACGCGCGGCGAGGTGGTCTCGACGCGCGGCCGGACGGCGGAGGAAACCCAGCGCTTTTTCGCGCGCGGCGGCGACCTGACCAAGGGCAAGCCGCTCGTCGTGCTCATCAATGGCGGATCGGCATCGGCCTCCGAGATCGTGGCCGGCGCGCTGCGCGACCACAAGCGCGCCACCCTGATCGGAACGCGCACCTTCGGCAAGGGCTCGGTGCAGACGATCATTCCGCTCGGGACCGGCAACGGCGCGCTGGCGCTGACGACCGCGCGCTACTTCACGCCGTCGGGCCGCTCGATCCAGGCCCAGGGCATCGCCCCCGACGTCGAAGTGCTGCAGGACGTGCCGGACGAGTTGAAGGCGCGCTCCGAACTGAAGGGCGAGGCCTCGATGCGCGGCCACCTCGCGGCCGACGGCGCCGAGCAGGGCGGCTCGCAATCCTACGTCCCGCCGAACGAGAAGGACGACAAGGCACTGGGCGCCGCGTTCAATCTGCTGCGTGGGGTAACCTTGAACGCCAATGCTGCGAAGCGGGCGGTGGCGAACTGAGCCCGGCGCCGATGCTCGCCGGTCGATCAGTGTGACATCAATGTCGGTTTGGTCATCGTGGCGAGCATGCCGCGCGTCGTCCCGCCAAGAATGAATTCCCGCAGCCGGGAGTGCCCGTACCCGCCCATCACTATTAGATCCGCGCCTGCTTCGGATGCATATGACAGGATTGTATTTGAAACGTCGATCCTGCTGACCGGGATGCGTTCAACCGTGGCGTTCACGCCGTGACGGGTCAGATGGGTGGCGATATCTGCACCCGGAAGCTCGGTGCTCTTGGCGTTGTGAGCGTCTGCAATGGCAATGGTCGTTTTGCCGGAGCGGATCAGAAACGGCATGGCATCGGCGATGGCTCGCGTGGCCGCCCGGCTGCCATCCCAGCACACCATGACATGATCGAGCTTGAGACGATCCTGCTGGATAAAGGGAACGATGAGCACGGGTCTTCCGGAGTCGAACAGTGCCGCTTCAATGACGATGCTGGCGGTTCGATGATCCCGGTCCCTTTCAAGCTGGCCAATGACGGAAAGATCGAACCGTCGTGCGATTTGCGCAAACTGGCCTGGTATGTCGCCGGTATCTGCTTCAATCCGGCGTATTTCGGCTGAAACGCCGGCGCGACGCGTCGCCTCGTCGAACGCAGTGGCCACCGTCTCTGCGCGCTCTTTGGCTTCACCTTGCTGGGCTCGAATAAAGTTGGCCGGCAGGTCGACGCCACCGAGCACTGCCGGATGGAAGGCGATCCCCGTGATGTGCGCACCGAATGTTTCCGCAACCGACAAGGCGCAATTGGAAAGGCCATCCTGCGATGTCCCGTAAGACAGGTTGACAAGAATATCCTTGATCATGTCTGCCTCCAGTTGAGTGGGTAACAACTCCATGCTGTCGAGACGCTCCTCATCCGGCTCCGCCACCAGATGACGGTCAGGCGGAGGCCTTGAGAAGATGCGCCCCGCCAGGTCATCAGGAGACCGGGTGACGCCGGCGATCCTACCACCAGATGGAGGTGTCGGAAATTGCAGCCCGGTGCGCGAAGTTGATGCGTCGCTGGCATCGTCGGCGAACTGGATGCACCGTCATCGCAATTCTCGGCGAAAGCGAACCGATCAAGACCGCTTTTCTTGAAACTTCATTCCCGATCCAGCCGTAGCTTCGGCGTGATCTCTGGCGAAAGCCGGTTCCCGCTCCATGCGCGTTCAAACGGTGGTGTTATGTCGAGAAAATGGACCTTGCTGACCCTGATCCTGTTCCTCGGTTCGAGTGGAGCCCTGCAAGCAAATCCGCTCGACTCGCCCGGGACCGTCTATATCGACGGCCTGCCCTGCAACAGGGCGTGCCAGGCCTATATGGCCTGGTCTCGGCCTGGGACTGCTCAGCACCGCGACGTTGGCGAGCCGACAATCCTGGTGGTGCCGGCCGAGGTCGGAGTGGAAAGAAGAGGCCACACAGCCAGACCGCGCGTGGCAACGCAGCCGGTGCCGGTTCCGCGCCCGGTGCCGCGCGCCGGGGTGGCCAATTCCAACGCAAGGCCGCCGAACACCAAGGCATCGCACAGCAAGAATGCCGCTGCGTCCACGCCAGCACATCAGGCAACCGCAAAGGCTGCGCCGTTGGCCGCAGCGACAATTGCTCCGGAAAAGACCGTCGCTGCAGGTAAGGAGCCGGAACGCATATCGGGAAGCTCCGAGCAGATCGCGCCGGCTCAGGCCGCCTCCGTTGCCGCAGCGCCGCTCCCAGAAAGTGCCAAGCCCGAAGGTACCCAGCCCGAGGTTACCAAGTCGGAGGCCATCAAGTCCGAGGTCGCTGCTCCTCCACCTGCTACGCTGGAGATCGCCGCGCCATCCGCACAGCAACCTCGCCCCGAGATCGCAAACTCCGAAGCCGCCAAGCCCGAGACAGCGGCGCTCGGGATAGCGCAGTCCGAAATCGCCAGGCCCGAGGTCGCCAAATCCGAGGTCGCTGCGTTGCCCGCTGCAACTGACGCTGCACCCGTTTCGGCGCCCCGAACAATCCAGCAGCAGGTCGCAGAAGCGACCGGAATGGCCGAGCGTGTAACGGCCATGACGCTGGAACGGGAACTGATCGGCAAATCGGACAATCAGGACGCAAAACCCGCAGCCGCCGGCGACACCGACACCACCGCATCCATTTCACCTGCCAACCTCGACAACCTCGTGGCGGTTGTCCTCGCACGTCCGGAGATCAATTCGCTATCCGACCTGAACAACAGGAGCATCGCGATCGGGGAGAAGCAATCCGCCGCCAGCGGAAGCGTCAGCGCCGCGCTGATGGCCGCAGGCGCCGCCGAAGTGCAGTTCAACGAAGGTAAAAGCGAAGGAAACGCCGGCGCGATCGACCGGCTGATCCGCGGCGAAGTCCCGGCTGCCGTTCTGGCGCTGGCCTCGCCTGAAGCCGCCGAGTGGTTTCCCGATATCGAAGGCTTCAGAATTTTCCGCGTGCCGCTCTCGCAGCGGGCACGGCTCTAGCAGCGTGGCAGGGCGGGTCGCGCTCTCGCTCATCCGCCCACCAGGCTATCGCTCCTCCTTTACACGAGACGGCATCAAGCTATCGTAAGGGCCACGGAAGCGCCGGATACGATGGGTAAGGTTGGCTGACGCAGCGACGGCAACACGGCGAATTGCATTTATTGAGGTGTCAAATGTCCGCACCCTGCAAGTTCGAGCTGAGCATCCTGGATCACGACGAGAAAGCGCTCATCAAGACCTCGCATCACCCCGCCATCGGTGATGCGGATCGCGCGGCGCTCGAGGACCTGAAATCATCGCTCAGAAAGCTTCGCGGCAAGGAGCGTACGCTCGCCTTCGGCCGGCGGCGCATCAGCAAGGGCAAGGCCGAGCCCCGCGGCCAGAACGTCTCGGGCACTGCCGAGCATTCGCTCCACCGCAAGCAGGTTTTCGCGGCCGCTCTGAAGCGCGTCAACAAGGAGATCTCACGCCTGCAGAAATTCGAGGCGAGGAAAGAGCTGGGAGAGGCGGCCCGGCGCGCGCTGGCGCTTCGCAGGGCCCAGCAATTCTCGCGCCCGGCAAACGCGCCGACTTCCAGCGAAGGAATGGCATCGCTTCCCAGCCGCAGGCGAAACATCAAACTCCCGCGGTCCACAATCGGCCGTGTGTCGCAGGCGAACAAGCGAGCGCAGGCCAAGAGAGATTCCCGCCGGCCCGGATGAGCGAAGGGACCATCCATGGCATTTATGCCGGCTTGTCGGAGTCACTCCTGCGCGGTTACTCGCTGCGCGTTCGCGCCATTTTCCGTAACGACTTCAAAGTGATTTGCCCCGTCCAGCCTGCCGCGAAGAAATAATCCGCTTCGGCGTGACCCCAAATCAGCAGTAAAACTAGCGCCATCCTGTCCCGCCAAGAGGGGCGTTGGCCATCGTCACGAACGTTGGGGCAGGTTGCGGTGGACGCGACAGCGTCGGGCGCGAAGCGTTGTTCGCAGGGCGGTTATCCGTGAGCGAACATGGCGCGCAAGACGAACGGCGCTGAAGCGTACGGCAAAACCGTGTGGTCCTGGCACCCGTGGCTGGTGTCAAGCCGGTGAAGGT
>JAEWHP010000023.1 GCA_023387735.1 Pseudomonadota bacterium | reverse complement strand
ACCTTCACCGGCTTGACACCAGCCACGGGTGCCAGGACCACACGGTTTTGCCGTACGCTTCAGCGCCGTTCGTCTTGCGCGCCATGTTCGCTCACGGATAACCGCCCTGCGAACAACGCTTCGCGCCTGACGCTTCCGCGTCCACCGCATCCCGTCCCGCGTTCGTGACGACGCGCGATCCGCCCCTCTTGTCGGAACAGGACGGCGCAAAAATAACCCTCGATACCGATCGACGGGAAGCGACATATTTTTGCGAGCGAGGCTGGACGACCCAAATCACGTTGATATGGCTCGCTAAATCGCAATGTGCGCGCAGCGCCTTTCTCGACCGTCGCTCGCAAAAACCGATGCCTGATGCAAGCTGATTTGCCCGACGGGCGCCGGTCATTCCGCGGCAAGAAGCTCGAGCTCCATTCGGCTCGCTCACGCGTCTCGCCCTGGAAGCCACTGACACGGTGATGCGAAACACCAGCATCTACTTGTGACCGATAGCGGGAACATTGGATCACCGGGAGTTGTGACCAGGATCATACGAATATTCCGCCACCTGGCGCATGGTAACCGCGTAACGAAGATCCCCCTGAGGTTCGGATGTACTGCACGAATTGCGCAGCCGAAGTCCCGGCGCAAAGGAAATTCTGCGGGCTGTGCGGAGCTGCGGCAGCGCGGCGCTGTCCGGCCTGCGGCGCGGCAAACCCGGCACTGAACAAGTTCTGCGGCGACTGCGGCAGCAGACTGCGCGCGGATTCTGCCGCGCTCGCATCGAAGCCGCGGGGCGCGCGCCCAATCGAGCGCCGCCAGCTGACGGTGTTGTTCTGCGACCTGGTCGGATCGACCGCGCTCTCGTCCAGGCTCGATCCCGAAGACTTCAGCACCATCATCGCCGGCTACCGGCGCTGCATCACCAAGACCGTTGCCGGCTTCAACGGCTTTGTCGCGCGGCATCATGTCGACGGGGCGGTGGTGTATTTCGGCTATCCTCAGGCGCACGAGGACGACGCGGAGCGCGCTGTTCAGGCCAGCCTTGCGCTGGTGCAGGCGGTGGCCGCGCTACCCGCGAAGGAAAGATTAAGCGCGCGCGTCGGCGTCGCGACCGGCGTAGCCCTTGTCGGAGACATGTCGGACAGCGCGGTCTCCGAGGAGCACGGCATTCTCGGCGATACCCCGAATCTTGCTGCCCGGCTGCAATCGATCGCCAAACCCGGCAATGTGATTATCTCGGGCCGTACGAAGGCGATCGCGGGCCCCCAGTTCGAGTATCACGATCTCGGCAAGGTCGAGATCAAGGGGTTTGCAAAACCTGTCCCGGCCTGGCAAGTCGCGGGCAAGACAGCCGTCGCCAGCCGTTCGCACGCGCTGCAAAGCTCCGACCTGCTGCCGCTGATCGGCCGTGACGAAGAGATGGAGCTCTTGCAGCGCCGATGGGAACGGGCCCGATCTGGCGAAGGCCAGGTGGTGCTGCTTTCCGGTGAAGCCGGGATCGGCAAATCGCGGCTCACCGTCGCGCTGCTGGAACAACTTGCTCAGGAGCCGCACATACGCTTGCGCTATTTCTGCTCGCCGCAACATACCGACAGCACGCTCTATCCCGTCATCGGCGAGATGCTGCGCGCCGCCGGCTTTGCGCACGACGACAGCCCGCGGGCAAAGGCGGACAAGCTCGACACCCTGCTGGCACAAAGCTCGACGCCTGCCGGGGACGCGGCGCTGTTCGCCGAAATGCTTTCGGTGCCCAACGATGGACGCTACCCGCCGATCGAAGTCGAGCCGCAGCTCCGCCGTCAGAAAGCGCTCAAGGCGCTTGTTTCGCACATCGAGGCCATGACCCGGATCAAGCCGGTGATGATGATTTTCGAGGACGCGCATTGGTCCGATCCAACCAGCCTGGAATTTTTCTGTCGCGCGGTCGAACTGGCCGCGAGCCACCGGCTCCTGGTACTCGTCACGTTCAGGCCGGAATTCAGCCCGCCCTGGATCGGACGGCCGCACGTGACCGGGCTGACGCTGCATCGGCTGGCGCCGTGCGCCATCAATATCCTGATCGAGGAAGTCGTCGGCAGCCGTTCGTTGCCGGCGGGCGTCCGCCAGGACATCATCGAGCGCACCGACGGCATTCCGCTGTTCGCTGAGGAGATGACCAAGGCGGTGCTGGATGCCGAGGGTGAGAGCGACGTGCAGCGAACCTTCGCAGGTGCGCCCATCCCCGTCGTGGCCGTTCCGGCAAGCCTGCAGGCCTCGCTGATGTCGCGGCTCGACCGGCTCGGTCCGGCAAAGGAATTGGCGCAGGTCGGCGCGGCGATCGGCCGGGAATTTCCCCACATGCTGCTGGCTGCGCTCGTGCGAAAGCCGAAGCCGGAACTGGACGCCGACCTCGACCGGCTCATGGCAGCGGGCCTGCTGTTCCGGCAGGGCGCTCCGCCGCATGCGACCTACCAGTTCAAGCATGCGCTGGTGCAGGACGCGGCCTACAGCACCCTGTTGAGAGAACCGAGACGCGCGCTGCACGCGCGCATCGCCGATATCCTTGAAAGCCAGTTCCCGGAAATCGCCGACGGCCAGCCCGAGCTGCTCGCGCGTCACTACACCAGGGCCGACCTGATCGGGAAGGCAGCGCAGCTGTGGGGCAAGGCGGGACTGCGGTCGCAGGAGCGCTCGGCGCTGGCCGAAGCCGCAGAACAGCTCAGCCGGGCGCTGTCCCAGATAGCAACGCTGCCCAGCACGCCCGACCTGCGGCGCGATCAGATCATCCTGCAAGTCGCGTTGTTGAACACGCTGATGCATGTCAAAGGCTATGGTGCTCCCGAAACCAAGACGGCCGTGGCAAAGGTAAGGGCCTTCATCGAACAGGCGGAACGGCTGGGAGAGTCCCCCGACGATCCTTCGTTGCTGCTCTCGGCGCTCTTCGGCCAGTGGATCGTCAATTTCATCGATTTCAACGGTGACGCGGCACGAGAGCTCGCGGCGCGGTTCCTGGCGGTTGACGACAGGGAGGGAACGACAGCACCGCTCATCGTCGGACACCGCACCATGGCGAGCACGCTGGCCGTCATGGGAGACCTCGTCGAAGCGAGGGCGCACTACGATGAGGCCCTCGCCCTCTACCGTCCCGCCGAGCACCGCCGATTGATGACGCGATTTGGTCAGGACCTCCGGGTGACCTGCATGGCCTTTCGTTCGATGGCGCTGTGGCTGCTCGGATATCCCGACGCAGCGCTCAGCGACGCCGACCGTGCGCTGATGGAAGCGCGCCAGCTCGAGCATGCGGCCACCTACATGTTCACGCTGAACTTCCCGATTCTGGTCAACACCTATTGCGGAAATTACCACGCGGCAAACAAGCATCTCAAAGAGCTTGTCATGCTGGCCGAGGAAAAAGGCGCCCGGTTCAGAAAAGCGGAAGGCGTGTTGCGGCAGGGCTATATCCTGGCGCTCACCCGAGCGGAGAAGGCCATCGAGACCGTCACGGCGGGTATCGATTTGTGGCGGTCGGCCGGATCGACGATATTCACACCCGAGCACCAGCTCATGCTGGCGATTGCCCATGCGGATGCTGGCCAGTTCGATGATGCCTGGCGCTGCATCGACGGCGCCATGACGACGATGAACGCGACCGGAGAAAGATGGTGCGAGGCCGAGGCGCATCGCGTTGCCGGTGAAATCGCGCTCAAATCTCCGCGGCGCGACGAAGCAAAAGCGCAGGCCCATTTCGCCCAGGCCCTGACCATTGCGCGAGCGCAGCATGCAAAGTCGTGGGAATTGCGCGCCGCCACGAGCTCAGCCGAACTCCTGAACTGTCAGGGCAAGCGTGAAATGGCACGCGACCTGCTCGCGCCCATCTACGACTGGTTCACCGAAGGGTTCGAGACAAGCGATCTGCGAAAGGCGAAGGCGCTGCTCTGCGAGCTGTGCCTATGAATTTGACGAACGACGATGCCACGTCCGCGTTTCCCCTGTTAGCCGCTGACGGCACGCGGGGCGCAATATGTCGCGAAGGGCCAATTGCTGACATTTGGACGGGCATCCCGTCAAAACCGTTGGCCCCGTTGTCTAATCCGTCGTACAAAATATGCAGCGGGTTAGGTTTCGGGCCATGGTGCAGGAGCGGCCAGTCCGGGTCGAGCGGAGGTTGTCGGCGATATTGGCCGCCGACGTGGCTGGCTACTCGCGGCTCATGCATCATGACGAAGAGACGACGCATGCCAAACTAACGGCGTTCTTGACGGACGCTGTCGCCCCAGCAGTTGCAGAACATGGCGGTCGCATCGTGAAGAACACCGGGGACGGGTTCTTGGCGGAATTTCCGAGCGCGGTCGAAGCGGTTCGAGCTGCGATTCAGTTTCAGACCCGCATCCATGAACTTACAATCAGCGATGTGGAAGACAGGCGCATTGCGTTCCGTGTGGGCATCAACATCGGTGACGTGATTGTCGAGCCCAGTGATATCTTTGGGGACGACGTAAATATTGCAGCACGGCTCGAGAGCATCGCTGAGCCCGGCGGCATCTGCATCTCGTCTTCTGCGTTCGATCATGTCCGAGGCAAGGTCGGCATTGAGTTCACCGATCTAGGCGAGCAGAACCTCAAGAACATTGACCGCCCGGTGCGGGCCTATGCCGTGGTCAGGGATGGACCTAGCCGGGCTACCCAGACTGGACGCGCAAGACAAGGCCCGCTTTCGCCGCCTCGTCTTTCCATCGTCGTGCTGCCGTTCGCCAACCTCAGCGGTGCCCCCGAGCAAGACTACTTCGTCGATGGTGTGACCGAGAGCCTGACCACGGACTTGTCGCGTATCAACGGTTCATTTGTCATCGCGCGGAACACCGCGTTCACATTCAAGGGCAAGCCAGTCGACATCAAGACGTTGGGCCGCGAGCTGAACGTGCGCTACGTGCTTGAGGGCTCGGTGCAGCGCGGAGGAAATCGATTTCGAGTGAACGTTCAGTTGATTGACGCCGAGACGGGTAATAACTTGTGGGCGGAGCGCTTCGACAAGCCGGTCGCCGACCTCTTCGACATGCAGGATGAAATCGTTTCAAGGCTCGCTAACACGCTCAATGCCCAGCTTATGACTGCCGAGGCGCGGCGAGCAGAGCGTTTGCCGCACCCTGATGCAATGGATCTGTGTTTTCAAGGCAAGGCTTGCACAAGTCTGGGTGTGACCCCTGAAAACTTGGCGCAAGCACGCAAGTTCTTTGAGCGTTGCCTGGCGCTTGATCCTGGAAATATCGAGGCGCTTGTCGGAATAGGCTTGGTCGACGTGTCAATCGGCGTGAATTTTTTCGATGACAACCGCGCAGTGCATCTCGCTGCCGCCGAACCCGCCCTGATAAGGGCGTTGTCATTGGCTCCGCAGCACGCACTTGCTCATGGGGTGTTGGGGCTCCTTCAAATTCAAACGAACCGGGGCGCCCAAGGCATCGCCGAATGCGAGCGTGCTCTGGCATTAGACCGCAATCTGGCAGTTGCCCACGGTTGGATCGGCATTGCCAAGGCCTATTTGGGCCGTCCAGCCGAAACCGAGGGCCACGTTCAAGAGGCGCTCCGGCTTTCTCCGCGTGATACTTTCGTCTTTCGGTGGATGATGTTCATCGGTATCGCGAAGTTGCTGCTCGGTGACGATGCGAATGCCGTTGTATGGCTCCGTCGCAGCATAGAAACATACCGGGATTTTCCCCTTCCGCATTTTCTTCTTGCCGCCGCTTTGGCCCTACTCGGTGAGTTCGATCAAGCGAAGGCCGCCGCTGAAACGGGACTGGCGTACTATGCGGACTTCACGATCCGCCGCTATCGCGCAAACGCGCCGAGTAACAATCAGATTTTCCTTGCAGGACGCGAACGCATCTATGAGGGCATGCGCATGGCCGGGGTGCCTGAGGGGTGATGTCGTCTTTGGGTCAAAAGCTACCAATGCTGGCCGAACCGAACGACGTTCGATCTCCTCGAACGAGCCGACGTGCCGGTGGTCAGTGCCATCCTCGGCTCGGGCCAGGAGCGGACTTCCGATGTCACCTTAATCACCACACAGTAAGCTGACGGAATGGAGGCCAGCATGAGCGACATTCCCACTGGACGGACCTACTTGGGGTTTGTGTTAACGTGGATTGTCGTGCTGTTCCTGGCTTTCTTGTTTTGCTTCGTCCTGTTTAGCGCAGGTCATTGGATTGCCGGCCTGCTTACCATTCTATCGATTGCCTACGGATTCGTTCGGCACAGCTCATGGATTGGCAAACGTGCACAGCGAGGCGTTGTTCGCAAGTCTTGAAGGCCGTAACAGGTCATACGTCGCCGGCACCGCATGAAACATCTTCATGGAATCGAGAGGCGGGCAAGTGCATGCCCTCGGCAACACCGCTCGAGATCGGCATCAAGCGCGCCTTCTCCATCATTAACCAACACCGCGACCGATTTAGATTTGATTCATCCTGATTTTTAGAAGTCGATTCAAATTTTCCGTTCATGATCGCGGCGCGTCGCGAAATTTCCATGTCCATCAATTTCACCAGCTAGGCTCGCGTTCACCGGAATCATTGGCATGGCGATCGTCGATACAGCGCTGTGCCCTATGGACTGCTGCCAGCGCGCAGGCGCGCCGGGCACTGCCGGCGTGAGGTCGCGCACTCCATTACTGGTGGCCGCATCCGTCATTCTGTGCTCGATACTGCTCGCCGGCTGCGCGCGCAATCCCGCGCCGCGCGAAGTCAGTCCGACCGTGCAGGAGAGCAAGCCGACCCCGGTCCGCACTGCCGTACGTCCCCGCCGCTATCCCGAACCATATCGATATGTCGCGCCCAAAATTCGGCGGCCTGACCTGGCGCTGCTGTCGCCGCAACCTGCGCCCGACTGCGAGTTCAACAGATCCGATCTCAAGACCGTGGATCCCAATGAATGGGCCCGCCTGAAGGTCGAATACGAGCGGCAATGCTATCTGGATGCAGAGAAGGCCGCGCGCGATCGCCTGGCCCTGTTGCAGGCTTCCGCCACATGCGAAGTTGAGCCGCCCCCGCAACGAAGCCCGGCTAGACGGCAATCCGCGCAACCACGATAGGCGGCTATCGCTACCGGCTGCAAATCAGCGGCTGGTTCACCCGCTCACGACCGCGGCGATTACCTCCAAGAACGTCGTACATTAGCCGTCGCGTGACGCCCGACACGGCCTGTGTTTTCTTCACGGCAGCCGTGGGGCAGCGCTCCTCTATTCCGTCTTTGTTTTGCCATTCGGTCATTTCAGACTTTTCCCGATTTGGGACAATCTGCTTTTGCCTGCTTTTGATTCAAACAGTGCCTCGTGCGGGAGGAATTTGTTGAGAACTACCAGTATTTTAGTGAGTACCCATGAAAACCCTCTACGATTTGCTCGGAGCACTTCCGGACGACGACGCTGATGAATTGAGGGCGGCCTTCCGCAAGGCTGCCAAGGCGAACCATCCCGACAACAATCCCGACAATCCGGAAACTGCTGAGAAATTCAGAAAAATTGTCCGCGCCCACGCCATCCTGAGCGACGGGCAGCAGCGTGCCGCCTATGACCGGATGCTCGTGGTCGTGCGCCGGCAGCAAGGCCTCGAGCCGAAGCGGCGCGCTTTCTCCGGCATGCTTCGCAGGCTGGCCGCCGATGCCGCCGCGAGCGCGGTCGTCTCCGTCGTGCTCATCGGCGGCTACCTTCTGTACAGACCTTTCGACGGCCCGCCCGACGCTTCGTCGCAGATCACAGAGGCATCCGCGCGCAGAGCGACGCAGGCTCCGACCGTGAAGGCGGCCGAACTATCCGAGGCGCACGCGCAGGCCGAGCAGCACGACCTGGCCGAACAACACGACCCGGTCGAACAACAAAGCCAAGCCGAACAACACGACAAGCTTCAAGTTGCGGCAGCCGACACGAAGCTGGACATCGATCCGCGCGATGTCATCAAGCCGACCGAACCGGAGATTGTTGCACCTGCGGAGCCTGTCGCACCTGCGGTGACCACGGGTGCCGCTTCCACGGGCGCGGAGGCTTCGTCGGCCCCCGACTCCGGAACAAAGGATGCTCAATATTATCGGGAACGGGGCATCCAGGCCTATCGCATCGGCGATCTCTACATTGCGCTCGTCAATTTCGATCTGGCGATCAACCTCGATCCCACTTCGCCGGAGTCCTATATCGATCGCGGCATCGTCTTCCGCCGCCTGGGCGATTTGAAGCGCGCATTTTCCGACGTCGCCGAGGCGAAGCGCCTCGAAGCCGTGAATCGAAACAAGACCCCTTCGGTCGCAAGCGCGCCGCAGCGATGAATCAAGTCCTGCGCATTTTGCCCAGCAGGTAGTTGTCGTAGTAGTTTTCCGCGATCTGCGTGTAGAAGAGCACTTCCTTCATGTACGCGTCGTGGCTTTCCTTGGTCTTCTTGAACAGCGGGCTCTTCCCGGCGATCTCGTTCAGATGTTCCTGCGTGGCCTTGTAGCAGGCTTCCATGACCGGTTGCGGGAAGGCGCGCAGTTCCGCCCCGCCGGCGACAAGCCGCTTCAGGGCCGCCGGATTGACACTGTCATATTTCTCGATCATCCACGCGCCCGCCGCGGCGCCGGCCTGGTTGACGATCGCCTGGTAGTGCTTCGGCAGTGAATTCCACTTCTCGTCGTTGACGATCATGTGCAGCATCGCGCCGCCTTCCCACCAGCCGGGGAAGTAGTAGTACTTCGCGACCTTGTAGAAGCCGAGTTTCTCGTCGTCATAGGGGCCGACGAACTCCGCGGCGTCGATCGATCCCTTCTCGAGCGCCGAATAGACGTCGCCGCCCGCGATCTGCTGCGGCACGATGCCGAGCTTGGCGAGCACATGGCCGCCCATGCCGGCGATGCGGAACTTGAGGCCCTGGAGATCCTCGACGGTCTTGATTTCCTTGCGGAACCAGCCGCCCATCTGCGTGCCGGAGTTGCCGCACAGGATGGCGTGCGTCTTGAAGGGCTTCAGCGCCTCGTTGCAAAGCTCGGCGCCGCCGCCGAACGTCCACCAGGAATGCTGATGGCGATGGTTCATGCCGAAGGGCGCGCCGGTCGCGTAAGCCAGCGCCGGCTCCTTGCCGATGTAGAAATACAGCGGCGTCTGCGCCATCTCGACGGTCGCGGTGCTCACCGCATCGAGCGCCTGCAGGCCGGGGACGATCTCGCCGGCCGCAAAGGTCTGGATCTGAAACTTGTTGTCGGTGGCGTCGGCCACGTATTTCGCAAAGGTCTGCGCCGTGCCGTAGATGGTCTCGAGCGATTTCGGAAAGCTCGAGGTCAGGCGCCATTTGATCTCGGGCGAGTTTTGCGCAATCGCAGGCGCCGCAACCAGCGTCGTCGCGCCGGCAATGGCGCTGCCCTTGAGGAACGTACGGCGTTTCATGATGTGCTCACTCCCTTGCAAGTCCGCTGGACCACGGCAAATTCCCTTCCGGGACCGTTACCGCCGATCATGACGAACTTCAAGGCATGCGCCGCCTTGCCCTCGCAGGCCCTTTGCCGCTCTCCCCGTGGACGACGGGGAGAGCGGCCCTGCGCTGGGGCCTAATTGGTCGGCATCACGTAGGCGTAGATCCGCCCGCGCGAGACCGGCGCTTCGCGGACCCGGTTTCCGTTATTGCCCGAGATCATGATCGGGTTACCCTTGGCGTCGATGCCGGTGATGATGCCGACATGACCGCCGCGGCGGCCGCGCGTCATCACCGCGATCGCACCGACCTGCGGGCCGGAAATGCGCTGGCCGTAACTCGCGAACGAACTCGCCATGTCCGATCCGGTGCCGCGATGGCCGGAATGCTGCAGCACCATGTTCATGAACCGCGCGCACCACAGGCGGCCGCGCCCGGTCGGGTTGCCGCCGAGATGGCGGCGTGCTTCCGCGACCACGCTGGAGGAAGATCCGAAGCCGGCCGACGCCATTGCGCCGCCGGGCGGCGTCAGGGCTGAATTCGGATCGGTGCCGGTATTCGGAGAAAAGCTTGCGTGGGTGTTGGCAAAGCCGCCGGCCTGCATCCGCGCGACGCCGCGCTCCCATCGCGACAGCCTGGTGGCATGCCTATATTTGCGATGGGCATGATGATGCTTGGCATGATGGCCGGCGTGATAGGCGCGCGCGTGCCGGCCCGCGCCGTGGTTCGGCCGTGCCGAAGCGGGTGAGACGAACACGACGATGGAAGCCGAACACAGTGCCAGCGCGATGAAACGAAGCGACCGGCGAAACGTAGACAACTGACGCATGCTTGATCCTCTGCAACACCCCCGTTTCCCTTTGCGTTCGTGCACGAACGAAGGGGCGGCCTTTTGCGGTTCTCGGTGTGACGAGAGGAAGATTTCATGTGGCGCTGCGGAAACGATTTCTGGGTCATTCCGCGCAGATTTAGTGACGAAAAAGAATCTGCTCTGCCGCATTGCAGCCGGGAAAATTAACTGCAATTTTTGCCACTGATCGCGCAACGATGTTACGAAAAACCAAGAAAATGGAGAGCAAACGAAATGCCCTACGCCGTCGCCAAGGATAGCGTTCGCCTGCACTTTGAAGAGGCGGGAAGCGGAACCCCGATCATCTTCCTGCACGAGTTTGCGGCCGACCACACCAACTGGGAGCCGCAGATGCGTTACTTCTCGCGCGGCCACCGCTGCATCGCCTACGCCGCGCGCGGCTATACGCCCTCGGACGTGCCGGCCTCGGCCGAGGTGTACACCTACGAACATTTCTATACCGATGCGCTGGCGGTGCTCGATCATCTCGGCATTGCGAAAGCCCACTTCATCGGCCTGTCGATGGGCTCCTACTCGTCGCTGCAGATCGGCATCAATGCGCCGGAGCGGGCGCTGTCGATGACGCTTGCCGCCGTCGGCTCCGGCGCCCCGCTCGAAAGCCTCGACGCCTTCCGCGCGCAGTGCCGGGCCAACGCCGAGCAGTATGAGACGATTGGTTCGGTGGAAGTGGCGAAAGCGACCCGCGAGGCGCCGAGCCGGATTCCGTTCCTGCTGAAGGATCCGCGCGGCCACGCCGATTTCTATGCGGCGCTGGCGCGGCACGACGCCAGGGGCTCGGCCAACACCATGCGGAGCTTTCAGGGCGGCCGCCCCTCGATCTACACGCTGACCGACGCGATCCGGAAGGTGCCGACGCCGGCGCTCATTCTGTGCGGCGACGAGGACGACAATTGCGTCGGGCCCAGCCTGTTCCTGAAGCAGCATTTGCCCGCGGCGGGGCTTTCGTTCTTCCCGAAGGCCGGCCACGTGCTCAATCTCGAGGAGCCGTCGCTGTTCAACGAAATGGTCGAGCGCTTCATCGCGCTGGTCGAGGCCGGAAGATGGCCGGTCCGCGATCCGAGGTCGATGGTGAAGGTTCAGGTCTAGTCTGTCATTCCGGGGCGATAGCTACTTCTCCGCCCTGCCCCGGCTCAGCAAAAACACGCCCTGCTCGCCGAACATGTTCCACACCCACCACGGCAGGTTCAGCGGCACCGGGCGGCCGTAGAGATCGAGCGCCACCGCGCGCTCCATCTTGACGTTGATCGCATCGCACAGTTCGACGAAGTCCTTGATGGTGCAGAAGTGGATGTTGGCGGTGTCGTACCACGTCGCCGGCAGGTTCTCCGTGCGCGGCATGTGGCCGCCGACCAGGAGCTGCAGCCGCATCTTCCAGAACCCGAAATTCGGAAACGAGACGATGGCGCGCCGACCGATCCGCAGGAGGTTCTCCAGCACGACCTTCGGCTGCCGCGTCGCCTGCAGCGTCTGCGACAGGATCACATAGTCGAAGGCATCGTCGGGATAATTGACGAGGTCGGTGTCGGCATCGCCCTGCACGACCGCCAGCCCCTTGGCGACGCAGCGGTTGACGCCTTCGCGCGACAGCTCGATGCCGCGGCCGTCGATGCCACGGCTTTCCAGCAACTGCAGAAGTTCGCCATCGCCGCAGCCGACATCGAGCACGCGCGAACCCGGCTCGACCATGCCGGCGACCAGCAGATGATCGGTGCGGTACTTGCCCGTGCGATCGGGCACGATGCCCGGCAGCGGCAGGGTTTGTTCCTGAAGCGCCATATCAACCAGTTCCAGAGTTTGACGCGTTTTCTTCACGCGAACCGGTACCCACTTCGCTTGAAAACGCTTTGCTCTTGAGACCACGCGCCTTGCCCGCCGATTGCAGGAAGGCACGCGAGATATCGAAGAACTCGGGCACGTCGAGCAGGAAGGCGTCGTGGCCGCGATCCGTCTCGATCTCCGCGAACGAGACCCGCGCGCTCGACGCGTTCAGGGCATGCACCAAAGCGCGTGATTCCGAGGTCGGGAACAGCCAGTCCGAGGTGAACGACACCACGCAGAACCGCGTCTTGATGCCGCGAAACGCCCGCGCCAGAACGCCGTTGTGGTCGGCGGCGATGTCGAAATAGTCCATCGCGCGCGTCAGATAGAGATAGCTGTTGGCATCGAAGCGCTCGACGAAGGACGAGCCCTGATAGCGAAGATAGCTCTCGACCTGGAAGTCCGCATCGAATGAAAACGTCGGCAGGTCGCGATCCTGCATGCGACGGCCGAACTTGCGGTGCAGCGCTGCGTCGGAGAGATAGGTGATGTGCGCGGCCATGCGCGCCACGGCCAGCCCGCGATGCGGGTGCGAGTGCTGGTCCGAATAACGTCCGCTACGCCACTCCGGATCGGCCATCACGGCCTGCCGGCCCAGTTCGTGGAACGCGATGTTCTGCGCCGAATGGCGCGTCGAGCAGGCGATCGGCAGCGCCGAGAACACGCGCTCCGGATACGCCGCAGTCCATTGCAGCACCTGCATGCCGCCCATCGAGCCGCCGACCACGGAGAACAGCGTTTCGATGCCGAGATGCTCAACCAGCATGGTCTGCGCGCGCACCATGTCGGGAATGGTGATGATCGGGAAATCCAGCCCCCATGGCTTGCCGGTCGCCGGATTGGTCGAGGCCGGGCCCGTCGAGCCCATGCAGCCCCCGATCACGTTGGAGCAGATGATGAAGTACTGGCTGGTGTCGAGCGGAAGGCCCGGACCGACCATGGTGTCCCACCAGCCGGGCTTGCCGGTGACGGGATGCTTGTTGAAGACATGCTGGTCGCCGGTCAGCGCATGGCAGACCAGGATGGCGTTGGAGCGGTCGGCGTTCAGCTCGCCATAGGTCTGGTAGGCGATCTGGAACGGCGCCAGGTCGACGCCGCAATCGAGCTTCAGCGGCTGCTCGATCCCGAACCTCGCCACCAGCGACGTTGGATGATCGGCCTCATGCGCGCGATCCTCGCCATGGATCGACGGACTGGGTATCGAATGCACGTTTGTCATTTCGGCACTTGACCTCCTCGCGGAGGCTCCAGACAGAAATCAGGCCATAAAAAACCCGGCCTGAACATAAGGTTCGGCCGGGATCAACTCTGTCCCCGGCCTGTTTAGCGAGTTGTTTAACGTGGCTGCAAGCCGGCCGGCTCAAATGACCACGGAATGCCCTAAAACTAGTCCGATGCGGGCTTTTCGTCAAGGCGGGCCTATCCTTAACTCATATGGAGAAAGCTCATGGTGAGGAGGCGCCCTTGCGCCGTCTCGAACCATGAGAGAGAACGGGCCTTCATCCTTCGAGACGCGGCGCGCGCGCCGCTCCTCAGGATGAGGAACATTCACATCAGGTTAGTCACCATGTCCAAGCCCCCGGCTCCGCCCTCCCTGCAGGAACTGCGCAAGGAGATCGACGCGATCGATGAGCAGGTCCATCGCCTGCTGATGGCGCGTGGCGACATCATCGACCGGCTGATCCAGGTGAAGCAGACCCAGGAAGTCGGCTCCGCGTTCCGGCCCGCGCGCGAGGCCAGCATGATGCGCGAACTCGTGCGGCGCCATCGCGGCATCCTGCCGCTCGACACCATCGAGAGCATCTGGCGCGTCATCATCTCGACCTTCACCTATGTGCAGGCGCCGTTCGCGGTGCATGCGGATGTCTCCGTCGGCGAATCCGCAATGCGGGATTCGGCGCGGTTTCACTTCGGCTTCGTGGTGCCTTATGTCGCGCATTTTAGCGCGCAGGCCGCCGTCGAGGCGGTGGCGAAATCGAAGGGCGACCTGGCGCTGGTCTCGGCGATCTCCAGCCGCGCGCCGTGGTGGAATCTGCTCGAGGCGGAAGGCGCGCCAAAGATCATCGCCCGGCTGCCGTTCCTCGAACGCGCCGATCATCCGGCGGCGCTCCCGGTATTCGTTATCTCGCGGGTCGCCGACGATGCCATGGTAACCGAAGTCGCGACGTGGAGCGTCCGCGTCTCCGGCTGGAACGCCGATACGGCGCGGGCGCTGGCGCCGCTGGCCGAGATCGTCGCCGTGCCCGATACCGCCTTCGACGGCGCGGCGCTATTGGTATCGGACGCCGGCACCGGCTTCGAGAAGATCAAGGCCGCCCTGATCGAGGCCGGCGCCTCGGTGCGCTCTTCGGCCCTCGTCGGCGGCCACGCAACGCGCTATACGGTGCCCCCTAACGGCTCGGCCAAGTCTTAAACCAACATGGCTTGAACCAGGGCTTGAGCCCGCCCGATATTTCCGGAGTTGAAGATGTCCCGCCCCGTGCCGAATCCCGGCATTCTCGATATTGCGCCCTACACGCCCGGCAAGACGCCGGTGCCGGAGCCGGGCCGCAAGGTATTCAAGCTATCCGCCAACGAGACCCCGTTCGGGCCGTCGCCGAAGGCGAAGGAAGTCTATGTCCAGGCGGCGTCGCACCTGGAAGACTATCCGGAAGGAACTTCAAAAGTGCTGCGCGAGGCGATCGGCCGCGCCTACGGGCTCGATCCGAACCGCATCATCTGCGGCGCCGGCTCCGACGAGATCCTCAATTTGCTGGCGCACACCTATCTGAGCCATGGCGACGAGGCGATCTCCACCGCCCACGGCTTCCTCGTGTACCCGATCGCCACCATGGCGAACGGCGGCAAGAACGTCGTCGCGCCGGAGACCAACTTCACCGCCGACGTCGATGCGATCCTCGCACGCGTCACGCCGAAGACCAAGCTGGTGTGGCTGGCCAACCCGAACAACCCGACCGGCACCTACATCTCGTTCGACGAAGTCAAGCGGCTGCGCACAGGTCTGCCCTCGCATGTGCTGCTGGTGCTGGATGCCGCCTATTCCGACTACGTTTCGCGCAACGACTACGAGCTTGGGCTCGAACTGGTGGCGACCACCGAAAACACGGTGATGACGCATACGTTCTCCAAGATTCACGGGCTGGCGGCGCTGCGGATCGGCTGGATGTTCGGGCCGGTGAATATCATTGACGCCGTCAACCGGATCCGCGGGCCCTTCAACGTCTCGACGCCGGCGATGCTGGCGGCGGTCGCTGCGATCGAGGACACCGCGCATGTCCAGATGTCGAAGGCGTTCACCGAGCAATGGCGCAGCTGGCTGACGGAGGAGATCGGCAAGCTCGGACTCAAGGTCACGCCGAGCGTGGCGAACTTCGTGCTGATTCATTTTCCGCAGGAGAAAGGCAAGACCTCGGCCGATGCCGACGCATTCCTCACCAAACGCGGGCTGGTGCTGCGCGCGCTGAACAATTACGGCCTGCCGCATTCGCTGCGCATGACGATCGGAACCGAAGAGGCCAATCGCCTCGTCGTCGACGGGCTGCGCGACTTCATGGCGGCCAAGTGAGCACCGCGCCGATTTTCCGACGCGTCGCGCTGATCGGCTTCGGCCTGATCGGCGGCTCGATCGCGCGCGCTGCGCGGGCGCAAGGGCTCGCCAGCGAAATCGTCACCACCGCACGCTCGGAGAAAACCCGCGCGCGCGTTGCCGAACTCGGCATCGTCGATCGCGTGCTGGAGAACAACGCCGAAGCGGTGCAGGACGCCGACCTCGTGATCCTCTGCATCCCGGTCGGCGCCTGCGGCGAGGTGGCACGGGAAATCGCGCCGTTCCTGAAACCTGGCGCGATCGTTTCGGACGTCGGCTCGGTCAAGGGCGCCATCGTCCGCGAAATGGCGCCGCATCTGCCGCAGGGCGTTCATTTCGTGCCGGCGCACCCGGTCGCCGGCACCGAGCATTCGGGGCCGGATTCGGGCTTCGCCGAACTCTTCATCAATCGCTGGTGCATTCTCACGCCGCCTGATGGCACCGATCCTGCGGCAGTGGAAGCGTTGCGCGCGTTCTGGGCCGCGCTTGGCGCCAAGGTCGAGATCATGACGCCCGACCATCACGATCTGGTGCTGGCGATCACCAGCCATCTGCCGCATCTGATCGCCTACACCATCGTCGGCACCGCGGACGAACTGGCACAGGTGACGTCGTCCGAGGTGATCAAGTTCTCCGCCGGCGGCTTTCGCGACTTCACCCGCATCGCAGCGTCGGATCCAACGATGTGGCGCGACGTGTTCCTCAACAACAAGGAAGCCGTGCTGGAAATGCTCGGTACCTTCAACGAGGATCTGTCAAAACTCACCCGCGCGATCCGCCGCAACGATGGCGAGGCTCTGTTCGAGCACTTCACCCGCACCCGCGCCATCCGCCGCGGCATCGTCGAGATCGGCCAGGATTCGGCGGCGCCGGATTTCGGCCGGCCGCACCCGCCGTTGAAGAAGGCGGAGTGAGCCTTTCTCGCAACCGTTTCGCGTAGCCTCGTAGGATTGGTAGAGCGCAGCGAAACCCATCAAACCGTCGTCGCCGTTACATGATGGGTTTCGCTGCGCTCTGCCCATCCTACCGTTCGCGGTTCAGAACAGCGGCGGCACCTGCGCGACTTTCAACGGCCCGAGAAACACCGCGCCGTCGGCGAAGCGCAGCGGGAAGGCGCGTGCTTTCCGGCCTTCCAGTTCCGCCTCCTTGCCGAGCGCGTTGATGCCGGCGGTAACGCCGACGTTGGCGTTCTGCTTGACGACCTTGCCGAGGCCCGGGATCGCCCTGTCGAGCGCACCGAACAGGTTGTTGAGATCCTGCGATTTCACACCGGGCGCGACACGGTCGAGCGTCGCCTGCGGCACGCCTTCCTCCAGCATCTTTTCGAGGCCCAGCGCCGGAATCACCTTCTCGATCCCGGCAACCGTCATCTGCAATTCGCCGTCGATCCGGCCGTTGGCGTTGAGGCTCAATTTTCCTGCACCGACCGCGATCAGATCGCCCTGCTGAATGCGCGACCGGACGATCTCGACATGGCCGCTGGCGGCCTGAATTTCGCGAAATCTTTCGGGCCATGGCTTCGGCGAAAAATCCTTCAGCCCGGAGATCTTGGCATCCACACCGACATCGAACGGCGCAGCCAGCAGTGGATGCGCCTCCTGCACGGTGCCGCCGGTTACCTGAAACGCGGTTTCGATCACCGGCTGGTCTTTCGTCGAGCCCTCGACGAGGCGGCCGTGCAGCTCGGTCCGGGAGGCGCGCGCGAGCGGGGTCGCCACCGGTCCGTTGATGCGGTCGATCGAGGGATTTTCGAACACGATGGAGGCGCGCTGCGGGATGTCGGGCAATCCGTACACGCTGCTGCGGCCGCTGCTCCAGTTCACCTTCATCGACGGCGGCTGGCCGCGATCGGCCAGCGTCGCCGGCGCCTTGAATTCGGCGATGAGCAATTTCGGCTGGTAGATCTGCGCGATGACCAGGATTTCCCCGAGCCGCGCGGTGAACGGCGCCTGCGCACCTGCCGTTTGCGAAACCAGCGTCACGCTGGCGTCCTTGCAACTGACCTCGAAACGGAACGGGAAACCCGCGACCGAGCGCTTGCCGCAATCATAGACCCGGCCGGCTTTGGCCTCCTGCGCGCGCCAGGCATCCGCGCGGACACCGACCTCGGAGGCCGCATAGAACCAGAACCCGCTCCAGGCCGCCGCGGCGATGACGAGCAGAGCAGGCATGATGAACAGGCGCCACAGCGGGCGCCGGCGCGGCGCAGGGGTCATTTCAGGCATGCGGCGTCCTTTGGCTGGCGATTTTGTCAAATGTAAGCATCGCATCCTCTTAACAAAAGGCATTGAATTCACTTCGCTTTGTCGTGCCGTTCTGGTAGCCGTGCGGCCGATGTCCGCGATAACCCTGAACGATACGGAATTCTCGCCAGGCGACCTTTGGGTGTTCGGCTATGGCTCGCTGATGTGGCGCCCCGGCTTCGAATTCATCGAACGGGTCCCGGCACGGCTGATCGGCGAACACCGCGCGCTTTGCGTCTATTCCTTCGTCCATCGCGGCACGCCGGAAAAGCCGGGCCTTGTGCTCGGGCTCGACCGCGGCGGCGCCTGCCGTGGCGTCGCGTTCCGCGTCGCGGAAAAGAACCGCGAGGCCACCATCGCCTATCTGCGCGAGCGCGAGCAGGTCACCTCGGTCTATCGAGAAGTGAAGCGGTCGGTGTGGCTCGAGAACGACGCGCGGCAGCGTGTCAGCGCGCTGGTCTACGTGGTCGATCGCGGCCATGTGCAATATGCCGGGCGGCTGTCGCAGGCCGAGCAATTGCGGCACGTCCTGCAGGGCCACGGCCAGTCCGGCGTCAATCGCGATTACGTGCTGGCGACCGTGAAAGCGATCGAGGCGGAAGGTTTTCGCGACCAGCAATTGCATCGATTGGCGATGATGCTGCACGACACGCACTTGCCTGCCGCGAAGAATAGCGACCGCTGATCTGGATCGGATCCGCCGGCGCGTAGCCGGGGCGCTATCTCGCGATGATCCGTCCCTTCAACGCGAACAGGTCGGCCGCTTCATACTTCCGGAATTGCGGGGCGACGTTGTCGACGATCTCGGGGGGTGGCTCGCCCGGGATCGAACTTTCCTCGAGGATGGTGAAGCCGGCTTCGCGGAACATCCTGACATAATCGCTGTGCCGAAGCCGGTTGACGTATTGCCGCCCGCTGTTGAACGGGCGCCATTGCGCATCGTCGTATTTCAGGAAATTGAACCGGGAGAGACCGCCGTCCGAGCGGGCATAGTGATCGCTGTAGTCGATCGAGTGTGTCGTAATTCCTGTCGTCACTGCCCGCAGTCCAGCCAGCAACCTCACCAGTTGATCCGGGGGCACGTGCTCGAGCACCTCGTTCGAGCAGGAGCAATCGACCTTCTCGTCGGCCTCGGTGACGTAGTGCGGCGCGCGATAGAAGATACCGAAGCGTTGCACCGCTTCCCAGCTATCCAGCTTGACCTCACCCGGAACGATACGCGCTGCCGCATGCTGGATCAGATCGAGCCGGGCCAGGCGGTCGACGTCAGACGTGATGACCCTCTCGACACCAAGCGTGCGCAACGCCAGCGGGACCGCGAGATCCCGCCCCGCGCCGATTTCGAGCACAGATGATGGAGTTCCGCCGACATGCCGCGCATAGTCTTCGACGACTCGGCGGGCGATGTTCTGGAGGGCATCAAGCGTCCTGGCGGGACGCGGCCAGTTCCGCGTCACGTGACGCTGCAGGAAATAATGCGCGTACGTCCCGCCCGGCAGGTCGAGAACGCGAAACGCCAATGCTTTGAGCCGCCAATCCATGGAGGCGGCAACCTACAGACGAGGTCAGATCAACGCAAGCCGGGAGCCGATCAGTTAACTTGCGCCGTCGCTGGCCGGCGCGGCGCGGGCGGGGGTTGATCCGAAGCTTCGGGCATAACATCGATGCCGATATCTTCCAGCCTTACGCGTATCTCCACGGCGAGGTACTTCACATATTCCGACAGCAGAAGGCGCAAGGTGGCGCCGCTTGTCCACCACGGCTCGTCGCGCCATTTTTCGCCGACCACCGCGAACGGGATCAGCGTGATGTCCGGCATCGCATGTGACAGTTCGACGATGGCCCGCGGCATGTGATAGTTCGACGTCACGACAATCAGCGACCTGAACCCGCGATCGCGTGCCCAGCGCCGGGTCTCGGCAGCGTTGCTCCGCGTATTGACCGCCGAGCGATCGAGATCGACGCAGCAGCCGAGCAGCGACTGATTGTCGGGGAGCGAACGGGAGATATCGCTCGCGGCATTGGTCGGATGCACGCCCGAGATCAGGAGCCGCTTGCCGTAGCCGCCGGCCAGCAACTCCATCGCGTCCGAGACGCGCGACGAACCGCCGGTCAGCACCACGATCCCGTCGGCATTGCGGGCAGGCCTGATCTCCGCGCCGCGCAATTGCGAGAGGAATGCAATGAAACCAACGCCTGCGCCGACGAACGCAATCGCCAGCGCAGCGACGATGGTCGCAAGCAGCCATCCCCGCGGCCGCGCGGGCGGCGCATCCGGCAAACTATCATCGTGCTGCATAGCCATGCGAGTCCGGCAGATCCTCTTTCCTGATGCCGCGTTTCGCTGCAATTGAAACACGGCTCCAGATTCCCAATGTGACGCGTTGCCTTGACGCGATCCGGTCTTCACTTCGCTTGAAACGCATCTGGCCAATTCTAGAAGATTCTCGGGCGAAGTGGAGTCTGCCCGCCCCTCCTCAGTCGATATCGTCCAGCGTCGCGAACAGCGTTCGCCGCGAGGCCCAGGCGGTGATCGCGGCGATCAGCAGCGCTTGTAAAGCCAGCGCCAGATAGCCCGAGGGCGGCAACGAAAACGTCCCCAGCAGGGCCGCAAACTGGTCGCCGACCGGCGTGCCCGAGAACCATCCGGCGATCGATTCGGAGAACCCGAAAGCGAGCATCGCCGCCCCCCCGCCGATCAGGCCGCCTTCAAGGCCCAGCCTGAGGAAATGCCGCAGGAAGCGGTTGGCGATATAGCTGTCGCCGGCGCCGACGAAATGCAGCACTTCGACGATCGGACGGTTCGCTGCCATTGCGCCACGAGTCGCAAACGAAACCGAAATGATCGTCGCCGCGATCACCAGCACGAGGATGCCGATGCCTGCCAATACGGTCGCGCCGGTCATCGACCGCATGCGTTCGATCCAGGCGCGGTGATCGTCGACGCTGGCCGACGGCGCCACCTGCGTCATCCGGGAGCGCAACGCCGCAAGGTCGAGCGTGGTGCCGGGCTGGACGCGCGCGACGATGACCCGCGGCACCGGCAATTGTTCGATCGAAAGCCCGCTGCCGAGCCACGGCTCCAGCAGTTTGGCCGAATCGTCCTTGGTGAATGTCTTGACCTGGACGATGCCGGGCTGCGTCCGCATCACTTCGGCGGCTGCGACCGCGTCGCGCTCAAGATCGCGTCCTGCGATCGGGCGCACCTGCGCGGTGATTTCGCTCGCCACTTCCGACTGCCACTCCGAGGCCGACGCGCTCACCAGCAGGACCGCGCCCGTCGTGATGGAAGCAAGGAACGTCATGATGGCGACGACGGCGACCAGCGCGCGGCCGGAGATCGAGGCCCGCGGCACGATCGGCGACATGTTGCGCGCCTGCGCCGGCACCTGCGGACGCTCGTTGCCGAGGTCCACCAGCGGCGCATGTTCTTCACCGCTCCTACTCATAGATGTGCAACCGTCCCTGATGCAGCACCAGCCGCCGCGCCTCGTATTGATCCATCAGCGTGATGTCGTGGGTCGCAATGATGACGGCCGTGCCAGATCGGTTCAACTCGATGAACAGCCGCAGCAGGCGCCGGCCCAGCGTCGGATCGACGCTGCCGGTCGGCTCGTCCGCCAGCAATAATTGCGGCCGCGAGATCACCGCGCGCGCGATCGCGGCGCGCTGCTTTTCACCGCCGGAAAGAATTGGCGGCAGCGCATCCATCCGCTCGCCGAGGCCGACCCATCGCAAAAGGTCGATCACCTCGCGGCGGTAGCTGGATTCTTCGCGGCCCATGACGCGGAAAGGCAGCGCCACGTTCTCGTAGGTCGTCATGTGATCGAGCAGGCGAAAATCCTGCAGCACGATACCGATGCGCTGGCGCATGCTCGCAACCTGGTCCTTGCCGAGCAGCGAGACGTCCTGGCCGAACAGGTTGACCAGGCCCCGCGTCGGCCGCAGCGACAGGAACAACAGGCGCAGCAACGACGTCTTGCCGGCGCCCGAGGGCCCGGTCAGAAACTGGAAGGAATGCGCCGGGATGAGGAAAGTCAGGTCGCGCAAAATCTCCGGGCCGAGCCCGTACCGCAAACCGACATTTTCGAACCGAACCAAGGTCAGCTCCGCTCGACTTGGGCCGCGGTCGAGCGCTGCTCGACATCGGCAGTGGCCGAGCTACGCTCGGCGTGGGCCGTGACCGGAAACCCTCCGCTTCGGGCTCCAGCCGGACAAAAAGGTTTTGCGGCCGTTATGGTTTCCGGTTCGTTAACGGTCACTCTGTAGCATCCGGACAAAGACACTGTGGAATTGGGCTCCATGCACATCGTTTGCCCCCATTGTACAACATCTTACGCCATCAATCCGGCCACCTTGGGCGAGGCTGGGCGCAACGTGCGCTGTTCCCGCTGCAAGGAAACCTGGCTGGCCCGTCCCGAGGACGCCGTCGAGATGGCGGCCGCCATGCCGGCGATGGCGGAATCGAGTTCATCCGCCGGCAACGACGCTGCGGCGGAATGGGAAGCGATGTCCCGCGCGGACGAAGGACAGGACGCCCCTGTCGTCGACAGCCCCTCGATTTCGGCCGACTGGCCGGCCGACGGCGGCGAAAAAGCCTCCGGAGACGACGACCCGGAGTGGCCGACGGCCGCCCGCCAGGACGCCGCCGACCACGATGAGACCGGACTTACAAGCCATCGCCAGCGGCTTGCGCGCCTCTTCAGATTGCCCACCCTGCCTCGCATACCGTTCATGCCCGTGGTCGGCCTGCCCACCGCCTGCGCCGCGATGGGAGCCTTGATCCTGGCCCTGATGCTCTGGCGCACAGACATCGTCCGCCTGATGCCGCAGACCGCGACGTTCTACAGGATGGTTGGCCTCGATGTGAACCTGCGCGGGCTGGCTTTCAAGGATATCAAGGTCAGCCATGAAACCGTGGACGGCAAACCGGTGCTGGTAATCGAGGGCGCGATCGTCGGCCAGACCAGACACGCGGTCGAATTGCCGCGGCTGCGCTTCTCGGTCCGGGACGCCCAGGGCGCGGAGATCTATGCCTGGAACGCGGTGCTGGAGCAGCCGGCGCTGAAGCCGGGCGAGCACGCCTATTTCAAGTCGCGGCTGGCCTCACCGCCGCCCGAAGGCCGCAATATCGACGTACGGTTCTTCAACAAGCGGGATCTGGCCGGCGGCCACGCCTGAACGAGGCCGCGCCGCCCGCAAGACGAGAGACCGATGCCACGCGTGCTGATCGCCGACGACGAAGAATCCATGCGCTCGCTGGTGGCGCGCGCCATCGCCATGGACGGCCATGAGACCGTCACCGCCGAGGACGGCGCCGAAGCGCTCGAAATCCTGACCCGGGAACGAGGTGCCTTCGACCTGCTGCTGACCGACATCCAGATGCCCGTGATGGACGGCATCGCCCTGGCACTGGCGGCAGCGCGCGACTTTCCGGACCTGAAGATCCTGCTGATGACCGGCTTCGCCGCCCAGCGCGAACGCGCCTCGGGCCTCAGCGCCATCGTCCATGACGTGGTGACGAAGCCGTTCGCGGTCGCCGATATCCGCACCGCGGTCGCGGATGCGCTGGCGGCGAGGAAGATGGGTTGAGGCACATCACCGGTCGTCGTCCCCCGCGAATGCGGGGGATCCAGTACGCCGCGGCTTCTCGGTTCAATCGCTAACACCTCTGGAATACTGGATCACCCGCTTTCGCGGGTGATGACAGTTCGCGCGAGGCGGCTGGTCAATAATCCTTCAGCAGCCGCTCGATGTAGTCGAGCTCGATCTGCGGGCGAGCCGGATCGGCGAGGCGGCGGCGCAGCTCTTCGAGGATACGGCGCACCCGCTGCACGTCGATCTCGCCGGGGATCTTCACCGAATAGTCGTCATTGAACTCGTTGTGGCGCAGCGGCCGGCCGAGCGGATCGGTCGAGTTGGCGGCGCCCTGCTGGCGGCCCCTGGGATTGCCCGGGCCGTCGCCCGGCTGGTCGCCGTCACCCTGCTGCATCGATTCAGCAAGGCTCTGGGCGCCCTTGCGCAGCGCGTCCAGCGCGCGGCCCTGCGAGTCGACCGCACCATCGGCATTGCCCTCGCCGAGCCTGCCGCCGGCATCGCCCATCGCCGAATCGGCCTGTTCGAGCCCGTCCTCGCCGTCACCCTGCTCGCCCTGACCCGGCTGGCCCTGCTGACCCGGCTGTTGCCCGCGCTGGCCCTTCTCACCGCGCTGGCCCGGTCCCATGCCGCGCTTGGCCAGTTCTTCCTGCAGCTTCTTCAGCCGGTCGCGCAGGCCCTGCTGGTCCTGTTGCAGGTCGCCCATGTTCTGGTCGCCCTGCTTGCCGCGCATCCGATCGCGCCGGGAATCCTGGCCCTGCTTGAAGGTCTTGTCACGCAACTGCTGCTGCTTGCGGATCATGTCGCCGAGCTCGTTCAGCGCCTGCTCCATCTCGTTGTCGCCGCCCTGGCCGGGCTGCGCCATCTGCAGGTTTTCCAGCATCTGCTGCAGCTGCTCGAGCAACTGCTTCGCGGCATCCTTGTCGCCGGAGCGCGACATCCGCTCCAGCCGGTCGAGCATGCTCTTGAGATCCTGATGGCTCAGCATCTTGGTGTTGGGATCGAGCGGACGCGCCAGTTGCTGCGGATTGTTCTTCAGCTGCTCGGCGAGCTGGCGCAGGAAGTTGTCCAGCGCGGCACGCAGATTGTCGGTAAGTTTCTTGATCTCCTCATCGCTGGCGCCGCGTTCCAGCGCCTGCTTGAGTGCTTCCTGGGCCGCGCGCAGCGCCTTGTCGACATCGGTGATCTTGCCGTCCTCGATGGTGACGGCGAGCGCCCACAGGCTGGCGACGACCTCGCGCAAGGCGGGGTCGGTGCGGGCCGCCTCCAGTTGCCGCGTCACGCTGAACAGGCCGAGATAATGACCGGTCTCCGGCGTGAACAATTCCGGCGCGATCATCAGCGCGTCGAGCGCGGTATAGACCTGCGGCGACTGGTTGGCGTCGAGCGCCAGGACGCGGCGCTGCTCGATCAGGGTGCGCGCCAGGGGCTTGGTGAACAGCCGCTCCGGCAGCCGCATGTTGAACGGCTCGCTTTTGCCCTCATTGCCGGCCTCGTCCTTTGCCGTCAGGGTCAGCGTCACGTCGGCGCCGGCATAGGGGTCTTCGCTGAGATCCTTCACGGTCTGGCCGACGCCGTTGCGGGTGCGCGCATTCGGCAGCACCAGCGTAAACTGCGGCGGCTCGAACAGCGGGCGCGGCTCCGTAGCCTTGCCATCCTTTGCAGGGTCCTTGGCTGGTTCCTTGGCGGGCTCCTTGGCAGCTTCCTTGCCGGAATCCCTTGGCGCATCGCCCGGGCGTGCGGCGAACTGGGCGCGCGCTTCGGTGACGCCGTAGTCGTCCTCGAGCTTGTAGGACATCTGCAGCGAGCCGCGGGCCTGACGCTCCGGATCCTTCGCCAGCGAGATCACCGGCGCACGGTCCGGCGTGGCGGCAAATCGCCATTGCGGTTGGCCGGACGGCGCGCGGACATGCGCGGTGCCGTCGGCGCCGATCCTGAACTGGCGCTCGCTGGTGCCCTTCGGCGCCGGCTCGCTCGGGGTGACTTCCGTGAGACCGCCGCCCACGACGACGTCGATGCTGCCGCCGCTCGAGCGAATCAAGAGCGTGCTGCCGGCCGGAACCGACAGCGGCCCGCTATCGGGCGAAGCTGCATCCCTGTTCGCGGCCGAAAGAATGACCGGCGGCTTTGAAGTGTAGACCGGCGGCGTCACCCAGGCGTCGACCCGCACATTGGCGGGCGCCAGCACGCCGTTCCAGTCGAACGCCGCGGCGATCCGCATCCTGCGCTCGTCACCGGCCGCGACAAAGGCCGCCGCCACCATCACCATGACCAGCGCGCGCAGCGCCCAGGGATCGTGGATAGCAAGCCGCGGCGACGGAAGCCCGGCGCGAATACGTTTGATCGAGGCCAGCGTGCGCTCGCGCTGCTCTCGCCACAGCGCCTGCGCGATCGGATCCTTGGACGCGAGCGTATCGGTCAGCGCCGTCGCCGGCCGGTGGCGGACGCCGGTACCGCGGTCGAGCCGGCTCAATCCCTCTTCGCGGGTCGGCCAGCGAAAACGTACGAGAGGATAGAGCGCCGCCAGTGCCAGCAGAATAAACAGCACGATGCCTGCAGCGCGTGCGCCGAACGGCAGCACCAGCCAGAGGCCGGCCCAGGACGCCACGAGGAAAAGTCCGACGACGCTCAGGAGCCGGGCGAGGCCGGGCCAGGCGCGCTCCCACGCAATCGCATACTGAGCCCGTTGCAGGGCCTGCGTCAGTTGAAGCCGTGCGACAGAGTCCTGCTCGCGCGCGGGCTGTGAGGGGTCGGGTGAGGCTCCGTTCAACAAACTCTCCGGGTTGCCGGCAAATCAGCCTAGCACAGCGGCGGCATTGAGGCACCCGGCGGATGCGGGTTCCCACACCCGGAATTACGCATAACACGAAGGCGTGACTGCAGGGCTCTCACCCCGTAACGTCCGCGCCGAACCGTAAAACTACGAGGAACCGTCATTGCGAGCAGCGAAGCAATCCACAGCGCCACAAGCCGAAAGATGGATTGCTTCGCTCCGCTCGCAATGACGAAAAGGAAACAGCACCATGGAAATAGGATTCATCGGCCTCGGAAAAATGGGCTTCCCGATGGCGCGCCGGCTGATCGAGGCCGGACATCAACTCACCGTGTTCGACACGCGGAAGGAAGCCGTCGACCAACTCGTCGCGCTCGGTGCGGCGGCCGCGTCGTCGCCGACGGACATCGCCGACCGTTGCGAGACCGTGTTGGCGAGCCTGCCGTCGTTGCAGGCCTCGCTCGAGGTCGCGACCGGTAGCGGCGGCGTTATCGAAGGCAAGCGCGTCAAGCGCTTCATCGATCTCTCCACCGTCGGCTCGCAGATGGCGGTCAAGATTCACGGCCTGTTGGCGAAGAAGAACGTGGTGCAGATCGACTGCCCCGTCAGCGGCGGCGTCGGCGGGGCCGAGAAGGGCACGCTGGCGGTGATGGTCTCCGGCCCACGCGCCGATTTCGAGATTGCAAAACCCGCGCTCGACGTCATCGGCAAGGTGTTCTTCATCGGCGAAAAGCCGGGTTCCGCACAGACCATGAAGCTCGCCAACAATTTCCTGTCCGCAACCGCGATGGTGGCGACGTCGGAGGCGGTGGTGATGGGCGTCAAGGCGGGACTCGATCCGTCGGTCATGATCGACGTCATAAACGCCGGCTCCGGATTGAATACCGCGAGCCGCGACAAGTTTCCGCGCTCGGTGCTGCCGCGCTCGTTCGATTTTGGTTTTGCGACCGGCCTGATGGTGAAGGACGTCCGCCTCGCGCTGGAGGAGATGAAATCGCTGGGGCTATCGATGGAAGTCGCCGAGGCGGTCGGCCGCCTCTGGGAAGTCGTGATTAAAGACCAGGGCGCGGAATCGGATTTCACCGCCGCGATCAAGCCGATCGAAAAGGCGGCGGGCGTCGTGGTCGGCGGCGCGAAGGGCGGCGTGACCGGGAAGTGAGGCTCCTACGGGGTCAGAGCCAGGGCGCCGGCCGGTCCATCGCGATCAGATCCTCGACCTCGATGCGCGGGCGCACCACGGCGTACTGGTCGTCCTTGACCAGTACTTCCGGCACCAGCGCGCGGGTATTGTAGAAGCCGGACTGCACCGCGCCGTAGGCGCCGGCGGTCATGATCGCCAGCAGATCGCCGGCCTTGGGCTCGGGCAGGTTGCGATCGAGCGCGAGATAGTCGCCGGTCTCGCAGACCGGGCCGACCACGTCGGCCGTGATCGTCGGCGCACCCTTCGCCGCCTCGCGGACCGGCAGGATGTCGTGATGGGCTTCGTAGAGTGTCGGACGGATCAGGTCGTTCATCGCGGCGTCGATGATGACGAAGTTCTTGGCCTCGCCGGGCTTCACGTAGATCACGCGCGAAACCAGGATGCCGGCATTGCCGACGATCATCCGCCCCGGCTCGAACATCAGCGTGCAGCCGAGATTGTGCGTCACCCGCTTGACCATCGCGGCATAGGCGGACGGCAGCGGCGGCGCTTCGCGGTCGGCGTGATAGGGAATGCCGAGCCCGCCGCCGAAATCGATATGGGAGATGTTGTGGCCGTCGGCACGCAGCGTCAGAACGAAATCGGACAGAATCCGGAACGCGGTTTCCATCTTGCCGAGATCAGTGATCTGGCTGCCGATGTGCATGTCGGTGCCGGTCACCTCGATCCCCGGCAGCCTGGCCGCACGGGCATAGACATCGCGCGCCCGGGAGATGGGAACGCCGAACTTGTTTTCGGATTTCCCGGTGGCGATCTTGGCATGGGTGCCGGCATCGACATCGGGATTGACCCGCACCGAAATCCGCGCGGTCTTGCCGGCCTCGACCGCAAGCCTCGACAGCAACTCCAGTTCGGGCTCGGACTCGACGTTGATGCAGAGAATGTCCGCCGCCACCGCCGCGCGCAGTTCGGCTTCGGTCTTGCCGACACCGGAGAACAGGATCTTGCTTGGCGGAATGCCCGCAGCCAGCGCGCGCTTCAGTTCGCCGCCCGACACCACGTCGGCGCCGGCGCCGAGTTTCGCCAGCGTGCGCAGCACCGACTGGTTGGAATTCGCCTTCATCGCATAGCAGACCAGCGTCTTCTCGTCGGCAAAGGCCTCGGTGAAGACGCGGTAGTGGCGCTCCAGCGTCGCCGTCGAATAGCAATAGAACGGCGTGCCGACGGCATCCGCCAGTTCGGACAGATTCACACCTTCGGCGTGCAGCACGCCGTCGCGATAATCAAAGTGGTTCATGGCGCGCGCTCAGTCCAGCAGCGGATCGAGGACGAATTTCTTCTTGGTGCCCCTGGGAGCCGCCGGTCCCGCGGCCTCGGACCCGCCAGTCGGGTTGAAGATGCCGGGCTGCGCCGCGCGCTCGGCCTCCGTATCCGACGCACCCGATACCTGCGGCGCGTTCGGCGGCAGGTCGAGCCCGCCCTTGCGGCCGCAGCCCCCGAGCGCGAGCGCGGTCACGCTCAGCAGGATGATGGCCCATCCGGACGTTGACGGGCGGCAATTTCTGATCACGACGGAATCCCCAATGCGCGCCGCACCATACAAAGAATGCCTGAGCATGGCGAGTGCCGATCAGCCACGGATGGCCATGAAACTGCAGCGAAATTTGTTGCTCACGCTTATTTTCGCTCTTTTTCCAGCCGTTTGGCCCAGGCCTTCGCCTGCGCCAGCACGTTCTTCGGCGCGGTTCCGCCATAGCTGGTCCGGCTCTTGACCGAGGCTTCCACCGACAGCACCCGCAGCGCCTCGGCGGTAATCTTCGGCTCCACCTCCTGCATCGCCTCGAGCGGCAGTTCGTACAGCGCCACGCCCTGCTTTGAGGCCAGGCCCACGATGCGCCCGGTGACGTGATGGGCGTCGCGGAACGGCATTTTCAGCGTCCGCACCAGCCAGTCGGCCAGGTCGGTCGCGGTGGAGTAGCCCTCGCCGGCGGCGGCCTTCATCCGCGCCTCGTCCGGCACGAGATCCTCGACCATGCCGGTCATGGCCCTGATCGCCAGCGACAGCGCGCCGAACGCTTCCATCGCGCCCTGCTTGTCCTCCTGCATGTCCTTTTGATAGGCCAGCGGCAGCCCCTTCATCACGATCAGGAGACCATTGAGCGCGCCAATCACCCGGCCGGTCTTGGCGCGCACCAGTTCGGCCGCATCCGGATTGCGCTTCTGCGGCATGATCGAGGAGCCGGTGGTGAACTTGTCGGAGAGCCGCACCAGGCCGACCAGCGGCGAGGTCCAGATCACGATTTCCTCGGCGAAGCGCGACATGTGTACCGCCGCGATCGAAGCGGCCGACAGCGTCTCCAGCACGAAGTCGCGGTCGGAGACCGCATCCAGCGAGTTGGCCATCGGGCGGTCGAAGCCGAGCGCTTTCGCCGTCGCGTGGCGATCGATCGGAAACGATGTTCCGGCCAGCGCCGCCGCACCGAGCGGCGACTCGTTCAACCGCTTGCGTGCGTCGGCAAACCGGCCGCGGTCGCGCGCGGCCATCTCGACATAGGCCAGCAGATGATGCCCGAACGTTACCGGCTGGGCAGTCTGCAGATGGGTGAAGCCCGGCATCACGGTGGCGGCATGTTCCAGCGCGCGGCTGACCAGCGCTTGCTGGAACGCGGCCAGGGCCGCGTCGGTCTCGTCGATGGTATCGCGCACGAAGAGACGGAAATCGGTCGCCACCTGGTCGTTGCGCGACCGCGCGGTGTGCAGCCGTCCGGCGGCCGGACCGATCAGCTCGGAAAGCCGGCTCTCGACGTTCATATGGATGTCTTCGAGCGCACGCTTGAAATCGAACGATCCCTTGTCGATTTCTGACAGAATCGTGTCTAGACCCTTGCCGATATTTTTCGCATCACTCGCGGTGATAATGCCCTGCGCGGACAGCATGGCGGCGTGGGCCTTGGACGCGGCGATGTCCTGGGCATAGAGGTGACGGTCAACGTCGATCGAGACGTTGATTTCCTCCATGATCGCATCGGGACGCTCGGTGAACCGGCCGCCCCACATCTTGTTGCTCATGACTTCCCGCGCCCTGCCATTTTAACGTCCGGACCAGCGAAACGCCGCGCCCGTTTCGGCCGTAACTCGACCGCAGTTGACCGTAACATGGGCACTGCATAGCCGTATCTGATACAGGATGACAAACGATATGCCCGACACGCCCTCGCCCCGCCCGGCCGCAAAAAGCCGGATTCCGCTTGCCGCCGCCGTGGTGGTGGCCGGAGCGCTGGCCGTTTTCGGCGGGGTTTATGCGACCGGCGGCTTGCAGCGCGCCGGAAGCGGCGATTCCATCTGCAGCGGCGCGGTCGAAACGGCCCGCAGGATCGCGCCGCTGGCGCATGGCGAGGTGGCCGCGCTGACCATGGCGACTAGCCCGGTTCAGCTTCCCGACCTCGCCTTCGAGGACGCCGAGGGCAAGCCCCGGAAGCTCTCGGACTGGCGCGGCAAGACCGTGCTGGTGAACCTGTGGGCCACCTGGTGCGTGCCCTGCCGCAAGGAAATGCCGGCGCTGGACACCCTGCAAGGCAAGCTCGGCGGCAAGGAATTCGAGGTCGTCGCCATCAACATCGACACCCGCGATCCCGAGAAGCCGAAGAACTTCCTCAGAGAGGCCAATCTGACCCGGCTTGGCTATTTCGCCGATCCGAAAGCGAAGGTTTTTCAAGATCTTAAGAGCGTCGGAAAGGCGTTGGGCATGCCGACTTCGGTGCTGGTCGACGGCCAGGGCTGCGAAATCGCCAACCTGGCCGGTCCCGCCGAATGGGCCAGCGACGACGCGATCAAGCTGATCAAGGCCGCAATGCAGCCATAGCATTCGTCATTCCGGGATGGTCCGCAGGACCAGACCCGGAATCTCGAGATTCCGGGTTCGATGCTTCTCGCATCGCCCCGGAAGGCGGATGGATTATGCGGTGACGTTCAGATTGCCGCCGACGCCGGGCGCCAGATTGGCGGTCGAGGGGATGCCGAGCAGGGTCTGAACCGCGAACTTTTCGGCATCCGCGTTGGACTTGATGATCGACGCCTGAATCTGCGACTGCATGCCGCCCGCCTGCATCGCGAGCATGCTCGTAACCATAGCCATCATATCCATACGCAGGCACTCCCAGAACGTGGGGGGCACCCTAACCGGCACTGGTTAACGAATGCTGGAGATGGTCATTTGTAGGGTGGGTTAGGCGAAGCCGTAACCCACCGATACGCGGGGATAGATGGTGGGTTACGCCTTCGGCTAACCCACCCTACTACGACTACGACATCGAGGTTGGCGCCTCAGCGCGTCGGGACCGGCTTGTCGCCGCGATAGTCGTAGAAGCCGCGCTGGGTCTTGCGCCCCAGCCAGCCGGCCTCGACATATTTCACCAGCAGCGGACACGGCCGGTACTTCGAGTCCGCCAGCCCCTCGTGCAGCACCTGCATGATCGACAGGCAGGTATCCAGACCGATGAAATCGGCCAGCTCCAGCGGCCCCATCGGGTGGTGCGCACCGAGCTTCATCGCCGCATCGATCGCCTCGACGTTCCCGACGCCCTCGTAGAGCGTGTAGATCGCCTCGTTGATCATCGGCAGCAGGATGCGGTTGACGATGAAGGCCGGAAAATCCTCCGACACCGCGATCTGCTTGCCGAGCCTGGTGACGAAATCCTTTGCGGTGTCGAACGTCGAATCGTCGGTGGCGATGCCACGGATCAGTTCGACCAGCTCCATCGCCGGCACCGGATTCATGAAATGAATGCCGATGAACTTCTCGGGCCGATCGGTCGAGGAGGCCAGTCGCGTGATCGAGATCGACGAGGAGTTGGTGGCGACGATCGCGTCCTGCTTCAGCACCGCGCAGAGCTCGTGGAAGATCTTGCGCTTGACCTCTTCCTTTTCGACCGCGGTCTCGATCACGAGGTCACAATCCGAAAGCCCGTCGAGCGTCTCGGTGGTGCTGATTCGCCCGAGCGCCTGCTTGCGCGCGTCCTCGGTAACCGCCTTCTTGGCGACCTGCCGCGACAGATGGCCGTTGATGGTCGCCATCGCCGATTTCAGCCGCTCGTCGGAGATGTCGTTAAGCACCACGTCGAGGCCGGCGAGCGACGCCACCTGGGCGATGCCGTTGCCCATCTGGCCCGAGCCGATCACGCCGACCTTCTTGATTGTCACCGCCATCTTGTCATCCACCGGAACGGCGCGCATATCGCGCCTGTTCATTCTGGTCCCACCTTTTGGCACGTTTTCTTCGCGAGAGGTCCCAGATCATCGCTTGAAAACGCTTTTAAAGTAAACGCCGGCCGGACGTTGCGCATCCGGCCGGCGTCAAATTTTACTTTCCGAGCTTGCCGAGCGCTTCGGTCAGTTCTGGAACCGCCTGATAGAGGTCCGCGACAAGGCCGTAATCGGCAACCTGGAAGATCGGCGCGTCTTCATCCTTGTTGATCGCGACGATCACCTTGGAATCCTTCATGCCGGCGAGATGCTGGATCGCGCCGGAGATGCCGATCGCGACGTAGAGTTCAGGCGCCACCACCTTGCCGGTCTGGCCGACCTGCCAGTCGTTCGGGGCGTAGCCGGCGTCCACCGCGGCGCGCGAAGCACCGACGCCGGCGCCGAGCTTGTCGGCAAGCGGTTCGATGTACTTGGCGAAGTTTTCGCGGCTCTGCATCGCGCGACCACCGGAGACGATGATCTTCGCAGACGTCAGTTCCGGACGATCGCTCTTCGCGACTTCCTCGCCGACGAAGCTGGAGAGGCCGGGGTCCGCCGCAGCGGCGGCGTTCTCGACCGGCGCGCTGCCGCCGTCGCCGGCCGCGGCAAAGGTCGAGGTGCGTACCGTGATGACCTTCTTGGCGTCCTTTGACTTGACGGTCTGGATCGCGTTGCCGGCGTAGATCGGCCGTTCGAACGTGTCGGGCGAAACCACCTTGATGATCTCCGACACCTGCATCACGTCGAGCAGTGCCGCGACGCGCGGCATCACATTCTTGAAGCGCGACGTCGCGGGCGCGACGAAGGCGTCATAGGACGGCGCCAGCGCCACGATCAGCGCAGCCAGCGGCTCCGCGAGATCATGGGCATAGGCGGCGTTGTCGGCGAGCAGCACCTTCTTCACGCCGGCGAGCTTGGAGGCGGCATCGGCGGCAGCCTTGGCGTTTTCGCCGGCGACCAGCACATCCACGTCGGCGCCGAGTGCGGCGGCCGCGGTCAATGCCTTGTTGGTGGCGTCCTTGATCGACGCGTTATCGTGTTCGGCAATCAATAGCGTCGTCATCAGAGAACCCCGGCTTCGGTCTTGAGTTTGGATACCAGCTCGCTGACGTCCTTGACCTTGACGCCGCCCTTGCGGCCCGGCGGTTCCGCGGTCTTGAGCACTTCGAGATGCGGCGTGAGGTCGACGCCGTAATCAGACGCGCTCTTGTCGTCGATCGGCTTCTTCTTGGCCTTCATGATGTTGGGCAGCGAAGCGTAGCGCGGCTCGTTGAGACGAAGGTCCGTGGTGACGATGGCCGGTCCCTTCAGCTTCACGGTCTGCAGGCCGCCGTCCACCTCGCGCGTGACCTTGAAGTCGGCGCCGTCGACTTCGAGCTTGGAGGCGAACGTCGCCTGCGACCAGCCGAGCAGCGCGGCCAGCATCTGGCCGGTCTGGTTGCTGTCGTCGTCGATCGCCTGCTTGCCGAGAATGATGAGCCCGGGCTTTTCAGCCTCGGCCACCGCCTTGAGCAGCTTGGCGACCGCCAGCGGTTCGACGTTGCCGTCGGCCTTGATGAGGATGCCGCGGTCGGCGCCCATCGCAAGACCGGTCCGGATGGTCTCCGAGGCCTGCGCCGGGCCGATCGACACCACCACCACTTCGGTCGCCTTGCCGGCTTCCTTGAGGCGCAGTGCTTCCTCGACGGCGATTTCGTCGAACGGATTCATCGACATCTTCACGTTGGCGAGTTCGACGCCGGTGCCGTCGCTCTTGACGCGGACCTTGACGTTGTAATCGACCACCCGCTTTACCGGCACAAGAACCTTCATCGATCCTTCTTTCGCTTGAATTCTGGGGTTTGGTTGGCTTGGGCGCGGAACCTAGATCGCCCGCTATCGGCGGTCAACGCGCGAAAGCCAAAAATCGGCCCCCGGATATTAGAGTGTACCTTACCTGTTCTGGCCGGGTACCCACAACACGTCTCCCGCCCCATTGTCGTTCATGTGGCGGCCGGCGACGAACAGGAAATCCGACAGGCGGTTCATATACTGGATGCCGGCCTCGTTCACCGGCTCCTCGGGGCGGGCCGCGAGTTCCACCATGACCCGCTCCGCCCGGCGACATATGGTACGGGCGAGATGCAGGTATGCCGCGGCGGGGGTGCCGCCCGGCAGGATGAACGACGTCAGCGGCGCCATGTGCGCGTTCAGGGCGTCGATGTCGCGCTCCAGCCGCTCGACCTGGCTCGCCAGCATCCGCAGCCGCTCGACCTTGCCCTCGCGCTGGGGCACCGCGAGATCGGCGCCGAGATCGAACAGGTCGTTCTGGATCCGGCCCAGCATCGCATCGAGGTCGCGCGCCTCGCCGAGATGCAGCCGCACGACGCCGATGGCGGCGTTGGTTTCGTCCACGGTGCCGTAGGCCGAGATGCGCAGATCGTATTTCGGGCGACGCTCGCCGCTGCCGAGCGCGGTGGTGCCGTCATCGCCGGTCTTCGTATAGATGCGGTTGAGCACGACCATTGGCGACTACCTCTTTCCTGCCATTATTTGCCCATCGCCCAGACCACGACCATGGTGATGACGATGGCGACGAACTGCAGCAACACCCGAAGCCGCATCAGGCTCTGCGAACGGTTCGGCGAGCCGCCCCGCATCATGTTGATGAGACCGAGCAGCAGCACGAATGCAACGGCCGCGACCATGATGGGAAGAACGAAGGTACTTAGAAAGGATGCCATTGCTGCTACATAACACCGCGCAGGGGCAACTTCTATACGTTCACAACTGGTCCAACGATCTGGTTTTTAACCCAATAATATCAGAAGCTAGCCGGGTTTTTGGATCGGATCGCCGTTCGCCGGATCGAGGTCGGATGTGAAGCAGATCAGCTACGTCTATCACATCGTGGTGGACGCATTTTACACATTCCTCGCCGACGACGGCTGGGCCATAGCCAGCCACATCGCGCTGTCGACGCTGATGGCGCTGTTTCCGTTCCTGATCGTGCTGACCTCGCTGGCCGGCTTTTTCGGCTCCAAGGAACTCGCCGACCAGGCGGCCGAACTCTTGCTGCAGATCTGGCCGCAGCGGGTGGCGGACGCACTGTCCAGCGAAATCCACGACGTGCTGACCACGACACGCGGCGACATCCTGACCGTCGGTGCGGTGCTGGCGGTGTACTTTGCCTCGAATGGCGTCGAGGCGCTGCGGGTCGCGCTCAACCGCGCCTATTCGGTGGTCGAGCCGCGGGCATGGTACTGGCTGCGGCTGGAATCGATCGGCTACACGCTGGTCGCCGCGGTCACCTCGCTGCTGATGGCGTTCCTGATCGTGCTCGGTCCGCTGATCCTGGAGACCGCGCGGCGGTACATTCCGTTCTTCGTCGAGAGCAACGAGAGGGTGCTGTTTTTCGCCCGCTACGGCATCACGATCACGGCGATGACGGTAGCGCTGTTCGTGCTGCATGCCTGGCTCCCCTGCGGAAGGCGGAAATTCCTGCAGATCGTTCCGGGCATCGTCTTCACGATGGTGGCATCCCTGCTCTCGGGCATCGTATTCGGCCAGTACCTGGCGCGCTTCGCCAGCAATTACGTGACGATGTATGCGGGACTGGCGTCAGTGATCATCGCGCTGGTGTTCCTGTATTTCATCGCGGCGATTTTCGTCTATGGCGGCGAACTCAATGCGTCGATCATAAAGTCGCGGCTGAAGCATGACCTGCCGCATCATGCAGCGCCGTCGCCAGATCGCGCGGAGACACAGGCTTGACCAGGAAGACGTCGGCACCGGCGGCGCGCGACGCCGCTTCGTCCTCGCCGCGGCCCGAGATGCAGATGATCGGGATGCGCCCGAGCGGCGCCTCCAGCGCGCGGATTCGCCTGATGGCCTCGACGCCGTCGATGCCCGGCAGGACCATGTCCATCAAGACAGCGTCGAATGCGCCCTGCGAGAGCCGTTGCGGCGCCGTTTCGCCCTGACCGATGAATTCGGTCTGGTGACCGAGTTCGCTCAGGATGGCGTTGAGCACGACACGGCCGAACGGGTTATCTTCCACGCTGAGCAGCCGCAACGATGACGGGCTCACCGACACTTCGCCATCGGCGCTGGAGGCGGCGCTCGCCGCTTCCTCCGCCGGCGACATCGCGACGGTGAACGTGAACGTGGTGCCGCCCCCGCGCCGTTGCGCAACCGCGATGTCGCCCCCCATCGCCCGTGCCAGTTGCTTGACCGACGACAGCCCGAGACCCGCACCGCCGAAGCGCGAGGCGATGGTGACGTTGGCCTGGGAGAACGGGCGGAACAGGCGCTTGATCTCGGCGAGCGTCAGGCCGATCCCGCTGTCGGAGATGGCAAATGCGACAGCGATCCTGCCCTTCGTGCTCCGAAGCGGCGTCACCCGCAGCGCGACACTGCCATGCTCGGTGAACTTCACCGCATTGTCGATCAGGTTCTCCAGCGCCGCGCGCAGGCGGACGGGATCACCGACGGCGAATGCGGGCAGTTTTTCGGAAATGTCGACCGACGACGTCAGGCCCTTGGCCGCGGCGCGGCCGGTCAGGGAATCGCCGGCGTTGCGCGCCAGGGTGCGCAGGTCGAAGAAGTCCTGCCGCAGCTGCAATCCGGGGCCGCCGCTTCGCGCGGCATCGACAAACAGCGTGGCGAGGCTCGCCAGATGCTCGGCGCCCGCCTTGATGGTGTCGACCCAGCGCCGTTCGCGCTCACCGAGATCGGAGGTCGCGAGCAGATTGCTGATCGCGAGGATGCCGGTGAGCGGCGTGCGGACTTCATGCGCGAAAGCGGCGAGCGCGGTCTCGACCATGCCGGGAGAAGCGGCCGCGGATTTGCGCTTGCCGCGCGGCTTCGCTGCGGCGCCGGATACGCGCTTTTTTGTCCGTTTCTTTTTCGTTGGCCGTGTGACGCGCCGGGAGCGCACTTTTGCCGTCATGATCCCCGATCCCTGCCCGGCCAGCATGGCACGCCGTCGAGGGCAAAGTCACGGAGACCTTTTCAACAACCCCCAGTAGAACTACGGAAGCCGTTCAAGACAGACCGACGAGCCGACGGATATCGGAAGGTGTGGCGCCCTGCCGGCGCAATTCGCGCAAGGCAGTGGCATCGGTCGATTTCGAGAGTTTCTGCCCGGAAGCATCCGTCACCAGCCGGTGATGCCGATAGACCGGCTGTGGCATCCCAAGCAGACGCTGCAGCAGAAGGTGCACGCTGGTCGACCAGAACAGGTCGCATCCCCGCACCACCTCGGTGACGCCCTGCAAGGCGTCGTCGACCACCACGGACAAATGATAGCTGGTCGGCGTCTCCTTGCGCGCCAGGATGACATCGCCCCAGGCCTCCGGCCGCGCCATCACGTTCCCGCGCTCGTCGCCGGGACCTCCGCCGAGTTCCGTCCACGTCGGGTCCTGCGCAAGTCCGCGCGCCGCTGCCATGTCGAGCCGCAGCGCATAAGGCACGCCCTGCGCGATCAGCCCGTCGCGCTCCTCCGGGGCCAGCGATTTCGCCATACCCGGATAGAGCGGCGCCCCGTCGGGGTCGCGCGGCCACGGCGCGCCGGTCTCGCGCTCGGCGACCAGCCGGGCAATTTCCGCGCGGCTCTCGAAGGCGGGATAGATCAGGCCCATCCCGGCCAGTTTTTCCACCGCCGCGCGGTAGCGCGCAAAATGTTCCGACTGGCGCCGCACCGGTGTTTCCCAGGACAGGCCGAGCCAGGCCAGATCTTCGTAAATCGCCGCCTCGAACTCCGGCCGGCAGCGCGTTGCATCGATATCCTCGATCCGCAGCAGGAGCAGGCCGCCACTCTCGCGCGCCAGCTCGAAGTTCAGCAACGCCGAATAGGCGTGGCCGAGATGGAGGTAGCCGTTCGGGCTCGGCGCAAATCGGAAAACGGGCGGCGGCATTGATCTCTTTCACGGGACATGATGGTTTTAAGGGGCAATGACCATCCACCTCAACAGCCAGTCCGATCTCGAGGACGCCATCGCTGCGCTGGTCAGGCAGGACACGCGGCTGAAGCCGATCCTCGAACTCACGGGCATGCCGGCGCTGCGGCAGCGCGAGCCGGGCTTTGCCGGCCTGGCTGCGATCGTGTGCGGCCAGCAATTGTCGACGGCGAGTGCCGGGGCGATCTGGGGGCGCCTCACCGCCGCGTTCGATCCGTTCGATCATGACGCGATCCGCAAGGCCCGCGCCGACCGGCTCGGCCGGCTCGGGCTTTCCGCGGCCAAGATCAAGACGCTGAAGAACATCGCGCACGAACTCGCCGCCGAACGGCTGAACCTGGAAGTTTTGGCGGAAGAGGACGCCGACGCCGCGCACCATACGCTCACCGCGCTGCACGGCATCGGCCCCTGGACCGCCGATGTTTATCTCTTGTTCTGCCTCGGCCATGGCGACGCGTGGCCGGCCGGCGACATCGCCATCCAGGAAGCGGTCAGGGTCGGGCTCGGCCTGCCGACCCGCCCGACCGCCAAGCAGATGGCGCCGCTCGCGGAACCGTGGCGTCCGCTGCGCGGCGCGGCGGCGCATCTGTGGTGGAGCTATTACCGGGTTCTGAAGAAGCGCGAAGGCGTGCTTGCCGAAGATGTTAGCCCCGCAACTTCACCCGATCCTCCCGCGCGGAAGCGGTGACGAAGTCGAGCACCGCGCGCACGGCGGGGAGTTCGACCAAATCCGGATGCGCCATCAACCAGATATCGGCGACGCTGAGCAGTTTTTGCGGCGCGACGCGGACCAGGTCCGGATAGGCGCTGCCGACGAAGCAGGATAGCGCCGATATTCCGAGACCGGCGCGGGTCGCGGCCAGCATGTCGCCCTGCGACGAACAGCGCATCACGATGGACCCCTGCCGCGTGATGGCGTCGCTCCAGCGCGCCAGCCGCTCGTTCGACGCGCGGTCGGCGAAGCCGATGACGCTGTGTCCCTTCCATTCATCGCGACGCTCGGGCAGGCGGCGCCCCGTAGCGTAATCGCGCGAAGCGTAGAAGCCGGTCCCGAGGCGGCCGATCTTGCGCCCGATCAAATTCTCTTCGCCGCTGTCGACCGGACGCAGCACGACGTCGGCCTCGCGGCGGCGCACGCTGGCCGGGTACGGATAGGTGATGATCTCGAGCTGGATATGATCGTGCGCGCGCAGGAACGGCCCGAGCCGCGGCATCAGCCAGTGCGAGGCGAGGGTCGAGCCGATCGACAGCTTCACCACCCCGCGCGCCTGGGCGCCGGTCGCCGAAACCGCAGCCTCGGCGCGCAAGGCCGCCGCCGCCATCGCCTCCACATGTTCGCGAAACTTGCGGCCCTGCGAAGTCAGCGAAAGGCCATCGTTGGAACGCGCGAACAGGGGAATGCCGAGCTGGTCTTCCAGCTCGGTGATCTTGCGCCCTACCGTCGGGTGGCTGGAGCGCAACTGCCGCGCCGCCGCAGCGAAACTCCGGGTTTCGGCCACCGCCACGAAGGTCTTGCAAAGGTCCCAGTCCATCGCCTTTTCCGCGCAAAACTGATGTTCATTCCTGATTGATTACCTGTTCAATATTGAACAGCCACTGCGCCGCGTCCAGCCCTATAATGCGTCGCAACAGGTGGTGCCCGGCCAAGCGGCTTTCGCAGCCCGGCACAGCAAATCAAAACATCAGACGACGCGTTACCGGACCAGTTCCGGCCGCGCTTCAAGGGAGAGACCGAATGCCGTTGCCCGCTTCGCTTGTCAATTCGCTCGAACTGCCGGTGGTGGGATCGCCGCTCTTCATCGTGTCCGGCCCCGAACTCGTCATCGCCCAGTGCAAGGCCGGCATCGTCGGCTCGTTTCCCGCGCTGAACGCCCGCCCGGTCGAAAAGCTCGACGAATGGCTGACCCGGATCGAGAACGAACTCGGTGAATACAAGGCGCAGAATCCCGGCAGGAAGGTTGCGCCCTACGCGGTCAACCAGATCTGCCACGCTTCCAACGACCGCCTGATGAAGGACATGGAAACCTGCGTGAAGCACAAGGTTCCGGTCATCATCACCTCGCTGCGACCGCCGGTCGAGGTGGTCGAGGCCGCGCATTCCTATGGCGGCGTGGTCTTTCACGACGTGATCAACGTCAAGCATGCGCGCAAGGCGGCCGAGAACGGCGTCGACGGTCTCATTCTGGTTTGCGCCGGCGCCGGTGGCCATGCCGGCACGCTGTCGCCATTCGCGCTGCTGCGCGAGGTCAAGCAGTGGTTCAAGGGCACCGTGCTGCTGTCAGGCGCGATCTCCGACGGCTGGGGCATCGCCTCGGCGCTCGCGCTCGGCGCCGACATGGCCTACATGGGGACGCGCTTCATCGCAACCGCGGAAGCCAATGCCGATCCGGCCTACAAGGAGGCGCTGGTTGCGCACGCCGCGAACGATATCGTCTATTCCAACCTGTTCACCGGCGTGCATGGCAACTACCTCGGCCCCTCGATCGTGGCCGCAGGCCTTGATCCCGCCAACCTGCCGGAGAGCGACAAGTCGAAGATGAATTTCGGCTCCGGCGGCAACATGAAGTCGAAGGCGTGGCGCGACATCTGGGGCTCCGGCCAGGGTATCGGCCAGATTGCGGACGCACCTCCCGTCGCGGAACTGGTCGAGCGCCTGAAGGCCGAGTTCGCTGACGCGACCAGCGACTTCTTCAACCGGGCGCGCGCGTAAGCCGCACCCGCTTCGATCGCCAAATCAATCAACAGAAAACACAGAGGGACGGAACCATGAGAGTCTCGCGACCTGTATTGACGCTCGCATTCGCACTGTTGGCAAGTACTGCCGCGCTCGCAAGGCGACGAAATCCGCATCGGCCAGACGCTGCCCTACAGCGGACCAGCATCCGGCTTCGGCATCATCGGCCGGGCGCAGGAGGCCTATTTCGAGAAGATCAACGCCGAAGGCGGCATCAACGGCCGCAAGGTCAAGTTCATCAGCCTCGATGACGCGTACTCGCCGCCGAAAACGGTCGAACAGACGCGCAAGCTGGTCGAGCAGGAAGAAGTGCTGCTGATGTTCGGTTCGCTCGGGACCGCCACCAACAACGCCGTGCATCGCTATCTCAACACCAAGAAGGTCCCGCAACTGTTCGTGCTGAGCGGCGCGACCAAATGGGCCGACCCGAAGAATGCGCCATGGACCATGCCGGGCATGGCGACCTATCAGTCCGAGGGCGTGATCTACGCAAAACACATCCTGCAGACCAAGCCCGACGCAAAAATCGGCATCCTCGCCCAGAACGACGATTTCGGCCGCGACTATGTCGCCGGCTTCAAGCGCGGGCTCGGCGACAAGGCCGCCAGCATGATCGTGTCGGAGGCGAGCTACGAGACATCGGCGCCGACCATCAGTTCGCAGCTCGCGACGCTGAAGGCGTCCGGCGCCAACGTGATGTTCGGCGTCGTGCTCGGAAAATTCACCTCGCAGATGATCAAGGGCATAGCCGAGATCAACTGGAAGCCGGATATGCTGTTCGTGCCGACCTCCGCGTCATCGATTTCGTTCCTGGAGCCGGCCGGCCTCGACAATGCCGTCGGCCTGATCTCGTCCAGCAACCAGAAGGACACGCTTGATGCGCAATGGGCCAACGACGAAGGCGTGAAGGAATACTTTGCCTTCATGAAGCAGCATATGCCCAATGCCGACCTCTCCAATTCGAACTACGCGGCCGGCTTCCAGTATGCGACGCTGATGGTGAAGGTGCTGAAGGCCTGCAACGGCGATTACAGCCGGGCCAACATCATGAAGCAGGCGGCGTCCCTCAAGGAAGTGTCGCTGCCGCTGTTGCTGCCGGGCATCACGGTATCGACCGATTCGGAGGATTATCTGCCGTTCCAGCAGTTGCGGCTGCGCCGCTTCGACGGCAAGAGCTGGGTGGCGTTCGGCGAGATTCTGGACGACCGCTAGGGCTTCTCCGACAAAAGAGAGCTGGGAGGACGAATTGACATCGATCATCAGCGGCGAACGCCGGATCAGCTACCCTGATATCCACGCCCGCATCGCGCGGGCAGCGGCGGGCTTCAAGGCACTCGGCCTCGGCGGCGGTACGCCCGTCGGCATGATGCTGCGCAACGATTTTGCGTTCTTCGAAGTCTCGGCCGGCGCAGCGTCGCTGGGCAGCCCTGTCGTGCCTATCAACTGGCACCTCAAGGCCGAGGAGGTCGCCTACATCCTGGCCGACAGCGGCGCAAAAATCCTGGTCTGCCATGCCGACCTGTTGCCGCAGATCAGCGACGGCCTGCCTTCCGACGTACGGCTGCTGGTTGTGACGACGCCGCCGGAGATCGCGGCGGCGTTCAACGTGACACCTGAGCTGACGGCAGTCCCCGACGGCATGACCGACTGGGACCGCTGGCGTGATACGCATGCGCCGCGGCAGGAAGCCCCGATCGGCAGCGCGCCGATGTTCTATACGTCGGGCACGACCGGCCTGCCCAAGGGCGTGCGCCGCAAGCCGATGACGCCGGAACAGCAGGCGGCCTCCGCCAAAGTCGGCGGCATCGCCTACGGCGTCAAGCCGAACGAGGACCAGGTCATCCTGATGAACGGCCCGATGTATCATTCGGCGCCGAACTCCTACGGCATGCTGGCGTTCCGCAGCGGCTGCAGGATCGTACTCGAACCACGCTTCGACCCGGAGGACCTGCTGCAGCTGACCGAACGACATCGGGTCACGCACATGCACATGGTGCCGACGATGTTCGTGCGCCTGCTGCGGCTGCCTGATGAAATCAAGCGCCGATATGACCTGTCATCGCTACGCTTCATCGTTCACGGCGCAGCGCCCTGCCCGCCCGACGTCAAGCGCGCCATGATCGACTGGTGGGGACCGGTCATCAACGAATATTTCGGCTCGACCGAAACCGGCATCCCGGTGTGGCACTCCGCTGCTGAGGCGCTGGCAAAACCCGGCACCGTCGGCCGAGCCATCGAAGGCGGCATCGTGAAGATCTTCCGTCCCGACGGCGAACCGTGCGGCGTCAACGAGCCCGGCGAGATCTTCATGCGGCAGGTGTCGGTGCCGGATTTCGACTATCACGGCAAGGCCGAGGCGCGCGCCGAGGCCGGCCGCGAAGGACTCGTCAGCGTTGGCGACGTCGGCTATCTCGACGAGGACGGCTACCTGTTCCTGTGCGACCGAAAGCGCGACATGGTGATATCAGGCGGCGTCAACATCTATCCGGCCGAGATCGAGAACGCATTGATCGGCATGGACGGCGTGCGCGACTGCGCCGTGTTCGGCGTTCCCGACGACGAATTCGGCGAGCGGCTGTTCGCCTGCATCGAGCCGGAAGCGAATGCCGCGCTTTCCCCGGTCGCCGTGCAGGAATTCTTGCGCGGCAGGCTGGCGAACTTCAAGGTACCCAAGGACATCCAGTTCATGGATGCGATGCCGCGCGAAGCCACCGGCAAGATCTTCAAGCGCAAGCTGCGGGATCTTTATGCCGAAGGCAAGCTGCGCGCGGCGGCGTGAGCGCGTATGTGTTGGTCATTCCGGGCCGCATCGCAGATGCGAACCCGGAATCTCGAGGTTCTCAGGTGCGCAATCGCGCATCATAGTTCGATGCCTTGCATCGCCCCGGAACGACGAAGGGACTCGCATCCCGGGCCAATCCAAACTCCGTTTTAAACATCATTGCTGTTGCAAAACGGTCGTCGGCCGGCGCAAAGATCGCTGCGTGTGAAGCGCAGGGGATCGAAGCCATGCAAGCCACCGAGTTCATCGTCGCCCGCAACGATCTGCAGCAAAGCAGGATCATCGAAACGCAACTGCCCGACGCGGCCGCGCTGCCGGATGACGCGCTGCTGGTGAAGGTCACGCGGTTCGCCTTCACCGCCAACAACATCACCTATGCCGTGCTGGGCGATCGGCTGAAATACTGGCAGCTGTTTCCGGCGCCCGAAGGTTTCGGCACCATTCCGGTATGGGGGCTTGGCGAGGTGATCGCATCGAAGCATCCCGCTATCGCCGCCGGCGAAACCCTGTTCGGTTATTTCCCGATGGCGACGCATCTCGTCATCGAAGCCGCCGACGTCAACAAGCGTGGCCTTCGCGATGCCGCCGCGCACCGGCAAGGCGTGGCGCCGGTCTATAATGCCTATACGCGCGTCAGCGGCGACCCGGCGTTTGCAGGCAGGCAGGGCGACTACCAGGCGCTGTTGCGGCCGTTGTTCATGCTGTCGTTCCTGGTCGACGACTTTCTCGCCGAGAACGAATTTTTCGGCGCAAAAGCCGTGATGCTGTCCTCGGCCTCCAGCAAGACCGCCTACGGCCTGGCGCACCTCCTGCATGCGCGGGGCAACGGCATCAAGGTGATCGGCTTGACCTCGGCGGGCAACACGGCCTTTGTCACATCGCTCGGCTGCTACGACGAGGTCGTGACCTATGACAGCGTTACCTCGCTGCCGGCGAACTCTCCGGTCGCCTATGTCGATATGGCCGGCAACAGCCCGTTGCGCGCGACGCTGCACGGGCACTTCGGCGAGGAAATGAAATACAGTGGAATTGTCGGTCTCACGCATCGCAAGGCGTCGCCCGATGCCCCCGCGCAGGCACTGCCGGGCACGCAACCTCAATTTTTCTTCGCGCCGGACCAGATCCGCAAGCGCACCGGGGAATTGGGACCGGCCGGCTTCAACGAGCGGTTTGTTGGCGCATGGTCCGGCTTCGCACCAAATCTCGATCAATGGATGAAGGTGATCGGGCACCACGGGCCTGCGGCGGTTCAACGCGCCTATCTCGACACCCTCAACGGCCGCGTCCCGCCGGATCAGGGGCTGATCCTGTCGCTATCGGAATAGGCGGCATCTCCTCACACCCTTTCGGCGCGGCCGCTAATGGGTATAGGCTGCGCAACAAGGGAAGCGCCGCAGAGACGGCTGGTGACGGGAAACGCGCATGCTCGACAGGACGGACGACAGTTCAGTAGCCGCCGACGATTGGCTTGGCCAGTTCGAGGAGGCGCTGGCGAAGCCTGACGACGGCGCGCTGAAAGCCCTGTTCCATCCCGACAGTTACTGGCGCGACGTGCTGGCGTTGAGCTGGAACATCCAGACCCTCAATGGCGCCGATGCCATCCTGAAGGCTCTGCCGCCGCTGGCAGCCAAAATGCAGCCCAGCGGCTTCGCCGTGGATCCCGATCGCGCCGCGCCGCGCAAGGTGATGCGCGCGGGCACCAACGCCATCGAGGCCATCTTCAAGTTCGAAACCAAAGTCGGGCGCGGCAGCGGCGTCATCCGCCTGATCCCGGATACCGATGACGGCAATCGCCTCAAGGCCTGGACGCTGTTGACCGAGCTTGGCGAACTCAAAGGTTTCGAGGAACAGCTCGGCGTGCAGCGGCCGCGCGGCAACGCCTATTCGCGCGACTTCCGCGGCCCCAACTGGCTCGACCTGCGCAAGCAATCCGCCGGCTATGCCGACCGCGATCCGACCGTTCTCGTGATCGGCGGCGGACAATCCGGACTTTCCATCGCCGCGCGACTGAAGCAGCTCAACGTGGACACCCTGATCGTCGATCGCGAGCAGCGCATCGGCGACAACTGGCGCAAGCGCTACCATGCGCTGACACTGCATAATCAGGTGCAGGTCAACCACCTGCCCTACATGCTGTTCCCGCCGAACTGGCCGACCTACATCCCCAAGGACAAGCTCGCCAACTGGTTCGAAGCCTATGTCGAGGCGATGGAGTTGAACTTCTGGACCGAGACCGAATTCGAGGGCGGCAGCTACGACGAGAAGGCGCAGCGCTGGACCGTGACGCTTCGGCGCGCCGACGGCACCAAGCGCACGATGCATCCGCGCCATGTCGTGCTGGCGACCGGCGTCAGCGGCATTCCGAGCGTGCCTGAGATCGCCGGCCTTAAGGATTTTTCCGGCAAGGTGATGCATTCCAGCCAATACGACGACGGCGAGAACTGGAAGGGCAAGCGCGCCATCGTGATCGGCACCGGCAACAGCGGCCACGACATCGCGCAGGACCTGCGTTCCAGCGGCGCCCATGTCACCATGTTCCAGCGCTCCTCCACGCTGGTCGTCAGCATCGAGCCCTCGGCGCAACTGGTCTACGCGCCTTACAACGAAGGCACGCTTGAAGACAACGACCTGATCGCGACCTCGATGCCGCTGCAACTGGCGCGCAAGAGCCACAGGTTGACCGGCGAGAAATCGAAGGCGCTCGACAAGGATCTGCTCGATGGCCTGGAGCGCGCCGGGTTCAAGCTCGATTACGGCGAGGACAACACCGGCTGGCAGTTCAAGTATCTCACCCGCGGCGGCGGCTATTATTTCAACGTCGGCTGCTCCGACATGATCGTCCGGGGTGATATCGCGCTCAAGCAGTTTGCCGATATCGACACGTTCACGGCCGAAGGTGCCCGGATGAAGGATGGCACGACCGTCGCCGCCGACCTCGTCGTGCTGGCAACCGGCTACAAGCGGCAGGAAGAGCTGGTGCGCAAGCTGTTCGGCGAAGCGATCGAGAAGCGCGTGGGCACCATCTGGGGCTTCGGCGAGGAGCAGGAATTGCGCAACATGTACACCCGCACGGGCCAGCCCGGCCTCTGGCTGATCGCCGGCGGCCTCGCGCAATGCCGGATCGGATCGAAGCACCTTGCGCTGCAAATCAAGGCGATCGAGGAAGGCTTGTTGCCGCGTGACGTGGGGCCGCGGGCGGATATCTCATAAACCAACACCGTCATTCCGGGGCGATGCGAAGCATCGAACCCGGAATCTCGAGATTCCGGGTTCGCTTCGCGCCCCGGAATGACAAGCGTCACAGGGAGAGACACAGATGCCGACCATTTTGGGCTCGGGCGAGCACCGTTACCGCGTGGTGGAAAACTTTGCGAAGCTGCCTGATGGCTGGAGCCTGACCGACGCGGCATCCGTCGCGGTCGACAGCAAGGATCGCGTCTACGTCTTCAACCGCGGCGCCCACCCGATGGTGGTGCTCGACCGCGAAGGCAATTTCATCACAAGCTGGGGCGAAGGGCTGTTCAACCGCGCGCACGGCCTGCACATCGACGCCGATGACAATCTGTACTGCACCGATGACGGCGACCACACCGTGCGCAAGTGCACGACCGACGGCAAGGTGCTGCTCACGATCGGCATCCCGAACAAGCCCGCGCCGTTCATGAGCGGCGAGCCGTTTCACCGCTGCACCCATACAGCGCTGTCGCCGCAGGGCGAGATCTACGTCTCGGACGGCTACGGCAATGCCTGCGTCCACAAATACTCGCCGGACGGCAAGCTGCTCAAGACCTGGGGCGAGCCCGGCACCGATCCCGGCCAGTTCAACATCGTGCACAATATCGCTACCGACGCCGACGGCTGGGTCTATGTCGCCGACCGCGAGAACCACCGCGTGCAGGTGTTCGACGGCAACGGCAAATACGAGACGCAGTGGAACAACCTGCACCGGCCCTGCGCGCTCTGTCGTTGCGGCGGCAGGCAGGCGAATTTCATCATCGGCGAACTCGGCCCTGGGCTTGCGGTCAATCGCAAGGTGCCCAATCTGGGCCCGCGGCTCTCGATCGTCGACGCCAAGGGCAACCGCATCGCACGGCTCGGCGGCGAGAACGGCCCGGGAGTGGAAGCCGGCAAATTCCTCGCCCCACACGGCATCGCGATGGATTCGCGGGGCGACATCTATCTCGGCGAGGTCGGCGTCACCGACTGGAAGACCAGCTTCCCGGACACACCGATGCCACCGGAGGTCGCGGTCAGCCGTTGCCTGCAGAAGCTGGAGAAAATCTAGACGCGCGCGCGAGCGCGCAGCTCAAACTTCGCCGATCGCCTCTCGCCGGCGCCGCTCGGATTCTTCCGCATAGCGCCGCATGGCATGGGCTTCGGTGAGGATCCCGATCGGGCGGCGTTCGCCGTCGCTCTCGACGACGGCGAGCGATTCCGCTTCGGCGGCGTCAAACACGGCGATCGCCTCCTGGATGTTCATGACCGGGTGCAGCACCACGTCCCGGTGATGCAGGATGCCGATGAGGCCGCGTGTGGCGTCGACGTCAGGCGCGTGCGCCTCGGCAACCACCGCCAGTCCGACGTAGCGTCCGGTCGCATCGACCGCGACCACCTGCGTCTTCGACCCCAGCGGAAATTTGGCGCGGAACTCCTCGATCGCGATCCCGGCATCGACGGTGGCGAGATCCGGCCGCATCAGGCGACGGACCGTGAGATCGCGGATCCAGCCGACATCGGCAGCACTGCGGATGGTCTCGCCGCGCAGATGCAGGCGCCAGGTCGCAAACGAGTAGCCGAACAGTTCGCGCGTGATCTGGGTCGAGATCATCACCGCGACCAAAACGATCGTGGTGAGCCAGAGATTGCCGGTCGATTCCAGCGCGATGAACGACATTGTCAGCGGGCCGCCGATCACGGACGCTGACAGCGCGCTCATCCCGATCACGGCATAGACGTTGGGATCCAACGCAAAGCCCGGCCAGACCATGTCGACGCCGGCGGCGAACAGGCGGCCGCCGAGCGCGCCCATGAACAGCGTGGCGAAAAACAATCCGCCGCGGAAGCCGGAGCCCAGCGAGATGATCGATGCCAGCGCCTTCAGAACGAAGACGGCCGCGATCATCTGCAGCGGCATCGCGACGATGCCGGAAAAATGCAGCGCGCCGTGACCTGATGACATCACCTGCGGCGTCAGCAGCGCGAGCAGGCCGACGCAGAGGCCGCCAAGCGCGGGGCGCAGCGGCGGCCACAGGCGGATTTTCGCGAGCCCCGTCTCGCACAAGGCCACACTGCGCATGATCAGGATGCCACACAGCGCCGCCATGACCCCGAGCAGCGCGGCAAGGGCAAGATCGTGCCCCATCACCTCGCCGACCGGGCCGACGTTGATGCCGAGGGACAGCGCCTCGAACCCATGGGTAACGAGATAGCCTGCCACGGCGGCGACACCGACCGGCGTCAGGCTGGCTGACGTATAGCCGCCTATCACAAGTTCGAAGGCATAGAAGGCGCCTGCAAGCGGGGCGCCAAACGCCCCTGAAATCGCCGCCGCCGCGCCGCAGCCGACCATGACGCGCTGGTCGGCGCGGCGCAGGTGAAATCCACGGCCGAGCGATGCTGCGAGGCCGCTCGCAAGCTGGGTATATCCGGCCTCCAAGCCGACCGACGCCCCGACCCCGCTCGACCAGATGGTCTGCAGCGCCACGATGACGCTGCCGCGAAACGACATTCGGCCGCCGTGGAGGGCGTTGGCCTCGATCGGGTCGACCTCGCGCGCCGGCCGCCAGTGTGCCAGCAGCAGGAAGGCCACCCCCAACAACAGGCCGCCGAGGCTCGGAACCAGCACGGCGCGCAGCGTTTCGAGGCTTGGCTGGCTGGAAAGCCGCTCCGTGATGCTGATGTTGAACAGCAGCGCGTGGAGGGCGGCGACCGCAACACTCATCGCCAGCACCACGAGCCCGCCGATGGTTCCGATCATCGCTGCCAGGACCACCAGGCTGGTTTCATGGGCGCGAACGAACGCCCGCATCCGGCGCGGTGCCTCGATATAATTTGAAGAGGTGGCCATTTCTGCGGGTCCGTGCGCGGCTGAACAATGCCTGTCCGCCCCTTTAGCGGTCCTGATGGCCATCATGCAAATTGAGGCGGAACGGCGACAGCGGCGGATAAGCCCCGGAACGCTCTTCACAATCCCGTCACGCTGCCTGTAGTATGCAGGGCGCATGCTGCTTCGCAGCTAACATGGGGGTCAGGAGCGTTACTTGAACGCACATGTCTCACAGGGCGGTTGGCCGGTACTGGTGTTGAACGCCGACTTCCGGCCGCTGAGTTACTATCCGCTGTCTCTCTGGTCGTGGCAGGACGCGATCAAGGCGGTGTTCCTCGAACGCGTCAATATCGTCGAGCACTACGATCGCGCGGTGCACAGCCCGACTTTCGAGATGCAGCTCCCGAGCGTGGTGTCGCTCAAGTCCTTCGTCAAGCCGACCACCCACCCCGCCTTCACCCGCTTCAACGTCTTCCTGCGCGATCGCTTCGTCTGCCAGTATTGCCACGCGCATGACGACCTCACCTTCGACCACATCATCCCGCGCAGCAAAGGCGGCCAGACCACCTGGGAGAACGTCGTCGCGGCCTGCTCGCCGTGCAACCTGCGCAAGGGCAATCTGACGCCGCAGCAGGCGCGGATGTTTCCGAGGCAACACCCGTTTGCGCCGACGGTGCACCAGCTCCACCGCAACGGACGACTGTTTCCGCCGAACTATCTGCACGATAGCTGGCTGGATTATCTTTACTGGGACACCGAGTTGGATCCGTAGGCGTGGACCCAGCCTGTTTGCCAGTCGTTCGACAAGCCCCGTCTGATGGTTGCACTTGTCCCATTTCGTTCTCGCACTGACGAGCGGCCATGCAAGACGCGAGAACCGATGCAGAATCTCGGAGATTTTCTCCTGAGACGGCAGGGTCCAATCCACCACAACTGATCAGATCGCTTACGCTGACGCACGCGGTGCTCTACGGGCTCGGCGTGACGATCGGCGCCGGAATCTACGTGCTTGTGGGGGTGGCGGCCGGGCGGAGCGGCATGCATGCGCCGTTGGCGTTTCTTGCCGCCGCGATCGTGATGGGTTTGACCGCCGCATCGTTTGCCGAGCTGGGCACCCGAATGCCGGTGGCGGCGAGCGAGGCGGCGTACGTCCAGGCGGCGTTCCATCGGAAATGGCTCAGCGGTGCGGTCGGATTGCTCGTCGTTGGCGCCGCTGCCATTTCCGGAGCAACTATCAGCGTGGGTAGCGCCGGCTATCTCGGCGTGTTCATTCCGCTGCAGGCGTCCTACATCATCGCAGCCGTCGTGGTGACGATGGGCGCCATTGCGTGTCTCTCTGCGGTGCAATCCATCAGTTTTGCGGGACTGATGACAGTGATCGAGATCGGCGGACTGCTGCTCATCGTCGCGGCAGCCCTCTTCGACAGCGGTCCCCTGATCTCGCGATTGCCTGAGCTATGGCCTGCCGCCGGCGATCTGACGGCCTGGACCGGCGTCGCGCAAACCACACTGCTTGCGGTATTCGCGTTCATCGGCTTCGAGCATCTCGTGAACATTTCCGAGGAAATGAAGAATCCACGACGCACTCTGCCATGGGCTCTCTTCATCACGCTCGCCGTCACCGCGGTTCTCTATGCCCTGGTGGCCTGGATCGCGGTTATCGCCGTGCCACCGGCCGAACTGGCGAAATCGTCGGCCCCTCTTGCGCTGGTCTTTCAGCGCCTGACCGGGCTGCCCCTGCACGTATTGAGCGCCATCGCGATCGTCGCGACCGTGAACGGAATCATTGTCCACATGATCATGATCGGGCGTGTGCTGTATGGCCTCGCTGATCAGGGAAATCTTCCCTCCTTCCTCGCGAAGATCAATCGCAGCAGCGGCGCTCCGGTTGTCGCGACACTCTTTGGGGTTGCGGCCATCCTAATACTGGCGCTCGGTGTTCCCTTGACGGGACTGGCCGAATGGACATCGCGACTGACACTCGGAATCTTTGCGTTCGTAAATCTGGCTCTCATACGCATCAAGGCCATGGAAGCAACGCCCCCATCGGATGCATTCCTCGTGCCGATGTGGGTCCCGGTGATGGGATCGGCGACCAGCGCCTTGCTGATCCTTGTCGACGTCCACGTGTAGGCCCCGCCGGCGCTCACTGTCCTCCAGCGCATCCGCCTGCGGCCAGGAAGAATGGTCGCTTGTATAGCCATCGACCGATGGGGCGGGCGGCACGAGGCCTGCGGGCAAGCTGTCTCTTCACTCGACCTCCCAATTCTGTCACGATAGTTTCGAGGCGCCTGCCTCATCAGAACCACAAGAGCGACATCAACGCCCTAACGGAAACGCCCCCATGCTCATCCCCATCGCCGACGTGCCGCGCTGGTATACCGAACGCAAGCCGGCGGACACGATTGCTGTCAGTCACGGCGCCGAGGCCATCACGTGGGAGCAACTGGAACGCAACGCCAACCGCCGCGCGCGGGCCTTTGCCGCCAAGGGCGTCAAGCCCGGCGATTTCGTCGCCATCGGGCTGCCGAACAGCAATTTGTTTTTCGAAACCACGTTCGCCGTGTGGAAGTGCGGCGCGACGCCGACCTCGCTGACCTGGCGATTGCCGCGCGGTGAAGCGGCGGCCGTGCTCGACATCCTCAAGCCGTCGCTCGTCGTCGGCGGGCAGCCCGATTGGAATGCGCCGAATTCGCTGCCGGCCGATTTCGTCCCCGAGGGCATGTCGGACGAACCGGTGACGAATCCAGTGTCGCGCTACTGGAAGGCGATGACCTCCGGTGGCTCGACCGGGCGACCCAAGGTGATTCTCGACCACCGGCCTGCCGTGATCGACACCGCCGGACCCGCGGCGCTCGGCATGCCGCTCGGCTCTTCACTGCTCAACCCCGGCCCGCTCTACCACAACGCGCCCTTCATCGTTTCGCACACCGCGCTGTTCCACGGGGGGCGCGTCACTGGCCTGGTCAAGTTCGACGCCGAGGAATGCTTGCGCCTGATCGAGGCCAGCCGGGTGCAGTGGGTCAACTTCGTGCCGACCATGATGCACCGGATCTGGGCGCTGCCCGACGAGGTGCGCAACCGCTACGACTTGTCGAGCCTGCAGATCGTGTTTCATATGGCAGCGCCGATGCCGCCCTGGTTGAAGGAGAAATGGATCGAGTGGCTGGGGCCCGAGCGCATCTACGAACTCTATGGCGGCACCGAAGCCCAGGGCGCCACGATCATATCGGGCGTGGAATGGCTCCAGCATCCCGGCTCGGTCGGCAAGATCGGCGAGACCTCGCGCCTGCGCATCATCGGCGAGGATGGCAACGAGGTTCCGACCGGTGAAACCGGCGAGATCTATTTCCTGCCCAATGATGGCGCCGGCTCTACCTATCACTATCTCGGCGCCAATCCGAAACGCCGCCCCGACGGCTGGGAATCGCTCGGCGACATCGGCAGGCTCGATGCCGAGGGCTATCTCTATCTCGGCGACCGGCTCGCCGACATGATCCTGCGCGGCGGCGCCAACATCTATCCGGCCGAGGTCGAGGCCGCGGTGACCGAACATCCCGACGTGCGATCCTGCGTGGTCGTCGGCCTGCCCGATCCGGAATTTGGGCAGCGCGTGCATGCCATCCTCGAACTCGACGTGAGCACGGATGCACAAGGTGTCGCCGACGGCATGGCAGCGTTCCTGACTGACCGGCTCAGCCGCTACAAGCACCCGGAAAGTTTCGAGGTCACGAGCGTCGGCTTGCGCGACGATTCCGGCAAGGTCCGCCGCACGCTGCTGCGCGACGAGCGCGCCGGCTGGCTGAAGGAGAACCGGGCGTTCCGGATCATGCCGTCGCGGACACGGATGAAGGTGGAATAATGCCCGCGCTGCCGTTTTGTCCCGCCGCACGCGGATATGCCGTCATACCAGGCGCATGAGCGGTCCTGCTGCGAGACACTTTCGCGACGACCGTTTGCGGCATAGATTGTAGCCAAGTCCCGCGCTTGCTCGCGCCGGTTTGCCAGGAGATCATCCATGCCCTCGTTGACTGAATGGAGAGTGCCACCGGCGAACCAGCCGCGCGCGAGCGATTACGCTTTCGACCTCGACCGAACGCTGCTGTCGGTGGTCGGACTGCATTCCATCATTCCGCCCGATGCATTCAGTGCTGAGACGCTCGGCACCGAACGCGCCGGCAATGGCGTGGTGATCGATCGCGGGCTCGTACTGACCATAGGCTATCTCATCACCGAGGCCGAAGCGGTATGGCTGCATCGGGGCGACGGCAGTGTCGTGCAGGGCCATGCGCTCGGCTTCGATTTCGAATCCGGCTTTGGCCTGGTGCAGGCGCTGGGCGACCTCGATCTCGAGCCGCTGCCGCTTGGATCATCGGCGGCTGCGAAAGTGGGCGACCGCGTCGTGGTCGGCGGCGCCGGCGGGCGCACGCGATCGGTGGCGAGCCAGATCGCCGCCAAGCAGGAATTCGCCGGCTACTGGGAATATCTGCTGGACGAAGCGATCTTCACCCATCCCGCGCACCCGAACTGGGGCGGCACCGGGCTGATCTCGAACCGCGGCGAACTGATCGGCATCGGCTCGCTGCAGCTCGAGCGCGAGCGCGACGGCAAGGCCGAACACGTCAACATGATCGTACCGATCGACCTGTTGAAACCCGTGCTCGACGACATCCGGAAGTTCGGCCGCGTCAACAAGCCGGCGCGGCCGTGGCTCGGCATGTACACCACCGAAATCGACAACCGCCTCGTCGTGGTCGGCATTGCGAGCAAGGGGCCGGCGGCGCGCGCCGAACTCAAGACCGGCGATGTCATTCTCGCCGTCAACGGCGACAAGGTGACGAGCCAGATCGGATTCTACCGGAAGCTATGGTCGCTCGGGACCGCCGGCGTCGATGTGCCGCTCACGGTCTACCACGAAGGCGTCACTTTCGACGTGGTACTTAGCTCGATCGATCGCGCCAGGCTGTTGAAGGCGCCGCAGTTGCATTGAAAGCAGAGAGCATCACATGAGTGAGGCCGTGGTGGACGACATCGTCGCCGTGTTGCCACCATTGTTGCAGTCGCTGGAAGCCCTCGGCTTCGTCGCGCGCTACCTCAATCCGCCGGATTTCGATCGCGTGATGGCACGGATTGGACAGCCGGATGAAGCCTTGCGCGCCGAGCGGCCACGGCTCGAACAATGGCCCGAGCAATTTACCGCGCTCAGGACGCCGCTGGTGGCGGCGAGCGACGCGGCACTTGCCGCATTCGAAGCCTTGCGTGTCGTGCAACGCGGCGAGGGCGAGTTCACCAGCCTGTTTCGCGGATTGCGTTACGCATCGCGCGCCCAGGAAGCGCTCTATGCGCTGACCGCGAGATTGCCGCCGGTTAACCGGTTCTTCGTCGATCCCGAGTTGCGCGACGACGCCGATCTCGCGGCGCGGCTGGCGGCGCCGGCCAACGCCAATACCGGCGTCTTTCACGACCACAACGAGCCCGGCAGCCGCGGCGGCTTCTCGGTCTACGTCCCGGAATACTACACGGCGGACCGCGCCTGGCCGCTGGTAATGGCGCTGCATGGCGGCAGCGGCAACGGCCGCGGCTTCCTGTGGAGCTGGCTGCGCGAAGCCCGCAGCCGCGGCGCAATTTTGATCGCGCCGACGGCGACCGGCAGTACTTGGGCGCTGATGGGCGAGGACACCGACACACCGAACCTCGAGCGCATCCTCGATGCCGTGCGGTCGCGCTGGAACGTCGATGCGACGCGGATGCTGCTGACCGGCATGAGCGATGGCGGCACCTTCTGTTATGTGACGGGGCTCGATAGCGCCTCGCCGTTCACGCATCTTGCGCCTGTTGCAGCGACCTTTCACCCGCTGATGGCGGAGATGGCCGACGCCGAAAGATTGCGCGGTCTGCCGATCCATATCGTGCACGGAGCGCTCGACTGGATGTTTCCGGTCCAGGTAGCGCGACAGACCAGCGAAATGCTGGCTGCAGCGGGCGCCAACGTCACCTACCGCGAACTCGACGATCTCAGCCATTGCTATCCGCGCGAGATGAACGCGCCAATGTTGCAGTGGCTGAACGGCGACGCCTGATCCAGACAACTTACTTCCACCGCGGCGCCCCGGTAACGCCCGCAAGGTCGCGTTGGATGGCGAGGGAACCACGCTGCAACATCTGCGTTGTGCTTTCAACACGGAGGGATCTGCGATGCAGACGTTTGTCGGAATGATTTTGGGTGCACTGCTGCTGGTTTGCGGCATTTATGTCTACGATTCAATGCAGACGTCGAGCGTCGCGAACGGCCAGGTCGCGCAAGCCAATCGCACCATCGTCAACTGGGACGTGGCGCAGGCCGACTGGAACAAGCTGAAGAATCGCGCCCATGAGGATTGGGTGAAGATTTCGTCGAAGTAATCTTCGCAATCGACGCAAACAAGGCACGCCGTCGTGATCAACGACGGCGTTGTCGTGACAGGCCGCTAGTTGGCCTTCAGCGCCTTGCGCGCGTCGGCAATCACCATCTCGAATTGCGCCATCGTGAGGATGCCGGGCACGCGGAATTTTCCGACGATGAAGGACGGCGTCCCCTTGAAGCCGAACGCCACCGCCTGATCGTGGTTGCGGGCGAGAACGGCGTCGATCGCCTTGGCGTTGGTCGCAAGATCGCGGTTGAGGCGGTCCATGTCGATGCCGGCGCCCGCCAGCAATTCGCGAACCCGCGGTTCGGTCAATTTCGAACTGACGCCGATCAGGGCTTCATGCGCGGCGAGATATTTGTCCTGATACTTGGCGGCCATTGCCATCCGTGCGGCAAGTTTCGAAACCTCGCCGAGGATCGGCCATTCCTTCAGCACCAGGCGCACCTTGCCGTCGTCCTGCACCACCTGCTGGATCTCGGGCGCGATCTTGCGGCAGTACGGGCAGTTGTAGTCGAACCATTCGACGATGTTGACGTCGCCTTCGGGATTGCCGGTCGATGGCACATCGGGATCGCGCAGCACCAGCGCTTCGGTAAGTACCCCGTCGCCTTGCGCCAAAGCCAGCCGCGGCGTGGTGCCGATCAGGGCCGCGCCGGCGCCGAGCAAACCAAGCGCCTTGCGCCGTGTGTATTCCGGTTCCGCTCCGGCTGTATCGTTCGATCGGTTCATCTGTATCTCGCTGAGGCCTATTCCCGGTCTACGTCCAGGACGGCGATATGTTACGCGCCAGCATATAGAGCGCCACGGCAATAATGACCACGGCGAACACGATATTGAGCGCACCGCGGCGTTCGGCGAGGTGCCGCGCCGCCCGCGTGCCGGCCAGCCCGCCGGCGATGCCGCCCGCCACGAACAGCCCCGCCAATGCCCATGAAACGAGGCCGGACCAGGCATAGCTGGCGGCCGTGGTCATGCCGAACGCGGTGACCGCGACGAGCGAGGAACTGATCGCGTTCATGATCGGCATCCCCGTCGCCAGCATCAGGGCCGGCACGATCAGGAACCCGCCGCCAATGCCGAAAAATCCCGACATCGTCCCTGTCGCAAGGCCGAGGCTCACAAGGGCCGGCATGTTGGACATCGAAACCTTGACGTCGGGCAATCCGACCCGCGTGCGCGTCTTCAACATCAGCAGCGCGATGACGATCATCACCAGCGCGAACAGCGCCAGCAGTTTTTGACCGTCGACCATCTTGCCGAGGATCGATCCGCCGAACGCCCCGGCCATCCCCGATGCGGCGAATATCAGCGCAACGGGCCACACCACCGTGCCGCCCCGCGCGTGGTTGGACAGGTTGATGGCGGCGTTTGCGGCGACTGCAATCGCGCTGGTTCCGATCGCCATATGCGGCTCGGGCACGCCGACAACATAGACCATCAGCGGCACCGCAAGGATCGAACCGCCGCCGCCGACGAGGCCGAGCGAAAACCCGACCAGCATCCCCGATGCCAGTCCCAGCACGCTCTGCGTGGCGGAGATGATCAAGATGAAAGACTCGCTTGCACGGCGGGACCATAGAAGGATTTTCTGTGGATCGCCATGGCTGCAGCACAAAGCTGCACTGCAATACGGACCAGCAGGATCAAGCCGGTACGCCGGTGCCCTCCAGCGACGGTGCGTTTTCGCGGCGCGGCAGCGCCATCAGCGTGCCGCTCATGGTCGCGATCAGGATCTCGGCGCCGTCGTGCTCGGCATAGGCCCTGCCCTCGCACACCGTGAGCGTGCGGCCGGGCTTGACGACGGTGGCGCGGAACGCAAAGCGCTGGCCGCGCGCCGGCGCCAGCAGGTTGGTCTTGAACTCCACCGTCAGGATGTCGGATCCGGCGGGCATCAGCGTGAAGGCGGCGATACCGCAGGCAGTGTCGAGCCCGGCCGTGATGATGCCGGCATGAACGAAGCCGTTCTGCTGGGTGTAGTCGGGCGCATAATCCATCGACAGATCGACGTCGCCCGGCTCCAGCCGCGCGATCGAAATGCCGAGTGTTCCCATCGCGCGCTGCCGTTGGAACGTGTCGATCGCGATGCGACGGTAGTCCGGGTTCTTCGGCTGAAAGCGCGTCATGTCGCTTCCACGAGTTCAGGCTCGGCCGGGTCGAGGTGCTCGCGCGCGGCGTTGCGGATCGCGGGCGCGAACGGCGCCGACTTGCGCGCTTGCCGGTCCATGTGCACGCCGGTGATCTCGCAGGTCGCCGCGATCTCTCCGGTCTCGGCGTTGCGCATCTCGTGCAGGAAGCGGATCGACTTGTCGCGAATTTCCAGCAATCGGCTTTTGATCTCGACGATGTCGCCGGCGAGCAGTTCGCGCTTGTAGGCGATGTTCTGCTGCACGGCGGCCATGCCGCGACCGGACTCGCGGAGGTACGACGGCGTCAGGCCAAGCCGGGCGAACAGGTTCCAGTTGGCCTCGTCGAATTTGCCGACATACCACATGATGTTCATGTGCCCGACGTGGTCGCACTGCCACGGATAGACCGTGCCGCGATAGGTCGCGTCCGTCTGCATCGTTCGCTCCCGACTGTTTTCCATTCTGATACGGTAGCGTATCATGACCGTGGCGGGTTAGCAATACGGTGCCGTATCAAGGATCCTTGAGAATCAGACCATGAGCGACGTCAGGGCCGAGGTAACAAGCGAGAGCTGGATTGCGGCGGGCTTCAACGAACTGGCGCGAACCGGCGTCGAGGGCGTGCGAGTCGAGGTGCTGGCCAAGAACCTCGGGGTGACAAAAGGCGGCTTCTATCGCCGCTTCCGCGACCGCGCGGCGCTGCTCGAGGCCATGCTGCAGAGCTGGAGCAGCGGCCGCATCGCCGCCATCGAGAAACATGCCAGCCTCGACGGCGCCACCGCGCGCGAGCGGTTGAGGGCGCTGATCGAGCTCTATTCCGGACGGATGAATACCGAAGGCATGTCGATCGAGCTGGCGATCCGCCAGTGGGCCCGGTCCGACGATCCCGCCGCCAACGCGGTGGCGAGCGTCGATGCGGCGCGGCTGAAGAATGTCGGGCAGCTCTACCGCGCAACCGGCCTGCAGGCCGAAGAGGCGGACGCGCAGGCGTTCCTGTTCTACTGCTTCGTCTTCGGCCAGAGCCTGCTCTTCCTTGAGCGCGGACCGCGCAAGCGCGCGCAACTGGTGACAAAGTCCGCCGAGACACTGCTGCGCGATCGGGAGTAGGCGCGGCCGAAACATCCGGCCGCGCCCTCTTTAACTTGTCAGGCGTGCCTGTCAGGCAGCTCCCTTTAGCTTCTTGTTGCATTCGCTGTAGTAGCCGCCGCCCTTCTGGATCCACTTCAACCCGCCATTGGCCTTGGTGGCCTTGTTCGAATTGTATTGATCGACGCAGGTGTGCATGCGGGCCTTGCTGGCTTTCTCTTTGGAATATTTTGGATCTACGGCGTTCGGATAGACCGCAGGGCCTGACGGCAGAGTCGGCGTGGCCGCTTCCTTCTTGGCGGTGTCCTTCGCAGCGGCCTCCTTGCTGGCTTCCTTCGGTGCGTCGGCCGACGCCGCGGCAGCAGGCGCTGCTGTTGCGTCGGCTCCGCACTGCGCCTTGCGGAAGTCGTTCCACTTCTGGTCGCCAAGCGTGCCGGCGGACTTGGCCGCCTGATATTTGGCGCTGCATTCCTGCGCGGTCAGGGCATTCGCCTGCGAGGTTGCAGCAAACGCGGCCAAACCCGACGCCGCGATTGCGGTCAGTATTCTTGCCTGGATAGTCATCCCTGGTCTCCATGGGGTAGTCATCTGCGCCTTCCATCCTACCGCAATCATAGATTGTCACAACACACTGACGCGATCTTACGGTAAAAATTATTTGGTGCCGAAAATGCACGGCTTGAACCCCGTTCAGCGGGCGTTCAGCAATTGCCAGCGCGCAGCATCGCCGCGCATTGCTGCAATCGCGTGACGCATTTGTCGCGCCGGGACGGATTTGCCATAAGGCGGCGTGAGCCTGATCCCTTCATCGATTTCCTCCGCTTTCGCCGACCGCGCCAAAATTCTGGCCACGCTCGAGACGCTCGTCCTCGGCGCCGCCGGAGGCCTGCTGTTTCAGTGGGCGAACCTGCCCGGCGGGCTGATCTCCGGCGCGATGGCGGCCGTTGCCATTGCCGCGCTGGCCGGACGGCCGCTCACCATGCCACCGATCCTGACACAGACCGTGCTGGTGCTGCTCGGGATCACGCTGGGCTCGCTGGTGTCGCGGCAACTGATCCAGCACATGAGTGCCTATCCGCTCACCATCGGCCTCTTGGCGCTCGCGACCTTCTGCATGACCTTCGGCTCGTCCTTCTACCTGCAGCGCCTGCACGGCTGGGACCCGACCTCGGCGCTGCTGGCCGCGAGCCCAGGCGCGCTGTCGCAGATCACGATCCTCGCCGCCGAAAAGGGCGCGGACGTCGCGGCAATCGCCGTGGTCCAGACCATGCGCGTGATCATCCTCACCGCCGCCCTGCCGCTGGTGCTGGCGCTCACCGGGATCGCGCCATCCGCGCCGCCGGTGTTCGCTTCGGTGGTCGCCTCGCCGCTCGAACTCGCCATCCTGATCGGCGCCGCCATCGCGGTGGCGCTGCTGCTGCGGCTCGCCAAGTTTCCCGCGAGCTGGATGTTCGGCGCGATGATCGCCTCCAGCGTGCTGCACGGCACCAGCCTGATCGAGGGCGGCCTGCCACACTGGATGCGTGGCGTAGCCCTGGTCGGCATCGGTGCCGTGATCGGCACGCGCTTCTCGCGGATCAAGAAATCGACGCTGCTCAGCCACGTCAATGCCGGGCTAGGCTCGTTCGCGGTCGCGATCGTCATCTCCGCGATCTTCGTAGCGGTGATCATGCTGACCACCAATGTCCGCTTCGCCGACGTCGTGGTCGCCTTTGCGCCGGGCGCGATGGACGCCATGCTGGCGCTGGCGCTGACGCTGCATATCGATCCGATCTTCGTCGGCGCCCATCACCTGTCGCGGTTCCTGTTCGTTTCGATCACGACGCCGGGGATCATCCATCTGTTCGGCCGTCCGCAGGAGGACGTCGACGATTGAGGGGCGAATTGCGGCCCTGGACCTCTCCACGTCATTGCGAGCACAGCGAAGCAATCCATAGTGACGCTCGAACAAACTCCTCATTCCGGGGCTCGCGAGGCGAGAACCCGGAATCCATCGGCCCACAAGCGATGCGGCGGTTTGGATTCCCGGATGCGCGAGTGCACATCATGGTTCGCGCCAAAAGGCGCGCCCCGGAGTGACGGGGAGAGTGTTACGCCCGCTTCGCCGAGACGATGCCCCACAGCGCGATCAGCGCCATCGCCAGTGAGATCAGCACGTTGTAGCCGGCGAGCGAGAGTCCGAGGAAGCGCCACTGCACCTCGTCGCAGCGGACCACCTTGACGGTGTCCAGGCGCTCCATGAGATTGCCGGCGCTGCCGAGGTTGACGACCGGGCCGGAGCAATCGGCCGGGCCCTGCCAGAACTGCCATTCGACGCCGGCGTGATAGCCGCCAAGCCAGGCATTGGCGAGCGCGGCCAGCAGCAGCACCGCGAAGCCTGCCAGCAGCGCCGGCTGCGGCGCCCGGCGGGAGGCGGCAAATGCGAGCACGAGGGCGAGCGGAATCGCCAGATAGTAAGCGTAGCGCTGTTCAAGGCAGAGCGGACAGGGGCGGATATCCAGCACCAGTTCGAAGAACCAGGCCCCCGCCAGCGTGGCTGCGGCGACGGCCGCGATCGCCAGCGCCGGAAGCACGGCGGGATCGGTGGTGGCGCGGACGGGTGAGGCATCGGCGGCGGCGTTGAGCGTCACGGTCGTTCTCCGGAGCACAATCCATGCTCAAACAGGCAACAGCGTCCTATCCCTTCACCACTCACCTGTCGAGGCAAGCCACAATCACATCCGCGCGGGTTGACCCCCATGCGCCGCCCGCTATATTCCGCCCGCTTCGCGACAATGGCCCATCCGCCGATGTCCGAGGGCCCCTGTGGCGGAACTGGTAGACGCGCTCGACTCAAAATCGAGTTCCGCAAGGAGTGCTGGTTCGATTCCGGCCAGGGGCACCACGCTTCGCCTATTCGGGCTACGCGTGCACAGCATCACTTCGGAAAGAGTCCCGCTAGAATTTCGCCGGCCATATTGAAAGCTGCCACGCCGCGGAACAGGGCGGCGATGCCGGCGCTGGCGTGCAGTTCTTCCAGCGTCGCGCCGGCCTTGATCGCGGCCTTGGCATGATTGGCGGCAGCTTCGGAGGTCTGCACCAGCAGAATAGCGAAGGCCATCAGTTGCACGGTCTTCTGATCCAGCGCATCCGGCGTCAGCGCCGCGATTCGCCAATCCTCCAGCGCCGTCACCAGATCGGGGTCGACGCGCATGCCCAACTCGAGACGCTTCGCGATCTTCGACGGGGTGAAGCCGATCATGGATTCATAGCGGGACTTCAGTTCGTCCAGCGAGGCTGCCTTTTTCGTCATGCTGTTCTCTTCCTTGCTTCAGCGAAGACGGCGGGTTCACTCGACCTTGGCGCCAGCGGCCTTCACCACCTGTCCCCATTTCTCGACTTCGGTACGCAGGAAGGCACCGAAGGCATCGCCAGACAAGGTGCCGGGCTCGGCGCCGACTTCGGCCAGCCGCTTCACCATGTCCGGCTCCTTCATCACCTTGCTGACGGCTTCGATCAGCGCCTTGTTGACGTCGGGCGGCATTTTGGCGGGGGCAACGAGGCCGAACCACGAAGACGCCTCGAAGTTCGCAACACCCGCTTCGACCATGGTCGGAAGTTCGGGGAAAAGCGGCGAGCGCGCGGCGCCGGCGACGGCCAGCGCGCGGATCTTGCCGCCCTGCACCTGCGGGCGGACGGCAGGCATGTTGTCGAACATCATCGGGATCTCTCCAGAGATCAGGTCGTTCATCGCCGGCGCCGCGCCGCGATATGGCACATGAACGATGTCGATGCCGGCCCGCGCCTTCAGCAACTCGCCGGCAAGATGATTGGTCGAACCAAGGCCCGACGATCCGAAATTGAGTTTGCCCGGCGACGCCTTGGCCAGCGCGATCAACTCGGACACCGTCGTAGCCTTCACGCCCGGGTTTACCGCCAGAACGATCGGGACCGATGCGATCAACGCTATCGGGGTAAAATCCTGCGCCGGATTGAACGATAGTTTCGAATACAGCGATTGATTGACGACGAGCGGTCCTGGCGCCGCCAGCAGCAGCGTGTAGCCATCGGCCGGTGAACGCGCCACCGCCTCGGCGCCGATGTTGCCGCCGCCACCGCCGCGATTGTCGATGACCACCGGCTGTCCCCATAGCTCGGACAGCCGGGCCCCCAGCAGGCGCGCCACCACGTCATTCGATCCGCCGGCCGGGAACGGCACCACGATCTTGACGCCGCGTTCGGGAAATCCGGCGTGCGCCGCGTGCCCGATCAACGATCCCATGACGAGGGCCGCAAGCACGGAAATGAGATGCCTCATGCGCTTCTCCAAATAATCGATTTTTCTTGTTTCGTCGATTTTACGTTGACAGCAATCGGTAGCGTCGTCAAATCGGCTGCAATCGTGCTGTCCATCAAAGTTAGCGAAAGGTCACCGAGCAGCCATGGGCACGTATCAATCCGGCACACCGAAGCCCTGCCCCGGCCCCGACCGCCATCCGAAGCATCCGGTCTTTGCGATGCCGCCGGGCGCCTGCGACACCCACGTTCACGTCTTCGGACCGCAGGCCGAATTCCCCTTCAGCAAGCAGCGCAGCTACACGCCCGAGGACTGCACGTATGAAGACCTGATGCAGCTTCATGCGACGCTGGGGATCGATCGCGCCGTCATCGTTCACGGCGGTGCACACGGCACCGACAACAGGGCGACACTCGCAGCGCTCGACCGCGATCCCGGAAAGCTCCGTGGCATTGCCGTAATCCCGTCCGGACGGCCACGGCCCGAACTGGAAGACATGAACCGGCGCGGCATGCGCGGCTGTCGCATGTCGACGGTGGTCAGCGGTGGCGCGTCGTTCGCGCATCTCGGCGGACTGGCTGCGGAGACCTTCGATCTCGGCTGGCATCTCGTGTTGCACTTCAACAAAGCAACCGAACTAGTGGATGTGGCGCCCCAGTTACTGCAGATTCGCAGTCCGTTCGTGCTCGATCACCTTGCCCGGATCAGCGCGGCCGAAGGCGTCGACTCCGCGCCCTTCCGAACGCTGCTGCGCCTGCTCGATACCGACCGCTGCTGGATCAAGCTTGCCAGTCTCTACCGCCTGTCGTCAGAACCCTACCCGCATCGCGACATGCTGCCGATGATCCGAAAGGTCGTCGAGCTGCGCCCGGACCGCATCCTTTGGGGCAGCAACTGGCCACATCCGATCTGTCCCGTGCCGATGCCGAATGACGGGGATCTGGTCGACCTGATTCCGCTGTGGCTGCCCGACAGCCGCGCACAGCAACTAGCATTGGTCGATAACCCCGCTTTGCTGTACGGTTTCGAACCGGTACCCTGAGCACACCATGAGCGACGTACGCACCTCCACCGTTCCGGCAGCCGTCACCCTCTCCACCACGCTCGTCGCCCGCCTGCGTGACGCGATCATGCGCGGCGAATTGCTACCGGGAAGCAAGCTCAATCTGGACCGGCTGCGCACCGCCTTCGGCGTCAGCCTCAGCCCGCTGCGCGAAGCGCTCTGTCGTCTCGAGAACGACGGTCTGGTCGCGCTGATCGACCAGCGCGGCTACCGGGTCACGCCGGTGTCTGCGGACAATCTCACCGAAATCATCCGTCTTCGCGTCGAGCTCGAAGGCCTGGCGATCAAGGAGGCGATCGAACACGGTGACGTCGCCTGGGAAGGCCGTATCCTGGCGGCACTGCATCAACTGAGCCGCTGCAAGCGCAGTGCGCGATCCGCCGCGGAGCAGGAAGCGTGGGAAACCGCACATCGCGCCTTCCATGCCGAGCTGATTTCCGCATGCCAGATGCCGCTGCTGCGCCAGTTCTGCGCCACCCTGCACGACCAGAGCGATCGCTATCGCCGCATCTTTCTCAAGAAGCATGCGCCGGACCGCAACGTGCCTGCCGAACACACCGCGCTCGCGCATGCGGTGATCGAGCGCCGTACCCGCGACGCCACGCGTATCCTGCGCGAACATATCGAACGCACGGGGCGCAACATTCAGGCCGCGCTCCTGCTGACCTCCAAATAGCTTTTGACAGCGCGGAAAACCTGGTCTCTCCGATGACCATGTCAGCTTCGGTAGCCTCGGCCGACGTACCGTCAGCGATCAACCAATCCAGATTCTCCGGGCGAACAGGGCGGTGTTCATGAACAGCGACGCCCCGAAAAGCCCGATCAGTCCAACCAAAAGCCACTTCGCTCGCGAGACCAAATCAGCCAGAATCACGAACAGGGGAAATGAGACGAGATTAAATCGGCTCATCGACACGAAGCCTGCCGGCCCGCCGCTAAGCGTCAGGTATGGCAACAACAGCACAGCGATAGCGAACAGTGTCCAGCTCGAGGGCAGTCGGGACCAGCCCACGACAATCAGGACGATGAACAACAATGTAAACCAGCTAGCTTGTCCCCACGGGTTCCAATCGTTGAGCATCATTCGCGTGAAGGGCTCAAGCTTCAGTGCCGCGACCAATCTCGTTGCCAGCGTCGTTCCTTCATGGAAAGCGACCTGCCCATCTACAAAGGCAAACGGAGATCCGAAAGCGCTCCAAAGATAGATCATGAACAGCCAGAGGCCGGATGTCGCAAGGACGACGCACGGCAACAGCGCAGGAAGGAATGGCTTCTGATCGCGATTGCGCCACATCTCCCAAACGAGGACGGGCAAAAGGACGATGCCCGTCGACCGGGTGGCGATCGTCAGGCCTGCAAGTAGCGCTGCCGAAAAATAGTACCTTCGTTTCAGGGCAAGAAAGAACGAGACGATCAGCAGCAATGCCAGGGGCTCGGTATATCCGGCCGACAGCAAGACCGAAGCAGGAAAGAAGCTGACCAGCGCGGTTGTGACGAGAGCGATCTGATCGCCAAATTCCTCGCGAACTAGCTTGAAAAGGATGACGATCGCGAGCAATCCCGCGGCGTTCGATACCAGCAGCAATGCATCCGCAGGCGTGAGACCGCCAATTGTCGCCAAGCCCCGCGCAAGCATCGGAAACAGCGGGTAAAAGACGATGCTCTGTTGAATCGTCGGATCGCCATTGTACTGATAGCCTTCAGTAACAATCCTGAAATACCACTCCGAATCCCATTGCAGCAATTGGTGGTACCAGCGCGGCCCCGCCGACCACCGCTCGATCGAACTCGGCACATATTTTTCAGAGAATGCCAGCCCGAGTGCGACCACCAGCCGCGAACAAGCGAATATCAGCAGGACCCAACAATAGGGATGCCAGGAACGGTCCTTCCAGTCCGGATATCGCATTTCCATATCCGTACTGTTGCTTGTTAACGGCCCGAAATCAATCGCCCCGGTTGCACCTGAAAATCATCCGAACGTTCTTCCATGATTGGGGAAAATCTCGCGGGCCGACCGAAGCCGACAAATGCCGCGTCTCACTCCCGCCTTCGCAGCCTGCCGGCGCGTTTGGCTCCTTCGTCGTCGATGGTACTATCGAGGTGTGGCGATCCGCCCATGTACTGCCAGTACGACTTTGTTGAACAGCTGAACTCCTTCAAAGGAGATCTGATCGACGGCGCGCTTCCGGCGTTCACTTTCGCCACATCGTTGGCGCATGGCGCGTTGCATCTGCATGTCGCGGGAACCGCGCAGCCCGAAAAGCGCAGCGTTTTCCGACATGCACGGTAGAATTACGGGGAGCGAATAACACTTCGCTGCCGCATTACATCCGCGAAATGTCCACATCGCGCTTCTATCCGACCGCCCATCACACACAATGGATGGAAGTTGATGCGATATCTTGTCGCCGCCGTGATTGCTGTGTTTGCCATCACCGTGGACCTTGAAAGTTCCAGCAGACAGTCGAAGTGGACTGAACCTACCTTCACCATCGCCGCTGCGCAGTCTGAACCTGCGACGGTCGGCACAGATCCCCGCTCTGGCGTTGTGAACGCGGCGTTTGAAGCACTCTCGGAATTGGACTCTACAAACAATGCTGCTGCTTCACTGAACGAAAAGTCATCACAAGCGGACGACGCCGCGCAAGCTGCAACGGTCAGCACCGAGGCTGAGCCATCGGATCCGATCTGCGAGGCCGTGAAGAACGCCGCGGAAGAGCACAACATCCCGATCGGATTCTTCGCACGCCTGCTCTGGCAGGAGAGCCGGTTTCGCGCCAGAGAGGTCAGTTCGGCCGGCGCGCGGGGCATCGCGCAATTCATGCCGCAGACCGCGATCGAAGTGGGTTTGAAGGACCCCTTCGATCCATTGCAGGCGATCCCAGCATCGGCAAAATTCCTGCGAAGGCTTTTCGATCAGTTCGGCAATCTGGGCCTGGCGGCGGCGGCCTACAACGCCGGCGGCGGCAGGATCGAAAGATGGCTTTCGCGCCGGAGCACGTTGCCGAAGGAAACCCGCGACTACGTCGTGATCATCACCGGCCACAAAGCCGAGGCCTGGACCGATGAAGACAACACCGTCCACATGCCGACGGAACTGCCGGCCAAGGCGCCATGCGAGGGCGTCGGTGGTCTGTCACGGAAAGAGCAGGTCGCCGAAATTCCTGTCGACCTGACGGCTTCGGCCAGCGCGATGGTGCGGAAGGCCGAAGCTGACGATGCCGAAGAAAAGAAGAATGAAGCCGTCAAGAAGCTGCGTCTTGCTTCGGTTCAGATCGACCGCACAGCCGCGGCGGCCCGCAAGATCAACGGCCGGACTGTGGTGATGGCGGCAAAGGTCTCACGCAAGCCCGGGAAACGCGCCGTCGTGCGTTTCGCGTCGGCTTCCGGCCGATCCAGGTAATCAATACGAAAAAGCCCGCATCGCTGCGGGCTTTTTGCTTGGTCCGGCTTCGATGTTACCAACCGCGATAGCCGCCGCTGCCGAAGCTGAAGGTGATGCCGGGGCCGCCGCCGTAATAGCGGGGTCCGCCATAGCCGTAACGCGGGGCGTAGCCGTAGCTGTTGTAATACGGCCGGTGGTGGTGCCGGTGGCCCCAGTGGCGATGGTGGTGATGATGGCCGCGCCAATGTCGGTGGCGCTTCTGGGCGCTGATGTCGGTCGAGGATTGCGCAACACCGGGCGACGCCTTCGCCTTCACCGAATTATCGGCAGCGTTGGCGACGGAACCACCCATCAAGGCAGCCGCACCGACGGCAAGTACAATTGCAAGCTTCTTCATTATCGAACTCCATCTATGTATGGAGTTTAACTGCCCGATAGCATTGACGTTCCGGCATGCGACAATAAGGCCACAGCCTGAACGAATGTTCATGAAAATTAACGATGCGCTCGTTCTGCAGGGAGCAAGCGAATCCTCTATTGCGGCAGAGCCGGCGCTGCAAAGCCGTGCTTCGCCAGCGTGCGCTGGCGCTCCGACGAAGGATGAAGAGCGCGAATTTGTACGCGGAAGGCGAAGCACCGTTCACGACGGTCAGCCCATAGTCGGCGCCGACAGACAATCCATCCGGCAGTTGCACGATCTGCTGCGCGGGATTTTCCTGCTTTGCGGCTTGCGCATTGGTGCAGTAGGTAAGGAAGATATCGGCAGCGCCTTGCGCGATCAGTGCGCCATAGACCGAGCGGCCCTGCGGCGCGGATGGGCTGGAAGGCCCGCCGGTGAGCTGCAGCGCTCTCTTCTCGAGCGTGGCATGGACGCCGGGACTGATCTTGTCGGCGCGCCGAAACACCTCCCATGCGTAATCGCCAGATGGGTCCGCCTTGGGCGTCGAGGTGCCGAGCTTTACCTGCGGATCGAGCATGCGGGCCAGCAGCGATGCTGACGTCACCTCCAGGCCAGGCCTCACCAGCGCGCAAAGCCAGTTGCGCGCAAACAGCACCACGGGCCCGCTGCGCTTCTCCGACGCCAGCGCTTGCGGATGCTCCATGTTGGCCGAGGCGAACACTTCGGCCGCGCCGCCCGCGGCGATCTCGTTCTTCAAGAGGCCGGACGGGCCGAATTTCGTCTGCACCCTGCCGAAGCCCGCGGCTTCGAAGCCTTTCGCCACCTCGGTCAGCGCGCTGCGCAGGCTGCCGGCGGCGTGGAGCAGTACGGTTTCTTGCGCCATCGCCGGGCCTGTCGTGAACGCGAGAACCGCGAGAAGAACCAAAGATGCCTTTCGCATCACGCGCCGGAATCGCTGGCGTTGGGATAGAACAACTGCTCGCCATTGATCTTGTAGTCGGCGATGGCCTTCTGGCCCTCCGACGACACCAGCCAGTCGATGAACTGCTGGCCGAGATCCTTCTTGACGCTCGGATGCTTCTGCGGATTCACCAGCATCACGCCGTACTGGTTGAACATCCGCTTGTCGCCCTCGACCGCGATCACGAGGTCGCCGCGGTTCTTGAACGACAGCCAGGTGCCGCGATCGGCGAGCACATAGGCGTTGGAGGCCGACGCGGTGTTCAGTGCTGCGCCCATGCCCTGCCCGATCTCCTTGTACCAGGGCCCCTTGTCCTTGGCGATGTCGACGCCGGCGACCTTCCAGAGGTTGAGCTCGGCCTGATGCGTGCCCGACTTATCGCCGCGCGAAATGAAATCGGCGCCCTTGGCCTTGATCGCGCCGAGCGCGGCCACGATATCCTTCGATCCCTTGATGCCGGCCGGATCGCTCTTCGGGCCGATCAGGATGAAGTCGTTGTACATGACGGGGTAACGCTTGACGCCAAAGCCTTCGGACAGGAATTTTTCCTCCGCGGGTTTGGCGTGGACGAACACGACATCCGCATCGCCGCGACGCCCGGTATCGAGCGCCTGGCCGGTGCCTTGCGCCACCACCTTGACGTCGATTCCCGTCTTGGCCTTGAACATCGGCAGGATGTGCCCGAACAGGCCGGAATCCTGCGTCGAGGTGGTCGAGGCCACGACGATCGATTTGTCCTGTGCGCGCGCGCTGCCGGCGAAGGCGAGGCTGGCGGCGGCTACGATCAGCAGGCGGCGAGTGAGCATGTTCATCTTGTTGTCTCCCATTAAATGAGCAGTTCGCCGGCAAGAAACGCCCTCGCCTCGGCGGTTTGCGGTGTGTCGAGGAACGATGCGGCCGGGCCGCTTTCCACGACGCGGCCGCGGTGGAGCATGACGATGTCGCCGGCCAGACGCCGGGCCTCGCCGAGATCATGGGTCGCCATCACGACCTTGATGTTGCGCTGGCTGACAGCGCGGATGATGTCCTCCACCGCCTTGGTGGCGGTGGGATCGAGGCTTGCCGTCGGCTCGTCGAGAAACAGCACCGCCGGATCGCGTGCGAGCGCGCGCGCCAGCGCCAGTCGCTGCTGCTCGCCGCCGGATAGTCTCCGCGCGGCGCGATCGGCGAGACTTCCGAGACCGACGAGTTCGAGCAACTCGCCCGTGCGACGCGCGTGTTCGGCGCGCGGAATGCCGGCGGCACGCAGCGCATAGCGGATGTTGGCGCCAGCGCTGCGGCGAAGCATTGCGGGACGCTGAAACACGATCGCGCGCTTGAGCGGCGGGACGTTCTCACGCCCGCCCCAGGTGATGCGGCCGCGTGATGGCGGCATGAGGCCCATCGCGATGCGCAACAGCGTCGACTTCCCCGAGCCGTTGGGGCCGATCAGCACTGTCGGCGAACCCGACGCCAACGAAAGCGAAATATCGTCGAGGATGGTGACCGGCCCCGCCGTCACCGTGACGCCATCGAACACGACCGGCAGTTCTTGGGAAGGCGCGCGCATGGTCACCCCGCCAGTCGTTCGCCGGCGCGGCGCGCGGTCCACGCCAGCGCGTTGATCGCGATCACGATTGCGATCAGGACCAGACCGAGCCCTACCGCGAGCGGCAAATCGCCCTTGGAGGTTTCCAGCGCAATCGCCGTCGTCATGGTGCGGGTGAAGCCTTCAATATTGCCGCCGACGATGATGATCGCGCCGACTTCGGCGGCCGCGCGGCCGAAGCCCGCGAGCAGCGCCGTGACCAGGCTGAATCGCGCGTCCCAGATCAGTGTCGCGACCCGACCGAGCGGGCCGAGATTCATCGCGGTGAGTTCGTCGCGATATTCGAGCCAGAGATCCTCGATGGTCTGCCGCGCCAGCGCGGCGATGATCGGCGTGACCAGCACGGTCTGCGCAATGATCATGGCGCGCGGCGTGAACAGCAGGCCGAACGATCCCAGCGGCCCGGACCGCGACAGCGCGAGATAGACCGCCAGGCCGACAACGACCGGCGGCAGGCCCATCAGGGCATTGAGCAGGACGATGGCGCCCTGCCGGCCGGGGAATTTCGTGAGCGCGATCCAGGCGCCCAGGGGGATGCCGATCAGCGCAGCCAGCAGCACCGCAGACAGGCTGACGACCAGCGACAGCCGCACGATGGCGAACAGCGCGGGATCGCCGCTGAGCACGAGTTCAAGAGCGGATAATTCGGCCGGCATCGGATATTCCGTTTCGCAAACATCTTGCGCAGATGCTACGATTGTGGTCAATTTCTGTAACAGCTGCACTCAAATGCATATTGGTGCACATGCCAGAACTCCTCACCACTGACGAGGCGGCAGACTACCTCCGGCTTTCCGAGCGCAAGCTTTACGAGCTGGTCGCTGAGCGCGCGATTCCCTGCAGCAAGGTGACCGGGCGCTGGCTGTTTCCACGCGCCGCACTCGATCGCTGGGTTTCCGCCGGCCTGATCGCACACGCCGGGCTGGCGCAGGCGGCGGCGCCGCCGATCGTCGGCGGCAGTCACGATCCGCTGCTGGAATGGGCGCTGCGCGAAAGCAATTCGGGACTGGCGAGCCTGCCGGAAGGATCCGAAGAGGGCTTAAGGCGGCTGACCCACGCCGAGGTGATGATGGCGGCGATCCATCTGCACCGTCTGGATGGCGACGACGATACCGCCAATGTCGACGGCGTCGCTGAAGCGCCGGGTTTGCACGATGCGGTCGTCATCGCGTTTGCGCGGCGCGAGCAGGGCATTCTGGTCGCAAAGGGCAACCCGCTCGGCCTGAGCGACATCGCCTCGATCGCAGCCTCGCGCGCCCGCATGGCGCAGCGGCCCACCGGCGCCGGCGCGCAATTGCTGCTGCTGGCGCTACTCGCACGCGCGCGCATCGCGCTCGACGAACTCAAGCTGGCGAAGCCCCCTTCCCGACCGGGCCTGATATCGCGCAAGCCGTGCGCGCCGGCCGTGTCGATTGCGGTATCGCCACGCGTTCGGTGGCACTCTCGGCGGGGCTCGATTTCCTGCCGGTGACGTGGGAGCGCTTCGACCTCGTAATGCGCCAGCGCGACTATTTCATGCCGGGGCCGCAGGCACTGTTCAGCTTCATGCGTGCATCCGTGCTGCGCGACCGCGCCGCCGAACTCGGCGGGTATGATGTCAGCGACGCTGGCGCGGTGCGTCTGGTGAACTAGCACGGCCTCGCCCGCACGCGGCCGAATACGGACAAACCCTCGAATCGATTGGGTGAACTTCTATCCTTGATCCACGTCAAACGCCGCGAAACTCCCCGACCTTAGATGTTCCGAAAAATCATGCGCGAACAACAGGGGAGGAAAACAAATGTCCACCAGGCGCGAAATCATCACGGCGATACCGGCAGCAGGCGCGGCGTTCGCGATAGCCGGAAATCTGATCCTGGATGAAAGCCCGGCGCGCGCGCAGACAGCTGCGCCGCTCAAGGGTCATTTCCACCCCAAGGGCAAGGCCCCTTCGAAATTCACGGTGGAGGCGTTGCGGAAGACGCGCACGACTCTGCCGCTCGCGGACACGCGCGATTTCGACGAGAACAAGCGCGGCTTCATCGCCCCGATGCCCGACATGAAAATCATGGCGGATGCGGGCCACGTCGCATGGGATATGGAGCGGTTCAAATTCATCGACCAGCAGGAAGAATTCGACAGCATTCATCCTTCGCTGCACCGGATTTCGAAGCTCAACAATAATTACGGACTCTATGAAGTCATCCCGGGCATCTATCAGATACGTGGCTTCGACCTGTCGCAGATCAGCTTCGTCCGCGGGCGAACGGGATGGATCGTTTTCGACGTGGCGGTTTCGGGCGAAGTGGCCCGCGCCGCCTGGCAACTGTTTCAGAAACATCGGGGCGAGGGATTGCCGATCACAGCCGTGATCTACTCTCACAATCATGGCGACCACTGGGGCGGCATCCGCGGCCTCGTGAACGAGGCGGACGTGCGCTCGGGCAAGATTCCGATCATCGCGCCGCGCGATTTCCTCCGGCACACGGTCGAGGAGAATATCTACGCCGGCAATGCGATGAACCGGCGGCTGTTCTTCCAGTACGGGTTGCTGCTGCCGGCCGCTCCGCATGGTTATGTCGGCCAGGGTCTCGGACAGGGCGTTTCCGCCGGGGCCGTGGGGCTGATCCCGCCGACGCGCATTGTGGAGCGCGACATCGAGGAGTTCGAGGTCGATGGCGTGCCCATGGTGTTTCAGAACACGCCGAACACCGAAGCCCCATCCGAGATGAACACCTGGATTCCAGGCATGAAGGCGTTGTGGATGGCGGAGAACGTCAACGCCACGCTGCACAACATCTATACGCTCCGCGGCGCCCCCGTGCGCGATCCGCTGCGCTGGTCGAAATACATCAACGAGGCACTGTATCGTTTCGGCCTTCAGGCCGACGTCATGTTCGCCTCTCACCACTGGCCGCGCTGGAGCAACGACCGAATCCTGGAAGTACTGCGCGGACAACGCGACATCTATGCCAACATGAACAACCAGGTACTGCACCTCGCCAACCAGGGCGTGACCATCAACGAGGTTCACAACCTCTATACCGTGCCGAAAGGACTGCAGGAGAAATGGTACTGCCGCGGCTATCACGGCTCCCCCGAGCACAACAGTCGCGGCGTGGTGCAGCGATTCCTGGGCTTCTGGGATTGCAACCCGACGACGCTGATTCCGCTTTCGCCATCCGAATCCGCGCCGCTCTATGTCGAGATGATGGGCGGCGCCGCACGCATCATGGCGCGTGCCCAGCAACTGCACGATGACGGACAGTACAAGCTGGCGACGGAGATCCTGAACAAACTGGTGCAGGCCGAGCCGCAGAACCAGCCGGCAAAGGAGCTGCTTGCCGATGTGTTTGAGCAGCTTGGCTATCAGCAGGAGAACCCCGGCCTGCGCAACAGCTTCCTCGCAGGCGCCTATGAGCTGCGAAGCGGCATCCCGCAGGGCGAAACCGCCAGCTCCAGCAGCCCCGACGTCATCCGGGCGATGACCACGGAACTGTTCCTGAATTTCCTCGGCATCCGGATGGACAGCCGAAAGGCGGAGGGGCTGCGCTTCACCATCAATCTCGTCACGCCCGACAATGGCGAAAAGTTCGTCGTCGAGCTGGCGAATGCCACGCTGACCAATATCCAGGGTTTCCAGGCTCCGAACCCGGACCTGACGCTGACCATCAACCGCGCCGATCTGGAGCAGGTTATGGCCGGCCGCAAGACGCTGGAGGCACAGATTGCGGCGGGTGCCGCACGCGTTCAGGGCGATGCAAGCGTGTTGCAGAAGCTCGCGGCCACCATGGTGGACTTCGACCCGCGCTTCGAGATCATGCCGGGCACGAAGCAACAGGGCACCACCGTGGCCCACGCGGACGCGTACCAGGCCGTGCCACGGCAGACCATTGCGGAGTAGACGCGATGCGGGCCTTTACCTTCGCCCCGGCAACCAGGCGGTAAACCCCGCTTCACCAAGCCGCTTCATCACCTCGTCGAGATGCGCCCGGTCGCGCGTCTCGATCACGACTTCGAGCAGAGTGCCCTTGGCAGGCAGGTCCGAGAAGGTCCGCTGATGCGAGACTTCAATGATGTTGGCGCCGGCTTCGGCCAATAGCGCCGAGACGGCGGCCAGTTGTCCGGGCCGGTCGACGATGTCGATGGCAATTTGAGTGAGCCGCCCCTCGCGCGCGAGTTCGCGGGTCAGCACCGAGGCGATCAGCCGCGTGTCGATGTTGCCGCCGGTCAGCACCAGACCGACATTGCGTCCCGCAAAGCGCTCCGGCGCCGCCAGCACCGCGGCAAGGCCGGCCGCGCCGGCGCCTTCCACCACGGTCTTTTCGATCGCGATCAGCATCGCCACGGCGCGCTCAATCTGGTCCTCCGTGACGAGGACGATGTCATCGACGAGACGGCGGATGATCTCGGTGGTGATGCGGCCGGGCGATTTGACCGCGATGCCTTCGGCGAGCGTATCGCCGCGCATCGGCAGGTGTTCGCCCTTGATGACGTTGTACATCGAAGGATAGAGCTCGGCCTGCACGCCGACGATGCGCAGGTCCGGCTGGATCGCCCTGGCCGCAACCGCGATGCCGGAGATCAGGCCGCCGCCGCCGATCGGAATCACCAGTGTGTCGAGCTGCGGCACCGCCTGAAGCATCTCCAGCGCGATGGTACCTTGGCCTGCGATGATCAGGGGATCGTCATAGGGATGGATCATCGTGAGGTCGTGCGACTTGCCGTGCGCGCGGGCGAACTCGGCCGCCTCCTCCAGCGTGGCGCCGGAAATGACGATCTCGGCGCCGTGACGGCGCGTGTTCTCCACCTTCACCATCGGCGTCCCGACCGGCATCACGATGGTGGCGGGAATGCCGAGCAGGCTGGCGTGATAGGCCACGCCTTGGGCGTGGTTGCCGGCCGACATCGCGATCACGCCGCGCCGCCGTTCCTCCGGCGACAGCGCCGTCAGGCGATTGAGCGCGCCGCGCTCCTTGAAGGTCGAGGTGAACTGCAAGTTCTCAAATTTGAGCCAGAGATTGCAGCCGCAGATCTCGCTCAACGTCCGGCTCTGGTCGCATTCGGTGACGATGACCGCGCCGCGGATCACCTCCGCTGCGGCCCTGACGTCGTCAAGCGTGACGGCAAGAGGGGCCTGCTGGTCCGGCGTTGCGTTCTGGGAAGTGTTCGACATCGGTTGGCCTCTCTGCGAGGCCATCTATAGGCCTATTTCGCTCGTCGCGCCGCTTTGAATTTGCGCCTTGCGCCCTTCGAGGCTGGTAAAACCTCCGCCCCATGAATATGGGTGTCGCAACCCGCCGTTGCGGAGGTACACTTGCGGTGTGCCGCAGGGACAGGCGGCCGGAGTTCTCCCGATGAATTCATTGAGCGACGAGGCCATTACGGTCCTGCTGGTGGAAGACGACGCGCCGACGCTGTGGCGGCTGCAGGATGCGCTTGCCAGGGCCGGCTACCAGGTAAGGGCCGCGGGCACGCTCACGGACGCGCGCGCGTGCCTGGCGCAGGGCGCGCCACGGGTGTTGCTCACCGATCTGCAATTGCCGGATGGGCACGGCGTCGACCTGATCCGCGAAACACGACGACGCTTTCCCGAGACCGAGATCATGGTGATCTCCATTCTCGGCGACGAGGAAAGTGTGATCTCGGCAATCACCGTCGGCGCCACCGGCTATCTGCTCAAGGACGCGTTCCCGACCGACATCGCCGCAACCGTGCGTGACCTCGTCGCCGGGCATTCGCCGATCTCGGCCTCGATCGCCCGCTTCATCGTGCGCCGGACCCAGAGCACGGCCGAGCCCCCGCCCGGCCCCGCGCTCAACACTGCCAAGCTGACGCCGCGCGAGATCGACATTCTCTGGGGCATCGCCAAAGGTTTCAGCTACGCCGAGATCGCGAGCCACCTCAGCCTGTCGCGCCAGACCGTGCCCGGCCACATCAAGAGCATCTACCGCAAGCTCGAAGTCCATACCCGGGGCGAGGCGGTGTTCGAGGCGGTTCAGCAAGGCTTGATCCGGCTGTGAACGCGGCGGACGACGCGCAACCGGTGACGCCGCGCCGCGAGCGCAGGCGGCTGCCCTCGTCCCGTCTCGTCCAGTATCTGTTGCTGCAGGCGCTGATCGCGGCGGCATGCATTTTCGCCCTCATGCAATCGCTACCGGGGCCGCCTTCCGAATATCTCATCGAAACATTCCAGCTCTCCGAGCGCGGCGTCGAGCGCGCCGTGACGCCGCCGTATTTTTCTCCGCAGCGCCAGGCGATGGACGACCCGCCGCGCTTCACGGCTCAATTCAGTCGGCCCGCCGACGAGGCCGGGCGCGCCTGGTCGGTGTTTCTGCCGCGCTTCACCAACGGCATCGAGGTGTCCGTCAACGACGTCGTGATCCTCGACAGCCGGCGCGACCCCGCCGCCAACCGGCCCGATCGCAACACGCCGGCAATCGCGGTCATTCCATCATCGCTGCTGCGCGACGGCGCCAACACGGTTTCGATCCGGCTCTTCATCTGGGGCCCGATCACCGGCTTCCTGGAACGCGTCTGGGTCGGGCCGGATGAATTGTTGCGGCCGAGCTATCATCTGCGGTCGCTGGTCTTCGTGACCCTGCCGGTGGTGTTCTCATCGTGGCAGGCAATCCTCGCGGTCATCCTGGGAATCATGTGGGTGATGCGGCGCCACGAACCGGCCTATGGCCTGCTCGCAGCAGCCATGGCGGTGGGCGTGGCGCAGGCCTTCCTGCAGACGCCGATGGGTGAGACGACCTTTTCCAGGCTCAACGTGATCCTGATTTCTTCGGCGCCGCTGGAAAGCGCGCTGGTGCTGACGTTTGCGCTGTTGTTCTCGGGATGGAAATGGCGGCCTTACGGCTGGATCATTTTCGCACCCGCTGCGTTGCTGGCGCTGGCCGGCCTGTTCGGGAACCAGGCGCTGTCGCGCACCCTGTATTTGTTTGTCGCCGTGCCGACGGTCGGCATCTCGCTTGCCATCATGGCGGTCGTGACGGCGCGATCGGCCCTAAGGCGCCGGAACGTCGCCAGCCTGCTGCTCGGGTGTGCCGTGACGATCATGCTGACGTGTTGGATCGTCGACCTGCTCTCGGTGTTCCAGATGATGCAAAACCGCATCTTCACCGCGCGCCTGTCCTATTCGGTCATGCTGGTCGCAATCGGTGCCGGGCTGACCTGGCGGTTTGCGCGCGCACTGAACGAGGTCGACGGTTTTGCCGGACGCCTGGTCACCCAGGTGCGCGAGGCGGAGGAGAAGCTCAAGGCAAGCTTCATCCGCGAGGAGGAACGCGCCCGCGCCGCGGCGCTGGCGCGGGAGCGCACCCGCCTGATGCGCGACCTGCACGACGGGCTCGGCGGCCAGCTCGTCAGCATCGTGGCGCTCAGCGAGCGCGGCAATGCCGGCGCCGGGATCGGCGACGCGGCGCGCGCGGCGCTGAAGGACCTGCGGCTCGTCATCGACTCCATGGATGATATCGGCGGCGACTTGATGCTGGCACTCGGCTCTTGGCGCGAACGCGCGATGGCGCAGCTGCGGCCGCATGACATCACGCTGGAGTGGCGCGCGGTCACCCCGCAGGGCCTGCCGGTTCATCCCGAGTTGCGGCCATGGCACGTGATCCAGATCGTTCGGCTGCTGGACGAAGCGTTGACCAATGCGGTGAAGCACGCCAACGCGCGCCGCATCACCGTGAGAATCGAAACCCTCGTGGATCACGACGGCCGCCATCGCGGCTGCATCACCGTCGAAGACGACGGCAGGGGATTTGACGTTCCCCCGACGGACGGATCCGCCGGGGCGATAAGGGCCGCGCGCGGCTTGCGCAACATGCGGAGCCGCGCGGCGCGTTGTGGCGCGGAGCTGGTACTGGACTCGTGCTCGCAAGGGACGCGCGTGAGGCTGACATTGCCGAATCGGTTTCCCGACAGCGATGCTGCCGCCGGTTGAACTCAGCGTCGGCCGACGCGGTTCACCGGACCACCGCGGTTCATCGGCGTGCCGGCGCGAACACCGACGCCGGGGGCGCCAACGCCGACACGGGCGACCCCGACTGCCGGCGTCACAACGGCGGCTGCAGCCACCGGCGTAGGCCGCGCCACGCAGCCCTTGGGAACGCCGACGGTCTTGCAGTAGACCACCGCGGCCTGGGCCGAACTCGCACCGCCCAGCGCGAACGACGCCACGGCGGAAAATGCCGCCAGGGCCAGACCCGCGTTCAGCCATCCTGATTTCTTTGACATGTCATCTCTCCGATTGGCGTGCAGCCTTGCGATATACCGATCGGTCACCGCAGCCGACGTGAGACGTACATGATGCAGAGTAGCGGCTCGCAACATCCCATGAAGATGGAGCGCGACGCAAACGGGATTTGCAGGCAATTTTCCGACGCCATGAACATGGCATGGACCACAGGCGCAACCTAGACGAGTTTCCGCGGCGCTCAACCGCAAGCCCCACAAAACCCGTCGAAAGGTGTTCCATGAGAAAATCAGTCCACGTCGCAGCCGCGCTTGTCGCACTGTTTGCCGCAACTTCGCTGGCCTCGGCACAATCCGGACCCAGCGTACAGGATCAGATGGCCTGCCGTTCAGACGCGGGAAAATTCTGCGCTGAACATATCGGCAAGCCGCCGCAGATGAATGCCTGCCTGAAGGCGAACAAGGCGAACCTGTCGGACGCCTGCCGCAAGGTCGTGGAATCGCGCGGCGGCTAGCTGCGATCGTCAGGGAAGGTTTCAGTCCAGATCGAACAGCCTGATCCGTGGCGATTCGGTCCGCACCGTTTCGGCGGCGAAGACCTGCCGCTGCTCGGTCACTTCCCTGACCCTCTCCTCGACCGCCTCGAGCTCCTGCTCGCGCGGCTGCCGGGCGCGGCGCTTCTGCTTCTCTTCCCAGCGTGCGCGGCGCTCAGCCCGGCGCTTTTCCACAGCCGCCCGCTTGATGTCGACGTCACGCGCCCGGGCGAAGGCATCCTGCGCCGCGGCCGGTTTTTCCGCGATGCTCCTTTCACTGACCTGCTCGGCCGCCTTCGTGGATACGGGCTGAACGGGTCGCGGGGTATTGGTGATGATCTTCTCTTCGGCGGACGCGGCGGCATTCGACGCGGTCATCTGCGGCTGCCCAGGCTTCGCCGATGTCTGCGCCGTCTGCTGCGTATCGGCTTGCGGAGCCGCCGCAGTGGGAGGCGATGAAACCGGATTGGCCGCAGCCGCAGTGGTCGGCACAATACGTGCTACCGGTTCCGAGGGCGCCGTCGTCGCAGCGATCTGCGCCTCCGACATCCTGCGCTCCAGCTTCGATACCCCCGGCTCGTGCGGGCTGACGACATTGGCCGCCAGATAGCCGCCGCCAAGTCCGACAGCGACCGCCGCGACTACGGTTCCCACCCCTGCAAAATAGGCAGTTGATGTGCGCATCATCAGTCTCCTTCGTCCACGCGGGCAAACGCATGGCGGGAGGTGATGTTCCGGCAGGGAATGACGCTGACAATCCGGAACCGGCGGCGATGCAGCCGCGGTCGTTGCCGATCAGATCATCGAGGCAACTTTTTCCAGCCCGATGATGCGGGCGAGCGAGCGCACTTCGCTCTTCTGGTCTTCACGCAACTGGAACAACAGCGGCATCGCCGCCGACTTCAACTGCTGGACTTCCGCCGCGTCCGGATCGATCGGCACGCCGGTCGCGTTCGGGTTTGCCTGGCGGCCCGCATGGATCTTGCGCGCAACGGCGCGCAACGCCGTCTCCACCGGCGGCCAGTAGGATTCCTGCGCGGCGGACAATTTCAGCCGCTCCTTGATGCCGGCGATCTGGACGTCGCTTAGCAGCGCGTAGGACTTCTGCGGTGCTGGCTTGGCGACGACCTTGGGCTTTGCCGGAGCGGCGGGAGCAGTGGCCTGCGTCGCAGTCGGGTCGCTCGGCGCCGCGATTTCTTTCGGCATGCCGATATCGGCAGGCGAGGTGGACGCATAGGCGCGGCGAAGCGATTCGCTCAGCACGGGATCGAGTTGTTGCGGTTCGGACGGCTGCTGCAGCGAATAGGCGGCGACGGCGAGCTTGTCCTGCTTGCCTTCCCGGTTCGACACCGGGCCCTGGACGGCGGAGACCGAAGCGGACGCCAGTTCGAGCGAGCTCAGTTGAAGCCTTGGAGTAGGAATGCTGTCGCGGCCGATAATCGCGGTCGCGGCAACGCCGACCAGCAGAAAACAGATCAGCGCAACGATGGTCATCGCTTTGGTCAAAAAGGTCTCCATTCCCGCCGACGTCTGGTGCCTTTGCCCAAAGCTGGACGTTAAATGAGGCTTTACCATGCCGAACGCGACCTCGCCCACCCCGAAAGGGTAAAAAAAGGCACCGATATGACCAGGAATCAGGCCGCGGCCAGTTCGTAGGCGTCCTGGATGTCAGCGACGATTTCGGAGGCCTCCCACAGCGCGGTGGGAGCAACCGACCTCAGGCTGATGGTCCAGTTGCCTTTGCGGGATCGGGGCATGGAGACGATGTCGAATTCAACGTTGCGGCAAAGCGGGTGCCGGTCGAGCGCCCGACCCACCCGCCATCGGATTTCATCCAGCGTCACCAGGGTTTTGGCGGAATATCGATCGAAATCCATGTTGTGCCCCCTGTTTGCGACCGCCCGGCCGTGGCGGCCAGCCATCCCCAGGGGCTATTGTTGTGGCCGATTTGGTTAACGGCGGGTTAAGCACGGGTGGGCGAAGCGGACAGCGAGGCGAAGCAGCGGAGTGCAGCGGGGTCAATCCCCCGGACGACGACCGCCCCGGGACGGCCATCGGTTAGACGCGCGCTGATCACGGCCATCGCGATTTCGGCCGTCACGCTGGCGATCGCGACCTGGGAATTATTGATGGCGGACTGGCCGTCCGGCTTCGTCCTGCTCGGCGTGCTGCCGCTGGCGGCGCTTGCGTTCTGCGGCTGCGCCCTGTGGTCGGTGACGCTGCTGCTTCGGATCACGGACGGCGGCGCGAAGTTCGCCCTTCCGTTTCTCATCTATGCGCTGACGCTCGCCGTTCTCGTTTATGCCCCGCTGCAGCAGATCGCTCTGCAGCAGAATTTCTACTGGCACCGGCAGAACCGCGAGCGGATCGTGGCGCGGGTCGAGGCCGGCGAACTCAAGCCCAACGTGAGCCACAACAGGAATCTGATTGCCCTTGGAGAGGGCGAGCCCAGGGTTTCCGCCGGGGGCAACGACATCGTCGTCGACGAGACCGACGTAGGCACCTATGTACTGTTCCTGGCCTCGCGCGGCCTCAAGCACAGTTTCACCGGCTTCCTGCACGTGCCATCCAGCGCCGATCCCAAAAAGTTCTTCGAGTTCGAGGACAAGCCGCCGAGCCAACTCGTTCGCTACGACGAGAACTGGTACTTCGTGGCGAATTAGGTTGGTTTGGCGCGCAGCGAGCCGCCGGTGACGGTGCCGAGTGCGATGCCGCCGATGATCAGCGTCATCGCCAGAAACAGCGAGGGCTCGAGCGGTTCGTGCAAAATCGCGGTCGCGCTGACGATGCCAAGCAGCGGCGTGGCGAGCAGCCATAGCGAGGTGGTGACGGCGGGCAGGCTGCGGTTCACCATGGTCATCGCCCAGTTGGCAAACGCCGTGCAGACGATGCCGCTGAACAGCAGCAGGCCGATGAGGCGCCCGGTCCACGCGATATGCGGCGGGCCATCCACGAACCAGGCAATGACGGTAAGCAGCGCGGCGGCCAGCAGCACCTGCCAGAACACAAGTTGAAAGGGTGTCGAAATCCACCGGTGCGCCCTGACGTAGACGATGTTGCCGGCCCAGCAGAACGCCGCGACCAGAATGAGTCCGCTGCCGAACAGCGCGTTGCCGTCGCCCCAGTTCAGCGTCTGCGGATTGAAGATGACCGCAAGGCCCGCCAGACCGAAGCCGATACCGATCGCGCGGCGGCGCGTGATCTCTTCTGCAAGGAAAATTGCCGCCCCGATCGCGACCCATAGTGGCGTTGTGTAGCCGAGCACGATGGCCCTGCCCGCCGGCACGAATTGCAGCCCGATCGCAATCAGCGCCGAGAACGCCACCAGGTGCAGGATCGAGGTGCAGAAAACCACCGGCAGGTCGCCGCGCTTCGGAATGATAAAATTACCTTGCATCCACAGCAGCGGCGCCAGCGCGGCCGACGCGATCAGGCAGCGCAGTGCCGTCGCCCACAGCGGCGTCACATCCTGTACGATCAGTTTGGTCACCGGCCAGTTGGTACCCCATGCCAGCACGACGCCGGCGAGCAGAACCGCCGCGCTACGGGTCGAAAGTCCACCGGCCATCTCCGATACGCCCCTGCCCTGATGCGGAGCCGATTGCCTAGCCTTTCAACTGGCTCTAAGGAAAGAACCAGTCCTGCCAGATCGATGGTGCCAGTTATGGACGACCTTTTGCCCGGAATGCTCGATCTCGCGCGCGACGGCGGAGACACGTTGACGCGCCAGCTTACGGACCAGTTGCGCGCCCTCATCACCGGCGGCCGGCTCGCGCCGGGCCAGCGCCTGCCGTCGAGCCGGCACCTCGCGCAATCGCTCGACGTGTCGCGCAACACGATTTCGTTTGCGATCGAGCAACTGGCTGCGGAAGGCTACCTCACGCTTTCCGCCGGGCGGCGTCCGGCGGTGGCCGAGGGCCTCGCGCTCGATCGCCGCAGGCTTTCGCCGCGGACCAGCGGGAGCGACCGGGTGAATCTGTCGCCCTGGGCACGCAGCCTGCAAAGGTCGATCTGGCCGCCGATCCACAAAGGCCGGCCCCGGCCCTTTCAGCCGGGACTGGCGGACGAACGCGAGTTTCCACACGATCTGTGGAGCCGCTGTTTGCGCGGCGCGGCGCGAAACGCCTTGTCGCGCCGCGACCGGTCCATCAACCATCCGCCGCTGCAGGAAGCGCTGCTGGCACATCTGTCGGTTCATCGCGGCATCAAGGCCAGGCCGCACCAGATCCTGATCGTGCCGACGGCGCAGGCCGGCATCACACTGGTCGCGGCCGCATTGCTCGAACCCGGCGATCACGCCTGGGCCGAAAGCCCGGGCTATGGCGGCGCGTACGTCGCCTTCAAGGCCGCCGGCGCCATCGTCTCCGCGATGCCGCTCGACGAACAGGGCATGACGATCGGCTCCCGCAAGGATGCGCCGCGTGTCATCTTCATCACCCCGTCGCACCAGTATCCGACGGGACGGCTGATGACGATCGGCCGCCGGCTCGAACTGCTTCGCCATGCGGAGTCCGTCGGCGCCTGCATCATCGAGGACGATTATGACGGCGAGTTTCATTACGAGGCGCGGCCGGTCGCCGCGCTGCAGGGGCTGGCGCCGTCGCCGCGAATTTTCTATCTCGGCACCTTCTCGAAAGCGACCTATGCGGACATCCGCCTCGGCTATGTCGTGGTCCCCGAAGCGCAGGTCGAAATCTTCGAGCTGGCGCAGCGCCACCTCGGCATGCTGACGTCGATCACGATGCAGGATGCGCTGGCCGAATTTATCGGCGCGGGCACCTATCTCGGCCACATCAGGAAGATGACGCGTCTCTACAAGGCGCGGCGCGACCGCATGCTGCAGGCGCTGGCCAACGAAGCCGGCGACCGGTTGACGGTCGAGGCCCCGGCCGGCGGAATGCAACTGCTGGCGCGGTGCCACGGCGCCAGCGACGACCAGAAACTGGCGGCGCGGCTGCTCGAGGCCGGCGTCGTCAGCCGGGCGCTGTCGATCATGACGTATCACCGAAGCGACGAGCAGGGCCTGTTTCTCGGCTTCGCCGCGTGGAACGAGCAAGAGATCGACCGGGCCGCACACGTGCTCGGCCGCATTGTGCGTTAAGGCCGCAGGCGCTGATCGGCGTCGCGATACTCAGCGATGGTGCGCGCGACCATCTCGTCGACGGAAAGAACTTCGCTCACGCCCGACGTGGAATGCCCCGCGCTCCAGATGTCCTTCCAGCGCCTGGGGCGGCTTTCGCGCGCGCCGATATCGATGTCCTTGCCGATATCGATCGCGCCGCGCGCGGGCAGATCGTCGGGATCGAGACCGGCGGCCTCGATCGAGGGCCGCAGCATGTTGGTCTGCAGACCCGTAAATGCTTTCGTCAGCAGGATGTCGTCGGCGCTGCTGGCGACGAGCATCTCGCGGTAGCGCTCGTCGGCCATGCTCTCGCGGGTCGCGATAAACTTGGTGCCCATGTAGGCGAGGTCGCAGCCGAGCGCCCGCGCGGCGCGCAAAGCGTGGCCGTCGGCGATGCCGCCGGCGAGCACCAGCGGTCCATCGAAGAACCCCCGCACCGCGCGCACGAACACGAACGGGTTGAGCCAGCCGGTCTGGCCGCCCGCGCCTGCGGTCAGCAGCACCAGCCCGTCGGCGCCGGCCGCCACCGCCCGCTCGGCGTGGCGGATGGAGGCGACGTCGGCGAAAACCAGCGCGCCGGCGTCGTGCAACGGACCGAGCACCGGCGCCGGCGACCCCACCGAGGTGATGACCATCTCCGGCTTGTGCCGCAGCAATACCTGCAGGTCCTGCTCCAGCCTTGCGTTGGAGCGATGCACGATCAGGTTCGCGCAAACAGGCGCGGCGCGCTTGCCGCTGGCGTCCGAATGAAGCTGCAAGCGGCGCTCAATCTCGCCGAGCCACTCGTCGAGTTGCTCCGGGCTGCGGCAGTTCACTGTCGGGAATGAACCGATCACGCCGTTGCGGCATGCGGCTACCACGAGCTCGATGCCTGAGACGAGAAACATCGGTGCTGCAATCAATGGCAGACTGAGGCGTTCGTTGAAGCGCGAAAGAAGATGGGTTGGTTGCGTCATGCCGGCTTGAGCCGCTTCCTCGTTATGCTAGCGTTGAATCGACATTGGCACAGGCGAAGGCCAACTACAAAGCATTCGGGAGGAAGAGAAGATGAGCAATCCGCTCTACGCGTATCCGGCGACGTGCGAACAGACGTTGCGCGCGCTGGCGCGCTACCCTGCGCGCACCGCGTTCAGCTGGCCGGGCGGATCGATGACCTATCAGGGCGCGACCGACATGATCGGCCGCATCCAGGCCGTGTTCATGCAACTGGGCTTCGCGCCCGGCACCCGCGTCGCCTTCCTGACCGCCAACCGCGCCGACACCTGGTGCGCCGGCGTCGCCGCGCAATTGTCGCGGCTGGCGATCACCTGGCTGCACCCGCTGGGGTCGCTGGACGACCAGCTGTTTCAGCTGGAGGATTCGGACGCGCAGATGCTGGTGGTCGACGGCGTGACGTTCCGCGATCGCGGCGGCGAACTCGCCGCCAGGGCGTCGGGCCTAAAAACCGTCTTCACGCTCGGCCCGGCCGATTACGGCGCCGATCTGCTGCAGGCGATTGAGGCCGCGGGCAGCGCCACCGCGCGCAGTTTCGCCCGCCTGGACGATATCGCGACGCTGAACTACACCGGCGGCACGACCGGGAAATCCAAGGGCGCGCTGCGCCATCAGCGCGAACTCGGCAGTTCCACCGCCGCGATCCTGGCCGATTTCGAAATTCCGGAAACCCCGAGCTACCTGACGGTGGCGCCGATCAGCCACGTCGCCGGGACAAAAGTGCTGCCGACGCTAATGCGCGGCGGCACCGTGCACATGCTGAAAGGTTTCGATCCCGAGGCCGTGTTCAAGACCATCGAGCGCGAGCGCATCAACTTCACGCTGCTGGTGCCGACCATGATCTACGTCATGCTCGATCATCCCGCGCTCGACAGGACCGATCTGTCCTCGCTCGAACTGCTGCTGTACGGGGCTTCCGCGATGTCGCCGAGCCGGCTGGTCGAGGGCATCGAGCGGATCGGGCCGGTGTTCTCGCAGCTTTACGGGCAGACCGAATGCTATCCGGTGTCGGTGCTGCGCAAGGCGGATCATGATCCCAAGACGCCGGAGTTGTTTTCGTCCTGCGGTTTCCCGATCGCCGCCTGCCAGGTCGCGATTCTCGACAATGACGACCAGGAAGTCGCGACCGGCGAGGCCGGCGAGATCTGCGTGCGCGCCAGCCACGTGATGGCCGAGTACTGGAAGCGGCCGGACATCACGGCGGAGACGCTGCGGAGCGGCTGGCTGCACACCGGCGACATCGCGCGCAAGGACGAACGCGGCTACATGTTCATCCTCGACCGCAAGAAGGACATGATCGTCTCCGGCGGCTTCAACATCTTTCCGCGCGAAGTCGAGGATGTGCTGTCGCAGCATGCCGACGTCGCCATGGTCGCCGTGGTCGGCGTGCCCGACGACAAATGGGGCGAGGCTGTTACCGCCGTGATCGTGGCCCGCGAAGGTGCGCGGCCGAATGCGGACGAACTGATCAACCTCGTCAAGGCGAAGAAGGGCTCGGCGCATGCGCCCAAGCACATCAAGTTCGTCAGCGAGCTGCCGATGACCGGCGTCGGCAAGATCGACAAGAAGGTGCTGAAGGCAGGCTTCTGGACCGGACGCGACCGGATGGTTGGATAGCAGCCGCAGGCCTCACGCCAGCAACTGATCGACCTGTTCGCGCAACTGATCCTGGTGATAGGGTTTTGCCAGCCGCGGCAGGTCGAGCTGGGTGCCTTCGGGCAATTCCGCATAGCCCGTGGCCAGCAGGACCGGCAGCGACGGCCGCACCTCGCGCGAGGCCGCGACCAGTTCGAGCCCGGTCATCCCAGGCATCATGTGGTCCGTCACCATCAGGTCGATCGGCTGTTCGCTGCGGAGGATGTCGAGCGCATGCCGGCCGGAATTGGCGCCGATCACCCGGTGGCCGAGATCCTCCAGCATCTCGGTGGTCGACATCGCAATCAGCGGATCGTCGTCGACAAACAGGATGACCGCCGAGCGCCTGGTCTTCTGAATGGCGGGCGCGGCAATTTCCGCTTCAGGCGCGGAAGTTGCCACAGGCAGCACCAGCGTCGCGCAGGTTCCCTTTCCAACGCCGCTGGTCAGTTGCAGCGTGCCGCCGAGCTGGACCGCAAGCCCGTGCACCATCGACAGTCCAAGGCCCGTGCCCTTCCCGAGCGGCTTCGACGAAAAGAAAGGTTCGATCGCCCGCTTCAATACGTCGGGCGACATGCCGGTCCCGGTATCGGCCACCGACAATTTGAGATACCGGCCCGGCGCCAGCGCCGGATCGCGCTTCGCCTCGTACTCCGTCACCTTGATATCGATCCGCCCGCCGTCAGGCATCGCGTCGCGCGCGTTGATCGCGAGGTTGAGGATCGCGAGCTCGAGCTGGTTGGCGTCGATCCGCGCAGGCGGCAGGCCCTCGGCAATATCTAGCCGCAACGCCACACGGGGACCGAGCGAGCGTTCCAGCAGTTCGACCATGCCTTCGACCAGGCTTCGCAGATCGACCGATACCGCACGCAGGTCCTGCTGGCGCGCGAATGCGAGCAGGCGCTGGGTCAGCGACGCGCCGCGCTCCGCGCCCTGTATCGCGCCGTCGACCAGCCGCTGCAGGCGCGGATCGTCCGGAATGCGCCGGCGCAACAGATCGAGATTGCCCATGACGGCCATCAGCAGATTGTTGAAGTCGTGTGCGACGCCGCCGGTGAGCTGACCGATGATTTCCATCTTCTGGGCCTGTCGCAGTTGCTCCTGTGCCTGCTCGCGGGCAGCGACGGCCTTCATCAGTTCGGTCGAACGCTGTTCGACGCGCTGCTCGAGCGTTGCAGTCAATTCCGCCAGCGCGGTGCGTTCGGCCGCCAGTTGGGCGAGCAATTTCTCGCGTTCGATTTCGGCCGTCTTGCGGGCGGTGATATCCGAGCAAACGCCGACCAGCGACTTGATGCTGCCGTCGGGGCGATACACCGGGCGACCGCGCACGTCGATCCAGTGCAGCGAACCGTCGGGCCAGATATTGCGGAACTCGATGCTATAGTCGTGCCCCTGCTCGACAGTGCGCGTGACGCTTTCATCGCGGCGCGCGCGGTCGTCGGGATGGACCGCGCGCTCCAGGTCCTGATAGGTGAACGGTGCCTCCACATCGCGCCCAAACGCGGACTTGCAGGATGACGATGCTTCGAATTGGAGGTCGGGGAGATGCAGCTCCCACGCGCCGAGTTGTCCGGCCTTGAGCGCGGTTTGCAGCAGTTGCTCGCTTTCGGTCCGATCGCGAAGTATCGCGCGCGCCTCATATTGCCTGCGCCTTCCGCGAACTGCGGAGCCCACGATGCTGACGAGCGTAGTCGGATGAAACGGCCGTTCCAGGAATGTGACGTTGCCGAGCGCCTGCGCGAGACGCGCAGCGTCCGGATTGCGCTCCGGACCGCCGCCCTGACGTGTCAGCAGCACGATCGGAAAATCCGACCAGGGCGGCTGACTGTTGAGCCAGTATACGAGTTCGCGCAGATCGGCCGTTTTGATCGCCTCGTCCGCGATCACGGCGAGACCGGCGCCGCCTTCGACTTCTCTTGTCAGTTCGGTGAGATCGCTGCAGATCTGCGCGTGGTAACCCGCCTCCCGGATCAGGGCGGCGGCGACCGATGCGTCACGGCCTCTGGGCGCAAGAATGACGGCGCGCTCCGATGAGGGACCGGCCCTCACGACAGAGGGTCCTCCAGCAGCGGCTTGTCCGCCCCGACATACTCGGGAACTCCGCGCAGGACACCTTGGAAACCAGTTAGAGGGGCACCAATCGTCAGACCGCTGTCGTCAATACGGTACTCTCGGATTGTCGACTCATGCGCCCCGGTTCGCTTCTTGATGATCGACATGGCGCGGCGCACCGTGCCGTGCGCCTCGAAATAGCGCAGAAGGATCACGGTATCCGCGAGATACGTTACGTCGACCGGGGCTTTCATGTCGCCGACCAAGCCGTGCTGGGCGACCGTCATGAACGTCGCCGCCCCCTGGCGGTTGAGATATTGCAGCAATTCATGCATGTGCAGGATCAGCGAATTCTCCTCGGGCATCGCGGCCTGGTAGCCGTTGAGGCTGTCAATCAGCACGGTCTTGACCTTGTTGTCGTCAATCAGCTTTCGAACGCGATGCGCGAATTCGCCGGGAGAAAGTTCGGCGGCATCGACCTGCTCGATGAACAAGTTGCCGTTGCGCTGCATCACCTCGAGTTCGATGCCAAGACCTTTCATGCGCTCGAACAGAAGACCCAATTCTTCATCGAAAATGAAGCAGGCCGCCTTTTCACCCCGCGCAATCGCGGCAGCAAGAAAGACGATGGCGAGGAGAGATTTGCCGGTGCCGGCCGGTCCGAGGATCAACGTACTTGATCCGCTTTCGACGCCGCCGCCCAGCAACTGGTCCAGTTCGACGATGCCGCTCGACAGCGCATGTCTGGCGTAGCTCGACCGGTGTTCGGACGCCACCAGCCGCGGGAACACGTTCAGACCACCCGTGGTGATCGTGACGTCATGAAAGCCGCCGCGAAATTTGACGCCTCGATACTTGATGACGCGCGCCCGACGCCGCTCTGCACCATACGCCGGTGCCAGCTCCTCCAGTCGCAGCACGCCGTGCGCCACGCTGTGGATGGTCTTGTCGTCGAGGTCGGACGACATGTCGTCGAGCAGCAGGACCGTGGCGCGGAAATTTGCAAAGTAATGCTTGATCGCCAGAATCTGCCGCCGGTAGCGCAGCGAGCTTTGCGCCAACAACCTGATCTCGGAAAGACTGTCCAGCACGACCCTGCTCGGCTGCACGCGATCGACGGCTGCGAAAATCTGCTTGGTGGTTTCGCCGAGTTCGAGATCGGATGAATAGAGCAGACTCTGCTGCTGCTCGGAATCGAGCAGGCTCTCTGGCGGCAGCAATTCGAATATCTCGATCCCTTCGTCCAGCGACCAGCCGTGCGAAGCCGCGCCCAGCCGCAGCTCCCGCTCGGTCTCGGACAGGGTGATGTAGAGGCACTTTTCGCCGGCCCTCGCGCCTTCCATCAGGAACTGGAGCGCGATCGTTGTCTTCCCGGTACCGGGATTACCTTCGACCAGAAACATGTGTTCCCGGGAGAATCCGCCACAGAGGATTTCGTCGAGGCCCCAGATACCGCTCTTCGCCTTCTCCTCAACCGACTCGACCACACTTGCCTCCCAAACCATGACCAATTCGCCATGCCTTCAGGAGGTTCCCGAGACGGGGAACTATTTTTGGGGGAAGTATTCCGCGCCGACGCGACCTTGTAACGGATCGCGCCGCGGGCGCATCCGCTCAGCGCCGCGGGCTACCGTTAGCCGGCCATGCGCTGCTCGGCCGCCGCCTTCTTCGACTTGTCGAAATTGTTCGGGACTTCGATGTCGACCTCCAGCGTCGAGACGGTCTTGCCGCGCTCCAGCTTGACGATGACCTTGTCGGGATCGAGCACCACGTGCTTCGCCACCACGGCGAGGATCTCCTCCCGCAGCGTGCCGAGAAGGTCGGACTGGCCGAGCAGCCCGCGCTCATGCGCCAGCAGAATCTGCAGCCGTTCCCGGGCGACGGGGGCGGATGCATTGCGGCCGCGAAACAGCCGCAGCAAATTCATGCTCATGCAGCTCTCCGTCCCAGCAGCCGGTTCATGAAGCCCTTGCGCTCCGTCGGCACTACCATTGCGACTTCCTCTCCCATCAGGCGGCGCGAGGCATCGACATAGGCGCGCGCGGGTGCGCTTTCGGCGTTGTTGATCGTCACGGGGGTGCCGACGTTCGATGCCTTCAGCACATCCTGGCTTTCGGGAATGATGCCGAGCAGCGGCGTTGCCAGGATTTCAAGGATATCGTCGATCGTGAGCATCTCGCCGCGCGCGGCGCGCGCCGGATCATACCGGGTGATCAGCACGTGCTTTTCGACGCGCTCGCCCTTCTCGGCCCGCACGGTTTTCGAATCCAGCATGCCGATGATGCGATCGGAGTCGCGCACCGAGGAGACTTCGGGATTGGTGACGATGATGGCTTCGTCCGCGTAGCGCATGGCGAGCGTGGCGCCGCGCTCGATGCCGGCCGGGCTATCGCACAGGATCCAGTCGTACCGGCTCTTGAGCTCCGCGATCACGCGGCCCACGCCCTCGTCTGTGAGCGCGTCCTTGTCCCGGGTTTGCGAGGCCGGCAACAGCCAGAGGTTCTCCAGGCGCTTGTCGCGGATCAGGGCCTGCGGCAGCTTGGCGACGCCCTGCACCACGTTGATGAGGTCGAACACCACGCGGCGTTCGGCGCCCATCACGAGATCGAGGTTGCGCAGACCGACGTCGAAGTCGACCACCACGACGGATTGTCCGCCTTGTGCAAGCGCCGCGCCGAGCGCCGCAGTGGTGGTGGTCTTTCCAACGCCACCCTTGCCGGATGTGACGACCAGTACCTTGGCCATACTCGATCTCCTTAGCCGATTAATTCAGCGGGGTAATTTTCATGGTATCGCCCTGCAGCCAGGCTTGCGCAGGGCGGTTGCGAATTGCGTCGTCGATTTCTTCTGCAGTCTGGTAGTAGCCGTCGATGGCGAGCAGTTCCGCCTCGATCCTCTGACAATAAATTCGCGCGGAGGAATTGCCGTTGACGCCGGCCATCGCACGGCCGCGCAGCGTGCCGTAGATGTGGATCGATCCGCCGGCGACGATCTCCGCGCCGGACCCGACCGAGCCCAGCACCGTGACGTCGCCATCGGCGAACACGATCGACTGGCCCGAACGCACGGGCTCGGCGAGCAGCAGCGAGGTCGGCTTTTGTTTGGGTTCGGGCTCGGGCTTTTGCGCCGGCTCGTTTCGCGTGATGACGCAGGCGCGGCCGCCGGTCAGCAAGGGCGGCATGTTCGGCCCGAGACGCGCTTCATCGACGCCCTCAATGCCGAGGACGCGGATATTGCGCTCACCGAGGCTGCCGAGCAGATGGGTGATCGCCGCACCGCTGAGGTCGACGGCAGCGAGGTCGAGCACGATCGGCTTGCCGACAAAAAATCCGGGCGAACGCGCCAGCGTGGCGTCGATCTCGGCAAGCCATTCCACGATCGGCACGACGGGGCTGAATACGAACGCGACATAGGAGCGACCACGCAGCCGGACCATTTGACGCGGTGGATCAGCTCGGACGTCCATGATGTTTCGACTCGCCTTTCTTATCGAATTTTTAAGAACACAGAACTTGGTTAATGAGTTATTAACGTCCCGAAGCCCTCCGATTGGCCGAAAAACCGCCCGAGCCGCGTCAAATTTGGCGCCTTTGCGGCCGATTGTTGCGCGCGAGGTGTCATTCCAAGCTAAGCCTTTGCCACACATGGGTGGAGTTCCCGCATGGTTAACAAGTCGTCAACTTACTTTCGTCACGTTTCCGACCTAAAAGCGTCTTCGCGCAGTTCCAACAAAACTATGTGATAATTTGTCAGGGGGGCGACCTGACAAGACAATCACTTCCGTTTTTTGGGGCGGCAGTTGCCAAAGGGCAGGCAATGGAAGCGATGGGGATCGTGCGGTCTCGCGATGTGATCTCGCAGTCGGGCGTCGCCAGGATGGCGAGGCCGGACAGTTTGATTCAAACGTTCGGACCCAACTTAACAATTGGTGGAGTGCTGGCGCGGCTTTTCCGCGCGCCTACTCCATTGCGTGGGGCATTTTACGGTACGGTCGCGGCCGTCTCGGCGTTCAGCACAGCAGTCAGGCCAACAGCCAAGGGTCATGAGGAGTAAGGTATGAGTAGCGTGAGTGAGCAGGACCATCTCAGCCCCCGCGACCCGCTCTATTATGCACCCCGCATGTTGCGCGAACGATCGGCCTCTCTTCGCGAATCCGATCCGTCGACGGCGGTTGCCCGCGCTCCGACGAACCACAGTTCCCGGCTCGAAAACGCTGTCTCCGACGCGTTGCGGCATCCCCTCGATCCCGAATTGATGCGAGAGCCCCAGGAAGAGAAAGCGTTGTGGAGCGTCGCGGCGCGTTTCGCGGCGGCGATCGGCGTTGCGGCCGTCGTGGCGCTGTTCTTCGTCATCGTGGTGCCGGGTGTCCGCCAGGGCGGCGATGGCGAAGCATCGACCGCAGTCGGGCTCGCGCAGTCCATCAGGGCTGCGCTGTTCCAGTCCGAGAGCACGCCGAAGCCTGCGATCGCCGACTTCCAGGCGATTCTCGCATCTACTCCGCCGGACGCTCCGTCGGCTTCAGACCCGCAGGGACAGCTGCTTCAGCAGTTCATGCAGTGGCGCGAGAAACCCGATCCGGCGACGCCGCAGCGTGCCAATTGATGATCCAATCCGGGGGGCATGAGAGACGCCCTCCCGCGATCCAGTTCTCCAGGAGTTTGCCATGACCTCGTATCGGATCGCCTTACTGGCCGGAGCCTTGGTTCTCGGCATGGCGGGCAGCGCCCGCGCCGCGGGTGAAATCAACATCGTGCGTGACCTCGCAGGTCGCGTCGGACCGGTGATCGGCTCCGCGCAGGCCTGCCGCGACATCGCGCGCCCGCGCATCCAGTCCATCGTCGACAAGTTCGCGCTGGTGATCCGGGAAGCCTCGACGAACGAGGCCGAGCGTTCCGACCTCACGCAGGTGTTCGATCGCAGCGTCGCCGATGGTCGTCTCGCGGTCTCGGCGGGCCGGATGGATTGCGGCCGCGCCGACCGTCAACTTGCCGATCTCGAACGGTCGATCGCCGGGCCCAGCCTGTCCAGCGTCATCGGTCCCTCGAGCGCCAACGCGGCAACCGCGGCGCAAGCCGCAACCGCGCCGACGGCCCCGGTGCCGCCGACCCTGACCGGGCCCTTCCCGCGCGGCGTCACCGACAAGGAAATCCGCTTCGGAATCGCAGCCCCGTTCTCCGGCTCGGCCAGGGAACTGGGACGGCAGATGAAGCTCGGAATCGAAACCGCCTTCAATCGCGTCAACGATGCCGGCGGCATCGATGGCCGAATGCTCAAGCTGCACGCCGCCGACGACGGCTACGAGCCGTCCCGCACCCTCGATGCGATGAGGCAGCTCTACGACAAGGAGCAGGTGTTCGGCATCGTCGGCAATGTCGGCACGCCGACCGCGGCAGTGGCAATCCCCTATGCGCTCGAGCGGAAGATGCTGTTCTTCGGCGCCTTCACCGGCGCCAACATCCTGCGCAACGATCCGCCCGATCGTTACGTCTTCAACTATCGGGCAAGCTATGTTCAGGAAACCGACGCGGTCGTGCGTTACCTCGTCAAGATTCGCCGGCTGCAGCCGCGGCAGATCGCCGTCTTCGCGCAGCAGGATTCCTATGGCGACGCCGGATTTGCCGGCGTGTCCAAGGCGTTTCGCGCCATGGGCGCGAACGACGGCGCCATCCTCAGGCTCAACTACGCGCGAAACACCGTCGACGTGGACGGCGCGGTCAACGAGTTGAAGGCGCAGAAGACGCCGATCAAGGCGATCGTCATGGTTGCGACCTACCGGGCCGCGGCGAAGTTCATCGAGAAGACGCGCGATCTCTATCCCGGCATGATCTACACCAACGTCTCCTTCGTCGGCTCGACGGCGCTGGCCGAGGAACTGAAGCTCCTGGGTGCGCGCTACACCAACGGGGTCATCGTGACCCAGGTGGTGCCGGCGGTGTCGGGCTACTCGTCGGCGGTACTTGAGTACAAGAATGCGCTGGCGAAGTATTTCCCGGGCGAGGCGCCCGACTACGTTTCGCTCGAGGGCTACGTCGCCGCCAACGTGCTGATTCAGGCGCTGAGGAAGACCGGGCCCCAGCTCGATACGGAGAAACTGATCGACGTGCTCGAGAATACGCGCAACCTTGATCTTGGTCTCGGGACCCAGCTCGGGTTCGGACGCTCCGAGCACCAGGCCTCGAACAAGGTATGGGGCACGGCGCTCGACGAGAGTGGGCGCTATCAACCGCTCGAGCTCGAATAACCAAACGATTGATCTGCTGAATGAAATAGTGCAAGGCCGCTCGACAAGGGCGGCCTTTTGCACGTAATGCTTTCCGTCAGGATTTTATGGCCGTTGGGCCCCAACATTTTTTGACCATGACCCTTCAACCCCAAAAACTGTATCAAGAGTTGTGTAGTGAAGTCTTTTGTGTACCTGCGTTGGACTGCATTCCTAGTTAGTTCCTTTCTTTCAATCGCTGCCGAAGCAGCCCCTGGCGACAAAGCCGACCTCGTACGCGACCTCGCGGGAAGGGTGGGGCCGGTCATTGGCTCGGCGCTGGCCTGTCCCGACATCGCGCGGCCTCGCGTGCAAACGATCGTGGAGAAATTCGCGGCCGTGATCAGGGAAGCCTCGGCCAACGAGGCCCAACGATCCGACCTCGCGCAATCTTTCGATCGCAGCGTGGCGGAGGGCCGCGCCACCGTCATGTCTGGCAGGATGGACTGCCAGCAGGCGGACCGCCGGCTCGCCGATCTCGAACAGTCGCTCAGCCCGTCCAGTTCGGCCAGGGCCGCCGCACCTTCTGTGGCCACGCCGGCGTTCGCCGCGACGCCGCCAACCGCTGCAGCCCCTGCTGCTGCGGCTACGGCGGTTCGCGGTGTCACCGAGCGCGAAGTCCGCTTCGGGATCACGGCCGCCTTTACCGGCCCGGTCAAGGAGCGCGGCCGCCAGATGAAGCTCGGCATCGAGACGGCTTTCAACCGGGTCAACGATGCCGGAGGCGTTTCAGGGCGAATGCTCCGGATCATCGCCGCCGACGACGGCAACGAACCGACCCGGACCCGCGAAGCCGTCAGGCAGCTCTACGAGAAAGACCAGGTCTTCGGAATCATCGGCAGCATCGGCACGGCCACCGCGGCCGCTGCGGTTCCCTATCTGCTCGAACGGCAGATGCTGTTCTTCGGCGCCTACACCGGCGGCAATGTCGTGCGACGCGACCCGCCCGACCGCTATGTGTTCAACTACCGCCCTAGCTATGCCGAGGAAGCCGACGCCGCGGTGCGCTATCTGGTGAAGATGCGTCGTATCCCGGTGAGGCAGATCGCCGTGTTCGCCCAGACCGACGATCTCGGCGATGCCGGCTACGCGGGCGTCGCCAAGGCATACCGCGCGATGGGCATCAACGACAGCGCCATCCTGCGCCTCAGCTACGCACGCAACACCATCGATGTCGACGATGCCGTCAATCTCCTGAAAGCGCAGAAGGTGCCGGTGCGGGCGATCATCATGGCGGCGGCGTATCGGGCTGCCGCCAAGTTCATCGAGAAGACGCGCGCGCTGTATCCCGAGATGATCTTCAGCAGCATCTCCGGCGTCGGCGCCACCGCGCTTGCCGACGAATTGAAGCTCTTGGGGCCGCGCTACACCAGCGGTGTGATCGTGACCCAGGTGGTGCCGGCGGTGTCTGGCTTTTCCAGTGCCGTGCTCGATTACAAAAATGCGCTAGCGAAGTATTTCCCCGGCGAGGCGCCCGATTACGCGTCGATGGAAGGTTTCGTGGCGGCCAACATCCTGGTCGATGCGCTCAAACGCACCGGGCCGCAGCTCGACACCGAACGCCTGGTCGACGCGCTGGAGAGCACGCGCAACCTCGATCTCGGGCTCGGTGTGCCGCTCAGCTTCTCCCGCTCCGATCACCAGGCCTCGCACAAGATCTGGGGCACGGCGCTCGACGAGGCCGGGCGCTTCCAGCCGCTCGAACTGGAATGACATCGAACCTGAAATGACCTGACCCGGCCGGCTACGCCCGGGCCGACAGCGCTCAGCGCTTTTCGATCACGAGTGTCTGGATGGCGCGGCCGAAATAGCCACGCTCGTCGGCGAGCCTCGCCATCGCAAGGCCCGCACCATCGGGACCAACCCAGGATTCCGCATCGAGCAGAATCCAGTCGCCCTCCGGCTGCCGCGAGAAATTCACGGTCAGGTCGGCGTTGAGAAACGTCCACTGGCGGAAATCGAGCACCGACGCAGTGCCGTTGCAGAAATCCGCGGCTGCCATCGCCCGCATCGCCTGCGACATCGGTGAGCCCTGAACGATCGGCCGGTCGACGCGATACCAGATCGCGCCGGGACCCGGCTCACCGAACCGGCCGCGGGCGGCGCGCAGCGACATCCCGGTCACGAAAGGACTTGACGAATAATCCGCGGGCTCGACGCGCGACTGGTCCGGCCCCGGAAGCGTGATCTGCTCGATCGCAGCCTCCGGGGGCAGCTCGTTGCCCTGCACCTTGATCTTGAGCACGGTCGCGCCGACCACGACGATGCCGTCGGCGAGCAGCCTGACGGCGCACAGCTGGATCTTGCGGCCGTCGCGCACGACCTCGCTCTCGATCGTCAGCGGCGCCACCGGGACTGGACGCATCAGGTCGACGGTCACGCGCGCGACGCGCATCGGGCCCTGCGTCGGAATCTTCTCCGCAGCCCATACCACCAGCGCCGCCGGCGGCGAACCGTGCTGCATGCTGGGGTGCCAGGGGCCGGCGGCATAGGGACTGGTGTCGACGTTGTTGCCGTCAACGCGAAAGATGGCTTCTTCCATCAACGAGGGATCCTGTCGGAGGGCGTGAGTTGCTTCTTGCCCGCTTCGAGCACGGGAGTCGAGGCGGCCGCAAGGCAGGCCCGCGTGCGTTATTTGCAACGACGTCGGGACGGCAGGGCATGCGCCTCAGACGAACGCCATGCCGCCGTTGAGGACGATGGTCTGGCCGGTCATGTAGCCGTTGCCGAGCACCATCGCCACCGCTTGCGCGACTTCGTCGGCCTGCCCCATGCGGCCGAGCGGAATGTTGCGGGCGAGATCGGTGCGCCCGCGCATCATGTCGGTCTCGATCAGCGACGGCGCCACGGCGTTGACGGTGATGCCCTCCTTGACCAGACGCGCCGCATAGCCGCGGGTCAGACCTTCCATGCCGGCCTTGGAGGCGTTGTAGTGCACGCCGATGGCGCCGGCACCGCGCGCCGCGCCTGAGGAGATGTTGACGATGCGGCCCCATTTGCGCGCCCGCATCGCCGGCAGCACGGCCTGTGTGCACAGGAACGCCGATTTCAGGTTGACCGCGATGGTGCGGTCGAAATCGTCTTCGGTGAGATCATCGACGCCGCGCACCATCGCGACGCCCGCATTGTTGACGAGAATGCCGATCGGACCGAGCGAGTCCATAACCTGATCTACCATCGCCTTGACGGCTGCGGCCTGCGAGACATCGGCTGCGACCGCAACGGCACGACCGCCGCCGGCCTCGATCCTGGCAACGACGGCCTCGGCATCCTCGGCACGCTCGCGATAATTCACCGCTACCACAGCGCCGGCTTCCGCAAGTCTGAGCGCAATTGCAGCACCAATGCCGCGCGATGCGCCGGTCACCAGCGCAACATGCGTGCCGAGATCCTGAGCCGCCATCACCCGCATCCTCCGCCGCGTCGACGAAGCCGGTTGCGCGCCCGCATCAGAGCGGGGGATCGACCGCCTCGTCATATTCCTTCTTGAAACGGGCGATCATTTCAGCGGCGGGAACGACCTTGCCGATGCCGCCGATGCCCTGGCCGCTGCCCCAGATTTCCTTCCACGCCTTCGGCTTGGCGCGCTCACCGGAGGCGTCGGTGCCGAAGCTCATCTTGGAAGGATCTGAGGTCGGCAGTTCGTCCGGATTGAGGCCGGCGTTGACGATCGACGGCTTCAGGTAATTGCCGTGCACGCCGGTAAACAGGTTCGAGTAGACGATGTCCTCCGCCGACGAGGAGGTGATCATCTGCTTGTAGGCCTCGACGGCGTTGGCTTCCGTGGTGGCGATGAACGCGGAGCCGATATAGGCGAAGTCGGCGCCGAGAACGCGCGCCGCGCGGATCGCGCGGCCGTTGGCGATCGCGCCCGACAAAGCAATCGGCCCGTCAAACCAGGAGCGGGTCTCCTCGACGAAGGCCAGCGGCGATATCGTGCCGGCATGGCCGCCGGCGCCGGCCGCAACCAGCACCAGCCCGTCGGCGCCCTTCTCGATCGCCTTGTGCGCAAATTTCTGGTTGATCACGTCGTGAAAAACGATGCCGCCCCAGCCATGCGCGGCCTGGTTCAGTTCCTCGCGCGCGCCGAGCGACGTGATCATCATCGGCACCTTGTACTTCTCACACATCGCAAGGTCATGATCGAGCCGGTTGTTGGACTTGTGGACGATCTGGTTGACCGCATACGGCGCCGACGGGCGCTCCGGATGCGCTCTGTCGTAAGCCGCCAGTTCTTCCGTGATCCGCGCCAGCCACTCGTCGAGCAGCGCGGCCGGCCGCGCGTTCAACGCGGGAAACGATCCGACCACACCGGCCTTGCACTGGGCAATGACGAGGTCCGGCACGGAGATGATGAACAGCGGCGACCCGATCACGGGTATCGACAGGCGGCCCTTGAACAGCGCGGGCATGGACATTCGGAGCGATCCTTCAGTTTTTCTTCACGGGAACCGGGGCATCGGCAGAGAGATGCCAGACATCATACCAACAAGCCAATCTTTCCAGTGTCAAGTATTGCGTCTTGGCGCTACTGGCAAACCGCCCGGGTCACGAAGTTTTCGGTTCTGCAGTCGCCCGGCTGACGCTTGTAACCGGGCATATACACTTTCGGTGAGCATTTCTCGGCCGCAGAAATGTCGAGGCTCTTGCCTTCCTTGTAGCCCTTGCTCTGGCAGAGCTTGTCGGCGCCGGCCTTGCAGTCCGAGGAGCCGTTGGCCGCCGCCGTGCAGGCCGCGCGTCCGCTCACCATCGTCGAGGGCCGTGCAAGATTAGACAGGCTGTCCCCCGCGCCCTTGGCGCCCGCGTTGAGATCGTCCATGGCCTCGCCAGGACTCTTCAGCGGCGGCAGCAGCGATTTGGTTTTCTCGAACAGCTTTCCGATTTCGTTGATCAGGCCCGGATTCTCATCCCGCCGTGGCGCTGATGGCTCGATCTGCTGCGGCGCGGGCTGAGACGGCACTGATTGCTGGGCCGGCGACTGCAAGCCGAGCGTCGGCTGGGGCGCGGCCTGCGGCCAGCCGGTCGAGGGGACGAGCGCCAGCATCGCCAGCGCGAGCCCGCTCGTTGAAAGCAGTTTTAAGGCATGACCGTTTCGATCGGGCATGTCGCGAAGCGTAGCCCGATGGCCGCGGCTAGACCAGCTTGAACGCAATGACGAAGCCGAGCACCAGAACGACAGCACCGATCGCCACCCACAGGCCCAGCCGCTTTTCGAGCTCGCTCCGGATCAGGTCGCCGTAGCGGTTGAGCAGGATGGCGACCACGAAGAAGCGCCCGCCGCGCGCCACGATCGAACACAGGATGAACAGCCAGATGTTATAGCCGGCGAAGCCCGAGGTGATGGTGACGAGCTTGTAGGGGATCGGCGTCAGCCCCTTCAGCAGGATGATCACCGCGCCCCATTCGGCATAGGAGGCACGGAAGGTCTCGACCTTGTCGCTGAGGCCGTAGACGGTGATGAGCCAATGCCCGACCGAGTCATAGAGCAGCGCGCCGATCGCGTATCCAAGCACGCCGCCTGCGACGGAGGCGATGGTGCATACGGTCGCGAACCACCACGCCTTCTTCGGCTGCGCCAGCGACATCGGCAGCAGCATGATGTCGGGCGGGATCGGAAAGAACGAGCTTTCCGCGAAGGCTACTGCCGCCAGAATCCAGAGCGCATAGGGCTTGTCAGCGGCGGCGATGCACCAGTCGTATGAACGTCTCAGCATGCGCGCATGAACCATCATGGAGCCGATTTGTCCATGCTGGCGAACGAGGGATTTTTCGAAGAATCAGTGACGCTTGTGTGAGGCACGGCCTTCCAGCGCGACAATTCGCCGCCGAACCGCAGAAGGCGCCACGGCCTTGGCCAGCCGCGCCTTGCTCGGCAGCGCCTTGCCCGAAATGGATTTCGGCATTTTTGCCGCCGGCTTCTCCATCGGCTTGATTGCCGATTTCGGCAGCTTCTCGGCGATGCCGAGCAAATCCTCGCGCCGGGCCATCTCGCGCCAGACGTCCTCCGGCCTGACGCCGGCAACTGCCCATAAAACGGTCAGGTTATAGAGCAGGTCCGCACTCTCGCGGACTACCGCTTCGGTGTTGCCGTTGACGGCGTCGATGACGACTTCGATGGCTTCCTCGGCCAGCTTCTTGGCCATCTTGGACGGGCCACGCTGAAACAAGCGGGCTGTGCGCGACGTTGCCGGATCGAGATCCCTGGCCGCGATTACCGCCTGATAAAGCCGCTCGAGCGAATCACCCATCCTCCGATCCTAACGGAAAGCAACGCCAGGCGTGTTAACGCCTTGGGCCTGCAATCAAAAAAAATCCACCGGCCGCAGCGGCCGGTGGATTCATCTTTAACGGCCGCCTTAGCGGTAGTTTCGATTACCAGCCGTTATAGTAACGATTGGGGTTATTGTACCCGCCGTAGAACGAACCAGTGCCGCTATAATAGCCGGGTCCGTAGTAGGCCGGACCGCCGTAGTAGCCATACGCCGGCGCGCCGTAGTAGCCGTAGCTGTCATAATAGCTTCGGCGGTTCTGGGCGGCCGCAATCGCGATGCCCGTACCGACGATGCCGGCGAACGCCGCTGCAGCAGCGGCACCGCCGCCACCGCGGTAGTGCCTGCGGCGGGCGCTGATGTCGGTCGCGTCGCTGGTACCGGTCGAGGCGGTTACGCCCTTGCTGGCCGGCTTGGAGCCTGCGAACGCCATCGACGGAGGTACGGCGGTCAGCGTCATCGCTGCAACCGCCGCGACGGCACCGGCGCGGCCAATCGATGAAAACACACCTTTTCGCGCAAACATTCTCGATATCCTCCGTGGTCGCCTGGCCTGACAGGCCCTGGATAGCCAACCACTGAGCGGACAATAGGTTCCCCAACCCGAACCGGAGCTGAACGATCTCTGTCAAAATCGTGGCAGTCATCCACCGTTCAGGTTAGATGCTGGAGAGTGCCTGCTCGCAGGCATGCCATTCGGCGCTGTCACGAAGCCGACATCACCGACGCGGCAACTTGTCCCATCTCATGCTCTCGTCCAACTCATGCCGATGTAAGCCCGATGCGTACAACCCGGACCAAGGCCTCCCGCTCGCTTCTGGCTTCCCTTGTCAGCCTGTGCAGCATTTTGGGCTTGGCGGCAGGCTACGCATTTGCGGCCGACCAGCCCCGCCCTCCGCTAGCGATCCAGTTCTCGCTCGACCGGCCGATCGATGCCGCCGCGGCTCCGTTCGTGATGGCGGCAGCAGGCGGATTGTTCAGCGCGGAAGCGCTCGCGGTGACCACCAACATCGCCAACGGATCGCCCGACGCCATTGCGCGCGTCGCCACCGGCACCAGCGATTTCGCGGTGGTCGACATCAACGCGCTGATGCGCTTTCGCGACAAGGACAAGCAGGGCGGCCCCAAGATCAAGGCGGTCTTCATCCTGTTCAACAAGGCGCCCTATTCCATCATCGCGCGCAGGAGCCGCGGCATACAGGCGCTGACCGATATAGAGGGCAAGACGCTGGGCGTTGCCGAAGGCGATCTGTCGGTCCGGCTGTGGCCCGCGGTGGCCAAGCAGAACGGCATCAAGATCAAGCATGTCAAACAGAGCAGCATCAGCGCCGCGGTGCGCGAGCCGATGCTGTCGGCGGGCCAGATCGACGCCGTCACCGGATTTTCCTATCTCGCGCCGATCAATCTGCGGGACCGGGGCGTGCCCGCCGACGATCTGGCGGTGCTGAGATTCGCCGACTATGGCTGCGAGTCCTACGGTTTCGCCGTCATCGTCAATCCGGCGCTGGCGGAAGCCAAGCCCGAAGTGGTGAAAGCGTTCGTGCGCGCGACGATCGGCGGCCTCCAGCTCGTAGCCAAGGACTCCGACCGCGCCACGACTGAAGTCGTGAACCGGATGGAGGGCGGCGCGTCGCGCGACCTCGAACTCGAACGCCTGCACACGATCCTGCGGGAAAACATCCTGACCAGCGAGGTCAGGCGCAACGGCATCGGCGCCATCGACCCGGAGCGGTTCGAGCGCTCGATCGACCAGGTCGCGGAAGACTTCAAGTTTCAGAAGCGACCGCAGGCATCCGATATCTTCGACAACCAGTTCCTGCCCCCGCTCACAGGCCGCCTGGTCAATTGATGCACGGTGTTGCCCCTCATGGTGAGGCGTCGTCTCGAACCATGTGGTGGCCCCACAGTGCTCCGCAGCCCATCCTTCGAGACGCGCGCAAGCGCGCTCCTCAGGATTGAGGCTCATGAGGTTGGCAATAGCGAATAGAAGAATCCATACAGCTCTGGTTCTTGGTCGCGATCCTGATTAGATTGCGCTCTCGCTGATCAGGTTCCCGTTTATCGCCGAGTTTTCGCCCGAATGTCCATGCTTCGCCTCTACACCCGCGTCCTTGAACTGCTCGGCAAGGAGGCGCGGCTGGGCTGGATTCTCGCATTTGCCAACCTGCTGCTGGCCGGTGCGCAGTTCGCCGAGCCGGTGCTGTTCGGCAAGATCGTCGACGTGCTCTCCGGCAAGCCGCAGACCGGACCACTGGCTTCGAACTCGGCCTGGCCGCTGCTGGCCGCCTGGGTGGCGTTCGGCCTGTTCACGATCCTGTGCAGCGCCGCCGTCGCGCTCAACGCCGACAAGCTCGCGCACCGCCAGCGCCAGGCGGTGCTGACGGATTATTTCGAACACATCATGCAGCTGCCGCTGACCTTCCACACCGGCACCCATTCCGGCCGGCTGATGAAAGTGATGCTGAACGGCACCGACTCGCTGTGGCGGCTCTGGCTCGGATTCTTCCGCGAGCATTTTGCGGCGATCCTGTCGCTGGTCGTGCTGCTGCCGCTGGCGTTCTACATCAACTGGCGGCTGGCGATCCTGCTGTTCGCGCTCTGCCTAATCTTCACGGTGCTGACCACGATGGTGGTGCGCAAGACCTACGGCATGCAGAGCGAAGTCGAGGCGCATTACAGCGACCTTTCCGCGCGCGCGTCGGATGCGCTCGGCAACGTCGCCCTGGTGCAGAGTTTCGTGCGGATCGACGCCGAAGTGCAGGGCTTGCGCTTCGTCGCCGACAAGCTGCTCGCGGTGCAGATGCCGGTGCTGGGATGGTGGGCGCTGGTGACCGTGATCACGCGCGCCTCGACGACCATCACCGTGCTGGCGATCTTCACCGTCGGCATCTACCTGCACGGACGGGGGCAGACCACGGTCGGCGAGATCGTGATGTTCGTGAGCTTTGCGACCATGCTGATCCAGAAGCTCGAACAGGTGGTCAGCTTCATCAACAGCGTGTTCATGGAAGCGCCGCGCCTGCAGGAATTCTTCGACGTGCTCGATGCCGTGCCCGCGGTGCGAGACCGGCCGGGCGCCATGGATACCGGTCGGCTCTCCGGCCTCGTCGAATTCAACAACGTCTCGTTCTCCTACGACGGCAAGCGGCCCGCGATCGAAGACCTTTCGTTCACCGCCTTGCCCGGCCAGACCATCGCGCTGGTCGGCCCGACCGGCGCCGGCAAATCTACTGCGATCGCGCTGCTGCACCGCGCCTTCGACCCGCAGTCCGGCATCATCAAGATCGACGGCATGGACATCCGCGGCCTGACGTTGACCTCGCTGCGGCGGAACATCGGCGTGGTGTTCCAGGAGGCGCTGCTGTTCAACCGCTCGCTCGCCGACAATTTGCGCGTCGGCAAGCCGGACGCGACCGAAGAGGAAATGCGGATTGCGGCGGGCCGCGCCCAGGCGCTGGAGTTCATCGAGCGCAGCGACAAGAAATTCGAAACCCATGCCGGCGAGCGCGGCCGCATGCTTTCCGGCGGCGAGCGGCAACGGCTGTCGATCGCGCGTGCACTGCTGAAAGACCCGCCGATCCTGATCCTCGACGAGGCGACCAGCGCACTCGATGCCGTCACCGAAGCCAAGGTCAATGCCGCGCTCGACGAGGTCATGAAGGGCCGGACCACGTTCGTCATCGCGCACCGCCTTTCGACCATCCGCAATGCCACGCGTATCCTCGTGTTCGACAACGGACGCGTGATCGAAAACGGAACCTTCGATGAACTGGTGGCGAAGGGCGGCCGGTTTGCCGAACTCGCGAAGGCCCAGTTCATGGTGCACGAAGATGCGCGGGCCGCCATCGAGGCGAAATAAGCTGGTGGAACCGGCCTAAAACCCTCGGATATCATCGAAATCGCGCCCATTTCTTCCACGATTTGGTCCCGTGCCCCTGTTCTGAATCGGCAAGCCGGTATAGGTTTGCGCTGCCGCATTGCGACGGCACCGGACACGCTTGAAACCCGAACGCTCAATCGACAGGACCTCCTTTTCGAAGGCGGGTCTCAAAGGACCGGAACGCAAAAGTGCATCTCATCCGCCTGCTGCCGCGCAACTCGTTCAACTGGATCCTGCTTGCGGCGGCGCTCGCCGTCGTGACGCCGCGCATCGCGCACGCCGAAGCGTTGCTGCTGGTCGAGGCGGATACCGGAAAGGTCCTTCAGGCCGACAACGCGACCATGCCGTGGTACCCGGCGTCGGTGACCAAGATCATGACCGCCTACGTCACGCTGAAGGCGGTCAAGGAAGGCCGCCTGTCGCTCGATACGGTGCTGACGGTGTCGCCGACCGCGGCCTCGCAGTCGCCATCCAAGATGGGCTTCCGTCCGGGCATCCAGGTCACCGTCGACAATGCGCTGAAGATGATGATGGTGAAGTCGGCCAACGACATGGCCGTGGTGCTCGCCGAGGGCGTCAGCGGCTCCGTCGACGGCTTCTCCGCGACAATGAACGCGACCGCATCAAAGCTCGGCATGACGCAGACGAGCTACGTCAATCCGAACGGCCTGCCGGCCGACGGCCAGGTGACCTCGGCGCGTGATCTCGCGATCCTGGCGCGCGCCTATCTTCGCGACCTGCCGGAATACGAATATTTCATGCATATTCCCTCGATCCGCTACGGCCGCAGGGTGACGCAGAATTTCAACAAGCTGATCGGGCGTTATCCCGGCGCCGACGGCTTCAAGACCGGCTTCATCTGCGCGTCCGGCTACAACCTCGTGGCGTCGGCGACGCGCAACGGCAAGCGGCTGATCGCCGTCGTGCTCGGGTCCTCCTCCGGACAGGCGCGCGCAGTGCGCGCTGCCCAGATGCTGGAGCGTGGCTTTGGCGGCAATGGGCTCGGCTGGCTGAAGCCTGCGCTCGGCACCGTCGAAAATCTGGCGCCGATCGATGCCTCCCCGCCGAACCTGCGCGAGGAAATGTGCAGCGGCAAGCGCAAGCGGCCCGCGAGCGACGAGGACCCGGATATCGTTGCTTCCAATGGCGCAGCGACCGGCGAAACCGCCGTGGCGTTCTTCACCGCCGGTTTCCAGGCGCCGGTGGCGAAGCCTGCGGAACTGATGGCCGGTCCCGCGGCCGCGTCCGAACCTGTCGTGGTGTATACCGGTCCGGCCAAGACCGGAGCCGCGTTGATCGCAGCGGTTGCAGCGGATACTGAAAGTCAGAAGCCGGCAAAGCGCGGCAAGAAATCACAAGTCGCAGCGAAGAAGCATGACACAGCGGCTGCGCCAAAAGCTGAAGCCAGCGCGAAGCCCGCGGCCAAGCCGGCGGCGAAGCCAACCGACAAGCCAGCCGCCGTAAGGCATGCCAACGCCAAGTCGGACGCCGCAGCCAAGCCTGCCGCTGCCTCGGCTGAGAAAAAGCCGGCCGCCGCGGCCAAGCCGAAGCCAATCGCCGCAGGCGACAAGCCGGCGCTGAAGCCCGCGAAACCCAACGGCACTGCAAAGCCCAAGGGCGAAACCAAACCGGCTGGTTAACGAACCGCGAAGCCGTGCATTTGGGCAGTTCTACTTCCGTTCGAGGTGCTATTTCAGGTCGATGAATGCGTCGATAGCGCGCAGCCGCTTGCCATCGGCGGCGGCTTTCACAATACTGCCGTAAACAAGGCAGGCCCGGCCGACGACAGGGAACAACCAGAGGGGAAATACCATGGAGCGGATCTGGCTCAAGCAATATCCGGCCGGCGTGCCCGCGGATATCGACGTCAACCAGTACTCGTCGCTGGTCGAATTGCTGGAAGAAAGCTTCAAGAAGTTCGCTGACCGCAAGGCGTTCATCTGCATGGACAAGTCGATCAGCTACCGCGATCTCGACGACATGTCGGCAGCCCTCGGCGCCTATCTGCAGAGCAAGGGCATGCAGAAGGGCGCGCGCGTCGCGCTGATGATGCCGAACGTCCTGCAATATCCGATCGCGACCTCCGCGGTGCTGCGCGCCGGATATGCCGTGGTGAACGTCAATCCGCTCTACACCCCGCGCGAGCTCGAGCACCAGCTCAAGGATTCCGGCGCCGAGGCGATCATCGTGCTGGAGAATTTCGCCACCACCGTGCAGCAGGTGATGGGCAAGACCGCGCTCAAGCACGTCATCGTCGGCAGCATGGGCGACCTGCTCGGCTTCAAGGGCGTGATCGTCAACCTGGTGGTCCGCAAGGTCAAGAAGATGGTGCCGGCCTGGTCGATCCCGCGCGCGATCGCATTCAACGAAGCGCTCGCCGCCGGCCGCGGCATGAAGCTCGACAAGCCGAAGCTGACGCTCGATGACGTCGCGTTCCTGCAGTATACCGGCGGCACCACCGGCGTCTCCAAGGGCGCCACGCTGCTCCACCGCAACATCCTGGCCAACGTGCTGCAGAACGACGCCTGGCTGCAGCCCGCGCTGAAGAAGCCGCCGCATGTCGACCAGCTCTTCATCGTCTGCGCGCTGCCGCTCTATCACATCTTCGCGCTGACGGCGTGCTTCCTGCTCGCCATGCGCGCCGGCGGCGTCAACCTCCTGATCCCGAACCCGCGCGACATGCCGGGCTTCATCAAGGAGCTGATGAAATACCAGGTCAACAGCTTCCCGGCGGTCAACACGCTCTACAACGGCCTGTTGAATTCGCCCGGCTTCGACAAGGTCGACTTCTCCAAGCTGAAGACCTCGTTCGGCGGCGGCATGGCGACGCAGAAGCCGGTCGCCGAGAAATGGCTTGCCGTCACCGGCTGCGCGCTGTCGGAAGGTTATGGATTGTCCGAGACCTCGCCGACGCTGACCTGCAACCCCGCCGACACCGACAAGTTCTCCGGCTCGATCGGCATTCCCGTGCCCTCGACCTATCTCTCGATCCGCGACGACGACGGCAAGGAAGTGCCGCTCGGCCAGCCCGGCGAGATCTGCGCCAAGGGTCCGCAGGTAATGGCCGGCTACTGGAACCGGCCGGACGAGACTGCGAACGTGATGACGGCGGACGGCTTCTTCCGCACCGGCGACATCGGCGTGATGGACGAGAAGGGCTACACCAAGATCGTCGACCGCAAGAAGGACATGATCCTGGTCTCCGGCTTCAACGTCTATCCCAACGAGATCGAGGAAGTGATCGCGAGCCACCCGGGCGTGCTGGAATGCGCCGTGATCGGCGTGCAGGACGCGAAATCCGGCGAGGCCGTAAAGGCGTTCGTCGTCCGGAAGGACCCCGCCCTCACTGCCGAAGACGTCATCAAGTACTGCGGCACCCAGCTTACCGCCTACAAGGTCCCGAAGCAGATCGAGTTCAGGACCGACCTGCCCAAGACCAACGTCGGCAAGATCCTGCGCCGCGAACTGCGCGACGAGAAGAAGGCCGCGGCGTAGCACGCACGGCCCGCCGTTCTCGATGGCCGAAACTTCCGTCACGCCGGAGGAAATCCTCGCGTTCTGGCGTGACGCCGGTCCCGACCGCTGGTACCGGCGCGACGACGAATTCGACGCCGAAGTGTGCCGGCGCTTTCTTGCACTGTGGCAGCGGGCGGCGGCCGGCGAATTGTCGGAATGGGAAACCAGCGATGACGCCGCGCTGGCGCTCGTCATCGTGCTCGACCAGTTTCCCCGCAACCTGTTCCGCGGCGACGGCAGGACCTATGCCAGCGACGCGCTGGCGCGCGACGTGGCGCAACGCGCGGTCGAAAACGGCGTGGATACGCGGATCGACCCGGCCTTGCGCGAATTCCTGTATCTGCCGTTGATGCACTCGGAAGATCTCGCCGACCAGTTGCGCTGTGTCGAGCTCTCGCGAGCGGCGGGCCTTGACGAAAGCGCCAAATGGGCCGAGCACCACGCCGGGATCATCCGGCGCTTCGGCCGCTTCCCTCACCGCAACCGCATCCTGGGTCGCGAGACGACGCCGGAGGAGCAGGCATTCCTGGACGAAGGCGGCTTTTCGCCCTGATGACGCAAGCGTGAACGGGCGCTACGGTTGCCGTTTAGCCTCCTCCGAATATTGTGCCGGCCGACCGCCCGGTTTAAGAAACATCCATCATTCAGGGAGAACAAAAAATGACGATCCAAGTCGGCGACAAGCTGCCGGAAGCCAAATTTCGCGTCATGACGGCGGAAGGTCCGCAGGTCAAAACCACCGACGATATTTTCAAGGGCAAGAAGGTCGCGCTGTTCGCGGTGCCCGGCGCCTATACCGGCACCTGCCACAAGATGCACCTGCCGAGCATCTTCCTCAACGCCTATGCCATCAAGGACAAGGGCGTGAGCACCATCGCCATCGTCTCCGTCAACGACGCCTTCGTCATGAACGCCTGGAAGCGCGACACCGACCAGCGCGACGAGGCGGTGTTTCTCGCCGACGGCAATGCCGACTTCACCAAGGCCATCGGCATGGAGCTCGACGCCTCTGGCAACGGTCTCGGCATCCGCTCCAAGCGTTATTCGATGCTGGTGGACGACGGGGTCGTCAAGAAGCTCAATCTCGAGCCGGCGCCCGGCAAGGTCGAGGTTTCGGGCGGCGATACGCTGCTGGGCCAGCTGTAAGCTGAAGAGCCACTACGCGCGTTCCTTTTTCCTTCTCCCCTTGTGGGAGAAGGTGGCGCGAAGCGCCGGATGAGGGGTTCTTTCCGCATCAGAGGTCTGAGTACGCGGAGAGAACCTCTCACCCGTCTCGAATGAGCTTCGCTCATTCGATCCACCCTCTCCCACAAGGGGAGAGGGCTATGTCTTCAATCTCGCCATCGCGACGCCCTCACGCGCGAGCTGATCGGCGCGCTCGTTTTCGGCGTGGCCGGCGTGGCCCTTGATCCAGTGCCAGCGCACCTGGTGCGGCTTCAACGCGGCCTCGAGCCGTTGCCACAGTTCAACGTTCTTGACCGGCTTCTTGTCCGCCGTGCGCCAGCCGTTCCGCTTCCAGCCGTGGATCCAGCCGGTGATGCCCTGCCGGACATACTGGCTGTCGGTGGTGAGATCGACCACGCACGGCTTCTTCAGCGCTTCCAGCGCCGAGATCGCCGCCATCAGCTCCATGCGGTTGTTGGTGGTGTGCGCCTCGCCGCCCTTCAATTCCTTCTCGGTCTCGCCGAATTTCAGGATCGCGCCCCAGCCGCCGGGCCCGGGATTACCCGAACAGGCGCCGTCGGTAAAAACCGTCACATGAGGCAATTCGCTCAAGCTACAAATCCGGGCTGTGCCAGGCCGTAGTCACGCACGCTCTGGACGTTCTGGTGGAAGCGCAGCTTGCGGACATATTCCAGCGGATCTTTCGGCTTCACCAGCGCGCCTGATGGCACGTTGAGAAAATCGACCAGCCGCGTCAGCAGGAAGCGCAGCGCCGAGCCGCGCGCCAGCAGCGGCAACGCCTCCTGCTCAGCCTCGGACAACTGGCGCTCGCGGCCGTAGGCGTTGAGCAAGGCCCGCGCCTTGGTGACGTTGAAGGAATGATCCGGCTCGAAGCACCAGGCGTTCAGGCAGATCGCGACGTCGTAGGCCAGGATGTCGTTGCAGGAAAACGGGAAGTCGATCAGTCCCGACAGTTTGTCGCCGAGAAAGAAAACGTTGTCGGGAAACAGGTCGGCGTGGATGACGCCGAGCGGCAGGTCCTTGGGCCAGCAGGCTTCGAGGTGGTCGAGCTCGCGCGAAATGAAATCGCGCAGGCCCGGCCCGACGCTGTCGGCGCGCGGCGCGGCCAGATCGAACAGCGGCCGCCAGCCCTCGACCGACAACGGGTTCTTGCGGAACATCGGAAAATCGCGGCCCGCCAGATGCATTTTGGCCAGCGCCTCGCCCACGCCGGTACAATGCGCGGCGTTCGGCCGCCGCGGCCAAACGCCTTCGAGGAAGTTGATGATCGCCGCGGGACGATCGGCGAGCCGGCTATAGACTTCGCCCTTGCGATTCCTAGCCGGCTGCGGGCAGCGCACGCCGCGCTCGGCCAGATGCGCCATCAGCGACAAAAAGTACGGCAGGTCGTCGACCGCCACGCGCTTCTCGTAGAGCGTGAGGATGAAGGCGCCCTGGCTCGTGTGCAGCAGGAAGTTGGAATTCTCGACGCCCTCGGCGATGCCCTTGTAGGAGAGTAATTCGCCGATGTCGTAACCTTTGAGAAACTCCGCGAGGTCTTCGGCGGCGACGTCGGTGTAAACCGCCATGTCAGTACCTTGTTGGTGAGACCTTAGGCGGCGTCGGGTCGCAGCGAGCGCGGCAGCGGGAAGAACTCGTTCTCTTCCGCAGCCGAGACCGTCTCCACATGCAGGTGGTAGCGCTCGGCGAAGGCGCCCATGATTTCCTCGACGATCACTTCGGGCGCAGACGCGCCCGCGGTGATGCCAAGGCTCTTGATGCCCTCGAAACGCGACCAGTCGAGATCCGAGGCGCGCTGCGCCAGGATCGCAATCTTGCAGCCCTCGCGCTCGGCGACTTCGCGCAGGCGCTGCGAGTTCGACGAGTTCGGCGCGCCGACCACGATCAGCGCATCGACCACCGGCGCCACCTTCTTCACCGCGAGCTGACGGTTGGTGGTGGCGTAGCAGATGTCTTCCTTGTGCGGCCCGTTGATGTTCGGGAAACGCGCCTTCAGCAGCGCAACGATCTCCGCGGTGTCATCGATCGACAGCGTCGTCTGCGTCACGAAGGCGAGGTTATCGGGATCCTTCGGCGTAAACGTCTTGGCATCTTCCGCGGTCTCGATCAGCGTCACCGCACCCGGCGGCAACTGGCCGAGCGTGCCGACCACTTCCGGATGGTGCGAATGCCCGATCAGCAGGATTTCGCGGCCACGCTTGAAGTGGATGGCGGCCTCGCGGTGCACTTTCGTGACCAGCGGGCAGGTCGCATCCAGCGAGAAGAAATTGCGGGCCCGGGCGTCCGCCGGAACCGACTTCGGAACTCCATGGGCCGAAAATACCACCGGTGCATTGGTATTGTCCGGAATCTCGGCAAGTTCCTCGACGAAAATCGCGCCCTTGGTCTTCAGGCTGTCGACAACATAGCGGTTGTGCACGATTTCGTGACGGACGTAGACCGGGGCGCCATAGATCGCGAGCGCCCGCTCGACGGTATCAATGGCCCGCACCACCCCGGCGCAGAAGCCACGGGGAGAACAAAGCACGATTCTCAGGTCTGGTTTGGCTGACATGGGGCTCTCTCGGAGACCGAATCACCCCGTGCCGGCGGGCAGGGAACGGCCAATTCGGATAAGGACTTGGGACTGCTTTGGGGCTCTGTCAAGACACTATAGCAGACCATTGCGCCAATACCCCGGGAAGGCGTATATAGCGCCCTAATTCCCGTCATCACCGATGACCATAGGCTTCGCCCCCAAAAGGGGTGGGCGAGGCACAAAGGAGATTTGCCATGAGCAATGCGCCGCTGATGCCAAAAGCGACTGCCGTGTGGCTGGTTGACAATACCGCGCTGACCTTCGACCAGGTCGCCGATTTCACCAAGATGCACCCGCTCGAGGTCCGCGCCATCGCCGACGGCGACGCCGCCCAGGGCATCAAGGGCATGGACCCGATTTCGACCGGCCAGCTGACCCGCGACGAGATCGAAAAGGGCGAAAAGGACCCGAACTACCGGCTCAAGCTCGGCGAGAGCAAGGTCACCCTGCCCCCCGCCGCCAAGAAGAAGGGACCGCGCTACACCCCGGTGTCACGCCGCCACGAGCGTCCGAGCGCGATCTTGTGGCTGGTGCGCAATCACCCGGAGCTGAAGGATGCGCAGATCATGCGCCTCGTCGGCACCACCAAGACAACCATCGCCTCCGTCCGCGACCGCACCCACTGGAACGCCTCGACGCTGACGCCGATGGACCCGGTAACGCTCGGCCTGTGCTCGCAGATCGAACTCGATTTCGAAGTGCAGCGCGCCGCCAAGGAAAAGCCGGTGCCCGCGGCCTACGGCGGCGCGACGCTGCTGCCGGCCTCCGAGACCACCAAGAAGGAGCCGGAGTTCGAGACGAGCGAGAAGACCGAAGACGACCTCAACGTCGACGCGGTGTTCGCCAAGCTCAAGACGATCGGCGGCAAGCGGCAGGATCAGGACGACGAATAAATTCGCGCAATCGATTGCTGATTTTCGGAACGCGGCAGGACAACCTGCCGCGTTTTTAATGTGGAAGTGCGTCGGTTCTTCCTTCTCCCCTTATGGGAGAAGGTGGCGCGGACGAAGTCCGTGCCGGATGAGGGGTCTGTCTCCGCGGAGAGAACCCCTCACCCGTCACCTCACTTCGTGAGGTGCCACCCTCTCCCACAAGGGGCGAGGGCAAGATCTTCACTACCCCAGCTCGATCTCGTCGGTGATCTCGTGCGATAGCGTGACGCCGCCGAGCGTCAGCACCACCTTCGCCGGCAGTTTCTCGTTACCCTTGAGCTTGCCGGCCTCGACTGCGTCACGCACGGCTTTTTCGATCTCGCGTTGCGAGGTGATGCCGACCTTCTTGAGAAACCTGCGCATGCTGGTGTTGAAGACGTCTTCATTCATGATGGCCTCCCGGTCACGGTCGCGTCGGATTGTTCAGCATCTGCTCGGCCATATTGCGCTGGGCACGATCTGTGCGCGCATTGGCGTTGCCGCGCTGCACGTCGCGGTTCTTGCGGCAGATGACGTAATCGTTCGAGCCCACCGCGACATTGTTGGCGCGGCAGAACGCGTCGTCGTCGGCGCTGGTGTCGACCATGGTGGGCTGGCCGCGCTCGAGGCAGCCGGCGAGCAAGGGCGCTGCCAGCAGCAGGACGATGAAGCGTTTTGCGATTCCGGCCTGCATTTCGGAGCTCCCATTTTCCATCTGGTCAATGCCGGGCACCTGTCCCCGACTCGATCGGGGATGACCCGGCAATCCATCGAAAAGATGGCAGTTCGCTTTGACGAAGATGGATGCCCGGGTCAAGCCCGGGTATGATGGGGAACAACGTCATTCCGGGGCGCGAAGCGAACCCGGAATCTCGAGATTCCGGGTTCGATGCTTCGCATCGCCCCGGAATGACGGACACGATGATCACACCCTGCCCTTCAGCGCGTCGCCGATCTCGTCGAGTACCTTGGGATCCTCGATCGTGGCAGGCATGGTCCAGCTCTCGCCGTCGGCGATCTTCTTGATGGTGCCGCGCAGGATCTTGCCCGAGCGCGTCTTCGGAAGCCGGCCGACGGTGATGGCAAGCTTGAAGGCTGCGACCGGACCGAGCTTGTCGCGCACCAGCGCCACGATCTCCTTTTCGATCTCGATGGGCGGGCGAGTCACGCCGGCCTTCAGCACCAGAAAGCCGCAGGGCACCTCGCCCTTGATCGCATCCTTGATGCCGAGCACCGCACATTCGGCGACATCGGGGTGGGAAGCGAGGATTTCCTCCATGCCGCCGGTGGAGAGCCGGTGGCCGGCGACATTGATGATGTCGTCGGTACGGCCCATCACCCAGACATAGCCGTCGTCGTCCTTGTAGCCCGCATCGGAGGTCTTGTAATAGCCGGGGAACTCGGTGAGGTACGCTTCCTTGAAGCGCGCATCCTGCTCCCACAGCGTCGGCAGGCAGGCCGGCGGCATCGGCAGCTTGATCACGATCGAACCCATGGTGCCCGCTGCGACGGGCTTGGCGGCCTCGTCGACGACATCGACCTGATAGCCCGGCATCGGCACGGTCGGCGAACCATGCTTGACCGGAAGCATGCCCAGCCCCACCGGATTGCCGGCGATGCACCAGCCGGTTTCGGTCTGCCACCAGTGGTCGATCACAGGCACCTTCAACTGCGCTTCCGCCCACTCCACCGTCGGCGGATCGGCACGTTCGCCGGCGAGAAACAGCGTACGGAATTTCGACAAATCGTATTTGCGGATGAACGCGCCGTCCGGATCTTCCTTGCGGATGGCGCGGAACGCGGTCGGCGCGGTGAACAGCGCGACTGCCTTGTGTTCGGAGATCGCGCGCCAGAACGCACCGGCATCCGGCGTGCCGACCGGCTTGCCCTCATACATGATCGAAGTCGCGCCATGAATCAGCGGCCCGTAGACGATGTAGCTGTGGCCGACGACCCAGCCGATGTCGGAGCCGCACCACCAGACCTCGCCGGGCTTGACGCCGTAGAGGTTGAACATCGACCATTTCAGCGCGACCAGATGCCCGCCATTGTCGCGCACGACGCCCTTGGGAATGCCGGTCGTGCCCGAGGTGTAGAGTATGTAGAGGGGATCGGTCGCCAGCACCGGCGTGCACGGCGCGGTTTTCCCGGCATCGAGCGCGGCGCGGCGGAGCGTTGCCCAGTCGTGGTCGCGGCCGGCCGCGAGTTCGCAAAGCTGCTGCGGCCGCTGCAGGATGACGCAGGCCTGCGGCTTGACGCTCGAAAGCCTGATCGCCTCGTCGAGCAGCGGCTTGTATTGCACGATGCGGCCGGGCTCGATGCCGCAGCTTGCCGAGAAAATCAGTTTCGGCTTGGCGTCCTCGATCCGGGTTGCGAGTTCCTTCGCGGCGAAGCCACCGAACACCACCGAATGCACCGCGCCGATCCGCGCGCAGGCCAGCATCGCGAACACCGCTTCCGGCACCAGCGGCATGTAGAGGATGACGCGGTCCCCTTTGCTGACGCCGAAGTCCTGCATAATCGCGGCGAGCGTCTGCACCTCCTTCAGCATCTCGGCATAGGTGAATTTCGAGATCGAGTTGGTGAGCGGCGAATCGTGGATCAGCGCCACCTGGTCGGCGCGGCCGCCCGCAACGTGGCGGTCGAGCGCGTTATAGCAGGTGTTGACCACGGCGCCGGCGAACCAGCGGCCATACGCCCCCATCGCGGGATCGAAGATCTTTTTGGCCGGCTCGATCCAGTCGATCTCCCGCGCCGCTTCGGCCCAAAATCCCTCGGGATCGGCCAGCGAGCGGGCATGGACCTCATGGTACCTGCTTTTCCCGTGGATATTCATGGCGTCTCTCCCGGTCGCGCACTCCGCCGTCGCGGCCGGGTGACCCCGGGTTTGACGGCTGGGCAAGGCTTTATGCCAGGCATTGTCACGGGAAGTTGCGCCAGATCAAGCCTCAACAGATGGCCACGCTAGTAAGCGTCGGCCCCGTTGATCTGTTTCAGCCGCTGTCGCATCGCCTTCTGCAGATCGTAGTCCGGCCGGCCGTACGCGGCATTGCGCCGGGCGATGAACTCCTCCTGCTCGCGTCGCAGATTTTTCGCCTGTCGCGGGCTCTTCGATTCACGGGTTGCCCTGACATATGAGCCGTAGACTTCCCGGTCGAGATCGGCGAGTGCAGGATCGGCGCAGATCGCTTTTTCAACTTTGCGCCGGGCGGTGGCGCAATTGAAACTCGGCTTGCCCGCGACCGCTTTCAGCGCCCCCAGCCGCTCCAGTTCCAGCGCCAGCGAGCGGTGGTTGGCTCTGGCGGCAATATGATCCGGGTTCAGCTTGATGGCGGCGGCGAAATCGGCCACCGCCTTCGGCAGGTCGCCCTTCTTGCGCCAGAGTTCGCCGCGCGCGTTATGGATATCGGCGAGCGTCGGATCGAGGCGAAGTACGCTGTCGTAGTCGGTGATGGCGCGGTCGATCATGTCCTTGCGCTCGTAGACCGTCGCGCGCGCGATCAGCGCCTTGATGCGATCGGGCTTCTCGGTCTTGGCGTTGTTGATCAGCGCGCCGCAAACGTCCAGCGTCTTGTCGTCGTTCCGCGCGAGCGCCGCGGCAAGGCAGAGCGCCGGATCGATCCGCAAATCCTTGGCCGGCTCGACCTGGGTCGCGGACGCATCATGTGCAAATCCGATCCACAGCAGGAAGGCCGCGAGCAGTTTGCGGGTGAAAGTAAAGCCTTGCATCGATTGATCCGGGGAAAGCGCTGATTGCCGACGATCCTAGCAAGCGCGTTGCGTTTCCGACAACGGCAGCCTGCGACTTTCCTCTGTAATCCGGATCACAGATTTTGACCGAAAGGTGACGTAGGGGAAAGCGCACCACTTTGCACGCGGAAGGATATTCCGCCGAACGATTATTCATGAACCTTTCACAGGTCTCGCAGACTCAAGAACCATGACCACATTAACCGACTACCATCCGCCGCGCGCTTTCGCGCAATCCTCAACCGGCTACTTCTATTTCTACATGGCGCTGGCCTGCACGGCCGTCGCCTTTGTCGGCTTCGCGCCGACCTACTGGATGCCGCTCGCCACCCGTTCATTCTCGGCTTCGCCCGTCGTTCATTTTCACGGGCTATTGTTCTTTGCCTGGTCGCTCTATTTCGCGTTCCAGACCTGGCTTGCCGCATCCGGCAAAGTCGCACGGCACCGGGCGATCGGGATGATCGGCGTCTCGCTCGCAACCGCGATGACGATCTTCGGCTTCCTGGTGGCGGTACATGCGATGAAGCGCTCCGCCGACGCGGGAATGACATATGACGGGATCGCGTTTGCGATCGTCCCGCTCAGCGGAATTCTGTTCTTCGCGATCGTGTTTGCGCTGGCGATCGCCAATATCCGCCGACCCGAAATCCACAAGCGGCTGATGCTGCTGGCCGGCATTTCGGTGCTGGACGCCGCCGTCGCGCGCTGGTTTCTCACCTTCCTGGCGCCTCCCGGCCCCGCCGGCCCGCCGCCGGTGCCGGTGACGATCCCGCCGGCCTTCGTCGCCTATCTGCTGCTCGTGGTCGCCATGGTGTTCGACTGGCGCACCCGCGGCCGGCCGCATCCGGTCTACGTCTATGGCGGCATCGCGCTGATCGCCGTGAAGATCCTGAACTGGCCGATCAGCGTCTCCCCGCTCTGGCATTCCTTCGCGGGCGGCATATTGGCGATGGCGCAGTAGCAGAACGTGGCTCCGTCATTCCGGGGGCGCGAGCAAATCGCGCGCCTCGGAACATTAACTCGCCTTCACCGTGATCCCGCCGTCGACCACCAGCTCGATGCCGGTGACGTATTTCGATTCGTCGGACGCCAGAAACAGCGCTGCATTGGCGACGTCCCAGGCGTCGCCCATGTGGCCCATCGGCACCTGCGCATCGCGCGCCCGCCACATCGCCTCGACATCACCGGCCGAATAGCTCGCCGCGAGGCCTGCGGAATGCGCGACCATCGGCGTTTTCATCAGGCCCGGCAGGATGCAGTTGACGCGGACATGATCGCGCGCGAACTGCGCGGCAGTCGTCTTCGTCATCTGGTTCATCGCCGCCTTCGAGGCGCCATAGGTGACGTAGGAAATCCCGAGGTGCCGGATCGAGGCGATCGACGAGATGTTGATGATCGAGCCGCCGCCCTGCTTCTGCATCACCGGGATGACGTGCTTCATGGCGAAATAGGCGCTCTTGAGATTGACCGCGAAGACGTGATCCCAGCTCGCCTCGTCGACCTCGACGACGTTGCCCATCTCGGCGATGCCGACATTGTTGTCGAGCACGTCGATGCGGCCATAGGCCTTCAGGCACGCCGCCGTCATCGCCGCCACTTCGGCTTCGCGCGAGACGTCGGCGGTGAAAGCGGTCGCCTTGCCGCCTTCGCCGGTGATGATATCGACGGTTTCCTGCGCGGCGGCGCCGTTGCGATCGACGCAGAACACCTGCGCACCTTCGCGAGCAAAGGTCACGGCCGTCGCCTTGCCGTTACCCCAGCCGGGACCGATCGATCCCGCACCCACCACCATCGCCGTCTTGCCCTTGAGCCGTTCCATCGACTTCTTCTCCCTTGGCGTCAAATTGGCCGGAAAACTGGACCGGATCGAGCTTCCGGGTCAACCTGTCCGATGAGCTAAAGCGACGCCGGCGGGCATACGCCGATAAGCCCCTTGCCACGGATACCCAAACCGGGGTGAATGCGCGGCGAAACGGGCCCGCGGGAGCCGGGCCTGAGACAAGGGTGCCCCCGGGGGAAGCATGGCTGCAGAGAAGACAACGCCGCGCAACGATGAGGTCGTCGCGGTTTCGGACGAGGCACTGCAGAAGGCCGAATCCTTCGTCGAGGCCGAAGAAGGCGCCGCCAACCGCCTGATGGGCTGGCCGGGAAGAATTTCGACCACGATCGCCGTGGTCATGAGCCTGTTCCATCTCTATGCGGCTTACGCCATCGTTCCGACCCAGGAACTTCGCTACACCCACGTCGCCTTCACGCTGGTGCTGAGCTTCCTGCTGTTTCCGCTGGCGTCGCGGTTTCGCAATCGCGTGCGGTGGTGGGACGTCGTGCCCGGGATCGTAGCGATCGCGACCATCATCTATGCGCTGTGGGGCGGCGAGGACTTCACCGACCGCGCCACCGCGCCCGACCGCTGGGACGTGATCGTCGGCATCGTATTCATCATCTTGCTGCTGGAGGCGACGCGGCGCACGACCGGTCCGATCATGCCTGTCGTGTCAATTCTGTTCATCGCCTATGCGATGCTCGGACCGCATTTGCCGGCGCCCTGGACCCATCGCGGCTATGACGTGGATCGTCTGGTCGGCCACCTCTTCATTACGCTGGAAGGCATCTTCGGCGTCGCAGTCGACGTGTCGGCGACGCTGATCATCCTGTTCACCATCTATGGCGCGTTCCTGCAGCATTCCGGCGCCGGCAAGTTCTTCATCGATTTCTCGCTGGCGCTGATGGGCGGCAAACCGAACAGCGCCGGCCGCACCGTGGTGCTGTCGTCGTTCCTGCTCGGCGGCCCCTCCGGATCGGGCGTCGCCACGACCGTCATGATCGGCACCGTGGCCTATCCGATGATGGCCAAGGCCGGCTTCGAGAGAAACGCCGCGGGCGGCCTGCTCGCCGCCGGCGGATTGGGCGCGATCCTGTCGCCGCCGGTGCTCGGTGCGGCTGCGTTCCTGATCGCAGAGTTTCTCAAGATCAGCTATCTCGACGTGATCTGGATGGCGACCATCCCGACCTGTCTCTACTACATGTCGCTGCTGTTCATGGTCGAACTGGACGCCAAGAAATTCCACGCCAAGAACGTGACCTTCACGCCCGAGATGTCGCTCGGCCGGATGACGATGCGATACGGCTTCCACTTCATCTCTCTGCTCGCCGTGGTCGTGTTTATGATCATCGGCTATTCGCCATCGCTGTCGGTGTTCTACGCCATCCTCGTCACCTTCGCGCTCTCCTTCCTGCGCAGGGAGACCGCGCTGATGCCGGCCAAGCTGGTGAAGTCACTGGCCGACGGCTCGATCGGCGCGCTGAATGCCGCAACCACCTGCGCCTGCGCCGGCATCGTCGTCGGCATCGTGACGCTGACCGGTCTCGGCCTGAAATTCTCGGCGATCGTCATCAGCTATGCCGGCGGCAGCCTGCTGCTGACGGCGATCTACACTTCGCTGATCGTCTGGATCATCGGTCTCGCAGTGCCCGTGACCGCCTCGTACATCATCTGCGCGGTGATCGCGGCTCCCGCGCTGATCAAGCTCGGCGTGCCCGACTACGCCGCGCACATGTTCATCTTCTACTATGCCGTCCTTTCGGAGGTGTCACCGCCGACGGCGCTGTCGCCGTTCGCTGCCGCGGCCATCACCGGCGGCGATCCCTACCGGACAACGCTGCAATCCTGGAAATACACGCTGCCGGCGTTCCTGGTTCCGTTCGTGTTCGTGCTCGACCCGCAAGGCGTCGGGCTGCTGCTGTCGATCCCGAAAGGTGGGTCGTGGATCGATATTCTCGAGATCACAGCCAAGACCACTTTCGGCCTGCTGGCGCTGGCGGCGTTCGCCCAGAACTGGGCCCTGCGACAAAATACGCCGGTGGAGCGCGGCCTGCTTCTGCTATCCGGGTTGCTGCTGGTGTTCCCGAGCCTGATCGAGGCGATCGTCGAATGGATCATCGGCCGCGATATCAGCTACACCTATGTGCCGGGGCTGATCATCGGTCTTGGCGTCGTACTGTGGCAGGCCCGAACGCGGTCGCCAGAGCGGCCTGCGCTCACGACATAGTTAATGAAGGGATTGAGGAGACGAACATGAAGAAGACTACAGCCATCCTGGCGATGACGCTGGGGCTCGCATTCGCGGGCGCAGCCCACGCCCAGCAGAAGACCATGTCGATCGGAACCGGCGGCACCGGCGGCGTGTACTACCCGCTGGGCGGCGCCGTCGCCAACGTGCTCTCGAAGAGCCTTCCCAACGTGCAGGCTACCGCCGAGGTCACCGGCGGATCGGTCGACAACCTCAAACTGATCGGCACCGGCAAGAGCGAAATGGGCTTCACCATGGCCGACGCCGCGCTCGATGCGCTGAAGGGCGAGGACAAGTTCAAGAGCGGCAAGGTGGCGCTGCAGGCGCTGCTCGTGGTCTATCCGAACCGTATGCATGTGGTGACGATCGAAGGCAGCGGCATCAACACCATGGCGGACTTGAAGGGCAAGCGCGTCTCGACCGGATCGCCCGGCAGCGCCACCGAAGTGATGGCATTCCGCGTCATCGAGGCGGCCGGTCTCGACAAGGACAAGGACATGAAGCGCGAACGGCTCGGTGTTTCCGAATCCGTCAACGCCGTCAAGGACCGCAAGATCGATGCCTTCTTCTGGGTCGGCGGCATTCCGACCGCCGCGGTCACCGATCTCGCGGCGACACCCGGCCTCAAGATGAAGCTGATCGATCACGGCGACCTGGCCGACAAGATGAACGCCAAGCACGGCAAGCTCTACACTGCCAGCAAGATCAAGGCAGGCTCGTATCCCGGCTATGACAAGGACAATTCCATCACAGAGGTGTGGAATCTGATTGTCACCGGCGACAAGATGAGCAATGACGACGCCTATGCCATCGTCAAGACACTGGTGGAGAAGAAGGCCGACATCGTTGCCGTGCACAAGGAAGCCGAGAGCTTCACGCTCGACAACCAGGTTCAGGAGCGCTCGCCGATCCCGTTCCATCCCGGCGCGCTGAAATACTTCAAGGAAAAGGGCATCGGCAAATAGACGCGTCGCTTCTACCGCAATTCATTCGGCCGCGGCCCGTCATGGGCCGCGGCTTTTTCTTTTCTTGCCTGATAAAATGCCGACCGGTGCGGTGCACCATCGGGTCATCGGCGAGAAACGCACTTGCGATTCCCACTGCAAATTTCCGTCTTAACCTTACTCTAGCAAAACTAGCTCCGTCCAAAAAGATTCCATCATTGCCGCCGCATCACGGATGTACGACTGCATCCGGGGTTTCTGTCGGGTGGGAGGGCGACGATGAGCGGGATCAACTTTCATGGGGATGTGCACGCCGGTCCTTTCGGCCACCGCAAGCTGACACCCCGCGCCTGTGTCATCGACAGCAAGAAGCACCTCAGGCTGTTTCTCTCGGACGCACTCGAAGATCTCGGCTTCGTCACCAGCGAGTGCGGCCAGGCCAGTGATCTTCCCAGCGTGCTCGACATCCACCAGCCGGACCTGCTCGTGCTCAGCGTGTGTGCCAACGGCCTGGAGCCCGGCGACATTCTCGAGGTCGTGGTACGAAAGAATTTCGCCGGCAAGGTTCTCGTCATCGGCCAGCCGCAGTCGATCATGGTGAGGGCGGTCCGGCAGATCGGCGAGGAATACGGCATCGCCATGCTGCCCTCGCTGCAGACACCGTTCAGTGCGGGAAGCCTGCGCGAGACCGTGGCGGCGATGCTGCCGGCCGAGCCGGCGCCGAGCCCGGCGGTAGACGTGGCCGAAGCGCTGAAGGCGGGCTGGCTCGAACTCTGGTATCAGCAAAAGATCAACGTCCGCACGCTGGTCCCCAGCGGCGCGGAAGCGCTGGTCCGGATGCGACACCCGGCCTGGGGCGTGGTCCCGCCGGCGTACTTCATTCCCGACGACAAGGATCCGCATTTTCGCGCCCTATCCGAGTTCGCGGTCGGCCGCGCCATCGAGGACTGGCGGCACCTGCTCGAGAGCCAGGGCCCGGTCGATCTTTCGATCAACCTGCCGGTCTCGTTTTTCGGAGATCAGCACGCGGTGCGCGATCTCTGCCGCGCCGTTCCCACCCATCCCGCGTTCAGCGGACTGCTGATCGAAGTCGAAAGCAGCGAGGTGATCGAAAATCCCGCGCTGGTGCTCGAGGTCGCAAAGGCGACGCGCCTGCACAATATCGCGTTCGCGATCGACAATGTCGGCGCGGAGTGGCCATCTCTGATGGAGCTGGTGAGCTTCCCGTTCGTCGAGCTGAAGGTCGACCGTGAGTTCGTGAACGGCAGCGCCGATGACCGGCTGAAACAGACGGTGTGCCGCCGGATCGTCGAGCTGGCCCGTGACCATGGCGCCCGCGTCATCGCCCAGGGTGTTGAGACCCGCGCCGACTTTCTCGCCGCGCACGAGATGGGCTTCGACCTGGTACAGGGCCATCTGTTCGGCAAGCCACAGGCGATCAGGAAGTTCGCCCGGTCACGCCCGCAGATGGCCTCCGGCCCGAACTAGGATGCGCCGCTGGCCGGACCTAGTCGAACTTCATGTCGATGCACTTGGCGATGTCGGAGCCGAGCCCGGACGAGATGATGATGCACCCGCGCACCTTCGGCGCATTGTTGTCGCTGGCCCACACCGCATAGCCGCCGGGGCCGAAGAACGAGTTGGTGTTCGGCGCCTCGGTTTCGGTGGCGTCGAACGAATAGCTCGAATCAGTATCGAATATCCGGGTCTTCTTGGTGCAGCCGCCGTCGGCCTGCACATTGATGACCTCCTTGTTGTCCCGCGTCAGCGCCAGCGAGACCTGGCAGCGGAAATATTCGGAGGTCTTGGCGTTGAACACGTAAGCATAGGATTTGCAGGTCGCCGTGTTCAGCTTGCCCGGCGCCAGACCGCGGCTGCAGGCGATCCGCTGGTTGTGAGAGAGCTTGAATTCGTCGGCTTCCGCGGCAGGAGCCAGCGCCAGGATTGACAATGCCGCACCTAAACCGATTTTCATGACGTGGTTCATACAAATCATCCCCTGACATTCTCGCAATGCGGTTCGCGCGACCGAAAGCGGAACATAGTCGGGAAGTCGAAGCCGGGAAATCACAAAGTCTCAATGGCAACGTGAATGCGTCGAAGGTCCCAATTGACTGAATATTACCGTTCGTGATTTGTTCAAAACGTGGGACTGAGCCGCTGAAGGGCGCTGGGAGGATGACGACGATGAGAGTTTCGACGAAGTCGATTTTGATGGCGGCCGCACTCGCGGGCGTAGCGACATCTGCATTCGCGCAAGCCGCAGCGCCAACGCCGTGGGATCTGAAATCGGACATGGGCTACGCCTACGGCAAGGACGGCAAGACGCTATCCTACAAGATGGGCACCAACAATGCGGGCTTGCTGCTGAAGGGTGCCAAGAAGGTGCCGAAGGGCACCTTGTTCTTCATCGGCACGAATGGACAGCTCTACATGCGGTCCGGCCCCTATCTCGAGGGCGATGGCAGCTTCATGTTCGGGTCGAACTGAGGGGGTCTTCCTTCCCTTCTCCCCTTGTGGGAGAAGGTGGCGCGGATGCAATCCGCGCCGGATGAGGGGTTCTCTCCGCGGATAGAGACCCCTCACCCGTCTCGCCGCCGCTTCGCGTCGTCGATCCACCCTCTCCCACAAGGGGAGAGGGAAGAGTCATCCATTCGCCATCCACCTAAAACGCCGCGGCCAATTCCTTGGCGCCGGGCTTGTTGCTGTTGAAATCCATCCGCTCGTCGGTGACCGCGAGCAGTTTCGCCACGGTGTTGTGGCGGATCGCGACGGGGTTGCGCTCGTAGCCGCCGCGCTGGAAGAAATTCGAGGTCGGCACCCGCTCGCGCATTGCCTGCGGCATCGTCACCATGTCGAGTCCGGTGCCGTCGCCGGTCAGGTTCATCATTTCGAGTTCGGCGGCCGTCAACGGACGGCTATGGCCCTTGGCGCGCGCGAAATGAACCGATGTCAGGAGCTTGTGGGTCTGCAGCATCGGCCCGACGTCCACGTCCAGCACCATGGCATGCACCGCCCAGCCCTGCGGCGTGCTGGCAAGCTTTTCATGCTCCGACCAGGTGCCCGGCACGGTACGCGAGAACGCCACCATCTTCTTCAGCACCGCGAGCTTGTGGTCCATCGCCTTGCGCGGCGCGCCCGACAGGCCGGCTGCCTTCGCCGTCAGTTCCTTGATCAACTCGTGGCCCTGCTCGGCCATCAGTACGACGCTGTTGGTGGTGAGCAACTGATTGTAGCCGATCGCGGTCGAGATCGCACGCGAACCCGGCCGCGACGTGCTAAGGCCCGATTGCATGTCGTGATTGCCGTTGCCGCCGGTCTCGAACGAATAGACCCGCACCGCCTGCTCGCGCGTCAATCCTGACGCGAGCGCGTACCGGGCGTAGGCGCGCTTGAACTCGACTTCAGACGCCGGCCGCTGCGGAACGAATTGAAATTGCTCGGCGGCGGCCTTGAGGAAATCGGCGACCACGGGAATCGGCTTGCGCTCGCGCGGCGGCTTCTCCTCCTCCGGCTCCGGACTCACCGGCCGCGCCGGGCCGGTGTAGGTCGGCGGCTGCGTCAGCACGTAGTCGTCGAGCGTAATCGCCTGGCGCTCCCTGCGCTTGGCGTTGCGGCCCTTTCGCTTCTCGTAGATCGAGGACCAGTAGGCGCCCGCCTGCTCGTCGAAAGCGGCGCGCGCCTGCTGATACTCCTTCAGCTTGCGGCGATATTCGGCGATCGCTTGCGGCGAGGCGGCCTGCGCCATCGCATTCAAATGCTCAGCCGCATCCATCGCTGCGGCAGGAGACGCACCCGCCAGCAGCGCGAGCGCGAGAAATCCGGAACCAATGCGAATCAAGGGTGGGCGCATCGCTCCCTTTTAGCAAGCGTGCCTGCGAAGTCAGCCCCGAAGGGGCGCGACTTTCGGCCCTATTCCTGCTCGACGCCGCTGGCTTTTACCAGCTTCGACCACTTCTTCTCATCCTTGTCGATGAAATCGCCGTAATCTTCCGGCGTGCCGGGCGTGATCTCGGTTCCGTCGTTGCCGAGTTGCTTCTTCACCTCGTCGGAAGCGAGCGCATCGCGCAGCGCCTTGTTGAGCTTATCAATGATCGGCCGCGGCGTGCCGGCCGGCGCCGCGAGGCCGTAGTAGAGCGAGGCGTCGAACCCGGTGAGCCCGGCTTCGATCATCGTCGGCACGTCGGGAAGCAGGCCGGAGCGAACGGTGCTGGTCACCGCCAGCGCGCGCAGTTTTCCGGCCGCGATATTGGAGTGCGAAGCCGGGATCGGCGCGAATGCCATCGGGATGTGGCCGCCCAACAGATCCGTCAGCGCAGGCCCCGTGCCCTTGTAGGGGATATGCACCAGCTTGATGCCGGCCGCGCGGGCAAAATATTCGCCGGTGATGTGGCTGGCGGTGCCGGCGCCGGCCGAACCGAAATTGACCTTGTCGGGATTGGCCTTCGCAAAGGCGATCAGTTCGGCGACGGTCCTGGCGGGGAACGACGGATGCACCACCGGCGAATTCGGCGCATTGCCGATCATTCCGATCGGCGCGAAATCCTTGCGCGGGTCGTAGCCGGGATTCTTGTACAGCGAGGGACCGATCGCGAGCGTGCCGGTGTAGCCCAGCAAGAGCGTGTAGCCATCGGGATCGCTCTTCGCGACCGCTTTGGTGCCGACGGTGCCACCGGCGCCGGGACGGTTGTCGACCACGACCTTCTCGCCGAGCAGTTCGCTCATCTTGTCGGCGATGCCGCGACCGACGATCGAGGTGCTGCCTCCGGGCGCGAACGGAATCACCAGCGTGATCGCGCGCGCCGGATAGCTTTGCGCCTGCGCGGAATCGATCGCTGCGCCCGCGGCGAGCATGGCGGCGGCAGCGCAAAGCCATTTTTTGAACATCTTGGGCGAACTCCCGGATTATTCTTATTGTTGCCAACTATCGTCGCCGAAACGATCCGCATTCGCAAGACGCATCGCCTCGCGCGCGTGACCGCCTACTTCCAGGCGAACACCGGTTGTTCCAGTTCCGCCACGCGCGTCTGGCGTCCCGCCAGCACTTCGCTGAACTGATAGATCAGCGCGGCCGTCGGCGCGTGGATGTGCTGGCCGGCATGACGGAAGCGGATCACGCGCCGCGTGCTCTCGGGAATTTTCGTGAAGCTGAAGGCGTCCTCGCGCTCGATGTCGTCGAGCGCGATGCGATGCACGGAAGCGACTTCGGCCGGGTTCGGCGAAATCTCGGCGCTGGTGCCGACCCAGACCACCACGGGCGTGATGAGATAGCCCGATCGCGTCGGGTAATCGTCGAGCAGGCCCAGCACGTCGCCCTCGGCGAGACCGACGCCGAGTTCTTCGTGGAGCTCGCGCAGCGCGGCCTGCGCCTGCGTCTCGCCCGGGTCGCAGCGCCCGCCCGGCAGCGCCCATTGCGCAGCATGCGATCGCAGGCTCGCGGCGCGCCGGGTCAGCAGGAATGTGGTGCCCGGGCCCGACTCCGCCCCGGTGAGCGCAATGGCGACGGCGGCCCGCTTCAACACAGGCTCCGCCTCGCCGGCGGGCGCCCGCGTGAAGGCCGCGCACAGCTCTGCGATATTCCGCCGGGTGGTATCGTCAAATGACCGGACCATCCCGCTTGACTACAACACAAGCGCGTCAGATGAAATGACCGGACAGCATGACAGCCCGCGAGAAACGGAAAGCACGACATGACAGCAAAGGCCGCGGACAAACTCAAATCCGACGGCTGGAAGATCGTCGAAACCAGCGGATTCCTGCATCTGATCGGCCCGCTGTGGCAGCGTGTCGTCAATGGCGAGCATGAATACGCGCTGATCACCGAGGACAAGCATCACAACCGCCGCGGCCTGGTGCAGGGCGGCGTCCTGATGACCTTCGCCGACCGCACCTGCGGCATGACCGCCCGCTACATCTCGGGCAAGCCGACGCTGGCGACGGTCCAGCTCGATACGCATTTCGTCGAAGCCGGCAAGATCGGCGAGGTGCTGGTGTCGAAGCCGCACGTGGTGCGCTCCACCCGCAGCCTCATTTTCATCACGACCGAGGTGACCGTCGACAAGCGCTGTATCGCAATGGCGAGCGGCGTGTTCAAGATATTGAAGAGCGAGGGTTGACTATGCCGTCATTCCGGGATGGTCCGAAGGACCGGACCTCAGGGGTGCAATTGCACCCCGGGGAATCTCGAGATTCCGGGTTCGATGCTTCGCATCGCCCCGGAATGACGTTACAGAATCGAGGAGCCACCCGATGCAATATCGTAACCTTGGCCGCAGCGGCCTGAAGATTTCGCCGATCTGTCTGGGCACCATGATGTTCGGCGGGCCGACCGACGAGGCGACGTCGTCGCGCATCGTGGCCAGGGCGCGCGAGGCCGGCATCAACTTCATCGACACCGCGGACGCCTATAATGGCGGTAACTCGGAAGCCGTGGTCGGCCGCGCGATCTCGAACAACAGAAGCAACTGGGTTCTCGCCACCAAGCTCGCCAACCAGATCGGCGACGATCCCAATCGCGGCGGGCTGTCGCGGCGCTGGGTGCTGCAGGCGGCAGACGAAAGCCTGAGGCGGCTCGGGACCGATCACATCGACATCTACTATCTGCATAAAGAGGATCACGCGACGCCGCTCGCCGAGACCGTACGGGCGATGGGCGATTTGATGCGGCAGGGCAAGATCCGCTATTTCGGCGTCTCGAACTACCGCGCCTGGCGCGTCGCCGAAATCTGCAACATCTGCGACGACAACGGGATCGACCGCCCGATCGTCAGCCAGCCCTATTACAACGCCATGAACCGGATGCCGGAGGTCGAGCATTTTCCGGCCTGCGGCTATTACGGCCTCGGCATCGTGCCCTACAGCCCGCTGGCGCGCGGCGTGCTGACCGGCAAGTACAGGCCGGATGCGGCGCCCGACAAGGACACGCGTGCCGGCCGCGCCGACAAGCGCATGATGCAAACCGAGTGGCGGCCGGAATCGCTGCAGCTCGCGCAGGAGATCAAGCAGCACGCGGAAGCCCGCGGCATCACCGCCGGGCAGTTCGCGGTATCGTGGGTGCTGAACTCGTCGTTCGTCTCCGGCGTGATCGCGGGTCCGCGCACCGAGGCGCAATGGGACGACTACATCAAGGCGCTGGACTATCGGTTCACGGCGGAAGACGAGGCGCTGATCGACCGCCTGGTGGTGAGCGGCCATCCGTCGACGCCGGGCTTCAACGATCCCGGCTATCCGATCGAGGGACGCCGGGCGCGGACCGATGCAGCCAAGTGACGCCTGCACAGGTGCCTGCTATTTGCGGTCGGGAATGGGATGCAGTTTTGCGAGCTGGTCGAGCGGGAGATGCGCTTCCTGGTCGGTCAGCGCGAAACGGACGATGACGTCCTGACGGCCAACCTGGCCCCACAGCCCGTCCGACGACCATTTCTGCGGCATCGGCCCGCGCAGACCTTCGACCCAGACAAAATACCATTCGGTCATGACGCAACTTCCCGGTTCGGAAGCGGATGGCTTTGCGATCCGACAGGCGACGCCAGCGGCGATCCCATAGTTATGCCTGATCCGGCGCCGCGCAAGGCTTCCGCCGCGAACCGGCAGCTATGGCCGGCGCGGCTGATCGCTACCGTTTGCCCAGTTGGGCAATCGACATCAGCGCGTCCTGACCGATGCTCCCGCCGGATCCCTGCATGATGGCGAGCGCGGGTGACACTTTCGAGCTGCCGTTCTTCAGGTCGTACATCACGGAAAAACGATTCAGCAGCTTTTCGAGCTTGGTCGGATCGGTGAGGTCCTTCAGGTTGAGATATTTCTCCACCACCTTGGCCTGCTGGTCGACGCCCATGCTGCCGACCGAGTCGGGCAGGCCGTAGGTGGTGCGAAACACTTCGGCGAGCGCCTTGTCGGCGAGGATGTCGTAGGCCGAGGTGACGTCGCCGGCCTTGCGCTGGAAATACAGCGCCAGCCGCACGCCCGGATTGGCATCGCCCTGCTGCGATTCCAGGTTCTGCTGAAGATAGTTGTTCTGCGTTTCCAGCAACTGATCCCGCTTCTGCGGACCGATCTGCGCGAGACGGGCGACATTGCCCTGCTTGTCGAAATTGAACGACGCCGCGATCTCGGCGAAGCGGGGATCCTTCTCGGTGTTGGCGAAGCTTTTGGCGTCGGTCAGGTCCGAACTGAAGATCTTGCGCAGATAGTCGGTGGTCACCTTCGCCGGATCGATGCCCTTCGAGACGAGCAGGATATCGACCATCTTCCTGTCCTTGAGCAACTCTGCCACGCTGCCGACGTCGGCGATGGCGTTCCGGTAGTACACCGCATCCTTTTCGGCCTGGGCCCGAAGTGCGGGCTGCTCGGTCGCACTTGCGAATTTGGTTTTCGCGACGATGTAGTCGCGCGCGATCTGGACCACTTCCGCCGAATCCTGCGCCAACAGCGGCGAGGTCACGTTGCCCTTGCCGTCGAAGTTCAGCGCGCGTGCGAGTTGGACGTAGCGGTCGTCCTTCAGCGTATAGACGTAGCTCTTCGGATCGGCCGCATCGCTCCTGAGCACCGCCTTGATCGTTGCCGCCGAGACTCTGTCCGGATCGAGACCGACGGCCTTGAGCGCGAAATTATAGACGTTCGGCGTGGAGACGAACTGTTCGACCGATTCCATCCTGTAGATGAGCGACCTGAACTGGCTGATCGCCATCGCCTGGTTCTCCTCATCCGCCGCGAGATAGACCGCGCCCTTGCTGAGAACGAAGCCTTCATTGGTGACTTCGCGGTTGGCATCGATCTGGGCGGGCGTGCCTGCCGGCAGCGTCCCGTCGGGCGAAAACTCGAAGCCAGCGGCGAGGTCGACATACCTGCTGATCATGGAAATGGCGTCGTTGTAACTCACGATATCGGCATTGCTTTTCGAAAGGCGCGCCCGCTCCATCGTGATCTTCGCCCTGAGATCATTCATGTCGGCGCCGGGCTGCGCCAACTGCGTCATGTAGTTCGAAATCTTCGCGCTGGCGTCGACGGCATCCGCCTGCGCCTGGTCGATCCGGTGACCGAGATCGTCCACCCTGGAGACCCAGGCCGTGTTGACGTAGCTGTTGGGGTCGGTCGGATCGCTGCAGAGCACGCCCTTGATCGTGTCACGCGACCACTGGCTGTCGTCGATGCCGAACGCCGCAAACACGTAAGCGCGAAGCCGGTCATCGTTCAGGAGTTGATCGACGTTGGTCACGTTGCCGATCATGAGGTTGTAGTAGCGCGTATCCTCGTCGATCGCCTCCACCTGGCGCGTCGCCGTTGCCTTGTACAGGCCGATCATTTCATCGGTCTGGTTTTCCGATTGTGCGATCGCCGTTTCCGAACCGCCGAAGGTGAAGGCGGCTGCGAACTCGCGGTAGCGCTTGTCGACCAGCTTGTTGGCGTAGCTGTTGGCATCGGAGAGATCGCTCTCCAGCACCTTCTTCATGAAGGCCTTGGCGTAGGTCATGTCCTCCAGACCGTAGGCTTTCATCGCATACTGGTACAGCCGATCGTTCTTCAGGAGGTCGTCGACCGTCTTCACCTTGCCGATGTTGTCGCGGTAGTAGGCCGCATTCCTGGTCACGTCGGCCTGCTGCTCGACGCGCGTCATCGACTGCCTGAGATTGCGCACGATGGAATTGTAGGCGAGATACGTCGACACCATGGGAGCCCCTCGGGAATGTCCCGGGAGTTTAGGGTGTGTCGGTTGCCCGAAGCTTGCCGGCTCATCCCGTGATCGCGGCGATCTTTGCGGCGATATTTGGCCCGTTCGGATTTTAGGCCGACCGCCCATAGCATCGCTTGTCGTGGGGTGGAGGTCGCTGTCATGTCCGGCTTGACCGGACGATCCAGTACACTGCGGCTTATCGATTCAACCATTGGCGTCTCTGGAATACTGGATCACCCGCTTTCGCGGGTGATGACAGTTGGGTGTGCGTCTACGTTCTCGCGGCATCGTTCGCCCGAGTTCTGCAAAATAATCCGCCCTCCTCTGAAACAAAGGGCGCAGGGAAAGCCGGATGCGCGCTGCACCCGCGGTCTCGTGTGCAAAGTGCGCAAAAGGAAACGCACACGAGCATACAGGTCCAGCGGAGGCATTCCGGCTTTCCCTGCGCGATGGGTTACGGCTTGCTTCGTGCTCTCCCCGGTGAACGGCTCTTTTGCCACCGTCGCTCCCCCGAGATGACCCGGGGGAGCTTAGCACCAGCACCGCGGCGCCAGGACCACACGAATTCGCCGTCCGCATCAGGCGCCAACGTCAGCTGCGCCATTCGCGTCCACCGCATCTCACCGCGCGTTCGTGACGTGGCCAACGCCCCTTTGGTGGATGAGATGCGCAAATTATAGAGCTGATTTGGCCTGCGCGCTGAGCGGTATATTTTCGCGCGCGGGGATGGACAGCTTTTGCTGATTTGCCCGTCGTGCCAAATGGTCGCATGCCGCGAGGCGCGCTCTGCGCTTGCGCCCGGCGCAAATCAGCGCACAGCCCGCTCATGGGGCTATGCGTGCCGCTGGCTGTTCTTCGCCGAACCGGACAATTACAAGCGACCAACGCAAATCATCGGTCGCGCCGCCCGGGTGGGCGACCGTCAACAACAACAAGAAGGTGGAACGTCATGAATGCCAAGGTCATCGCGCTGGTTGCAGCAGCATTGGGTTTCGCGGCTTGCGGACCGGCCTCGGCGGGATGGCCGGACGACAAGCCGATCGAGGTCGTGATCGGCTTTGCGCCGGGCGGCGCGACCGACGTCATGGCGCGCAAGCTGCTGCCGGCCGTCGAGCAGAAGCTGGGCGGCAAGGTCAAGTTCGTCGTGATGAACAAGCCCGGTGCCGGCGGCGAGATCGCGTTTGCCGCGATCCAGCGCGCCGCGCCGGATGCCTATTCGATCGGCGTGGTCAACGTGCCCGGCTACAACTTCATCCCGCTGACGCGAAAGACCCAGTACAGCATGGACGAGATCCGCCTGATCGCGCGCGTGGTCGACGACCAGAGCGTGATCGTGGTGCCCGCGGACAGCAAGTACGCCACGCTGGCCGACGTGCTGGCGGCGCTGCGCAGCAAGCCCGGCTCGGTGACGTTCGGCCATAACGGCGCGGGCACCAACGGCCATCTGGCGATCCGCATGCTGGCGGGCGCCGCCAAGGTCGAGCCCAACGAAATCTCCTATCGTGGCACGGCCGTGCAGCGGACCGATCTGCTTGGCGGCCACCTGCAGGTCGGCCTGGTCAGCGTCAGCGAACTCCCCGAGCTGCACGGCGGCAACAAGGGCCCGCTCCGCGCGATCGCCATCCTGTCGAAGCAGCGTTCGCCGGCCCTCCCCGACGTTCCGACCGCGGAGGAACAAGGCGTCCCGGTCACGATGACCGCCGAACGCGGCTTCGCTGCGCCGAAGGCCATTCCGGACGAGATCGCCAAAAAACTCGAAGCCGCCATCGCGGAAGGCCTGCGCGACCCCGAATACCTCAAGGCCTCGCCCGGCGACGTCCCCGTCATCTCCTTCATGCCCGGCGCCGAATGGCAAAAGCGGCTGGACGACATGAACAAGGCGCTGCAGCCGTTCGCGGAAGTGATGAAGGCGCAGGAGCAGAAGTGAGGGGGCGCAAGGTGGGCGCGTTCGGGCTCGGAGTTTGCACATGGCAAAAAAGCTTGCGCCGGTTCATCCCGGCGAGATCCTGCGAGAAGAATTTCTCGCTCCACTCCAACTGACACGCAGCGCGGTCGCGGCCGCGTTGCGTGTGCCGCGCACCCGGATCGAACGCATCGCGCGCGAAGAAAAGCCCGTGACAGCCGACACCGCGCTGCGGCTTGGCAAGTTCTTCAAGACCGGCGGCGCGTTCTGGATGAACATTCAGGCGCGTTACGATCTCGAAACGGCCGAAGATATGCTCGCGCCGCAGATCAAGAAGATTGCGGCCTACGAGGCGGCGTGAGCCCGTAGTCTTCCTGCTACTTCATTGCAGCGAATGCGAAGTCCGGGGTTAAGGGAAACGCAAATCCGACCGGGTAGGATTGGGACAGGACTCAACCTCGATCCATCGGAAGGAAGCGCTCCATGGAGACGATCCTCGGCCTCGTCGTCATGGCCGGCGTGCCGGCCTATTGTGTGGTCCAGCCGGCGACGATCCTGCGATGGCCCGGCGGCTGGCGGCTGGCTGCGCTGGCGCCGCTGCTTCTGACCGCGCCCGCATTATGCTTCAGCGTGTTCGCACTGTACCACGGATCCAATTTGTGGCCGCTCACACTGATCTTCGCAGCCGCCCTTGGCACGATCTATCTGGCCGCATTGTGGCTCGCGCGTTGGTGGCTCTATCAATAGAGCATTATGTCAGGGATCACGGGGCTATGGTGACGCGCAGCAGGTAGCCGCATGAGCAACGCGATATGCGGGAATCGCGACGACCAAAACCCGGATATCGCTTCGCTCATCCGGGCTACGCTTGCTGGAATCGGCGCATTGAATGCACTGTCACTCAACTTGAAATTCGTCTGGCCCCAATGTAGCCGTGAACATTCGTTCGTGCGTGCCCGGCGATCGCCCGCTTGATCGATTTTTGGAACTTTGACCGAAGTTGATTAACATCGAGCCGTAGAGACTCATTCGTCGGCCGGGAAGGCGTTCCGTTTGAGTTATGGTCACCTCAACCGACGAAATTGAAGTCCGCTTGGGCATTCGGCCGACGTTGAAGTGATGCCTTCGGTTTTCTCTCACGTGGTTTAGAAGCGCGCTCTCCAGGAATGGCTTGATCGTGCTCGGCCATCTCTTCTTCGGATAAGCAAAATGAGCAAGAACCTGCGCGCTCCAACGAGGACCTCTGTCTCCATTTAAGAAGAACAAATCTCCCAAGAGCAACGGGCAAATCGTCGTTAACGGTCCACTACGTTTTAGGAATTGTTGCAGCTCTGCACCATCGTGCATCAGAAGAATACGAACAATCGATCTCTGAGTAGTTGCCTTTATTTCTTCGGAGCCAAAAATCTCAACTGTACCACCCTTGCACTTAGCTTTGATTGCGAGGTTATCTTCTCCATAAAGGTTCGATACGGAAAACCCCCGTGCAAGCAGTATGGTTCTTGCCGCACTCGCGAATCTGATCTGCGACGGACTTGGACTTTCATATTCCAGTTCAGCCAAAAATTCGAATCTAGCAGGAACGCTTCCGCTCGGCACAAAGCGGCGCTGTCGCCACTCTGCGTCGAGATAAATTGGCTTGTCGCGCTCCAATATCTGATTGAACAGCCTCTTCGTTTCCTTTGCAAAAGCGTCGGGTGGGCGACCGACCGAATATAAGATCGATCGCACATGATGCGCCTTAGAAATAGGTAGCCACGGATTAGCTGCAGCCGCGATGCTCCGCGAGATAGCCTGTTGATATCGACTAACGCCACCTCGCGTCCAACCCATCCCGAACAAAGATATGCCTTTTGAAACCTGAGCACGCTTGGAGCTGAGTAGCGGAGCCAAGGCTGACAAGCTCGTGCCCAGCGAAGTATTTCTTAGGGAATCACCCAAGGGAATATCGTTGTCCAGCACAACAGTGACGCCGGCGGTTAACTCAACTAACTCTGCAAGGTCACTTTCCTCTGGCAAATTGCGAATTCCCTGACGCGTGCGATAGAGAACGATGCACCTGACGTCAGACTGACGAGGTAGCCGCTTTAAGAAAGTCAACGCGCTGGAGAAAAGCTGTGGGCTTGCATCAACTACCAAAAAGTTCATTGGAAGTCTGCGGTCCCGCCCTTGGTACTCTCTTTGCGTGTCGAAGAACTTTTGTACTGCATCATCGATCGAGATTTCACCCCACTCGTTCGCTTGAGCGGCTGCCGCAACCACAGTGTGAGACTGTCCTCCGATTTGCCTGCTGGAATTTGCGGCAGTTCGACCAATCGCGAAGACGATCGAATCTTCATCTTCGTTCTGCGAAACTTCACTAGGCTGTTGGATTTCACTATCAAGCTGTGACCGATCTGATTCAGGCTCGAGAATGTCGAAATGGAGCGGCTTCAAATTTTCGTCGAAAGCCTTGACGTATACGGAAAGTTCGCTCGCTAAGGTGCGTCTCCAGTTTTTCGGCCCCATTTCCCTAAGATGGTCACCCAGACCTTGGCTAAGAGTTAGAATTGGCTCGCTGTCCTTAAGGCGGAATGCGATCGAATCCAACCATGCTGGCTTGATACTATCCCTACCACCAAGCATCTCGGCATAGCGACGCAAAACCCATCGCGCTCGGCTTGTTAGGTAGGTTTTGTCACGCCAGTAGTCTGCGGAAAAACGCGAAATTCGTTCGAGAAACTGGTACGCTCGTGTTGCCGCCATCTTTCGCCGGGACACCAGATTGCAAAAATCTACAACCTCAAGCCTCAGGATCGGTAACGATAGCAGCGATGGGTCATCAATGAACGCGATAAGTTTCGATGAGAGATCAGAGCGCGTTCCAATGAGCAGTTGGCTCTTGATCGCGAATGCAAAGACCGCGGCATCTCCGACCTGCATGTCCTGACCTGTGGCGACCTCCTGAATGTGGAATTGCTCAGACAAAACCTCGAAAGACGCGACTGTAGAATCATCGCTAGCTAATTCTTGCAGATATAGTGCATTCCGCATTGGGCTTGCGCCAAATATCGGGAGCAGAAAAGAAGGGGTTGTTCCTGTCGGGTTGTGAATACCAAACAAGCGATACCGAGCTGGTACAGAATTTGGATCGAGAGGATTCAAAGCAGCCCCCTCGTGTGAAGGAATTCGCGCACAACACTTCGTACTGAAGCGTGAAAGTCCGAAACCTTGTACGGCATCTCGAATTCATATGTCAGCAACTCCGCACTCAAAGACGCAGCAATCGTTGCCGCTTCGTCGCCCGCCACGCTGGAGGGAACAACAATTGCCTCAACGTTCGCATCTAGTTTGACAGGCGAAGGGAGTTGCACCTCAATCGTAGAGCAACGATTGTCAAATACAGTCGAAAGCCTGTTTGAGATAAGACTGTAATAGTGGATCAACGCTACAGCAGCGGGCCCTATTGCCAAGGAGTCTAAGAATTTCGTGCCGTAATAGCCGGCATTAGAACCCCAAAAATATGAGATAATCGTCGCGATCGATGCAAGCCCGCTCGTAAGTTCGTAATCATCCAATGTCAAAGAAGGATGCATTGCCGCTGCGTACCTATTGAACCCCCCGGAATCGAAGGGCAGCATGCGCTCCGCACCATCGACAAGCTTTGGATTCAAAATAAAGCAAACTGGAGCGAAGGTAGGAAGGCTGTGGGACAAACCTTCATCGCGAAGCCGATACGCGGGCCGACCGTAGAACCCATAGACGAGATACTTACCGTATATCGAGCAAGGTTTCTTAGGGGCAAATTGCCCATCTTTGGAAATCGCGACAAAACCTGCCCAATCCGTCAAGTGAGTGAGGGGCAGGGCTTTCAGATGGGGTTTCCCAGTCGCAATAGCGGCATAAACTTGCTCCTCAAACGGACTCTTCGCCTTTGTTCTGGAGCGCCCCACCATTCACCTGTAGATCACATGCTCATCAATTCGATCGCACGATTTCACTGCGGCGCTAGTCAAGTCCGCGCTACATCTTGGGCACCTTATGTTGCATGGTCAGCTGCGCGCAACTGGGCTGCGGCACTCTTAACGACAATCTGTGGCAGGGGCTATTGGAATGGTGCCCAGGGGCGGGATCGAACCACCGACACTGCGATTTTCAGTCGCATGCTCTACCAACTGAGCTACCTGGGCATACCCGGACGGGCCGAAGGCCGGTGCGAGCGGGCGGTTTATAGAGAGGTCGGGAGCGCATGTCCACCCGCCTTCGCCGGAGGCTTCGGCGTGGCAAGCCCGTTTTTCGGCTTTGGCTTCGCCGGGCGCTGCCCGCCTGCGAACCCATCCCCAAATATTTGGCGAATCACAGCTATTCCGCGTCTTCGGGGTCGGTGGGGCGGCCGGGGATGACGTAGGTGCCGGAGAGCCAGCGGTTCAGGTCGACGTCGCGGCAGCGTTTGGAACAGAACGGGAGCGTGTCTGGGCTCGCCGGCTTGCCGCATTCCGGGCAGGGTTTGGCCGGCACCTTCGATGCCCTTTCGATGCCCTTGCCGGCATCGTCGGGCGGGTCAGCTGGCATTGAGCCAGCCGAAGCGGATCGGAAAGCCCTCGCCGCCCAGCAGCGTCATCGTCTCGTAGAGCGGCAGGCCGACGACGTTGGTGTAGGAGCCGACCATCTTGACCACGAAGGTTCCGGCGATGCCCTGCACGGCGTAGCCGCCGGCTTTGCCGCGCCACTCGCCGGAGCCGATATAGGCCTGGATGTCCTCCTCGCTGAGCCGCTTGAAGCGGACACGGGTTTCAATCAGGCGCTGGCGGAACGCCTCCTTCGGCGTCACCAGGCAGATCGCCGTGTAGACGCGGTGGTTGCGGCCCGACAGCAGCCGCAGGCACTGCGCGGCTTCGTCCACAAGATTGGCCTTGGGCAGGATGCGGCGGCCGACCGCGACCACGGTATCGGCCGCGAGGATGAATGCGCCGCGCAACTCATCATCAAGCTGCACGGATTTCAGCGCAGCGTCGGCCTTGGCGCGCGCCAGCCGATTGGCGCAGGCGCGCGGCAGTTCGCCCCGCTTCGGGGTCTCGTCGACATCGGCCGGGCGCAGCGCGTCGGGCTCGATGCCGGCCTGGTTGAGCAGGCTGAGCCGCCGCGGCGAACCGGAAGCGAGAACGATTTTGGGACGGCCAAGCATGCGGGATGTATCGGGGAAGCAGGAATCGGATGGGCGCGCGCGCGGAACCTATCGGATGGCACTCCATTCCACAACCGGGGAACAAGTGGTTGGTGGAACTACACATCTCTCCGTCGCCCCCGCGAAGGCGGGGGCCCATAATCACAGGCGGATGTCGTGGAGATAAGATCAGCGACTGACACCGCCTTCAAAATGCACGGCCGCGGCGTATGGGCCCCCGCCTTCGCGGGGGCGACGGTGAATTGCTAACCGCTCGCGGCACCCGTCCTGGCGAAGCGGCGGCGGATGCGCATCATCAGGCCGTCACAGACTTCGCGATAGGCGGCGAGCTTCTGCTCGCGGGTGCCTTCGGTGTCGGTCGGGTCGGGCGTCGGCCAGTATTCGACATCGGCCGCCAGCGTGTGCGTCAGCGCCAGCGCCTTGTGATGGGCCTCGGGCGACAGCGTGATGATGAGATCGAAATTCAGCCCCTCCCAATCCTCAAGTTCCTCGAACGTCATCGGCTTGTGGCCGGAAATATCCTGGTCGAGTTCCGCCATCACGGCGACCGCGAACGGATCGAGTTCGCCTTTCTTGACGCCGGCGGACTTCACGTAGAGCGCCTGCGGAAACATCTGCTTCAGCAGGCTCTCGGCCATCGGCGAACGCACGCTGTTCTGGCCGCACGCGAACAGCACGGCCTGCGGATTGCGCGCACGCGGCGGCGCATCCATGCGCTCACGCTTCTCTTGCTTGGGCCGCGACCCTTTCGGCGCCTCGCCGGCTCATGCCTTTTGTTTGACGCATGAACTGATCCAAAAACCGCTTCGCACTTTTTGGGTTCATGCGTCCTGCCCCTTCCAGTGCAGCACGCAGATCAGCGTGAACAGCCGCCGCGACGTTTCGAAATCGATTCGCACCTTGCCCTTCAGCCGTTCCTGCAGCGTCCGCGAACCTTCGTCATGGATGCCGCGGCGGCCCATGTCGATCGCCTCGATCTTGTCGGTCGTAGCCGTCCGGATCGCCTGATAGTAGCTGTCGCAGATCATGAAGTAGTCCTTCACGATCCGCCGGAACGGCGTCAGCGACAGCAAATGCGCCACCACGGGCGTGCCGTCCTCGCGGCGGATGTCGAACATCAGGCGGTTGCCGGTTATGGCGAGGTGCAGCGTGAACGGGCCCTGCGCGTCGCCTTCCGGCGCGAACAGATTCTGCTCGATCAAATCGTAGATCGCGATCGCCCGCTCATGCTCGATGTCAGGGCCGGAACGCCCGATCGATTCCTCGTCGAGCGTCACCGCAACGATGCGGTTGTGCTGGTCCTCGTCTGGTGGCGGCCGGTTCATGGCAGGTTGAGACGCAATCCGACAGAGCGCGAATGGGCATCGAGCCCCTCCGCTTTTCCAAGGGTCATCGCGGCCGGCCCCAGCGCGCGCAACTGGTCCGGCCCGCATTTGAGAATCGAGGTTCGCTTCATGAAGTCTAGCACGCCGAGGCCGGACGAAAACCGCGCCGAGCGCGCGGTCGGCAGCACGTGGTTGGAGCCGCCAACATAGTCGCCGATCGCCTCCGGCGTATGCGGCCCGAGGAAGATCGCGCCGGCGTTGCGGACTTTGGCCGCGAGCGCTTCGGCATCCGCGGTCATGATTTCGAGATGTTCGGCGGCAATCGCGTTCGCCAGTTCGACCGCATCGTCGAGCCGGGCGACCATGATGATGGCGCCGAAATCGTTCCACGAAGCGCGGGCGATGTCGGCGCGTGGCAGCGTCTTGAGCTGGGACTCCACCGCGGTCTCGACCTCGGCGGCGAGCCTCGCACTGTCCGTGATCAGGATCGACTGCGCGCTCGCGTCATGCTCGGCCTGGGCCAATAGATCAGCCGCGATCCAGCCGGCGTTGCCGGTGTCGTCGGCAATCACGAGCACTTCGGAGGGGCCGGCGATCATGTCGATGCCGACCTTGCCGAACACCAGCCGCTTGGCGGCGGCGACGTAGGCATTGCCGGGGCCGACGATCTTGGCGACCGGCGCAATCGTCGCCGTGCCATAGGCCAGCGCGGCCACTGCCTGCGCGCCGCCGACGCGGTAGATCTCGGACACGCCGCCAAGATGGGCGGCGGCCAGCACCAGCGGGTTGAGCTTGCCGTCCGGCGACGGCACGACCATCACCACCCGCGGCACGCCGGCAACCTTGGCCGGCACCGCGTTCATCAGCACGGACGATGGATAGGCCGCGGTGCCGCCGGGCACGTAGAGCCCGACCGCATCGACCGCGCTCCAGCGCCAGCCGAGTTCGACGCCCAGCGCATCGGTGAAGCGCTCGTCCTTCGGCAACTGCCTCTGGTGGAAGGTCTCGATCCGGTCGCGGGCGAACTTCAGGGCGTCGAGCGTGGCGGCGTCGCAGGCCTTCACCGCGGCTTCGATCTCCGCCGCGGTGATGCGCAGGCCGGCGGCGTCGATCTCGAGGCGGTCGAATTTCTTCGTCGCCTCGATCAGGGCGGCGTCGCCGCGCGCGGCCACGTCCTCGACGATGGCGCGGGTGGCGCGCTCGACATCGGCGGATGCCTCGCGCTTGGCGGCGAGGAATTCCTTGAAACGTGAGCCGAAATCGGCGCTGCGGGTATCCAGGCGGACGGGCATGGGCTTTCTTGGGATCAGGTCGGAGGCCCCTGCTCAATGGCGCGGCTGCCATGGGCCGTCAACCCTTGAGGCTGTCATTCCGGGGCGGTCCGCAGGACCGAACCCGGAATCTCGAGATTCCGGGTTCGATGCTTGCGCATCGCCCCGGAATGACGGAGGCATTTTCACCCCTCCGGCGCGATCGCCAGGTCGCTGGTGCCGAGGTCGTCGGTGCCGAGGTCGGTCAGTTCGCATTCCAGGCACTCGACGTCCAGCCGCAGCGCTCCGCCATGGCTGAACAGGAGGATGGCGCTGCCGCCGGGGGCCTCGCCGGGGTGGAATTCGATCCCGACCAGCTCCAGCATCGCTTCCGGCGCGTCGAGATCGATGTTGCGGGACTTGCATGCCAGCACGCGGTCGAACCGCAGCGCCGCGATGGAGCGGCGCGGCGCGGTTCCGCCGGACAGCGTCTGCTCCCAGTCCAGCCGGTTCATCCCGACCACCAGGCGCTTTTCGTCCTGCCGCCAGACGATGTCGGAGGCCTGCACGCGGGCATCCTGGACGTGGGCTGAAATCACCGCAAGATCGTCGGCATCGAGCGCGATCAGTTTGAGCTGTTCGGGTGCCGACATTCGCAAGGGTCCTTAGGCTTGAACGTGTCAGTCGCTGATGCGCTGGATCGATGCGCCGCAGGCCGAGAGCTTTTCCTCGAGCCGCTCGAAACCGCGATCCAGATGATAGATCCGGTTGACCATGGTTTCGCCCTCGGCCGCAAGGCCCGCGATGACCAGCGAGACCGAGGCGCGCAGATCGGTCGCCATCACGGGCGCCCCGCGCAGCCGCGCGGTTCCATCGATGGTCGCGGTCTCGCCGTCGAGCGATATACGCGCGCCGAACCGCGCCAGTTCCTGCACATGCATGAACCGATTCTCGAAGATCGTCTCTGTTATCGTCGAGGAACCGCCGGCGCAGGCCATCAGCGCCATCAATTGTGCCTGCAGATCGGTGGGAAAACCCGGAAACGGCGCGGTCGATACCGTCACCGGCTTGATCCCCGCACCGTTCCTGGCGACGCGGATACCGTCATCGTTGACGGTAATTTCGGCGCCGGCCGCGCTCAGCACGTCGAGCGCCGACTGCAGCAGTTCGGGGCGCGCGCCGGCCAGCTGCACGTCGCCGCCGGTCATCGCCACCGCCATCGCGTAGGTGCCGGCCTCGATCCGGTCGGGCAGCACGGTGTGGCGCGCGCCGTGAAGTTTTTCCACGCCTTCGACCACGATACGCGAGCTGCCGGCGCCGGTGATGCGCGCGCCCATCTTGTTGAGGCAATCGGCGACGTCGGCGATCTCGGGCTCGCAGGCGGCGTTGCTGATGATCGTGGCGCCCTTCGCGAGCGTCGCCGCCATCAGCGCCACATGGGTGCCGCTCACCGTCACCTTGGGAAAATCGATTGCCGCGCCACGCAAGCCGCCGGGCGCCTTCGCCACCACATAGCCGCCGTCGATGGTGAGCTCGGCGCCAAGCTTTTCCAGCGCCATGATCAGCAGGTCGACCGGCCGGGTGCCGATCGCGCAGCCGCCCGGCAACGAGACCTTTGCTTCGTGCATCCGCGCGAGCAGCGGCGCGATCACCCAGAAACTGGCGCGCATTCGTGACACCAGATCGTAGGGCGCCGTGGTGTCGATGATGTTGGCCGCCGAGATATGCAGGGTCTGGCCCTGATACTGCCGGTCGCCGGGCCGCTTGCCCGCGGACATGATGTCGACGCCGTGATTGCCGAGAATGCGCTGCAGTTGGGCAACGTCGGCAAGCCGCGGCACGTTGTCGAGGATCAGCGTGTCCTCGGTCAACAGCGCAGCGATCATCAGCGGCAGGGCTGCATTCTTCGCGCCGGAAATCGCAATGGTGCCGTTGAGCTTGCTGCCGCCGACGATCCGGATGCGGTCCATGCCGAAACCCTTCTGCTCTGCACAAATGATGGGACTGATTGATCCTCGTTCAAAAGCTTGGAAGTTTACGGCTATTTGATGGGGCCATTGCCTGATTTGCCCAGTCAAACGCCCGCCGACTTGAACGGCCACCTTCCGCACGCCTTGGCTGCCGGCGCGGTTTGTGGTTTGACCACCGTGGCCGAGCATACAAGGCCGTTGGTCTGACCTGGTCATGCTGATGTCAGATGGACAGCACATTCTCGCCGGCTATGGATTTTCGGCAACACGGCACGAGATGGAGTCTTCAATGAAGAAGGTGGGCGTCGGTTGATCGATCGCCGCGCACTGATTGCGGGCCTGTCGGCGGCGCTCGTTGCGCCGCGGTTCGCGCTCGCGCAGACGATCAAGGATGCCGCCGCGCGAACGGTCGCGATCCCCGCGAAAGTGTCGCGCGTGTTTCCGGCAGGGCCGCCGGCGGCGATCCTGCTGTATACGCTGGCGCCTGAATTGCTGATCGGCTGGCCCCGCGCCAACCGGCCGGAAGAGTGCGCCTACATGCTGCCGGACATCTGCACACGACCCGAAGTCGGCCGCATCACCGGGCGTGGCAACACGGCCAATCTGGAAACCGTGCTGGCGCTGAAGCCCGATCTCATTCTCGACGTCGGCGCGACCAGCGCCACCTTTGTCTCGCTGGCGGATCGCGTGCAGGAGCAGACCGGCATTCCCTACGCCCTGCTCGATGGCCGCTTTGCGAGCATTGCCGCCACCTACCGCACCCTGGGTACGCTGATCGGCCGGGCTGAGGATGCAGAGAAACTCGCGCACTATGCCGAGGATACGCTGAAGACGATCCTTGGCCGCATCGAGCCGATTGCTGCGAACGGGCGGCCAAAAGTCTATTACGCGCGCGGGCCGCGCGGGCTTTCGACAGGGCTCGGCGGCTCGATCAATGTCGAGACCATCGAGATGCTCGGCCGCAACGTCGCCGGCGAAACGCAAGGCGGTCTCGCCAATGTCTCGATCGAACAGGTGCTGGTGTGGAATCCGGACGTGATCGTCACCATCGATCAGGAGTTCGCCGCGACCGTGCGCAACGATCCGTCCTGGGCCGCGGTCAAGGCGGTGCGCGACAACCGCATCCACCTGTCGCCGAAGATGCCGTTCGGCTGGGTTGATTTTCCGCCCTCCGTCAACCGCCTGATCGGGCTGTGGTGGCTCGCAAAAATCCTTTACCCGGAGCGCTTTCCGGAAGACCTGAAAACGCTGACGGCGGAGTTCTACACGCGTTTCTATCACGTCACGCCGTCGCAGGCGCAAATCGACCATGTACTTGCGGGCCGGGATTGATAGCCTTCCCCGAATGAAAAATGCCCGATCCGCACTACCCGGTTTTGCGATCGCGATCGCGGTGCTGATCGCGGGCCTGCTGCTGGCGCTGACGGTCGGGCGCTATCCGATCTCGCTCGGCGATCTCGTCAGCGCGCTGCTGGCAAAGGCCGGCGGCCCGCGCGGCGAGATATCGCCGGCGGTCGAAAGCGTGATCTGGCAGGTGCGCGGGCCGCGCGTGATGGCGGCGATGCTGGTTGGCGCGGCGCTCGCGGTAGCCGGCACGGCGTTTCAGGGCTTGTTTCGCAACCCGCTGGTCTCGCCTGACATTCTGGGGGCATCGTCGGGCGCGGCGCTTGGCGCGGTGCTCGGCATCTTTCTCTCGCTCGGCGTGTTCGCGATCCAGGCCATTGCATTCGTCGGCGGGCTGGTCGCGGTCGGCATCGTCTACGTGATCGGCGCGGCGGTGCGCTCGCGCGATCCGATCCTGGTGCTGGTATTGACCGGCGTCGTGGTCGGATCGCTGTTCGGCGCCGGCGTCGGCCTCGTGAAATATCTCGCCGATCCCTACAACCAGTTGCCGGCGATGACGTTCTGGCTGCTCGGCAGTCTTTCTTCGACCGGCGTTCCCGACCTGCTGCCGCTGTTCGGCCCGGTCGCGATCGGAACCGCCATCCTGATCGCGCTGCGCTGGCGCATGAACGTGATGTCGCTTCCCGAAGAAGAGGCGCGCGCGCTCGGCGTCGCCACCGGGCCGCTGCGCGTCGCCATCGTCGCCGCCGCCACGCTGGTCACCTCGGCGAGCGTGGCCACCGCCGGGATCATCGGCTGGGTCGGCCTCGTCGTGCCGCATCTGGCGCGCTCGCTGGTCGGTCCTGACTTTGCGCGGCTGTTGCCGGCGGCGGCGATCCTCGGCGGCGGCTATCTGCTGCTGATCGACACGCTGGCGCGGACGCTGGCCCAGGTCGAAATTCCGCTCGGCATATTGACCGCGGTGATCGGCACGCCGTTTTTCATCTGGCTGCTCGCCAGCGTGCAGAAGAACTGGTCATGATCCTCGAGGGCCATCAACTCACCATCGGCTATCCGGACCGCGTCGTCGGCACCGGCCTCGACGTCAAGCTGCAGAGGGGCGAGGTGCTGGCGCTGCTCGGCCCGAACGGCTGCGGCAAGACCACGCTGCTCAAGACCCTGCTCGGGCTGCTGGCGCCGAAGGCGGGCGAAGTGCGGCTCGACGGGGCGGCGCTGTCGGCCCGTTCGATCCGCGAGCGCGCACGCCTGATCGCCTATGTGCCGCAGACCCATGTCGCGACATTCGCCTTCACCGTGGAAGCGGTGGTGCTGATGGGCCGCACCGCGCATGGCGACCTGTTCGCCCGGCCGACAGCAAGGGATCGCGACGTCGCCGTCCACATGCTCGACCGCCTCGGCATCGCGGCATTGGCGCAGCGGCCCTACACCATGATTTCAGGCGGCGAACGCCAGTTGGCGCTGCTGGCGCGGGCACTCGCACAGGAGCCGCAATTCATCGTGCTGGACGAGCCGACCGCCAATCTCGACTTCGGCAACCAGGGCAAGGTGATGCGCGAGATCCGCGCGCTGGCCGCTTCGGGCCTCGGCGTCCTCTTCACCACCCACGATCCAAACCACGCGCTGCGCGCCGCCGACCGCGCCTATCTCCTGCGCAGCGGCGAGCGTATCGCCGAGGGGCCGGTGCAGCAGATCCTGACGCAACAACGGTTGGAAGCGCTGTACGGCGCGCCGGTGCATACGATTGCGGATGCGACGGGGACGGCGTTCATTCCGGGGTAAGGTCTCAGCTTGGCGTTTTCTTGTTGAGCGCATTGAGCGGGAACTTCAGATACCGCTGTCCATTTGCCTCGGGGTCGGGTAATCGCCCCCCGTCGATGTTGATCTGAAGGGCGTGAAGCATCAGCTTTGGCATCGGCAGCTTTCGATCTCGTTCCTCTCGCAGCTCCACAAACTGACGCTCGGTCTTGGCCTCCACGAGATGCTTGTTCGACCGCTTCTGTTCGCCGACCGTACTTTCCCAAAGCGGCTTCCTTCCACCGGGTTGATAATCATGACCCGTGAATACCCTTGTTTCCTCGGGCAACGAGATAATCGCTTGAATGGAGTGCCACAGCTGGCGGGCGTTACCTCCAGGGAAATCCGCTCGCGCCGTCCCGCTGTCCGGCATGAAGAGGGTATCGTGCACGAACGCAGCATCGCCAATGACGTAGGAAACAGATGCAAGAGTGTGTCCCGGGGAAAACATGACCTTGGCGTCGAGGCTGCCGACTGGAAAAACTTCGTCAGGCTTGAAGAGATGATCCCATTGGGAGCCATCGGCTGGAAAGTCCGGCCAGTTATAAATCTGTTTCCAGAGTTGCTGGACTTCCCCTATTCGATCGCCAATGGCCGTGGGCGCGCCAGTTCGGCGCTTTAGATATTGAGCAGCCGAGAAATGATCGGCATGGGGATGGGTATCCAGGATCCATTCCACTGTCAGTGCCTCAGCGGCAATGTAATCGAGAATTTCATCTGCAGACCGCGTTGCGGTCGCTCCCGACTTCTCGTCGAAGTCGAGGACCGGATCGATGATGACGCATCTCCGCGTGATCGGATCAGAAGCCACATACTGAATGCTGAAGGTTTCCTTTTCGAAGAAAGCCCTCACGGTCGGGACTGTGCCAGTCAATGCTTACAGCCCTGCAGCGGCCAGGGCCGCCGCAGCTTTATCCTGAGATCCAGCAATCGTATTGAAGTCTCCCCGCAACGCCATCAACGCTGTTCGTTCCTGCTCGATTTCGTGAGCCGTCCGAAAGCCGAGCCGTCGAAGAACGGGTACGGGGGGACACCATCCCTGAACGGCATGCTGGAATAAAAATGCGGTAACAAGTGCAGGCAACGCTAACCAGCGGCGATCGCCTGTTGCACCAAGCACGGTACCGGAAAACGCCAAAATCGATGCGTTGGCCTCAATCGCCCGCTCGATGTCCCACTCTTTACGAAGCTCCAGCAAGCGGCCGGGTATCTGATCGGGATGCGCGGCGAAATGACGAACATCCCTTCTGATCTGGGCTTGAATTTGCCTGTTAACCGCTTCGCTCGTATGGCGGGGTACACGGTCGAACGTATCGGTCATCTTCGTTATCCTTGAAGTTCGCCTGCACCACTGACTGGCGAACGGCTTCAAGAGTCAAAAGTTCCTTGCGCCATCCAAGGTTAGTTTTGCTCAAGTCGGACGTCGGGTCCTGGCCTTGGCCGCGTTGTCGAGGCCGCGCCGAATGTCAGTCCTCGGCGCTAGCGGAAGTTGAACATCGCACCCTCGACGTCCGCTTTCAGAGGCGCGCCCGACCGACTCCACCGCCGTCATTCTAGCAAAATGAGTAAGTGGCTCCCGAAGTGTGCGCGCGGCATGGCGCGTCCCGTCTGACGCGGGGCTGCCGCGATAGACACCTGCCGACGCCGTGCATATTTACGTATGATGAGGGACAATCTGCACGCTGGCGTTTCCCGGACGCCCACAGGCGAGCTTCTTGCCGCTGTGGAGAATCTCGCGCGCGCGGGAACGAGCGAGGACATCATCGAGCTGATTCGCGTGAGCGCGAGGCGGCTGGTCGGATGCGACGGCATCGCCCTGATCATCCGTGACGGCGATCTCTGTCATTATGTCGAGGAGGATACTGTCGGCCCGCTGTGGAAGGGCCGCAAGTTCGTGATGTCGGAGTGCATCAGCGGCTGGGCCATGCTCAACAGCCAGACGGTCGTCATATCCGACATCGCGAAGGACCCACGGATTCCGTTTCATCTTTATAGCGGCACCTTCGTTCGAAGCCTCGTCATGGCGCCTGTCGGCGTCGAGCGTCCGGTCGGAGCGCTTGGCGCCTATTGGGGCCAAGTTTACGAGCCTTCCGGCTACGAGATCGAGACGGTCGAAACCCTGGCTCGCGCCACCGCCACGGCGTTCGAGAATGCGCGCCTCGTCGCAGCGCTGTCCCGGGCGCTGGCACAGGCCGAGCTGGAGCGCGACGAGCTTCGCCACCGTGTGAAGAACGCTTATCTTGCCGCGCAATCGCTGGCTGCCCTGAGCCTGCCGCCGGACTACTCGCGTGTGTTTGCTGCGCGCATTGCCGCGCTCGCCCGCGCGCATGATCTGATCGACAAAAAACTGTCCCAGCAGGATTCGATCCGGATCACCGAACTTATCCAGGCCGAACTCGAGCCCTACGGGCATGACGAACCCGGCCGCGTCACGATCGGCGGACCGGACATCTCACTGGAAAGTGCGCAGGGCGTGGCGCTGGGCCTCGCGGTCAATGAACTTGCAACCAACGCACTGAAGCACGGCGCGCTCGCGACCAAGCAGGGCCGCGTGGAAGTGCATTGGAAACTGGAAGGCAATCACCTCGTTCTCGACTGGCTGGAAGCGAATGGTCCCGACGTCCGGACAGGTGCCCTGGAGAGTTTCGGCTCCCGCCTTCTGCGTCGTCTGATCGAAGGCCAGCTTGGGGGAAGCGTTATCCGTCAACTCGACAAACGCGGCGTGACCTGCCGACTGGAATTTGCCGTCCGCGTGGTGTCATCACCGGATAAATCGGCCGACGTCAGCGAAGTCTCGTGATGCGACGTCACCCTGATTGGTCAGACGCACTTACCTTCGGCCATCTTCCCCTGAACGCGCTACCCCGGCTCCGGCTCCGCGCCGTCGGGCTTGCGTCTTGATCTGCGTCAACCCTGCTCTACCCGCCGCCGCTGTAATTCTGCCGACCAGACGGGTGCAAAACCAGTCGGGTCAGGGACTCCAATCAAGGGAGGAGAATCATGCGGCAGCTTCGATTGTCACTGACGTTCGCCGGTCTGGCGCTCAGCACCGCGCTAGGCGTCCTGGGTGCCACGGTCACCAGTGATCCGGCGAACGCCGTGATCTACTGTCAATACGTCGACTATCCGGTGGGGTGTGTCGCAAGGGCTGGAGTGGTGCTCAGGCCGCGCCCTGTTGCCCGCGCTGCTGCGCGCGAGGCGGTCCGGCCGGGAACGCCAATGAACCGTGGCGGCCCCGTTGATCGCGTCGGCCGACGTTGAGGCCTGCCACTACCCTCAAACCGCGTTGATATCTTCGCTCTCCAGGAACGGCTTGGGATAGCCGTCGCGCGCTACCTTGATCATGGCGCGGCCGAGCTGTTCGCTGGTCGTCATGTGGTTCGGCGTAGCGCGCACCATCCAGGACAGCAGCGGCGCGGTGACGGCGTAGACTGCGTTGATCCACGCGGTCTTCGAGCGAACGCCGTGCAGCGGCTGGATGCCTGATGGCCGGAACATGTAGGCCGCCTTGAACGGCAGCTTCAACAGATCGTTTTCGGTTTTGCCCTTCACGCGCGCCCAGCGCAGCGGGCCCTGCTCGGTTGTATCGCTGCCCTTGCCGGTGACATAGGTGAACACCATGCCGGGGTTGAGCCGCGCCAGCGTTGTTGCCGCCGCCATGGTGACGTCGTAGGTCTGATGCCGGTAGCGCTCCGGATCCATGCCGATCGAGGAGACGCCGAGGCAGAAGAAGCAGGCGTCAAACCCGGCAAGCTGCGACTCGATCTTCGAGAAATCCGTGAAATCGTCATGCAGGACTTCGCGCAGCTTGGCATGCTGCACCCCGGTCGGGCTGCGCCCGACCGCCAGCACTTCGGTGATGCCGGGATCGATGAGGCATTCGCGCAGGACGCCCTGCCCGACCATGCCGGTAGCGCCGAACAGGATGACCTTCATGTCAGGGTGAGCTCCGCTCATCCCCTGATGAACGCGAGCAGGTCGGCGTTTATCGTGGCGGCTTCCGTGGTCGGCATGCCGTGCGGAAAACCCTTGTAGGTCTTCAGCGTGCCGTTCTTCAGAAGCTTCGCCGACAACGGCGCGGAATCCGCGTAGGGCACGATCTGGTCGTCGTCGCCATGCATGACCAATACGGGCACGGTGATCTTCTTGAGGTCCTCGGTGAAATCGGTCTGCGAGAAGGCGACGATGCCGTCATAATGCGCCTTCGCACCGCCCATCATGCCCTGGCGCCACCAGTTCTCGATGATGGCTTCGGAAGGTTTGGCGCCCGGCCGGTTGTAGCCGTAGAAAGGACCGGCGGCGAGATCGCGATAGAATTGCGTGCGGCTCGCCGCGAGCTGCGCCTGAAGTCCGTCGAAGACTTCCTTCGGCAATCCGCCGGGGTTGGCCGGCGTCCGCACCATCAGCGGCGGCACCGCGCTGATGATCGCGGCCTTCGCTACCCGGCTCTCGCCGTGGCGGGCGATGTAATGCACCACCTCGCCGCCGCCGGTGGAATGGCCGACGTGAACGGCGCCTTTGAGGCCGAGATGCGCGGTGACGGCGGCGAGATCGTCCGCGTAATGATCCATGTCGTGGCCATCGCTGACCTGGCTGGAGCGCCCGTGGCCGCGGCGATCATGGGCGATGACGCGAAAGCCGTTGTTGACGAAGAACACCATCTGGGTGTCCCAGTCATCGGCCGACAGCGGCCAGCCATGGCTGAACACGATCGGCTGCCCCTTGCCCCAATCCTTGTAATAGATTTCGACGCCGTCTTTTGTCGTGATGGTAGGCATGGGATGTGTCCTCCTGTTACGCCATCATTCCGGTACACGCGCTTCATCGCGCTGAAATGACGCGGATGGTCTGGCAAGTTTCACTTCGGCCGGAAGCGCCGGCAGGCGCCGATGATCATGATGACGAAGAATACCAGCACGACGCCCTGCGCGACCGCGAAGACCGGTCCGGCGGGCGGGTTGCCCGGCGCCAGCGCCGACAATGCGGGGATCTTAAGGAAGCTCTGGGTCACCAGCACGAAGACGTTGAGATACAGCGAGAGCAGCGCGGTCACCGCATAGATCCAGCGCCATGCGCCGCCGAGATTCATGACGTAAAGGGCGATGCCGGCGATGGCGAGCAGGATGAAGGAGAGGATACCGAACAGGTGCGAAGGCAGAAACGTCTCGGTCAGCAGCGGCGGAATCACAAAGCCAGAAGCGCTGGTCAGAAACGTGAACAGCAGGAAGATAGCGGTCAAGCCGGGCATCCGGTTGGAGCCGAGCATTCCGAACATCACGATCAAACCCGCGACGATCGCAATCAGGCTGATCACCACATGGACCAGCACGAACGTCGCTACACTCATCCCCAAAATCATCGATTGCGCCCCTCGATTGGAAAACTTCCAGGATGGAAAACTTCCAGGTTGGAAAACTTCCAGAAGGTACGACGGGATGCGGAGAATTTCCACACGCTTCGCGCGCAGGCCGGGCAATGCAGGCATGTGCGCGGAGGAACGACGCATCAACGAAAGTAGTATGATGCACGAAATATTAGCACGACTGTCACAGAAGGCGGCAAAGCCCCGGCCAATTTCAGCGGTTGAGAAACTCGATCAGTTTGGGGATGACCTGAGCAGGCGCTTCTTCCATCAGCCAGTGCCCTCGGCCCTCAATAAGCACGCCCTCGACATTGGTGGCGACCATCCTGCCTTGTTCGATCAGGAACGGACCACCGGCTTTCTCGCCCGACAGCACCAGCATCGGCATCGACAATTTGGTCTTCGCAAAGTCGGCAAACTCGACCGCATCCTGCGGGAATGCGCGGAAAACTTCCATCCCCGCCTTCATGTGACCGGGCCGGGCATACTCCTTGGCGTAGAATTGACGATCGGCCTCGGGCACGGATTTCGTGGCATCGGCGGCAAAGTCGTTCCAGAAATGTTCGAGATAAATGCGCTCGCGGCCGGTGACCAGCGCAAGCGGGGTCTTGCCGAAGAAATGGAAGTGCCAGAGATCGCGGAGCAGAAACACGTTATTCCACTCGCCCACACCGGGCAGGAACGCCTCCATCAGCACGACCCGGTCGACTTCGTCAGGATATTGCGCCGCATAGGCATAGGCGACCATCAGTCCGATATCGTGACCAACCAGCCGGATACGGTCGTATTTGAGGCTTTTCACCAATGCGTGGATGTCTTGCGCCATCGCCTTCTTGGTATATCCGTCCTCCGGCGCCGACGACCGTCCGAAGCCGCGCAGGTCGGGAGCGATCACGGTGTGCTTATCGGAAAGTTTTGCGATCAGGGGCCGCCACATATGGCTGGTTTCGGCAAAGCCATGCAACAGCACAACGGGGTCCCCCTTGCCGGCAACCAGATAGTGCAGCTTGACGCCGTTGACGTCGGCGAACTTGCTCTGAGGCGCAAATTTGTTCTGGGGCGACTCTGCGAACGACCCGCCCGAAGGGATCAATGCGACCAATAACGCCATCCACATGACAGAAGCGATGGCGCGTAGCGTCCTGGGCAAACCTTGCACGTGAGATTCCTCATTCTCGTTGAAGGAGCAGTCAGTAGTAGCGCTGTATCGGTCCGTTGTGTGGAGTTTTTCGGTTCGAGAGATCGAACAGCACCTTGTCGACATAGCACCAGCCCCAGCCTTCCGGCGGATCGTAGCCTTCGATCACGGGATGGCCGGTGGCGTGGAAATGCGCCGTCGCGTGCTTGTTCGGGGAATCGTCGCAGCAGCCGACATGGCCGCAGGTACGGCAGATCCGCAAATGCAGCCATCGGCTGCCGCTCTTGAGGCATTCCTCGCAGCCGAGCGCGCTGGGGGTGACGGTCTGAATGCCGGCGATATGGCTGCAGCCTCTGGTCGTCATCACTTCCCTCCAGGCCGCGTCAAAGCGACGGCTTCATCGCATCGGCGAGAAAGCCGTGCAGCGCAGCCACCACCTGCGCCCCCTCGCCGATCGCGCCGCCGACGCGCTTGACCGAGCCCGAGCGCACGTCGCCGACCGCGAACACGCCCGATACCGAGGTTTCCAGCGTCGAGGCCTGCCGCCCATCCTGCTGCGAGCATTGCGCGCCCGTCACCACGAAGCCGCCGCGGTCGACCATCACGCCGCAGCCATCGAGCCAGCCGGTAGCCGGATCGGCGCCGACGAACAGGAAGAGGTTGCTTATATCCAGGGCCTGCACCTCATCCGGCGCGAGCCGGCTCCGCCAGTGCACGCGCGCCAGCGCGGCGTCGTCATCGCTTTCGAGGCCGACCACTTCGGCATTGAACATCAGTTCGATGTTATCGGTCGCCTCGATGCGCTCGATCAGATAGCGCGACATGCTGGCCCCGAGCCCGCCGCCGCGGATGACCATGTAGACCTTGCGGGCATGGCCGGACAGGAACACCGCGGCCTGCCCTGCCGAATTGCCGCCGCCGACCAGCACGACGTCCTGGCCGGAGCACAGCTTGGCCTCGATCGGCGAGGCCCAGTACCAGACGCCGCGCCCTTCGAATTTCTCGAGGTTTGCGATCTCGGGCCGGCGATAGCGTGCTCCGCTCGCCACCACGACGGATCTGGCGCGCATCGACTTGCCGCAGTCGGTCGCCAGCCCGAAGACGCCATCGGCGCGGCTGCAATCGAGCGACTGGATCGAGACCGGGATCAGCATGTTGGCGCCGAACTTTTGCGCCTGGTTGAAGGCGCGCCCGGCCAGCGCCTGGCCGGAAATGCCGGTCGGGAAACCCAGATAGTTTTCGATCCTGGCGCTGGCGCCGGCCTGGCCGCCGAACGAGCGCGCGTCGAACACGGCGACCGACAATCCTTCGGAAGCCGCATAGACGGCGGTCGCAAGCCCCGCGGGCCCGCTGCCGACGACTGCGACGTCATAGAGCTTTTCGTGGTCGTGGTCGCCGATCATGCCGATCGCATAGGCGATCGCGGCCTCCGTCGGATTGCGCAGCACCCGGCCGTCCGGGCAGACCACCAGCGGCAGGTCCGCGCGCGAAGTGACATAACGCGCGACGAGATCGGCGGCGTCCTTGTCGGTGGCGGGATCGAGCACGTGGTGCGGCTGGCCATTGCGCGCCAGGAAATTCTGCAGCCGCGCCATCTCGCCCAGCGAGGCCGGCCCGATCAGCACCGGACCACCGGCGCCGCCCTGGATCAGGTTGACCCGGCGCAGGATCAGCGCGCGCATGATCCGCTCGCCGAGTTCGGCTTCCGCCATCAAAAGCGCACGCAGCTGATCGGGCGGGAGCAGCAACGTCTCGACGTCGCCGTCGGCATGGCCGTCGACCAGCGCGAGGCGGCCGGAAAGCTGGCCGATCTCGGCGAGGAATTGCCCCGGCCCCTGATCGATGACGGGCGTAACGTGCCCGAGGCCGTCGCGCTGGGTGATGGCGACCGTGCCCGACAGCACCACGAACATGCCGGGACCGACCTTGCCGGTCTCGAACAGGGCTTCGCCGTCGCGGAAGCTGCGCGGCTCGCCGAACCGGCGCATGCGCTCGATTTCCGGCCCGGTCAGCGTCGGGAAGGTCTGTTCGTGACGCGGAAAGGTGTAATCGCCGGCGCCGGTCGCCGCACCTGCCGTGATGTCTGCACTCATTGTCGCCGCCCAAATAAGGAACCGTAACGATGCAGAGAGCATGCCAGAACGACGTGAGCGAATTTTGTCGTGGCGTTACCCGCCCGGCTTTTCTCCACTGGCGTCACCTAGAGGGAAATCGGAGCTTTCGGAAGATGCGGCGTCGGCATCGCTGCGCCCTCGCGCCTGGGACTTGCGCCGTTTGAGATTTTCGCGGAGCGCCAGCTTGAGCCGGTCGCGTCGTGAATCCTTCGTATCCGCGCCGGTCTTGCCGGCGCCCCTGCCTTGCTCGCCCGTCATCGCAAGTCCGTCCAAATTCCCTCGATCGAAGCAGATCTGCCGCGACTCCGAGCGGCATCGCCGGACATAGTGTGTTTGGTGGCGCCGGGTTGCAATCGCCTGTTGATCGCGGCCGCCGCTCTCGTCAGCAGCAAGCCCGGCCGGCGAAGCCATTCGGGCCATGATTCGGCGGCTAGGCGCCGTCGGGAACCGGATCAGCCCCGACTTGCCCCGGTTCGCCGGCGGCCAGCGCCGATTTTTGCCCCAATTGGCCCCTTCCAGACCCGCCCGCATGCTTGCGCCAGAGGGGCCCTTGTGGCAAGAACCGGCCGCCGAGTGGGGAGCCTTTTGGCCGATTCCCCGATACCGGGCATGCTGCCGTAGCTCAGTGGTAGAGCACTCCATTGGTAATGGAGAGGTCGACAGTTCAATCCTGTCTGGCAGCACCACTATTTCCACTGAAAGATCAGCAGTCTACTGAAAGACTTGAGGTTTTCGCGTCGCTCCTGATACACCGGAGCGATGCACCAATGGTTTTGAGAATGGCCTGTCCGACCAAGCGAAGCGGTTCTGATAACTGGTACTACCGCCGCAAAATCCCTGCCGACGTTAGAGCCCTCTTGAAGAAGCTACCGAAGGAGCGACACCCTCCCGGTTGGTACAAGGAGCACATCAGCATATCGCTCGGCACTGCTGATCGCACCGCCGCCAAGGCGAAGTGCGGTGAGGTAACGGCCATCGTAGAGCGCCAACTCAAAGCGCTCCGCGAAGGCCCGAAGGCTCTCTCTGCCAAGCAGGTCGCCTCGTTGTCCGGCATCGCGTATCGTGCCTTTGCAGAGGGCTTGGAGAATAACCCCGGCCTGACGGTGGAAGGCTGGCTCAGAGTTGCCGAAGCGAACGAGGCAGCCAAGCGCGGCAATCCCCTTCTCATCGCCAAGAACGACGCGGAGCGGCAAGCGATCTCCATGGAGGAACGCTTCGGCCAGCTCGCAGACGCCACGCTGCTAAGAGAGGGCATCGTCACCGATGATGATAGCCGACGGAAGCTGATCGAGGCGCTAGCTCGCGATCTCACACCCGCCGCGAAGAAGCTCGCAAGGAATGCCGATGCAGATTTCTCGCCAGACACCTACGTCACGCGCTTCCCTGCCCCAGCCGAGGCAAAGCCGTCAGAACAGGCTGGCCGGTCGCTCACCGGGCTTGCTGATGCTTGGCACAAGGCCGCGCTGGAGCGGGATATGCGAAGGCGTGACGCTGACCGCATCAAGCGACGGTTCGAGATGCTAATCGCATTCCTGAGGCACGACGACAGTCACCGCGTCACCAAGCAGGATATCATTCGCTGGCGGGACCACCGCCTTGCCAACAAGATCAGTATCAAAACCATCAACGACAGCGACATCGCCTCATTCAGCAACGTGTTCAATTGGGGAGTTGATCGAGGATGGCTCGAGGCCAATCCCACCGATAAGACCACGATCAAGGCGAAGCGGAACAAGGCCAAGCTGCGAGAGGAATTCTTCACACGGGACGAGACGGCCAAGATACTCGCACATGCCAAAGCGGCCACCGGCTCAAGACGAGAGAACCCCAAGACCACCGCCGCCAGGAGATGGGTGCCGTGGCTCTGCGCATACTCCGGTGCCCGAGTGGCCGAGATGATCCAGCTTCGTAAACAGGACGTTCGGAAGGATCACGAACACGGCTGGGTAATCAGACTGACGCCAGAGGCCGGAAGCATCAAGAACAACAAGTTCTGCGACGTGCCCGTACATGAGCACTTGGTCGCCACCGGGTTCATCGACTTCGTCAATAGCGCGAAGGCGGGTCACCTGTTTTGTAATCTCGGTGAGGATGGCACGATCGAGGGGACCGCCGGGGGCGTCTACAGCCGAGTGCGGGAGTGGGTCCGCGAGGCGATAAAGGACGCGAACGTCGCGCCCAACCACGCTTGGAGATACACCTTCAAGAGCTATGGGCTGGAAGCCGGGATCGAGGCCCTGACGCTAGATGCGATCTCGAACCACTCCCCGAGAACACAGGGCGAAGCGTACACCAAGGTCACCCTCAAGGCGCGGGTCGATGCCATGGCGAAGTTCCCTCGATACTCGTTGCGCCAGCACCAGCCAGCCCCGGCCGACCCAGTGCCAGCCGAGGCCTGAACTCCGCGCGACCGTTACACACTACACTGCAACCGCTTCACTACCTGTATTGTTATCCGCCTCGATGCGCTGTAAGCCGGGGTGAACGCTCACCCCGGCCTACCTTTCTCTACAGGTGCAGACAGTTGTCAGCGTTTCGCGAAGGTCCGGGCCAACTGAAGCACCTGATCGTAGGTGACAGACGCCTTGCCCATGGCCCTCTTTGCTCCGTGCTGCACTACGAGCGCCTTGATCGCCGGTGAGGCATCTGCCAATCGGCTGAGTTCGTTGTACTTGGCCGCGCCAAGCTCTCTGTGAGCCGCAGCCTGAGCTACCTCAACCATGTTCTGGATGGTGCCATGCACTGCATCCTTCGAGATACCGCGAGCGGCAAGGCCCTCGTAGATAGGGTCGTTATCACCGAGTTCGCCGGTGAGGATATCGGTACCCAACTCAACAACCGCCTCCTGGCTCAGGCCGGTGCCGTGCATTTCCGCCGCGTCTGCGATGTTAGCCAACGTGGCAAGCTCTGCATCGGTGGTGGAGTTGGCGTTGCGGAGGTCGAGCTCCGGGGCTTCATCTGCGGTGACGTCGCCGGGAGGGAGACTATCCTTCACGGCATCGACATGATCCCCATCATCGAAGGAAAGGCCTGCCGCCCGTGCCTCGGCCACGGTGAGCTGCAAACCATCGATGTTAATGACGTCGCCGTCGTCAAGATCGGCTTGCCCGTAGACGTTCTTCAGGTCGCCGTTGGCCCTGCGAACGATTGTTCCCTTGTTGTCGTAATCTTCGGAGGAGGCGAATTTCGAACCACCGCCCTCGACGTTGAGAACCTCGGAGGTCATGAAGGTCTGTGTGTTCCCGTTGAAGTCGCCGGGGGTGGTGCGGATTTCAGTTCTGTAGGTATGAGCCATTTGTATTGTTCTCTTTCTTGATGTTGTTGATGCCGTCTACGACGGCCTTCAGTTAGAGCGGCCTTCAGCCGCAATTGGAATTGTTGTCGTTGTCGTCTTCTTGCGGTCGATCATCCGCGAAGACGGGTAGGTTGGAGTAGAGCTTCGCCATCTTGTCCGCCGTGTCTTTAGGCGAGAGGTCTTCGTTGCTCCGAGAGATGTCCACTGAGGCCTCGATGTACTTCACCACAGCGGTGACAATAGAGGCGTTCAGCTCCTTCGAGCCTCTCTTCACTGCCAACAGCTCAGTCTGGATCACAGCATCGAGCTTGGCCCACGCTGAGAGAGCGGCAGCGCGGATGTCGGCTTTGCCGATCTGGTGGTCGGAAGTTTCCGCCGCGTTGACCGCTGTCTCCACTGGTTTGTCTTTGCTGGACCTAGCTCGCCTTGGCTTGCTGGTGCTAACTTCGCCCACGGATGGCCTCATCCTCGGCGGTGGTGGTGGTCGTAGTGTCGTTAGTCATTTCGATTGTTCTGTATGCCGCTTACTTGCGGCTCTCCTTTGAGTGGTTGTCGGACAGTCTCTTGTTCAACTCACGGGCCAATACCGTGAATTGATGCGCTGTCCTTCGGGTTGATGGTCCTCCCGCTATGCTTGAGCAGGCCCGGCCAGCAACGCGCTTACCTGGCGTACCGGCGATGCGTCTGTTAACCCTCAATGGATGGTCACCCTTCCTCGTGCAAACGCCATAGTGGTCCTGAGCATATCGATGAGAGCATCACGACCCTTAACACTAGCCACCCAATGGGCTGGGGTTGCTAGGAGAGTGTTCAACACGGCCTCGAACTCCTGTTCCGTGAAACCCTCCGGGGAGACGGCCTCAACGATCTGGCGACGCAGGTTGATAAGGCCGCACGCAGCGTCGAGAGGAACGTCTGTGGCTGCGGCGATTATCTGCGGAGGGATTGCATCTGTAAGACAGGCTAGCTTCCATGCTGCGGTGAGCATGGCTGACTGCCGAATGGTGTCCTCGCTCCTTTCCTGCTCAGGGATGGTGGAGGCGGTCACTTGATCCTCCACCCGTACAGGATGGCGATCTCCCATGCCATGAGAAGGCCGAGAGAGATGAGGACGATTGTAGGGGGCATTTGGTAGTCTCCTTAAATGAATGAGGCCCCCGACGATTGATCGGAGGCCATGGGGTTGATGGTGTCAGCGATCATCTGATCAGTGACCCAGTTCGGCGGGAGTATCTCTCGCAGTGCGAGGAAGACGCGCCTCCCCACTGCCACCCGCACATACGGGGTAGGCTTCCATCGGTCGGTGACGGGCATCTCGACGGTGGTCTTCTGCATAGGCCCTTCGCTTGTGGGGTAGCAAGACCGCGTTATCCATTTGGTGGTGAGCCTAATCTTCGTCTCGCGGATGTGAGCGCACCACACAGCGGTTCTCCCGACTGTCGTGTGCAACAGCTTCGGGAGCTTCACCTTCTGGTCTTGGTAGAAACACGCGGCCCAGACTTCGAGGGTCATTGCCTCAATCAGCAGACGGCGAGCGAACTGCTCGAAGTCCTTACGCTGGTTGAGCCATGCGAACACGATCTGAGCCTTTCCCTTCGTGGTTAGCGTCGGGGCTTCAGATCGGATGTGGAGCGGCTTGAGGGCGTTGCCGACAGGTTCTCTCAGTCGGCGGGTGATTGCAGCACTCATGAGGAGGACAAAGCTGTCGGCCTCTCTGCTGCTCATTCCCTCCAAGTATCTGACGACTGCCTGCCTCGCTGCCTTACGCTGCTTGCCCTTCGGTATAGGGTGCCAAGCATGGCCGGAGTTCTTTTCTCGCCAGCGGTGGCGGAGACAGAGTGAGCCAAGGCTCTCCTTGCCTACAGGTGTTGAGCATCCGGGCGCAGAGCAGACCCGGTTAGGATCAAGTCTTGCCTTACGCCTGCGGAGGTCTTCCGCCCCTATTCTATAACTCCAATCTAATTTTGCTGAACGTTTTCGTTCGAGGGTCTTCCCTCTCATCAGTCTCCTCTTGTTCTACATTTTTCTGGAGTGTGAGCATCATTGATGATGCGCGGATGTCAGGTCTCGGGGCCGACGCGGAATGCGCACTGTTTGAATAGAGATTGCATCTTCTGACATCGCAAGTCGTTATCGCTTCGTGCAGTCAGAATATTCCTGCACAATGCGCGGCAGGTGATGTTGGGCCGTCATTGGCGACCGCAAGCCGCAAGCGGTTTTCGATCAGGTCATCCTTGATCACGTCTACCTTGTTCACCCATGATGATCTGGTGAGCATCACTATGGCCTTGGTCAGCGGCTAGGCGGTACAACCTCAGAGCCTCAGAGTAATCCTGCGGTACGCCATAACCCCGAGCATACATGCCCGCGAGATTGCATTGACCCTGAGCGTTTCCTTGGTCAGCGGCTTCCACGTACCACCGTACTGCTTCTGAATAGTTCCGCGTTACCCCCAGTCCTCTTTCATAGGCAACACCAAGATTACACTGGGCAATGGCGTCACCTTCGTCTGCCGCCAAGTGGAACCACTTAATCGCCTGAACATAGTTCTGTTCCACGCCTTCGCCATTCGTGTACATGCGTCCCAAAATGACTTGAGCGCCGACATTCCCTTGCTCGGCAGCCAACTGAAACCAATTTATGGCCTCAGCGAAGTCCTGCGAAAGGGCGAGCAGTGTACCAAGATTGTACTGAGCACCGGCGTCTCCTTGTTTGGCAGCCATTCGCAACCACTTCTCTCCCTCGCTGGAGTTCTCTGGCACACCAAGCCCGGTACAATACATGCCTCCAAGCATGGACTGAGCTTGGATGCTGCCTTGCTCCCCAGCCATGCGAAACCACTTCGCCGCCTCTGCAAAGTCCTGTGGTACTTCAAGGCCATGGTAATAAATCAAGCCGAGACCGGTCTGAGCTGTGACGTTACCTTGCTCAGCTAGCTCTTTCATTCCCGGCAACGAATGCGCCGCTGCTGCTTTCGCACGCACTTCCTCGTAGTGCTTCCTCGAGACAATGTGAACTTCCTTTTCGCCCCGTCTGTAAAAAGTGACAACGTGGAGTTTTCCATCGTCATCCTTCAAGCCTTCGTAGGTCTGATGGTCAACGTCCTTTCCAACGATCCATTGAATGGTTTTTTCACCTTCATCAATGTCATCGATCAAGACGTCTATGACGCGGCTGTCTGCTGGACGCGCAGGGGCTTTTTGCTTGAACCACCCAAACATGCGAGATGATCTCCTACCAGACCCACAGCTCATTGCTCAGCGTTCAGTTAAGTTATTCTTATACACCCTAGTTATAGCATTCAGGATGGTCAAATTGACGTTGCTCGATTGCCTCGTCGGGAGGCTTTGCCCGAGCATGGCTGTCCTCATTATCGTCAGGGCCTCAGTACGTGGCCGGTCAAATCGATCTTGCGCTGTGCCAGTAGCTGCGCAGCGATGTCCTCGACGCTGGTGGCGTGAGCCTTCAACAAGTCCCAAGCGCGTTGGTAGCCTTTGTCGTCCAATTCGTTGGCGGTTGCTTCGTCAAAATCGTAGAGCAACTCTAGGACACGGCCCTCGTCGCCGATGTCCCCAAGTTCGTGGGGTGGTGGCGCATCGAACATTTGCGCCGCAGCCATCCCGGCAAGACAAATCGCAATCTGGTCCTCGATGGGCAGATGCCCGGCGTTCTCGACGTCGGCGCCGCCGTGCAAGTTCTCGTGAAAAATTTCGACCCTCGCGACCTTTAAGCCAAGCGCCAGCGCGACCACGGCATGTCCGGCTTCGTGGTAGGCGACGCTGCGCAACCCGTTATCTGTCATTGCGTTGCCCACTCGGTTCAATCGAGCACGGCATCGCGCTCTGCGGCAAGTTCTCGACGCGCGTTAATCTCATAGGCCAGCCATACAAGGAAAACGCCGACGACGATCAACTCGATGGCCAATGCCTCTGGTGATTGAGCCCCAGCCCATAGAAACCAAACAACAGCAATGATCCCCAGGAGGACGACGCCAGAGGCAACGACCCAGTAAGCGCCAACGATGATCGCAGGGAGTAACGCTAAGAAGAGAACCGCAAGAACGATAGCGCCCGCGATTTCGATCATGTTGCCCGCCCCGCCCTTCCGTCCTCGCCCCTACTCAGTACCTTCACCACAACGATCCGGGTCGTCGGGTTAGGGTCGGGGCGTCATTGAGTAGATGATCTTCCGCCAGAACGTTGCAACACTGCTCTAAACTTCTCGTCGCACTCCGATAGGTGGTCGCACAATTTCCTGACGGCCGCTTCAAGCGTCTGAAAGGCGGCGCCGAATGCATCTATGTGCTTCGCTTCGTAAGCGTAGGCGGGTTCTCCGACCAAAATGCACCACTTGTTTGTACTACATTCTGACGGATAGAGCAGATGAGCCACGGTGTTGTCATCCCACGGGCCGACCTGAGCTACGTAGCCGTGCGCTATGTCATTGCGGCGTGACATCCAGCCCCGGTAGGTTTTAAGGATGTTTCGCAACTCGGCTTCGACGCATGCGAATTCTTGCATGATCGCCGCGTTGACATTGATCCGTTCATCGAACGCAAGCCAGTGAAAGTAGGCTTCTGCTGCGGCAGCGATCATATCAGCCTTCCCTGCCGGGCTGTTAAGGGTGCCAAATGCTCTGACAGCCGGAATGTGGAAATGCGGCGCTTCGCCCCGACCCAAGAACTGGGAATATAGGTGCGCCATCTCGCCTTCGAGGCGCTCCCAGTTACTTAACGCCTGACCTACCGCTTGATAGAGAGGGTCTGGCGTTGCGTGGCCCATTCGATATGGAGAACCTGTTGAAGGTCGGTCCCACGGGTTCGACATGGTGATCAGCCGCTCCAGTCCGCTGGCATGCGCTCACTTCGGTGCCATCTTGGCGCGGCCTCATGTATAGGGCAAGCGTACGGCGCTTCGGATAAGCCCACTACCTCTGGATAAAACACACCATCAAACCGAGACTAGGAGCCAGCATCAGTCCCAAGCTCAGACCTCGGGGCATGTAAGGAGCACACCCCCCAAAGTCACCCTAGAGGTAAGGAGAACTTGGGGGATGTAGTGGATAGGTTCAGTCCCGGACCAGACGACCTAGCTTCTTTCGGTCTTTCGTACCCGGCTCAAAGCGCCAGCCTCGGTTAGCCATAGCCCGAGCGACGGCATTGCCCTCTTCTTGATAACGCTTGCCGTGCTTGCCCCAGTCAACACCGGTCTCAGCCTTGATTTCCTTAATGGTGATCGCGTTGGCTTCGGTGCTGTAGAGCAGGGTCAACAGGGCCTTCACTCCGCTAGGCTTCCCTTGCTTCGGTGTCGCCTTCGGTGCTGGCAGTGTCATCGGAGCTTGACCAAACATCACCTCCTTGTTCCTCAAGAACCTGTCGAGGTTCTCTTGGATGAGGATCAGACGCATAGCCCCGGCCGCACCTTCCATTGACACATCACGAGCTTTCCCTCGCATGGCCATCTGGACAGTGTGTCGGCGATAGTGGCCTTCCTTCAGCTCGAAGTACGGGCCAGACTTCTTGTTGTTTGCTCGCTTCTGGAACGGTGCGAGGCTGTCCTTAGTAGCCAGCTCGTCCTTGAGCTTGTTGCGAGCATGGACGCTTGCCGGGTTGAAGAAGCTGGAGAACTGAAACACGGCCGTACAGTCCTGAAACGAATTGCTGCCGATGCCATTACCCCAGTTGAGGAACTTCACCCGCACCCTCTTCCCAGTCTCAGGGTGAATGAAAGGCGTCTCGTCGGTGTCATCATCGAGCTGGTAGTTTCCCTCGAGCATGCCCTTGTGAACGATGGCGAGCACCTGTTCACCTTCGTCTGCCAAGGCGAAGATGGTTCGCTTGATGTGCTCAGCGTAAGGCACAGCGAACTTCTTGTTCTTGACCACCTCAGTGATCATCATCTTCGGCTGAACCTCATTGTGGAGGTAGGTGATATCGAGCTTGGAGAAGTCCAACGGAGGTACTTTGATCGTCTCCCGGTCAGGCCTGATCAGGGACCAATTGTCCAATGAGGCAGTAGCGTCGAGGATGACGCATCCATTCCATAGAGGGAGCTTCAGCTCGTATCCACAGAACTCCGCACCAGCCACGCCCTTGTCTTCAAGAGTAGCCTCTTCGTCTGTCTCTGGTCTGAACCGTGAGGAGAAGGCGAACCCTCTCGACATGGAACGAGCAAAGCCAAACACGTTGCGGGCCACTCCGGCAGGATCGAAGCGGCTTACAGAATTGAGAACACTATAAGCATCCGCGGTCTCGAACCACGAGCAGCCAACGGCTGGCACAGTGTCGTATCGTTCATCCTTGTCAGTTTCGGTTCGCCAGACCTCCTCAAGAGTAGCCTGTAGATCGAACAGCTCGGAGATGGCGATCTGCCTGAGACCGCTCTCCTTCAGGTACTTCGCGACAACGTCACGAGCATTGGCGATGTCGCCAGTCGAGATGTCATAGAGATGGACATCCGTAGGGCGTTCATCGATGAAGCTCAGACGGCGAGTATTCCCGTTGAACAGTTTAGCATCGTCAGCATTTGCTCCCTTGAGAAGGGCGTGAGTGCAGATGGCGACCTTGCGCTCAGCCAGGTCCGTCCTGCGATGCCAGCTCTCCATCGGTGGGATGTAATCGAGGCCAGACTTGTCTTCGGTGTCGAGGTCGTGATTGTTCGTCCAGACCGCGACCTGATCACGTCCCAACAGCTTCACCAGCTCTTGGTATGAGGCTTCAGCCTGCTTGACGGTCTCGGTGGTGAACAAAACAGATGCATCTGGATCAACCTCCACGAGGGCGGCGATGAAACAGAAGGCTGCGGAGCTTTTGCCAGTACCGGTCGGGGCCGCGCAGACAGATGCTTGCGGCTTACCTTCTGAACAGACGCCACGAAGGCCAGCCTGATAGACAGCCTTGTAGACCGTTTCGAGATAGTCCTTGACCGGAGCTTTACCTCGGTCAGCACGTTGCTTATCGGCCCAACGCCAGTAGGCAGCAATAAGCTGTGAGGCGTGGGGGTATTCGGTAGTCTTCATAGTTCAGTTAGTTCCTTGAGTTTGCGAGACAGCAGGCACGTGTGTTGAGCGGCTCGCCAATGATGGGGGCCGATGTTTCGGTGCGCTTGTTGCTGTCGGGGGATGTGGAAGGAGTTGTAGCTCTTGGCTCGGCTTTATAGAGCCTCTCGGTCTCTTCCTATACCGATTGGGCTGGCTGGCGTGGGCATCTTGTGTTGCTCCAGTGGTCGGGGATGGGTACTGGTCACGGTCGCGTGATCGTGACGTTCTATCTATGCATTATATACCCGAACACGGTGTTAATTTACCTACAAGTAGTTTTTCGGTATCTCCCAGTGCGGGATGCCGTACTGCTCGCCGAGCATTTTCCGCCGAACCCAGTCCTCGTGCTGCTCACGGTTAGGCTTGCCAGTGATCCCCCGTGTTGCCGTGGGCATCTTCCACCGCGCCACCGTGGGCCGGGCGATGAGCGCCCCCAGCACCTTCGGACCTTCATCGAACTCCCCGTAGTGCTGCTCGATGACGTTCCTTGCCATGGAGTAACGATGCTTGAACATCCAAGACCAGCGCCAGCCCTTGTCCGCCAAGAACATGATCCACTGGACGTACTGCTCCTGTGCCTCTCGGTCGCCTCTGAGGGACTTCCAGACTTCGTAGCACTCCTTTCCCATCCGCTTGACCTCAAGGGTATTGCGGCTCCTACGGCCCCTGTCTTTACACCGCGGCATGCACCACCTTGATTTGGTCTTGCCGCCTCCAGTGGACGGGAAGATGTCATGACACCAGTGGCAGGCAGTCAGCCCTTGTCTGATGAGCCAAATACGATCTCCCTCAGGCAGGCACTTCGGCCCCATCCGTAACTGCTTCTTGTCGGTCAGCACTCGCTGAATGCGGCTGTGCTCCCGGTCGAACTGCCGCTCAGCCTCGGTTCTTCTATCGAGCCACGTCTCGACTTTGTATCGCTTCACATGTTCATCAAACTGTTCCATGCCCACCTGTCGCAGTCTCAATTTGCTTTTGCTTCACATCGGCTGACCACCCACCCAAGAGCCATGATCGCCATGACGCTGATCATAAAGGCTACGAGGAAGTACATTCTCAGAGCCCCCAGTTCTGAAGTTGCTGCTCGGCGCTAGCCGGGTTCTTCCTGATCCTAGCCGCTGCCATCCTTTGCAAGCCCGCCGTTTTGGCAATCTCGCTGATGTTCATGGTGCCTTGCCCGGCGAGGGCCAGGACGGTCTGCATCTGATGTCGGGTGAACGATGGCTTGCGGCCTCGATACGCCTTCGGGTCAGTAGCGCGGGCATGGGCAATCCCAGCCCTCTGAGCATCCTTTGTGCCTTCTGCCTGAGCCTGAGCCATCGCAGCCATAAAGCCTATCAGGGCGTCCCTTACGGCCTTCTGCATCGGGTCTTTGGTGGCACCATCGAATGTGAACCCGTTGATCACGGTCTTGATGATGACGCCCTTCTTCATGAACCGCTGTATGGTTTCCACCACGTCATCGTAGTTCCGGCCGAGACGATCCACCCAGCGAACAACGAGAGTGTCGCCACGGCGAAGAAGGTCGAACAACCGCTTGCCCTGTTCACGCTCGGCAAGTCTTGTGGACACACCGCTTACCCCGTGATCGGCGATGACATGATCCTCCTCGATGGAGAAACCAGCCTGACGGGCTTGAGTAAGCTGATGGTCGAGGGTCTGCTCGGCCGTGGAGACGCGCGCATAGAGGTAGGTGATGGACATGGTCGATGGGCCCATTGCTCATTGAGGTGGCGCTCACATAGATCATGCTCACTGGGCTATTGTCAACCCTTGTGAGCGCTCCTCAACCGGCCGCCATCTACGCTCGTTAGGGCGTAGCCTAGTGATCAATCACAAGACAGCCCCGGCTCGGAGGGGCAACCGGCACTACTGCGGCAGGCCCTGCTGCGAGGCCGGGCCGTGCCTGCAGCATCTCGCAGGGCTAGGCCCATACGGGGGGAATGCGGAAAGTCCGCCCCTTACTAAGCGTCTCGGAAATTTCTGAAAAAAATGGGCCTTGCTCAACGGTGAGACAGATGGCCGACTTTTGGTCGCACCGGCGCAAGCTTCGGGTTATTGGACAGCTCGGAGCAACTGCTGAACATCTATGAAATAAGCGTTTCGCAGAAGGAGCCAATCCAAGAGCTGGCTACGCGCGACCGCAATGATCATCTCCGGCAACCATAGGAGGCCTCGAAAACCTGAAATGACAGCGAGTGTCAGCTGCTGCAACATCAATGCGAATGCTGGCATCTCCATGCAAACGCCGCCAAACAAGCCACATGTTCGAAATGATAGAACCACGAACGCCCATAGGGCGTAGACCGTGCCGATACTAACGTAAAAACGGGCTGCAGCTCGCAGCAGTTTCATCTGCCCCTCCGGTTCCGGATACCTTACGTAACGTACAAGCACGTGCTCGCACTGGCCCGCCAATTCGCACGGGCATAACGCCACCGTCCATTGTTGCCTTCGTACCAAGGAACCTAAATGTCCACCGTCTACAAATTGAGCAGCGTGATCCTCTGGATCGGATTATTTTCTGCCGTCACTCTCTCGCAAGCCAATTCGCAGAACTTGCAATTCTATTGCGACATCAAGCGCACTCATGTGTGCAGTTGGGAGAACTGCAAGCAGATAGTTCAGCCACTCCAACCCGCTCGGTTCCGGTTCGATCTCGATGTCGCAAGGGGGCGAGGTCAGTTTCAGTCCTGTCCCGGTGACAAGTGCGGAGGACCCTATGACGTAACGGTCTCTCAACCCTTGGGTCCGACGGGAACGATCATGGCAGTCTTGCGAGACGAGACCTTTTTGTTTGATCGGGAGCTTAAATACTTCACCCACACCAACCTACTTTTTCCGAACCCAGAAGGAAGGGGCACATTCTACGCAGGCACATGTTCGATTGGCCGATGAGGCCAAAGGAGAACGGACGAAGTGACCATGCCGTGTGCTCAAGTCTTCTTCACAGATGATCCCTGCACTGATACACCACCCCCATGAGCGGCTGGAAAAACCGTTGATATTTCAGTGAGCTGGGGCTGCATCAAAACAGTTCAATCCTGTCTGGCAGCACCAGTTTTTTCTCCGAACATCAACGTCGTGTCGATGGGCCGAGGTAACTTGGGCAATTGGCTCTCCTGCAATTGCCGCTCACGGGTCATCGGCAACGTGCTAGACTTTCCTCGTCCACCGCCGTGGCTGGTTCGGTCGTTCGGAGTGCGCTGTGACAGAGCAGCGGGTTCAAAGGCGACTAGCGGCAATCCTGGCCGCTGACGTGGTCGGTTACTCCGCGCTGATGCAGCGTGCTGAGGAAGCCACCTACGCCGAGTTCGAGCGGCTGAAGCGCGAGGTCATCGAGCCTGGCCTTTCCCGCCACGACGGACGACTGATCAAGACCACGGGTGACGGCGCGCTGGCCGAGTTTGCAAGTCCGTCGGCTGCAGTGCGCTGCGCGGTGGAGATGCAGGAAAGCATCGCGTCAGGCCGAAGCTCCCTCAGGCTGCGCATCGGGGTCAATCTCGGGGAGGTCATCGTCGGGGCCGACGACGACCTTTTTGGCGACGGGATCAACATCGCCGTCCGGCTGGAGGGGGCTGCCGATCCCGGCGGCATCCTGATTTCCGAGAAAGTGTACAGCGAAGTCGAAGGCAAGCTGGACGTTGGCTTCGAGGACCGGGGCGAACTTCGGCTCAAGAACATCGCCAAGCCGGTTCGCTCTTACGCTGTACGCGCGGGAGCGTTTAGCGCACTGAGCGATAGGCTAAGTCCCGCCCCGCCCCTTCCCGACAAGCCCTCCATTGCGGTGCTGCCGTTCGAGAACATGAGCGGCGATCCCGAACAGGAATATTTTGCGGACGGAATGGTGGAGGACATCATTACGGCGCTCAGCCGGTTTCACTGGCTGTTCGTCATCGCTCGCAATTCGAGCTTTACGTTCAAGGGCAAAGCCGTTGATGTCAAGGAAGTCGGACGCAGGCTTGGCGTCCGTTATGTCCTCGAGGGGTCCGTGCGCAAGGCGGCGGGGAAAGTTCGCATCTCAGGGCAATTGATTGACGCGATTACAGGGGCACATATCTGGGCGGACAGGTTCGAGCGCGACCTGACCGACGTTTTCGCTCTCCAGGACGAAGTCACGGTCGCTGTCGTCTCGGCCATTCAGCCAAAATTGCTTCAAACAGAAATCGAGCTGGCGGCGCGGCGGCGACCCGAGAACCTCACGGCCTATGATTTCTATCTCCGAGCCATGCCACATTTTTACCTGACGACGCGCGAGAGCTTGACCGAGGCGATCAGGCTGGCTCATCGCGCTTTGGAACTGGACCCTCGGTTTGGCCTTGTCGCCGCTCTGGCAGGTGTCCTTCACACGAACAACGTCGTCTTGGGCTATGCTGACGATCCGCAGTTTGATCGCCAGGAAGCAGTTCGACTCATGCGCCTGGCATTGAGCCTCGACGATGGTGATCCGGACACGCTGGCACGGGCTGCATTGATCTCGTCGTTCATGATCGGCGATCGGGAAAGTGAGATCGAAATGGCTGACCGGGCCGTCGCGCTCAACCCGAATTCACATGTCGCATGGATCTGCAGAGGCTGGGTCCATCGAAATGCGGGGCTGCCGGAGGAAGCGATCCGCAGCTTTGAACGTGCCATTCGCGCGAGCCCGGTAGATCCGCTGCTACACCGGTTATATACCGGGATGGGGATGGCCCTCATTGAGCTTGGTCGCTTTGAGGAGGCCATCGACGCAGGCAAGAAGGCCCTGCGTCAGAACTCCTCCTTCTCGGCCATTAACGCCGTTCTCGCGTCGGCATTCGCCCATCTCGGACGCGACGCCGAGGCGCGTGAGGCGGCAGCGCGTGTGCTGGAACTCGATCCCGCCTTCACAATATCCGCGAGGATGGGTCGGCGCAGAGACACACACACGAAGCTGGAGATTGAGGGTCTTCGGAAGGCGGGGTTGCCTGAGTAGCGTGATGCATGAAACGGGCGCGTCAAGCTCCACGGCAAAGCGAGCGGGAGGGCTCCCCATTGCCCTCCCGGCCCCGTTACTCGGCAACGGACATGGCGCCGAAGGCGTTGTAGTCGTTCTTCGGGTTGTAGCCGGAATCGCGAAGGTTCCGCATGTGCATCGCGCGATCACTGTCAGTACCAGCGCCGTTAAGGCTGGCATTGGCATTGAGCAGAGCAGGGCTGACTGCGGGACCCATCACGACCTGGCGATGGATGGTCCGTTGTTTTACCCGTGCATCGGCTGGAGTTATCGTGGGAAGGAGAACAACTGCGATCGCAACAAGAATGATCTTCTTCATGGCATGCTCCTGTGAAAGGTTCAGTCGGAGCTCAATCGCGTCCACAAAGTACGTTCTGATGCGTGTTTCCGAATGTGAAGCACGCCACATCGCAAAAAAATAAACTTCGTGCCAGGGATGGACGTCGCATCAACGCTTGCAGTTGCCGCAAGCCGCACTCTGTGGTCAGCTGTTGGTTGGGTTGCTGATCGCAGCGGTTTTGCTGACCGCACGAAACCTCGCAAAGCTCACCCTTCGACGTGCTCGCGCTCAAACGCCCAGACCCGCTCGAATCCCATCAGGCGGGAGAAGTCGTCGAACCGGTAGAGTTCGCCGCTCCACGCCTTGCTGGAGCCCTTGGACTGTATCTCACCGTAGACGGAGCGCAGCGCGGCGCCTGCGGCGAGGAATCCGGCGGTGGGGAAAATCGCGAGCTTGAATCCGCAAGCTTCCAGTTCCGCGCGCGAGAGGATAGGCGTGCGTCCGCCTTCCACCATGTTGGCGACCAGCGGCACGCCGGCGAAGGTCTGGCCGATCTTCGCCAGTTCGGCCTCGCTCTCTGGCGATTCGATGAACAGGATGTCGGCGCCGGCATTGAGAAAGGCTTCGCCGCGTCGCAGCGCCTCGTCCAGGCCGAGCGCGGTGCGGGCATCGGTGCGGGCGATGACGAGAAAATCCTTCGACGATCGCGCCTCGACCGCGACCTTGATACGGCGCGCCGCGTCGGCGATCGGTATCACCCGCCGGCCGGGCGTATGCCCGCATTTCTTGGGATATTCCTGGTCCTCGATCTGGATCGCCTGCGCGCCGGCTTTCTCATAGCCGCGTACGGTGAAATCGACGTTCAGCAATCCGCCATAGCCGGTGTCGCCGTCGGCAATCAGCGGCGTCGACGTACCCGAGGCGATCTGCTGCACGCGGCCGACCATCTCGGTGTAGCTCGCAAGTCCCGCATCCGGCAGGCCGAGATGGGAGGCGACCACGCCATAGCCGGTCATATAGAGCGCGTCGAACCCCATGGTGTCGGCGATGCGCGCGGAAATCATTTCGAACACGCCGGGCGCCGAGATCAGGCCGGGCTGTTTCAGGCGGGCGGAGAGGCTTTGGGTCATCGATCCATACTTCCAAGATTGTTGAGCAAGATTATTTTGCGCCTCAGGCGACACGGTGGTGCAAACGGCGGTCGAGCCAGAGCAGCAGGGCGCTGGCGGACACGGCAACGATCGCGAGCAGCACGATCGTCGCCATGATGGTGGGCACATCATGCAGGCCGATGGCGTTCATGATGAGGTAGCCGAGCCCGCGCTGCGATGCGAACATTTCGCCGATCAGCACGCCGAGCAGGGTGAGCGAGAAGCCGATGCGGAGTCCAGATACGATCTCGGGCATGGCGCCGGGGATGACGATGGTCGCCAGCGTCTGGCGCCGCGACAGGCGCAACACCCGCGCGGTCTTGAAATGCACGCCAGCGACGTTGCGCACGGCGTTCATCGCGAAGATTGCGATCGGGATGATGCCGTGCAGGGTGCCGAAGGCGATCTTGGCGGGGACGCCGAGTCCGAACACCAGCAGGATCAGCGGATACAGCGTCACCTTGGGCAGGCTGTAGACCGACACCAAAATCGGCTCGGCCACTTCGGCGCTGGTGCGGTTGAGGCCGAGGCTGAAACCCAGCGCGAGGCCGCCCGCGACGGCCAGCAGCAGCGCCCAGCCGAACGCGCGCGCCGTCTCCGCGGCGTGCGGCCAGAAAGTTGCGCTCGAGAGCATCTGCAAGGCCCGCGCGGCGGTGCCGGCCGGCGAGGTCAGCGCGAACGGCGCCGCCCAATGCAGCGCCTGCCAGATGGCGAGGCCGGCGAGCATCAGCAGCACGGTATCGAGGACGCGCCGCATGTCAGCGCCCCCAGCGACGCAGCAAGTGCCGCTCATAGCCGTAGAACAGCGCGTTGACGATCGTCACCAGCACGATGACGAACAACATCAGCGCATACATCGTGCCGTTCTCGAAATTGTTGAAGGCGTAGGAGATGGCGTAGCCGAGCCCGGACGAGGCCATGATGAATTCGGCCGCGATGACGCCGATGAAGCAATAGGCAATCGCCAGCTTGATGCCGGTGAACAGATAAGGCACCGCGCTCGGCAGCTTGATCAGCAGGGCGGTGGCCGCCGGGCTCATGTGGTGGACCTTGGCGGTGCGCAGCAACACGCGCGGGATGCGATCGAAGCCGTTGAGGGTGGCGATGATCATCGCGACCACGCCGAACAGGAAGCCGATCGCCACGATGGCGCCGCGCCCGAGACCGAACAGCACGATGAACAGCGGATAGAAGGCGAAGAACGGCAGGGCGTAATAGCTGGCGAGGAAGGGGTCGATCGCCGCACGCAGCCGCGGAAAGCCATGGATCAGCGCGCCGATGGTGAAACCGCCGGTCACCGACAGCACGAGCGAGATCGCGACGTTGCCGAGCGTCTCGACGATGTCGGCGTTGGCCTTGCCGGAAGCGAGCAGTTTTGCCAGGCGCACGGCCATGTCCGACGGCGCCAGCAGCACGCGCGGGCTGATGGCGCCGGTCCGGCACAACAGCTCCAGGCCTGCGATGAAGCCCCCGACCACGAGCAGGCGGATCAGGCCGACCCTCGTCACGACGGCTTGCCTTGTAACGGTTTTCCTTGCCGCATCGTCTTCAGCGATTCCTCGCGCAGCACCGACCACAGCCGCGCGGTGATCGCGCCGAAAGCCGGATCGGCCGCGATGCGCGAATCCCGCTCGAGCGGCCAGCCGGTTTCCAGTTCCTCGATGATATGCCCCGGCCGGGCCGACATCACGCCGATCCGGTCGGACAGCATCGCGGCCTCGTCGAGGGCATGTGTGATCAGCAGGACGGTCGCGCCCGTGGCCCGCCAGACCTTGAGCAATTCGTCGCCCATCACCAGCCGCGTCTGCGCGTCGAGCGCGCCAAACGGCTCGTCGAGCAGGATCATGCGCGGCTGCATCACCAGCGTCCGTGCGATGCAGACGCGCTGGCGCATGCCGCCCGAAAGCTGCGCCGGATAGGCGCTTGCGAAATCGACCAGCCCCATCAGCCGCAGCGCATCGTCGAGCCGGCGCGCGATCTCCGCGGCATCGACCCCGTTGCGTCGGAGGCCGAAGGTGATGTTGTCGGCGACGTTGAGCCAGGCAAAGGAGGCATCCTCCTGAAACACCACGCCTATGCCCTCGGGCACGCGGCCGTCGAGCGGACGGCCCTCGAACAGCACCTCGCCGCCGGTCGGCTTCGACAGGCCGGCGAGCACATCGAGCAGCGTCGACTTCCCGCAGCCGGACGGGCCGATTACCGAATAGAATTCGCCTCGCCGCAAGCGCAGGTCGGTGGCGGCGAGCGCGTGGATGCCGCCGGGATAAATTCGGGTGACGCCGCGCATTTCGGCGTGCAAATCGTCCCCGGAGGCCTCGCGCATCGCATCGTCCATCCTGCGCGCAACGGCGCTCACTTCAGGTAGCTTTCGTCGACGACCTTGTTCCACTCGACCTTGCCGTCGAGTTCGCCGATGATCTGCAGCCCCTTCACCATGTTATCCATGGCGTCGTACTCGAATGCGCCGTCGCTCCAGTATTTCATCGCGATCAGATTGTTGACCGCGGCGAGCGTGACCTTCTCGTCGATTTCATAACGCTTCGCCACGATTTTGGCCGTCTCCTCCGGATTGGCGTAGAGGAAGGCCACCGCCCTGGCGCGCGCCTGCACCAGCTTGCGCAATTTGTCCTTGTTGGCTTTGGCGTATTCCGACGTCGTGACGCCGACCGTCTGAACCATCGGCGGCAATTCGTCCTTGGCGAAAAATACCGGCTTGAACTTGGCCTGTACCTTGGACCAGACCGGATCCATCACGGGCGCGGCGACCACGGCCTTCTGCTCGACCATCGTCAGCCCGGCGCCGATGCCGCCGGCCGCGACGGTCTCCGACTTGATGCCGTGCTTGTCGCTCACCATCGTCAGCAGCATGTCGGTGACCGACTTGGGCGACGTGAAGGCGACCTTTTTGCCTGCGAGGTCCTTGACCGACGAGACGCCGGAATCCGGCAGCGTGACCCAGAGAATCTCGCCGGCGGTGCGCACGCCGGTATGGATGATCTTCAGATCGATGCCCTGCTTCATGGCGGCAAGCGCGGCCGACAACGCCACCTCGCCATATGGCAGGCCGGAGGCCATCACGTTTCGCATCGTGGTGCCACCGCCCTTCGACGTGAGCACGCCGTCGATGTCGAGGCCGGCCTCCTTGTAATAGCCCTTCTCGATCGCGATCGCGTAGGGCGCGCCGTACATCAGCACGCCCCAATGCGTGACGGTGATCTGTTCGGCCGCAGCCGGGCGTGGCGCGGTCAAGGCAGCCAGACCCAAGGCACAGCCCAGCACTAATTTGTACACAACGCTCATCATCGCCATCCTCCCGGAATGATTGCCAGATCGAACCAATCCAGCAAATATCGGTCTATTTCGCCGATATGCCCTATTGTTCTACGGTCATATTGTATACAATGAGCCATCTTGTCCAGCGGGAAGATCAATTCCTTGAACCGACCCGAGCGCCTGCGCGCCTCCGATGTCGCTTACAGCGCGATCCGACAGGGCCTGGCGGCCGGCCGCTGGGCGCCCGGCTCGCACCTGCGCGAAAGCGAACTCGCGGCCGAACTCGGCATCAGCCGCACCCCGGTGCGCGAGGCGCTGCGCCGGCTCGCCAGCGAGCAGTTGGTGTCGTTCGAACCGCATCTCGGCGTCCGCGTGCCCGGCTGGTCCCATCACGACATCGAGGAGATCTTTGCGCTGCGCGTCGAGCTCGAAAGCTACGCGGCGGGACAGGCGGCGCGCCACGCCACGCCCGCGCAGGTGACCGAACTGCGCGCACTCGCAAGCGAAATTGAAAAAGCCGCGTTCGGCGGAGCGGAACCGGACTATGTCCGCATCACCGAGTTGAACAATCGCTTCCACAGCCTGATTGTCGCTTCGGCCGCCAACCAGCGCCTCGTCAGCCTCGTCGTCCAGCTCGTCGAAATCCCGCTCGTGGTGCGCACTTTCACGCGCTTCGACCGGCAGGAACTGGCGCGTAGCGTCAGCCATCATTACGATCTGGTCGAGGCCATCGATGGCCGCAATGCCGATTGGGCCGTGGCGGTGATGCGCGCGCACATTCACGCAGGGCGGCAGGTCATGCTCCGCACATCCGCGGGCGGAGACGATGAGTTCTCAGCGAAGTAACTGACGTCTGGCCCGGAGAGCCATCACCGCAAGCCGCGCCCGTGCTGGGTGACGATGATGACGCGGATGATGCAGTCGGAAATGGTTTCGCCGTGCCGCCGCACCTTCTGCAGGCGCTGCCAGGTTTCCAGGTCGATCTGCATCTGCCACGCGCCGCTTTGCGAGCGATGCACGGTCTGCTCGAACGGGAACTCGGCCGCCATCAATGCGCGGCACTCGTCGGTGATTTCGATTTCCGGCATCGCTCTCGAATGTTCGCGCGCCGGTGCTGGCCGCGCGGGCTGCTATCGCGCGACAAGGAGAAATCGGCCAGTTAAATCGCAGCAATCTTTCCGCAAAAACACGGTGCAGGCAGTCACTCGAAAAGCTATCGGGTGAACATGCGGCGCATATCCTCGTCGAGCTGCCTTCGTAACTCTTTCTGCTCGGCCTCGAGCCTTTTGCTGTCTTCCCTGCTCCGCTTGATCGAGTCCGCCCAGGCTTTCTGTTCGGTGCGCGCCTTGGTTCGGGCTTCGCGCACCTCATTCTGTCCCGGCAGATCCCAAAATCCGGCGAGATTGGCCAGCATGATGACGATGCCGACTGCGAGAACCGTGCTGGCTACCACCTGCCACCGCGACACCGATTTCGGGTTGTCACCCATCGCAACGACCGTCTCGGGCACAGCGCGAGCGATGGCGGGCTTTGAAGCTGCCGTCGCATTCTGCTGTCCCGCAGCAACGCTTGGAACGCTCGTCCTGCCGGGGCGATCGCGAAAGGCGATCCATCGCGCTTCCACCGCATCGCGCAACGATCGCGGCGCGACCCACACGAGATCGTGGTGCAGGGCGACCTGGACCAGCGAGTCCTTCGGGATGAAGTTGGCCCTCCAGCCAAGACCTTGCAGGAAGAACCAGGGAGCAAACATTCGCGCGTCGTAGAATTGCCTCGACACCAGCACCACGGTGACGTTGAAATGGTTCACGACCTTGCGGTTCGGAATTGGCCGAAAGCCGTGGTAAAAATCCCAGAAACTCCAATACGTCGCCTCGACATCGATCGAGTCGACCGCTCGAACTTCGCTCCAGGGAATGTTGAACGCCTTGATCCCCGGGATGCGGTAACGGATGCCGTCCGGCGAAAGCGCAAACAACGGTTTGCCGTGATCGATGCGGCGCCAGAGCGCAAGCCCGACCAGTCCGAATCCGACGATCAGGCAAAAGGCCGCTCCCACAATCGTCCAGATTGGCGCAGGATCAGCTAACACCAATATGAAGAGACCCAGGAAGATCAGCAGCAGGCCCGCCGGAAGCATCCGGACGATGTGCGCTGTTGTCCGGTATTCCAGCGTCCGGTTGATGTCCTGTCCGTCAACAGCATTCATGATTTCGACTCTCGCTCGCGGGAAATGATAGCGAGAACGATCAATTCGCTCCACTGCCATGCATCTCGACCTGCGCCATCGCGTCGCCGGGTTCATCCATCATTGACGCTGGCGCCGAGGCTGGTTCACGTATCATGATAAGTTGCGACGCTGCATCCAAGAGAAGGATCGGCAGCCCACCGACCGGAGACAATGATGTTCGGAAAATTCTCGCGCCGCCGCTTTGCAAAGCTAGCGGGTTTTTCCGCGCTCGGCGTCGCGGCGGCACGTGGCGACGCCGCCGCGCAGCCGTCGGCCGACCGGCACGCGCCGAGCGGCTTCCCGAAGGATTTCGTCTGGGGCACCGCCACCTCGTCCTACCAGATCGAGGGTGCCGTCAATGAGGACGGCCGCGGCCGCTCGATCTGGGATACGTTCTCGCACACGCCGGGCAAGATCGAGGACGGCGCCACCGGCGACCGCGCCAACGAACACTACCATCGCTACAAGGAAGACATCGGCCTGATCAAGGAAACCGGCGCGAAAGCCTACCGGTTTTCCATCGCATGGCCGCGGGTGTTTCCGGACGGAACGGGGGCGCCGAATCCGAAGGGGCTCGACTTCTACGACCGACTCGTCGACGAATTGTTGAAGAACGGCATCGAGCCGTACGCGACGCTGTATCACTGGGACCTGCCGCAGGCGCTCGAGGACAAGCGCGGCGGCTGGCGCTCCAGCGAGACCTCGAAGGCGTTCGCCGAATATGCGGGCCACATGGCGGCGCGCCTGACCGATCGCGTCAAATCGATCTTCACCATCAACGAGGCCGGCAGGTTCGTGACCTTCGGCTACGGATTGGGGATCGATGCACCGGGGCTGAAGTTGCCGGATGCCGACGTCAACCAGGTCCGCCACCATGTCGCGCTCGCGCATGGGCTTGCCGTGCAGGCGATCCGCGCGCGCGGGCGCGCCGGCACCAAGGTCGGTCCCGCGGAAAACCTCGCGACCTGCGTGCCGGCATTCGACACGCCCGAGCACGTCCGCGCCGCCGAGATCGCGACGCGCGAACTCAACTCGGGCTTCCTCGGCGTCATCCTCGAGGGCAAATACACCGACGGCTTCCTGCAATATGCAGGCAGGAACGCGCCGAAATTCACAGCAGAAGAATTGAAGATCATTTCCTCGCCGAACGATTTCGTCGGCCTCAACATCTACGCGCCGCAATTCTACATCGCCGCGTCAGACAAGGCGCCGGGCTGGAAAATGCTGCCCTTCCCCGCGTCATTCCCGCACATGAGTTCGGATTGGCTGCGCGTCGGCCCCGAGACGATCTACTGGGCGCCGCGGCTGGCGGCAAAGGTCTGGAACATCGAGAACATCTACATCAGCGAGAACGGCACCTCGTCAGAGGACAAGGTCAGCGCCGACGGCCAGATCTACGATCTCGATCGCATCATGTATCTGCGCAATTATCTGCGGCAGTTGCAGCGCGCGACGTCGGAGGGCGTTCCGGTGCGCGGCTATTTCCTGTGGAGCCTGATGGATAATTTCGAATGGATCTACGGCTACAAGAAGCGCTTCGGCATCTACCATGTCGACTTCAAGACGCAGCGCCGGACCCCTAAACTCAGCGCCGCCTTCTATCGCGACGTGGTGGCCCGCAACGCGATCGGCGTCTGACGGCGACCGCCAAACTCAATCGCGCGCAGCCTGCCGCAGGGTTGTGGAGACCGGAGTAATGGAGCGGTCAGTTGCCATAGTCGTGGCGGGATCACGCGCAAGCTTGCGCGTCGGTTCGTGATTGACGAACAGCGTTGCAGCCGTGCCCATCAGCACGACGTAGAGAACAAACATGCCTCCGACCAATCGCCAGTAGATTTGGCGCTCGTCGGGCATGAGGCTTTCGAGTAAACGACGCATGGTTGCCTCCTCATCAGGAACCAGTTGCGTCGCGTATAGCTTGGACCTCAGGCACTGTGTGTGACGTACTTCACAGATGACATTCAGACGGAGAATCCGTGACCGGCGCCGAATTGAAGCAACTCCGCAGCCATCTCGGCGAGGCCATCGGCCAGCCGCTGTCGGTCGCCGACATGGCGAAACTCTGCGGCCTGCCGCCCGGCGACGGCGCCGACACCATCCGCAAATGGGAGGTGACCGGGCCAATCGGCCCCGTCGCAGAATTCCTCCGCATTGTCGCGATGGCCAGCGATCGCTACCCAATCCTCGAAATGTTCAACGTGTTCGACCGCCACGACGTCCCGGTGAAGGAGCGGCCAGCCCGCCGGCAGGCCTTTCGAGAACAGATGCGCAGCGACGTGCGCCGCCGCATTGGTTAAGGGAAGCTTGCGGGAAGCGCCCTCCGGCCCCCCGAAATTAAGCCTTTGCTTACCTTTGATTAGGTCTTCATTAAGCACAAAAATCGTTTGTTTGCCAATGGGTTGGGTTGCCAGCCGCTGTCTCCCCGAAGTGACAGCATTTTAGACAAAAGCCGTCTATTTGCGTCGCCTTGGAAGGCGGCCCGCACCCGGTCGCCGAAACGGTTTTTCGGAGACCAAGCACATGAAGAAGATCCTGCTCGCCCTTGCAGCCCTCGCCACCGTCGGCGCCGCCTCGCCGGCCCTCGGCGCCGATCTTGGCGGCCGTTACTACAAGCAGCCCCCCGCCTACGCCGCGCCGATCTATAACTGGACCGGCTTCTATATCGGCGGCCATGTCGGCGGCGCCTTCAACGGCAGCAACGATTTCAGCGGCCTCGTGCTCAGCGATTACAGCGCCCGCGTCCTCGGCGGCCTGCAGGTTGGCGCCGACTGGCAGTTCTCGCCGAGCTGGGTGCTCGGCCTGGAAGGCCAGTATAGCTGGCTCGGCAATGGCGGCCTCAACGCGGCCTTCCCCGGCGGCTTCGTCTACACCAGCAACCAGCGCGGGATCGGCTCGATCACCGGCCGCTTCGGCTACACCTGGGGTCCGGGCCTGGTCTACGTCAAAGGCGGTTACGCCTATTCCGACAACCGCGACACGCTGACCTTCGCCGGTGTCCCGGTCGCCTTCATCCTCGATGGCAACCATCGCAACGGCTACACCTTCGGTGCCGGCCTCGAATACATGTTCGCCCCGAACTGGTCGGCCAAGGGCGAGTACATGTATTACGATTTCGGCAGCACCCACTTCGTCAGCCCGGGGCCGCTGGTGCCGTTCGGCAACTTCCGCTTCGACGAGCACACCTTCAAGGTCGGCGTAAACTACCGCTTCAGCTTCGGCAGCAGCCCGGTGGTTGCGCGCTACTGAGCGCCTTTCAATTCTGGATTGCGGAAGGCCGGCGGTTTCGCCGGCCTTTTTGTTTTCCACCTGACGGAAAATACGCCCCATCCAGCGTATTTGCGCTGAAAAGCCGTCAAAAAGGCCCGGGTTTTCCCAACTTGTTAACTTGGTACCGCGATACTGCCGCGCGAGGAAACATCCCAAGGTAGCGCAGACGGGGCGGTAGCAAATGGCCTTCAAGATCAGCAAACCAGCACGCAAGGGCTTCGGTGTCAGGGGCAGTCTCTTTGCCGCCTTCGCCGTCATCGCCGGCATGGCAATCATCATCAGCGCAGGCGCCGGGCTGATGCTCGGACGGCTCGGCGGAACCATGGGCGACCTGAGCGGGCGCGACATTCCCCGCCTTGCCGCCAGCCTGCAACTTTCGGCGCAGAGCACGAGCCTCGCCAACCAGGGGCCGGCGCTGCTGGCCGCGCGCAGCGAAGAGGCGCTGGCCGACCGCACCAGGAAGATGAAGGAAACCCAGACGATCGCGCTGCAGAAGCTCGGCGAGATCGTCGAGCTCGGCGCCGACAAGGCGGTCGTCGCAGCGCTCACCGAGAACGTCAAGAACATCGACGACATGATCAAGAGCCTGGGCTCGGCCGCACGCGAGCGGCTCGAACTCGCCGCCCAGCACGAGAAGCTCTACGACGCGGTACGCAAGGCGCAACGGCGCTTCATCGCCGCCGCCGGCCCCGCGGCGCTGCATGCCCAGACCGAACTGCAGAGCATCTATGCCGCCGGCAGCTTCTCGCAGGACGACGCCATCAAGGGCCACAGGGCCGCCGACCAACTCGGTGACATCGCCTCCAGCGGCAACATGATCGCGTTCGACATGATCGCTGCGCTGTCGACCAACAACGCCGAAACGCTCGAGGCCATCGCCAAGGATTTCCGCACCGCGCAGGCGCGCGTGAAGTCGAATGCCGACAAGCTTCCCAACACCACGGCGATGCGGGCGGTCAAGGCCGCCACGGCGAATTTGCTGGCGCTGGGCGACGGCAAGACCGGCGTCTTCAAGGTCCGTCAGCAGGAGCTGGACGCGGACGATTATGGCCAGACCATCCTGGAGGAAACCCGCAAGCTCAATGTGGGACTAGGCATCAGCGTTCAGCAGCTGGTCGACGGCGTGCAGAAGGAGACCGACGCCGCGACCATGAGAGCGCGCCAGGAGATCTCGTTCGCGACCATGGCGATGCTCGGGCTCGGCGTGGCGACGCTGCTCGGCTCGATCCTGTTCGTCTGGCTCTATGTCGGCCGCAACATCCTGCACCGGATCAGCGGCCTGCAGCGCTCGATGCAGGCGCTGTCGAGCGGCGATCTCGAGACGGAGATCTATCAGACCCGTGCGCGGGACGAGATCGCGGAAATGGCGAACTCGCTGCTGGTGTTCCGCGAGAGCATGATCCAGAGCCGCGCGCTGTCCGCCGAGCAGGACAAGGACCGCGTCGTCAAGGCCGAGCGCGCCTCCCGGATGGAAGTGCGTATCGTCGAATTCGAAGCCACCGTTCGCGCGGCGCTCGACAGCCTGCAGACGGCCGCGGGTTCGATGCAATCGACCGCGCAAAGCATGTCGGCGACCGCCGATCAGTCCAGCGCGCTGGTGAGCGCGGTGGCGTCGGCCGCCGAGGAGACCTCGGTCAACGTGCAGACCGTGTCGTCGGGCACCGAGGAACTGTCTTCCTCGATCGCGGAAATCGGCCGCCAGGTGGTGAACTCGTCGGAAATCGCCCGCAAGGCCGTCGCGGAGGCCGGAGAGACCGATGCCACCATGCAGGGACTGGCCGACAATGCCACCCGAATCAGCGTCGTGGTCGATCTGATCCAGACCATCGCCTCGCAGACCAACCTGCTGGCGCTGAACGCCACGATCGAAGCCGCACGTGCCGGCGATGCCGGCCGCGGATTCGCCGTGGTCGCCTCGGAAGTGAAGAGCCTCGCCAACCAGACCGCGAAAGCCACCGACGAGATCCGCCAGCAGATCGTCAGCATGCAGACGGTGACGACATCGGCGGTCGGCGCGATCAGGAACATCAGCACCACGATCAGCGAGATCAACGAGGTCACGACTGCGATTGCAGCCGCCGTCGAGGAGCAGGGTGCGGCGACGCGCGAGATCGCCCGCAACATCCAGCACGCCGCCGGCGGCACCGGCGAGGTCTCCAGCAACATCGTCGGCGTCTCCAGCGCCGCGACGCAGGCCGGAACCGCGGCCGGCCAGGTGCTGACCGCGTCCGACGCACTGCGCCGCGAGGCCGACGTGCTGCGCGCCGAAATCGACGCGTTCCTGTCGAACATCCGGGCGGCGTAATCCGTAGAGGGTCATTCCGGGGCTGTGCGAAGCACAGAACCCGGAATCTCCAGATTCCGGGTTCGATGCTAACGCATCGCCCCGGAATGACGGGGCACCGGCACCCATGTCTTTTCCCCGGTCTCACCACCGCTTTTTTCATCTGGCGCCGCGCCGCCTCTACCGCTAAGCCGGTAGCCGATGCATTCGAAATCAGACACCGTTCAGTCCTCCGCCGAGGCACTCCGATACCCCTGGGAAAATCACCCCGGCCACGACCAGGTCGTCGAGGTGATGCCGGGCGTGCTGTGGGCGCGGCTGAAATTGCCGTTCCGGCTCAATCACGTGAACATCTACCTGATCGCCGATGGCGACGGCTGGGCGATGGTCGATTCCGGGTTCGGCAATGAGGAAACCATCGCGGCGTGGACGACCCTGTTCGAGGGGCCGCTCCGGCATGTGAAGATCACCCGGCTGATCGTCACCCATTCGCATCCCGACCACGTCGGGCTCGCAGGCTGGATCGTCGAGCGGTTCGGCTGTCCCTTGCAGATGTCGCAGGTCGAGTATCTGCAATCGGTCTATCACCAGAACCGCGGCACCGAAGAGCGGAAGAACGCGCAACGGCTGTTCTTCCGCCGTCACGGCATGGACGAGGACCTGACTGACAAGCTGCTTGGCCGCGGCCAGGATTATTTGAAGCGGGTCTCGGTGCTGCCGCCGGTCTACCACCGCATCTCGCATGGCGACGAAGTCGTGATCGGCACGCGCCGCTTCAAGGTCATCACCGGGGGCGGTCACGCGCTCGACCAGGTCATGCTGTATTGTGCGGCCGACAAGCTGTTTCTCTCCGCCGACCAGGTCCTGAGCAAGATCTCGCCCAACGTCAGCGTCTGGGCCGTCGAGCCCGAACAGAATTCGCTCGGCGAATATCTGGCCTCGCTCGCCAGCCTGACCACCACCCTGCCCTACGACGTCATGGTGCTGCCCGGTCATGGCGTGCCGTTCTACGGCCTCAAGACCCGCATCAAGCAGCTCGCCGACCATCACGAGGACCGCTGCCGCCTGATCGCGGAAGCCTGCCGCGAAGTCTCGCAGACCTCGCGGCAACTGGTGCCGGTGGTGTTCAACAAATATCCGCTCGACGTGCACCAGATGGGCTTCGCGTCCGGCGAACTGATCGCCCACGTCAACTACATGCTCAACGAGGGCCGCCTGACCTCGGAAGTGACCGACGGCGTGCTCCGGTTCCGCACTACCTGACAGCGCAGCCGCCACGCGTGCGCGGACAAGCGGACATCATCGCCGCAAGTCCCGCCTAGTGCCTTGATCGCGATCAATATTTGCTCCGCCTCCGGTGCATCCCGGAGCCCCGCTCAAAAGCCGGATTTCGCATGGACAGCCAAGCTGGAAAGGCTCTAAAAAGACGCGAAGCCAATCCGGCCGCTTTGTTCCAGGTCTCGTTGTTCAGGGTCTTGCGATGGATTACAGCCAATTTTTCAGCACCGCCCTCAACCGCCTGCATGACGAGCGGCGCTACCGGGTTTTCGCCGACCTCGAACGCATCGCGGGGCGCTTTCCCCACGCGGTCTGGCACTCGCCGAAGGGCAGGCGCGACGTCGTGATCTGGTGCTCCAACGACTATCTCGGCATGGGCCAGCATCCGAAGGTGGTCGGCGCCATGGTCGAGACCGCGACGCGCGTCGGCACCGGCGCCGGCGGCACCCGCAACATCGCCGGCACCCATCATCCGCTGGTGCAGCTCGAGCAGGAACTGGCCGATCTGCACGGCAAGGAAGCCTCGCTGCTGTTCACTTCGGGCTATGTCTCGAACCAGACCGGCATCTCGACGATCGCAAAGCTCATTCCGAACTGCCTGATTCTATCTGACGCGCTGAACCACAATTCGATGATCGAAGGCGTGCGCCAGGCCGGCTGCGAGCGGCAGATCTTCCGGCACAACGACGTCGCCCATCTCGAAGAGCTCCTGATCGCGGCCGGACCCGACCGGCCCAAGCTGATCGCATGCGAGAGTCTCTATTCAATGGACGGCGACGTCGCGCCGCTATCGAAAATCTGCGATCTCGCCGAGAAGTACGGCGCCATGACCTATGTCGACGAGGTCCATGCGGTCGGCATGTACGGCCCGCGCGGCGGCGGCATCGCCGAGCGCGACGGCGTCATGCATCGCATCGACGTGCTCGAAGGCACGCTCGCCAAGGCGTTCGGCTGCCTCGGCGGCTACATCGCCGGCAAGGCCGATATCATCGATGCGGTCCGCTCCTATGCGCCGGGCTTCATCTTCACGACTGCGCTGCCGCCGGCGATCTGCTCGGCCGCCACCGCAGCGATCCGCCACCTCAAGAGCTCGAGCTGGGAGCGCGAGCGCCACCAGGACCGCGCCGCGCGCGTCAAGGCGATCCTCAACGCTGCCGGGCTGCCTGTCATGTCGAGCGAAACCCACATCGTGCCGCTGTTCGTCGGCGACCCCGAGAAATGCAAGCTGGCGTCCGACATCCTGCTCGAAGAGCACGGGATCTATATCCAGCCGATCAACTACCCGACGGTCGCCAAGGGAACCGAGCGGCTGCGGATCACGCCCTCGCCCTACCATGACGACGGCCTGATCGACGGCCTCGCGGAAGCGCTGCTGCAGGTCTGGGAACGGCTTGGCCTGCCGCTGAACCAGAAATCGCTGGCGGCCGAGTAACCCTACCGCTCTCAATCCCCGGAATTTGGGCCGGCGGCGCGATGCGCTGCCGGCCCAATGCGTTTATAGTCCGCGCTATCCGGGGTTCCCGGCCGAGAGGAGAGAGACGCAGCAATGCTGCACGATTGGGGCGTGATCGCCGCCGCGTTCGGCTATATCGGACTGCTGTTCTTCGTCGCCAGCTACGGCGACCGCCTGTCGCCGAGCCAGCGCGGCCGCGCCGGCATGCTGATCTATCCGCTGTCGCTGGCGATCTACTGCACCTCCTGGACCTTCTTCGGCTCGGTTGGCTTCGCCAGCCGCACCAGTTTCGACTTTCTCGCGATCTATGTCGGCCCGATCCTGATGATCGGGCTTTGCACGCCGCTGCTCCGGCGCGTGATCCAGCTCGCCAAATCGCAGAACATTACCTCGATCGCCGACTTCATCGCGGCGCGCTACGGCAAGAGCCAGGCGGTCGCCGCCACCGTGGCCGGCATCGCCATCGTCGGTTCGGTGCCCTACATCGCGCTCCAGTTAAAGGCTGTCGCATCGTCGCTTGAGACGATCCTCAGCGAGGACAAGCTGTTGGCGTCGATTCCGCTGATCGGCGACATCGCGCTGGTCGTGACGCTGGCGATGGCGGTGTTCGCGGTGCTGTTCGGCACCCGCCAGACCGACGCTACCGAGCACCAGCATGGCCTGATGCTGGCGGTCGCCACCGAATCCATCGTCAAGCTGGTGGCCTTTCTCGCCGCCGGCGCCTTCGTCACCTTCTGGATGTTCACGCCGGTCGAACTGATCGAACGCGCGATGAAGACGCCGGAGGCGGTGCGCGCGATCGAATACGTGCCGTCGATCGGAAATTTCCTGACCATGACGCTGCTGTCGTTCTGCGCGATCATGCTGCTGCCGCGGCAGTTTCACGTCAGCGTGGTGGAGAACTCCAGCCCCGAGGAGGTCAACCGCGCGCGATGGCTGTTTCCCCTCTATCTGGTCGCCATCAACCTGTTCGTGATTCCGATCGCGATCGCCGGCCTCGTCACCTTCCCGTTCGGCGCCGTGGACAGCGACATGTACGTACTGGCGCTGCCGATCGAGGCGAATTCGCCGCTACTCAGCATCGCCGTCTTCGTCGGCGGCCTGTCGGCCGCGACCGCGATGGTGATCGTGGAGTGCGTCGCACTTTCGATCATGGTTTCCAACGACATCGTGCTGCCGCTGGTGCTGCAGCGCAGCCCCGCCACCCGCAACGGCCGCAAGGATTTCGGCGACTTCCTGCTCCGGATCCGGCGCTTTGCGATCTTCGGCATCATGGTGCTGGCGTACTTCTACTATCGCGCGCTCGGCAACACGCAACTGGCGGCGATCGGCCTGCTGTCGTTCGCAGCGCTTGCGCAACTGGCGCCGGCCTTCTTCGGCGGACTGTTCTGGCGCCAGGGCACGGCGCGCGGCGCCATGACCGGCATGCTGGTCGGCTTCGCGGTGTGGGCCTATACGCTGTTCGTGCCGAGCTTCCTCGACGGCAGCACCGCCGGCATGCTGCTGCTGCAAAATGGACCGTTCGGCATCGAGGCGCTGCGGCCGCGGGCACTGTTCGGCGCCGACCTGCCGCCGCTGATGCATGGCGTACTCTGGTCGCTCTCGCTCAACATCCTCACCTACATCGTGATGTCGCTCGCGCGCCGGCCGTCGTCGATCGAACGGCTGCAGGCCGACCTGTTCGTGCCGAACACGCTGACGCCGATCACGCCGACATTCCGGCGCTGGCGGACCACCGTCACCGTGCAGGATATCCAGAGCACGGTAGCGCAATATCTCGGCCCCGAACGTGCCCGCCATGCGTTCGAGGCCTTCGCCGCCGGCCATCCCGGCGGTCTTGATCCGTCGGCGCCCGCTGATTTCGAACTGCTGCAACACGCCGAACGCCTGATCGCTTCCTCGATCGGCGCCGCCTCCTCGCGCCTCGTGATGTCGCTCCTGTTGCGCAAGCGAACAGTTTCCGCCAAGGCCGCGCTGAAGCTGCTCGACGACTCCCATGCCGCGCTGCATTTCAACCGCGAGATCCTGCAGACCGCGCTCAACCATGTGCGCCAGGGTATCGCGGTGTTCGATGCGGATCTGCAGCTGATCTGCTCGAACGCCCAGTTCGGTGAAATTCTGGCGCTGCCGCCCCAACTCGTTCAACTCGGCATCCCCTTGCAGGAGATCCTCGAATTCATGGGCGCTATCAGCCCATCCGGCTTCGGCGACGCCGACGGCCTGCTGCAGCGGCGGCTGGATGCCTACACCACCGAAGGAAACCCCTATCTCGAGCGGCTGCCCGACCGCCACATGGTGATCGAGGTTCGCTCCAACCGGATGCCCGGCGGCGGCTTCGTCATCACCTTCTCCGACGTCACGCCGAGCTTCGAGGCCGCCGAAGCGCTGGAACGCGCCAACGCGACGCTGGAAAAGCGCGTGCGCGACCGCACCGAGGAACTGACCCGGCTGAATTCCGAACTGGCGCAGGCCAAAAGCACCGCCGAGGATGCCAACATTTCGAAGACCCGGTTCCTCGCAGCAGCCAGCCACGACATCCTGCAACCGCTCAATGCCGCGCGGCTCTATGTGACGAGCCTCGTCGAACGCCAGAACGGCGGCGAGGATTCACGGCTGGTCGAGAACATCGACGACTCGCTGGAGGCGATCGAGGAAATCCTCGGCGCGCTGCTCGACATTTCGCGGCTCGATGCCGGGGCGATGGCGACCTCGATCTCCAGCTTCAAGATGGGCGACCTGATGCGTTCGCTCGAGATCGAGTTTGCGCCGATCGCCCGCGCCAAGGGACTGGAACTGACCTTCGTGCCCTGCTCGCTGCCGGTGGAGTCGGACCGCTCGCTGCTGCGGCGGCTGTTGCAGAACTTCATTTCCAATGCCATCAAATATACCCCGCGTGGGCGCGTGCTGGTCGGCTGCCGCCGCCACGGACAGTCGTTGAAGATCGGCGTCTACGACACCGGCGTCGGCATTCCCGTGACCAAGCGCGGCGAGATCTTCAAGGAGTTCCACCGCCTCGAGCAGGGCGCGCGGATCGCGCGCGGCCTGGGCCTTGGCCTGTCGATCGTCGAGCGCCTGGCCCGCGTGCTCAACCACGGCATCGCGATCGACGCCAACGCCAGCGGCGGTTCGGTATTTTCGGTGACCGTGCCGGTGGCCACGGCGATAAACCATACCGCCGCCGTCACCAGCGCCACGCCGCTTTCCAAGACGCCGATGAGCGGTGCGCTGATCGTCTGCATCGAGAACGACCCGGCAATCCTGGACGGCATGAAGACGCTGCTGAAGGCGTGGGACGCCGAGGTGATCGCGGTCGCCGATCCGGAAGCGGCGATCGCGGCGATCGAAACCTCCGGCGGACGCGTGACCGGTCTTCTCGTCGACTATCATCTCGACCGCGGCAACGGCGTCGCCGCGATCCGCGAGATCCGGCGCCGCTTCAGCGAGAGCATTCCCGCGATCCTGATCACGGCCGACCGCAGTCCCAATGTTCGCGCCGCCGCGCGCGAGGAAAACATCGCGATCCTCAACAAGCCGGTCAAACCGGCCTCGCTCCGTGCGCTGCTCGGCCAGTGGCGCACGCAGCAGATGGTGGCAGCGGCGGAGTAGGAACTCGTCATTCCGGGTTCGCTCCAAACGGCGCGCCCCGGAATGACGGCCGGGAGTTGGTGTTAGAGGTTACCCCGGCGGGGTTCCCTGGCGCCATTCGCCGCCGGCGATTTTGGCGGCGGCGATCACGGCCTGGGTGCGGCTTTCGACGCCGAGCTTCTGCAGGATCGCGGAGACGTGCGCCTTGATGGTCGCTTCAGATACACCGAGTTCATAGGCGATCTGCTTGTTGAGCAGGCCCTCCGACAACATCATCAGAACCCTCACCTGCTGCGGCGTCAGCGTTACCAGCCGGTCGCGCAGCCGCGTCATGTCAGGATCGTTGGCCGCGGAGAGATCGGTATCCGGCGGAACCCAGACGTCGCCCTCCATCACCTTCATGATGGCGTCGCGCAGCGTCTCGACGCCGAAGCGTTTTGGAATGAAACCCGACGCGCCGAAATCGAGCGAGCGGCGGATCGTTCCGGCGTCGTCGCTCGCGGAAACGATGACAACCGGAATCGCCGGATACTGCGCCCGCAGGTAGATCAGCCCGGAGAAGCCGGAGATCCCCGGCATGGTGAGATCGAGCAGGATCAGATCGATGTCCGAATCCCGTTCCAGCAAAGCGGTGAGATCGTCGAACGAGCCGGCCTCGCTGACCGCCGCCGACGCCACCACGCTCGTAACCGCCTGCCGCAATGCATCGCGGAACAGCGGATGGTCATCGGCAATGACGAGGTGGGTATTGGTGGCGGCTGTCATTTACTTCTTGTGCGAGGTTGCAACAGCCCATGACGGGACACGGTCCGGCGAGCAAGTTCAATTGTCCCCCGCCCGGCCGCCGCATGCAAGGCGCAAATATCGCCTTGCGCAGAAGCGGTTAACCCCACTCTTGTGCATCGCACAACGGCACAGCGAACCTCAACCCTTGAACAGGACATCGCGGACCAGTTGGTCGACGCATGCCACCGCTTCGAGCGACAAGCGCAGACGCTCCTGGTCGCGGGCCGACAGCCGCTTCACCACCACCGCATTGGAAGGCGATGTGCCGTGGGAGATGTCCTCGATCTGCTGCGACAGGATCAGATCGAGAAAGACGCCATGCGCTTCGCCCACCGCGTCCAGATCCGCTGCGCTGGCCTGAAGCAACGCTTTCACGCCGGCGAGCCGGGCCGGCGTCGACCGTTCCATCACGCCGTAGCGGATCGCCATGGCGCGCGCAGCCGAAACCACGCTGAACAGCCCGGACCGCTTCAGATCGATGCGGCCATTATCGGTGCGGATGCCACCAAAAAATCCCACGCTCCTGGGAACGCTGATCCCCTCGACCAGAAGCTTGGCGAACGCGGCCTGCCCCTCGGCTGCGGCAAAGGCGGCCTGCCGCACGGCAACGGCGAGGCTGCCGTCGCCGCAGACGGCGCGCTGATCGAAGAAGATGTCAACGGAAAGCAGGTCGCTCGGATTCGATCGCGCGATCCAGTGATCGATGCGGCTCTGCCAGGTTGCGACCGAGCCTCGCCAGGGCGCGTTCTTCGCCATGACCCCGCCCCTGCAGTACGGCACCCCGACTTCGTGGAGGATATCTGCGACCAAAGCTCCGAATGCCGCGAACCAGCAATCCTCGCTGCCATCAGGCTCGCCGCGTTCGAATATCAGGGCATTGTCCTGGTCCATGGCCAGCAGGCTTTCGCCGCGGCCGGCCGATCCAAGAACGATCATGGCGTAACGGCATGGCGGCTCGCCCTCGCCCCGCTCCCGCATGATCCGCTCCGCGATCACCGTGGCCTGTCGGGTGAGTGCGCCGAGTTCGCGGGAAATGACTTCCGCAATATCCCGGCCTGAGAGACTCTCCGCCCGCAGTGATTCCGAAACCTGAGGCAGCTTCGCCCATGCCAGCGCCAGCGCCTGTGCATCGGCCGCGTCGTCGATCTCGTCGCCGAGCGATATCGCCTCGCTTGCGCGCAGACGAAGCAGGTCACGCGCAGACAACGCACCGACCACGCTGCCGGATTCGTCGATAACGCCGAGATGGCGGGTCTTGAGGCGGTTCATGCGGCCAATGGCGCGATAGACGAAGGCGTCCGCCGGGACCGCAGCAAGCGGCTTGCTCATGATCTGCCCGACCGGCACGTCGAGCGCGGCCGCGCCGGACCTTGCGATCGCGCGCAGCAGGTCGCGCTCGGTCACGATGCCGACGTCCGCAGCCCTGAGATTCCCGGAAGCGGCATCCGGCCCGACATAGACGGCCGATATTCGCTCGGTGGAGAGACGCACCAGTGCGGCGTGAACCGACGTGCCGGGCTCCACGAAGACCGGTGGCTTGCGCATGATGTCGCGATTGCGATGCCGGTAGGCATAGCTGTCGAAGCGCCTCAGCGTCCGCTCCGCATCGGCCCGCGCCGGCGCTTCGACGGCCTCGATCCAGCCGCTCCGCGCCTGATCGTCGAGTACGGAAGTGAGGGCAAGACAGGCGCGCTCGGCCTCGGCAACGGTGCGGATGCCGCGGTCGCGCAGCTTCGGCACCAGCGCCAGGAATACCCGCGCCGTGGTTGCCGCATCGCCGAGCGCGGAATGGCGCTCGACGACATCGACACCAAGCCAGGCGGCGAGCTTCTCAAGCGCGTAGCCGGCCAGTTCCGGCGCGGCGATCTGCGCCAGCAGCCGGGTATCGAGCGTGCGCGGCCGAACCCATGGCAGGCCGGCCAGGTCGCATTCGCGCTTCAGCATGGCAAGGTCGAAGCCGACGGTATGTCCGATCACCACGGCCTGGCCGAGATACGCATCAAAGCGCGGCCAGACGTCGGCAAACATCGGCGCTTCCGCGACCATGGCGTTGTCGATGCCATGGATACGCGTTGTCTCGGCCGGGATCGGATCATCGGCCGGCCGCAGCAGTTGACGAAACTGGCCGCCGTCCTCCAGCTTTCCGGCCTGCAATCGCACGCCGGCGAGTTCGATCACCCGCGCCTTGCGCGGATCGAGCCCGGTGGTCTCGGTATCGATGACGACGGCGTCGATCGATAGAAGCGGCGCCACGCCGCCCGTGCTCTTCATCGCTTCCCCCTGGCGGCAGAAACGCAATCAATGGAAAACGTCAGGCAACCGCATCCGTGGCCAATGCCCGTCGCAGCGCCACCTTGTCCATGCGCGAGATCAATTCGTCGTAGATATTGCAGAGGCTGACGCGGAGATAATTGCGCGTGGTCTGAAAATCCCGGCCGCGCAGCTTTTCGTGGATCGGCATCATCGCGAAATACGCTTCCGCGACGGGCTCGGGAATATCCATCACCCTTTTGGGTGCGTGTCCTCCGGCCAGATCGAGCCGATGCGCCAGTTCGTTGCGCGCCACAAGCCACGCCTCCTCGCCGATCGATGGCGGAACGGGATAGCGGTCAAGGACCGAAAGCACGACGGGTATCAGCCGGTCGAGCGTTTCGCGGCGTGGCAGTCCGAGCTGGGAGGCCAACGCGCCCTCGACCATTTCGCCCACCATTGCCAGACCGAGCGGAAAGGCTTGCCAGCGGGCGCGCTCGACGGCCTCGGCGAAATCCTTTTCGGCAAACAGCACCTTGGCGTAATGGCCTGCCCGCGCTCGGGAATATTCGTAGATTCCCTTTTGCACGATGAAGGCCGACTGCGCGTCGATGAAGTCAGCAAGCGCCGCGAGGTCGCGAATCGGCGGACGCGGACGAAACAACTTCTCGAACAACTTCATCGCGATCTTTCCTGCCAAAATGGACCGGGCCAGTTCGACAGTCTATCCGGCGTTTGCCAAGTCCGCACGCATGCGTGAGGCCGCAACGCTCTTAGCAGTTGCAGCATACTTTTGCGCCCAAAGTATTATCGAGGTGGAACCGAATCCAATGCTACCCTTCGTTGACTCCAAATCGGCGCAAGACCGGTTGAAGTCGCGGCACTGAGGGGGCGCCGCATTGATGGGATTGCATTCCCCTCGATCAATTTTGCCCGGCGCATTCGCCGGGACCTTGAGAGGAAATGCAGCCCATGCCTGATTCCAGAGACCTGAAGCAGCGAGAAGAAGCCCACTGGGCGAAGACCTCACGCCTGATGTTCACCCATCTGGCCGTGTGGTTCTTTTTCGGCTTCCTGATCCACATGTTCGTGGTGCCCCTCAACAAGATAACGATACCCATCGTCGGCTTCCCGCTCGGCTTCTACATGGCCGCGCAGGGCTCGCTCATCGTGTTCGTGGTCATGCTGTTCCTGTTCGCGAGGCAGCAGGACAAGATCGACCGCGAATTCGGCTTTGCCGAGGAAGATTGAGGGGGAACGGATATGGCTACCAAATCTGCAGGCAGTTCGGACTTTCTCAACAACCTGGGGCGGGTCTACGGCTTCTATACCGGAGGCTTTCTCGCCTTCGTCATCTTGCTCGCAGTGCTCGAGCAGATGGGGGTTCCGAACAAGATTCTCGGTTACCTGTTCGTATTCTTCACGCTGGCCGTCTACGCCATCATCGGCGTCCTGTCGCGAACGGCACAGGTCTCGGAATACTACGTCGCCGGCCGCAGCGTGCCGGCGTTCTACAATGGCATGGCGACCGGCGCTGACTGGATGTCAGCGGCGTCGTTCGTCGGCATGGCCGGCACGCTGTTCCTGCTCGGCTACGACGGCCTCGCATGGGTGCTCGGATGGACCGGCGGCTTCGTGCTGGTGTCGATCCTGATCGGGCCGTACCTGCGAAAGTTCGGCGCCTATACGGTGCCCGACTTCCTGGCGTTCAGGTACGGCGGCAATTTTGCCCGCGCGCTCGGCGTGATCGTGCTGGTGGCCTGCTCCTTCACCTACGTGACGGCGCAGATCTACGGCACCGGGCTGATCGCCTCGCGCTTCCTCGGGATGCAGTTCGAACTGGCGGTCTTCGCCGGACTGGTCGGCATCCTGGTCTGCTCGATGCTGGGCGGTATGCGGGCGGTGACCTGGACGCAGGTGGCGCAGTACATCGTGCTGATCATCGCCTACCTGACGCCGATCGTGATCCTGTCCACCATGAAGTATGGATTGCCGATTCCGCAACTTACCTACGGACAGGCAATCGCGGACATCACGGCGCGCGAGCAGCAAATGCTGTCGGCCGGCCTCGCCAGCGTGGCTGCGCTGAAGCCGCACATCCAGCCGTTCATCAACTACACGCCGCTGAACTTCTTCGCCATCATCATGTGCATGATGGTCGGCACCGCCTCGCTGCCGCACATCCTGATGCGCTACTTCACCACCCCCTCGGTGCGTGAGGCACGCCAGTCCGTCGCGTGGTCGCTGCTGTTCATCTTCCTGCTGTACTTCTCGGCGCCGGCCTACGCGGCGTTCTCGAAGCTGGAGGTGTACACCAACATCATCGGACGGGATCTGACCGCCATTCGTCCCTGGCTCTTCAACTGGGGCGAACTCGGGCTGATCCAGATCTGCGGCAAGAACGCGGCCAGCATCGATGCCGTTATCGCGGCGTGCAAGGCCGTCGCCGGCCATCCTGGCGTGGTCCGGCTGCAGGACTTCGTGATCAACACGGACGTGATCGTGCTCTCCACCCCGGAGATCGCGGGCCTTCCGTACGTGATCTCGGGCCTGGTCGCCGCTGGCGGCCTCGCTGCCGCGCTGTCCACCGCAGACGGGCTGCTGCTCGCCATCGCCAACGCGTTGTCGCACGACGTCTACTACAAGATGATCGACCCCAACGCGCCGACCGTGCGCCGGCTGATGATCGCCCGCGTGCTGCTGTTGATCGTCGCCGTGGTCGCGGCTGCGACGGCGGCAACCAAGCCGGCCGACATCCTGGCGATGGTCGGCTGGGCGTTCTCGCTTGCCATGGCCGGCAACTTCCCGGCGCTCGTGATGGGCGTCTGGTGGAAGCGGGCGACGGCAACGGGCGCGATATGCGGCATCATTGCCGGCTTCGGGCTGTGCCTGTTCTACCTCGTCACGACCCGATACTTCCCGGGGATGGGCGTGAAGTATTTCGGCATGACCTCACTGCTGAACCCGGTAACCGGCGCACCGCTGGTCGACATCGCGAAGGCCATGGCATTGCCAAATGCCATGGAGAGCTTCCCGACGCTGGCCCACCCGCTCGCCAACAAGGTCGGCTGGTTCAACCTCACCAACATCGCCTGCGGGTTGTTGGGAGCGCCGCTCGGCTTTGCCGTCATCTATATCGTCAGCAAGCTGGGCAAGGAGCCCTCTGCCGAAATGCAGGCCTATGTCGACGACATCCGGAAGCCGCGGGGCCGAACGGTGCTCGAAGAGAAGACAGCCTGAGAGCACGGCGACACGTATCGACAAGCGGGGCCCCTTGGGGCCCCGTTTTGTTGGGATGAAGCGATGACGTCGCTTGCCGGAAAAGTCCGCGCTTGCCATTGTCGTGCGAAGTCAGGATCCCGCCCTCGCTGCCCGGTTTGCCGATCGCTGAAGCACTGCAGGAGTCGAATTTGGACAATACAGCTTCACTGATCGCCTACTGGTACTTCCACCTGCCGAACTTCATACTTGCGGCGCTGATGTACACGATGCTTGGCCGGTTCCTGCTCGGCCTGATGGTCGATGCGGATTCGCCGAATTACATCTGGCGATTCTTCTGCCGGATCACCGACCCCGTGATCGCCGTCATCTCGGTTGTAACTCCGAAGGTCACGGCTCCCGCCGTGGTGTGGCTGTTCGGCTTCGTCTGGATGTTCTGGCTGCGCGTCATCCTTCACTACACGCTGCTGCTGTTGAACCTCGCCCCGCGGGTTTCCGGAGCGGCACCATGAACAAGACTTTCTATTTCGTCGGCATCGCATTCTTCGGAATGATCAACGGCATCTTCAACCAGCTCTGGCTTATCTTCGCGCTGCTGTATGTGCAGTCGTTTGCCAGCCCCTTGCTGTTCGGCAGCCTGTCGCTGACGCTGATGTTCGCGTCGCTGATGGTGTCGACCGCCACGGTCATCCTGGGCGGAATTCCGGCGGCGCTCTACGAGCGGGCCACCGGCGCCTCGGAATCGACCGACGTTTCGCTCTGGATCTGGCTCGCCGCAACCGCGCTGCTGGCCCTGCCGGCGGCCGGTAACTTTCTCAAGATCGGCCTCTGACACCCCGGTTCCAGTGTTGAGGGCATGAAACCTTGGCGCTACGCTCCGCCTCCGAATTTTACGAAACGACCGGAGCGTGGCGGGTCATGGAAGAGATGCGCCGGATTGCCTATGAAACCGTGCTGCGCGCCTGCGGGTTTGCATCACTCGCCATCTTCTGCGTGATGATCGCATTGTCCTTTCTTCCGCGTTCGGCCTTCCAGGCGGGAGGTTTCCTGACGATCGTGATGACGCTTGTCCTGATGCTGAAAGCGCATGAAGCCCGAACCAAGGATCATCGCCGGACCGAAATGTGGCTCTACCTTCCCAAAGAGCGCCGCCCGCCCCAGGCCTACGCGCAGCAGACGATTTCCGTCCTGATGCGGGACATCTATCTGCAGTTTGCGCAGTGGACCGCGCTGATATCCATCGTGATGTTGACCATCGCGCTGCTTTTTTCACTCGCCGGCCCTTAGGACTTTAGTCTAGACGGACGCGCCGAACAAAATCGCCATTCCGGATCAGAGTGCGGCGACTTCTCCGTAGCTACGTCGTTACGCGATAACGCGTTTTCGCTTTCATCCTCCTGGGCCGATTCTGCGCGGCGATCGACCTCGTCCCGATGCGCGAGACGTCGGGTATCCACGTCAAGCCGAAAGTACTATTTGGCCGCGCTTTCCGAGCATGTAGGGGGAGACCGTGGAATTTTGCGCGTCGATATGACGCGAACACAAATTCGACATCAAGAACAATGGGGAGCGATTCAAAATGTCCACAATGGCTGTTACGTCCGGCAAGTCCAAGGGGATGACGAAGGACGAACGCTTCGTCATCTTCGCATCTTCGCTTGGCACCGTTTTCGAATGGTACGACTTTTACCTTTACGGGTCGCTCGCCGGCATCATCGGCGCACAGTTCTTCTCGGCCTATCCGCCGGCCACCCGCGACATCTTCGCGCTGCTGGCGTTTGCCGCGGGCTTCCTGGTGCGCCCGTTCGGCGCGATCGTGTTCGGGCGTGTCGGCGACATCGTCGGGCGCAAATACACCTTCCTCGTCACCATCCTGATCATGGGCCTGTCGACATTCATCGTCGGCCTGCTGCCCAACGCCGCCACCATCGGTATCGCCGCGCCGATCATCCTGATCGGTCTGCGCCTGCTGCAGGGCCTCGCGCTCGGCGGCGAGTACGGCGGAGCCGCGACCTACGTGGCCGAGCACGCGCCGCACGGCAAGCGCGGCTACTACACGTCATTCATCCAGACCACGGCAACGCTCGGCCTGTTCCTGTCGTTGCTGGTGATCCTGTTCACCCGAACGATCCTCGGCGAGGCTGAATTCGCCGCATGGGGCTGGCGCATTCCGTTCCTGCTCTCGGTGGTGCTGCTCGGCGTGTCCGTCGTCATCCGGCTCAAGCTGAATGAATCACCGGTTTTCCAGAGGATGAAGGAGGAAGGCAAGGGCTCCAAGGCGCCGCTGACCGAAGCCTTCGCCAACTGGAGCAACGCCAAGCTCGTCCTGATCGCCCTGATCGGCGGCGTGATGGGCCAGGGCGTCGTCTGGTACACCGGCCAGTTCTACGCGCTGTTCTTCCTGCAATCGATCCTGAAGGTCGACGGCTATACCGCCAACCTCTTGATCGCCTGGTCGCTGCTGCTCGGCACCGGCTTCTTCATCGTGTTCGGCATCCTGTCCGACAAGATCGGCCGCAAGCCGATCATCCTGGGCGGCTGCCTGATCGCGGCGCTGACCTTCTTCCCGATCTTCAAGATGATCACCACCAATGCCAACCCGGCGCTGGAGAAGGCCATCGAGACGGTCAAGGTCGAGGTGGTCGCCGATCCGAAGGGCTGCGGCGACCTGTTCAACCCGGTCGGCACCCGTGTCTTCACGGCGCCATGCGATACCGCCCGCGCCTACCTCTCGCAGCAATCGGTCAAGTACTCGACCAGCTATGGCGCGGCAGGCTCCGGGGTGAAGGTCGTCGTCAATGGCAACGATGTGCCTTACACGGCAGCGGCATCGAACCCGCAGGTGCTGGCGGCGGTGCAGGCTGCTGGCTACCCGAAGGCCGGCGACGCCCAGATCGTGAAGATGTCGCATCCGTTCGACGTCTTCCGTCCGCAGGTCGCTGCCGTTATCGGACTGCTGTTCATCCTGGTGCTCTTCGTCACCATGGTCTACGGGCCGATCGCGGCGATGCTGGTCGAACTGTTCCCGACCAAGATCCGCTACACCTCGATGTCGCTGCCGTATCACATCGGCAACGGCTGGTTCGGCGGGTTGTTGCCGGCGACCGCCTTCGCGATCGTGGCCTCGACCGGCGATATCTACGCCGGCCTCTGGTACCCGATCATCTTCGCGTCGATCACCGTCGTCGTCGGGTTCTTCTTCCTGCCCGAGACCAAGGACGTCGACATCACCAAGTAGACCTGGTGGGTGCGAGTAGCGCCTGCCCTTGCAAACAAGCCGGCCGCGAAGCCATTCGCGGCCGGCTTTGTTTTACACGTCTCACTCCGTGGCGCCGACGAATTGCAGCACGATCTCCCGCCGGTGCGGCCGCGCGCGATGTTCGACGAGGTAGATCGCCTGCCACGTTCCCAACACCAGCGCATCGCCCAGCACGGGGACATGCAGCGAGGTTGCGGTGAGCATGGTCTTGATATGCGCCGGCATGTCGTCCGGCCCCTCGGTGTCGTGGCGCCATCCGGCATTCTCGGGTGCGAGCCGGTTCAGTGCCGTCGTCAGGTCGACGAGCACGGTCGGATCGGCGTTCTCCTGGATCGTCAGCGACGCCGAGGTATGGCGGATGAACAGCGTCACTGCGCCTTCGCGCGCCCGCGCCTCCGCCACGAATTTGGCGACCTCGGCAGTGAGGTCGGTGAAGCCCGTGCCAGACGTCTGCACGGTCAGCAGCGAGGACACGACGGAGGTGGCGGCGACAACGGAAGGAGCGGTGCGGGAGATGGATTTTTGTGAAGTCATTGAACTCTCTCCGTCGTCCCGGCGAAGGCCGGGACCCATACGCCGCGGCTTTTCGATTTCAGCCGATCGGTCGATACTATTTGCAAACAACCGACAGCGGTGATGATGCGTCCCGGCCTTCGCCGGGACGACAAACGAAACCGGGACGACGGAGAAAAAGCCGCCGCGTCAAATCTTGCTGCTGTTGGCGTCCCGCTGCAGCCGGTTGGCCATCTCGATCAATCGCCGCCACGCCTGCTCCAGGAACGACATCACGCGATCCATGTCGCGGTCGCTCGGCAGCGGAATTTCGATCTTGCGCTCGCCCTCGGCCACCTTCGGCTCGCTCTTCTTGAGCGAGTCGGATTTCGGCAGCGGCTCCTCGATCTTGCCGGACACGGTCGGCTCGCGCTCGGCGAGTTCCTTCTTCAGCTTTTCATTGTCGGCCTTGAGCCGTTCGTTGTCGGCCTGCAGCCGGCCAATTTCGGAATCCATCGCCGCGCGTTCATCGGGCACAGCGTAGCAGGCCCAGCCTGCGCCCGAATTGTTGCAGGTCGACACCGCGCCGGTTCTGGTATCGAGCCGAAGCACGCCATCGCCGGCCGGCGACAGCGCGTAACGGCCGTTCTCCGTCTCCGGCATCGGGCCTGCGAGCGCAGGAACGGCGCACGCGAAGGTCAGGGCGAGCATAAGAATGGCTGCGGATATCGAGGATGATTTTGCTGTGCGCATGGGCTTGTTCCCGCCTCCGGACAATAGCGGTTTCCTCAACCGCCGGGGCGCTTTCAAGGCGCGTAGAGCACGATCACGCGCTCCTGCTCCTTCGCTAGACCTTGGAGCTATAGGGCCCGCGGCCGGACTTCAACGCATCGGCCAGCAATTCGATGCGGTCCTGTCCCCAGAAAACCTCGCCATCGAGCACATAGACCGGCGATCCGAACACGTCGGCGTCCAGCGCATCCTGCCGGTTCTGCTCATAGGCCGCGCTGATTTCCTCCGCGCCCGATCGCTCCACCAACTGCTTTCCGGGCAGCCCGGATTCGTCGGCCAGTTTCACGATCGTTGCGGGATCGGCCAGATTGAGCTGGTTTTCCCAGACGCCGGCAAAGCCCCGCTGCAGATATCGTTCGGGATCGAGGCCGGCCTCGACCGCCGCGATCACGACGCCATCGGCGAGCCGTGCATTGAACGGCCAGTGCGCCGGCTGCAGGTGAAAGTTCAGGCCGCGCTTGTCGCGCCAGCGCTGCAGTTCGACCATCCGGTAGCGCTGCCGCACCGGATGGCGTTTCATCAGCGGCAATCCGCCGGTTTCCGAGAACAGGTCGACCAGCACCACGGGCTTGTAATTCACCCTGAGTTCATAAGTACTTACGAGCTCACGAAAGGCTCTATGTCCGATATAGGCCCACGGCGATTGAAACGAGAAATAGTAATCGACCTGGCGTGGCATGCGCTCTCCGGGAAGCGGGATTCGAGGTTAGTTTGGGGCATCCCAACAGGTCGGCGAAATCCACGCAAGATCGAACGATGTCGCGCCAGCTGTTGCACTGCGATGACAGGTAGAAGGGGTTGCTGACAGCACGAAAATAAATCGTGTCAAATCAACGCACTAACTGGCTACGGCGCAATCTTGACTTGATCAGACGCGGTAAGTATGGTCCGCGCGGCTTTCAAGGGTGACGGGCGCAATTTCCATCAACCGCAGCATCGTTTAGTGTCTTGGTCATGGCCAAAGACAAGAACGACAACGCAAGTGGAAATAGCGATCATTCGTCGTCTGACGAAGCTGCGCTTTCCGCAAGGCTCGGAAGTCTCGATCACCGTCTGTCCGAAATTCGCGACAGCCGGAAACTCAGGACTGATCAATCCGGAACTGAAAGCGGCGACACGGCTGCCAGAACATCTGCAATGGCGCTGGGTTTCCGCCTCTCCTCGGAATTGGTCGCGGGCGTTGTCGTCGGGGCGGCGATTGGCTGGGGAGTCGACCGTTGGCTGTCGACATCGCCGTTCGGTCTCATCGTGTTTCTGCTGCTTGGCTTCACCGCCGGCGTGGTCAACGTGGTGAGGTCTGCAGGCGTAGCTTCCCGCAAACGCTGAGCATCGACGGGAAGTCACGACATTTGAAATTCGATTGCCGGCCAGGCCGGTGGATAAAGAGCCGCGCGGATGAAAATCGACCCGATCCACCAGTTCAATATCGAGCCCCTCTTCACGATCGGCCAAATCGGCAACCACACGATCGCCTTCACCAACTCGTCGCTCTACATGTTCATCACCGTGGCGGTGATCTCGCTGCTGATGATCGGCAGCATGGCGAGAGGACAGCTGGTCCCGGGGCGGATGCAGTCGATCGCGGAAATCTCCTACGAGTTCGTCGCCTCGACGATCCGCTCTACCGCCGGCGCGGAAGGCATGAAGTTCTTCCCGCTGATCTTCTCGCTGTTCATGTTCATCTGCGTCTCGAACCTGATCGGCATCATTCCCTACACGTTCACGGTTTCCAGCCACATCATCGTCACCGCCGCCCTGGCGCTCCTGGTCTTCTTCACGGTGCTGATCTACGGCGTCTACAAGAACGGCCTGAAGTTCTTCAGCATTTTCGTGCCGCACGGCGTTCCCGGCTACATCCTGCCGCTGGTCATGTTCATCGAAATCCTGTCGTTCTTCCTGCGACCGGTTTCGCACAGCGTGCGTCTGTTCGCCAACATGCTGGCCGGCCATATCGCGCTGAAGGTGTTCGCGGGCTTCGTCGCCATGCTCGGCGTCTCGCTGGGCGCCATCGGCTGGTTCGGCGGCATATTGCCGCTGGCGCTCACCGTCGCGCTGACCGCGCTCGAACTGCTGGTCGCGTTCCTGCAGGCCTACGTCTTCGCGATCCTGACCTGCATCTACCTCAACGACGCCATTCATCCGGGACACTAAGCGGTCCGGGGAATTTCCACCCACACTTCGTCTTACCTCTCAAGGAGCTCTAGAAAATGGAACCGGCAGCAGCAAAACTAATCGGCGCGGGCATCGCATGCATCGGCATGGGCGGCGCGGGCGTCGGCGTGGGCATCATCTTCGGCAACTACCTCGCCGCTGCGGTGCGCAATCCTTCTGCAGCCCAGGGCCAGTTCGGCAACCTGATCTTCGGCTTCGCCGTGACCGAAGCGCTCGGCATTTTCTCGCTGCTGATCGCGCTGCTGCTGCTGTTCGTTCCGCTCTGAGCTGCACCCTCCCGCGCCGCCTCCGGGCGGCGCGCCTGACAGCAACAGGAGAATTCCGTGGCTGAAAAAGGTCATGGTACCGGCGCCCACACCGGAGCAGACGGCGGACACGGCGGAGGCTTCCCTCCGTTCGAGTCGAGCACGTTTGCTTCGCAGCTGGTGTCGCTCGCCATCGCGTTCGTCGCGCTCTATCTGATCGTGTCGCGCATTGCGCTGCCGCGGGTCGGAAGCGTGATCGATGCGCGCCAGAACGCCATCGAGGGCGATCTGGCACAGGCGCAGAAGCTGAAGGACGAGTCCGACGCTGCGCTGAAGGCATATGAGAAGGATCTCGCCGATGCGCGCTCCCGGGCGCAGGCGATCGGCAACGAGACCCGCGAGAAGCTGAATGCGACCTCGGAAGCCGAGCGCAAGACGCTGGAAGACCAGCTCAACGCCAAGCTTGCCGCCGCCGAAAAGCAGATCGCGGCGACCCGCGAGACTGCGATGAGCAATGTTCGCGGCATCGCCACGGATGCGGCCGGTGCGATCGTGCAGCGTCTCACCGGCGTACTGCCCGACAGCAAGGCGGTGAACAGCGCCGTCGACGCGTCGTTGAAGGGATAGGCTATGTTCGCTCAACCGGAAACCTGGGTAGCAATTGCCTTTATCCTTCTGATGGTGCTGTTTGCCTATCTCGGCATCCACAAGACGGTGCTGACCGCGCTCGACCACCGCGCCGAGCGCATCAAGGCCGAACTCGACGAGGCGCGGCGGCTGAAGGAAGACGCCGCCAAGCTGCTGGCCGAATACAAGGCCAAGCGTAGCAGCGCCGAACGCGAGGCCGAGGAGATCATCGCGAACGCCAAGGCCGAAGCCGAGCGGGTCGCGACCGAGACCAAGGCCAAGATGGAAGACTTCGTCGCCCGTCGCACCAAGACCGCCGAAAGCAAGATCGCCCTCGCCGAAGCCCAGGCGCTGGCCGACGTTCGCGCCGCCGCCGCCAACGCCGCGGTCTCGGCCGCCTCGACCATTCTGTCGCAGTCGGTCAAGGGCTCGGTCGCCGACGACCTGCTCGCCAAGGGGATTGCCGAAGTTCGCTCCAAGCTGAACTGACGAGTTGAACTGAGGCTTCAACAGACCAAGCAAAAGCCGGCGCGAGACGATCGCGCCGGCTTTTTTTGTTGCCTGCTATTTCCGGCGCGGCGCGGGGCGCTCGGGCTTCAAGGCCTGCGGGTCGAAGCCGATGTAGAACACGTAGGTGTCGCCGACCGCCCCGGAGGATGGCGCTGGATAGGTCAGGTCTTCGATTACCAGCGTGAACGGCTCGCTGCCGCCTTCCGTCATGGCGACCGTGGTCTGGTAGGCTTTGGTGGCGATTGTCTTTTCGGAAACGCCGCCCTGCACCACTGCGACGCGAATCGGAACCTGTACGGAAGGCGGAGCGCCGGCAGGACCCGCAATGACCCGGCCCTGAATGCCTATCCGCGCGGTGATCACCCCGCCGTCGAGGTTGCACTCGCGCGCCATCTTGGAGATCGTGGCCTGAAAGCGCAGATCGTTGCCGACCGGCTGTTTGCCGGGCGGCGCCACCGCATAGGTCCCCGCGCCGGCCCGGACCGTGACCGGCGGACAGGTCAGATCGCCGGTGTCCTGCCCGGCCGCCGCGCCGGGAGCGGCTGGAGCCGCCTCTTCCGACTTGCCGCCAAACAGGCTCTTGAAGCGGTCGGTCAGCGATTGCGCTGACACCGGCGCAGCCACCAGGCAGGCCATCCCGCCCGCGACCGCAGCCGCGATCAAGCCCTTGGCGAAACGATTGTCACCCATGCGACGTCCCTGACATCCCTTCGTCCACGTCCTTGTTCCGGCGGCCTTATAACAGCCCAATGGCGGCGAACCCAAGGCACCCAAAAGTCGAACAGATCGGGGCTTCAGCCGCGGAAATCCTCATGCAGCAGGCCGAACAGCAGATGGTCCTGCCAGACGCCATTGATGCAGAGATAGCGCCGCGCCAGTCCTTCACGGGTGAAGCCGCACTTCTCCAGCACCCGGATCGACGGCCGGTTGGTGGGGATACAGGCGGCCTCAATGCGGTGCAGATTGAGTTCGCCGAACAGCGTCGGCAGCAGAACGCGCAGCGCCGTCGTCATGTAGCTGCGGCCGGCATGGGGCTCGCCGACCCAGTAGCCGATCGTGCCGGCCTGCACGATGCCGCGGCGGACATTGGCGAGCGTAATGCCGCCGATCATGGTGCCGTCCGCTTCCCGGAAGATGATGAACGGATACGAGCGGTCGGCTGCGATATCCTCGGCGTAGCGGCGCAGGCGGCGGCGGAACCCGGCGCGGGTGAGATCGTCCGACGGCCAGATCGGCTCCCACGGCGTCAGGTAGGCGCGGCTGCTTTCCCGCAATTGCGCCCATTGCGCGAAATCCGCCATCTGTGGCGCGCGCAGCAGCAGGCCGTGGCCGCGCGGCATCAGCGCGGCCGGTCCGCTGGATGGCAAACGAAACAGGGCCATGCCGTAACTCCCCACGCCCCTCACATCATTGGCGCACGATCTTCGCGGAAGACCGGCACCAGTTCTCCCGATCGCGTACTAATGCAGCAGCGTCTTCGCCTTCGAACGGGTCAATCCTTCCGCAAAAGACACCGCCGTGTCCAGACCCCTGCCGGTGCCGAGCGCCACCACCGCCGGCCGGCTGCGCGACAGGAGCGCGCGCGCGGCATTGCGGGTCGATTCGACGCTGACCGCATCGATCCGCGCCACCAGCTCTTCCACCGTCAGCGGGCGTCCATAAGCCAGAATGTGCCGCGCCAGCTGTTCGGCGCGCGAAGAGCAGCTTTCCAGCGCCATCAAAAGCCCGGCCTTCATCTGCGCCTTGGCGCGCGCGATCTCGGCTTCGGTCAGGGTTTCGACGGCATCGTTGATGACGTCGACGATCACTTCCATCATCTCGGGCGCATCGGCGGGATCAGTGCCGGTATAGAGGCCGAAAAAGCCGGTGTCGGCATAGGGCGCGTGGAACGTATAGATCGAGTAGCACAGGCCGCGCTTCTCGCGCACTTCCTGGAACAGCCGCGACGACATTCCGCCGCCGAGCGTGTTGGTGAACACCTGCAGCGAGAACAGCGACAGGTCGCTCTGCGGCACGCCTTCGAGCGCCAGCGTCAGATGCGCCTGTTCGAGGTCACGATGCACCACGCGCGAGCCACCCTGGCCGAACATCGCTACTTGCGGCTTCGGCGCCGGCGTGGCGTCGAAGCTGGCGAATTTCTGCGTCACATCCTCGACCACGCGCTTGTGGTCGACGGCGCCGGCGGCGGCCACCACCATGTCGGGCCCGCGATAATGCGTGGAGAGATAGCCGCGCAGCATGTCGCGATCGAACGTCTTCAGGGTCTTTGCGGTGCCGAGCAGCGAACGGCCCATCGGCTGATCGGGAAAACAGAGCTCGTTGAGATGCTCGAACACGACGTCGTCAGGGGTATCCTGCGCCGCGCCGATTTCCTGCACGATCACGCTCTTCTCGCGTTCGAGCTCGTCCGGCACGAATGACGGATTGGCGAGAATGTCGGACAGCACGTCGAGCGCCAGCGGCACGTCTGCCTTCATCACCCGCGCATAATAGGCCGTTGTCTCGGTCGAGGTGCCGGCGTTGAGATCACCGCCGACCGCCTCGATTTCCTCCACGATCTCGCGGGACGAACGCTTCGTCGTACCCTTGAAGGCCATGTGTTCCAATAGATGCGAGATGCCGTGCTCGTTGGGCTTCTCGTCGCGGCCGCCGACCCCGGCCCAGACGCCGAGCGCCGCTGTTTCCAGGTGCGGCATGGTGTCGGTGACGATGGTCAGACCGGACGGCAGCTTGGTTACGTCAACGCTCATCCGGCAACTCCCTGCTTCGCGGCACGGCTCACCGAGCGCACGAATCTCTCAACCTCTGTTGAATCGTTTTTCATCACCGTGATGTGTTCGGATTTGGTCATCAGGCCATCGAGCCATGCCGGCAGTTGCGGCCGCACCCCGCAGGCGGCTTCCACCGCATCCGGGAACTTGGCCGGATGCGCGGTCGACAGCACGATGTTGGGCAGCTTCGAATCGGAGGTGTCGCGATCGGCCACCGCCATCGCCACCGCGGTATGAGGGTCGATGAGATCGCCGGCCTCGCGCCAGGCGGCGCGGATCGCGGCCGCCGTCTCGGTCTCGTCGGCACGTCCGGCGTCGAATTCCTCACGGATGGCGGCGAGCATCGCGTCGGGCAGCACAAAACGCCCGGACTGCTTCAGCGAGGCCATCAGCCGGCGGACGCTGTCGGCGTCGCGGCGGCTGGCCTCGAACAGCAGCCGCTCGAAATTCGAGGATACCTGGATGTCCATCGAGGGCGAGGCGGAGGCATGAACCTCCTTCACCTCGTAGATGCCGGTCTTGAGCGTGCGCGGCAGGATGTCGTTGACGTTGGAGGCGATCCGCAGCCAGCGGATCGGCAGGCCCATCTTCTTGGCGACGTAGCCCGCAAAGATATCGCCGAAATTTCCGGTGGGCACCGTGAAGTCGACCGCGCGCGCGGGCGCGCCGAGCGCCACCGCTGACGTGAAGTAGTACACCACCTGCGCGACGATGCGCGCCCAGTTGATCGAGTTGACGCCGGACAGCGCGACTGCGTCGCGAAAGCCGTGATGGTTGAATATCGCCTTCACGATTGCCTGGCAATCGTCGAAGGTGCCTTCGATCGCCAGCGCATGCACGTTGGAGGCGCCCGTTGTCGTCATCATCCGGCGCTGCACGTCGGAGATCCGCCCATTCGGGAACAGCACGACCAAATCGACATTGTCGAGGCCGGCAAACGCATCGACCGCGGCGCCACCGGTGTCGCCCGAGGTCGCGACCACGATGGTGGTACGCCGGTTGCGCTTTGCCAGCACGTGATCCATCAGCCGCGAGATCAGCTGCATCGCGACGTCCTTGAACGCCAGCGTCGGGCCGTGGAACAGTTCCAGCACGAATTGATTGGGCCCGACCTGGTCGAGCGGCACCACGGCAGGATGACGGAACGTCGCGTAGGCCTCGTTCGCCATGCGGCCGAGATCCGCGTCGGAGATTTCGCCCGCGGCAAACGGCTTGATCACGTCGACCGCGACCTCCCAATAGGGCCGGCCGAAGAAGGAGGCGATGGTCTCATGCGAGAGCTGCGGCCAGACCTCCGGCACGTAGAGGCCGCCGTCGCGGGCAAGCCCGGTCAGCATCACATCGCAGAAACCAAGGACGGGGGCCTCCCCCCGTGTCGAAATATAGCGCGTCAAACTACCCTCCAAAGGCACGGCGCGGCGCCAAGCCTTTGATATTGATCATGTATTTTACTTCGACAGATGCGAAGCGAGGGGCACCTTAAAGTGTTTTAGCGCGAAGGGGAACGCGAATAGAGAGGCCTATTCGGCCGAAGCCGCGCCGTCATGCCCCGCCAGCAAATCTCGCCTAGCCGTGGCAGCCTGTAGGCATGCTGAATGCGCGGCGAACTGCGTCATAATCCTCCAGCTGGCAAGCCTTGGGCTCGGCCGGCCCCTCGGGCTTTTCGGCAACGGCCTCTTTCTTCGCAGGCTTGCGCTTCGCACTCTGATTTTTCGCCGGTCGAAGCGCCGAGGGGCCGGGTTCGCGCCACGGCCGATTGGCGACACGCGGCTTCATGGATGCCATCGGTGTCCGAGGCAAAGATTCCAGTCGAGGCAAAGGTTCGGCTTCAGGCAACGGTTCGGCCTGAGGCAGAGCTTCAACTGGCAGGCGATCCGCCTTTGCCAGTTCGGGCGCGGGTGCGGAAGCCATATAGGCGAGCGGCGGCAGCCGGTCTGCTTCCGTCAAAGTTTCCTGAACCGTATTTGTCGCCGCCGCGCTATCGGGCTCTGAACGAGCGGAGATCGAAGCGTAGGCGAGATCGAAATGACCAAAAGCAAACCTGAAAGAACTTACCCCGGCCAGCACAACAAGAAATGCCAGGCCAAGCCAAACAGTCCTGATCACATTGAGCCCCCACTCGCTGGATCCATTGCGAGCGGGAGATTACCTCAGAAAATCGAAACTCGACCCGTCGGCGCCGACGATCTCTTAACACAGGGTTAACAGCGATTGGCGAGCACGAGATTTTTTCGAAAGTTGAATCTCGTGCGCACCAATCGTGCGAACGACGACCGGCAATCGCTCAGCCCATCTTCTCCCACAGACTGGGCATCAGTGTTCCGACCCGCTTCTCGATCGCCGCCGCCGCATCGAGTGCGAGATCCTCGCGATAGCGTCCCGCGATCAACTGCACGCCGATCGGCTTGCCATCATGCAGCGCTGCGGGCACTACGGCGCCGGGCAGGCCGAGAACATTGATCGCGGAAACGAAACGCAGATCGTTCCAGAACAGTTCGCGCGTTCGCTCCGTGCTGATCGTGTCCTCGCGCGGGCCAGGCGTCGGCTTCACCGTGGTCGGCGCGAGCACGACAGGATAATCCTCGAAGAACAACTGCCAGGCGCGGATGTGGGTGTTGCGCGCGGCCGTGGCGCGCATCCAGCCCAACAGGTCGAGCGTGTTGGCCTTTGCCTTGATCCCGCTCCAGGCGGCGTGGAAATCGTTCGACGTCACCTTGAGCATGGCGGCCTCCTGCAACACCACGGTTTCGTTGGTGATGATGTCGCACCATGTCTGCCAGACGCCGCTGATGTCGGGCACCTCGACCTCGCTGACGCGATAGCCCGAACGCTCGAGTGCGTCGGCCGCCTGCCTGAGCGCGGCATGCACCGACGGATCCACGTCCATGTCGTCAGGCAGCTTCGCCAGCGCCACCTTGATCGGCCCCTTCGGCTTCGGCCCGACCAGCGGCGCCGGGACCCACCAGGGGTCCCGCGGATCGCGCTGGCTCATCGCTTCGAGCGCCGTCCTGACGTCGCCGACGCTGCGCGCCAGCGGGCCTTGCGCCGACATCAAATGCGCCAGCATCGGCCGTTCGGCCGCGGCGCTCTCGTTATAGGCTGGCACACGGCCTTGCGTCGGCTTGATGGTGACGACGCCGTTGCAGTGGGCCGGCCAGCGCAGCGAGCCGCCGATGTCGTTGCCATGCGCGATCGTTCCGATACCGGCGGCGACCGCGGCACCGGCGCCGCCCGACGAGCCGCCGCAGGTGATGTCCGGGTCCCATGGATTGAGCGTCAGCCCGTGCAGCGGGTTTTCCGTAAAACCACGGAACGAGAATTCCGGCGTATTGGTCAGGCCGATAACGATCGCGCCGGCTTTCCTGAGATTACGCACGACCGGCGCATCGGAGGGTGCGATGATATTCATCTGCGCAGCCACCCCGTTGGGGTTGGGCCGCCCCTCATAGTCGACATTTTCCTTGATGGTGATCGGGACGCCATGCAGCGGGCCGAGTTCTCTCTGCCTGGTCCGGGCATTGTCAGCGGCTTTCGCTGCCTTGAGCGCATCCTCCGACAGGTCGACGACAACCGCGTTGAGCTTCGGATTGACGTCGCGCATCCGAGCCAGATGGGCTTCCACGACCTCGGTCGAGGAGATCGTCCCCGATCGGATGGCGGCGGCCGTATCCAATGCCGACCATTGCCAAATCGGTCCTTTCGGCGGGCGCCCTTTGGCGGGCTTTCGCGATACGGCCTTCTTCTGTGCTTTTGCGCCAGCGCTCATGCGTCCGGCAGACTTTTTCGCGACTTCCTGGGCGCTGCTTTTTTTGCGCCGCTCTTCCGTTTGACTACGGTTTTCTTCGCCATTTCTCGCCCCGTTGCTAAGGATCGGGACGTTAGAGGTACCGGGGTCCCAAGTCGAGGGTGGCCCCAGAGACGAAGGCGCGGCCCACTCACAACGGCTCCGTCGCTCTGCGCTACGCATCGCGCTTTTCTGTCTCTGAATCGCAACACTCACTGTGTTCCTGAACCAGAGGCTGCGCTTTTGACTTCACACCCGCGAAAACTCGGCCCAGTCTTTTAGTGACCGGGGCGGTTAGACAATCGTTTGAAGCGATTTGCGAGCGGGGGCTGCGGACATGAATGACAACGGACGAAGCAAGCGAAAACAGGTGCCTGCGCCAAAGAAGAAGCAGACCGCGACAATGAAGCGAAGAGCCCTCAAGCCGAAAGCCGCCAAATCATCCACACGTGCATACCCGGGTGAGGTGCAGGTAGAACAAAACGCACCTTGAAGGCCGGCCGCCTGAGTTGCTACAACATCAAAGCCGGGGCTACCCGAGCAACCACCCACACCAGGAACCGGCGTGGCAATGATAATCCGATGCGAGGATCTGGCAGTGTGAGGAGTAGCTTAAATGAGTTTCGTCGGCCCGAACGAACATCCCAACCGCGATAATCCCGAAGACCCGCTGTATTACGCGCCACGCTCGGTGCGCAGCATGCGCGACCCGCGATCCGGCACGGCTCCGCAACCGCGATTAGATCATATTCCTCCGCCAGCCTTGTCCCGGTTCGACGAGATGCGCGAGGAAGCCTTCACCAAATTCTCCCGCCCGCTGGAATCCCAGATCGCTTACGAACGGCGGCCACGCCGCGTGCTGCTTGCCACGGTGGGCGGACTCGCAGCAGCGACGGGTGTCGCCATCGTCGTGGCACTGGCGCTGTTCAACGGGTTTCCAGCATCAAAAACCGATCCATCGGAACTTGCCGTTTCCATTTCCACGCCCGCGCAGGCTACGCCTGCTGAAGTGACGTCCGGAGACTCGCAAGCATTGCTGCAGGGATTCTCGCAATTCCAAAGAGGTCAGGCGAACGTCGGCCAGGAATCTGCTGTTTCTGACCCCAGGAATGGAACCGAGAAGCCCGACGCGCTGCTTGATAAGTTCATGCAGTGGGAACGAAAGAAATAGCTTCAGGAACGGAGCACTCGATCCGGCGATCCTCGAGGACCGCCGCTCATGAAGATTGCCTGCCCTATCCTCGTCAGTGAATGGGGCTTAGGGATGCGCGCTGGTAGCGCAGCCATATGACGGCCGCGGCTGCAGCCAGCATCAACAGCACGGAAAACCAGTTGAGGGGCTGCCAGCCCCACCGATCCTGCAGGAAGCCCGCCATGAAGCTCGACGTGGCAGTGGTGCTGAAGACCAGCAGGTCGTTGAACGCTTGCGTCTTGCCGCGCTCGTTCGGGCGATAACACGTCGTCACCAGCGCAGTCGCGCCGACGAACAGGAAATTCCAGCCGACGCCGTTGACCGTAAGCGCCAGGCGGAAATTCCACTCGGTCATGCCTGTCAGCGCCGCCACGACACCTGCCAGCATCAGCACGACGCCCCATGACATGACCGTCGTCGCGCCGAACCTGTTGATCAGATTGCCGGTGAAGAACGACGGCACGAACATGCCGAGCACGTGCATGAAGATCACCCAATGGGCCTCTGCATGCGGGAATCCGCAGCCGACGATGGCCAGCGGCGAGGCGCTCATGATGAAGGACATCGTGCCGAACGCCAGCATGCCCGCAATGGCGGACGCAATGAAGCGCGGCTGGCTGGCAATCACGAGCAACGGACGCGGCGGCGCCGCGGCCTCGGTCGGGCCGGCGGCGGCAGCCGACGCCGCAACCGAGGGAAAACTGATGAAGGACATGATCGTGAACACGATGATGTGCAGGCCGAGAATGGCGGCATACGTCGCAAGGTAAAGCGGCATCGTCAGGTCGTGCGTGACGCGCACGAGGCTCGGGCCGATCATGGCGGCCGCGACGCCGCCGGCCGTCACCCACGAAATCGCCTTGGCGCGGTAGTGGATCGGGACCAGTTCCGCGGCAGCAAAACGGTACATCTGCAGGCAGGCGACCGCATATCCCAGGACGAGCCCCCCGGCGCACATGACCAGGAAGTTGGCCGTGTACAGCCCGATGCACATGATGGTTGCACCTGCCATGCCGAACAGCGAGCCGACGCGAAAGCCGATGCTCCGGCCGACCCGCTGCATCAAGAGCGCCGCCGGAAATACCCAGATCATCACCCCGACGTGCTGCATCGTTACCGGCAGGTTGGCGAGATCGGGACGATGATAGAAGGTGATGACGGACAGCCCCGTGGCCGCGAACATCATGGTGTTGCAGGATTGGCCGACGGCCTGGCAGCATGTCAGAAGCAGGAGGTTGCGGTGCGCCCGCCGGTCGAGGGTCTGCTGCGGATCGGCTTCCGGCTTGAGCCCGGAATCGGGGTTGAGTGCGTCCATTATTGTTCTTGCCCAGCAGCTCTCGGAAGGCCCCCGCACCACCGGGTCGCGGGACGCGGGCTGACGTTCTCCAGGAAAATTGGCTTCCACTCAAGCGCTTAAACAGAAGATTATTGCTGCCCTGCCCTGTCCGGAGGGCATAACAATCTCCGTGGCGTTGATGACCCGACCAAATCGCGTAAGCTTGCATCAAACGCGCAGGCCGGGGCGCCGGCCTGAAATCGCGCGGCACTGAACGCCGCCGGGGGAAACAAATGTCCGATGATCTGAAATTCACGGTCCCTCGTCCGCCGTCCTACGGCGAGTTGACCGACGTGCTGCCTGGATTGTTCTGGGTGCGGCTTCCGATGCCGACGGCGCCCAATCACGTCAATTGCTGGCTGCTCGACAACGGCCCGGGGTGGACGCTGGTCGACTGCGGCATGAACACCGACGATACCTTCGAGATCTGGGACAAGCTTTGGCGGGGGCTGCTGCGTGCCCGCCCGCTGCAGAACCTGACCTTCACGCATGCGCATCTCGATCACTGCGGCCTCGCCGGATACCTGGTGAAGGAGATGAAATGCACGGCGCGCATGCCGCTGGCCGAATGGCTGAGCGGCTGGAAGACGTGGCATGAGCGCGAGGAAGGACCGGACGATCATCTAGCCTCCTTCATGCAACGAAACGGCGCATCCGATGATGATGCGACCAGGTTGATGGAAGCCCAGCGCCGCTCCAAATACCTCGGCCTGCGTCCGCCGCGGGAATTCACCCGCATTCGGGACGGCGACGTGATCGCGATGGGCCGACGCGAGTGGCGGGTCATCACGGCCGGCGGGCATTCGCCCGAACACGCGCTGTTCTTTTGCGAGAGCGACAAGATCCTGATCGCAGGCGACCAGGTCCTGTCGCACATGACACCATCAGTCATCACGCCCTCGGCACAGCCGGAAGCCAACCCGATGCAGGAATATCTGGATGCGCTGGCGCGGCTCGAGGCGCTGCCGGCGGATACGCTGGTGCTGCCCTCGCATGGCCTGCCGTTCCACGGGCTGCATGCGCGGCTTGCCCAGCTGCGCGAGCATCATCTGAGCCGTCTCGACGACGTGATGTCCGTCGTCAGCGGCAACACCACCGCCTTTGCGGTCGCGCAGGACGTGTTCCCGCGGGTGCTGTACGCCAACCCGCGCCAAGCATTCGGCGAATCGCTCGCCCATCTGAACATGCTTGCCTCAACCGGGCGGTTGAAGCGCGACGTCGACGGCGACGGCGCGGTTGCCTTCACGCCGACGTAGCACTGTCCGCGGGTTTCAGCGTGCTTTCGAACACCGAACGCGATCCTCCCCGAGCATCCGCCCGCCTGCTCCACTCGAAGCCGTGGCAGGTCGCCATGATCGGGCTCGGTACAGCCGCAACGCAGCTCGACACGTCAGTCAATATTGCGTTCCCCGCCATCACCGGCGGATTTGGCCTCGCGATCGGCGATATCCAGTGGGTCGTGATTTGTTACGTGTTGACGTACGCCAGCCTGCTGCTGGCGCTCGGCCGCATCGGCGACACCGTCGGTCACGCGCTGGTGTTCCGGATCGGCCTGATCTGGAGCGCGGCGGCGCTGCTTCTCGTCGGTTGGGCGCCGAGCTATAGCGCGATGCTGGTGTTTCGCTTCCTGCAGGGCATCGGCGCGGCGCTGGTGCTGAGCTGTGGCGCGGCGCTGGTGACGGCTCTCTACGGCGAGGAGCGGCGCAGCCGCGCGCTCGGTATCTATACGATGATGCTCTCGCTGGGCCTGATGCTTGGTCCTCTGATTGGCGGCGCATTGACCGCGATCTGGGATTGGCCCGCGGTGTTCCTGTTCCGGGTTCCCATTGCCGTCGCAGCACTGTTGCTGCTGGGCGCGATGCCGGCATCGCCGCGGCGCCCCGCCGGTGATCGTTTCGATATCGTTGGTGGCATGGCGCTGGCGCTCGGCCTCGTCACAATGCTGCTGACGCTCAACCGTTTGCGCGAGTTTTCCGCGGTTTGGTTCGGACTGGTGTCCGCCGCAGCCTTTGCGGCCTTTTTCTTTCGCGAGTCACGCGCCGCGCGTCCGATCATCGCAGTCGGCATTCTCAGGCAGCCGGGCTTCGCCTCGCTCAATCTCGTCAGCGTGCTCGTCAATCTCGCGGCATTTTCGATCTGGCTTTTGGTGCCGTATGCGCTGGCGCGCGTGCCCGGCTATTCGCTGACTGAAAGCGGCGCCATCCTGGCGGCAGCCGCGGCAGGGGCGGTGGTGGCCGCCCCGATCGGCGGGCGCATCGTCGGGCGCTATATTTCTGCCAAGCGGCTGGCGATAGCCGGCGCCGCCGCCATTGGCGCCGGCCTGCTGCTGATCGGCGCATGGACGGAACAAACCCCGACGACGCTGCGGATCGCGGGGCTTTTCGTGCAGGGCCTCGGGCTAGGACTATTCCAGCTTGCCTATTCGGACATCGTGACCGCAGCGCTTCCGCTCGCCGACCGCGGCGTCGCCGGCAGCCTCGTCCTGCTGACGCGAACCTTCGGGACGGTGACTGCAGCGTCCGTCGTGCTGATGGTGTTTGAAGTCCTCAACGTGGGCCACGGCTTCCTTGAAGCCTTCAGTCAGACCTTCCATCTCGCCGCCTTGTTGGCGTTCGCCGCTGCTGGCCTCCTGGCGATTTCGCCACGCAACACTGCAGCTTCCTGAGCCTGCTCGAACGCTTCCTTGCGTACTCACCGACTGACGGCGACTTCGATGCTCATCCTTGCACAGGATCCTCATCCCACATCCGGCAAGCGGTCGATCAGCTTGTCGAGCGTGATCGGATAGTCGCGCACGCGGATTCCCGTGGCGTTGTAGGCGGCGTTGGCCACGGCCGCCGCCACACCGCAAATGCCGAGTTCGGCAACGCCCTTGGCCTTCATCGGCGACGACATCGGATCGGTCTCGTCGAGGAAGATCATGTCCTGATGCGGAATATCGGCGTGAACCGGAACTTCATAGCCCGCAAGGTCGTGGTTGACGAAGAAGCCGGTGCGCTTGTCGACGACGAGTTCCTCCATCAGTGCGGCACCGACGCCCATCGTCATCGCGCCGATCACCTGGCTGCGTGCAGTCTTGGGATTGAGGATGCGACCGGCAGCACACACCGCAAGCATGCGGCGCACACGGATCTCGGCGGTAAAGGCATCGACCCCGACTTCGACGAAGTGCGCGCCGAAGGTCGATTGCTGCTGCTTCTTGGCGAGATCGCCATATTCCATGCCGTCCTCCGCGCTGAGGCCGCCCTCGCTTGCGGCCTGCGCCAGCGGCGCGCGGCGATTGCCGGCACGAACTTCACCGTCCGCGAACTCGGCGTCCGCGGAATTGAACCCGAGCTTCCGGGCGACTTCCTCGCGCAGCTTGACGCACGCCGCATAGACGCCTGCGGTCGAACTGTTGCCGCCCCATTGGCCGCCAGACCCGGACGATACCGGGAAAGTGGAATCGCCGAGACGCACCACCACCTTGTCGACCGGCAAGCCCATCATTTCGGCCGCGGTCTGCGCGATGATGGTGTAGCTGCCGGTGCCGATGTCGGTCATGTCGGTTTCGACCGTAACCACGCCATTGCTGTCGAGCCGTACCCGTGCGGCTGACTTCGTTACCAGGTTGTTGCGAAAGGCGGCCGCTGTACCCATGCCAATCAGCCAGCGGCCCTCGCGGCCCCTGCCCGGCTGCGCGTTTCGCTTGCCCCAGCCGAAGCGCTCGGCGCCGGTACGGAAACATTCGACCAACTGACGCTGCGAGAACGGCCGCTCCGGCTTTTCCGGATCGACCTGCGTGTCGTTGAGAATCCGGAACTCTACCGGATCGATCCCGAGCTTCTCGGCCATTTCGTCGATCGCGATCTCCAGCGCCATCATGCCCGACGCTTCTCCAGGCGCGCGCATCGCATTGCCTTCCGGCAAGTCGAGCATTGCCAGCCGCGTTGCAGTCATGCGGTTCGCACCGGCGTAGAGCAACCGGGTCTGGGCCACGGCGCCCTCGGGATCGCCTCCCGCCAGATTGCCCGACCAGCTTTCGTGGCCGATGGCGGTGATCTTACCGTTCTTCTCTGCGCCGATGCGGATGCGCTGGATCGTGGCGGGACGATGCGTGGTGTTGTTGAACATCAGCGGGCGCTGCAGCGCGACTTTCACCGGCCGTCCGGCGGCACGCGCGCCGAGGGCAGCGAGCAAGGCGTCGGCGCGCGGGAACAGCTTGCCGCCGAAGCCGCCGCCGATGAACGGCGAATCGACGCGGACGTTCTCCTCGGGTATGCCGAGCGTCTTGGCCATATCGGCAGTGTTCCAGGCAATCATCTGGTTGGAGGTCCACAGCGTGAGCCTGTCGCCCTGCCATGCCGCGATCGTCGCGTGCGGCTCCATCATGGCGTGGGCTTCGTCGGGCGTGCTGTAGCGCGCGTCGAGCCGGACTGGCGCGGCCGCAAAGGCGGTAGCGAAATCGCCGACCGCCGTATCGGCGGGACCCCCCGTGATCTCTTCGGGCTTCGCCGTATCCATCAATGCAGCGAGATCGAAGGCGCCCTGCTCCGGGATATAATCGACGTGGACAAGCTGGGCTGCGGCGCGCGCCTGCTCGAAGGTTTCTGCCACGACCACGGCAATGGCCTGGTGATAGTGCTGGATCTCGGGGCCGCCCAGCAACTTTGCTGTATTCCGGCTGCCCTTGTCGAGCTTGCCGGCATTCTCGGCCGTGACGACGGCCAGCACACCCGGCGCCGCCTTGGCATCGCCGAGGTCGATGCTCTTGATGCGTCCCTTGGCAATCGCCGAGCCGACGACGTAGCCATAAGCCTGATTTGGCACCACGTCGTGCCGCTCATAGGCGTAAGGCGCGGTGCCGGTGGTCTTGAGTGGACCGTCGATGCGGCTGATGGGCTTTCCGATCACCTTGAGTTGGTCGATCGGATTGGTGGTGGCGGCCGTTTCGAACTTCATGATGTCTTAACCTTTCGCCTCGGCCAGCACCGCGCCGAGCGTGCGCTCGACCAGCGGAAGCTTGAATTCGTTCTCTCGTGTCGGCTTCGCGCCGGACAACAACTCTGCGGTGACCGCTCGCGCGCCACGTGGCATCGCCGCCTCGGCGGCCTCGACGCGCCACGGCCTGTGCGCGACCCCGCCAAGGGCAACGCGCCCGCTGCCGTCGCGCTGAACGATGGCCGCGACCGAAACCAGCGCGAACGCATAGGAGGCGCGGTCACGCACCTTGCGGTAGATCTGCGCGCCGCCGACCGGCTTGGGCAGCGTCACCGCGGTGATCAGTTCACCGGGTGAAAGCGCGGTCTCGACGTTCGGGGTATCGCCCGGCAGCCGGTGAAATTCGGCGATCGGGATCGTCCGCGCTGGAGCATCGGGCCGCACGGTTTCCACCGTCGCGTCAAGCACGCGCATGGCCACCGCCATGTCGCTCGGATGCGTGGCGATGCAGGCGTCGCTCGCGCCCACCACCGCGTGCTGCCGGCTGAACCCGCCGATCGCCGCGCAACCGCTGCCGGGCAATCGTTTGTTGCAGGGCTGATTGGTGTCGTAAAAGTAGGGACAACGCGTCCGCTGCAGCAGATTGCCTGCGGTCGTCGCCTTGTTGCGCAACTGGCCGGAGGCGCCGGCAAGCAGCGCGCGCGACAGCACGCCGTAATCGCGCCGCACGCGCGCGTCCGCCGCAAGATCCGTATTGCGCACCAGTGCGCCGATCCGCAAGCCGCCGTCCGGCGTCGATTCAATCTTGTCCAGCGCAAGGCCGTTGACGTCGATCAGGTGCGTCGGCGCCTCGATCTCGAGCTTCATGAGATCGAGCAGGTTGGTGCCGCCCGCGATGAACCTGGCGCCGGGGCGGCGTGTGGCGGTAGCCGCGGCCTCGGCGGGAGTGCGCGCGCGCTCGTAGGTAAAGGATCTCATGCCTGCCTCCCGGCCACCTCTGATATCGCTTCCGCGATGTTGGAATAGGCGCCGCAACGGCAGATATTGCCGCTCATGCGCTCGCGGAGTTCGGCGTTGGTCAGTTGCGGGGGCGAGTTCAGGTCCACGCTGACATGGCTCGGAATGCCGGCCTTGATCTCCTCCAGCACCGCAACAGCCGAGCAGATCTGCCCGGGCGTGCAATAGCCGCATTGATAGCCGTCATGCTTGACGAACGCGGCTTGCATCGGGTGCATGTTCTCGGGCGTGCCCAGCCCCTCGATCGTCGTGATGCTGTCACCCTGATGCATCACGGCCAGCGTCAGGCACGAATTGATCCGTCGCCCGCCTACCATGACCGTGCAGGCGCCGCATTGGCCGTGATCGCAACCCTTCTTGGTGCCGGTGAGATGCAGGTGCTCACGCAATGCGTCGAGCAGTGTGGTCCGCGGGTCTAGTGTGATCTCGCGGGAGGTTCCGTTCACATTGAAAGAGACATCAGTTATGCCAGAGCCTGCGGAGGCAGCATGGCCGGGAGACGAGGCGGATTGGGCATTTGCCTTTGACGACCCCGCGATGAAAGCGGACGCAGCGGTTCCAAGCAGCAGTATTCGCCGCGATAATTCGAAGTCGCTCGGACCTTGCATGTCGTGTTCCCATTTTGTTGAGTGCCCGCATCGAAGCGCCGGCCGCTGGGCTAGCTAACCGCGCCAGGTTGCGGCTGTTCCTTTGTGGCGTTCACGATTGGAAGAGGAAATGCCGCCGCGGGAACGTCGCACCTGCGGATGACAGGTGCCGCCTCGATCGCGCTCGCGTGGACCGACAAACGGCAGACAAAAAAGGGCCGCAGCAATGCTGCGGCCCTTTCTCCTGGAAGGGTCTGTCGTTAGTCGGAGGTGCAGACCTTCATCGTCTTCATGCCGGTTTCGGCTTCCGTTCTCGTTTTGAAGGTGCCGTTATCGACGATGGTCGTGGTGGTCGTCGTCGGCTTGGTGTCGACGATGGTGCACTTCTTGGTAGTAGCATCGCGAACCACATAGAATTCGGCGGCAAACGAAGGCGCAGCGACTGCAGATGCGGCAAGAGCCAGCGTTCCGATCATCAGATATTTCTTCAAGGTGTCCTCCTCGGCTTTCCCGTGATGCAACCGGCAACCCGCGGCAAAACCAATTGTTCCACTTTTTCCCGATACCTAAAGAATAGAGATTGGCAAAACTCTCTATTCATCCGACGCGCTTTCCAGCTTCTTGAGATGTTTGAGCCCCTCCACAACCAGCAGCTCGGCTTCATTGTCGCCCGCTTGCCAGCGCTGGCGGATGAAGCGTTCCAGGCTGGCACGGCGCACGTCATTCTCTGCGACTCCCTTGTTGATCAGCCGGTAAACACTCCACGCCCGAGAAAAGGCGGTCTCTACGATATCCGGTTCGGCCATTCCACCTCCGCAAATCAGACAAAGAGTGAAATTGCCACTTTTTCCCAAATATTGCCATACAACCCGGAGACCGCGCCGCAACATCGCGCCTTTGCAGCGATGTTGCGACTCACCGGGAATAATCAGCAATGAGTTTCAGCAAATCACTGCGACAATTTGCTTTCGTCGCGTCGGAACAAAACTCTCCGCCGGGAAATTGTGTCCGACATCGCGATCACGCGATTGAGAGGAATCCCGCATGAGACGTATCGTTCTGATTGGCGCCGCACTTATTGCTTCGCTTGCCATGACCGCTTCTGCTTCTGCACGAATAGCCATTGCTCCCCTGTCCGTTCAGGACGGATCTCTGATCGAGGTCAAGCACGGGCGTGGCCACGGTCACGGACACAAGTTCCACAGAGGGCGCGGCCACCATCATGGTTGGCACAGGGGACGCGGCCATCATCATGGATGGTACCGCGGCCGCGGCCATCACAAGCACTGGCACCACCGCCGTCATCGTCATCATCATTGATGAAGTATTCGCAGCATCAGCATTCGTCCCCCATTGCCCGGACGATGTGCTGATGCCGCGATGCGAACAGGTCGCGCCGTCACGGCGCGGCCGGTTCAGCCGGGATCGATCGGAAGCGTTGCCGGTTGAAGAAAGTTCAAAAGGAAGCTCAGCCCAGCCCCATCTCGACGGCGATCCGGATCAGGTCCGAATGATTCTTCGCGCCGAGCTTCTGCTTGAGCAGGGATGTGGTGTTGGCCACGGTCTTGTATGAAATTTCCAGCGCATCTGCGACCTCGACGATCTTGTCGCCGCGGCCCAACAGGCGCAAAATCTCAAGCTCGCGCGCCGTCATCTGCGTCGCCGGATTGGCCTTGATGGACGCGCCCGAAAAGGTCACCGCCTCCGCAAGCTGCGGCGAAATGAAATTGTCTCCCGCCGCGACCTTGCGGACGGCCTTCACCAGTACTCTGGGATCGTCCCCCTTCGAGACATAGCCCTGCGCGCCGAGTTCGATGGCGCGAACCACGAACGCGGGATCATCGTTCATGCTGAACATGATGATCTTGGCGTCCGGATCCTCCTTGCGGATCCGGCGCATCAGTTCGAACCCGGAAACATCGGGAAGCTTGATATCGATCACGGTGACGTCGGGTCGCCGGGAAAAGTAGGCACGATGGCCGGACTTGGCGTCGGTGGCCTCGTCGATCTTCACCGTGCTGTCGGATGCGAACAACGACCTGCAGCCCGACAGGACCACCGGATGGTCGTCGACGATCAGGACCCTGGTGGCGGACTTGGCCGAATTCTGCATCATTGAGTTCCCTGCCGGATTAGATAAGCGGTTGGCGGTATTTGAAAAGGGAAATCTGGAGTTGCGGGAGCTAGAATAGTCCAAATGTGGGAAAGCCTTTCTCTCAGAACCCGCCTGCTGCTGCCGCTCGGCCTGATGTTCGGGCTGGCGCTGCTGCTGGGAGCCGTTTCGCTGCAGCTGTTCGCGCCGACACAACTGCTGGAAGAGGCCGAGCCTGCTGCACGCGCAGCGAGGTCGGTTGCCGCCGCGCTCAACGGGGCGCTTGAGACATCCGCCAATCCGCAAGCAACGCTGGACGCGTTCGTGCAGTCGCTTGGGACCTCGGAGGCCATCCGGTTCCGGCGCCTAAACGCGGAGACCGGGGCGCATCCGCCGATCGAGGTACGAACGCCGTTGGGACGGGTGCCCCACTGGTTCGTTCATCTTGTGGAGCTCCCCGAGATCGGGGCGACCTACCCGGTGACGATCGAGGGCAAACGGGTCGGAGACATTGTCTTTGCGCCCGACATGTCTGCCGACATCTATGAGAAGTGGGTCGGCTTTCTGGCGATCGCCTCCTCCGGAATCGCCCTGATGCTGCTGACGGGCATCATCGCCCATTTCGCCGCACGTTCCGCGCTCGATCCGCTGCAGAATCTGGGCGACGGCCTCACGCGCATGCGAATGGGAGACTACGAGCACTTGATTCCGGCGACCGGGCCGCCGGAGATACGCAAGAGTTCGCTGGAAGCCAACGAGCTCGCGCGCACGCTCGGGCGCCTCAGCCGGGACAATCGAAGCCTGCTGCGCCGGATCGTGTCGCTGCAGGACGACGAACGCCGCGATATGGCGCGCGAGCTGCATGACGAACTCGGGCCGCTGCTGTTCGGCATTCGCGCCAATACGGTAGCGCTGCTGGAGGCCATTCCGCCCAGCAAAGCCAAGCTTGGATCCGCGGCCGAGGGAATTCTCCAGTCGGTCGAGACGCTGCAGCAGGCAAACCGCCGCATCCTCGACCGGCTGCGGCCGCTCTACATTCAGGAATTGGGGCTGGAGCGCAGTATCCAGACGCTGCTGCAGAACGCGAAGACGCAGGCGCCCGGCCTTGCGCTGACGTCGGAGATCGACGCAAAGCTGAACACGGTCGACGGCTTGCTATCGCAGACGGTCTATCGCGTGATCCAGGAGGCGGTGACGAACGTGCTCCGCCACGCCAAGGCAGATTCCATGAACGTTCGGGCCGTGATTGAGGATCGCGAACTGGTCGTCGAAGTATCCGACAATGGCGTTGGTTTCCCAGCCGATCGGATGCTGGGCCGCGGACTGACGGGGATGCTGGAGCGCGTCCGCGCGCTGAGCGGGACGCTGCAATTGCGGCGCGAGGACGGGCGCACCTGCGTCCGTTGCCGCCTGCCGGCCGGCGATTCCGCGGCAGCCGCTGCAACGACCGAAACCTGACCCGGGAATTTGCAGCGAACCTGCCGGCTCGGCTTGATCAGGCCGGCGGATGAGCCGTCAGACCCGTGTCGGCCGCGCCAGCGACGTCCTGCTGCCTCGCGCGCGAAACCGGGGCGCAAGCGGTCTGCAGGATCTTCCCGTTCGGCGCGAACGTGAAAGCGATGCGAACGGGCTTGCCTTCGTGACTCAGATAATCGAGCACGACGCCGTCGGCGGCCGGCGTAATCTCCTCCAGCCCGAACGCATCAGGCACGATCGCGTCGAGCCGCGGCCGCCAGTAGGCCTCGAGTTCGGCGCGGCCTTCGCGGAGTCCGATCTCATCGCAACCGCACTCAAACGTCGCGTCATCAGCGTAGAAATCGAGCAGTGCGGCAAGGTCGCGCTTCCTGCACGCGTCCAGCCAGTCGATCACAAGAGCCACCTGATCGAAATCGTCAGCCAAATCGGTTGTCTCCATCCAGATCACGGCCCCTCATCCCGGTTTTCGGGGCGCGTGGCGGCGTATCGCGGTCATCGTGAACGGACACTGAACTGCCTGCGGTCTCAAGTTCGTCGTGGAACGCGGAAACGATCCTAGCCGAGAAAGGTTCCGGTGTGTGACCCGGGAAACTACGGCCGCTGCAACAACCTAGGCGCGGCGCTGTCCGCGCCACCACACGCCGAACGCGATCATGACGGCGAAGGCTAGCGTAAACCAGGTGATGGCATATTGCAGATGATCGTCCTTGAGACGGACGGTGAGCGGGCCGGGCTTTGGAACACCGCTCTCGGGCACGGGCTGTTCGAGGTCGATATAGAACGGCGCGACGCCCTTGCCGCTCCCCTCCCAACCCAGCGCATGCGCCATCGACAGATGGTCGCGGGTGAACCAGAGTCGCTTATCGAGATTTTCCGGCGGCGTCAGCGTACCGGCGGCTTCGGGAAAGCGGATGTAGCCGGTGAGTTTTTCCGGCCGACCGGTCACTAACCGGCCCGCCGCGCGATCCTGCTGGGCGCGGTCCTGCATGGTGTTCTGGACGAAGCCGGCGTTGATCACGATGCTCTCGCCGTCTGCCAGGCGCGCCGGCAGAAACGCCCAGGTGCCGGGGCCGGAAATATCGGCGCGCACCGCAGAGCCCGCGCTATAGATCATCGCATCCGGTAAGGGCGCGTAAGTTGCTGTGAAGCTGACGCGGCGGAATTCGTCCGTGGCCCGCGTCAGCGCATTCCATTTCGACGGCTGCGGCAGCGCGGCAGGCGGCGCGGCAAGCCGTTCATTCAGCATCGCGATCAGCGCATGCTTCTCGACGCGACGCTGCAACTGCCAGATCCCGAGGCCGGCAAAGGCCGCCACCATCAGCAGCGTGAAGATGGCGAAACCGGAAACCAGCCGCCGCCGCGGAAGCTGTCCGGTCATTTCGGCTCGCGGTCGATCAGCCGGCCGGGTGCCGCCTTGTGGTGAAACTGCAGCGCGATCAACAGCGACTTCATCGAGCGCAGCGGCAACAGCGTGGTGGCGGCAATCAGCGGCAACCACAGCGCCGCATGCAGCCAGAATGGCGGCTGGTACTTGACCTCGACGATCAGGGCGGCGGCGACGACGACGGCGCCCGCCAGCATGATGATGAAGATCGCCGGACCGTCGCCGGCATCGATGAAGGCGTAGTCGAGCCCGCACGACTCGCAATTGGGCCGCAGATCGAGGAAGCCCGCAAAGAGCTTTCCCCTGCCGCAGCGCGGGCACCGGCACGCGATGCCGCGTAGCGCGCTCTGGGTCAGGGTCGGTGATTCTTCGGGGATCATGTTCCGTCCTTCCCCTCCTTCAAAAAGAGGGAAACAAAAAAGGGGCGGTCTTCCAGACCGCCCCCCTTGTAGCACGTCAAACCTGCATCAGTGTCCGGCCACGGGCCCGGCACCGCGGAACCAGATGTAGATGCAGATGAACAGGAACAACCACACCACGTCGACGAAGTGCCAGTACCAGGCCGCGAACTCGAAGCCGAGGTGCTGGGTCGGGGTGAAGTGGCCAGCATAGGCGCGGATCAGACAGACCAGCAGGAAAACGGTGCCGACCAGCACGTGGAAGCCATGGAAGCCGGTGGCCATGAAGAAGGTCGCACCGTAGATGTTGCCGGAGAAGCCGAAGGTGGCGTGGGCGTACTCGTAGGCCTGCACGCAGGTGAACGCGGCGCCGAGCAGGACGGTGAGGATCAGGCCGTATTTGAGGCCCTTGCGGTCCCCCTCGAGCAGCGCGTGATGCGCCCAGGTCACCGTGGTGCCCGAGGTCAGCAGCAACAGCGTGTTGAGCAGCGGCAGGTGCCAGGGGTCGAAGGTCTCGATGCCCTTCGGCGGCCAGGTGCCGGGGACGCTACAGGCCCCCATCGCCGTTCCGGGTCCGCAGCCGAACACCGCGTCACGGGTGGCCTGGACCGCATCGGCCGGGAACAATGCGGAATTGAAGAAGGCCCAGAACCAGGCAACGAAGAACATCACCTCGGAGGCGATGAACAGGATCATGCCGTAGCGGTGGCTGATCTGAACCACGCGGGTGTGGTCGCCCTTGTACTGGGCTTCGCGGATCACGTCGCCCCACCAGCTCGCCATGGTGTAGAGCACGCCGATGGTGCCGACACCGAAGACGATCGGCGCACCGGCAAACATCTTGTGCATCCACGCGATCGCGCCAAGCGCCATGATGAAGGCCGAGATCGAGCCGACAACCGGCCACGGGCTCGGATCGACAAGGTGGTAGTCGTGGTGCTTCGCGTGCGCCGTAGCCATTGCGGTCTCTCCGTTAGGTGTGCCGTCCCCTTCGGCACGTATTCGTCTCGAACTTCAAATCGCAGAATCCCGCGAGGTACGGAATTCCAGGATCACAGGCTTCCCTTGCGCTTGTCGCCTTCGCCGGCAGCCACCGGCTTCGGCGCCGAATCGCGCACGGGATAGAAGGTGTAGGATAGCGTGATGGTCTTCAGCCCGTCGTTCTCGCTGTCCCTGGCGAGTTGCGGATCGACGTAGAACACCACGGGCATTTCGCGCTTCTCGCCCGGACCCATGGTCTGCTCGTTGAAGCAGAAGCAGTTGATCTTCTGGAAATAGGCACCGACCGTCAGCGGCGCGACATTGTAAGCCGCGACACCCGCGGTCGTCCGAGCGGCCTGGTTGGTCACGGAATAGAAAACGGTCACGACCTCGCCGATCCTGACCTCGATCTCGGTCTGCTCCGGCTCGAACTTCCAGGGCAGGCCGGGACCCACATTGGCATCGAACCGCACAAATATCTTGCGCGCCAGTGGCGCATCCGACGGCGCCGAGGTCGCAACCTGGGTCGTGCCGTTGAAGCCGGTGGCGCGGCAGAACCAGTCGTAGAAGGGGACGGCTGCGTAGGACGCGCCCACCATGAACACCACGACGAAGCCGCAGATCGATGCCACCATCGCATCACGCGTCAAACCGCGGCGGGAAGCGACCCTGTCGCCTCCCCCTGGCTTCGCGCGTGTCTGCGTCTTGCTTTCCATCTCAATCACATTCCCGGACTACATGGGCCGGACGAGGACGACCGGCCCCTTGACCATGGTGACGGCGAAAAACAGCAAGACCAGCACACCGAGCGCGAGCGCGATCGCGACCGAGCGGTTGCGACGGCTTCGCTTCTGCGCCTCGGTGAGGACGATTCCATCTGGCTTCTGCTCGTCCATTCGCGTTCCATGCGCCCCCTACCTGATCGCGGATGCGATGGCGCCGATCGCAGGTGCGGCCGCGCGGATGACGACCTCGAGCAACAAGGTCGCAAACAGGGCAAACAGATAAAGGATCGAGAAGGCAAACAGCCGGCGAGTCGCGCGCAGCGCGGGCTTGCCTTCGCGGTGACGATAGACATCGATCGCAAGCCACATCATGCCGGCGCCGAGCAGGAGCGAGACCACCCCATAGATCGCGTCGAAATAGCCGAGCGGCCAGGGCGCCGCGGCAATCGCGACCAGCACGACGGTATAAAGCAGTATCTGCAGCCGCGTCGCGTCAGGCCCGGCGACCACGGGCAGCATCGGCACACCGGCGCGGGCGTAATCGTCGGAACGGAACAGCGCCAGCGCCCAGAAATGCGGCGGGGTCCAGAAGAAGATGATGAGGAAGAGGAGCACCGGCTCCATCGACAGCGAACCGGTGGCCGCGGCCCAGGCCACCACGGGCGGCAGCGCGCCGGCGGCACCGCCGATCACGATGTTCTGCGCGGTCCAGCGCTTCAGCCACATGGTGTAAATCACGACGTAGAAGAAGATCGTGAACGCCAGCAATCCGCCGGCCAGCCAGTTGACGAGGACGCCGAGCGTCACCACCGAGAAGAACGAAAGCGTCAGGCCGAATGCCATGGCCTCGGACGGGGTGATGCGTCCGCGCGGGATCGGCCGGTTGGCGGTGCGCGACATCAGGACGTCGATGTCGCCTTCCAGCGCCATGTTCAGCGCGCCGGAGGCGCCGGCGCCGACGGCGATGCAGAGGATAGCGGTGAACGCCAGGATGGGGTGGATGTGGCCTGGCGCAATCACGAGACCAACGAGTGCGGTGAAAATCACCAGCGACATCACCCGCGGCTTCAGCAGCGCGATGTAGTCGCCGACCTCGGCCTCGGATATCCGGGGGCCAAGCTCGATGGCGTTGTGATCGACAACCGACACGATGGACTAGTTCCTTGAGAGAGTGCGGCGCGCCCTGCTTCAAAGGCGCGCCGTGGTTTCCTTACTGAACGCGCGGCAGCACTTCGAACTGGTGGAAGGGCGGCGGCGACGACAGCGTCCATTCCAGCGTGGTGGCACCGGGGCCCCACGGATTGGCGTCGGCCAAACGCTTCTTCGCGAAGGCATCGACGACGCCGTAGATGAAGATCAGCACGCCGAAACCCGAGATGTAGGAGCCAAGCGAGGACACCAGGTTCCAGCCCGCGAACGCGTCCGGATAGTCGACGTAGCGGCGCGGCATGCCCGACAGGCCGAGGAAGTGCTGCGGGAAGAAGACCAGGTTGACGCCGATGAAGGTGACCCAGAAGTGCGCCTTGCCGATCGCCTCCGAGTACATGTAGCCCGACATTTTCGGGAACCAGTAGTACCAGCCCGCGAAGATGCCGAACACGGCGCCCAGCGACAGCACGTAGTGGAAGTGCGCCACCACATAATAGGTATCCTGCAGCACGCGGTCGACGCCCGCGTTCGCCAGCACGACGCCGGTGACGCCGCCGACGGTGAACAGGAAGATGAAGCCGATCGCCCAGACCATCGGCGTCTTGAACTCGATCGAGCCGCCCCACATGGTGGCAATCCACGAGAAGATCTTCACGCCGGTCGGCACCGCGATCACCATGGTGGCGGCGACGAAATAGGCCTGCGTCGCCGAGTTCATGCCGACGGTGTACATGTGGTGCGCCCACACCACGAAACCGATGCCGCCGATCGCGACCATGGCGTAGGCCATGCCGAGATAGCCGAATACGGGCTTGCGCGAGAAGGTCGAGACGATCTGGCTGATCATGCCGAACGCGGGCAGGATCAGGATGTACACTTCGGGGTGGCCGAAGAACCAGAACAGATGCTGGAACAGCACCGGATCGCCGCCACCGTCGGCAGAGAAGAAGGTGGTGCCGAAGTTGCGGTCGGTGAGCAGCATGGTGATCGCACCGGCAAGCACCGGCAGCGACAGCAAGAGCAGGAACACCGTCACCAGGATCGACCAGACGAACAGCGGCATCTTGTGCAGGGTCATGCCCGGCGCGCGCATGTTGAAGATCGTGGTGATAAAGTTGATGGCGCCCAGAATCGAGGAGGCGCCGGCCAGATGCAGCGAGAGGATCGCGAAGTCGACCGCCGGCCCCGGGTGACCCGAGGTCGATAGCGGCGCGTAGATGGTCCAGCCCGCGCCGACGCCGTTGGCGCCCGGCTCACCCTCCACGAAGGTGGACATCAGCAGCAGCGCGAAGGAGGCCGGCAGCAGCCAGAACGAGATGTTGTTCATGCGCGGAAACGCCATGTCGGGCGCGCCGATCATCAGCGGCACGAACCAGTTGCCGAAGCCGCCGATCATCGCCGGCATCACCATGAAGAAGATCATGATCAGGCCGTGCGAGGTCACGAACACGTTATAGGTGTGGGATTCGTGGAAGAACTGGACGCCGGGATACATCAGTTCGACGCGGATCGCGACCGACATCGCCGCGCCGATGATGCCCGCGAAGATCGCGAAGATAAGGTACATCGTGCCGATGTCCTTATGGTTCGTCGAATAGAGCCAGCGCCGCCATCCGGTCGGATTGGCATGCGCGTGGTCGTCATGGGCGTGATCGTGGTGTGTCGCTGCGGTCGTTGCCATTTTGAAATCCTGCCTTGCAGTCCCTTTTGGGACCCGTTCAGGTCCCGTCGCCCTTGTCCCGATTACTGCGCGCCTGAAAGGCTACTGCGCAGCCTGCTCAGCCGCGGCGTAGGTGTTCGCCGGGTTGGTCGCATACTTCTTCTTCGCAGCCTCAACCCAGGCCGCGAATTCCTGGTCTTCCACGACCCGCACCGCGATCGGCATGAAGGCATGGTCCTTGCCGCACAGTTCGGAGCACTGGCCGTAATACATGCCGGTCTTGGTGGCCTTGAACCAGGTCTCGTTGAGACGGCCGGGGATGGAGTCGATCTTGATGCCGAAAGCCGGCACCGCGAAGGCGTGGATGACGTCGGCGCCGGTGGTCTGGACCCGGATCACCTTGTTGACCGGCACCACCATCTCGTTGTCGACGCCGAGCAGGCGCGGCTGCTTGTCGGCGGCCATCAGCGAGTCGAATTCGAACTTTCCGTTATCAGGGTAGGAATAGCTCCAGTACCACTGCTTGCCCGTGGCCTTGACGGTCAGATCAGCCTTGGGAATGTCGAGCTGCAGGAACAGCAGGCGGAACGACGGCACCGCGATGCCGACCAGGATCAGCACCGGAATCAGCGTCCAGGCCACCTCGATCAGCGTGTTGTGGGTGGTCTTGGAGGGGACCGGATTGGCCTTGGCGTTGAACTTCACCACCACCATGACCAGCAGCGCCAGCACGAACAGCGTAATCAGCGTGATCAGCACGAACAGGAAATTGTGGAACCAGACGATGTTTTCCATCACCGGAGAGGCTGCCGGCTGCAGCGTCACTTCCCACGGCTGCGGCTGCGCCGCCAAAGCCATCCCGCCGGACACGAGCGTCATGCCCGCTACCGCCAACCCCAGCAACCGCCGGCCCATCAGGCCCTTCGACATCTTCATGCCGCTCGCGCTCCCTTGAATAAGTCCCCAAAGCACCGCCGCCGGATGGCCGCAAATGCCGCACGATCCGCCCTCACAAACGGCCAACCGGAGGTACTTCAGAAGTACACCTTCAAAAGTACCTGCAACAGTACCTTGGGCCAGATCGTTAGAACGCGTCGAAATCCAGCCTCTCAAACCATAATTCCAAGGCTCTCGCAATGCAGTAGTGGGGGGCCAGGCCATGCGTCACCGCCTATTCGACAGATGTCGGGTTTTCCAGCTAAATCAGGCAAAACCCGCGCCTTAAGCGGCCACCGCTGCTTGACAGGCGGATTGCCGGATGTAGGCACGGTGAGGGCGTTTCCGGGGCGCGTGATTCGGCTTGCCCTGCCCCCTTTCCGGCGCGAGAAGGGTCAGGCGGCCGCCTTCATGGCGCCGTCATTGCGTATCAGTCCAGTCGGTCCCAGTTGCAGAGCGTACGGCCTGGCCGGAAAACTCATGGCATAGCTGGAAATTTCACCGGTACCGCTGGAACTTCAAAGAGGATCGACCCGGATGGGGCGTTCGATGCATCAGGCAAAGCGTGACACAGGATTCAGTCTCTGGCTCAGCGGCCTGCTCGCTGCCGCACTCCTGTTCGGCCTGACACAAGCGGCCAGCGCCCAGGGCGCGGTGCGCTCGGTCCATGGCGACTGGCAGATCCGCTGCGACACCCCGCCCGGGGCGCAGGGCGAACAATGCGCCCTGATCCAGAGCGTGGTCGCCGAGGACCGCTCCAACGCCGGCCTCACCGTGATCGTGCTGAAAACCGCCGACCAGAAGAGCAAGCTGATGCGGGTGGTGGCCCCCCTGGGCGTGCTGCTGCCCTCCGGTCTCGGCCTGAAGCTCGACAATCAGGACGTCGGCCGCGCCGGCTTCGTCCGCTGCCTGCCCAACGGCTGCGTCGCCGAGGTGGTCATGGACGAAAAGCTGCTCGGGCAGCTCCGGAGCGCCAAGACCGCGACTTTCATTATTTTCGAGACGCCCGAAGAGGGAATTGGCTTCCCGCTCAGCCTGAACGGCCTCGGCGAGGGGTATGACAAGCTGCCGTGACCGGCAGCTAAAGCAGCAGGCCCATCAGGACCAGGTTTTCGTAAACGCCCTCGACCAGGATCCGCTTGCGCTGCAGACCTTCGACGGCAAAGCCGAATTTCTTGTAGAGCTGGATCGCGACCACGTTGTTTTCGCGAACCGTCAGTTCGACCCGGTGCAGCCCGAAAGCCTTGGCCGCGTCGAGCGCCTGCCGGATCAAGCGCCCGCCTATTCCCTGCCGGCGGAATTCCGGGAGGATCGCGATGCCGAGAACGCCGACATGGGCATAGATCGGCCTCGGGTTCGGCACGATATCGCACCAGCCGACGACCTGCCCGTCCGACACCGCGACCAGTTGCGGATAACCCTGCCTGATATTGTTAAGGACGAAGGCCCGGGTCTGCTCCGGCGGCGGGGCTTCCAGGAACGCCAGATAGCGCCGCTCGCGGGCGACGAAATCGAGGGCGCGATGAAAGCTTTCGATATGGTCTTGGGTTATCGGAACAATTTCGACTTCAGGCATCGTCTCGGCATCGCGTTGATGCCGCCCCTCGCGGAGCGGCCGGGAAACAACTATGTTGCTTATACCACTCCCACAACGGACTGATTTGATGACCAACCCTGCGACGACCTCCCTGCTCGACCGCGCCAACCTCGACCGCGACGCCGTCAGGCGCGAGATCGCGCGGGGGCTCGAGGGCTCCGACGATGGCGAATTGTTCCTGGAATATGGCCAGACCGAAGCGCTCGGCTTCGACAACGGGCGGCTGAAGCAGGCCACCTACGACACCAGCCAGGGGTTTGGCCTCCGCGCGGTGAAGGATGACGCGGTGGGTTACGCGCATTCCTCCGACGTCTCGCTGCCGGCGCTGATTCGCGCCGCGGATGCGGTCGCAGCCGTCCGCGGCGGCTACAGCGGCAAATTCGCCGCCGCCCCGGCACACACCAATGTGCGTCTCTATGGCGACGAGAACCCGCTGGATGCGCCCGGCTTCGAGGCCAAGGTGAAACTGCTCGCCGAAATCGACGCTTACGTCCGCGACAAGGATCCTCGGGTGCGGCAGGCTTCGATCAGCCTCGGCGCTACCTGGCAGGTGGTCGAGATCCTGCGCCCCGACGGCGAGAGCTATCGCGACATCCGCCCGCTGGTCCGCGTCAATATTTCCGTGGTTGCCGGACAAGGCGACCGACAGGAGAGCGGCAGCAGGGGCTATGGCGGACGCGAGGGCTATGCCCGCTTCATCGAAACCAAGGCGTGGCGCGAGGCCGCCGACGGCGCGATCCGCGAGGCGCTGATCAACCTGGAATCTGTCCCCGCCCCCGCCGGCGAAATGGACGTGGTGCTGGGTGCCGGCTGGCCCGGCGTGATGCTGCATGAAGCGGTCGGCCATGGCCTCGAAGGCGACTTCAACCGAAAGCAGACGTCGGCTTTCGCAGGGCTGATGGGCAAGCAGGTCGCGGCGAAGGGCGTCACCGTCGTCGACGACGGCACCATGGCCTCGCGGCGTGGCTCGCTCTCGATCGACGACGAGGGCACGCCGACCAACCGCACCGTGCTGATCGAGGACGGCATTCTCGTCGGCTACATGCAGGACCGCCAGAACGCGCGGCTGATGAACATGAAGCCGACCGGCAACGGCCGCCGCCAGAGCTACGCCCACGTGCCGATGCCGCGCATGACCAACACCTACATGCTGTCGGGCGGTCGCGATCCCGCGGAAATTCTCGCCTCCGTGAAGAACGGCATCTACGCCGCGAATTTCGGCGGCGGCCAGGTCGACATCACTTCGGGCAAATACGTGTTCCAGTGCACCGAGGCCTACAAGATCGAGAACGGCAAGGTCGGAGCGCCGCTGAAGGGCGCGATGCTGATCGGCAACGGGCCGACCGACCTGCATAGAATCACCATGATCGGCAACGACCTCGCGCTCGATACCGGCATCGGCACCTGCGGCAAGAACGGCCAGGGCGTGCCGGTCGGCGTCGGCCAGCCGACGCTGCGGATGGAAAAGATCACGGTCGGAGGCACGGGCTAGTGAGCGACGGCAAGGAAGTGTCCGCGGCGAAGCCCGTGAGCTGGCGCGCGCAGGCTGCGCAGCTTGCGGCGATCGTCGCCGTCGTGTTCATCGCCAAGGGCGCGATCGCCGAACCGTTCTACGTGCCGTCAGGCTCGATGGAGCCGACACTCCTTATCGGCGACGCATTGGTGGCGTCGAAATACCCGTATGGCTACGGCGCGGCTTCGCTGCCGATCCAGATCACGCTGCCGGAAACCGGCCGGCTGTTCGGCGAAACGCCCAAGCGCGGCGACGTCGTCGTGTTCCGCTGGCCGGGCGACCGCGCGCAGGCCTGGGTCAAGCGCGTGGTGGGATTGCCGGGCGACCGCATCCAGATGCGCCAGGGCCAGCTCTTCATCAACGACCATGCCGCCCCGTTGCAGCCCGACGGCGTCGGCGAGGCCGAGAACGATCGCGGCGGCAGCGAGCGCGCCTATCGCTTCATCGAAACGCTGCCGAACGGCGTCAGTCACGCGATTTTCAAGATCCACGACAACGGCCGGCTCGACAACACGCCGGAAGTGACGGTCCCGCCGGGAAATCTGTTCGTGCTCGGGGACAACCGGGACAACTCCGCCGACAGCCGCGTCGCGGTGCGCGACGGCGGCGTCGGCATGCTGCCGATCGACAACCTGATCGGCCGGGCCGACGCGGTGGTCGGCTCCTGGGATCTCGGCATGCGCAGCCAGCCGGTCTGGACCTGGCCGTCGGGTTTTCGGCTGACGCGGTTTTTCACCTCGGTGCGCTGATTGAAATAGCGTAGCCGGATACGACCATGACCTTCGACGACGTCAGAAAAATTGCGCTGGCGTGGCCGGAGGTCGAGGACGGCACTTCCTACGGCACGCCGGCATTGAAAGTGCGCAAGAAGCTGCTCGCGCGGCTGAAGGAAGACGGCGACAGCCTGGTGATGCCGGGCGTGCCGCAAGACGAGCGCGAGATGCTGGTGGAAAGCCGGCCGAAGGTGTTTTACTTCACTGATCACTACCGCGATTATCCAATTGCGTTGATCCGCCTTTCCAAAGCCAATCGCACCATCGTCGAGCCGCTGCTGCGCCGGCAATGGCGGGCGCTGGCGTCGAAGAGGGCGGTCGCGTCGGCAGAAACATAAGCCATCCCGTCGTTGAACGATCATGGACCGAGACAAATTCCTCGCGGCCGCCTTGCGCAATCCTGTCAACGGAATCATCGCCGAGGAATTACTCGAGGTGAAACTTCCCGACGCGTGGCTGGTTGCCGGCTGCCTGGTACAGAGCGTTTGGAACGTGCTGACCGAGCGTGCGGTCGATTACGGCATCAACGATTACGACGTGTTCTATTTCGATGCCGATAGGTCGTGGGAAGCGGAAGACAATGTCATTCGCACGTTGGCGACGCGTTTCGCCACGCGCGGCATCAAGATCGAGGCACGCAACCAGGCGCGCATCCACCTGTGGTACCCCGGCAAACATGGCCTGCCCTATCCGCAGCTGCATTGCTCGGCCGATGGCATCGATCGCTTCCTGACGAAAAACACGCAGTTCGGAATCCGTCGCTCTGGCAACGGTTACGAGGTGTACGCGCCGAATGGCTATGAAGATGTCGCGAGGCTGATCGTGCGGCCCAATCCGGGTCCGAACTTCTCGCCGATGAACTATGAGGCGAAGGCTGCGCGATGGAAGGCGCTTTGGCCGGAGATCACCGTGCTGCCGGCGAAATGAGCCGAAGCCCTATCGCACCACGCCCGACGTAAACCCTGCCTTGCGTCGCGGCGGCTTGATGTCCTTCTTCAGGAAGCAATGCGCTTCCCTGCCGGCATAACCCGGCCGCGCATAGGTCCAGGCGCGGCATTGCTTATCGGCGGCGCAGGCGGCCTTGCAGGCATCGTCGCCTTCGCTGCTCTTGAGATCGAAACTCTTGTAGTCGCCGCCGAACCGGTCGATCGAGGTCTCGACCGCGCCGTTGCGCGGCTCGACCACGCCGGCGCCGCGTACGCCGGACACGCAGCAATTACTCTGCACCCGCGCCGGAACGCTGCTCTTGAGCCAGCAGACCGCGCGGCTGGTGATATCGGTCGGATAGTTGAAGCTCCACGCCCGGCAGCGCCGGTCGCGTTCGCACACCAGCGCGCAATCCGCCGGATCGCCCGAGATCACGGGCGCGCTCACATAGTCGCCGCCGGGCCGGTCGAAATTGGCCTGCGCCAGCGCCGGGCGCGCGGATATGGCCGCTGCCAGGAAGGCGAGCGCCACCACACACGCCCTGAGCAGGCGACCGATCTCCATTCCGATGCTTTCGAATCCGCGCTTTGTCGTAGGCAGGCATTTGAACGCCATCAACCTGTACGGCGGATGAACGGCCCAATATGCAGGCAACCCATTCAACTAAAACGCGTATTCCTGATAAGCCGGTTCCACCGAGCCCCCCCAGGGCCCGTTGAACTTCTCCAGCATCTCTTCCGCCGGGGTCCGGCCCGATTCGAGGATCTGGTCCAGCGGTTCGAGGTGGCGGCTCTCGTCGCGGCCGAAATGGTCGACGCGATTGCGCCGCCGCAACCCCGCATGGGACAGTTTCAGGCATTCCCGGGCGATCTCGAACAGGTAGCGATCCTTGATCCTGGCCTTGAAGCCGAAGCGCGGGACGTCGTCGCGCAACGCCTGGCGCTCCGCCGCGCTCCAGTGACTGACCAGTTCCCAGGCCGCATCCAGGCTGTCGTTGTCATACAGCAGGCCCACCCAGAACGCCGGCAGCGCCGGCAGCCGGCCCCACGGCACGCCATCGGCGCCGCGCATTTCCAGGTAACGCTTGAGGCGGACTTCCGGGAAAATCGTGGACAGATGATTGGCCCAGTCCGACAGCGTCGGACGTTCGCCGGGGAACAGGTTGTTGCGGCCCTCGAAGAAGGCGCGGAACGAAGAGCCGGCGACATCGATATAGGTGTCGCCGCGCTTGATGAAATACATCGGCACGTCGAGCGCGTAATCGACCCAGCGCTCGAAGCCCATACCGTCTTCGAACACCCACGGGATCATGCCGGATCGCGCGTTGTCCGTGTCGCGCCAGATCTCCGAGCGGAAAGAAAGAAATCCGTTCGGCTTGCCTTCGGTGAACGGAGAATTGGCGAACAACGCGGTCGCGACCGGCTGCAGCGCGACCGAAACGCGCAGCTTCTTGACCATGTCGGCTTCGGAGGAGAAGTCGAGATTGGTCTGCACCGTGCAGGTCCGGTACATCATGTCGATGCCGTATTGGCCGACCTTCGGCATGTAGTTGGTCATGATCTTGTAGCGGCCCTTGGGCATGACCGGGATCTGCTCGCGCGACCAGGACGGCGTCATGCCGAGGCCGAGGAAGCCGATGCCCAACGGCGTCGCGATCTCGCGCACCTGCGCCAGATGCGCCATCAGTTCGGACTGGGTCTGGTGCACGGTTTCGACCGGCGCGCCTGATAGTTCGAATTGCCCGCCCGGCTCCAGCGAGATCGCGCCACCGCCGGTGACATCATACAGCCCGATGATGTTGCCGCGCTCCATGATCGGCTCCCAGCCGAGCAGGAGTTGCATGCCTTCGAGCAGCGCGCCGATGCCGCGCGAGCCCTCGTATGGAACGGGTTGACGGCCTTCCAGCGTGAACGGGGTCTTCTCGTGCTCGGTGCCGATGCGGAATTCGGACGGCGGCTTCACGCCCGCCTCCAACCACGCCACGAGTTCGTCACGCGATTGCAGCGGCGTCATATCGATCTGGTCACGCGCCATAAAAAATCCGGATCCCTGGCGATTCGACCGAACGCGCCGTGTGGCTGGAAATCTTGCGGACGGCATCGTCCGCAAGAACGAAAGGTAGCGGGGCCGTCATCGGGCGGGCACGCCGTCTCGGGCAGCGGCCGCCTTGATATCCCCGCAGGAGCAACCCAGGCGGTCGAGCAAACCACACAGCTTCATGGCATCGGCATCGGACAACTTGGAACCGACGTGCTTTTCGATCGCAGCCGAATAGGCGCTCCACATCTTCTTCTGCATTTCGCGACCGGCCTCGGTGATCTCGACGAACTGGCCGCGCTTGTCGATCTTGCATTCGCGCCGCGCCGCCAACCCCTCGTCCACCAGACGGTCGATCAGCCGTGAGGTGGAATATTGCGGGATCAGCATCTGCTTTTCCAGTTCCACCGGGCGCATCTCGCCGGACGGCGCGCGCGACAATTCGAGCAGCGCGTCATACCAGGCCAGCGGCGGAAAACCGGCTTTCTTCAAATCCTGCTCGACGGCGTCCAGCACCCGGCTCTGCACCCGCATCAGGCGGATCCAGGCGGCGGTCGCCTCGGTCGATGGTTTCCGTTTCATGTCCATTCCGTCTCTGTCACAGATCAGTGTACCGCAATAAATGCAGCTGCATCAATCTTGACTATTCCATGCAGATGCATTTAGTCACCCCGGTCATAATATCGAGGGAAGGAAAGCCAATGAAACTGTATTATTCCCCGGGCGCCTGCTCGCTGTCCCCCCATATCGCACTTCTGGAGGCTGGTCTCCCCTACGATCTGATCAAGGTCGATCTACGCGCCAAGAAACTCGAAAACGGTGACGATTATCTGAAGGTCAACCCGAAGGGCCAGGTACCGGCGCTGGCACTCGATTCGGGCGAACTCATCACCGAAGGGCCCGTCATCGTGCAGATAATCGCAGACCAGGCCACGAGCAAGAACCTGGCGCCGGCTCACGGCAGCAGTGAGCGCTACAAGCTTCTGGAGTGGCTCAACTTCATCACCGCCGAACTGCACAAGAACTTCGGCCCGATGTTCTCTCCCGTTCTGGCCGACGAAGCCAAGGCGTTCTTCAAGGACCGGGTGATGGCCAAGTTCAAGTATATCGACAGCCAGATGGCGGGCCGCGACTATCTGATGGGCAGCCACTTCACCGTCGCCGACGGCTATCTGTTCACGATGCTCTCCTGGGCGGATCGAATGAAATTCGATCTCTCGGCAATGCCGCACCTCGCAGCCTACAAGGCCCGCGTCGCTGCGCGCCCGAAGGTGCAGGAAGCGCTTGTCAGGGAAGGCCTGACGAAGGCGGCATAAGGCGCCTGCGTCAACGTCACCCTCGGCACCGACGGGCGACGATGAAATGGCGCGAGTCTGATGCGGGTGAGGGCGATGCGGTGACGCACCTCCTCACCCGTTTCAATTTCAGGAAAGGCCGGCGCGCACCACACGGCCAGGCAATTCTCGATTGTGCGATTGCCAGGACGGCACGCACAAATCGCGCAGATGCTGTGTAGAACTACGCAGAAACAATATTACAGTTTTTTAGCTACTTCCTCGCAAATTCAGGGGAATACGCGCCGGGCATATCGCGTTTCGCCCGAATCCATTTCGGTCGTTCAGGAATTCACCACCACGTTCGATCGGTCACAGTTCGCTGAAGCGGGTGCAACTCATTCCGTGAGGATTGGTCGTGTCGATCGAGCGGTTCCTGAAGCAGCGCGCCGTCGATATCGTGATGGAAGGCACCTACGTGCTTCCGAACTGGTACGACCCGCAGGGCAAGCTTCGCACCTTCGCCTGCCGCGCCACGCGCGTTTCCCCGTTCCGGATGATGGTAGAGATGCCCGTGGTCGGCAAGGTCGGCGACAACCTCACCTCCTACTTCAGGGACATCGGTAATTTCGAGGGCACGATCAGCGACACCGCGAGGGGCGGTGCCCTGCTCGAACTCGAGATGACCCAGCAGATGCGCGCAAAGCTTGCGGACAAGCTGACCTGGCTGGAGAAGAAGACCAAGGATCCAGCGAGCATCAGCGATGCCCGCAAAACGCCGCGCTTCGTGCCGAAAGCCGCGCTCTCGACCCTGACGCTTGCCGACGGCACCGTACACAGCTGCTACGTTCTCGACGCCTCGCTGTCAGGCGTCGCCGTGGCGACGGAGGTACGGCCGCCGGTCGGAATGCCCGTTGGCATCGGCGCCTGCATCGGCCGCGTCATCAGGCATACGTCTGAAGGTTTTGCCGTCAAGTTCGTCAAGCAGCAGAGCCGCGACGAGTTGAACGGCCTGGTCGTGCAAGCCAGGTCGGGTTGAGGGGCGGACCCGTCATTCCGGGGCGATGCGAAGCATCGAACCCGGAATCTCGAGCGCAGTTTATGCTGCCGCCTGCTTCTTCGGCGGGAACTTGCCGTAAAAAGTCTCGCCCTTGGCCGCCATGTCTTCCAGCAATTTCGGCGGCGTGAAGCGCGAGCCGTATTTGGCTTCGAACTTGTGGCACAGTTCGACGAACTTCCGCGCGCCCATGAAGTCGATATAGGACAGCGTGCCGCCCGTGAACGGGGCAAAGCCGAAACCCAGGATCGAGCCTACGTCGGCCTCGCGCGGGTCGGTGATGACGTGATCCTCGACCGTGCGCGCCGCTTCCACCGCCTGCACCACCAGGAAGCGCTGCTTCAGCTCCTCGACATCGAGCGTGTCTGGATCGAGCTGCTTCGGCTGCAGCGCCGAAAGCCCCGGCCACAGGCTTTTCTGACCCTTGCCCTTCTCGGGATAGTCATAGAAGCCCTTGCTGTTCTTGCGGCCGAGACGGCCCTGCTTCTCGACCAGCTCCACCATCAGCTTCTTCTGATCGGGGTTGATGGCATTGGGACCGAGATCGGCCTCGGTCGCCTTCATGATCTTGAGCCCGAGGTCGAGGGCGACTTCATCCGACAGCGACAGCGGACCGACCGGCATGCCGGCCATCTTGGCGCAGTTCTCGATCATCGCCGGCGGCACGCCTTCGAGGAACATCTCGTTTCCTTCTGCGACGTAACGCCCGACGCATCGGTTGGCGAAGAAGCCGCGGGAATCGTTCACGACGATCGGCGTCTTGCCGATGGTGCGGACGTAATCGAGCGCGGTCGCCAGCGCGACATCGCTGGTGTTCTTGCCGAGGATGATCTCGACCAGCATCATCTTCTCGACCGGCGAGAAGAAGTGGATGCCGACGAACTTGCCCTGCTCCTTGAATGACTCGGCCAGCGAGGTGATCGGCAGCGTCGAGGTGTTGGATGCGAAGATCGCATCCGCCTTGAGGTATTGCTGCGCCTTGGCGAACGTCTCCGCCTTGACCTTGCGGTCCTCGAACACCGCTTCGATGACGAGGTCGCAATCCTTCAAGGCGGCGTAGTCCGCGGTCGGCGTAATGCGCGACATGATGGCGTCGGCCTCGGCTGGCTTGGCGCGGCCCTTGGCGATGAGCCCGTCGATGACGCTCTTGGCGTGGGCCTTGCCCTTGTCGGCGCTTTCCTGGTCGCGGTCGATCAGCACCACGTCGAGACCGGCGCGCGCCGAAACGTAGCCGACGCTTGCGCCCATGAAGCCGGCGCCGATCACGGCGATCTTCTTGACCTTCGTCGGCGGCACGTTGGCCGGACGCCGCGCACCCTTGTTCAGCTCCTGCATCGACAGGAACAGGCTGCGGATCATCGCCGCCGCTTCCTTGGAGCGCAGCACCTTGGTGAAGTAACGCGACTCGACGCGCAGCGCGGCATCGATCGGCAACTGCAGGCCTTCATACACGCAGCTCATGATGGCGCGCGCGGCCGGATAATTGTCGTAGGTCTCGCGGCGGTAGATGGCGTTGCCAGCCGGGAACATCATCATGCCGGCCTTGGAGAACACAGGTCCGCCCGGCAGCTTGAAGCCCTTCTCGTCCCAGGGCGCGACCGCCTTGCCGCCGCCCTTGATCCAGTCCTTGGCGGCCTTGACCAGGTCCGCCGCCGGCACGATGGCGTGGATCAGGTTCAATGCCTTCGCCTTCTCGACCGTGACCGGGTCGCCCTTGAGCAGGATCGTCATCGCGTCCTGCGGCGGCACCAGACGCGGCACGCGCTGGGTGCCGCCGGCGCCGGGGAACAGACCGACCTTCACTTCGGGCAGGCCGAGGCGGGTCTTGGGATTCTCCGCCGCCACGCGATAGTGGCAGGACAGCGTCACCTCAAAACCGCCACCGAGCGCGAGCCCGTTGATGGCGGCCGCCCACGGCTTGCCGCAGGTTTCGATGCCGCGCAGCACCAGCGAGAAGCGACGGCTCTGGTCGAACAGCATCTGGTTGGCCGCAACCTCGCCCTGCTCCTTGAGGACTTTTGCGTATTCCTTGTTCATGCCCTCGAGCATGGAAAGATCGGCGCCCGCGCAGAACGCATCCTTGCTGGAGGTAATGACGACGCCCTTCACCGCGGCATCGGCGGTGGTCTGCTTCAGGATCTCCTCGAGCTCCGAGGTCGAGGTTTCGTCCAGCACGTTCATCGAACGTCCCGGGATATCCCAGGTGACCAGCGCAATGCCGTCGGCGTCGGTTTCAACTTTGAAGTTCTTGAAGGCCATGTGGTTGCTCCCTCGATGCCGGCAGCCGAAAGGCGCGGCGGTGTTGGATTTCGTAGGGTGGGCAAAGGCGCGAAGCGCTGTGCCCACCATCACTTGCGGAAAACTTGGTGGTGGGCACGCTTCGCTAACCCACCCTACGAGGCGTCGCCTTAGACCCGCTCAATAATGGTCGCCGTGCCCATGCCGCCGCCGATGCACAGCGTCACCAGCGCGGTGGACTTGTTGGTCCGCTCCAGCTCATCGAGCACGGTACCGAGAATCATCGCACCCGTCGCGCCGAGCGGATGGCCGAGCGCGATGGCGCCGCCATTGACGTTGATCCTGGCGTTGTCGATGTCGAAGGCCTGGATGTAGCGCAGCACCACCGAGGCGAAGGCCTCGTTGAGTTCGAACAGATCGATGTCCGACTTCTTCATGCCCGAGCGCTCGAACAGCTTTTCGGTGACGTCGACCGGACCGGTCAGCATCATCGCGGGCTCCGAGCCGATATTGGCAAACGCACGGATTTTCGCACGTGGCTTGAGGCCGTGTTTCGTGCCCGCCTCCTTGCTGCCGAGCAGCACCGCGCCGGCGCCATCGACGATGCCGGAGGAGTTGCCGGCATGGTGAACGTAATTGACGCGCTCGATTTCAGGATGCGACTGGACCGCCACCGCATCGAAGCCGCCCATCTGGGCCATCATGGTGAAGGACGGCTGCAGTTGCGCCAGCGACTGCATCGTCGTGGTCGGACGCATGTGCTCGTCCTTGGCAAGGATGGTGAGGCCGTTGACGTCCTTCACCGGCACCACTGACTTGTTGAAGCGGCCCTCGTCCCAGGCCTTAGCGGCGCGCTGCTGGCTCTGCACGGCGTAGGCGTCGACGTCGTCGCGCGAGAAGCCGTATTTGGTAGCGATCAGATCGGCCGAGACGCCCTGCGGCATGAAATAGGACGGCACTGCCATCGACGGATCCATCGGCCAGGCGCCACCGGAGGCGCCAATGCCGACGCGGCTCATCGACTCGGCGCCGCCGCCGATCACGAGTTCATGCTGGCCGGCCATGATCTGCGCGGCGGCAAAGTTCACGGCATCGAGGCCGGAGGCGCAGAAGCGACTGATCTGCACGCCGGGAACGGATTCGCCGAGCCCGGCCTTGAGCGCGGCGAAGCGCGCGATGTCGGATCCGGCCTCGCCGACCGGATCGACCACGCCGAGCACGACGTCATCGACGACGTCTTCGGCGAGATTGTTGCGTTCCTTCAGCGCCTGCAGCGGCACGGTCGCCAGCGCCAGCGCAGTGACCTCGTGCAGCGAACCATCGGACTTGCCGCGGCCGCGCGGGGTGCGAACGTGATCGTAGATAAATGCCTCAGGCATGACGCCCTCCTTGTATGAGGATCATAATATTATAGACGATGGGGCAGCGAAGCGGCGAAAAACCTCAGAACGCCTCCGCGGCCAATTCCATCGTGGTCGCGCATCCCGACTGGATGCGCGCGAGATGGACCGAGGTTTCCGGCAGCATCCGCTCCATGAAGAAGCGGCCGGTCACCAGCTTGGTGGAGAGGTAGGGCGTGGCGCCGCTGGCGGCAATCTTGTCCTGAGCGACTTTGGCCATCCGCGCCCACATGAAGCCGAAGGCGACGAGGCCGAACAGTTGCATGTAGTCGGTCGCGGCCGCGCCGGCATTGTCGGGCTTGGTCATCGCGTTCTGCATCAGCCAGCCGGTCGCCTGCTGCAAATGGCCGAGCGCGGTCGAAAGCGGCGCGATGAACGGCTTCATCGCCTCGTCGCCGCCATGCTCCTTGGCGAATGCGCCGACCTCGCCGAAGAACGCCATCGCGGCGCGGCCGCCGTTGCGCGGCAGCTTGCGGCCGACCAGATCGAGCGCCTGGATGCCGTTGGCGCCCTCGTAGAGCATCGCAATGCGGGCATCGCGCACGAATTGCTCCATGCCGTGCTCGGCGATATAGCCATGGCCGCCATACATCTGCTGCGCCAGCACCGAGTTGGAAAAACCGACATCAGTCATCACGCCCTTCATGATCGGCGTCATCAGGCCCATGTGGTCGTCGGCCGCCTCGCGGTCCTTCGGATCGGCGGAGCGATGCGCAACGTCGCTCTTCAGCGCGGTCCACACCACCATCGCGCGCGCCGCCTCGTTGAAGGCGCGGATGGTAAGCAACACGCGGCGCACGTCCGGGTGCACGATGATCGGATCGGCCGCCTTGTCCGGCTCCTTGGCGCCGGTCAGCGCGCGACCCTGCAGACGCTCGCGCGCATAGTTGACGGCGTTCTGATAGGCGACTTCGGACTGCGCGAGGCCCTGCACGGCGACGCCGAGGCGGGCCTCGTTCATCATCACGAACATGCCCTGCATGCCCTTGTTTTCTTCGCCGATCAGCCAGCCGGTGGCGTTGTCGTAGTTCATCACGCAGGTGGAATTGCCGTGAATGCCCATCTTGTGCTCGATCGAGCCACAGGACACGCCGTTGCGGGCGCCGAGCGAACCGTCGG
>JAEWHP010000043.1 GCA_023387735.1 Pseudomonadota bacterium | reverse complement strand
CAAGACGAACGGCGCTGAAGCGTACGGCAAAACCGTGTGGTCCTGGCACCCGTGGCTGGTGTCAAGCCGGTGAAGGTTTACGAAGCCCGACCGGGCTTCAAGAGCCGCCAATTCGCCGGCGATGGAGGCAAGAGGAATTCGTCTCCAGGGAGAGCGCGCCATAAGCCGTAGAGCCATTGCGCAGGGAATGCCGGGATGCTCCGACTGTACCTGTATGCTCGTGTGCGCCACTTACCGCGCACTATTGCACACGAGACCGCGGGTGCAGCAAGCACCCGGCGTTCCCTGCGCCCTCTCTTCGGGCGAAACGAATGGGCATTCCCCGGGCGTTGCCGCCGCGGGCAAGCGGACGCACGTCATCTCGGCTGTTTGAAATGTGAGCGAGACGCTCTCCAGGTCATGGCGCGAGACGCAGCGTCGACGCAATCCTGCTGTCTCAACTGGCTTGATGCGTCCACCGCAGCTTCAGTTCACGTAACGCCCCGCGTCCGTCTAATGCTCGGTTCCGCGCGAACAGCGCAAGCGCGCGGCCAGTAGCCGCGCCTTGTCGAGCGGTCCTGTCCAATTCGTGAAACTGTATTGGCTGCCCCACCACTGGTGCACCGTCTTCCTGCAGCTTTTGCAGGCGAAGCGGCTGGTCGCGACGCTCGGCCTCGGTCTCTGCGTGGCGTGGTAGACCGCCTTGCAAGACAGGCAACTGAAATAGACGCGCAGTGAAGTCTGGTTCGTCATGGGGTGACCGCAGTTCACTCAAAAAGACTACGCACGCGTGGATCGACAGTCACGTTGTGCCGCGATGACTTCCTTCAGCCCGGCCGTCATCTCCCGCATCTCTTCTGCCATTCGGACGACAGCCAGAAGGGTGGCGATCAGTTCGCGGTTGTCCGCGTCGAGCAGAAGTTTTTCGATGCGCTTTCGATCTTCGTCCATTTGGCGCGTACGACTGTTCTGCAGATGAAGCCGGCCGAAAGGTCTAGATGAAAGCGCGCTGCGCATCTTGTGACTTCGCGCCAATTGTTTGTGAACGCGCGCCAACCATCGCGCATGCGTGCACGCAGCTTGCGTTACAAAACGGTAAGCCCGCTCGGTTCATTTCAAAACATTAATTCCCCCGTCAGCATCGCGTAATGCGGGAAACGGCATCTAGAGCGGCGTGCAGCTTTGCGCTCACTCATCATCCTGGAGATTTTCTGCAATGGACCAACGTAACCTTGTTTCTCATGGGCAGCGGACGCGTTCGCTGTTCTCGGCACGAAAAGTGGCACTGATGGCATCGGTCGTGACCGGGCTTGCGGTGTACGGCCTGAGCGCATCGCCCGATCGCATCGATGTTCTTGGCAGCGCGGCGCATGCGCAATCCGCCAGTGCGGTATCCGCCAGCCAGCCCACAGGCTTTGCCGATGTGGTGGAGCGGGTGAAGCCTTCGGTGATTTCGGTCAAGGTCACGATGAAGGACAGGGTTGCTGATGCCAGCAACAAGGACGACGGCGACGAGCAGGGTTCGCCGATGGAGCGCTTCTTCAAGCAGTTCGGCGGCCCGAACGGAGAATTCAGGCAGTTCGGTGGTCCGAAAGGCGAATTCGAGAATCCCGGTCGTAACCGCCGGCATGGCGCGATGGGGCAGGGCTCCGGCTTCTTCATTTCCGCCGATGGATTCGCTGTGACCAATAACCACGTCGTTGAAGGCGCCGACAAGGTCGAGGTCACGACGGATGGCGGCAAGACCTTCACCGCGAAGGTCGTCGGAACCGATCCTCGTACCGACCTCGCCCTGATCAAGGTGGAAGGCGGTTCGGATTTCCCGTTTGCCAAGCTCTCGGCGGGCAAGGCCAGGATCGGCGATTGGGTGCTGGCAGTCGGCAACCCGTTCGGCCTGGGCGGCACGGTCACCGCAGGCATCGTCTCGGCCAACGGCCGTGACATCGGCAGCGGCCCCTACGACGATTTCATCCAGATCGACGCGCCCGTCAACAAGGGCAATTCGGGCGGCCCGACCTTCAACATGCAGGGCGAAGTCGTTGGCGTGAACACCGCGATTTATTCGCCGTCCGGCGGCAGCGTCGGCATCGCGTTCTCGATTCCCGCCAACACGGTCAAGAGCGTGGTCGCGCAGCTGAAGGACAAGGGCAACGTCAGCCGCGGCTGGATCGGTGTTCAGGTCCAGCCGGTGACCCAGGACATCGCCGACGGCATGGGCCTGAAGCAGGCGCAGGGCGCGCTGGTGGCCGATCCGCAGAAGGACGGACCGGCAGCAAAGGCCGGCGTCGAGGCGGGTGACGTCATCACCGCTGTCAATGGCGAGTCGGTCAAGGATGCGCGTGAACTCGCACGCGTCATCGGCGGCCTCGCGCCCGGCAGCACCGTCAAGCTGGACGTTCTGCAAAAGGGCAAGAGCAAGGTCGTCAGCATGACGCTCGGCAAACTGCCGAACGACAAGCAGGCCAAGGCCGACATCGATGGCGATGGCAAGTCAGCGCAGGGTACCGACGTTCCGCGTCTGGGTCTCACGCTGGCGCCTGCCGACAAGGCGGACGGCAAGGACGGCGTCGTCATCGCCAAGGTCGAACCGAAGAGCGCGGCCGCTGATCGCGGCGTCAAGAAGGGCGACGTGATCCTCGAGGTTGCCGGAAAGAACGTTGCGAAACCCGGTGACGTTGCTGACGCGCTTGAAGCTGCCCGTAGCGACAAGAAGAGCAGCGTGCTGATGCGGCTTCGTTCCGGCGACGCGTCGCGTTATGTCGCCCTGCCGCTGGCAAACAGCTAACGCAACTCGGCTGGCAGCGGCTGCTTCGTCGCTGCCAGCCATTTTTGTTTTGCCGTGCGTCGCGTTCGGAATTTTTCGGAAATCGCGGATCACAGATGGCCAATAGCAGCAATTTCAATTCTGCCATGCGTTCGGATCTGGGACGGGCATGGGCCAATGCCTGGCATCTCTGGCGGGTCATCATCCCAAGACGATCGATCACCGGCCGGCTGGTCTGGGGCTTGGTATGGCGGCGGAACCACGGGGGACACTGGATCTACAAGAAGTTCGTCGAGTACTCGTACCCGGACGATGATCGGAAATCGATCTCCTGATATTGAGACGGCTTGGCTCGGAACTGTCAGCGGTACGCGCGTGCGAGACCGGCGGGCCCTGATACCGACGGATCGTTTCACAAGGTCGCCGAGCTATTTTGCGGCCGGACCACCGGCACAGCGATCACTGCATGCGTGTCGCGGATCTGCGCACCGGTTTTCTTGCGACGCCCACCGTCTGACCGCTGTCCGGCACCACATACCCCTGGCTGAAGCGGCGCTGATAGTCGCCCGTGTACGGATTGCCCGGACCCTTGTTCTGGCAGTTGGCGTTCGGATAGAAAAACGCGCAATAGCCGGGTTCGGAGATAACCTGTTGCGCCACGGCAGAGGTCGTCGCGGATGCCGAGATCAGTGCCAACGCAGTTGCTGTGCCAAGAAGTCTGTAGATCGCCATCGGACTCCTCCCTGTGAAGGTCCCGAAACAAACAACCCCGTCAGCTCAGGCTGCATTCCGCATGGCGCAGGTCACACCGGCGTTACCGCCGGGTCGTTACTTCGGCGGTGCCATCGTCGCGCTGGTCTGCGGCTTCTTGTTATTCTCGGCCTGCTTTTTCGCGGCTTTCTTGGGAGCAGGCGGAGGCGGAGCCGCCGCCTCCTCAGGTTCGCTCTCGGGAGAGGGGGCAACGGCGCCCGGCGTCGCTGGTCCGATGCTGTTGCAGTCCGAATTCGGATAGAACTGGGCACAATAGCCGGGTTCGGGATTGGCGGCCTGCGCCCGTGCCTGGTCCGCCACACCAGCAGACGTCGCGGTGATGGCGCATACGAGAATCCATCGGAACATTGTTCTCTTCTTTCTTTTCTGAGTCTGCAGCGGCGTCTAAGCGTCGGCGCGATAATGTCCGGACTTGCCGCCAATCTTCTCGATGAGATGAATCCCTTCGATGCGAACGCCGCGCTCGACCGCCTTGATCATGTCGTAGATCGTCAGGCAGGCGACCGATACGGCCGTCAGTGCCTCCATCTCGACGCCGGTCGGCCCGTTGACTTTCACGGTCGCGCGGACGACGCAGCCGGGAAGTTTCCGGTCGGGGGCAATGTCGAGGGTGACCTTCGACAGCGCCAGGGGATGGCACAGCGGAATGAGTTCCGAAGTGCGCTTCGCCGCCATGATGCCGGCGATGCGGGCGGCGCCGAGCACGTCGCCCTTTTTGGCGTTGCCGGAGACGATCAGATCCAGCGTCGCCTTGGCCATCACGACGCGTCCCTCGGCCACCGCCGTGCGCTCGGTGGCGTCCTTGGCCGACACGTCGACCATCCGCGCTTCGCCCGATGCATCGATATGGGTGAGGGCGGCGGCGCCTTTGGAGGCGTTTTCCTTGCGAGACTTGCTTTTGGAACCCTTGAGCGCCATTGGCTAGCGGGTCCCGGTCGCGCGCGACGGCTCGGTGCGCGTCAGCAGTGCGCGGGTCGCGGCGGTGACGTCGGCCTGCCGCATCAGGCTCTCGCCGACCAGGAAGGTCGACATGCCGGCGCGTTCGAGCCGGGCGAGATCGGCAGGGGTAAAGATGCCGCTTTCGCCGACCATCAGCCGGTCGCGCGGGATCAGCGGCGCCAGCGTCTCGCTGGTTTCCAGCGTGGTCTCGAAGGTCCTCAAGTTGCGATTGTTGACGCCGATCATCGGCGAACGAAGTTTGAGCGCCCGATCGAGTTCGTCGGCGTCGTGGATTTCGATCAGCACGTCCATCCCGAGTGCGATCGTCGCGTCCTCGATGTCTTTTGCGGCGGCATCGTCGAGCGCGGCCATGATGATCAGGATGCAGTCGGCGCCATGGGCGCGGGCTTCCACCACCTGGTAGGTATCGAACATGAAGTCCTTGCGCAGCACCGGCAGGCTGGTTGCCGCACGCGCCGCGACCATGAAGTCGAGATGGCCCTGGAACGAGGGCGTATCGGTCAGGACCGACAGGCATGCCGCGCCGCCGGCCTCGTACGCCTTTGCAAGTACCGGCGGATCGAAGTCCGCGCGGATCAGCCCCTTCGACGGCGAGGCCTTCTTCACTTCCGCGATCAGCGCGTAGTCGCCGCGCGCAAGCTTTTCACGGATCGCGCGCACGAAGCCGCGTGGTGGCGATGCTTCCTTGGCGCGGGCCTCGATATCGGAAAGCGGGTGCGCCCGCTTGGCGGCGGCGATTTCCTCGCGCTTGTAGGTCTCGATCTTCTTCAGGATATCGGACATCTCTGGCGCCCTCTGCATCAGCCGCGTGAGACCGCGACCAGGTGCTTCAGTCGCGCGGCGGCCGCGCCGCTGTCGAGCGAATGGATTCCCAACGTCACGCCTTCCTTCAAGTCCTTGGCGCGTCCGGCCACGATCAGCGCCGCCGCGGCGTTCAGCAGCGCGACATCGCGATAGGCGCCGGGCTTGCCGTTGAGCACGTTTTGCAGCGCGACCGCGTTGGCATCGGCGTCGCCGCCCTTGAGCGCGTCGCCATCGACGCGCGTGAGCCCCGCATCCTCAGGCGTCACTTCGAAGGTGCTGATCTTGCCGTTGTCGAGGCTTGCGACAAAGCTCGGGCCGGTGAGGGTGATCTCATCGAGCCCGTCCGACCCGTGCACCACCCAGACCGATTCGGAACCGAGGTTCTTCAGCACCTGCGCCAGCGGCTGCACCCAGTGCCGCGAGAACACGCCGACCATCTGGCGCTTGACGCCGGCCGGGTTGGAGAGCGGTCCGAGCAGATTGAAGATCGTGCGGGTGGCGAGTTCGACCCGGGTGGGGCCGACATTCTTCATGGCGGGATGATGCGTCGGTGCGAACATGAAGCCGATGCCAGCCTCGGCCACGCAGCGGCCGACCTGGTCCGGAGTGAGGTCGATCTTGACGCCGAGTGAGGCCAGCACGTCGGCCGCGCCCGAGCGCGAAGACAGCGCGCGGTTGCCGTGCTTGGCGACAGGGACACCGGCGCCGGCCACGATGAAAGCGGCACACGTCGACACGTTGACCGAACCGGAGCCGTCGCCGCCGGTGCCGACCACGTCGACGGCGTCCGCCGGCGCCTTGACCCGCAGCATCTTGCTGCGCATCGCCGACACCGCGCCGGTGATCTCGTCGACCGTCTCGCCGCGCACGCGCAGCGCCATCAGCAGACCGCCCATCTGCGAGGGCGTAGCCTCGCCGGACATCATGGCGTCGAAGGCCGCGGCCGCCTCTTCGCGCGACAGCGTCGCGCCGGTGGCGACTTTTCCGATGATGGATTTGAGGTCGTTCATCGCGTGCCTTCAGGATTGGGTGTCTTCTTTGCGCATCACCGGCGGGCCGGCACGAGGCTTGCCCGCCTGATTATGCTCAATTGTTAGCGCCCGTCACCTGTGCGAAGGCGGCCTGGTTGATGGTGGTGCCGATCTCGGCTTCGATCTTGTTCACATACTGCGCGATCTGCTCCTCGGTGATCCCGCGCTGCAGCGTGTCCTTGAGCTTCTTCAGTTCGTCCGAGGCGGTCTCGACCGGCGGCACGGTCACGTCAGTGACGCGGTACACGATCCATTCGCTGCCGCCGGCGCCGGGGGTCTGACCGACGCCGTCCTTGGCGGTCCGGAAAGCGGCAGTCACGGCGGCGGACGGCACGTTGGGTAGCGAGGCATCGCGGCGGAAACCGGCCGCCGTCTCGACCTTCGCGCCAGCCGCAGCGGCGACGTCAGCAAGGCTGCCGCCTTGCTCGAGCTTCTGCACCATCTCGGTGGCCTTGGCGCGCAGCCGGCTCGATACCTGGTCCTCGCGCCATTTCGCCTCGACCTGGCTGCGGACTTCATCGAGCGTGCGTTCGCGCGAGGGCGTGATGCCGAGTACGTCATACCAGACATAGCCGCCGGCGAACGAAATCGGGTCGTTGTCGACGCCGACATCGCTGTTGAAGGCCTGCGACACGACGTCGAGCCCGCGCGGAATGCCGGCGACGGGCTGGCCGTCGGGCAGGCGGCCGGAGCGGTCGACGGCGTCGATCGTCACCGCAGTCAGGCCAATCTTCTGGGCCGCCTCGACCACGTTGGCGCCACCGCTGCGCTCGTCCTCCATCTTGTTCTGCATTTCCGTGACCTTGGCGCGTGCGCGTTCGGTCGCGAGTTCCTTTTTCACCTGCGCCGCCACGCTTTCAAACGTCGGCGTCGTGCCCGGTTCGATCTTGCCGATCTTCACCAGCGCGACGCCGAAGCGGCCTTGCACCGGCTGGCTGACTTCGCCCGACGGCAGCGAAAACGCAGCATCGGCGATCGCGGGGTCGATGATCGCGCTCTTTGCGATCAGGCCGAGGTCGACGTCGGAAAGGTTGAGATTGCGCTCCTTGGCGAGGTCGTCGAACGACGTTCCCGACGTGATGCGGCCGCGCGCGGCCTGCGCTTCGCCCTCGTTGGGGAAGACGATCTGCGAAACCTCGCGCTTCTCGGGTGTGCCGAGCTTTTCGCGGTTCTGTTCAAAGACCTTCCTGGCGTCCTCGTCGGTGACTTCGGTCCACTTGCCGATTTCTTCCGGAGTGATCGCGACAAACGCGATCTTGCGATACTCGGGCGCGCGAAACTGGGTCTTGTGGTCCTCGAAGAAGGCTGCCAGCGCCTCGGGCGAGGGTGGATCGATCGTGCCGGCCTGCGCGGCGTCGAGCTTGACGAATTCGATCGAGCGCTGCTCGTTCTGGTAACGGATGAGCGCATCGAGCAATACTTTCGACGGCTCGACGCCGGCGGAGACGGTGCCGACAATCTGCCGCCGCAGCCCGACGCGGCGCTGCTCGGCGAGATAGCGCTGCTCGGTGTAGCCGAACTGCCGGATCGTGGCCTGGAAGCGCGCAGGGTCGAAACCGCCGCCGAGCCCCTTGAAGTTGGGATCGCTGTAGATCAGCCGCATGGTTTCTTCCTGCGACTGGGCGAGCCCCATGCGCCGTGCTTCCTCGTCGAGGGCGGCTTCGGCGATGGTCTGCTGCAATACCTGCCGGTCGAGCCCGAACGCTCGCGCCTGTTCAGACGTCAGCGGACGGCCAAAGCTGCGGCCGAGCTGCTGCAGCTTGTCGGTGTAAATCTGGCGGAACTGCTCCGTCGAAATCTCGGTGCTGCCAATTTTCGCCAGCGACGACTGGCCGAATCCCTTGAAGATGTCGGCGATGCCCCAGACGGCGAAACTGACAATCAAAACGCCCATCACGACGGCCATGACAATCTTGCCGAGCCAGTTTGATGAGGCTTTCCGAATTCCTCGAAGCATTGGTCCAACTTGTTTTTAAGGAGAGGGAACCGGCTCGTGCCCAGGGGAATTCGATTCTCAGATCGATTTCCGCAACAGGACGTCACCGAGTTGAAAATGCATCATAAAGTGGCGGCAGCCCCCTCGCAACCTCACCCGTGGGGCGAATTGAAGCGGTTCACGGCCGAGGGATCGCCGGGCCGGTATCTGGAACTGGCGGCTCGGCTCTGCTAGCCCATTCTCCAAGCCTCAAAGTCTTCCAATTGCAGGAAAATCGATATGACCGACGCCATTCGGCCGCTGATCGCCGGAAACTGGAAAATGAACGGCCTGAAGTCCGCCCTGGGTGAATTCGAGGCAATGATTGCCGGGGCGGGGGCGTTGGCCGGAAAGGCCGACCTGTTGGTATGCCCCCCGGCCACCCTGATTGCCGGATTCGCCGAGCGGGCGCGGGGGACAAAACTCGCCGTCGGCGCCCAGGACTGCCACCCAAAAGCCTCCGGGGCCCATACCGGCGACCTCTCGCCGGAAATGCTGGCGGATGCCGGCGCTGGCGCCATCATTGTCGGCCATTCCGAGCGCCGCGCCGATCATGGCGAGACCGATGCGCTGGTCCGGCAGAAGGCCGAGGCCGCCTGGCGGGCCGGTCTGGTTGCCATCGTCTGCATCGGCGAGACCCAGAAGCAGCGCGATGCCGGACAGACGCTCGATGTTTGTGGCGGACAGCTTGCGGGATCGCTGCCGGATGGCGCGACCGCGGCCAATCTGGTGGTGGCCTATGAGCCGGTCTGGGCGATCGGGACCGGCCTGACGCCGACCGCCGGCGACGTCGAGCAGGTTCATCGCTTTATCCGCGGCGTTCTCACCGATCGGTTCAAGGCCGAGGGCGGCAAGATCCGCATTCTCTACGGCGGCTCGGTAAAGCCCTCCAATGCCAAGGAGCTGATGGCGGTCGCCAATGTGAATGGTGCGCTGGTCGGCGGCGCCAGCCTGAAGGCGGCGGACTTCCTCGCGATCGCGGAGGGCTGCTAGCTCAGGCCGGCACGCCTTCACGCAAGCGCTTCCAGTAGATCAATGTGCCGGTGAGGCCGCCGTGCGGCTTCAGTGCGTAGTCGGGAATCAAGCCGGTCAGCTTGAACCCCATTCGCTCATAGAGCCCGGCCGCACCCTCGTCCTCGGCGGTGTCCAGCACCAAGAGCCAGCGGTCATGCGCGATCGCGATCCGCTCGGCCTCGCGCAACAGGGCCGTGGCGATGCCGCGATGCCGGTGGCTTAGCCGCGTCATCATCTTCGCGATCTCGGCGCGATGCGGTTGGTTTGGTGGCAGATTGAGCAGAAGCGTCACGGTCGCGATGAGGTCTTCGCCGTCGAAGGCGCCGAGAATGACTCGCTCGCCACGATCGGCGGCAGCAAGTGCATCGCGCCAAAAAGTTTCGGCGGACGGCAAGGGAAGCGGGTGCATGAAGCTGACCGAGCCGCCATTCGCGACGGTTTCGATCAGCATGTCGCTGAGCGCAGCGCAGATATCCAGCGATGATTTCAGTGTCTTGATCTGGATGTCAGCCATGAATTGTCAACTCCGGGCCAACGCAACGACGTACGTACATGGCGCGTTGGTTTCGTTGGCGAAGGTGACCTCTGCAGGCGGACCGAAGCCGAGGCAGTCGCCGGTGCCGAGTTCGTGGCGCTCACCGCCTTCGGTGATCACGAGCGCGCCCGCCAGCACCCAGAGCGCTTGACGGATGTGGGCGTAGGATGATGTCGGCAGCGTCACGCGCTGTTTTGGCGGCATCTCGACCTTGATGATTTCGACGGGATGGTCGGGACGCACGAACACCTGGCGGCGCAGGTAGCCGGTTTCGGGATCGCGCCACAGGGGTTGCTCAGCGGCGCGCGACACGCGTCCGCCCTGGCTTTCCGCGCGCAGCATCAGGCCCGCCAGGGTGAGATCGAACGCGCTCGCGAGTCGCACCAGGACCACCGCGGTTGGGCTGACTTCGGCGCGCTCGATCTTGCTGATCGTGGCCTTGGAAACCCCGGAACGTTCGGCCAGATCCGCCAGCGACCAGCCGCGGCTGTCGCGTTCGAGGCGCAAGCGGTTCGCGAGCCGGGCGCTCAGATCGTCTACAATAGTATCCATTTGTCTATTATATGAGAAATGGAAGCCGCGGCAAGATCGAGTGTGACCGCGGGCTGGAAGCCGGATGGCCTTGCCACCGATGCTGCGGCAATTATCTCCGGGGCGGCGGTTGGGGGTGACAATGCCCCGTCCGATCGTGTAACACCGCGCAACTTCAGGAAAACCCGCAAGCCCAATGGTGCAGCCGAAGCCCGGCGCTCTCGGCTTGTGACGGAAGGTTGGATATGCAGACCGTCATTATCGTCGTTCACCTCATGATCGTCGCCGTGCTGATCGGCGCCGTGCTGCTGCAGAAGTCCGAAGGCGGCGGTCTTGGCATGGGCGGCGGCGCCGGCTTCATGTCGAGCCGCGGTACCGCCAACCTGCTGACGCGCACGACCGCCATCCTGGCTGGGCTTTTCTTCGTGACCAGCATGGTGCTGGCCTGGCTGGCCGGCGCCAATCGCACGCCGACCTCGATCATTGGTACGCCTCCGGCATCGCAGTCGCAGCCCGGCGGCGCGACGCCGGTTACGCCGCCGACCTCCGGCGGCGTTCTGGACACGCTGAAAAAGGTCGACGAGCAGCAGGGCCAGCCGGCTGCGCCTTCGGCCCCGCAGGCGCCGCGTTCGCAATAAAGCAGGGTGGCTATGCAGGACGGGCACTACCGTCCTGCATCAGAACTTCCCATCAATGCTCTGATTTCGCTGTAAATTTCACGTCACCCACAGCCTGCCACAATGTTCGCGTGAGCGAACGATTCGTTTTGGCGAATCGGGGCAGTGGCCTTAAAGGTAGGCTCCCATGGCGCGGTACATATTCATCACCGGCGGCGTGGTTTCTTCGCTCGGAAAGGGTCTGGCTTCAGCGGCACTCGGTGCCCTGCTGCAGGCTCGCGGGTACAAGGTCCGTCTCCGAAAACTCGACCCCTATCTCAACCTCGATCCCGGAACGATGTCGCCGTATCAGCACGGCGAAGTGTTCGTGACCGACGACGGCGCCGAGACCGATCTCGATCTCGGCCATTACGAGCGCTTCACCGGGCGTCCGGCCACCAAGGCCGACAACATCACGACCGGGCGCATCTATCAGGACATCATCAGCAAGGAACGCCGCGGCGATTATCTCGGTGCTACCATCCAGGTCGTTCCGCACGTCACCAACGCGATCAAGGAATTCGTGCTCTCGGGCAATGACGAGTACGATTTCGTGCTGGTCGAGATCGGCGGTACCGTCGGCGACATCGAAGGCCTGCCGTTCTTCGAAGCCATCCGTCAGCTCAAGAACGAACTGCCGCGCGATCACGCGGTCTACATTCATTTGACGCTGCTGCCCTTCATCCCGAGCGCGGGCGAGTTGAAGACCAAACCGACGCAGCACTCGGTCAAGGAACTGCGCTCTATCGGTATCCAGCCGGATATCCTGCTGTGCCGCACCGACCGTGAAATTCCGAAGGAAGAGCGGCGCAAGCTCGGCCTTTTCTGCAACGTGCGCGAAAGCGCCGTGATCGAGGCGAGGGACGTCGACAACATCTACGCCGTGCCGGAGGCCTATCACGCCGCCGGCCTTGACGACGAGGTGCTGGCCGCGTTCGGCATCGCGCCGAAAATTCCGCCGGCGCTGCAGAGCTGGAACGTCATCAACGAACGCGTGCGCAATCCTGAAGGCGCGGTGACCATTGCCATCGTCGGCAAGTACACCGGCATGAAGGACGCCTACAAATCGCTGATCGAGGCGCTGTCGCATGGCGGTATCGCCAACAAGGTGAAGGTCAACCTCGACTGGATCGAAAGCGAAGTGTTCGAGAACGAGGACCCGGCGCCGTTCCTCGAACACGTCAACGGCATCCTGGTGCCCGGCGGCTTCGGACAGCGCGGCGCCGAAGGCAAGATCCGCGCGGCGCAATTCGCGCGCGTGCGCGACGTGCCGTATTTCGGCATCTGCTTCGGCATGCAGATGGCGGTGATCGAAGCCGCGCGCAATCTCGTCGGCATCGAGGAGGCCAATTCCACCGAGTTCGGCCCGACCAAGGAGCCGCTGGTCGGCCTGATGACGGAATGGCTGCGCGGCAACGCGTTGGAGAAGCGGTCGCAGGCCGGCGATCTCGGCGGCACCATGCGGCTCGGCGCCTATCCTGCGGCGCTGAAGCGCGGCAGCCGGGTGTCGGAAGTCTATGGCGGCGCAACCGAGATTTCAGAGCGTCACCGCCATCGCTACGAGGTCAACACCGCCTACAAGGACCGGCTCGAACAGCACGGCCTGCGCTTCTCCGGCCTGTCGCCCGACGGCGTGCTGCCGGAGATCGTCGAATACGAAGACCATCCCTGGTTCATCGGCGTCCAATTCCATCCCGAGCTGAAGTCGCGGCCGTTCGAACCGCATCCGCTGTTTGCGTCGTTCATTCAGGCCGCGGTGGTGCAGAGCCGGCTGGTGTAGTTTTCTTTACCCGCCCCTTGAGGGGGCGGGTCGGCTTGCGTTCGCGAAGCGAATGCAAGTCGGGGTGGGGTGATCTCTCCACGCGGGGACTGTTGGACGTGGAGAGACCGTCACCCCACCTCGCCGCGCGCTTTGCGCGCGTCGATCCTCCCCCTCCAGGGGAGGATGAAGTGAGTGCCGCCTTTGACGAACGCGTCAATTGTTGCGACAAACCGCTCCCGTGACCTGCAAGAGCAATAATCCAGGGAGTGACGTTGATGATCATGGAAATGCGCGTTTACCGCTGTCTGCCGGGCCGCCTGCCGGCGCTGATGAAGCGCTTCGATACGCTGACGCTGAAATTGTGGGACAAGCACGGCATCAAGCAGGCCGGCTTCTTCACCACGTTGATCGGCACCTCCAATCAGGAACTGACTTACTTCGTTGCCTGGGACTCGCTGGCCGATCGCGAAAAGAAGTGGACCGCATTTCAGTCCGACCCCGACTGGATCGCCGGCCGCGCCAAGAGCGAGGAAGACGGCCAGATCATCGACAACATCGTCAGCCAGTTGCTGGTGCCGACCGCGTTCTCCGCGGTGAAATAACAGGCAGTGCAACCCTGTTATTCCGGGGCTGATTGGGGTTGATCCTGATGGTGCGGACCGGCATGGTCCGCACCGGGTACGAAGGAAAATCCCTTGAGCGCGAACTTCAATGCATCGCCGGTTGTCTCGGTCGGCAAGGTCAAGTTCGGCAACGATCTGCCGATTTCGGTCATTGCCGGACCCTGCCAGCTCGAAAGCCGGGCGCACGCGCTCGAGGTGGCGGGCGCGCTGAAAGAGATCGCGGATCGATTGAAGATCGGTCTCGTCTACAAGACCTCCTTCGACAAGGCCAACCGCACCTCGGGTTCGGCCGCGCGCGGCATCGGCCTGGCGCAGGCGTTGCCGATCTTTGCGGAGATCCGTTCGTCCCTCGGATTGCCTGTCCTGACCGACGTCCACGAGGCCGCGCAATGCGCTGACGTCGCGCAGGCGGTAGATGTGTTGCAGATCCCGGCTTTCCTGTGCCGTCAGACCGACCTTCTGCTCGCGGCTGCCGCAACCGGCAAGGCCGTCAACGTCAAGAAGGGCCAGTTTCTCGCACCTTGGGAAATGAAGAACGTCGTCAACAAGATCACCGGCGGCGGCAATCCCAACGTCCTGCTGACCGAGCGTGGCGCCTCGTTCGGCTACAACACGCTGGTCTCGGACATGCGCGCGCTGCCGATCATGGCGCAGACCGGCGCGCCCGTGATTTTCGATGCCACTCATTCGGTGCAGCAGCCCGGCGGGCAGGGCACGTCTTCCGGCGGCCAGCGCGAGTTCGTGCCGGTGCTGGCGCGCGCCGCGGTCGCGGTCGGCGTTGCCGGAGTATTCATCGAGACCCATCCCGATCCCGATCGCGCGCCGTCGGACGGCCCCAACATGGTGCCGCTGCGTGAGTTCGAAGCCTTGCTGAAAACCCTGATGGAGTTCGACGCGCTCGCCAAGCGCACGATCAAGAATCCGGCGCGCCCATGATGCCGGTATCGCCGTGACCGCATCGAGCCGCATGCCGCCGGCGCTCAACATCATTGCGCTCGCGACGTTTTCGGCAGCCCTCTCCGCCCGCGCCCTCGATCCGGTGCTGCCGCACGTGGCCGAGGATTTTTCGGTCAGCATCGCCACCGCCGCCGGTTTTGCCGCAGCCTTCGCGTTCACCTTTGCAATCATCCAGCCAGTGCTCGGCGCCTTCGCCGATATGTTCGGCAAGGCGAGGCTGATGATCGTGGCGCTGGCGCTGCTCGGTCTCGCCAACATTCTGGGCGCGATGGCGACGTCGTTCCCGCTGCTGTTTGCCAGCCGCATCCTGGCTGGCATCGGCTCGGGCGGCGTGTTTCCGATCGCGCTCGGACTGACCAGTGATCTCGTCGGGCCCGAGAAACGGCAGATCGCGATGGGGCGCACGCTGGCAGGCGCCATGACCGGCAACCTGCTCGGCGCTACGGTGTCCGGCCTGATCGGAGACTTTCTTGGCTGGCGCGGCGTGCTCGCCGTGCTGGGCCTGATTGTCATGCTGGCCTCGATCGTGGTGGCCGTCGGATTTCGCGGCGCGGCGCTGACGCGTCCGCCGCGGACCAGCCTGTCGGGCCTCAAGCAAGGCTATCGTACGATCTTTGCCAATCCGAACGCGCGCATTTGCTACTCGGCGGTTTTCATCGAGGGCTGCTGTGTGCTCGGACTGTTTCCGTTCATCGCAGCCTTCCTGTTCGAACTCGGGGAAACCTCGCTTTCGATCGCCGGTATCGTGATTGCGGGATTCGCCGTGGGCGGTCTGATCTATACCATGACGGTATCGCGGTTCCTGCCGCGGATCGGCGTCAACGGCATGATGATCGGAGGAGCGACGCTGGTCGGTGTGCAGCTCATCGCAGTGGCGATGGGACCGGAATGGAGACTGCAAACGCTCAGCCTGATCTTCATGGGCTGGGGCTTCTACATGATCCATGGCAGCCTGCAGGTCTTCGCCAGCGAATTGTCGGCGGAAGCGCGCGCGACCGCGGTATCGCTGCACGCGTTCTTCTTCTTCATGGGCCAGACCATCGGCCCGATCGCCTATGGCTTCGGGATCGAGCACGCCGGCAAGGTGCCGACCTTGCTGACGGCGGCCGTCATCATGATCGCGCTGGGCGTCGTCTGCGCCAAACTGTTGCGTCAGACCCGGCCGGCGGATGCGGCCGTCCCGTAGAAGTCGGCCGGCCGATCAACCCCGCCCGCGATAGGGCGCGACGCCCTGGTCGGGGATCCACATGCCCTTCGGCAACCGGCCGGTCTGCCAGAACACGTCGATCGGTATGCCGCCGCGCGGGTACCAGTAGCCGCCGATGCGAAGCCATTTCGGCTTGACCTCGGCGGCGATCCGCTTGCCGATCATGACCGTGCAATCCTCGTGAAAGGCGCCGTGATTACGGAAGCTTGCGACGTAGAGTTTCAGCGATTTGGATTCCAGCAGCCACTGGCCCGGCACGTAGTCGATCACCAGATGCGCGAAATCCGGCTGGCCGGTCACCGGGCATAGCGAGGTGAACTCCGGTGCGGTGAAGCGCACTACGTAATTGGTGCCGGCTTGCGGATTGGGTACGCGGTCGAGCTTTGCCTTTTCCGGCGTATCCGGCCACTCCACGGCGCGACCGAGCTGCAGGGATTTTTTGGCCATCATGATTGTCCTTTGCGACGGCTGACATGACCGGAAGCGATGCGACCGTCAACTAGGGGCCGATCCGGCGAGCGCAGTTCCGGGAAACTTGCGGTGATTCATTGCCTTACCCCCGCTTGTAAACGTGAAGCTTTTGACGCCGGGGTCAACTTTTGGGCAGTTAGCCTTGTCGCTGAGGGGGCATCCGGAAACGGCCGCAGCCCAAGCGTTCACATTTGCCTGCGCCCCGTGTAAGACGCCCCCAAACCTGACCGACCCCTCCCAGGAAAGTGCAAGACATGACCGCCATCGTCGACATCATTGGCCGTGAAATCCTCGATAGCCGTGGCAATCCCACGGTCGAAGTTGATGTGGTGCTGGAAGATGGCTCGGTCGGCCGTGCGGCCGTGCCCTCGGGGGCCTCGACCGGCGCGCATGAGGCGGTTGAACTGCGGGATGGCGACAAGAAGCGCTATCTCGGCAAGGGCGTGCAGAAGGCGGTCGAGGCCGTCAACGGCGAAATCTACGAGGCGCTGGCCGATCAGGCGGTCGAGGAGCAGGTCCAGATCGACCAGATCATGATCGAACTCGACGGCACGCCGAACAAGAGCCGGCTCGGCGCCAACGCCATCCTCGGCGTCTCGCTCGCCTGCGCCAAGGCGGCGGCGGAATCCTTCGACATGCCGCTCTATCGCTATGTCGGCGGCACCTCGGCGCGGACGCTGCCGGTGCCGATGATGAACATCATCAATGGCGGCGCGCATGCCGACAACCCGATCGACTTCCAGGAATTCATGATCCTGCCGGTGGGGGCTGCGAGCTTCGCGGAAGCGCTGCGCTGCGGTTCGGAGATCTTCCACACGCTGCGCGGCGAACTGAAGAAGGCCGGACACAATACCAATGTCGGCGACGAGGGCGGCTTTGCGCCGAATCTGCCGTCGGCGGACGCTGCGCTTGATTTCGTGGTGAGTGCCATCGGCAAGGCCGGCTACAAGGCCGGCGACGACGTCATGCTCGGGCTCGATTGCGCGGCGACCGAGTTCTTCAAGGACGACGCCTACGTCTATGGCGGTGAGAACAAGACCCGCTCGCGCTCGGAGCAGGCGAAGTATCTCGCCGATCTCGTCTCGCGCTATCCGATCGTCACCATCGAGGACGGCATGTCCGAGGACGACATGGACGGCTGGAAGGAATTGACGGACCTGATCGGCAAGAAGTGCCAGCTCGTCGGCGACGACCTGTTCGTCACCAACGTGACGCGCCTTGGCGATGGCATCAAGGCCGGCCGCGCCAACTCGATCCTGATCAAGGTCAACCAGATCGGCACGCTGACGGAGACGCTCGCTGCCGTCGAGCTGGCGCACAAATACGGCTACACCTCGGTCATGTCGCACCGCTCCGGCGAGACGGAAGACTCCACCATCGCCGATCTCGCGGTCGCCACCAATTGCGGCCAGATCAAAACCGGATCGCTGGCGCGCTCCGACCGCACCGCCAAGTATAATCAGCTCCTGCGCATCGAGGAGCAGCTCGGCGCGCAGGCGATCTACGCAGGCAAGGCGGTATTCAAGGCGCTGGCGTAACGCAACGGCGCAACCAGATAGAACAGACACAAAACGGGAGGATTGCGATGAGTGACGGCAAGAGCGGTCTGCAACTGCGTTCGCTGCTCAAGAAGAGCGGCGAACTCGAACTGTCGCTGGTGGAAGTGCCGACGCCCGAGCCGGCCGAGGACGAGGTCGTGGTCCGGGTCGAGGCCACGCCGATCAATCCGTCGGATCTCGGGCTTCTGATCGGTCCGGCCGACATGTCGACCGCAAAGGTCACCGGCAGCAAGGAGGCGCCGGTGATCACCGCAAAGATGCCGGATGCCGCCATGCGGATGATGGCGGCGCGGCTCGACCAGTCGCTCCCCGTCGGCAACGAGGGCGCCGGCACCGTGATCAGGACCGGCGCTTCGGATGCGGCCAAGGCGCTGATGGGCAAGACGGTCTCGATGATCGGCGGCGCGATGTACACGCAGTATCGCACCATCAAGGCGCGCGACGTCATGGAATTGCCCGCCGGCACGACGGCTGCGGACGGCGCATCGTGGTTCGTAAATCCGCTGACCGCGCTCGGCATGACCGAGACGATGCGGCGCGAAAATCACAAGGCGCTGGTGCACACCGCGGCCGCCTCGAATCTCGGGCAGATGCTCAACAAGATCTGCATCAAGGACGGCATCGGCCTCGTCAACATCGTGCGCAGCAAGGAACAGGCGGACATCCTGCGCAAGATCGGCGCGAAATATGTCGTTGATTCCACTTCGCCCACCTTCATGGACGATCTCACCAACGCGCTGGTGGAAACCGGCGCCACGATCGCGTTCGACGCCATCGGCGGCGGCAAGCTGGCAAGCCAGATCCTCACCTGCATGGAGGCCGCGGCCAACAAGACCGCCAAGGAATACAGCCGCTACGGCTCGAACGTGTACAAGCAGGTCTACATCTACGGCAGCCTCGACAATCGTCCAACCGAATTGAACCGGGCGTTCGGCCTGACCTGGGGCGTCGGCGGCTGGCTCCTGACGCCGTTCCTGCAGAAGATCGGCCCGGCCGAAATCGGCAAACTGCGCCAGCGTGTCGCGTCCGAGCTGAAGACTACCTTTGCCAGCCACTACACGCGGGTAGTGTCGCTGCCGGAGACGCTGCAACTCGACAACATCGCGGCCTTCAACAAGCGGTCCACCGGCGAGAAATTCCTGATCAACCCGAACAAGGGCTGAACCGTCGGGTTCGGGCGTTTGTTCCGTAGCGAAGCCGACAGGCCGCCCGAAAGAGGCGGCCTGTTCCGTTTCGCAGCCATGACCCGCAAGTGATCCATGCACTTGCATCGTTCTTTTAATCCGGCTTAAGTTCGACCCGGCGCTTTTGCTTCAAAAGGGATATCCAATGGCCACCCACACCATCGTCACGATCGTCGGCTCGCTCCGCAAGGAAAGCTTCTCGCTCAAGGTCGCCAATGCACTCGCAAAACTGGCGCCGCCATCGCTGAAGCTCGACGTCACGACGCTGCACGGGATTTCCTTTTTCAGCCAGGATCTGGAAGCGGCCCCGCCGGCCGACTGGCTGGCGTTCCGCGAAAAACTGCAGAAGTCGAACGGCGTGCTGTTCGTGACGCCGGAATACAACCGCTCGATCCCGGGCGTCCTGAAGAACGCCATCGACGTCGCCTCGCGGCCCTATGGCAAGAGCTCGTTCCTCGGCAAGCCGATCGGTATCGTCGGCAACGCACCCGGCGCGCTCGGCGGCGTCAACGCGGTCAAGCATCTGCAGAACATCCTGCCGGGCATTGCCGGGCCGATCATGGGCCAGCCCGAAATCTACCTGAACGCCATCGGCGAAGCCTTCGACGACAAGGGCCAGCTCGCGAAGGAGCCGGTGCAAAAGCTGCTGCAGCAGTACCTGGATGCGTTCGCGGCGTTCGTTGAGAAGCAGAACGGGTAGGACGACGTTCCATCGCCGTCATTGCGAGGAGCGAAAGCGACGACTTGTCCGCGTAGCTCGAGCGAAGGCGGAAGCAATCCATAGGGCGGCGAGTGAAGACTTTCGTCATTCCGGGGCGTGCGCAGCACGAGCCCGGAATCCATTTCGCCTCGCAAATTGTGGACAGATGGATTCCGGGCTCGCGACTTCGTCGCGCCCCGGAACGACGGGGGGTGTTCTCCTTCGTTAGCATTCCATTAACCCGGCCGTCGCATCTTGGCCGCATGGTCTCTCGCACCCGACTGAAATCGCTGCTTACCGGGCTCGCCCTCTACACCGTGGCTGCGCTGATGGTCGGCTATTTCAGCGTCAACGCCTACACCGGCAAATACGGGTTGAACGCGCGGCAGGAACTCGATCAGGAGATCATCGCACTGACCTCCGAACTGGCGCGGCTGAAGCGGGAGCGGGCGCAGGGCGAGGAGCGCGTCTCGCTGCTCCGCTCGGACCGGGTCGATCCCGACATGCTGGACGAACGCGCGCGCTTCCAGCTCGACTACGCCAATCCGCGGGATCTGATCCGCACCCTGAAGCCGAACTAGTTTTCAGTCCGGTGTCTAGACGTCGTCGCTGCGGCATGACGTCCGGACCTGATCTGCAAATTTCAAAAAACCGCAAAATCGGTTTCGAAAATGTCGCGCCGCGCTGCACTGCGGCATAGCATTCTTTTCTTCAACGCATGCAATCCTTTCACGGCGGTTTGAGTTGGGATAGAGAGGATTGAACGTCTCTCGCATCCGGATTTGCCATGGCCGTACCCAAGAAAAGCGTCGACAAGGAAGCAGGGCAGAAGGCAAGCGGATCGCCACCGGAGTTCACCAAAGCCCAGGAGCTGGCCGCGCTCCGGGACATGCTGCTGATCCGGCGCTTTGAAGAGAAGGCCGGCCAGCTCTACGGCATGGGCGCCATCGGCGGCTTCTGCCATCTCTACATCGGCCAGGAAGCCGTCGTGGTCGGGATGCAGATGGCGCTGAAGAAGGGCGACCAGGTCATAACCGGGTACCGCGATCACGGCCATATGCTGGCCTGCGGGATGGAAGCCAACGGCGTGATGGCCGAACTCACCGGACGCCGCGGCGGCTATTCCAAGGGCAAGGGCGGCTCCATGCACATGTTCAGCATGGAGAAGAATTTCTTCGGCGGCCACGGCATCGTCGGCGCCCAGGTCTCGCTTGGCACTGGTCTCGCCTTCGCCAACCGCTACCGCGGCAATGATTTTGTCAGCGTCGCCTATTTCGGCGACGGCGCCTCCAATCAGGGACAGGTCTACGAGAGCTTCAACATGGCGGAGCTGTGGAAGCTCCCGGTGATCTACGTGATCGAGAACAACCGTTACGCCATGGGCACCTCGGTGACGCGTTCCTCGGCGCAGACCGATTTTTCCAAGCGCGGCATCTCCTTCAACATTCCGGGCAAGCAGGTCGACGGCATGGACGTCCGCGCCGTCAAGGCCGCCGGCGACGAGGCGGTCGCGTGGTGTCGCGGCGGCAACGGCCCGTTCATCCTGGAGATGCAGACCTACCGTTACCGCGGCCATTCGATGTCCGATCCGGCCAAGTACCGGACCCGCGAGGAGGTCGAGAAGATCCGCACCGATCAGGACCCGATCGAGCAGGTCCGCAACCGCCTGCTGGCGGCCAAGGTCAGCGAGCAGGAATTGAAGGCCATCGACGCCGAGGTGCGCGAGATCGTCAATGCATCGGCGGATTTCGCCCAGCGCGATCCCGAACCCGACGCTTCCGAACTCTGGACCGACGTCTACCGCTAGGTTCAAGCCGCACGCTAACAACCAGGGCATGGTCAGGAAACGTGGAAGCTGGTTTTCCCAAGAAAGATCATGCTCAAACAACGAGATTGAATCATGGTGCGATCTCTCTGATCGCGCCACGATTTGACTGACGATTTCGGGAGCGAATATGCCCATTCAAGTATTGATGCCTGCGCTTTCGCCCACCATGGAAAAGGGCAACCTGGCGAAGTGGCTGAAGAAGGAAGGCGAGCCGATCAAGTCGGGCGATGTCATCGCCGAGATCGAGACCGACAAGGCGACGATGGAAGTCGAGGCGACCGACGAGGGCACGCTCGGAAAGATCCTGATCCCCGAAGGCACCGCCGACGTCGCGGTCAACACGCCGATCGCGACCATTCTGGCTGACGGCGAAAGCGCCGCCGATCTCGGCAAGGCGCCAGCGGCGGCGCCGCCTCCCAGCGTGCAAAAGGAAGTCGAGGAATCCCGCTCTCCGGTGGGCGAGGGCAAGCCGATGATCTCGGCGCCGCCGGTCCAGCCCGGTTCGGCGCCGGTTGCCGAGCCCGACCCGGAAGTCCCTGAAGGCACCGAGATGATCACCCAGACGATCCGCGAAGCCCTGCGCGATGCGATGGCGGAGGAGATGCGCCGTGACGGCGACGTGTTCATCATGGGCGAGGAAGTCGCCGAATATCAGGGCGCCTACAAGGTGACGCAGGGCCTGCTGCAGGAGTTCGGCGCCCGCCGCGTGATCGATACCCCGATCACCGAGCACGGCTTTGCCGGCGTCGGCGTGGGCGCGGCGATGTCCGGGCTGAAGCCGATCGTCGAATTCATGACCTTCAACTTCGCCATGCAGGCGATCGACCAGATCATCAACTCCGCGGCCAAGACGCTGTACATGTCGGGTGGCCAGATGGGCTGTTCGATCGTGTTCCGCGGGCCGAACGGCGCCGCCGCCCGCGTCGCCGCCCAGCACAGCCAGGACTATTCGGCGTGGTACTCGCAGATTCCGGGGCTGAAGGTGATCGCACCGTTCTCGGCCGCCGATTACAAGGGGTTGTTGAAGGCCGCGATCCGCGATCCCAACCCGGTGATCTTCCTCGAAAACGAGGTGCTGTACGGCCACACCGGCGAGGTGCCGAAGCTCGACGACTACGTGATCCCGATCGGCAAGGCGCGGATCGTGCGAACGGGCAAGGACGTCACGCTGATCTCGTGGTCGAACGGCATGACCTACGCGCTGAAGGCCGCCGATGAGCTCGCGAAGGAAGGCATCGAGGCCGAGGTGATCGACCTGCGCACGCTGCGCCCGATGGATACGGAGACCATTATTGCTTCCGTGAAGAAGACCGGCCGCGCGGTGACGGTGGAGGAGGGCTGGCAGCAGAGCGGCGTCGGCGCCGAGATCGCCGCCCGCATCATGGAGCACGCCTTCGACTACCTCGACGCGCCGGTGGCGCGGGTCTCCGGCAAGGACGTGCCGATGCCCTATGCCGCCAATCTCGAGAAGCTCGCATTGCCCAATGTGGCCGAGGTGGTCGCGGCCGCCAAGGCCGTTTCCTATCGGTAAGCCCAAGAAAAGCTCAGGAAAAGTTCAGGTAAAGCTCATGGCCGGTCCCAACGAACAGCCGCTGCCGCCTGACGTCATCGGCCGCGAGGATGCCACCGAAGTGCTGCGCGCGTTCGTGGTCGATGGCGGGCTCTCGATCGCCTTCCAGCGCGCGTTCGAGGAGCCTGAGATGTGGGGCATGCTGCTGGTCGATATCGCGCGCCACGCCGCCCGCGCCTATGCGCGCGAGAGCGGCTACACCGAAGACGAAGCGCTGTCGCGCATCGTCGAAATGTTCGAAGCCGAGATCAACCGGCCGACCGATATGGGCTCCACCACGCCCCGGTCGCAACAAGGTCACTGACAATGCCGATCAACATTTTGATGCCCGCGCTGTCGCCCACGATGGAAAAAGGCAACCTTGCCAAGTGGCTCAAGAAAGAGGGCGACAAGGTCAAGTCGGGCGACGTGATCGCGGAGATCGAGACCGACAAGGCGACGATGGAAGTCGAGGCCGTCGACGAGGGCACGATCGCGAAGATCCTGGTGCCCGAAGGCACGCAGGACGTTCCGGTCAACGACATCATCGCCGTCATGGCCGGCGACGGCGAGGATGTTAAATCCGCTGGCGCCGGCTCTGCCGCAGCTCCAAAGGCCGCCGAGGCCCCCGCCGCAAAGCCGGCGGCCGCACCGCCGCCTTCAGCCGCGCCCGCACCAAAGCCCGCAGCAACCGGGCCGACGCAAGCTGCCGCGCCGCAGGCGGCGGCTTCCGCGGCGCAAGCCAACGGTCACGCCCGCGTCTTCTCGTCTCCGCTGGCACGTCGTCTCGCCAAGGAAGCCGGCATCGAACTGACGCGGATCAACGGTTCGGGCCCGCACGGCCGCATCGTCGCCCGCGACGTCGAGGAAGCGAAGTCCGGCAAGGGCCTGAAGGCGCCGGCCGCGGCCCCCGGTGCACCGCCTGCGATCGCGCCGGCGATGTCGGACAAGCAGATTCTTGCGCTGTTCGAGGAAGGTTCCTACGAGATCGTGCCGCACGACGGCATGCGTCGCACCATCGCGCAGCGCCTGACGGCGGCCACGCAGAGCGTCCCCACCTTCTATCTCACCATCGACTGTGACATCGGCCGTCTGCTCGATGCGCGCGAGCAGATCAATGCTGCCGCGCCGAAGGACAAGGAGAAGAAGCCGCTCTACAAGCTCTCGGTCAACGACTTCGTCATCAAGGCGCTCGCGGTCGCGCTGCAGCAGGTGCCGGACTGCAATGTCAGCTGGACCGAGGCCGGCATGGTCAAGCACAAGCATTCCGACGTCGGCGTCGCCGTCGCCATGCCCGGCGGGCTGATCACGCCGATCATCCGCAACGCCGAGAGCAAGTCGCTGTCGACCATTTCCAACGAGATGAAGGACCTGGCGGCCCGCGCGCGGACACGAAAACTCAAGCCGCAGGAATATCAGGGCGGCACGTCGTCGGTTTCCAACCTCGGCATGTTCGGCATCAGCCACTTCACCGCGGTCATCAACCCGCCGCAGTCGACCATCCTCGCGGTCGGCGCCAGCGAGGAACGGGCGGTGGTGCGCAACGGCAAGATCGAGGCCGCCCACATCATGAGCGTGACGCTGTCCTGCGATCACCGCGCCATCGACGGCGCGCTCGGCGCCGAACTGATCGGGGCATTCAGGCGGCTGATCGAAAATCCCGTGATGATGATGGTGTAGTAGTCAATGGCCGATACATCCTTCGACGTCATCATCATCGGCTCCGGCCCCGGCGGCTACGTCACCGCGATCCGCGCGGCCCAGCTCGGGTTCAAGACCGCGATCGTCGAAAAATCCTACCTCGGCGGCATCTGCCTGAACTGGGGCTGCATCCCGACCAAGGCGCTGCTGCGCTCCGCCGAAATCTACCACTACATGCAGCACGCCAAGGATTACGGGCTTTCCGCCGAGAACGTCTCGTTCGATCCGAAAGCTGTCGTTCAGCGCTCGCGCGGGGTCTCGAAACGCCTCAATGACGGCGTCGGCTTCCTGATGAAGAAGAACAAGGTGACGGTGATCTGGGGCGAGGCATCGATCGACGCGCCCGGCAAGGTTACCGTGAAGAAGTCCGCCGTCGAAGCGCCGAAGGGCGCGCTGGGCGAGGGCGCCTACCAGGCCAAGCACATCATCCTCGCCACCGGCGCGCGGCCGCGCGTGCTGCCGGGGCTCGAGCCCGACAAGAAGCTGGTCTGGACCTACTTTGAGGCGATGGTGCCGGAGCGGATGCCGAAATCGCTGCTGGTGGTAGGCTCCGGTGCGATCGGCATCGAGTTCGCGTCGTTCTTCCACACCATGGGCGCCGACGTCACCGTGGTCGAGGTCCTGCCGCAGATCCTGCCCGTCGAGGACGCCGAGATCGCTGGGCTGGCGCGAAAGCGGTTCGAGAAGCAGGGCATCAAGATCCTCTCGAACACCAAGGTGACGAAACTGGAGAAGAAGGCCGACAGCGTCGTCGCCACCATCGACGACGGCAAGAAGCCGCAGACGGTCGAGTTCGAGCGGGTGATCTCGGCGGTCGGCGTGGTCGGCAACATCGAAGGCCTTGGCCTGGAGAAACTCGGCGTCAAGACCGACCGCGGCTGCGTCGTGATCGACGGCTACGGCAAGACCAACGTCCCCGGCATCTACGCCATCGGCGACGTCGCCGGTCCCCCGATGCTGGCGCACAAGGCCGAACATGAAGGCGTGGTCTGCATCGAGGCCATCAAGGGGCTGCACCCGCACGCCATGGACAAGAACCTCATTCCCGGCTGCACCTACTGCCATCCGCAGGTTGCCTCCGTTGGATTGACCGAAGCGAAGGCGAAAGAAGGCGGCCGCGAGATCCGCGTCGGCCGCTTCCCGTTCGTCGGCAACGGCAAGGCGATCGCGCTCGGCGAGGACCAGGGCCTGGTCAAGGTGATCTTCGACAAGAAGACCGGGCAGTTGCTTGGCGCCCACATGATCGGCGCCGAAGTGACCGAACTGATCCAGGGCTACGTGGTCGCGATGAACCTCGAGACCACCGAGGAAGAATTGATGCACACGGTATTCCCGCATCCGACCTTGTCGGAGATGATGAAGGAAGCCGTGCTGGACGCCTATGGCCGTGTGTTGAATATCTAACCTAGTCCCCAACCGTCATGCGCGGACTTGACCCGCGCATCCATCCGCTTCACGAAAGTCTTGCGAAGGAGATGGATTGCCGGGTCAAGCCCGGCAATGACAAGCAAAGCAGAAAGAACAGTTGTGAAGGACAACGACAATCTCACCATCGAGCGTCCGACATTCGTGACCCATCTCGAATGCGCGATGGAAGGCGATCACTACCCAGCCGACCAGATCCACAACCTCTCCAAGGCCGGCAAGCCGCTTCTGGTGCGCTACGACCTTGCGGGCGTGAAGAAGGCGCTGACCAAGGACGCGCTGGCGCAACGGCCCGCCGACATGTGGCGCTACCGCGAGATGCTGCCGGTGAGAAAGGTCACCGATATCGTCAGCCTCGGCGAGGTGACCACACCGCTCATTCGGTTGCCGAAGCTCGCCAAGAAACTCGGCGGCGGCGAGATTATCGTGAAGGACGAGGGACGCCTTCCCACCGGCTCGTTCAAGGCCCGCGGCCTCGTCATGGCGGTGTCGATGGGCAAGGCGCTCGGCATCAGGCACATGGCGATGCCGACCAACGGCAATGCCGGCGCAGCGCTGGCGGCCTATGCGACCTCCTGCGGCATCAAGACCACGATCTTCTGCCCGGCCGATACGCCCGAGGTGAACGTCAGCGAGATCGAGCTGCAGGGCGCCACGGTTTATCGCGTCAACGGCCTGATCGACGATTGCGGCAAGATCGTCGGCGAGGGCAAGGCCAAGGCGGGCTGGTTCGACACCTCGACCCTGAAAGAGCCGTACCGCATCGAAGGCAAGAAGACGATGGGGCTGGAACTCGCCGAACAACTCGGCTGGGACGTGCCCGACGTGATCTTCTATCCGACCGGCGGCGGCACCGGCCTGATCGGCATGTGGAAGGCGTTTGCCGAACTGGAAGCCATCGGCTTCATCGGCTCGAAGCGGCCGCGGATGGTGGCCGTGCAGGCAACGGGCTGCGCGCCGATGGTGCGTGCTTTTGAAGCAGGCACCGAGCACGCCCCGCGCTGGGAAGATGCCCACACCATTGCCTCCGGCATTCGCGTGCCGCAGGCGGTCGGGGATTTTCTGATCCTGCGCGCGGTTCGCGAGAGCAAGGGATTTGCGATTGCGGTCTCGGATGAGAAGATTTCTGCTGCGCTCAACGAAGTCGCGCGCGAGGAGGGGCTGCTGCTGTGTCCGGAGGGGGCAGCGACCTACGCCGCCTACCAGCAGAGCCTCGCCGATGGCCGCGTGACGAAAAACGATCGCGTGATGCTGTTCAATTGCGCCACGGGGCTTAAATATCCATTGCCGCCGGTCACGCGCACGCTCGATCGTCACCAGCCGATCGACTACGCGAAACTGTAGCGGCCGTCGTTGCGGGCGAGGCGAAGCAATCCACCTCGCTCCGACGGAAGTACGGATTGCTTCCGCCTTCGCTTCCAGCTACGGCGGACGGGTCGTCGCTCCACTCCTCACGATAACGATGAGGAGGGAGCTTAAAGGGAGGGTGTAATGCGCAAGGCACTTTGGGCTGCGTTGACGATGTTGGCTCTGGTCAGTCCCGCAGCCGCGCAAAACTTCCCCTCGCGACCCATCACCATCATCGTGCCGTTCGCTGCCGGCGGTCCCTCGGATGCTATGGCGCGGATTCTTGCCGAGCGCATGAAGACGACGCTCGGCGAAACCGTGCTGGTCGAGAACGTGACAGGGGCGGGCGGTTCGGTCGGCGTCGGCCGCGCGGTGCGGTCCCCACCTGACGGCTACACGATCAGCTTTGGCCATCTCGGCACCCATGTCGCCAATGGCGCGGTGTACAACAAGCTCGGCTACGACCTCGTCGCCGATCTCCAGCCGGTAGCGCTGCTGCCGAGCAACCCGATGATCATCGTCAGCAAGAACGCGGTGCCGGCGAAATCGCTGAAGGAATTCCTGGACTGGTTGAAGGCACAACCGTCGGCGCCGACGGCCGGCACCGCGGGCGCCGGCTCCGGCAGCCACATCGCCGGGCTCTATCTGGAAAACATCACCGGCATCAAGCTGCAATATGTTCCCTATCGCGGCACCGGCCCGGCGATGAACGATCTCGTCGCCGGCCAGATCGACCTGATCGTCGACCAGACCTCGAACTCGATTCAGCAGGTGCGCGCGGGCAACATCCGCGCCTACGCCATCACCGACAGCAAGCGCGTCGAATCCGCCGCAGACGTTCCGACTGTGGACGAGGCGGGGCTGCCCGGGTTCCACATGACGCTGTGGTCCGGCCTCTGGGTGCCCAAGGATACGCCGAAAGACGTTGTCGCGAAGCTGAACGCCGCGACCGTCGAGGCGCTGAACGATCCTGCCGTGCGCAAGCAGTTCGAAAACCTGGGCTTGCAGATGCCGCCGAAGGACAAGCTCACGCCGGATGCGCTGGGCGCCTGGCAGAAGGCCGAGATCGCCAAATGGTGGCCGATGATCAAGGCCGCCAACGTCAAGGTGGATTAGAGCCGGAGGTCATCGCTTCCCGGAGCTTCGGTTCTGATTGAATCAGAACCGAAGCTCCAGATTCTTGTTTTGACGCGTTTTCTTCGCGAACCGGTATCCACTTCGCTTGAAAACGCTCTGGCCGCGCGGGCCTGCGGGTCGTTGACCTGTGTCAAGCTGGATGCCGGGCGGCACCGAACATTTTTGTTTGCCGTTCGTTGAGTATTGGAGCGATAATCCGCACCAACCGGCTCTCTGGCACAACAACGACCAGCATAAGGAGCCGTCCGGGAGGCCCACATGACGAGCTCACCATCCCCTGATGGCACCTCGGCCTATCTCGAGAGCCTGATGCGTGCCGGCCAGCAGTCGATAAAGCAATTCGACGACGCGATGGCCAGCGCCATGGGCATCGAGAGCAAGCCTCCCGCGCGTGAGCCGTGGCCGTTCGCCTTCACGACGAACATGCAGCGGCAATTGTGGTCTCCGGTCATCGACTTCTGGAAAGGCTTCCTCAGCGAACCATCTGCGGACGGTTCCCGGCGGTCGGCTCTGGAAAGACGTTTCCAGGACGAGGCCTGGCAACACTCGCCATATTACGAGCTTGTCAAGAAATCCTACCTTGCTACGTCAAAACAACTGGCCGAGTTCGTCGACGAAGCCCAGGTCGACGAAAAGTCAAAGCTGCAGTTGCGCTTCTACGCGCGGCAATTCATCGATGCGATGAGTCCGTCCAATTTTCCCGCAACCAATCCGGAAGTCATTCGAACGGCGATCCAGACACGTTCGGGAAGCCTGGTGGCCGGGATGCAGAACCTGATCGAGGATCTGCAGAAGGGGCGTATCACCCGGGTCGATGAATCCGCCTTCGAGGTCGGCCGCAATCTGGCGGTAACGCCGGGATCGATTGTCTTTGAGAACGAGCTGATTCAGCTCATCCAATACACCCCGCAGACGGCGGAGGTCGAGAAGACGCCGCTTCTGATCGTGCCGCCCTGCATCAACAAATACTACCTGCTCGATCTGGGCGCGGGAAATTCGTTTGTCGAGTATGCCGTCGCGCAGGGGCATCAGGTCTTCCTCATTTCCTGGCGGAGCGCCGTGCCGGAAATCCAGCATCTGACCTGGGACGACTACCTGAACCTCGGGGTACTCAAGAGCATCGAGGTGGTGCGCGACATCGCCAAGGTCGATCAGGTTCATGCGCTCGGCTTCTGCGTCGGTGGTACCATCCTCAGCTGTGCCGCAGGCGTGCTTGCCGCGCGCGGCGAGGAAAGCAAGCTCACGACGATCACGCTTCTGACGACGATGGTGGACTTCTCCGATACCGGGGAAATCGGCCTGCTGATCGACGCGAATTCGTTGGCCGTGCGCGAAGCGACGATCGGGATGGGCGGCATTCTGCCGGGCAAGGAACTGGCGTTCACCTTCGGAACCCTGCGCGCCAACGATCTGATCTGGCGCTATGTGGTCGAAAGTTACCTGAAGGGCGCGCCCCCCGACGCGTTCGATTTGCTTTACTGGGATTCCGACAGCGTCAGCCTGCCGGGGCCGATGTACTGCTGGTACGCGCGCAACGCCTATGTCGAGAACAAGATCAAGGATCCCGGCGCGACCACGCAATGCGGCGAACGGATCGATCTATCGAAGGTGAAAGTGCCGCTCTTCATCCTGGCCTCGCGCGAGGACCACATCGTGCCGTGGCGCAGCGCGTTTCGCTCCAAGGACATCATGGGAAAAGATGCGCGCTTCGTGCTCGCCGCCAGCGGCCACGTGGCGGGCGTGATCAACCCGCCGGCCAAGAAGAAGCGGAATTACTGGGTCAACGATGATCTGAGCAGCGATGCGGACAACTGGCTCGAGCGCGCCGAGCAGAAGCCGGGAAGCTGGTGGCCGGACTGGGATGGCTGGATGAAAGCCCATTCCAGCGGCACGGTTCCGGCGCCGAAGCAATTGGGCAACGCGACATTTCCTGTGATCGAGCCCGCGCCCGGCCGGTACGTCAAGCAGAAGTCAAACTAGGCGTCGCTGTCTGCGCGCGTCAAAAAAATGCAAGGGCCGGAAGCCGGCCCTTGCAAGGTGATTGTGTCAGCAAGCGAGTTGAGCGCTGGTTCGCTTACGCGTAGGTGGCCATGTTCGCCATTGCGGTCATTTCGTTGTGGTGGCCGCCGTCGGTTCCGCCGCCGGCCAGCACGCCGTCGTCTTCCAGTTGGAAGTGGACGCCCTCGGCGAGCGAGTCGACTCTCTCGTAGGCGCCGTACACGGTCTGGTCGGTGGTGATGTCGCTCGCGCGCACCAGGTTGCCATAGACCGTGATGGTCCCGAGCAGATCCTCGTCATGAGCGCCGGCATTGCCCTGCTGGCTGATGACGGTGATCACGCTGTAGTCGTTCCTGCCGTCGCCATTGCTGTCCTTGTGCTCGATCGACTTGACCTCGCCGGTATGTGCCGAGATTTCGATCTTGTCGCCCTGGCTGCGGTTGAAGTCGCGGATCACGTCGTTGCCGAATCCGTCGACCCAGTGGTCGTGGGTGGCGTTGTTTTCGCCGGTGACGCCGACCCAGTCGATTGTGCCGTCGTCATTGACGTGCTTGGCGACGATTTCGTCCTTGGCGTTGACCTGGAGTTCGAAGCGGAACGTGTCGGCGCCACGGCCGCCCGTCATCGTATCGTTGACCGCCTTGAACGCCGCGGTTTCTTCCGCGAAGATCTGGGTCGTGCCGTCCTGGGCCGCGACCATTTCGCCGGCATCCGAGCGGCTCAGCAGGGTGTCGTTGCCGGTGCCGCCATCCATACGGTCGGCGCCGAAGCCGCCAACCAGAAGATCGGCGCCGGAGCCGCCGTTCAGATTGTCGTTGCCCGAACCACCCCAGACCTTGTCGTCACCGGAGCCGGAGTTGAGCGTGTCGTTACCTGCCATGCCGGCGATCGTGTCGGCACTGCCGCCGGAGAACAGGACATTGTTGGCCGTTGACCCGTTCAGATGGTCATGGCCGGAGCCGCCTCCCGTAAACTGGGCGAAGAAGTCTTCGAAGCGGTCGTTGTTGAACAAGCTGCTCAGGTTGAATCTTGGCATTATTAAACCTCTTACTCAGACCTCACAGACTAAACGTCTCACCGCTGAGTTTTGGGAATCGTTGGTGATGCGCGCGGGTGAGACGTGAGGTGTGACCCTTCACCCGCGCTGCAAGAAAAAACAGCAAAAGGGGCCCGGGGCTGGACAAGCGCGCGGCGGTTTTGCGCGGGGCAGGGGCACTTCTGTGACGCGTAAGGCGAACGTTTGATCCGTGCGTCAACGCATCCGCCGCATTTCGCCGGCGAACAAACTGCATGCGATGATTCGCGTACGGCATTGTTCGTATTGTTCTATCGCGAGATATGACAGGTTCGCGCCGCGTCGAACGTGACGGAGGTGGTGTCGTCGCGTGACGGAAACGCGCGCAAAAAGTGCGCGTCGCACAGAAATGACGCGATTGCCTTCAGAACAAGTTTTGATGTCAGGCGCCGTAACCTGCAGCAGTTTGCGCGATCATTGGCATGTGTTCGACGACGAGGCTTCTGCGAATCGCATCGCTCTGCCGAACGCGATTCGTCTTCGGTCCGTGCGCATTGATTCCCGCACGCCAGCACGGTGACGAGCAAGGAGCGAGGTGATCGCCGTTGGGTTGTGTTTCCCCCGGCGCTATCGGCACTCCAGCGCCTCCCGGCCGGCGTCAGCTAGCGGTCTCCCTTGCCATAAGAGCTAGAGATGGTTGCCGCGGCGCCACGAATGTTGCGTGGTCGCAACAGTGCCTGAACATTTGGCCGTTCCTGCCCCCGGTTTGTACTCACGCCGCTTTTTAGCCACACCCCTCCGTGAAATCATTCTAATCGTTGCTGATGGCCACAGTGCTCCGAGAACACCAAGGGAACTGCTTCTTTCCCTTGGCCGTTGAAGAGAAGGCTGGGGAAACAGGTTCTCGGATGGACGCGAAGACCGACATCAAGAAGAGGTTGCCGAGCCGTCACGTGACGGAGGGGCCGGAGCGTGCGCCCCATCGGTCCTACCTCTACGCGATGGGCCTGACCACCCAGCAGATCCACCAGCCGTTCGTCGGCGTGGCGTCGTGCTGGAACGAGGCCGCCCCCTGCAACATCTCGCTTATGCGCCAGGCGCAGGCGGTCAAGAAGGGGGTTGCGGCCGCCGGCGGCACCCCGCGCGAGTTCTGCACCATCACGGTCACCGACGGCATCGCCATGGGCCATGACGGCATGCGCTCGTCGCTGCCGTCCCGCGAGTGCATCGCCGATTCGGTCGAACTGACTGTGCGTGGCCATGCTTATGACGCGCTGGTGGGGCTCGCCGGATGCGACAAGTCGCTGCCGGGCATGATGATGGCGATGGTCCGGCTCAACGTGCCCTCGATTTTCATCTATGGCGGCTCGATCCTGCCTGGCACTTTCCGTGGCCAGCAGGTCACCGTGCAGGACATGTTCGAGGCCGTCGGCAAGCACTCGGTCGGCGAAATGTCGGACGAGGATCTCGACGAAATCGAGCGTGTGGCGTGCCCCTCCGCTGGCGCGTGCGGTGCACAATTCACCGCCAACACCATGGCCACGGTGTCCGAGGCGATCGGGCTGGCGCTGCCCTATTCCGCCGGCGCGCCGGCGCCCTACGAGATCCGCGATTCGTTCTGCGCCGCTGCCGGCGAGAAGGTGCTGGAGCTGATTTCGGCCAACATCCGGCCGCGGGACATCGTCACCCGCAAGGCGCTGGAAAATGCTGCGGCCGTCGTTGCAGCATCGGGCGGGTCGACCAATGCTGCACTGCACCTGCCGGCGATCGCCCATGAGTGCGGTATCAAGTTTGACTTATTCGACGTGGCCGAAATCTTCAAAAAGACACCATATGTCGCGGATTTGAAGCCGGGGGGCCGTTATGTTGCCAAAGACATGTTTGAAGTTGGTGGCATACCGCTTCTGATGAAGACGCTGCTCGACAATGGCCACCTGCACGGAGATTGCCTGACCGTCACGGGCCGTACGATCGCTGAAAACCTCAAGAGCGTTAAATGGAATCCGCACCAGGATGTCGTGCGGTCCGCCGACAAGCCGATCACCGTCACCGGCGGTGTGGTCGGCCTGAAGGGTAATCTCGCTCCGGAGGGTGCGATCGTGAAGGTCGCGGGAATGTCGAAGCTGAAATTTACTGGCCCTGCGCGCTGCTTCGACCGCGAGGAAGACGCCTTCGAGTCGGTCCAGAAGAAGACCTACAAGGAAGGTGAGGTCATCGTGATCCGCTATGAGGGGCCGCGCGGCGGTCCGGGCATGCGGGAAATGCTTTCCACGACAGCGGCGCTGACCGGGCAGGGCATGGGCGGCAAGGTCGCCCTGATCACCGACGGCCGGTTTTCGGGCGCCACCCGCGGGTTCTGCATCGGCCATGTCGGGCCGGAGGCTGCGGTGGGCGGGCCGATCGGCCTGTTGCAGGACGGTGACATTATCGAGATCGACGCCGAGGCCGGCACTCTTAACGTAAAATTGACCGATTCCGAACTCGCCGAACGTAAAACCAAATGGACGCCTCGAGAGACTAACCACACGTCGGGTGCGCTGTGGAAATATGCCCAACAAGTTGGGCCGGCGGTGGCTGGGGCTGTAACCCATCCGGGCGGTGCGCACGAAAGACAATGCTATGCGGACATCTAGGCGTATCATTCTTGCGTTGATGTTGGGCGCCGCGCCGGTGGCGGGTCCCGTGTATGCGTTTGACGGTGCGCCGGCCAAGTCGGATGCACCGATTCCCGGTATCAACCAGCCTGCCGGGCAGGCTATGAAGAAGACGGCCGTTCCGCCGGCGACCGCTGCGGCGGCTGCCGCGACCGCGGCTGCCGAGCCCTCCTTGACGTCGCTGCAATACGCGGCCGAGGGCGGCCACCCGGTGGCGCAGTGGAAACTGGGGCGGATGTACGCCAATGGCGATGGCGTCATCCAGGACGACCTGCGCGCCTTCGAATATTTCAGCCGCATCGCCAACCAGCATGCCGAGGACAGCCCGTCGGCGCCGCAGGCCTCGATCGTCGCCAACGCCTTCGTGGCGCTGGGCCGCTACTACCTCAACGGCATTCCCAACTCCAAGATCAAGGCTGATTCCGACCGGGCGCGGGAGATGTTCTCCTATGCCGCGTCCTATTTCGGCAACGCCGACGCGCAGTACGATCTGGCGCGGCTCTATCTGAAGACGCCGGACGCTTCGCGGGACGATTTCCGCTACGGCGCCCGCTGGCTTGGTCTGGCCGCCCAGAAGGGCCAGCACCAGGCGCAGGCGATGCTCGGCCAGATGCTGTTCAACGGCGACCGGATGCCGCCGCAGCGCGCCCGCGGCCTGATGTGGCTGACGCTGGCCCGCGACAGCGCCGCGCCCGACGAGGCCTGGATTCGCGAAAGTTACAACCGCGCGATCGCCAAGGCGAACGACGAGGACCGCGCCATGGCGCTGCAGATGCTCGAGCACTGGGTGCAGGGCAAGAAGGACTGAACGCAGTCGATCGGGGAGGGTGGGCACGCTACGCGTTGCTCACCCTCCGGCTCAAGCCTTCTCCAGGTCGAAATCCGCCCACACCGGCACGTGGTCCGACGGCTTCTCCCAGGCGCGCACGTAGCTGTCCACGCCCACATTCGTCAGGCGATCGCTGGCCTGCGGCGACAGCAGCAGGTGGTCGATCCGGATGCCCCAGTTCTTTTGCCAGGCGCCAGCCTGATAGTCCCAGAACGTGTACTGGCCCGGGGCGTCGGTGACGGCGCGCAGCGCATCCGTCAGCCCGAGACCGAGCAGGGACTGGAATGCCTCCCGGGTCTCCGGCTTGAACAGCGCGTCATTGGCCCAGGCGGCGGGGTTGTAGACATCGGCGGCCGCGGGAATCACATTGTAGTCGCCCGCGAGCACCAGGGGCTCCTCCGCCTTGAGGCGCTCTTTCGCGTAGTCACGAAGCCGTGACATCCATTTGAGCTTATAGGGATATTTGTCGGTGTCCGGCGGATTGCCATTGGGCAGATAGAGGCAGGCGATCCGCATCACGCCATGCTTGAGCGTGACGACCCCCTCGAGGAACCGGGCGTGGGCGTCCTCGTCGTCGCCGGCCAGCCCCGATTTGGTCTCGTCGAACGGCAGTTTTGAGAGCAGGGCAACGCCGTTGAAGGTCTTCTGGCCGTGGGTGACGACGTTATAGCCGAGAGACTCGATCTCCAGCCTCGGGAACGCCTCGTCCACGCATTTGATTTCCTGCAGGCAGACGACGTCCGGCGAGCAGTCCCTGAGCCAGGTCAGGAGGTGGTCGAGCCGTTGCCGGATCGAGTTAACGTTCCACGTAGCGACACGCATCAAATGCTTCCGGAATTGTAACTACACATTTTCCCCTTGAGTGGCATACCATGTGCATCGTGGCTGTGGTAACCGTTTAGAAATAAGGCGCAAAAGTCGCCGTCAAGGGGCTGTACGAGCTATCCCGTCCTTTGAGGACGGCGAGCGTGAAAAACCATGAAGAAACGTAGCTTGATCCTCGTCCTCGGCGCCATTGCCATCCTTGCGGCAGCCGGATTTGTAACGCGTACCTCGTGGATGGGTGGATCAACCAATGCCCAGGGGCCGCAGCGCCCGCGGACGGTTTCGGTCGAGCTGGCCAAGGCGGAGCGCAGGTCCATGCCTGTCGACGTCGATGCCAACGGAACGGTCACGCCGATTTCCAGCGTGGCGCTGAAATCGCGGCTGGAAACCACGATTATCGCCGTGCATTTTGAAGACGGCGCCAAGGTCAATGAAGGCGATCTGCTGTTCACGCTCGACAGCCGCCAGATCGATGCCCAGATCGAGCAGGCCGAGGGGGTCCTGGCCAGGGATCATGCGCAGCTCGAAGGCGCGCAGCGCGACCTCCGTCGCTTCACCGATCTCGTCGGCAAGGGCGCAACCACGCAGGTCAATGTCGACAATGCCCGGACGCAATCCGATATCTTGGCCGGCTCCATCAAGGCCAACCAGGCTGCGCTCGAAAATCTGAAGGTTCAGAAGAGCTACACCATGATCCGCGCGCCGTTTTCCGGCCGGATCAGCGTGGCCAACGTGAAGGTTGGAAATTTCGTGCGCCCGGCCGATACGACGCCGCTCGCCGTCATCAACCAGATGGCGCCGGTCTATGTCACCTTCGCGGTTCCGCAGCGCGTGCTGGTGGATCTGCGCGAGTCGATGGCCAAGGGAGTCTCCAGCGTCACCGCGACCATCCCGGGCCATCAGCGTTTCGAGACCGGCAAGGTCGCGATGGTCGAAAACACCGTGGACGCCACGACCGGCATGGTCACCGTGCGCGGCATCATGGACAACAAGAACGAGAGCTTGTGGCCGGGAACCCTGGTCGCGACCAAGCTCGTCATCCGCAACGAAGATTCGATCGTGGTGCCGACGGTCGCGGTGCAGCGCAGCCAGAGCGGCAACTTCGTCTTCGTGGTCAAGGACGGTGTCGCCAAGGTCCAACCGGTCAAAGTCGACCGTACCTCGCATGGCCTGTCGGTGATTTCAGAAGGACTGGCCGGCGACGAAAGCGTCGTGGTCGACGGGCAGTTGCTGCTGTCCGACGGAACACGGGTCGAGCCGCGCACCAAGAAGGCCGGGGCATAGCCGATGACCCTGTCCGAACTCTGCATCCGCCGGCCGGTCATGACGACGCTGATCACGGCGTCGATCATCGCGTTCGGCATTTTCGGCTTCCGCCTGCTGCCGGTGTCGGCGCTGCCGCGGGTCGACTTCCCGACGATCGCCGTGACCGCGACCTTGCCGGGCGCGAGCGCAGACACCATGGCCTCGTCGGTGGCCGGCGTGATCGAGCGCCAGCTCTCGACGATCGCCGGCATCTCGTCGATGTCATCGAACTCCTCGCAGGGCACCAGCCAGATCACCATCCAGTTCGATCTCAATCGCAACATCGATTCCGCCGCGCTCGATGTGCAGACCGCGCTGACGATCGCGCAACGGCGGTTGCCGATCGAGATGCGGATTCCGCCCAGTTTCCGCAAGGTGAATCCGGCCGAGTTCCCGGTACTGTTTGTGGTACTCAACTCGTCCACGCTGCCGCTGTCGGCGGTCAACGAATATGCCGAGATCACCATCGGCCAGACACTGTCGCAGATTCCGGGCGTGGCCCAGGTCAGCGTCTACGGCGCACAGAAGTTCGCCATCCGCGTCCAGGCCGATCCGGAAGCTGCGGCGGCACGCGGGCTTTCGCTCGAGGACATCCGCGCAGCGGTTTCCGCCGCCAATTCGTCGACCCCGGTCGGCACCTTGAACGGACCGAAACAGGACGTCGCGCTGCAAGCCTCCGGCCAGATGGACAAGGCGATGGACTATCGCCAGATCGTGGTGGCCTGGCGCAACGGCTCTCCGGTCAAGCTCGAGGAGGTCGCACGGATCTATGACAGCGTGGAGAACGAGCGGATCGCAAGCTGGCTGAATGGCGACCGTTCCATCGTGCTCGGCATCCAGAAGCAGCCGGACGCCAACACGGTGGCGGTGGTCGATTCGATTCTCGCCAAACTGCCGGTGTTGCGGGCGCAGATCCCGCCGTCGGTCTCGATCAACGTGCTGATGGACCGTTCGATATCGATTCGCCAGGCGGTGGCGGACGTCGAGGAAACGCTGCTGATCGCGATCGGGCTGGTCATTCTGGTGATCTTCCTGTTCCTGCGCTCGGCTTCGGCGACCTTCATTCCGGCGCTGGCGGTGCCGATCTCGCTGTTCGGCACCTGTGCGGTGATGTACGCGCTCGACTATTCCATCAACAACATGACGCTGCTGGCGCTGACGTTATCCGTCGGCTTCGTGGTCGACGACGCCATCGTCATGCTGGAAAACATCGTCCGCCATATCGAGCACGGCATGCGGCCGTTCGAGGCGGCGCTGAAGGGCGCCCGCGAGATCGGCTTTACCATCATCTCGATCACATTCTCGCTGATCGCCGTGTTCATCCCTGTGCTGCTGATGGGCGGCATCGTCGGCCGCGTGTTCCGCGAATTCGCGGTCACCATATCGGTCGCTATCCTGGTTTCCGGATTCGTGTCGCTGACGCTGACGCCGATGCTGTGCGCGCGTCTTCTGCGGGCGCATGATACGACCAAGCGGCCGAATATCGTGTTCCGCGCCTTCGAGGCGATGTTCGAGTCGTGGCTTCGGGCCTACGAATGGACGCTCGACTGGGTGCTGGCCCGAAAATTCCTGATGCTGATGGTGACGCTGGCCACCCTCGGCGGGACGGTTTACCTCTACATGATCGTGCCGAAGGGCTTCTTTCCGCAGGAGGACACCGGCTTCCTGATCGGCGTGACCGAGGCTGCCACCGACACCTCCTTCGACGCGATGAAGGAGCGGCAGCAGGCGCTGGTGGATGTGCTCAAATCCGATCCCGCCATCGAATACATAAACTCGACCGTCGGCGCCGGCGGACCGAATACCACGGCGAATTACGGACGGCTGTTCATTGCGCTGAAGCCGAAGAAAGAGCGCGACAGCCTCAACAAGATCATCACGCGGCTGCGCGCCCAGGCGCGCCAGATTCCGGGAATGCAGGCTTTCTTTCAGCCGATCCAGAATCTCAACATCGGCGGCCGGATTTCCAAGAGCCAGTATCAGTATGTGATGCAGAGCGGCGACACCGAATCGCTGTACCGGATCGCGCCCGAGATGCGCGACAAGATCGAGAAGCTGCCGGGCTTGCTCGACGTCACCACCGACCTCTACATCAAGAATCCCCAGATGACGATCGATATCGACCGCGAGAAGGCCGCGGTCTACGGCGTCACCGTCGACCAGGTTCGCAACCAGCTCTACAACGCGTATGGCGGACGCCAGGTCGGCACCATCTACATGCCGTCGAACGACTACCAGATCATCCTGGAAGTGCAGCCGCAGTTCCGGGCCGATCCGTCCGATCTTTCCAAGATCTACATGAAGACCCAGAACAACCAGACGATCCCGCTGTCGGCGGTGGCGAAGCTGGTTCCGTCGGTCGGTCCGTTGCAGATCAACCATCAGGCGCAGCAGCCGGCGGTAACGATCTCGTTCAACCTCGTGCCCGGCCATTCGCTGGGCTACGCGGTCGACGAGATCACCAAGCTGGAGCAGAACTCGAACCTGCCGGCGACGATCGCGACCGGCTTCTCCGGTACCGCGCAGGTGTTCCAGGATTCGCTGCGCGGGCAGGGCGTCCTGATCCTCGCGGCGGTATTCGCGGCCTTCGTCATTCTCGGCATCCTCTACGAGAGCTTCATCCACCCGATCACCATCATCTCCGGCCTGCCGTCGGCCGGCATTGGCGCAATCCTGACGCTGATGGCGTTTGGGATGGAACTGTCCGTGATCGCGATGATCGGCATCGTGATGCTGGTCGGCATCGTCAAGAAGAACGCCATCATGATGGTGGACTTCGCGCTGGAGCGGCGCCGGGTCGGATTGAGCGCCGAGCACGCGATCCGCGAGGCGGCGTTGTTGCGCTTCCGCCCGATCATGATGACGACGTTTGCGGCGATCTTCGGCACCCTGCCGATTGCGCTCGGCGCCGGCGCCGGCGCCGAATTGCGCCAGCCGCTCGGTGTCGCCGTGGTCGGTGGCCTGTGCCTGTCGCAACTGCTGACGCTCTACATCACACCGGTCGTCTATATTTATCTCGATCGCATCGACCGGCGCCTGAAGCGCAAGCTCGAGCCGCAATTGGAAGAGACCGAGGGCGAGCGGCCTCACGTCGTAGCGGCCGAATGATGATGGCCGGCCGCTTCGTATCCATCTGGCGATGCATGGCCGTGGTGGTCGCGCTCGCGTGCATGGTGGGCGCGGCGGATCGGGCGAGGGCCGACGAGCCGATCGAGATCTTCGATGCCCATATGCACTACAATTGGGAGCCGAAGCCGTTCTACAGCGTCGAGGAGGTTCTGGCGCTGTTCAAGAAGCACCGCGTCACCGGCATCCTCGCCACCAGCCGTCCCAACACCGGGACGCATGCGCTGATGGAAGCAAAGCCGCCGGGGCTGCAAATCGTCCCCTTCATCCGGCCCTATCGCGTGCGCGCCGACATCCAGACCTGGTTTGGCGATCCCTTCATCTTCGATCTGGTCAAGGACGAGTTCAAGCGCGGCTACTACCGCGGCATTGGCGAGTTCCACATCTCGGGCAGGGCGGCGGAGAACGAGTGGGTGAAGAAGACCGTCGACTTCGCCGTCGACAACGATCTCTATCTGCACGCCCATGCTGATGACGTCGCCGTCGAAATCCTGATGCGGCACAATCCGCGCGCGCGCATCATCTGGGCCCATACCGGTTTCGGGCTCTCGACCGAGCGCGTCGCCGAGATGCTGGCAAAATACCCAAAGCTCTGGGGCGAACTCTCCTACCGCAGCGGCATCACCGAGGGCGGCGGAAAGCTGTCGGCGGAATGGCGCGCGCTGTTCGAACGCTATCCCGATCGCTTCCTGATCGGCTCCGACACCTGGGTCAACCAGCGCTGGGAGAGCTACGGCGAGATCATGGCCGGCTACCGCGCCTGGCTAGGACAACTGCCGCCGAAGACCGCCGCGCAGATCGCCCACGGCAACGCTCGGGCGCTGTTTGGCAGCGAGCGCTGAAGGCAAGGCTTGTTCGGCTGCATCGGCTTGATCGCTGTCCGAGACGAGCTTCGCGATCGATTCGGGGCGTTCTGCAGTCCGCAAGATTTCACTTCTGCAATCTGTAACGGCCAAAAAAATACTTCTCGGCATTGTCTGTCAGGAACCGGGCGAACTCGCGGTGGCGCATTTCGGTCGGGAACGCAATTGCAATGGCCAGGATATTGGAGATCAGAACCGTGATCGCGAAGATGTAAAGGTTGCGCTCCGGCGTAATGAGGAACGCGGCGAACATGATCGTGTGGTGGATCAGATAGAGCGTGAACGAGTAATCGGCAAAGAACCTTATCACCGCGATGACCGAACTCGACGTAATCAACCGCCTGGACTGGGAGGCAGCCAACACGGCAAAGAGAAAACCCACCAGAGCCGCGTAGGTCAGGAAATTGTATTCACCACTCGTTTTTGTAACGAGAAAGAAGCAAGCCGCTGCACAGAGCGCGACAAACAGGGACGACCAGTAAGGCAGGTCCAGCGTCCTTAGCGCGATTAGCACGCAAGCGCCGGCGAGCCAGAGGGAGAACAGTCCCTTGCCGACGCCATCCGCCTGAAAAGCACCAAGCAGAAAGTGAAGCGGGACCTGGCAGAAGAGAATGGCGATGGCAATCATGAGCGGACGGTGCTGAGGCCGGGCCCATATGAAGAATACGGCGCCGACGAACATGTAGATGTGCCATTCGATTGCCAGGGTCCATAACGGGCTGGCCGAGCCGAATGCAGGCCATCTCAGGTAGTTCGAAAGGATGCCGCGATACGCTTCGAGCATGAAGAGATTGGCGATGAATGTCTTCACGGTGTAATAGGGCGCGGCCGCTTTCTCGTGAAACCCGTAGATAACGATGGCGTCCACGACGACGACGAAGAGCAGCGCGGGAATGAGTCCGGAATAAATCCTGGCAAACCGTTCCAGGAAGAACGTGCCAAATCCATATGACGGCTGCTTCGATCGCTCGATCAGCGTGAAGGTGATCAGGGTCCCCGATAGTACGAAGAAAATCAGCACGCCAACGTTCTGCATGAGCGGAAGCTCGGTTGGACGCCAGGCTGGTACAAAGAAGGAGATACCGTGCCCAACGCAAACCATCTGTGCCGCAACCGCGCGCAGCAAATCGAGCGTCACTGACGAGTCGTTCTTTGATCTGTCGAGGATGAACATTCGGCTACAGCTAGCATTAGTCCAAGATTCGGCACAACCTCAGAATCAGGGCCATCGTGCGATCGCTAGAGTCTGTCGTCTGAGTCAACTCTTGATTGCGAATGAAGCAATCCAGTTTTCCGCGCACCGAAGTATGGATTGCGCTGTGGTGCCTGTCATCGAACGGTGCTTTGCGCCGATCCGCAGACTCGCAATGATGTGGAAGAGAATGTGCTCGAGATGGCGCCGTCTTCAGATCGAAAAACTCGTCCCGCAGCCGCACGATGCTGTCGCGTTCGGGTTCACCACCCGGAACGAGGCGCCGATCAGGTCGTCGACGAAATCCACTTCCGAACCGGCCAGAAACGGCACCGAGGCTGGATCGACCAGCACCACGGCGCCCTCGCGGGCGATCACCAGGTCGTCCTCGGCCTTGGCGTGGTCGACGTCGAATTTGTACTGGAAGCCGGAGCAGCCGCCGCCCTCGACGGAGATGCGCAGCATGGCGCCGTCGCCTTCGCTCTTGAGGATTTCGCCGATCCGGCGGGCGGCCCGCTCGCTGACGGTGATGGCAGTGGTCATTGGCATGCTCTCCGGGCCGTCATACCCAATTCATTTGGTATGGTCGGCCATACTTGGTATGGCCCGTCAGACATAGTTAAGTGCGTAATCCCGTGGAATCAAATGGATAAGGACTAAAAAATCGTGTCGGTCGGAATGGCTGCCCCCCGCGCGCTCTATGCCTGCGACCCCGATTCCAGCCGGGGGAGGCTGTTTGCCGAGCCGCCGAGCAAGACCCGCAGCCCGTTCCGGCGGGATTGCGACCGGGTGATCCATTCCACCGCGTTCCGGCGCCTGAAGCATAAAACTCAAGTATTTGTGTTCCACGAAGGAGATCATTACCGCACCCGGCTGACCCATTCGCTTGAGGTCGCGCAGATCGCCCGCGCGCTGGCCCGCCAGCTCGGGCTCGACGAGGACCTCACCGAGACGCTGGCGCTGGCCCATGACGTCGGCCACCCGCCGTTCGGCCATGCCGGCGAGCGGGCGCTCGACAAATGCCTCAAGGCCCATGGCGGCTTCGACCACAACGCGCAGGCGTTGCGGGTGATTACTTCGCTGGAGCACCGTTATCCCGAGTTCGACGGGCTGAACCTGACCTGGGAAACGCTCGAAGGCATCGTCAAACACAACGGCCCGCTGGCCGAGCGTAGCGGGGCGCCCGTCGGGCCGTACCGCGATAACGGGATCCCCGTCGGCATTTCCGACTTCAACCAAAGGTTTGACCTGGAACTATGGAGCTACGCTTCGCTGGAAGCGCAGGTTGCAGCCTTTGCCGACGACATCGCCTATGACGCCCACGATATCGACGACGGCCTGCGGGCCGGCCTGTTTGGCGTCGACGACCTCAAGTCGATGCCGCTGACTGCAGCGATCATCAAGGAAATCGATCGGCATTATCCAGCGCTTGACGATGCCAGGCGCGGCGCGGAACTCGTGCGCGAACTGATTTCCTACCTGATCGGCGCCGTCATGGCGGAGACGGGCAAGCGCCTTGCCGCCGCAAAGCCGCAATCGGCCCACGACGTCCGCCGCCACCATCAGCCGCTGGTCGCGTTCTCGCCTGAAGTCGCGGGGGAGGAGGCCGGGATCAAGGCGTTCCTGAAACAGCATATGTACCGCCACGTCAGGGTGATGCGCGTGATGGGCGAAGCGGAGGCGATCCTGTTCGACCTGTTCGCGCGCTACCAGGCCTCGCCCGGGGACCTGCCGGCCGAATGGGTCGAGGGGTCGGAACGCGAAAGCGAGGGCGAGAGGGCCCGCCGGATCGGTAATTTCATCGCCGGGATGACCGACCGTTTTGCCCTGATGGAGCACCAAAGGCTTTTTGACTCGACCCCGGATTTGCGTTAGGCGGCGCCCATGTCCGACAAGTCAGCTTCACAACACCTGTTTGCCGATGTGCTCGCGCGCGTGCATGCAATCTGCGCGGGCCTGGCGGCCGAGGGGCAGTGGCCCGCCGGCATCGATTTCTCCCGCGTCGTGGTCGAGCCGCCGCGCGATGCGACCCATGGCGACATGGCGACGAACGCCGCGATGGTGCTCGCCAAGGACGCCAAAGTGAAGCCGCGCGATCTCGCCGACAGCATCGCCGAAAAGCTGCACGCCGACGATCTGGTCGCCTCGGTTGATGTCGCCGGCCCCGGCTTCATCAACCTCACCCTCAAGCCCCAGGTCTGGGCCGACGAACTGCGCACCGTGCTGCGCGAAAGCGTGGCCTACGGCAAAAGCGCCATCGGCCACGGCGCCAAGGTCAACGTCGAATATGTCTCGGCCAATCCGACCGGTCCGATGCATGTCGGCCATTGCCGCGGCGCGGTGTTCGGCGATGCGCTGGGCAGCCTGTTGCAGTTCGCAGGATTCGACGTCACCCGCGAATATTACATCAACGACGCCGGCGCCCAGGTCGACGTGCTCGCGCGCTCGGCGTTCCTGCGCTATCGCGAGGCGCTCGGAGAGAGCATCGGCGAAATTCCGGAAGGGCTGTATCCCGGCGACTATCTTGTGCCGGTCGGGCAGGCGCTGGCTGCCGAGCATGGCGACAAGCTCAGGGCGATGGCTGAAAGCGCGTGGCTGCCGATGGTCCGCGACAAGTCCATCGCCATGATGATGGACATGATCAAGGGTGATCTCGCGGCGCTGAACATCAAGCACGACGTGTTTTTCTCGGAGCGGTCGCTGGTCGAGACCGGCAACAACAAGGTCACCGAGACCATCGATTTCCTGCGTTCCAAAGGCGATATCTATGAGGGCCGCCTGCCGCCGCCGAAGGGCAAGCCGGTCGAGGATTACGAGGATCGGATACAAACTCTTTTTCGCGCCACCGCCTATGGTGACGACGTCGACCGTCCACTGATCAAGTCGGATGGCGGCTACACGTATTTCGCTTCCGACATCGCCTATCACAAGAACAAGGTCGATCGCGGATTTCTCGACATGATCGATGTGTTCGGCGCCGATCACGGCGGTTACATCAAGCGCATGCAGGCGGCGGTGAAGGGCATCAGCGGCGGCAAGGCTGCGCTCGACGTCAAGGTCGTGCAGCTCGTCCGACTGTTGCGCAACGGCGAGCAGGTGCGAATGTCGAAACGCTCCGGCGATTTCGTCACGCTGCGCGAAGTCGTGGACGAAGTCGGTTCAGACGCCGTGCGGTTCATGATGCTGTTCCGCAAGAACGACGCCGTGCTCGATTTCGATCTCGCCAAGGTGCTCGAGCAGTCGAAGGACAATCCCGTCTTCTACGTGCAGTACGGTCACGCCCGCGGCCACTCGATCTTCAAGAACGCCCGCGAGATGTTGCCCGACCTGCCGGAGGACGATGCCGCCCGGGCGGCCTGGCTGGGGGATGCCCCGGTGGAGCGGTTGACCGATCCGGCCGAATTGGACCTATTGAAGCGGCTGGCGCTCTATCCCCGGATGCTCGAGGCGGCGGCGACCGCACACGAACCACACCGAATCGCATTTTATCTATATGATTTGGCCAGTGAATTTCACGCGTTATGGACCAAGGGGCGCGATTTGCCCTATTTACGCTTCATTATGACTAATGATGCAGTGATTACGAGGGCGCGTTTGGCAATGGTTCAGGGCGTCGTCTCGGTTCTGGCATCGGGCTTAGCCGTTCTCGGCGTCCAAGCCCCGACCGAGATGCGGTAGGCAGGGGCGAAGGCCCTCACGAATGGGGGTTCGTGGGGTATCTGGCAGGGGCCAATTCGCTCGTCATGGTTCGTTGACATGGCGGGTTGGCGCTGTCCCGAAGGGGATGCATCATCACGATGGCTGAACGATATCAGGAACGACCTTATCTCGGCGCCGACTACGATCGCGGCGATCCTCACGGTGCAGGCCGTGGCGAGAGCGATCCGTTGGCTGAACTGGCAAGGCTGATCGGACAAGCAGACCCGGCTGCGGCTGCTGCCAGGCAGGCTCCGCATCCGCTGCAGTCGCGCGCGAATATTCGTCCGCAATACTCCGCGCCCGAGCAATATGATCTGCCCGACGAAGCTGACAGCGCGCCGCCGAGCCCGCCGTCATGGATGCAGCGCGGGCGGCATGAGCCGGCGCCGCCGCCGCCTCTGCCGCCGCAGGATTACGACGACGAGCCGGAATATCAGCCGGCGCCGGTACATCCGCTGCATCGCTACGGCTCCCAGCAATCACAGCCGCAGGCGCATGAGCAAGACTATTACGAGCAGCCGCAGTTTGCCGCCGAGCCGCAGCAGGACTCGTCGCGTTACGATCAGGATTCGTCGCGTTACGACGATGCGCTCTACGGACGGATCGAAGCCGGCGATCAGGGCTATCAGCGCGATCCGGCCTATCCGGACGATCCGTACGCCTATCAGAACGACGGCTACGAGGAAGGAGAACCCGCGCCGAAGAAGCGCTCGAGCGGATTGATGACGGTCGCTGCCGTGCTGGCGCTGGCCGTGGTGGGGACGGGCGCGGCCTTTGCCTACCGCACCTTTGTCGGTTCGCCCCGCAGCGGCGAGCCGCCGATCATCAAGGCTGACAACAGTCCGACCAAGGTGGTGCCGGCCCAGTCCGAAATTGCCTCGAAGACGCCTGATCGCTTGCCGTCGGGCGACGGCGGCGAGAAGCTGGTGTCGCGCGAGGAAACCCCTGTTGACGTCAATGCCAGGTCCGGCGGGCCGCGCGTGGTATTTCCGCCGCTCAATCCGAACAGCAACCCGCCGCAGGTTGCGAGTGTTTCTCCGAACGGAGCGGCACTGGCGACGGCAGCCAACGGGATCATGCCGAATAGCGAGCCGCGCAAGGTCAGAACTCTCGCGGTGAAGGGCGACGCGGCCGAGAACGGCGGCGTTCCCACGGGTGCTACGGCTGCTCCGGCACGACCGGGTCCGACGACGCGGTCCGTTGCGGCGCCGGCGACCGTGCCAGCCGCTGCGGCCCCTCAGGCCGCCCCGGGCTCCCGCAACCCGGCGTCGGCCAACGCCAGCGCGAATACGCCGATGTCGCTGGCACCGCAGTCCGGCCAGGCACCCGATCCCGCGCCGACCCGCATGGCCGCGACCAATCCGACCCAGGCAGCGCCCGCGGCAAGCAGCGGTGGTTATCTGGTTCAGGTGTCCTCGCAGAAGAACGAGGCTGACGCGCAGGCATCCTTCCGGGCGCTGCAGGGTAAGTTCCCGAACGTGCTGGGATCGAAATCGCCGGTCATCAAGCGTGCCGATCTCGGCGAAAAGGGCGTGTACTACCGCGCCATGGTCGGACCTTTCGGATCGCCGGACGAGGCCTCGCAGTTCTGCGGGAGCCTGAAATCTGCCGGCGGACAGTGCGTCGTCCAAAGGAATTAACGGCGGTTTCCTTGACCGCGGGGCTGTGAGGGGCCTAATCGGCCCCCATGAGCAGCCGCGCATTCATCACAGGCGTATCGGGACTTGAATTGAGCGCCGCGGAGCGCGAATTCATCCGTGGTGAGCGGCCGTGGGGCTTCATCCTTTTCAAGCGCAACGTCGAGACGCCGGATCAAGTATCTGCGCTCGTTCAGGAATTACGGAATTGCGTTGGCGCGGCGGACGCGCCGGTCCTGATCGACCAGGAGGGCGGCCGGGTGGCGCGGCTGGGGCCGCCGCACTGGCCGGTCTACCCGCCCGGTGCCACGTTCGGCGCGCTGTACGACCATGAGCTGGAGTTGGGCCTGCAGGCCGCCCGGCTGAGCTCACGCCTGATCGCGGCCGACCTGAACGACCTCGGCATCAACGTCGACTGCCTGCCGCTGGCGGATGTCCCGATAGCCGGCGCAGATGCCGTGATCGGCAATCGCGCCTACGGAACGGAACCCGCCAAGGTCGCGGCAATCGCCCGGGCGGTCACCGAGGGGTTGGAGCAGGGTGGCGTCCTGCCTGTCCTGAAGCACATTCCCGGCCACGGAAGGGCCACCGCCGACAGCCATTTCCGGCTGCCAACCGTCGATACGCCGCGCGAAGAGCTGGAACGGACCGATTTCGCCGCCTTCCGACCGCTGGCGGACCTGCCGATGGCGATGACCGCGCATGTTGTGTTTAGCGCGCTGGACCCCGCCCAACCGGCGACGACATCTGCGACAATCATCCGGCAGGTGATTCGCGGCGAAATTGGGTTCCAGGGTTTGTTGATGAGTGATGACGTCTCCATGAATGCGCTGGCGGGATCGATCGCCGAGCGCACACGCGCCATCGTTCAAGCTGGCTGCGACATGGTTCTGCATTGTAACGGCAAGCTCGACGAAATGCGCGATGTCGCGCGCGAGACACCGAGACTGACGGGTGAGGCTCTGCAGCGCGCCCGTCGGGCGCTGGCCTCGCGAAAGCCGCCGGAGCCGCTCGATCGGCTGGCGGCACGGGCCGAACTGGATGCGTTGCTGGATCGGATAGGAACGGCATGACCGCGGAAATTCTATCGTTTGAAACCGGCCGGCCTGCGCCCGCCGAAGGGACCGACGGCGAGCCGGCGCTGGTTGTCGACGTCGAGGGTTATGAAGGCCCGCTCGACCTGCTGCTCACATTGGCGCGCCAGCAGAAGGTCGATCTCGCCAAGATTTCAATCCTGGCGCTGGCCGACCAGTATCTGAACTTCATCGAAGCCGCGCGAAAAATCCGCCTCGAACTGGCGGCCGATTACCTCGTGATGGCGGCCTGGCTCGCCTACCTGAAATCGCGGCTGCTGCTGCCCGAACCGCCGACGCCGGACGGACCGAGCGCGGAAGAAATGGCGACCGCGCTCGCCAACCGGCTGCGCCGGCTCGAGGCCATTCGCGAAGCCGCCAACAGGCTGATGAACCGGCCGCAGTTCCAGCGCGATATTTTCCCGCGCGGCAATCCGGAATCGATCGCCGAAATCCGTCATCCGAAGTTCACCGCGACACTGTTCGACTTGCTGAACGCCTATGCGGCGCAGCGGCAGCAGCGCGTGCTGGCGACCGTGCATCTGGCCAGGCGAACGGTGTGGTCGCTGGCCGAAGCGCGGGCGTCGCTGGAGCGGCTGGTCGGCATGGCCGAGTCCGAGGACTGGAGCTGCCTCGACGACTACCTGCTCAGCTACATCGTCGATCCCACGCAAAGAGCCACGGTGTTCGCGTCGAGCTTTGCCGCGGCCCTTGAACTGGTGCGGGAAGGCGAGATGGAGCTGAACCAGAAAGAGGCGTTCGCGCCACTGTATTTTCGTAAGCGTCCGCCACAGGCGTCCGGGGCGATGTCCGCGCCGGATCTGTCGGTCGAGTAAGTGGAAGGAGACCCAGCGATGGCAAGTCTGGCGGAAAAGCGCATGGAAGAAGCCGAGGATCATCGTCCCGCCGACGAGACCACCGAGCCCGTGGCACGGCCCGAAGAATTGCGGCTGCTCGAAGCGCTGCTGTTTGCCTCGGCCGAGCCGATCGACACGGCGACGCTGGCCAAGCGCATGCCCGATGGCGTCGACGTCAAGGAGGCCTTGGCGCAACTACAGGCGGAATACGCCCCGCGCGGCGTCAATCTCGTCCGTGTCGCCAACAAATGGACTTTCCGCACCGCCGGCGACCTGTCGTGGCTGATGACGCGGGAGAGCACCGAGACCCGTCGGCTGTCGCGCGCGGCCATCGAGGTGCTCGCGATCATCGCCTATCACCAACCCGTGACGCGCGCCGAGATCGAGGAGATCCGCGGCGTGATCACGTCAAAGGGAACGCTCGACGTGCTGCTGGAAACCGGGTGGATCCGCCCCCGCGGTCGCCGGAAGACGCCGGGCCGGCCGCTGACATTCGGCACGACGGAAGGTTTCCTTTCGCAGTTCAGCCTGGAGGCGCTGGGCGACTTGCCGGGTCTGGAAGAGCTGAAGGGTACGGGGCTGCTGGATTCGCGGCTGCCGTCCGGATTCAGCGTGCCGACGCCGTCGGACGATGTGGCGCTGCGCGAAGACGAAGACCCGCTGGATGCCGGCGACAGCCTGGAACTGCTGTTGGCGCCCGCCGCGGAGCCCGAAGAGCCTGCGGACGCTGGTTCCGAAGCCTTGCCAGACGTTCCGCCCGACGGGGTTAATGATAGCAATAATACGTAGCCGCGACAGCGATTTGCCGCGGCGGGGGTCCTTGTTTTTGACACCTCCCGGGCCTACCTTCCGCCAAAGCTTGGCCGGCTTCCGGCCGTCTCTTTTTGGAGGGTTGCAGGATGGGTTCGCTTAGCATTTGGCACTGGATCGTCGTGATCGCAGTGGTCCTGCTGTTGTTCGGCCGCGGCAAGATCTCCGACCTGATGGGCGATGTCGCGCAGGGCATCAAGTCCTTCAAGAAGGGCTTGCAGGACGACGACAAGGCACCCGAGAAGCCCGCTGAACCGGTGAAAACCATCGATCACAACACGACACCGGCGCCGACGGCGTCCCGGACGGATGTCGGTAGCAAGGCTGTCTAGACGGACATCCCGGCCCAGGCATCGGTTGAAACGCCGATTGAGAAAAGGCGCGACCAGCCCCAGATCTTGCTAGATAAGGATCTGGGCGCGGCGTATCGCGCGAGCGGATGAATTCATGTTGGACATCGGGTGGAGCGAACTGGTCGTCATCGCGGTTGTCGCGCTGATCGCCATCGGCCCGAAAGAGCTGCCGGGCGTGCTCCGCATGGTGGGGCAATGGATGGGCAAGGCGCGCAAGATGGCGTCCGAATTCCAGGGCCAGTTCCAGGAAGCCATGCGCGAGGCCGAAATGGCCGACCTCAAGAAGAGCTTTGACGAGGTCAAGGACATCGCAACCGGCGCCTCCCCTGGCAACGTCATGACCTCCCTGCAGAAGGACGTCAGCGACGCCCTGCAGATCGGCGATCTCGATAAGCCGGCTGCGGACAAGTCCGTCGATGCGCAGGTGGCGGGAGCGGTAGGCGAGCCGATCGTTCCGACCACGCCCGCCGCGCCGACCCCGGAGACCTTCGTCGAAGCGGAGGCGCATCCTGTTGCCTCGGAGCCGCTCGTCATCACACGTGAAGCGCAGGCTGTGGCGCAGGATACCGCACCGGTCGCTGCCGACATTCTCAAGGACGCCAAAGCGTCATGACCATCGAGGACATTGAGGCCAGCAAAGCGCCGCTGATGGATCACCTGATCGAGCTGCGTTCGCGGCTGATCAAGGCGTTGCTCGGCTTTGGCATTGCCTTCATCGTCTGCTTCTTCTTCGCCAAGCAGATCTACAACGTGCTGGTCTGGCCGTTCGTGTGGGTCGCGGGCGCCGAGAACTCGAAATTCATCTACACGGCGCTGCTGGAATATTTCCTGACGCAGCTAAAGCTTGCGCTGTTCGGCGCCGCCTTCATCTCGTTCCCGATCGTGGCCACGCAGATCTATAAATTCGTGGCGCCGGGCCTCTACAAGCACGAGCGCGGCGCGTTCCTGCCGTATCTGATCGCAACCCCGTTCTTCTTCGCGCTCGGCTCGCTGCTGGTCTATTTCGTGGTGCTGCCGATGCTGGTGCGGTTCTCGCTCGGCATGCAGCAGATGGGCGGCGACGAGACCGCGCAGATTCAGCTGCTGCCCAAGGTCGGCGAATATCTGTCGCTGATGATGTCGCTGATCTTCGCCTTCGGCGTCGCGTTCCAGCTGCCGGTGATCCTGACGCTGCTGGGCCGGATCGGCATCGTCAACGCCAAGATGCTGCGCGAGAAGCGCCGGTATTTCATCGTCGGGGCCTTCGTCATCGCCGCCGTGCTGACGCCGCCCGACGTCATCAGCCAGGCCTCGCTCGCGATCCCGCTGATGGCCTTGTATGAGGGCGCGATCTTCGCAGTGCAGATGGTGGAAAAGCGCGCCGCCGCCGCGCAGGCCGCGGCCACGCCCCCCTCCGCCAGTCCGCCCCCGGCCGCCAATCCGGCCGAGTAGGGCCTTCTCGTCCCCACATCGGGCGTCATTCCCCGCGAAAGCGGGGAATCCAGTACGCCGAGGCCTCTCGATTCCATGGCCGCTGCTCTGGAATACTGGATCACCCGCTTTCGCGGGTGATGACCGGTGTGGTACTGGGGGCGCGCCCTTTTAGGCACGATTCAGGAACGGCCCATGCACGACATCAAATCGATCCGCGACAACCCGCAGGCCTTTGACGCCGGCTTGAAGCGCCGGGGGCTGGCGCCGTTGTCGGCATCGCTGCTGGCAATCGACGAGAAGCGCCGTGCCGCGATCCTGGCCTCGGAGCAGGCGCAGGCGCGCCGGAACGCGGCATCGAAGGAAATCGGTGAGGCCAAGAAGGCCAAGGATGACGCGCGCGCCAACAAGCTGATGGCCGAGGTCGCCGAGCTCAAGACCACGATGCCGGAGCTCGAACTCGCGGCAAAGGCGGCGGATGACGAGCTGGCGCGCGAACTGTCGGCGATCCCGAACCTGCCGCTCGACGATGTACCTGATGGCGCAGACGAACATGGCAACGTGCAGCGCCAGGTCTACGGCAAGAAGCGCGACTATGCCTTCGCGCCGAAGCCGCATGACGATCTCGGCGGCGCGCTCGGCTACATGGATTTCGAGGCAGCCGCGAAACTCAGCGGCGCGCGCTTTGTCGTGCTGAAAAAAGGCCTCGCACGGCTGGAGCGGGCGATCGGACAATTCATGCTCGACCTCCACACCAACGAGCACGGCTACGCCGAGATCAATCCGCCGCTCCTAGTGCGGAACGACGTGATGTTCGGCACGGGGCAGTTGCCGAAATTCGAGGATGACCAGTTCTGGGCGATCAAGGGCGAACTGCTCGCGGCTCCCGACGGACGATTGCAGACCGAGCGTCTTGGCCTCATTCCCACCGCCGAGGTGTCGCTGACAAATCTCGTTCGTGAATCCATCGTCGATGAAAAAGAGCTGCCGATGCGCCTGACCGCATTGACGCCATGCTTTCGCGCCGAAGCGGGCGCAGCCGGGCGGGATACCCGCGGCATGATCCGCCAGCATCAGTTCACCAAGGTCGAACTGGTCTCGATCGCAACGCCGGAGGCCAGCCGCGACGAGCACGAGCGCATGCTGTCCTGCGCCGAGGAAGTCTTGCGCCGGCTCGACCTGCATTACCGCGTCATGACGCTGTGCTCGGGCGATATGGGCTTTTCGGCGCAGAAGACCTACGACATCGAGGTGTGGATGCCGGGGCAGGGCGAAGGCGGCGCCTATCGCGAGATTTCGAGCTGCTCGGTGTGCGGCGATTTCCAGGCGCGGCGCATGGATGCGCGCTCGCGCGGGCCCGATGGCAAGCCACGCTTCGTGCACACGCTGAACGGTTCGGGCACCGCGGTCGGCCGCGCGCTCATTGCCGTCATGGAGAACTACCAGCAGGAAGACGGTTCAATCGCGGTGCCTGCTGTACTGCAGCCCTACATGGGCGGGCTCAAGGTGATCGAACGCGTCAAATAGCAAAGGCAGAAATGGCGTTGCATCGCGACATCCATTGGATCGGCAGGCAATGGGCTGTCACCGGCCACGGGATGCAATTGATCGACCAGAAGCTGCAGGGATTTTTCGACATCGAGATCGCGCGATTGTGGGACGAGAGCCACATCGCAACCATGCACGCCAAGCAATGGCTGAACGCTGCCGACTTCGACAAGGGGCTGGCGGTTGCGCGGGCGCGGTTTCCGCAATCGATGCTTCCCGTGACGCCATTGCCGGAAGCGGTGCCGACGCCAGTGGTCGAACCGATTGCGTCGCTTCCGCCGGTTGTGACGCCGGAAGCGCCAATGCGAGCTGTGACGCCGCCACCGCCGGAGCCTGTTTCACCGCCAGCGGTATTTGCGGCGCCCAAACCCGTCGAGCCGCAGGAGGACAAGCCCGCGGATTTGCACCTGCGGTTCAACGGCAACGCCAAATTCCTTCGCCCCTGGCGGGTCTGGATGAAGCGAAAGCCATAGGGAAAATGGGCCGGTTTGCCTCGGCGGCCATAGCCGGTTAAGACGACTCCCCACGGTTAAAGCGGCCTCCATAACGAACAAAAGGCATTTTGACGGATGCGCATCCTCTGCACCAATGACGACGGCATCCACGCTCCGGGTCTCAAGATCATCGAGGAGATCGCCCGTGCGTTGTCCGACGACGTCTGGGTCGTGGCGCCGGAGCTCGATCAATCCGGCGTATCGCACTCGCTGTCGCTCAACGATCCGTTGCGCCTGCGCGAAGTCGGCCCGCGCCATTTCGCGGTGCGGGGCACCCCGACTGACTGTGTGATCATGGGTTCGCGCCACATCATGGGAGAGAAGGGGCCGGATCTCGTGCTGTCCGGCGTCAACAGGGGGCGCAACGTCGCCGAGGACGTCGTCTACTCCGGTACCATTGCGGGCGCACTCGAGGGCACGATCCTCGGCATTCCGTCGTTCGCACTGAGCCAGGAATTTTCCATCGAGACCCGCCACGCGCCGCTGTGGGACACAGCGCTGAAGTTCGGTCCGGATATCCTGCGCAAGGTGATCGACGCCGGCGTGCCGAAGAACACCGTGATCAACGTCAACTTTCCCGCCTGCACGCCGGATCAGGTCCAGGGCGTCCGCGTGACGCGGCAGGGCAAGCGCAATCTCGGCTTCCTGAAGGTCGACAAGCGCCACGATGGCCGCGGCAATCCCTATTTCTGGATCGGTTTTGAACGCGCCGCGATGATGGACACACCGGCCGAAGGCACCGATCTCGCCGCGCTCGCGGCCCGCTACGTTTCGGTGACGCCGCTGCGGCTCGATCGCACCGACGAGGTGTTTTCGGTCGCGCTGACGACGACGTTGAAATAGGCAAGCTCATTCCGGTTCAGCAGCCTCGTCATGCCCGCGAAGGCGGGCATCCAGTACGCCGTGGCTTATCGGTTCTATCGCTACTGTCTCTGGAATACTGGATCACCCGCCTTCGCGGGTGATGACGGGTAGTTTGGTGATCTGCCTAAGCCGGCGCGCTCTTCAGCGTGGACGTGATGACCTGCGCGAGCGTTTCCAGCTGAAACGGCTTCTGCAGCGAGGGGCGGTCGCGATATTCCTCGGGCAGGCCGGAGGAGCCGTAGCCGGTCGCGAAGATAAACGGACGGTTGCGCGCCTTGATCAACTCGGCCACTGGCGTAATCACCTTGCCGTTGACGTTGACGTCGAGGATGGCGAGATCGAATTCGGTCGATTGCGCGAGCTTGACCGCTTCGCCGATTTCGCCGGCCTCCGCGGCAACGCTGTAGCCCAGCTCTTCCAGCATGTCGGCAACCATCATCCGGATCATGACTTCGTCTTCGACGAGAAACACAGAACAGCCCGCGGGCCGTGTCGCTACCATGATGGAATCCTTGCCTTTCCGTGCGTCAAGGTTCGCAAAAAACAACCGCTGGTGCAACGGCGAGATGGGTGGGCATGCCTCCAAGGTTAAAGACAGCCTGCGACGATTTTGCCGTCCCCTAACGCCGGAGAGCGGCAATTGTTCCCGGACCAGGAACCAGAATTTTGAGGAAATTCTTCCTTAAATCCATGGACGCTATTATGAAATGAGGGATCGGCGGCGAGCTCCGCCATGAGATCGCAATGTCGCAAGAACCGCCCGAAAAGATGATGTTTCAGCTCACCCTGCGGCGGCGGGGGATCAGCGACCAGGCTGTGCTGCGGGCCATGGAAGAGGTGCCGCGCGAAGCGTTCGTAGCGGCGGTCGATCGTGGCCATGCGTACCGCGACAGCGCGCTCGGCATTTCCTGCGGGCAGACCATCAGCCAGCCCTTTGTAGTCGCCTACATGACCGAGCAGCTGCAGCTGAAAAAGGAGCACAAGGTGCTCGAGATCGGTACCGGCTCCGGCTATCAGGCCGCGATCCTCTCGCGGCTCTGCAAGCATGTCCTGACCATCGAACGCTACCGCACGCTGGCGGATGAAGCGCGCGCCCGGCTCGAGAAGCTCGACTATCACAACATCGAGGTGATGTACGGCGATGGCTTCGACGTACCGGTCGGCGCCGGCGATTTCGACCGCATCATCGTGACGGCGGCGATGGAGCAAATCCCGGACAAGCTGCTGGAGCGGCTCGTGCCCGGGGGCATCTTGATCGCGCCTGTCGGCCCGCATCATGGCACCCAGACGCTGGTTCGCGTGGTCAGGACCGACAGCGGTTTCGAGCGCAAGGAACTGGTCGACGTCCGCTTCGTGCCGGCGCTGCCGGGCATCGCGCGCGAACTGTAGAAATTGCAGATTGGCGGTTCCCGCCAACGTCTTATTCCCAGGGTTAAGCGGTTATTTACTCGCGACGTGTTTACTCAAAACAGTATTTTGTTGCGTACGAGTGAGTAACCATGTCCCGCATCGCCGAGTTGCTTCGCTCGCGTCGCGTGCCGCAGGTCGCGGTGCTGACGCTGATGTCGGTTGGCTTTGCCGGCTGCAGCGCCGATATGCAGACGCGCCTTTCCGACACCTCCTTTTCCAACCCATTTGCTTCGCAGCCTGAATCTACCGGTTCAGTGCGGGCGCCTGCGCCCGTCGCCGAGCGCCGTGAGCTGCCGCAATATTCGCGGCCGCCGGCGCAGGCTCCGCAATTCCAGTCCCAGTCGTTGCCGCCGCCCGCGGTTGCGGCGCCACCCGCTTATCCTGCCAGCGCTGGCGGCGTGTCGGGAGGAGGGCGCGGGATTTCGTCCTACGCGCCGCCGCAGCGTCCGGCGATTGAAACCACGGCCACGGTGCCGCCGCGCTCGGTTGCTGCCGCCCGTCCGTCCAGCCATGGCGGCACGACGATCATCGTCGGCACCAGCGATACGCTCGATATCCTCGCCAAGCGCTACAACGTGTCGAGCGCTGCGATCCTGCAGGCCAACGGCTACAAGGGGCCGCGCACGCTGTCGCCCGGTCAGCAACTCGTCATTCCGCCGCGCCAGGCGGTTGCGGCTGCGCCCGCGCCGGCTGTTGCGCGGCCGGCCAGCAAGCCTGTCGCTGCCGCAGCGGCGTCATCGAGCGTCCACATCGTCAATCGCGGCGACACGTTGATGAGCATCGCGCGCCGCAACCAGGTGCCGGTCTCCGAACTGGCCAGGGCCAACCATCTCGACCAGTCCGCCACGCTCAGCCTTGGCATGAAGCTCACGGTACCGGCTCCGAAATCCGCATCCGCCGCGCCGGCACCGGTCGCTGCTGCGCCCGCGCAGCCGGCCGCAGTGGTTGCCACGCCCGCAACCAGGATGGCAGCCGCTGGTGGGCCGCCGCAGAGCGCACGGCTGGCTTCTGCCACGACCAACGTCGTGGAAGAAAAGCCCGTCGCCGAGGCTGCGCCGGCCAAGCCCAGCGAAGCCACCGGTGCGCTGCCGACCTTCCGATGGCCGGTGCGCGGCAAGGTGATCACGAGCTACGGCGCCAAGACCAATGGCAAGTCGAATGACGGCATCAACCTGGCGGTGCCGGAAGGCACGCCGGTGAAGGCGGCGGAAGACGGCGTCGTCGCCTATTCCGGAAATGAATTGAAGGGTTACGGCAATCTCGTTCTGGTTCGGCACTCCAACGGTTACGTCACCGCATATGCCCATGCGAGTGAACTGCTGGTAAAGCGCGGGGACACGATCAAGCGCGGCCAGATCATTGCCAAATCGGGTCAATCGGGTGAGGTGGGGTCGCCGCAACTCCACTTCGAAATCCGCAAGGGATCGTCACCGGTTGACCCGCTGCAATTCCTCAACGGGGCGTGATCCTCTCTGCGCACAGCAGCGCCGTCGACCCACCCAAAACTATCGTCGCCCGGCCTTGTGCGCGATTGCGCACTGGGACCGGGCGATCCAGTATTCCAGAGCATCGCGATTGAGCCGTGAAGCCGCGGCGTACTGGTTCCCCCGCCTTCGCGGGGGATGACGCGCGGGGAGCGTGGCGACTTCTGAGCGCCTACTTCCCCGCCAGCCTCACGCCCAGCCGGCCCGCCAGTTCCTGCGTGAATTGCCAGGCGACGCGGCCGGAACGGGAGCCGCGGGTGGTCGACCATTCGAGCGCCTCGCGCTCGAGTTCGTCGTCGGCGATCTTGATGCCGAAATGGCCGCAATAGCCGCGCACCATCGCCAGATATTCATCCTGGCTGCAGCGATGGAAGCCGAGCCAGAGACCGAAACGATCCGACAGCGATACTTTCTCCTCGACCGCCTCGCCCGGGTTGATCGCGGTCGAGCGCTCGTTCTCGATCATCTCGCGCGCCAACAGGTGCCGGCGGTTGGAGGTGGCGTAGAGGATGACGTTGTCGGGGCGTCCCTCGATGCCGCCTTCCAGCACCGCCTTGAGCGACTTGTAGGAGGCGTCGTTGCCGTCGAAGGAGAGGTCGTCGCAAAACACGATGAAGCGGAAATCGGAGTTGCGCAGCAGGTCCATCAGGCCGGGCAGGCTCTCGATGTCCTCGCGGTGAATCTCGATCAGCTTCAGCCGGTCGGCAGGCTTGCGATCGACGTTGATGTTGGCATGGGTCGCCTTCACCAGCGACGACTTCCCCATGCCGCGGGCGCCCCAGAGCAGCGCGTTGTTGGCCGGCAGGCCGTCCGCAAAGCGCTCGGTGTTCTCGATCAAGATATCCCGCATCCGGTCGATGCCCTTGAGCAGCCCGAGGTCGACGCGGCTGACGCGCGGCACCGGCGCCAGGCGCCCGTCGGGGTGCCAGACAAAGGCGTCGGCGGCGTCGAACGAGTCGCTCGCCCCGCCCGCCGGAGAGGCTGCCGAAAGGTGGCTGGCGATGGCCTCCAGCGCGGTTGCGATGCGCTCGGCGGTCAAGTCCCCGGATGCATTTACCGGACGTTTTGTCGCGGTTTTCGGGCGCCTGACTGCGGCTGCTTTGGAGGTGGCGCGAGGCGCTGTTTTCTTTGATTTTTTCGACATTTTCTCAGTTCCTGACCGCGCAGCCTTATCGGGCCTTGGAACGTCCCGCAAGCGGCCTAAATGAGGGGGCTGGCCACGTTGCAATTGGGCCCGCCGCCGCTATAGTCCGCGCGAATTTGCCCGAACCGGCGACGTGCCCAAGCCGCTATGCCCAGGCATGGCCGGTTCTTTCCCGTCTGACGAGGATTGTTCGAATGCTGATTACCCCTGCGTACGCCCAGGCTGCAGCCGGCGGCGATGCCAACAGCATGTTGATGTCGCTGCTGCCGTTCGCACTGATCTTCGTGATCATGTACTTCCTGATTCTGCGCCCGCAGCAGAAGAAGGTGAGAGATCACCAGGAACTCGTGAAGAACATCCGCCGCGGCGACACGGTGATCACCTCCGGCGGCCTTGTCGGCAAGGTCACCAAGGTGGTCGACGACGACCAGATCGAGTTCGAGATTTCGGACGGCGTCCGCGTGCGGCAGATGCGGCAGATGATTTCCGGCGTCCGCACCAAGGGCGAGCCGGCCAAGGAGAAAGCTGAGAGCGCCAAGGACGAGACGTCCGCGAGCTGAGTTTTCCGCGCCGCGTGTGGCGGCGCATTTTCCTGGATCTGACGGGTCTACTCGATGTTGTATGCTACGCGGTGGAAGGTGCTGGCGATCGTTCTGACCACGCTCGTCATCTGCCTGTTCGCTGTTCCGAATTTCTTCCCCGAGGCCAAGGTCAAGACCTGGCCGGTCTGGGCGCAGCGCCACATCGTGCTGGGTCTCGACCTGCAGGGCGGCTCCTACCTGCTGCTCGAGGTCGATTCCAACTACGTGAAGAAGGAAAAGCTCGATCAGGTGCGCGACGAGGTCCGCCGCGTGCTGCGTGATGCCAAGATCGGCTATACCGGCCTGGCGGTGCGCGGAGAGGCCGTCGAGGTCCGCGTGAAGGAGGGCGACCAGCAGGCGGCTCTCACCAAATTGCGCGAGCTGTCGCAGCCGCTCGGCGGCCTGCTCGGCTCCAGCGGACAGCGCAGCCTCGAAGTCGCGGACGCCGGCGGCGGCTTGTTCAAGCTTACGGTGCCGCAGGCCGCGATCACCGAGCGTATCCGGCAGACGATCGAACAGTCGATCCAGATCGTCGAGCGCCGCATCAACGAATTGGGCACGGTCGAGCCGCTGATCCAGCGGCAAGGCGTTGACCGCATTCTGGTGCAGGTGCCGGGATTGCAGGATCCGACCGATCTGAAGCGCATCCTTGGCCAGACCGCCAAGATGGAATTCCGCATGGTCGACTCCACCGTATCGCCGGATCAGGCCCAGTCAGGGCGGGTGCCGGCCGATTCGGAACTGTTGATGAGCGAGCAGACGCCGAAGGTTCCCTACGTTATCAAGCGTCAGGTGCTGGTGTCCGGCAGCGACCTGACCGATGCGCAGCCGGCCTTCGATCAACGCACCAACGAGCCGATCGTGAACTTCAAGTTCAACAGTTCGGGCTCGCGCAAATTCGCGCAGGCGACGACGGAGAATGTCGGGCAACCCTTTGCCATCGTGCTCGACGGCAAGGTGATTTCCGCGCCCGTGATCCGCGAGCCGATCACCGGCGGCCAGGGCCAGATCTCCGGCAGCTTCACCGTGCAGGCCGCCAACGAGCTCGCGCTGCTGATGCGTGCCGGCGCGCTGCCGGCGCCGCTGACCGTGATCGAGGAGCGCACCGTCGGTCCGGGTCTCGGCCAGGACTCGATCGAGAAGGGCAAGCTCGCCGCCTATATCGGCTCGATCATGGTCGTCGTGTTCATGCTGCTGACCTACCGTCTGTTCGGCGTGTTCGCCAACATCGCGGTCGCCATCAACGTCGCCATGATCTTCGGCATCCTGTCGCTGCTCAATGCCACGCTGACGCTGCCCGGCATCGCCGGCGTGGTGCTGACCGTCGGTATCGCCGTCGACTCCAACGTGCTGATCTACGAGCGCATCCGTGAGGAACTGCGCGGTGGGCGCAACGCGATCTCGGCGATCGACGCCGGATTCAGGCGGGCGCTGGCGACCATTCTCGACTCCAACATCACCACTTTCATCGCTGCCGCGGTGCTGTTCTACATCGGCACCGGACCGGTCCGCGGTTTCGCCGTCACGCTCGGCATCGGCATCATCACCACGGTCTTTACGGCATTCACCCTCACCAGCCTGATCGTCGCCGGCTGGGTGCGGTGGAAGCGGCCGAAGACCGTGCCGATCTAGGAATCATTCGTGACTCAATACGTTCTCATTGCGCTTGGCATCCTGGTCGTCGCGCTGACCGTGGTCGCTGTGCTCGACCTGCTGCCGCCGCTTCGCATCGTCCCTGACGATACGCATTTCGATTTCACACGCTTTCGCCGCATCAGCTTCCCGATCTCGGCGGCGCTTTCGATCCTTGCGATCGTGCTGTTTTTCACCCACGGGCTGAATTTCGGTATCGATTTCAGGGGCGGCACGCTGCTGGAAGTCCAGGCCAAGTCGGGCACGGCCGACATCGGCGCGATGCGCGGCACGCTGAGCACGCTCGGGCTCGGCGACATCCAGTTGCAGCAGTTCGGCGGTCCGGCCAACGTGCTGATACGGGTGGCCGAGCAACCCGGCGGCGACGCTGCGCAGCAGGAGGCCGTGCAGAAGGTCCGCAGCGCGCTCGGCGATTCCGTGGAATACCGCCGCGTCGAAGTGGTGGGCCCGCGTGTATCAGGCGAGCTGCTCGCCTATGGCATGCTCGGCCTGATGCTGGCCATCTTCGGCATTCTTATCTATCTCTGGTTCCGGTTCGAATGGCAGTTCGCGCTCGGCGCCATGATCGCCAACGTCCACGATATCGTGCTGACGATCGGCTTCATGTCGATCTCGCAGGTCGATTTCGACCTCACCAGCATCGCGGCGCTGCTCACGATTCTCGGCTACTCCCTGAACGATACGGTGGTGATCTACGACCGCATCCGCGAAATGCTGCGGCGCTACAAGAAAATGCCGATGCCGCAACTGCTCAACGAATCGATCAATTCGACGCTGTCGCGCTCGATCATCACCCACGTCACAGTGACGCTGGCGCTATTGGCGCTGCTGCTGTTCGGTGGACACGCGATCCACAGCTTCACGGCCGTGATGATGTTCGGCGTCGTGCTGGTCGGCACCTACACCTCGATCTTCATCGCCGCGCCGATCCTGATCTATCTCGGCGTCGGTGAGCACCGCGAAGCGCCGGACGCACCCGCGAAGAAGTAGCGCACGGTCCGAAAAGCATGCCCTCGGGTTTGACCCGAGGGTGGGGACCGGTTTTCGGACAAGGATCATGTCCAAAATGACAACCAGTTCCTCGGACGCTCCGCATCTTCCGAGGTCGGCGCCGATCGAAGCCTACGGCAAGGGCGGCTTCGCCTTCGCCGAGATGTCGCATCGCGGCTCGCTGTTGTGCCTGCCGCACGGGATATGGGCCTGGCCGGTGACCAGGTTGGCGGAGATCGACGAATATTCGCTCGATCGCGTGTTCAAGGCCGCCAATTCCATCGATACGCTGATCGTCGGTACCGGCACGGACGTCTGGGTGGCGCCGCGGGGCTTGCGCGAGGCGCTGCGGGCGGTCCGGGTGGTGCTGGACCCGATGCAGACCGGGCCTGCGATCCGAACCTACAACATCATGCTGGGTGAGCGGCGGCGGGTCGCGGCGGCGCTGATCGCGGTGCCATGAGCACGGGTGAGCCGTCGAGGGACTCCGCCGCGTTCTGCGCTGATTTGGTGCGCACGCACGATTTCGCCCGCTACGCTTCGACGCTGTTCCTGCCGGCGATCCAGCGCCGGGCGTTGCTGGCCATCTACGCCTTCAACGCCGAGATATCGCGCGTGCGCGATCAGGTCAGCCAGCCGCTGCCGGGCGAAATCCGGATGCAGTGGTGGACCGACATGCTGGAAGGCATGCGTCACGGCGAAGTCGAGGGCAATCCGGTCGCGGTGGAATTGCTGCAGGTGATCGGCGATTTTCGCCTGCCGGTCGCGCCGCTGGCGCGCCTGATCGAGGAGCACCAGTTCGACCTCTACAACGATCCGATGCCGTCGATGGCGGCGCTGGAAGGATATGTCACCGACACCTCGTCGGCGCTGCTGTCGCTCGGCGCGCGGATCGCGGCGCCCCCCTCGGAGGCTGCCGACCATCTCGCGCGCCATGCCGGCCTCGCGCAGGGCATGGCGCAGGTGATCGCCGTGCTGCCGCTCGATGCCGCCAGGCGCCAGCTGTTCCTGCCGCTGCAACTGCTGCAGCAACACGGCAGCGGGATCGAAGAGGTCTTTTCGGGCAAGCCCACGCCAGCGATGCGCGCGGCGATCGGCCAATTGATCGACGAGGCGCAAAAGCACCTTGCGACCGCATTCGATCTGCTCGCGCACGTGCCGCCGCAGGTGCGGCCGGTATTTCTGCCGCTCGCGCTGGTCCGCCGCGACCTGCAGCGGTTTTCCCGCGCCGATGCCGATTTCTTCATGCCGCAGACGACATCGCGGCTGCGGATACTTTGGACGCTGTGGCGGGCGTCGCGATCGCGGGAGTTTGGCGGGTAGGACGCTATCGCGAATTCAACTCGCTGCTCTCGAAGTTGAACCGGTCGCGCAGATTCTTCCGGCTCTCGAGAATGTCCTTCATGAAGGTCCGGTCGACCTCGTTGGTGATCAGCGGTTCGATCAGGTCGAGCTGGTTCATGGCGACGAGCTGCAGGATCTCCGTGCGCGGGTTGCCGGCGGCATCGCGGGGCAGGGCATGCACCACCTGGATATGCTCTGGCGGCCTGACGCCCCTGGCTGACGATAGCGCGCTACGCAACTGCTTCTCCAGTGCGACCTCATCGGCCTCGACAAAGGCATAGAGCCCGACACCGGTTTTGCGGTCGGCGAACGCCACGATGGCGGTGTCGCGCACTTCGGGGTTTTTCCGGATCAGTTCAATCAATACGGGCGCGTCATTGACCAGCCGCCGGCCACCGCCCTCGCGATCGGTGAAGTTGAACAGGCCGCGGGTAATGGCCTTGTAGACCTTCTTGCCGGTCATCAACCAAATGCTTGCGACAAACGATTTGCGCGCGAGGATCTTGCGCTCCATCGGCGTCAGCGCGCTGGCTGCGTAGCTGCGCTTGTGTTTGAGCAGATGGCGCAGGTCCTCGTAGGCTGCGATCCGGAACAGCCGGCTGCGGGTCTTGAAGCAGGCGGCGAGTTGAAAATCGGTCAGATAGGCCCGGCCGTCGCTGCCACGGAGCCAGTTCTGCTCCTTGGCAAGGTCATTGTGGCAGATGCCGGCGCGGTGCAGTTTGCGCAGGACGAGCTTGGCGGAGCGGAAATAGGCGAGATCGCCGTGCGGCTTCGCCAGGTGCAGCGCGACGCCGTCGATGAAGCCGCGCACCAGCGCCTGCCGGCCGGCCCACAGCAGTTTCGGCCCGACGTCGAGATCGCGCGCCAGTGCGAGCGCGCGGCGCTCGCGGGCGAACAGGTGGCGCGCCAGCGGATAGGACCACACCGGCACTTGGTCGAGCCGGCGCAGCACCGCGTCGACCTCGCCGTTCTCGTCGCGGAAACGGCCGCGTTCGACCGTCGAGAACACGTCGCGCTTCAACAGCACGCCTTCGCGCCAGCGCGCCGACAGGATGGCGGCATCGTCCTTGGGCAAGCTCATGATGTTACGCCGCGGCCGCTACACGAAGATGATCGGCGATCCAGCGATCGAGATCGGCGAGCGCCCGGGCGCTGAGCGCCTGCTTCTTGGCGACCGTCTTCTCGTTGCCGCGCAGTCGCGTGCCGTCCGGCTTCCTGGTCGGCACGGTTGCAAGCGGCGGGAACAGGCCGAAATTGATGTTCATCGGCTGGAACGAGCGCGTTCCGGCTTCGATGGTCTCGATGTGGCCGCCGGTGATGTGGCCGAGCAGCGATCCGAGCGCCGTGGTGACGGGCGGCGGTTCGAGCGTCTGTCCCCGCGCGGTTGCCGCGGCATAGAGACCGGAGATCAGGCCGATGCTGGCGGATTCCACATAGCCCTCGCAGCCGGTCATCTGCCCGGCAAAGCGCAGCCGAGGCTGCGCGCGCAGACGCAACTGCCCGTCCAGCAGCTTCGGCGAGTTCAGGAAGGTATTGCGATGGAGACCGCCCAAGCGGGCGAACTCGGCCTTCTCGAGCCCGGGAATGGTGCGGAATACGCGCTGCTGCGCGCCGTAGTTCAGCTTGGTCTGGAAGCCGACCATATTGTAGAGCGTGCCGAGCTTGTTGTCCTGGCGCAGCTGCACGATCGCGTAGGCCTTGACGGTCGGGTTGTGCGGATTGGTCAGCCCGACCGGTTTCATCGGCCCGTGCCGCAGGGTTTCCGGACCGCGTTCGGCCATCACTTCGACCGGCAGGCAGCCGTCGAAATAGGGCGTGTTGGTCTCCCAGTCCTTGAAGTTCACCTTCTCGCCGGCCAGCAGCGCGGCGACGAAGCCATCATACTGCTCCTTCGTCATCGGACAGTTGATGTAGTCGGCGCCGGTGCCGCCGGGCCCGATCTTGTCGTAGCGCGACTGAAACCACGCCACCGACATGTCGATGGAATCCTTGTGCACGATCGGCGCGATCGCATCGAAGAACGCCAGCGCGTTCTCGTCGGTCAGTTCGCGAATGGCGTCTGCCAGCGGCGCCGAGGTGAGCGGGCCGGTCGCGACGATGACGTTGTCCCATTCGGCCGGCGGCAGGCCGGCGATCTCGCTTCTCGCGATCTCGATCAGCGGATGGTCGTGCAGCGCCTTGCTGACGGCAGCGGAAAACCCGTCGCGGTCGACTGCCAGCGCCCCGCCGGCGGGCACCTGGTTGGCATCGGCGGCGCGCATGATCAGCGAGCCCAGCCGGCGCATCTCGGCGTGCAGCAGGCCAACGGCGTTGTTGGCGGCGTCGTCCGAGCGGAATGAGTTCGAACAGACGAGTTCGGCCAGACCTTCGGTGCGGTGCGCCTCGGTCATCCGGACAGGGCGCATCTCGTGGAGAACGACGCGGACGCCGGTATTGGCGATCTGCCAGGCGGCTTCCGAGCCGGCGAGGCCGCCGCCAACCACGTGGACGGTATCAGTCTGGGGAGTGCTGGAAATCATGCACGCAGGGTTAGCGCGTTTTCACACAAAGCGCACCTGCGAAGGCGTTATCGAGCGGCGCAATGATGCCGGATTTGGTCCGTGCTTCGATACCCGTTGCCTGATAGGGCGCGTCGAACGCCTCAGGCTGGAACGACAACGCCCGCAGCGAGGCGGGCGTTATCCGTTCAACGGCGGCTGATCCGGGATCAGCCGTTATAGGCACCGCTGGCAACGCGCGGAATGTCCGAACGATCGAGGCCGATATCGGCCAGTTCGCGATCGCTGAGCTGGGACAGTTCGCTGACATTGCGCTGATAATCCCGGAAAGCCTGGATCATGCGGATGAGCGAGAGAAGCATAGTAGTCTCCTTGAAGTTACGATTCAGCCTTTGGAGGCGACCTCATCGTTGAAATGAATATAGCTTAGATTCCGCAGTGCAGAAGTTCCAATGCTGCGATGCAGCTAAACGTCCAATGCATGGCTGAAGTAAGGGCCGATTAACATTTCGGCATAGCCGTCCAATCGGTCAGCAGGGGAACCCTGATAATGTCACGGCAAGGTACTTAAAGCCTTTAAATATCGAGGATACTACGTTCGCGGCGTAGCGTTACCAGTCGGCTAAAATGATCGTTAAGACGGCTGGGAAGCCCGTCGATTCCGGCTAAAATGTGCTTCAGAGCGTCGAATTTTGGAATTTTCTTATGCGCTGATGGCATGCGAATCGCGACATAATTATGAATGTATAATCATTCTTTTAGCTGAGGTATGGGCGGCTGCACATAAGAGGGCCCGTCGGCTTGAGATCGGCCCTTCAGGTTCGAAAGTCAGGGAGCGCGCGAAAGCTGGGTGGCGAAATAGCCGATCGTCCTGGCGTAGACCTCGCTCTTGTTCCACTCCTTGATCGCAGCGAAGTTGGCGCTGCCGGGCTCCCAGTCCTTGCCCTTTTGCCAGCCATGGCCGGCGAGGAAGTTCGCGGTCGAGGCCAACACGTCCGGAGGGCTGCGCAGGAGATCGCGGCGTCCATTGCCGTCGAAATCGACCGCGAATTTGATGTAGGACGACGGCATGAACTGGGTCTGGCCGATTTCACCGGCCCAGGCGCCGCGCAGCTCTTGCGGCGCGACGTCGCCGCGTTCGACGATGCGAAGCGCGTCCATCAGTTCGGCCTTGAACATCTCGGTGCGGCGGCAATCGTAGGCGAGGGTCGCCAGTGCGCGCATGGTCGGGAATTTTCCAATGTTGACGCCGTAGTCGGTTTCCAGCCCCCAGATCGCCACCAGCACTTCACCGGGAACGCCATAGGCCTGTTCGATACGCGCGAGTACCGAACCGTATTGCTTGAGCATGTTGGCGCCACGCGTCAGCCGCGGCGGCACCATGCGGCCGGAAAACTCCTCGAAACTTTGCGTAAAGACCTTTTGCGACTGGTCGCGGGCCAGCACGCTCTTGTCGAAGCTGACGCCGGCAAGGCTCGCCTGAATGGCGGAGGCCGAGATCCCCTTGGCGGCGGCTTCCTTCTTGAAGTCCTCAAGCCACGCGTCGAACGAGCCGGTGCCGCACGGCGCACCGAACGAGGGCGCTGCGACGCTCAGCAACAGCGCACCCAGCATCAACGCGCAGATCGAATGGCGAGAGGTCATCGTGTCGTTTGCTCCAGGATCGGTAACCAATCGACAATGGTGTCGAAACCGCACCGAATGTTCGAAGCAAGCGCGGCCAAAACAAGATCTGCGCATCACGTCTGCGAATGCAGTGCCGTCAGCACGGTCAACTCGCCGTTAACTTGCCGTGATGGCGCTCATCGCATGATCCCAATCGTGGACCGCCGGTCGCTGTCGACCGGCGGTCTTTGGAGTCGTATTTCCACCCGCTACTTTTGCCGCCACGGGAACAGGTTGGCGGGGAAATCGGCAGCGGGCTTGCGATCGCGGTGCGGGCGGGGCGCATGCGGCCGCGGATTGAGTTCCGGTTCGATCGTTAGTCGATAGAGATGCCAGGTGGCGTGGCCGAGCAGCGGAATGACGATGGCGAGGCCGAGGAAGAACGGCAACGATCCCGCCACCAGCAGCACTGCGACGATCAATCCCCAGGCGGCCATCGGCACGGGGTTTCGCGCTACCGCGCGCAGCGAGGTCACCATCGCATCGCCGGCGCCGGCATGGCGGTCCAGCATCATCGGGAACGACACCACGCTGATACAGAGTGCGACGAGGGCGAACAGGAAGCCGACACCGCAGCCGATGAGGATGAGCCACCATCCCTGACGCGTCGTCAGCACACGCGTGGCGAAATCGGACATGCCGCTCGCGCCTTCGTAACCGAACGCTGCAATGTAAATCGCCTGTGCGGTCGCCACCCAGGTCACGAACAGCGCCAGCAGCAGCGCGCCCAGGCCGAGCATGGCGCCGAACGACGGTGAGCGCAGCACTTCGAGTGCATCCCATGCGGTCGGCTGTTCGCCGCGCTCGCGGCGGCTGCTCAATTCATAGAGGCCGATCGCTGCGAACGGACCGAGCAGGGCAAAACCGGCGGCGAGCGGAAACAGCAGCGGCAAAATGGAGTAGCCGAGTACGGCACGTGCCAGCACCAGTCCGAGCACGGGATAGATGATGCACAGGATGATGGCGTGACTCGGTACGGCCTTGAAGTCTTCCCAGCCGCGCCGCAGCGCTTCATTGAGATCGGTGAGGTCTATGGTTCGGATGACCGGCGGGCCGGCGGTGTCCGGTCCGCTCGGCGCCATCGATGTTACATTGCCGTGATAGGTGGCCATGGTCGCTGCTCCCTCGCGGTCGCATCGAGCGCCAAACGAAAGACGCGCATGCGCCGTTTCATAAAACGATCACGATCAGGCCAGACGCGAAACTGATGGAACTGGCCATGTCGCGAACTGAACCGTGAGCGTACTCCCAAACAAGGGCAAACGCACTCACGCTTCGGTGAATGTTACATTGGCAAGTCACATTGGGCTGGCTAAACTCGTTAACGATACCGGCGTGGTGCTGCCGGTCAAACAGTGCCGCCAAAGACTCTAACCATCTTCAAGTCACCCCATCTTCTGTACATTGGGAGCGAACGATGAGCATTTTCGGTAAAATCATGGGCGCAATTTTCGGCACCAAGGCGGATGCCGCACCGGCCGGTGGCGGCGCGGCTGCGGGCGCGGGATCGTCCGGTGGGTCTGCGGGCGGCGGGTCGGCGGCCGCTCCGGCCGCGACTGTCGACGTCGCGCCGATCCTGGACAAGGCCGTTGCCGCCAAGGGCGAGAAGCTGGCGTGGCGCACCTCGATCGTCGACCTGATGAAGGCGCTCGACATCGATTCCAGCTTTGCTGCGCGCAAGGAACTGGCGAAGGAGCTTGGCTATACTGGCGACAGCAACGATTCCGCCAGCATGAACATCTGGCTGCACAAGCAGGTCATGACCAAGCTCGCGGCCAATGGCGGAGTACTGCCGCCGGATCTCAAGAACTGACGTTTCGTCAGGTTTCGATCGGCAAGGCCCGCGGCGACGCGGGCTTTTTCACGCCGTCAGATCGGCAAACTCCGGATTTTTGCGCAGATAGTCGACGACGAAGCCGCAGCCGGCGATGACCTTGCGTCCATCGGCGCGGATCAATTCGAGCGCGCCCTTGACCAGTTCCGAGGCAATGCCGCGGCCGCGCAAGGCGCGCGGCGTTTCGGTGTGGGTAATGATGACCGCCGTCGGAGTGACGCGATAGTTCGCGAACGCCACCGCGCCTTCGACGTCGAGTTCGAAGCGGTTCTGAGTCTTGTTGTCGCGAACGGCAGCCATATGGATAATTCCTTGTGATCTACCGCTCCATGTAGGGGCGTGAGCCGGGCGATGCAAACGCGATCAGGGGGCGGGAACCCGTTTGCCGGGAGATCGAATGGGCTTCGCGCCCCACAACAAGTCGTCCGTCGAACAGGCCGTACGCGCAATATCGTGAGCGGTGGATCTTGCGGACGGAGATAATGTTCCTAGGTCTTTTCCAAGACATACGCCTCCGATGCGGCCTGACCTGGTTCGATGTCGGAAATGTCGTGTTTGCGGGCCGCTGACGTATGCCTCTTTGCAAGGGAGGTTTCACCATGTCGGACTTTCGCTTTTTCCGTACGCATCGAACATGGGAAGACTGGCTGGGCATGCTGCTCGGCGTGGCGATCGTGGTTTCGCCGTGGTTCCCGTTCTCCAGCGTTGACGTGATCGACTCCGAACGCAGCACCATGATCCTCAATACGTTCGTGGTCGGCATGCTCATCTTCGGGCTGGCCCAGCTCGAATATGTCGCGCTGCAGCGTTGGGAAGAGGTGGGACAGATCGTGCTTGGCCTCTGGCTGATCGCGTCGCCCTTCATCTTCGGCTATTCCGGCGACGAGATGCTTCGCATGTGGCATATCGCGCTCGGCGGATTTGCCGTTCTCCTCGGTGCGCTGCAGCTTTGGCAGGATTGGCGGTTGAGCGATCAGGAACTGGCCAATCACTCGCAATAGCCCATTGGCGCTGACCTGCGCGGGCAGGCCAGCGCTGACGTCTGCTAATATTTGAGGGAGGCGGCGAGCATGCCGCGGACGGACCATGGCCTGCCGTCAGCGGTGCCCTTGATGTCGTCAATTTTCCATTCGCCGGCGTCGCGAACGAAGTCGTAACGCATGGTCTGGTCCGTCGGCTTGGGTCGCGGGCCCTGGTGGCCTTCGATCGTGACGGCGATCGTCGCCTTGTCGGCGTCCTGCTTTTCCGCGATCACCTTGAACGATTTGACGTCGGGATCCTGCGAGTTGGTGACGGGATCGAAATCGATCGGCCCGACCTCGCCCTTGCGCGTGCGGGCGTCCGCCTTGGCCCAGAGTGCGGCGAGCGATTTCGACAGATATTTGCTTCGCGCTATCTTGTTCCCGACCACGAAGTTGCCGCCGCCGTCGCCCTTGCCCTGGGCCGCGCGGGTGTAGATCCCGGTGATGATGCCTGCGGGATCGTCACCCGGGCGCGCAAACGCCTGATGCGGCGAAATGACCGGCAGCAGGCTGGCTGCGCCCGAAAAAATCAGCATGCGACGGGTGACCATGGAAGTCTCTCGGCCGTGGGTGGGTGTGGACTGGAAAGCGCTGCTGGATCATGGTGATGGATAGTGCGCCGCCAGACTATCAGGCGGTGGACTTTCTGATATCGTCGGAATGAGGTGTTTGATGGCTTTTTTGCGAACCGCAAGGGTGGAGCGGCTGTGACCGAGGCTGCAACGAATGCTGTCCCGCGCGGCGGGCTGGCGCGGATGTCACGCCGGATGATGAATCTCGCGCATATGCTGACCCAGAATGCCCGCCGCCACGGCGGCCGGACCGGCTTCATCTGGGGCGACAGGTCCTGGACCTGGCGCGAGATCGACGGCCACGTTTCGGCGCTCGCAGCGGCCTTGGCGGCGCGAGGCGTCGTCAAGGGCGACCGAATCCTGGTCCATTCCAAGAATGGCGACGAGATGTTCTGGTCGATGTTCGCGGCGTTTCGATTGGGCGCGGTCTGGGTGCCCACCAATTTTCGCCTGATGCCGGACGAGGTCGCCTATCTCGCCGCCGCCTCCGGCGCGAAGGCGTTCCTGTGCCATGGCGATTTCCCCGAACACGCCGCGGCGGCTGTAAATCCCGCGCTTGAATTCATCTGGCGGATTGGCGAGGGCAGTTTCGGCGAGAGGTCGGTGAGCGGGGCGATCGCCGATAACGCCGGCGCCAGGGTTGAAAATGTCGCGGTCGATTATGACGATCCCTGCTGGTTCTTCTTCACTTCCGGCACCACAGGACGCTCCAAGGCGGCGGTACTGACCCACGGGCAGATGGCGTTTGTCATTACCAACCATCTCGCCGACCTCACGCCAGGCACGACAGAGACCGACGCCTCGCTGGTGGTTGCGCCGCTGTCGCACGGCGCCGGCGTGCACCAGCTGATGCAGACCGCGCGCGGCGCGCCGACGATTCTGTTGCCGACCGAGAAGTTCGACATCGCCGAGGCATTCCGCCTGATCGAGACGCACCGAGTCAGCAACATGTTCACCGTGCCGACCATTTTGAAGATGATGGTCGAGCATCCCGCCGTCGACAAATACGATCACTCCTCGCTGCGCTTCGTGATCTATGCCGGCGCGCCGATGTACCGCGAGGACCAGAAGGCGGCGCTCAACAAGCTCGGCAAGGTGCTGGTGCAGTATTTCGGTCTCGGCGAGGTGACCGGCAACATTACGGTGATGCCGGCCAGTCTGCACGATATGGAAGACAGCCCGCACGCCCGCATCGGCACCTGCGGTTTCGAGCGCACCGGCATGCAGGTCTCGATCCAGGGCGACGACGGGCGCGAGCTGAAACCGTTCGAGACCGGCGAGATCTGCGTCATCGGGCCCGCCGTCTTCGCCGGCTACTACGACAACCCCGAGGCCAACGCGAAGGCGTTCCGCGATGGCTGGTTCCGCACCGGCGACCTCGGCCATATGGACGAGGAGGGGTTCGTCTACATCACCGGCCGCGCCTCGGACATGTACATCTCCGGTGGCTCGAACATCTATCCGCGCGAGGTCGAGGAGAAGATTCTCACGCATCCCGCGATCGGCGAGGTCGCGGTGCTCGGCGTGCCCGACCCGTTCTGGGGCGAAGTCGGCGTTGCCGTCTGCGTCGCGCGCGAGGGCGCCGGCGCTGTCAGCGAAGCGGAACTGGCGGCGTTCCTCGCGCCGAAGGTGCCACGTTACAAGATGCCAAAACGCTTCTTCTTCTGGGAGGCGCTGCCGAAATCCGGCTACGGCAAGATTCCGAAGCGGCTGGTGCGTGACGAACTCGAGGCGCGCGGTCTGCTGGAACTCGTCGCGAAGTCGACGGGTAGCTGATGCGCAGCATTGCCCAGCCCGGCGCCGCGGTGCCGGAGCGTATCCAATGGGTCGAGGCGCGGGGCCGTGCGTTTTCGTTCACGCTTGCCGCGGGACTGCCGCTGCTGGAGGCCGCGCGCCGCGGGTTTGCGGAAGCAGGCTTTGCCGGCGGCGTGCTGAACATGCGGAGAGGGGCTCTCGGACCCTTTGCCTATGTGATGCCGGCGCTGTCGAAGACCGGCGCCAACGCCGCGTTCTACAGCGACACCTTCCGGCCCGCGGGCATCGGCGTCTCGAGCTCGGGGCCATGACGCTCGGCGAGCGCGACGGCGCGCCGTTCTTCCATTGCCACGGGCTATGGACCGAGACCGATGGCAATCTCCACGGCGGTCACATCCTCCCCGAGGAGAGCATTGTCGCCGAATCGTTCGAGGTGGATGCGTACGGGATCGATGGCGCCATGTTCGTTGCCGAGCCTGATGCCGAGACCAATTTCAAGCTGTTCGGGCCGGTGGCCCGCGCGGTCACGGACGCTGACACCACAAGCCGCGCCTTTGCGCTGCGGCTGCGGCCGAATCAGGATTTCGCCGGCGCGCTGGAAAGCTTCTGCCGGCAGCACGGCGTCCTGCGCGCGCGGATCCACGGCGGCGTGGGCTCCACCATCGGCGCGCAGTTTTCCGACGGCCGCAGCGTTGAGCCGTTCGCGACCGAACTTGCGATCAAGGCTGGTGCGATCGCGCCCGGCGCCGACGGGACGCTGCACGCGGAGCTCGATATCGCGCTGGTCGATTATCTCGGCGGCATCGCCGAAGGCACGCTCGTGCGCGGCGACAATCCGGTACTGATGACGATGGAGCTGGTGCTCGAGGTGGTGTGAGACCGCCGTGGCTTGTGCGAGCGAAGGCGCTACTGCGCCGCGCTCAGCGGCCCGCCATCGTCAGGAATATCGTCCGGGACGGTGGGTGCGCGTCGATCATCATCGGGCGTGTCATCGCGCGTTCCGCCGGCTTTGGCCCACGCCAGCGCTTGCTGCCTTCGCAACAAAGGGTCACCCGCTTTCGCGGGCAACCCTCGTTGGAACTGGATCGGAATCATGCGGCTCGCGGAGCCGTTTCACCGGAAGTGATAGTTAACGCCGACCTTGATGGTGTGAAAGTCGATGTTGGTCGAATCGAGCGGGAGGCCACCGAAATTATAGGTCTCGCCGCCGAGGCTGGTGTACATGTACTCGGCCTTGGCAGACCAGCTCGGCGTGAACAGATATTCGAGACCGCCACCGACCGTATAGCCGGAATGCGTGTGGCTATCCGTAAACGATGCGCCGATCAGGGGTACTGAAAGGGTGGACTTGTTGTTGGCCCAGGCATAACCGCCCTTGGCGTAGAGCAGCAGCGCGTCCATCGCGAAGCCGGCACGGCCGGTTACGCTTCCGAGGGCATTGATCTTGGAATCCAGCGTGACCAGCAAGCCACCACCCTGGTCCTCAGTAAAGCTGTCGCTGATGCTGCCCCCGGCAGCATCGACTTCGATGCCGAATACGAACTGGCTGCCCGGAAACTGCCAGTTGTAGCCGATCGTGCCGCCGCCAAAACCGCCGCTGCCTTCGCTATCGCCGCTTCCCCAGCCATAGCCGCCCATCGCGCCGATATAGAAGCCGGACCAGTTATATGCCGGGGACACCATCGGCGGCGGCGGAGGGGCCTTGTACGGCCGCGCTTGCATGTCTGCCGCCGAAGCCGCGGTCGCGGTCGAAAGCAGAGCAGCAGCTAAAACTAGTCGATTCATAATTGTAATCCCCATAAGTTGAACCATCGAGTAGCACGTGGCCCCATGGCAAACTGATCGCACCCGCGAGGGTGACGCATCGTTGAAGGTGAGCGGTGATTGCGCCCCGAGAGAGTCGTTCGCAAGCGACGTTGCGCGGATATTCGAACTACGCTCGCCATTAACCATACGTTTTGTACGGCGGCGAAAATTGGACCGAAGCGCGACGGGCCATTGGCGCGCTCAGGTTGGTATTTCGACAGCGATGCGGCGGTTCGCGTGACCAGTATGCGACGAGAAACTGACATCGATGGCATGGTCTGCCACATGGTGTGTCAGTGCGTCGGAAGGTGGTGGCATGACTCACGTGATCGATCAGGGTGATTGCGCTTCGCGGTGCTATCCTGGATTGCGCGACGATCCGCATCCATGCTTTGAATGCGATGTTGCTCCCTTTGGACCTCGTCCCATGGCCTCACGACGAAACAAGCCGATCAACCTGCCGGCGCCGTATCTCAAGCGCATCTGGCTCGAGCCTTCGCGCATCACCGATCGCGAGGCCTATCCGTTCTGCCTGCCGCTGCTGCGTGACGATTTCGAACTGAATTTCGATCGCGCGATCACCATCATCGTCGGCGAGAACGGCACCGGAAAATCCACGCTGCTCGAAGGCATCGCCGTGCTCGCGGGCTATGACGAAGCGGGCGGCGGCAAGGGCTACATGCCGGTCGATCATTCCAGGGCGCTTGAGAAAATGGGCGGAACGCTGTCGAAGGCGCTTCGCGCGAGCTGGCTGCCAAAGATCACCAACGGGTGGTTCTTTCGCGCCGAGAGCTTCTTTACGGTCGCTCGGTATCTCGATGAAGCCGCTATCGGCACGCCTGGTCCGCCGCCGCCAGACTTTCTCTCGCACTCCCACGGCGAGGGCTTCTTGCGCTTCTTTGAGGAGCGTTGTCAGCGGCAAGGTATTTTCATCTTCGACGAACCGGAATCCGCGCTCTCTCCCTCGCGTCAGATCGCGTTCCTGAAGCTGATGCGGCGGATGGAAAATATCGGCCATTGCCAGATCATCATGGCTACGCATTCACCGATGCTGATGGCCTTCCCGAACGCCACGCTGCTGCGGCTGACCAAATACGGGCTGGAGCCGGTCACGGTAAAGGACACCGATCACTACAAGGTCATGCGCGAGTTCTGCGAGGACCCGAGGGGCTTTGTGGAAGCCGCGATGGAGGAGTGAAGGGCGCAGTGCCGCAGGACGGGTAGAGCGAAGCGAAACCCATCATCTCTCCATGCAACGAATTGATGGGGTTCGCTTCGCTCTACCCATCCTGCGCGTCCTACGAAATGCCTACGTCCGCGGCCAGCTCGAGCCGATCTGATGCCGCGTTGAATTTTCGCACGTAGCGTCAACCGTGCCGGCTTTGGTTGTGCTATGATTTCAATGGAACAAGGGAACACAGGAGGTCAACATGCCTCATACCCTGGTGCCCAGTGACCGCGTCGAGCATGTCAGCGTCTACGGACGCGACGGCAAAAGGCTCGGTTCGATCGAACGCCTGATGCTCGACAAGGCCAGCGGCACGGTCGCCTACGCCGTCATCAAGACCGGAGGGCTGCTCGGCATCCATCATCATTGTCCGATCCGGTGGGACGCACTCCGCTTCGATCCTGCGCGACAGGTCTACCAGACCGAAATGACGCTGGCTGACCTGCGCGCAGGTCCGTCCGAACTCGATGACGGCACCTTCGACTGGGGCGACCGCTCGCGACCGCATCCGCATTATTGGACGGTGTAGCGAGTTGGCCACAGGCGTAGCCTGTCGCCGCGGCGTGACGTCCATGAGTGGACATGCAAACAAAAAGCCCCGGAAAACCGGGGCTCAGTTTGCTGGAGTGTAGTTGTCCGTCGCCGACCGGTTCGGGACAATTACGTTGGCTGCTCATTTGAAGTGATAGTTGATGCCAATTTTGACGGAGTTGAATTCGGCGGTACCGGAATCGAAGACGAAGCCAGCCAGATTATAGCTCTGGCTATCGAGGTGCGTGAACATGTATTCGGCCTTGGCGGACCAGTTCGGCGCGAACATGTACTCGATGCCGCCACCGATGGTGTATCCCGAATGAACATGGCTGTCCGAATCGGTAGCGCCGAGCGCGGAAACGGACAGCTTGTTGTTGGCCCAGGCGTAGCCGCCCTTGGCGTAGAACAGCGCTGCATTCGCGGCGATACCAACGCGGCCGGTAACGCTTCCAAGTGCGTTGATCTTGTCTTCCGCAGTGAATAGCACGTTGCCGAAAACGGCAGCCGCGCTGTCCTTGATGCTGGCGCCGGCGGCATCGACCTCGATACCGAACACAAACTGGCTGCCCGGGATCTGCCAGTTGTATCCGATCGTGCCACCCCCGAAACCGCCGCCATCTTCGCTGTCAAAGGCATAGCCGCCCATCGCGCCGATATAGAAGCCGGACCAGTTGATCGCCGGAGAAAGCGGCGGCGCCTTGGTGTAGGGCCGCGCCGCGAGATCAGCGGCCGAGGCTGCGGTCATCAGCGAAACGAGAGCCGCGCCTGCGAGAAGTAGTGTCCTCATTACTTATCCCCTGTAGTTGAGGACATGGAAGAACCATCTTGCAGCCCGGCTTACAAGCCTCGCGCCATAGGGCGATACCGTTTTGGCCAAAGCTGCGACAGAAGTGCCACACCCAAGAACCGCATAAGTTGAATTGTACGCGCAGGAGTTGATCTGCCCTCAGGGGGTATTTGTCCGCCGCGTTGGGGCTGCAGCGCCTACTCCGCCGCCTCGCTCGCGCTGCTGCTCTTCCTCGGCTTCCCGCCCGCTTTCTTCAATACCGGAGCCAGAAACTTACCCGTATAACTCCGCGGCGCCTTCACGATGTCCTCCGGCGGACCCCAGGCGACGATTTCGCCGCCGCCGTCGCCGCCTTCAGGGCCGAGATCGATGACCCAGTCGGCGGTCTTGATGACTTCGAGGTTGTGCTCGATCACGACCACCGTGTTGCCCTGCGAGACCAGCTCGTGCAGCACTTCCAGCAGTTTTGCTACGTCGTGGAAATGAAGGCCGGTGGTCGGTTCGTCGAGGATGTAGAGCGTGCGTCCGGTCGCGCGCTTTGACAATTCCTTGGCGAGCTTGACGCGCTGCGCCTCGCCGCCGGACAGCGTCGTCGCCTGCTGGCCGACATGGATGTAGTCCAGGCCGACGCGGTGCAGCGTCTTGAACGTCTCGCGGACGCGGGGCACGGCCTTGAAGAATTCGGCGGCTTCTTCCACCGTCATGTCGAGCACGTCGGCGATGCTCTTGCCCTTGAACAGGACTTCGAGCGTCTCGCGGTTGTAGCGCTTGCCCTTGCAGGTGTCGCAGGTGACGTAGACGTCGGGCAGGAAGTGCATTTCGATCTTGATGACGCCGTCACCCTGGCACGCCTCGCAGCGGCCGCCCTTCACGTTGAACGAGAACCGCCCGGGCTCGTAGCCGCGCGCCTTGGCCTCGGGCAGGCCGGCGAACCATTCGCGGATCGGCGTGAAGGCGCCGGTATAGGTCGCCGGGTTGGAACGCGGGGTGCGGCCGATCGGCGACTGGTCGATGTCGATGATCTTGTCGATATGCTCCAGCCCCTCGATGCGGTCATGGGGTGCTGCGCCTTCGCTGGCGTTGTTCAGCTTGCGGGCGATCGCCTTGTAGAGGGTATCGATCAGCAGCGTCGACTTGCCGCCGCCGGACACGCCGGTGACGCAGGTGAACAGCCCGAGCGGGATCTCCGCCGAGACGTTCTTCAGGTTATTGCCGCGGGCGTTGACGACCTTGATGGTGCGGCGGTGGTTCGGCGGCTTGCGCTCGGGGATCGCCACCGACAATTCGCCGGTGAGGTATTTGCCCGTCAGCGACTTCGGGTTCTTCATGATCTCGGCGGGCGTGCCCTGCGCCACGATGTGGCCACCGTGCATGCCGGCGCCGGGGCCGATGTCGAGCACGTAATCGGCGAGACGGATCGCGTCCTCGTCATGCTCGACCACGATCACGGTATTGCCGAGGTCGCGCAGCCGCTTCAGCGTCTCCAACAGCCGCGCGTTGTCGCGCTGGTGCAGGCCGATCGAGGGCTCGTCCAGCACGTAGAGCACGCCGGTCAGGCCCGAACCGATCTGGGAGGCGAGGCGGATGCGCTGGCTTTCGCCGCCGCTCAGTGTGCCGGAGGAACGCGAAAGCGTGAGGTAGTTGAGGCCGACGTCGAGCAGGAACGACAGCCGCTCGCGGATCTCCTTCAGCACGCGCGTGGCGATCTCGTTTTGCTGTGCGTTGAGCGCCTTCGGTACGGTCTCGAACCATTCGCCGGCGCGCAGCACCGACATCTCCGAGATCTCGCCGATATGCTTGCCGCCGATCTTGACGCATAGCGCCTCGGGCTTGAGTCGATGACCGTTGCATCCTGCGCAGGGAATGTCGGAGAAATATTTCGCCAGCTCCTCGCGCGCCCACTCGCTCTCGGTCTCGCGGTAGCGGCGCTCGAGGTTGGTGATGACGCCCTCGAACGGCTTCTTGGTGTCGTAGGAACGGACGCCGTCCTCGTAGGAGAACTTGATTTCGTCGTCGCCGGAGCCGTGCAGCAGCGCGGCTTGCGTCTTCTTCGACAGGTCCTTCCACTTGGTATCGAGCGTGAACTTGTAGAATTTTCCGAGCGCGGTCAGCGTCTGGATGTAATAGGGCGAGGACGATTTCGCCCATGGCGCAATCGCGCCTTTGCGTAGCGTCAGTTCCTTGTCTGGAATAACGAGGTCTTCGTCGATGTGCTGCTCGACGCCGAGGCCGCCGCAGGCAGGACACGCGCCGTAGGGGTTGTTGAACGAGAACAGCCGCGGCTCGATCTCGGGGATCGTGAACCCTGAAACCGGGCAGGCGAACTTTTCCGAGAACAGAATCCGTTCCGGCCCGCTCTTGTCGTGAATCTTGGCTGTCTTCTTGTCGGGCTTCTTTTCCTCCGCCGCAGCCGGGGCGTCGGCGTATTCGATCACTGCGAGTCCCTCGGCGAGCTTCAGCGCGGTCTCAAAGCTTTCGGCGAGACGCTGGCCGATGTCGGGGCGGACCACGATGCGGTCGACGACGACATCGATGTCGTGCGGGAATTTCTTGTCCAGCGTCGGCGCTTCGGACAGTTCATAGAACGCGCCGTCGATCTTGACGCGCTGAAAGCCCTTCTTGAGCCATTCGGCGAGCTCTTTCTTGTACTCGCCCTTGCGGCCGCGCACGACCGGTGCCAGCAGGTAGAGCCGCGTCCCCTCCGGCAGCGCCAGCACGCGGTCGACCATTTGCGACACGATCTGGCTTTCAATCGGCAACCCCGTCGCCGGCGAATAGGGCACGCCGACGCGCGCCCACAACAGGCGCATGTAGTCGTAGATCTCGGTGACAGTGCCGACGGTGGAGCGCGGGTTCTTCGACGTCGTCTTCTGCTCGATCGAGATCGCGGGAGAGAGGCCGTCGATCTGGTCGACATCAGGCTTCTGCATCATCTCCAGGAACTGGCGCGCGTAGGCCGACAGCGACTCGACGTAGCGGCGCTGGCCTTCGGCATAGATCGTGTCGAACGCGAGCGAGGACTTGCCGGAGCCGGAGAGGCCGGTGAACACGACGAGCTTGTCGCGCGGAATTTCGAGATCGACGTTCTTGAGATTGTGTTCGCGCGCGCCGCGAATGGTTATCGCGCGCGATGCCGAGCCGGCGTTAGGTTGGCGCTTCGCCCTGAGCACTTCATCCATCTCGGCATTTCCAGGCACGCGAGAGACGCGCCACGTTGGGCGCGCATCGCCGGGCAAAGGCCGGGATCAGGCGCCGATGATTGAAAGTCGGAACATAGGAAGAACGATGAAGGATTTCCAGTGCCGTGCGGGAATCATCAACGGATTGTTTGCGCCGCTGGGAGTTATGGCAGCAGCCGTCAGCAGTTCCAATCGAGCCAGGCGCGCAAGATGAAGCGTCCGTTCCCATCGAGTAGCCAAACAAAAAGGCCGGCGCGAGGCCGGCCTTTCGGTATTCCGATTGGTGGAAGCGAAGATCAGTACTTCGCGATAACCGGGCCACCCCAGCGATAGTTGACGCGCACGGTCACGAGATCGACGTCCTGGCCGATGTTGTCGACGCGCGAGAGTGCACCGACCGGCAGGAAGGCGCCCGTCGACGTCATCGTGATGTTGCGGTTGCCCATGAACAGATGGTCGTATTCGACTGCCATCGACCAGTTCGGAGTGAAGCCGAATTCAACACCGACGCCGACGACTCCGCCCCAGCGGGTTTCGCTTGCGGTATCGAATCTGGTTCCGGCGGGAACACCGAGCACGGTCGTGTTGGTGATGCCGTCATACTTGTCGTCGGTCACGGCCGCGCCGCCCTTCACGTAGAGCAGGGCATTGTTCCAGGCATAACCGATCTGGCCCGTGAACAGGCCAAACGCCTGGATCGTGGAACGGTTGTCGGTCCCGCCGAACACCAGGCTGGTGTTCCTTCCGCTCAGGTCAGCCCAGTTTCCCTGCGCTTCCAGGCCGAAGACCCAGGTGCTGGCCTGCCAGCGATAGCCGATCTGGCCACCGGCCACGCCGCCGCTCGCATCGTGACAGCCTTCGCCCAGTGCGGGAGCAACGATGGCGCCGGCATTGTTGTTGACATCCCAGCATTTGCGGCCCGAACCCCAACCACCATTGGCGCCGACGTAGAAGCCGCTCCAGTCATACATGGCAGCGATCATCGGAGGGGGCGCTTTGGCGTAGGGGCGCGCTGCCATGTCAGCGGCCGCCGCGGGGGCGGCAAATGCGACGAGAGCAACCGTGCCGAGCAGGTACTTCTTCATGAACTGTCTCCAGCGCTTGTCCGCTTCTCGTTGGTCCCGAAGCGTTCCGATGGTGACGCGAGCGCCGCGTCGATGATCAATCAATACAGTGATTCAACCGAGAATACCGTCTCCTGGATGCAACACTCGCGATCGTAATGCATGTTCGTAAGTTAATGATTTGATTACCATATCTGGCCGCCCGCGCCGGAGTTGGCGGATTCCATCCGGGTTCCGTTGCGATTCCGGGGCGCTCGCAAAAGTTGTGGAATGGGTTGTTCCCGCCGGCGCCTGGAACAAAGCTGGAACATCTGGGTCCGCGATGCTATATGTGGATAACCGCAGGGAGCGCTAAGTCGGCGGGGCCTGCGAGCGTATAGGGTCGTCCCGGATGTCCGAAAGCGGGCGCGAAGGCGGATCAGGCGACAGGTCAGGAAGCGAAGGCGGCCCGCGATCGCGGGCGGACCAGTGATCTTGCCTGTAATTTTAAGTGGAGAGCGGCGATGGCGGGAAGCGTGAACAAGGTGATTCTGGTCGGTAACCTCGGCAAGGATCCTGAAATCCGGCGGACACAGGACGGGCGGCCGATCGCCAATCTGACCGTCGCCACCTCGGACACCTGGCGCGACAAGAATACCGGCGAGCGCAAGGAAAAGACCGAGTGGCATCGCGTCGTCATTTTCTCCGAACCGCTTTGCAAGATCGTCGAGCAGTATCTGAAGAAGGGCGCCAAGGTCTACATCGAGGGCGCACTGCAGACCCGCAAATGGACCGACCAGAGCGGCGTCGAGAAGTACACGACCGAAGTCGTGCTGCAGGGGTTCAACTCGACCCTGACGATGCTCGACGGTCGCGGTGGCGGTGGTGGCGGCAGCTTCGGCTCCGATGATTCCGGCGGTGACTTCGGCTCCGGCGGGCCGGTGAGCTCCGCGCCGCGGCGGCCCGTGGCGGCCGGCGGCGGTCGCAACAGCGACATGGACGACGACATTCCGTTCTAAGGCGCGCGTTCCGGTGCGAGAGGATCTGGAGCGCGCACCATGAGCCTCGCACCGTTGCTGGACGCCCCCGGGACGATCCCGCTGCATGCCTTCGCTGCGATGGCGGCGTTTGCGTTGGGGATCGTGCAGTTCGCGGCACCGAAAGGGACCTTGCCACACCGGACCATGGGCTGGATCTGGGTGTTGCTGATGTTCGCGGTCGCGGTCAGCTCGTTCTGGATTCATGAGATCCGCCTGGTCGGGCCATTCAGCCCCATTCATCTGCTTTCTATCTTTGCGCCAATCATGCTGGTACTGGCGGTGCTGCATGCCCGCCGGCACAATGTCAGCGCACACAGGAAGGCGATGATTTCTATTTTCTTCGGCGCGCTCGTCGTCGCCGGGGCGTTCACCTTCATGCCCGGGCGGATCATGCACGCGGTGGTTTTCGGCAATTAGGCCAAAGCCTGAAACGTCGCGTTGTTGGCCACCATTTTCCGGCCCCGAAACGCCGGTTCCGGAGGGGCTCCCAGGGAGGGCTTAAGCTTCCCTTAAGTCCATGAAAAAACGAGCAGAAAAACAGCTGGTTCGGGGCGCTTCGGGGTGGTTTTCGGACCCCCGATGGGCTATATGATTCTTAGCCAGAATTGACCGGATTTCCCCTTGTCTGACCCTGAAGATAACACCCCCGGCGAGCCGCCGGAGCCGTCCGATATTCGTCCCGTTTCCATCCTCGACGAGATGAAGCGCTCCTACCTCGATTACGCCATGAGCGTGATCGTGGCGCGGGCACTGCCGGATGCGCGCGACGGATTGAAGCCCGTGCATCGGCGCATCCTGTATTCGATGTACGAGCAGGGGCACACGCCCGACAAGAAATACGTGAAATCCGCGCGCGTCGTCGGTGACGTGATCGGTAAATATCATCCGCACGGCGACCAGTCGATTTACGACGCGATGGTGCGGATGGCGCAGGATTTCTCCATGCGCGTGCCGCTGATCGACGGCCAGGGCAATTTCGGCTCGGTCGATGGCGATCCGCCGGCGGCTTATCGATACACCGAAGCCCGTCTGACGCGATCGGCGCTGGAAGTTCTCGGCGACATCGACAAGGACACCGTCGATTTCCAGCCGAACTACGACAACTCCGAGAAGGAGCCGTCGGTTCTGCCGGCGAAATTCCCGAACCTTCTCGTCAACGGCGCCGGCGGCATTGCGGTCGGCATGGCGACCAATATCCCGCCACACAATCTCGGCGAAGTGATCGATGCCTGCGTGGCGCTGATCGACGACCCCGCGCTCGGCATCGACGACATCATCAACATCATCCCGGGGCCGGATTTCCCGACCGGCGGCATCATCCTCGGACGTCAGGGCATCCGCTCGGCCTATCACCTCGGCCGCGGCTCGATCGTGATGCGCGGCAAGGTCACGATCGACACCATCCGCAAGGACCGCGAAGCGATCATCATCTCCGAAATTCCCTACCAGGTGAACAAGGCGACGATGGTCGAGCGCATCGCCGAGCTGGTGCGCGAAAAGAAGATCGAAGGCGTGGCCGATCTGCGCGACGAATCCGACCGCGACGGTTTTCGCGTGGTCGTCGAGCTGAAGCGCGAAGCGGTGGCTGATGTCGTGCTCAATCAGCTCTACCGTTTCACGCCGCTGCAGACCAACTTCCCTGCCAACATGCTGGCGCTGGACCAGGGTCGTCCGCAGACGATGAACCTGAAGGACCTGCTGACGCTGTTCATCGCGTTCCGTGAGCAGGTGATCACGCGCCGAACCAAATTCCTGCTCAACAAGGCCCGCGATCGCGCCCACATCCTGGTCGGTCTGGCGATCGCCGTTGCCAACATCGACGAGATCATTCGCGTCATCCGTACCTCGCCCGATCCGAACACTGCACGCGACACCTTGATGTCGCGCGACTGGCCGGCGCGCGAAGTGGAAGCGATGATTACGCTGATCGACGATCCCCGCCACCGGATGGCGCCCGACGGCACCGCGCGGCTGTCGCTGGAACAGGCCAGGGCGATCCTCGACCTCCGTCTGCAGCGGCTGACGGCACTCGGCCGCGAGGAAATTTCGGAAGAGCTCGACAAGCTTGCGGTGGAGATCGCCGACTATCTCGAGATCCTGCGGTCGCGCGCGCGCGTGCAGGCGATCGTCAAGGCCGAACTGGCGGAAGTGAAGACCAAGTTCGCCACCTCGCGCAAAACAGTCATCGTCGAGCAGGAAGGCGAGGTCGAGGACGAGGACCTGATCCAGCGCGAGGACATGGTGGTCACGGTCTCGCACGCCGGCTACGTCAAGCGCGTGCCGCTGTCGACTTATCGCGCGCAGCGCCGCGGCGGCAAGGGCCGGGCAGGGATGCAGACCCGCGACGAGGATTTCGTCAGCCGGCTGTTCGTGGCTTCGACCCATACCCCGGTGCTGTTCTTCTCCTCGCGCGGCCAGGTCTACAAGGAAAAGGTCTGGCGGCTGCCGATGGCGGCTCCCAATGCGCGCGGCAAGGCGATGATCAACATCCTGCCGCTGGAGCAGGGCGAGCGCATCACCACCATCATGCCGCTGCCGGAGGATGAATCCTCCTGGGCCAATCTCGACGTCATGTTCGCCACGACCGGCGGCACCGTCCGCCGCAACAAGCTGTCCGACTTCGTCGATGTCCGCCGCTCCGGCATCATCGCCATGAAGCTCGGCGAGGGCGAGGCGATCGTCGACGTGCAGATCTGCACCGAGAATGACGACGTGCTGCTCACGGCCGCCGGCGGCCAGTGCATCCGCTTCCCCGTTACCGACGTGCGCGTCTTCACCGGCCGCACCTCGATGGGCGTGCGCGGCATTGCGCTTGCCGAGAACGACACGCTGATTTCGCTGGCGATCCTCAGGCATGTCGAGGCGACCTCGGACGAGCGGTCGGCCTACTTCAAGATGCGCCGCGCCGTCGCCGGCGAAGTCGCCGCGGAAGAACCCGCGGATGCCGACGGCGAGGAGACCACGGGCTCGCTGCAGCTTTCGCAGGAGCGCTACGCCGAAATGTCGGCGCAGGAGCAGGTGGTGCTCACCGTCTCCGTCAACGGCTACGGCAAGCGCACCTCGTCCTACGAGTACCGAACCACCGGCCGCGGCGGCAAAGGCATCGTCGCGATGTCCGTCAACAACCGCAACGGCAAGCTGGTGGCCTCGTTCCCGGTCGAACACAGCGACCAGATCATGCTGGTGACAGACAAGGGTCAGCTGATCCGCTGCCCCGTCGAGGACATCCGCATTGCCGGCCGTTCGACGCAGGGCGTCATCGTGTTCAACACCGCCGATGACGAGCACGTGGTCTCGGTCGAGCACATCACGGAAGAGGAAAACGGCGAGAACGGCAACGGCGGGTAGGGCGGCAGCCCGAACCGCGCCGTCCGCATCCGTCGCTTGACTAATGCCTGAATCAGAAAGGTCCCCGGGGGGCATCCCGAGGACCTCGACCAGAGCAATCTGGAGGCAAAAAGCGTTATCGTCCTTATGGCGTGCGGTCGGCGGTAACCAGGCGCACTTCCTTGACCGTGGACTGGGAGCCGGCGGTGCGGAGGCAGGAAGCCTCGAAGTTCGGCCAGGACTGCTGCGAGCAATCCTTGACGGTCTTGATTTCCAGCCGGTCGCCCTTGGCAAGCGCCTGCGGCACACTGGCTGCGACTTCCGGGGCAAAGCCCGGGAGCACGGTCAGCGCGGCGGCGATGAATGCGGCGGCAGCGATGGCGGAAATAGCCTTGATCATGAAGGTCCCCAATCATGGGCCTTCGCGGCCCCGTCGTTTCGTTGGTGGTGTTCTAGCCAGTGCAAGTTTCCGGCTGTCTTCGCCGGGACAGAAAACGATTTCGTCCGCGCCCGTTTTTGTTTCGTCGGCCATTGGCTGACGAAACAATCCCGGCTCGCCATGGGATATGCCCGGAGCCCGGTAGTGGTTCGCTGGCCGATCCAAAATAAAAGGCGGTAGCGGTGGGGAACCCGATCCGGCTTGCCGGGCCGCCCGGGGCGGGGTAGAGGGGTCGTATGCCCCGTATCGCGCTCTATCCCGGCTCATTCGACCCCGTCACCAACGGCCATCTGGACGTGGTCCAGAACGCCGTCAGCCTGTGCGACCGCCTGATCGTCGCGATCGGCGTCCACCCCGGCAAGAAGCCGCTGTTCTCGACCGAAGAGCGGCTGGACATGGTGCGAGCGGTATTCGCACCCATCGCTGCCAAGGCCGGCTGCGCGTTCGACGCGACCACCTACGACAACCTGACGGTCACCGCAGCCCAGAAGGCCGGCGCCACCATCATGATCCGGGGCCTGCGCGATGGCACCGACCTCGACTACGAGATGCAGATCGCGGGCATGAACGAGACCATGGCGCCTGAGGTGCACACCGTGTTCCTGCCGGCCTCGGTCGCCGTCCGCCCGATCACCGCCACACTGGTACGCCAAATCGCTGCCATGGGCGGCGATGTATCGGCGTTCGTTCCGCCATCGGTTGCTGCCAGCCTGAAGACGAAATTCGCGGGCTGACGCGTTTCTGCGCGACTTCAAACGATTTCCTGCTTTCACATGACCGGAGTTTTCATGATCCGAATTCTCGCACTCGTCGCCGCGCTCTTCTGCGCCGTGCCCGCGATCGCCCAGCCGCTTCCCGCCAATCTCGACAAGGCGAACGCGATCGTGATCGACACCACCAAGGGCCGCATCGTGATCAAGCTCAGGCCCGACCTCGCGCCGCAGCACGCCGAGCGCCTCAAGCAGCTCGCGCGCGAGGGCTATTACAACAACGTGCCGTTCCACCGCGTGATGGACGGTTTCATGGCGCAGACCGGCGACGGACAGAACTTCAATGGCACCGGCGGTTCGAAACTTCCGAACCTCAAACAGGAATTCTCCAACGTGCCGTTCAAGCGCGGTATCGTCGGCATGGCCCGCCGCGGCGACAGCGTCGACAGCGCCAATTCGCAGTTCTTCATCATGTTTGCGGACGGCTCGAGCCTCAATGGCCAGTACACCGTGATCGGCGAGGTCGTGTCCGGCATGGATGTGGTCGACAAGCTGAAGAAGGCGCCTCCGGGCTCGCCCGGCGGTCAGGTCACCGATCCCGACAAGATGGTCAAGGTGCAAGTCGCATCCGACGTCAAGTGAGGTCATGGCGACGCCGCGCAGCAAGCCATTTCACTGGTTTGCCGCGGCGCTGCTGTGGCTTGCATTCGGCGTGCCGGCATCGGCGCAGCCCGAACAACTCGACACCATCAAGGATGTGTTTGCAAAACTGCATTCGTGCTGGAGGCCGCCTCCGACGTCTCGGGCTAACCCGATGGACATCACGGTCATCGTCAGCTTCAACCGCCAGGGGGCCATCCTGGGCCGGCCCAGGATCACCTATGAGTCCGAAAGCGCCAGCGACGACGACCGGCTGGCATACCGGACGGCCGTCATGGAAACATTGCAACGCTGTACGCCGTTGCCATTTTCCGAGGGACTGGGAGGAGCGGTCGCCGGCCGACCTTTCGCGGTTCCTTTCAGAACCCGTAAACGTCCACCCCAACCAGAAGAGAAAAGAGCATGGCTGATACAGAGAATACTTTGATCCTTGAAACCACCCAGGGCCCCGTCACCATCGAGATGCGTCCCGACCTGGCGCCGGGCCACGTCGCCCGGATCAAGGAACTGGTGCGCGAGGGCTTCTACGACGGTATCGTGTTCCATCGCGTGATCGAGGGTTTCATGGCGCAGACCGGCTGCCCGCAGGGCACCGGCACCGGCGGTTCCGGCAAGAAGCTGAAGGCCGAGTTCAACAAGGAACCGCATGTCCGTGGCACCACCTCGATGGCCCGCGCCGCGAGCCCGGATTCCGGCGACAGCCAGTTCTTCATCTGCTTCGACGATGCCTCCTTCCTCAACGGCCAGTACACCGTCTGGGGCAAGGTCACCGAGGGCATGGAGAACGTCGACAAGATCAAGCGCGGCGAACCGGTGCAGAACCCCGATAAGATCGTCAAGGCCCGCATGGCCGCCGACGCGGCGTAATCGCCCTCCGTCATTCCGGGGCGATGCGTAAGCATCGAACCCGGAATCTCGAGATTCCGGGTTCACGCTTCGCGTGCCCCGGAATGACGCCAAGTGAGGCGCACCGGGGCCATGCGGACCGATCTGTTCGACTTCGAACTCCCGCCTGCGAGCATCGCGCTGCGGCCCGCGAGCCCGCGCGATGCCGCGCGGATGCTGGTTGTGCAGCCCGATGGCGTGCTGCGCGACCGCACCATCGGCGACCTGCCGCAATGGCTGGAGCCCGGCGACCAGCTCGTCGTCAACGACACCAAGGTCATTGCCGCCCAGCTCAAGGGCCGCCGCATCGGCCGCGAGACCGAGCCGAAGATCGAGGCGACGCTGATCAAGCGGCTGGACGGCTCGCGCTGGCAGGCGCTGGTGAAGCCCGCAAAAAAGCTTGTTCCTGGCGACATCGTTCGTTTCGGCAATGAAGGCAAGGTCTGCCTGCTCGGCCATCTCGACGCCGAGGTCGAAGGCAAGGGCGCCGACGGCGAAGTGACGCTGTCGTTCTCGTTCCATGGACCGGCGCTTGACCAGGCCATCGCGGATCTCGGCACCCCGCCGCTGCCGCCCTATATCGCGTCGAAGCGTACGCCCGACGACCAGGACGCCGCCGACTACCAGACCATGTTCGCCGCCAACGAGGGTGCCGTCGCGGCCCCGACCGCGGGGCTGCATTTCACGCCGCAACTCGAGGCGGCGCTGCGCGGCCGCGGCGTCGACCTGCATCGGCTAACGCTGCATGTCGGGGCAGGGACGTTCCTGCCGGTCAAGGCCGAGGAGACAACCGAACACCTGATGCATGCCGAGTGGGGCTCCATTTCAGCAGCAACCGCCGACGCGCTGAACGCCGCGCGCGCCAAGGGCGGCCGCATCGTCGCGGTCGGCACGACCTCGTTGCGGCTGCTCGAAAGCGCCACGACAGAAGACGGCAGGATCCTGCCGTTCGATGCCGAAACGTCGATCTTCATCACGCCGGGCTATCGCTTCCGCGCGGTCGATATCCTCCTGACGAATTTTCATCTGCCGCGCTCGACGCTGTTCATGCTGGTGTCGGCCTTCTCCGGGCTCGACACCATGAAGCACGCCTATGCGCATGCGATCAGCAAGGGATATCGCTTCTATTCGTATGGCGATGCGTGCTTGCTGTTTCGCGGACAGCACTGAGGAAACGCGGTCGCTGCCGCACAGACAATCGTCGGCATCCTGAAAGAAACCCGCCTGACCAGGCGGGTCAAGTTTCAGGAGGAACGCGCTCAGGGAGAGAGCGCAGAGGCATCTCACTGCGATTCTGCTGTTGCGGCCAAGATCGTAGAACTACCGGCATCTGCCAGGGTGGGCAAAGCGTGCCCACCCTGCATTTCGCGTATTTTATCTCACGCCATCACCCTCAGCGGCAGCAGTTCGGCGATCTGGATCGCGTTCAGCGCGGCGCCCTTGAGAAGCTGGTCCGCCGACACGAACATCGAGATCGAGCGACCGGAGGGATCGCTGAGGTCCTTGCGGATGCGGCCGACGAGAACGTCGTCCTGGCCCGATGCATCGATCGGCATCGGGAAGTAGTTCTTCGCGCGGTCGTCGACGATCTTGACGCCGGGTGCGTTCGAGAGGATCGCGCGCACGTCGGCTTCAGTGATCGGCTTCTCGCATTCGAAGGTGATCGCCTCGCAATGCGCGCGCAGCACCGGCACGCGCACGCAGGTGACGCCGATGGCGATCTGCTCGTCCTCGAAGATCTTGCGCGTCTCCTTGATGACCTTGGTCTCCTCGTCGTTGTAGCCAGTCTCGGGATCGATCGCCGTGTTGTGGCTGAAGACGTTGAAGGCGTAAGGCAGCGGGATCACCTTGGGCGTGAACGGCCGGCCGTCGAGATAGGCGCGGGTCGATTCCACCAGCTCTTCCATCGCCGCAGCACCCGCACCGCTTGCCGCCTGGTAGGTCGAGACGATCATGCGCTTGATGCGGTTCTGCCTATGGATCGGCCACAGCGGCACCAGTGCCGTGATCGCCGAGCAGTTCGGATTGGCGATGATGCCCTTGTGGTCACGGATGCGGCCGGCGTTGATTTCCGGGATCACCAGCGGCACGTTCGGATCCATCCGGAACGCCGAGGAATTGTCGACCACGACCGCGCCGGCCTTCACCGCAGCGGGAGCGAACTTGCGGGAGATGCCGCCGCCGGCCGAGAACAGCGCGATATCGACGCCCTCGAACGACCGCTCGGTGAGTTCCTCGATCGCGATCTTCTCGCCGCGGAAGTCGATGGTCCTGCCGGCCGAGCGGGCGCTCGCCAGCACCTTCAGCTTGCGGACCGGGAAGTTGCGCTTGTCCATGGTGGCGATGAATTCGGCACCCACGGCGCCGGTTACGCCGACGATGGCAACAACGGGTTGGTAGCTCACGGGTCTGTCCTCTTGGTTGAATGCTGCAGGCAATAAAAAAGCCCCGGTCCTTTTCAGGCGGGGCTTCGGTTCGGATGTTGCGATCGTTCGACTACGCGCGCACGGCTCCCGAGCCCCCGGAGGGTGCTTTGGTTTTCGTGGTGGTTTTGGTCGAGGTCGAGATCATGGCGCGGACTTATGCGGCAGGCTGGTGCTGCCGTCAACGGGTTTGGGCGGAAAATCGGTCGAAACCGGGTTGAACCGGGTGGCTTTGTCACGCCATAAGCTCCCGCATGAGCCTTCCCAACCATTTCGAACTGCTTGCCACCGACGGGGCCGCCCGCACGGGCCGCCTGATTACGCCGCACGGCGTGGTGCGGACGCCGGCCTTCATGCCGGTCGGGACGGCCGGCGCCATGAAGGGTATGCACTGGCGCGAGGTGCGCGATGCCGGTGCCGATATCGTGCTCGGCAATACCTATCACCTGATGCTGCGGCCGGGGGCGGAGCGGATCGCCGCGCTGGGCGGCCTGCAGACCTTCACCGGCTGGAGAGGGCCAATGCTGACGGACTCCGGCGGTTTCCAGGTGATGTCGCTGTCGGACCTGCGCAAGGTAAGCGAAAAGGCCGTCACCTTCCGCTCGCATATCGACGGCGCCAAGGTCGAACTGTCGCCGGAGCGTTCGATCGAGGTGCAGCGGCTCCTCGGTTCTGACATCGCGATGCAGATGGACGAGTGCGTGCGGTTGCCGGCGGAACGCGCCGACATCGAGCGCGCGATGCGGCTGTCGCTGCGCTGGGCGGAGCGCAGCAAGCGCGCGTTCGAGGCTGCGCCCGACGGCTACATGCTGTTCGGCATCGTGCAGGGCGGCGACATTCCCGAGATGCGCCACATCAGCGCGCGCGAACTGGTCGAGATCGGCTTCCACGGTTACGCGATCGGCGGGCTTGCGGTCGGCGAACCGCAGGCGGTGATGCTGGCGATGATCGAGGCGACCGCCCCGGCGCTGCCTGCGGATCGCCCGCGCTACCTGATGGGCGTCGGCACGCCGGAGGATCTGCTGGAGGCGGTGGCGCGCGGCATCGACATGTTCGACTGCGTGATGCCGACCCGCAACGGGCGGCACGGCATGGCGTTCACGCGCTTCGGCCAGATCAATCTGCGCAACGCACGCCACGCCGACGACCCGCGGCCGCTAGACGAGGAGAGTGACTGGCCATCGACCCGCGACATTTCTCGCGCCTATCTGCATCATCTGGTTCGGTCGGGAGAGACGCTGGGCGCGATGCTGCTGTCGGAAATCAACGTCGCCTATTATCAGCGACTGATGCATGGCATGCGCGAGGCGATCGCCGGCGGCACGTTCGCGACGTTCCAAAAGCAAACGCGCGCCGGTTGGGCGCGCGGGGATATTGCACCGAGATAAATCTCAGTTGCAGGCGAACCTTTTCACCGAATGCTTGGTCACGAAGCCGTAACCGCAGGTGTCGCAGGTCCAGAGATAGGTGATGGCGTGATCGCTCAGATAGGCTGAAGCTTCTGCGGCCACCATGGTATCGGCACAAACCGGGCAGTCCGGTAGATCACAGCCGCGTGGGTCCGGCCTCGATGCGACGGTCGACAGGATTTCAGCAACAGCTGGCATCGTTGACCTCCTTGCGATCTCAATGTGTTGCGATTGGAACGTGCCTCAGCCCACGACCAAAGTATAAACAGAATTGTTTGACGTTGTCGCAACACAAATGCGTTCGTTGAAAGATTCTTGATGGGTTTCGATTTTGCAATGCAGCGAATGTTCATTGACGACGTTTCCGCCTTGCGCAGCGGTGCGAGTGCCTCCTAAGTAGAAAAAACCGCCAATTCCCTTCACAGGTTCTTAACAGGAGTGTCGAGATGGATGCGTCGTCCGCCACAGGTGCCGTGCACCGTCCAGGCCGAGGCCGGGTTTTCGACTCCATCGTCGACGCGATCGGCGATACGCCGATCGTTCGTCTGCGCAAATTGCCTCAAATGCATGGTGTTAGCGCAACCATCCTGGCCAAGCTCGAATACTTCAATCCCGCGGCAAGCGTGAAGGATCGCATCGGTGCCGCGATGGTGATCGCGATGGAGAAGGCCGGCGTGATCAATGCGGATACCGTGCTGATCGAACCGACCTCCGGCAATACCGGGATCGCGCTGGCGTTCGTCGCGGCGTCGCGCGGCTACCGGTTGAAGCTGGTGATGCCGGAATCGATGTCTATCGAGCGGCGCAAGATGCTGGCCTTCCTCGGCGCGGAGATTGTCCTGACACCGGCGGCCCAAGGGATGAAAGGCTCGATCGCGACCGCCGAGGAGCTGGTGCGCACGACGCCCAACGCCGTCATGCCGCAGCAATTCAAGAACCTTGCCAACCCGGAAATTCACCGCCGCACGACAGCTGAGGAGATCTGGAACGACACCGGCGGCAACATCGATTTCTTCGTTGCCGGCGTCGGTACCGGCGGCACCATCACGGGCGTCGGACAGGTGCTTAAGCCGCGCAAGGCTTCGTTGCGGGTGGTGGCGGTGGAGCCCGAGGAAAGCCCGGTGTTGTCAGGAGGGCAGCACACGCCGCACAAGATCCAGGGCATCGGCGCCGGCTTTGTTCCCGATATTCTGGATCGGTCGGTCATCGACGAGATCGTCAAGGTCAACGGTCCGGCCGCGATCGAGATGTCGCGCGCGCTGGCACGCAACGAAGGTATCCCGGGCGGCATTTCCTCCGGCGCTGCGATCGCGGCGGCGCTCGAGATCGGAAAGCGCCCTGAGAGCGCTGGCAAGACCATTCTCGCCATCGTGCCGTCATTCTCCGAGCGCTACCTCTCTACCGCCCTGTTTGAAGGAATATAGCGATGGCGGACCAGCCGAGGCGGCCGAGAACCCTGAACGATGCGCGCACCGAGGCCGAAGCGGCGTTCAAGCGTACCACCACCAAGGCTCCCGAAGCGCCGCCGAAGCCGCTCCGGCTTCCGGGGGTGAGGGAACTGGTGTCGCTGCGCATCGATCAGGATGTACTGGAATATTTCCAGGAGGGGGGTCCGGGCTGGCAGGACCGTATCAACGAGGCGCTGCGACGGGCCGCGGGTAAATAGAACCCGGCCGTCGCGATGCAGTTTTGCCCTGCCTGTTTCCGGCGGATCGCACCGGCTGCCGGGTTGGCGCTTGCCATCTGCCTGGCACGTGAGACGGCGGCCGACGTGGTGCCGTTCCAATGCGCCATCTTGCCTGGTGAGGAGATCGCCAGCATCTCGATGACGAATTCGCTGGCGAGCGATGCGTCGTGCATCGTGACGTGCAGATTCTCGACCACCAGGTACGACAACAATCCGCAGATCACCTGCGCCAAGGCGGTGCCCGCGGGCAAGGAAGTCGAGATGTGTCGGCTGACCTCGGGCGGCGACAAATACGTCAAGCTGCTGGAGGGGCAGGCGGACTGCCTGAAACTGTCGGAATGAAACAACAGGAATGAAAAAGCCCGGGGATGATCCCGGGCTTTTGAAGTCTCGCATAGGTGCGGCTGCTAGCGCAGCATGCCGCCCATGACACCGCCGATGAAGCGGCCTGCGCCGGCCGGATCGGGCCCGGGGGCATATTGTTGCCGCGGCGGGGGCGGGGCCTGCTGGTACTGGACCTGGGGCTGCGCCTGCTGGCTGGTGGTGCGGCGCTTGGGGCGATCCTCCTCGGCGCTAGCCGTCGGTGCGGCCGCCACGGCCTCCGTCAGCAGCGCCTTGTGCTGCAGCTTGTTGAGATAGCCGCTCTGGGGATAGCCGCGGGCGGCCTGCCAGCGCGTGATCACGGCCCGGGTCGGTGGATCGAACAGGCCGGTGAGCTTGGTGTCGAAGCCGAGCCCGGTAAGGCGCCGCTGCACGTCGCGACGCTTGTTCTTGTCGAGGCCGATCTGGTCCTCGGTGGTCTGGTTGGCTTCGTCCTTGAAGGTCGCAGGATCGATGCCCTTGCTCAGGTTGCGGGTAGCAGTGGCATCCTTCGCGCCGCTCTCAATCGCGGCGATCCGCGACAATGCCAGCGAGCGGAACTGACCGTTCGGGTAGCTGCTCAGATAGGCATTGAGTTCCTCGGTCTTGTTGGAATCCTTGATCGAGCGCCAGAACTCAAGTTCGACGTCCGAGGACTTTGCACCGGTCGCGGCCGGCGCTACCGCCGCCACGGCGCCGGGGGCCGGCGCGCCATTCAGGTAGACCGCGCCGATCAGGTTGGTGTGGCCCCAGGGAAGCTGGCCCTTGTTGGTTTCCTCGTTGACCTGGGCGCGGACCTTGGTCATCGCCTGCTGGATCTCCATGCCAGGCTGGGTGAGGTTGGCGAGCAGCGCCCGGGTGAACGGGCTGTTGTTGCCTTCCTGGCCGTCGAGCGCGGTCTGTCCCGGGCCGGTCGCGAATGCGATCAGGGTCCCTTCGCCCGACTTCATTTCGGCGAGGCCGGTCTGCACGTTGACGCTGCGGGTGGCGGCGTTCGACTTGATCTTCGCCGCGAACGGGTTGTCACGGCAGGCATCGAGGAACACCAGCTTGACCTTGGCGTCGCCCATGGTCTGCTCGAGGGTGAGGTCGATGTTGATCGCCGCGCCCAGCTTGACGTCCATTTCGGACTTGATGTCGGCGTCGATCGGCAACAGGTAGTTGGTTCCGCTGATGGCGATGCCGTGGCCGGCGTAGAAGAACAAGGCGACGTCGGCACCCTGCGCCTTCTTGCCGAAGTCGAGCAGCCGCTCGGTCATCTTGTCGCGCGTGAGATTCGACCCCTCGACCACTTCGAAGCCGACGTTGCGCAGTGCCGCAGCCATTGCCTTGGCGTCAACCGACGGATTCGGGAGCGGAGCGACATTCTTGTAGGTTCCGTTGCCGACCACGAAGGCGACGCGTTTCTCGGCCTGGGCGGTACCGGCCGTAAAGGCCATGCAGATCACGGACAGAATCAGGGCTGGGTAGCGCATCATCAGGAAAATCCCCCTGCAGAATCGAAAAGAGTTTTTGGCTATAACGCTCGGCGCAGACTACACAAAAAATCCACCCCCCGCGCCACTAAAATGGCCGTGAATCGGCCATTTCCCGCCGACCGTTACCCTCAGGGCACGCGTTGTCGCGTGATCCAGATCACAGCCGCACAAATAAGAATCAGGTTGGCGCGCGGGCGGGCGCCGGGGGCGCCGATCGCAGGTTCAGGAGATTGCCGAGGAGGATCAGCCCGGCGCCGAGCACCGTGAAAAGGTCCAGCCGTTCCGAATAGATCAGCCAGCCGGCGGCGGCCGTCAGCGGAACCCGCAGGAAGTCCATCGGGATCACCACCGTGGCGTCGGCATGCAGCATGGCGCGCGCCATGCAGTAATGGGAGAACGTGCCGCAAAACGCGATCACAACGACCCACCCCCAGATATGGTTCGGCGGCCACGTCCAGACGTAGAGTGCCGGCAGGAATCCGGCCGCCGATTGCACCACCAGCATCCAGAACAGGATCGCAAGGGTATGTTCGGTACGGGTCAGCGACTTGACCATGGTGACCGAAATGCCGAACCCGACGGCGGCCGCGAGCGCGATCAGTTGTCCGGGATTGACCTCGCCGGTGGCGGGCCGAACGATGATGACGACGCCGACGATTCCGAGCACGATCGCGGCGATCTTCCAGACCGTCATTCGTTCGCCGAGAAACATCGCAGCCAGGATCGCGGTCCATATCGGCATCGTGAATTCGATCGCCACCACCTGGCCGATCGGGATCAGCGTCAGCGCGAAGAACCAGCCGAGCTGGGCGCCGTAGTGGATGAGGTTGCGCGCGACATGCTGCGGCAGGCGCTGCGTCTTCACCACGCTGAATCCGCCTTTGGCGCGGATCAGCGGATACAGCATCAGGAACCCGAGGACCGAACGCACTTCCATGAGCTGGAACACGTTCATCTCGCGCACCGCCTCGCGGCCGGCGATGGCGATGATCAGCATCAAGGCGAGCCAGCCGGCCATCCACAGCGCGGCCAGGGATATCGATGGCGTGCGGTCCATGTTCCGGAGCAGAGCCTGGAAATTGCGGGGAAGCCGGTATCGGCGAGGGCGCTACGATTTGCAACGCGCAAATGTGCCGACGCAGCGATGCGCCGGCCCTCGCGTCGCAGTGCCGCAATTTCGCTGTGGGAGTGGCGTTCAGATCGATGCTAAGGGATCTGTCATTCCGGACGTCGCGCAGCGGCGATCCGGAATCTCGAGATTCCGGGTCTGGTCCTTCGGACCATCCCGGAATGACAAGAAGGAATTCAGGGAGGAACTTACATGCGTATCTTGCAACCGGCCGAATGGTCGAAACCCCGCGGCTTTTCGCACGGCGTCGAGGTCGATGGTCCCGGCAAATGGATCGTGCTTGCCGGCCAGACCGGCGGCGACGAAAAGGGCGACTATTCACCCGACATGGCAAGCCAGGTCGGCACGGCGCTGAAGCGCATCATGAAATTGCTGGCTGAAGCCGGCGCGGGACCCGAACACATCGTCCGCCTGACCTGGTACCTGACCAGCCGCAGCGAATACGCTGAAGCGGGCGCGGGTATCGGCGCGGCCTGGAAGGAGACACTGGGGCGCAACTTCCCGCCCTCGACCTTGCTCTATATCGCGGGACTGGTCGATGACAGGGCCAAGGTCGAAATCGAAGTCACCGCCTTCGTGCCCAAGAGCTGAATCCTGAACGGCATGCGCGCCGGGGCGCGCATCAGAAGCAGAAGGACATTCTCGCCCATGACCACCCATCGATCGACTTCAGCAGACTTCGTGACGGCGTTCGCGACCGGCTGGCCCGAGCAGCAGCCCGATATCATGGTGCTGTCGCTGACCACGCATAGAGGCGTGCAGGATTTCGCGTTCAACAAGGAGCAGGCCCTGCTGATCGCCAAAACCATCAAGGAAACCGCGGCGAAACTGGAAAAGCCCGCGACCAGCTGATCGCGGCCCCGCACGTGCGGGGCGCGCGCTGCAGCCTACTTCGACAGCGAAATATTGGCGGCCCGGAACTGGCTGTCGGCCCTCATGGCGATCGCCTGCTTGTTGCCGGCCGTCCTCAGCGAGATGCTCGAGTTGAAGCCGGCGGCGCTGGCGACCACCTGGAAGCTGCCGCTGGCGCCACGGCCCTGGATGGTGCCGCCGACATTGCGGCTGGACTCGCTCCAGGTGCCGGAGACTTCGCCGCCCTGGGCGACGACGTCGGCCTGCAGGTTGAACTTGTAGGCGTCACTGGCGCAGGTGAGGACCATCTCCATGTTGGGTCCGCGAACCTTGTAGGTGGCGCGGCAGCGGATGCGCTCGCTGGAGCCGTCGTCGAGCGTCACCGTGCCGCCACCATGCCAGTTGCCGGCCATTCCGGCGAAGGCGCTCGGCTCGGCGTGGGCCGCCGGTGTGGCGAATCCAGTCATGAAAAACGCGACGGCTGCGAATGCGAGCCGCCGCGTCCGGGCGAAGAGTCTCGATGTCTGGTCTGGCTTACTGACGGGATGCTTCCCAACGACCGCTACATGCGACACCAGCTGAAGCGCCATTCCATTTCCCCGATCCGGAGTTGCCACTGAGTTGTCCGTTGGCATATGCACCGTTGATTGAGACTTTCACAAGCCCCCCGCTGCCAACGCTGCCGGTAACCGGACCGCCCGAAATCTTGCCGTCGGTGACGTTCACCGTCGAGGTGGTCTGCGCGTCGCAGCTGCCGTTCTTGGTGACGACGGTTACTTGCCAAAGCCCGTCATAGGGCGACTGGGCGGAAGCCGGAGCGGCTGCAAGAGCCGCGGCGGAGGCAACAAACGAAGCAAACAAAAGGCCGCTGATGCGATTGGCGCGCATGGATCAAGTCCCTGAATTGTGTGTGATGGCGTGCCTTATCTGGTCACAATGTGGCCAAACTGGGGTTTGCCGCAGCACAGCGAAATGTTCCTGTGAACTCAAACACATCAAGGTGAATCCGGTTCCAGGCCAGGGAACATGAAAATGGCATGAAACGGCGCTGATTCGATAGCAGAAGTGGGTATCAAGGTATAATAGTAGAGTTCAGTGCTTGGCGTCGGACAGGCTCGGGGCCTTTGTGGCGAATTCTTCATCCTGGGGCGTGGCCGGAAGGCTGCCATGGGCCTTGGCGTGATAGATCACGTCGGCGAGCAGCTTCTGGCCGAGCGGGGCCAGTGCACGCTCCCACAGCTCGCGGGCGGTCTCGCCCTTTTTGACGAAGACCCATTCCTGCGCCGCGATCGCACCGGCATCCATCCGGTCGGCGAGGTGATAGACGGTGCCGCCGGCGATCGGATCGCCTTCCTTGATGGTCCATTCGACCGCGGCGATGCCGCGGTGCCGGGGCAGTAGCGAGGGGTGATAGCCGATACCGCCGAGTTTGGAAGCGGCCAACGCCTCCTTGGTGACGCGGGCATGGCTGTGCGCGGTGACGATCAGGTCGGTATTGGGCGCGATCTCCGAGGCAACCACCCGCTTCGGATCCGCCTGCACGACGACCTCGATGCCGGCGGCGCGCCCGGTGGCGGCCAGGCGGTCCTCGCCATCGTGGACGACGATCCGGACGATATCCACCCCATGTTGGCGCAGTGTGTTGAACGTCGTCACGCCGAAATGGCGGGAGCCGACCAGGGTGATTCGCATATGTTCCGTCCGTCGTAATTCAGGTCGCTATGCCGATAGCACACCATAGCGGGCGGTTTCGCCGCCGGATTTCGTGCTTTCGGGTTATCAACAGGACGGCCGATGTGGGGGAGTTGGCGGTCGGCCCTGGCGGAGCGGGCGCCCGTTACCGTGAGAGGGGTCACATCGGCAGGCGCGACGCCGCGCTAGGGTGCCGGGCTGGGGGGGCAGCCAAGGGACTTACTTCCATGAAGCGTTTTCTGATCTTCGCAGGTATCGCGCCGCCGCTCGGCTTCATCGTCGCGTTTTGGGTGATGCTGCAGATTGCCAACTGGTTCGCCGGCAGCGGGAGCACGTTCGATGTCGCGCAGGTCTTGATGCTGCCGATGATCTATCTGGTCGGTTTGCTGCCGGCGCTGGTGGTCGCGTGGTTCGATCATGTCCTGTCGGCGCGCAATCTCTCGCACCGGGTGCCGCTGACGGCGCTGTTCGGTTACGCGATCAGTTACCTGCCGCTGATCGGCGCGCCCTGGATGGGGTTCGTTCACGGTCCGTATGTGGTGCTGTTCGGCCTGATCGGCGCCGTGCCGGCTGCGCTATGTTCGTGGCTGGCCACCGTGGAGCGGAACGCCGTCAGCGCTTGACCGCTGTTTCACCAGGCCAGAATTCGCAGATCAGGCTTGTTGTAGTTCGTAATCGCCAGCGGAGCCGGCTGCGACCGTTGCTCCGCCGCCTGCTGGAGCAGCTCCCGCAGGTCTGCGTTGCACTGCTTCATCTGGTTGCGCAGTTCGCGCCGGGCAAAGGCAGTGAGGGAGACGTCGGCAAGCTGCCGCCAGGCCTCGCGCAACCATTGCTGCATCGCGCGGATGTCGGAATCAAGAATCTCAGGCTGGTTCATTCGCCGAAATCTCAAGACGAGGTTGCGTCTTGATTAGGTCTGATTCCTTAACGGACTCCTACTGCACGGGAGCTGCCGATAGAAGATGGAGCGCGACCTGCAATATGGGGAACGCGCGTCCTGCATGACCGTTGCATGGTGAGCCCTCGGAGAGAACCCGATGACCCGCATTTCGACGCTTATCCTGTTTGCTGCGCTTGCCCTGTTCGCCCCGGTAACGGCATTCGCACAGCTGGTGCCACCGGCCGGCTCGGCCGGCGCTGGCAATTCGGCGATTTCAGGCATACCGTTCGGCCCCGCCAATCCCCGCGTGCTCTCCGATCCCAGCGGTATAGGCAACGCCTCGAGCATGCCGCCGCTCACACCGAACCGCCCGGCACCGCCGACCACCTATGGTGCGGTCGATACGGTTTCGCCGCGGGCGCGTGTGGTGACGCCGCCCTATGCCGGCGCCTCGCAGCGGATCGTCGGCCCGCGCAAGGCGCAGTCGCGAAAGCCACCGGCGCGGAAGCGCAGCCGCCCGGAGGTGAGCTCGTTCACGGGGATTTGCCGTGGCTGTTAGCTCACGGCGCCCGTTCGCGTGCGGGATTTCCGTCCGTGATCAGACTGCGGATCAGGTCCCACGCGCCGGCTCCGACCCGCCGCGCTCCGGCCACCGTCAGGTGGTTGACGTCCCAATAGAACCACAGCCCGTTCACGTCTATCGGGCAATCGGCGTCGCAAAGATACTTGTCCGGAAACAGGATTCGCACCTGATCGCGGTGGCGCTGCTGCACGTCGAGCAGCATTGCGTTGAAATCCCTGTTCCTGGCCTCCACCTGCTGCGGCGAAATCGCGGGGCAGGGTTTGGTCGGCGCATGCCAGAGCGGGCCGGGCTCGAACCGCGTCATCTGGCTGCGGCAACCGGGTTCGACTCCCGGCGCGATGATCAGGAATTTCCTGCCGCTGGCGCCGAGATCGCGGATGGTGTCCTCGATGCCGTCGCGCCAGACCTCGATCGATGAAGCGCGGGAAGAGTTACCGTTGAGCTCGCTGTGCAGCGCGGAGCCATAGGTCAACCAGGATTGGCTGAGAACGAGCGGCAGATTGTTCTTTCTGATCGCATCGAGATACCTGTCGCGCTGGATTTTGCATTTGGCGGTGCCGTCGAATCCAGTTCTGACAATGCCGGCGAGCATCGGGCAGCCTTCCTCGGTATAGGCTTCGCCGCGCACGCCCGCGTCCCTGGCGACAGGGTCGACCGCCGCGACATACTGCGCGGCAAAGGAGTCGCCGATCAACTGCACGCCGACCGGTTGGTTGACGGCGCCGAACGCACATTTCGATTGCTGGCTGCGGCTGCAAGGCCAGAACCCGAACCGCTGCAGATCCGCGACCTCGCGCGCTTCCGGCGACAGGCGCCACGGCCAGCCTTCCTGCCGGTTTGCAATGAACGACACCGCTGCGATGGCGACGATGGCGGCGCCGGCGTATCCCGCGACCGAAACCAGCGATGATTTGCGCGCCCGAAACGGCGTCTCGACGGTGCGGTACATCAGCTCGGACAGCGCGATCGCGAGCGCGAAAATGAACAGTTTCGGGCCGGCCGCATGAGCGGCATCGCCGAGGATATAGGCCGCGTAGACGATCAGCGGCCAGTGCACGAGGTAGAGCGAGTAGGAGATCAGCCCGATCCGCACCGCCACCGGATTGGTCAGCAGGCGCGCGAGCGGGTGCGACGGGCCCGCCCAGATCAGGCACGCCGTGCCGAGGCATGGGATCATCGCATTCACGCCGGGAAATGCCGTGGTGCTGTCAAAGAACACGACGGACCAGGCGATCAGGGCAAAGCCGGTAACCGCGAGCAGCAGGGGCATCGCGCTGAAGCGCAGCTGCCACCGCTCGGCAAAGATGACGAGCGCGCCGATCGCGAATTCGCAGGCGCGAAACATTGGCAGATAGAACGCGGCGGCCGGATCGGTCCCAAGCTTCATTTGCGCGGCGATGAGCGAAGCGGCGCCGATGCCAAGGATGAGCAGCGGCAGGCCTTTGCCAGCCAGCCTGTGCCCCAGCAGGATGAAGGCCGGCCACACCAGGTAGAACTGTTCCTCGACGGCCAGCGACCAGAAATGCAGGACCGGGCTCGGATCGACCGCCTTGGCGAAATAATCGTGGCTGCCGCGCCAGAAGTAGAAATTCGACACCGAGCCGACCGTTGCCACGACATCCTGGGCGAGGGCCTTGAAGTGCCCCGGCGAAAACCACAGCGCGCCGATCAGGAGCGTGCCGACGATGGTGACGATGCCGGCCGGCGCCAGCCTGCGGATCCGGCGCTCGTAGAAGCGGGCCATCGAAAAGCTGCCGCTCTCTACGTCGGTCAGCACGATGCGGGAGATCAGGTAGCCGGAGATCACGAAGAAGATGTCGACGCCGACGAAGCCGCCGCCGAATGGCGGTACTTCGAGGTGGTACAGAAACACGCTGAGCACGGCGATCGCGCGCAAGCCGTCGATGTCAGGACGGTTCGGAAATCTCGAACTCGCTTTCATGCCTGCTGGACTACCCGTGTTGCCTTACCGCCATTGCCGGCGCTCCGGGGAGTCATGGGAGATTGATCGGGCGCCTTTTGGGCAACGGGATCCGTCCCGCGATCGGCGGCTCTTCGGCGAAGGCCAATGCCCGCGTGTCCGGTGCACGCCGCAGGATGGCCGCAGCCGCTTCCCGGAAGGCCGCGGCTGCTTGCTCCTCTTCCGCACTCGGGCGCGGATCGACCACAGCCAACGGCCTCGTTTCAGGGCGCGGCGAACCGGACGCGATCGGCTGCGATCGCTGATCGGCCTTGATCTGCAAGGGAGCCTGCGCTGGCGGTGTCACGACATAGGTAATGCACCCGGCTACCGCTGCAGCGACCAGAACCGAAGGAACTGCGAAGTGCAACGAGATCATTACTGGCTCATCTAACCGGAACCGTTGCCGAGAATCACCAGACAGCAAAATAACAGCAAATCGTCCCAGGCGCTTTGGAATCGTTTTGACTGTGCAAGGTGCCGGCCTCTTACTCGGGTCATTGCCCGGAAGCACCCATGTTTGAAGCCATTGCGGCATTCCTGATCGTTCTCAGCGTCGGCGTCCTTGTCGCGCACGCCCTCGATGCTTTCCGGTCGTGAGGGGACGTCGCCAGGACGACAACCACCGCGCAGGCAAGCCTGCGCGCAGCGACGCCTTCGCTCAGCAGCGTTCGGAACGTTCGGCTGGTGCTAGGCCAGGTGGGAGCGGGGTGTTTGGTCGTACGCCCAGCGAAAGTCCTTGGGAAGGGAATTCGCCACGCTCTCCAGATTTGACTGCTCTTCGTTCAGGCGCTTTTCGACGAACTGGCGCTCGAGTTCGGTCAGACTGGTCTGCAGCAGGTTGCGATAGCGTTGAATGTTGCTCCGATGCGCCCGCAAGCGAGCCAACTGTCGATCGATCATCTGTCGTCATCCTCTGACGGGTAAATTCCCATTTTCAAAGACACGGCGCCATGTGCCTTCGCTCGGAGTGACCGCCAAAACGCCGGGCGCGCATCTTCGAAAAAGTCGCCCGGCCTGATCTCAATGACTTTGCTTCAAATCAATTTCTATCCAATTGAATCCGGCTGGTCCCGGGTCGAAAGAACTGCGTTCGTCCATGGATGATTTGAGCTGATGGGTCTTGAAGACGGCAACGCCTTCGCTGCAATCCATCTTCTCGACCGTTGCCGGCGCGCGGTATCGCCGAGCGGGTATCTGTCGGTCGCCAGTGTCTTCTGCACTCCAGCGTCTGACCATGGTTATTCCCCTGATGGGGCCACCAGCAAAATCATCGCCTGGGCCGGCAGGCTAACCAGTGCGATAGGCATCCAGCGCGTGGGCGGCGAAGATCGCGAGGCTGACCACCGCGAGAATGGCTGCGGAAGTTTCAATCATGGCTGTGCCTCCCGCTGACCCATCGAGGCGAGGTACCGGGTGCACGACTGCGTCCAGATCAGATCGAAAATAAACTGCATGTTGGCCATCCCCTGCTTGCTGCGGCGGGACGATATGCAGCCGTTTGTTTCAGGATGTTTTCGTGGGCCTGGGAAAATGGTTTCGTCCCGGAAAAATACGCCGCCGGTATCGAAATACGTTGAACCGGCGGCGCTTGATCCAAACCGGGCCACTGAAATGCCCGGCGAGCTATCAGGAGCAATGCGCATGCCAGTATTTTCCGACGGGATGATCTGGCAGTTCGTGCCGGGGTGCCGGCAGCACGGGGAGGGACGAGGCGGGTCAACAGCTGCGGGCTCAGCGGGGCCGCCCGCCGCGCGGTAAATTGGACGGCCCCCACCAGCCACTTTGCAATGCCCCTGACTCCCAACAAAACAAAGGGCGGCAGCCAGCTGGCCGGATTGGAGCAAAAGAGTTTTACAGGTGAATGACGCGCAGCGGAGGCCGCCGCCAGACCGTCAGTCCACGGTGTTGAAATACCGGACGGCGAACTCGATCCGCCCGTCGGGAAGCTGACGCCAGTTCTCGACCGTCGATGTCACGCCATCGCGGGGAATCTGGTCGATCACCTCGCGGGCCTTGCGGCGGGCCGCGTCGATCGGCAAGCGAAACGTCTGCAGGGGCTGCGCGGCCGAAATGCGCACCGCCAGATCGCGGGGAAGAACCATATCGAGCCTCCGAGGTGCAACAGGCGATCGTGAGCCCCTGTTGGCGGCAACATGCAATTGCGGGTTCAAGCTTGTCCCCATTGTCCACCGTGCTGCCGCGGCGCGATATTTCGCGCATCGGCAAGCGCCGGTTACGGGGTGTGCGACACGGTAGCGGGCTGCCGGATCATGTCATTGAGATCGGGCACGATTGACGGGGCCGGTTGGCGATCCTGGTCGGCAAGCCGGTCGATGAGGATCTGAAGCCGGGTCGGCAATTCGGCTGCATCCGGACGAAGCATGATCTGCAGGCGCTCGCCGATCTCGTCACAGATCGCACGGCAATGCAGGCCGTCGATTTGCAGTTGGTTTGTAAGGCTCATCGTCTCCCCCCGCCCTTTGATTGCGGAGACAATAAGCGTCAAATTTTAAGGGACGGAGCTCGCTTTCCGCTGCATTTTCGCAGTCGATGTAACGCGCGATTAACTTCTGCCGAGGCCGTGCAAGCAGCGCCGATCCCGGCTGAACATCCGCAATCCTACGGAGCCGGTGCGTCACTGAAATTTAATGCGCGCCGCCTTTAATGACCATGTTTCATCACCCAAGAAATATTGCGAGCCCGGCCGGTTGCCGGGCTTTTCGTTGTCAGCGGCCGGCTACTCGGTGCCCGGCGGATGGCGAGGAATCGCGGTAACTATCTGGCAAATTGCCCGAATTTCGTACGGGCGCGCGATTGACCGGGAAAACTTGGTAGGTTTAGACTGGTGTCCATGACCAAGTCGCTGTCACCGTTGCAACGGGACATACTGGCCGTTCTGGAGCAGTGGCCGACCTTTGAGGCCGCCGAGCAGATCGCCCCAGGAAGCGTGAAGGGCTGGGCGCTGCCGCGCGACATCATTCGCGGGCTGGGAAGGCCGAAGACGCGCGCCACCCAGGCAACGATATCCCGTGCGCTGCTCCGTTTGCACGAAAAGGGCCTTGTCGCGCGCGCCTCCCAGGAACTGGCCGATGTCGGAAAGGCTTTCCACTATCTGCGGATCAGCGACCCCGTGAATGCCGGCGCAGGCAATGACGGTCCCACGATGATATTGGGCGCCGCGCGACGCCACATCAAACACGCGTCACCGGCAGGATAGGCCGCCGCCCGGTTCCCGTGGTCAGGCTGAAGCCGTTGGCGCGCGGATTGCCGCCGACGGGGATGCTCCCCAATTGAAGCGTCAGCCCGTGAGCTGCAGGCGCCGCCCGAACCGGGACAGTTGAACGAGCAACCGGTTGAGCAGCCTTCGGAAGCGGGATGTTCAGCCGGGTGGCAAGACCATGCGCTGAATATTCGTGCCCAGCCACAGCGCAGATGCGATCGTGATGATCGTTCCGATCACGAGGATCATCAGGTCGATCGTGAGCCAACGGGGGATGCGCTTCGCAGGTTTCGTCATGGCCTGGACCCTCCGCGAGCCGGCATTCTCCGACGGGGCAGTGTGGGGTGCTGTGATCTGCTTCACGTGAACCGGGAAAAACTGGTAATTCGGCTCGCTCCGGTTTCAAGTTGGCGTGAGAGGTGAAACAGTTCACATCTGAAAATCCCGAATGGATTTAGGCCCTTCGCGACACCCGATCCCCGGGAGAAGGACGATGCATATTCTCGATAGCCGTACAGCCATCACGGTCGCGATCGGTCTTTTCACGGCAGTTGCGGTTGCGAGCGCAGGTATTGGCTATGTCGAGCAGTCGTCGGACGCTGCCCTGGCCGAATTCATGCGCGCAGCCAATGCGGAGGCATCCGAGCCGGCTCGACCGAATGCCAAAGGCAAAACTGGCTGCCCCGTGGGCAAGCGAGAACTGCCGACCCAGTTGATCCCGTTTCTCTAGACCAGGGATCGAACCCGAGCCGCTGCCGGCAACCGCTGCGCGCCGCGTTTCGAGCGAAGACGTCGGCTAGTCTAAGCCCGCTTGGTGGCATGGAAGACGAAAATCTTCCACGACGGTCGGCGGATGCTGTCAGGGCAATCGTGGTCGACACCGCAGCGAGGCGTGATGCGTGGCGAAGCAGCGGCGCGTCCGCGCGCCAGGGATGAGCTTGGGAGTTCTGCCGCCACGCAGAAAGCCTCCCGATTGAAACGGCCCTGGTGCAGAGCACACCAAGGCCGCCAACCCGGCGGGTTTTCTTCCGGCTTTGGGGACAGTGGGGGACACCGGAAGCCTGGAATCGACTCTTTCGATCGATACAGGTTCCCCGCCCGCGTCTTCACGACCAAGTGGCCGGAGATGGCGCCAGTCCGGTCAGCGCCGTATCAGATCCTGCTCGAGCACAACTCTGGATTCGTGAGATGGCGCCAGTCGTAGTCCGACGGCCGTCAACGACGGACGAAGCTTATCGGACGTGGTGGCGTGCGCCCCGATGCCGCGCGAACGCCAGCGAGCGCGGTTCAGGAGACCGCAAGAGCCGCGGGAAGCGGAGCGGCCTGAAATGCAGTGCAGCGACAATCGCCAGATTGAGCGCAAACCAGCCGCCCAGCAGCCAAAGAAACGTACTCATTACAAACTCCCAATACAGGAACGCCGGGAGGTGGATCGAGTTCCGCCCTTTTGATGTGAGGGAAACGAGCGGATTCATTGGCAGTCCAGCGGCTTTTTGGCGTTTCGTTCGCCACAAATTGGATGGGGCTGCCCCCGGGGGTAAAGGCGTCCGCCCCTCGGGTTTGCGCCGGCTGGCGGCCCGACCGCGGTAATTAACTTTTCGGTTAATCCGCTCGCGTACACAATGCGGCTGGGCTGAGAAGTCGTTGCAAGCCATGATCGTGGGGACGAGTCATGAAGAGCGAATGGGAATCGATGGCAATCGATGATCTTTTCGAACTGCACGGACAGATCGAAGAAGTCTTGAAGGGAAAGCTAAGGGCGAAGAAGGTGGAGCTGGAGAGTCGATTGCGCACACTCAACCAGCGTTCGACCTTTAAGGAAACGGCGCGGGACTAGCTTGCCAAGGCTAGTAAGGGCTCTCTACTCTGGCTGCGCTTGGCGGATTCTGCCGCTCGGATCGAGTCTTTGAGCTTCTGAACTTCGGCCCTTAAAGCGAGAAGATTGGCTGTTGATTGCGCGAGATACTGCTCGTCGAGAACGCGAACTGACTTTTCCATCGGGAGCCCCTGCCGCGGGTGAACGTGCCATAATATGGCCGAAAAAAGGCGGGGGTGGCAATGCTGCAGCGCAATTTGGGGGTGAAAAAAGCAAACAAACGGTGAAAATTGGCCGCGTGTGGATATGCACCCTACCGGGCAGAGATGGACCCAGCTCACACTCCGGTGAACTGTCAACCCTGTGGACGCACATTCTCACCCCGATGGATGGAGCCAAATAGCCAACAGCACGTTAGCATTTCAGGGCTTCAAGCTCTCTCAGCGATTGAGGCGCGTACATGCGTAGCAACGGACAACTGACGCGGACCGAAACATTCATCCTCATCACCGGCGTCGTACTGATGGCTGGCGGGGCAGTGTGGGCGACTACTCTCTAAACTATTTGATCGCGACGCGAGACCTACCTCACATTCGTCTGTGTTGCTCATGCATCTGTGTTGCTCATGGTCCAAGGTGCGCTGGAGCAAGGCGCACTAGATGGATGAGCAACCTTCAACATTCCCGACGTGGCTTACCGTCGACCTGACGGTCATCGCAATATCGATGGTCATCATCGGAATCGGCATCTGGATTGGTCTCTGATCCGATAGGGCTGATCTGACTCACCGCGGCCACTTGTCGCGTTTCAGTTTGCATTTGCTCCAATGGTACTTCCCGGCATCGGGATTGAATTTCAAATTGCGCCGACACGTTCAGAATCTGCCAGTCTCATCCCGGCGATCTCGAACAGCGGCCTCACGTCGGCGCCGCGGCGAGCGCAGGTGAAGCGGGGCTCCGGATCCGACAGGCGGACGTCGTCTAGACTGGCGCTGACCACGATCGAATGCGAGCATTTGAAATCACCGCAGGAGACGATCAGCAGGCGAGCCGCCGTTCGCGCGCATTTTCCCCGGGGGTGATTTCTGTTCGCGGCTCACTCGTCGTCCGTAATCTTTCCCTTGCCGTCGCAGGACTTGCATTTGAGTGGATAGATTCTGCGGCCCGGCTGCTCCGGCTGCTTCACCGCAGGAAAGCCCGTCCCTCGGCAAGCGGGGCAGATGTGCTCCTTGATCTTGGTTTCCACTTGTCGGCCCATCTGCCCTCCTACTGGCTCAATCAGGCGGTCCTAACATCAAGTAAAGCAGGAGCGCCATCACCGCGATAGCCGTGATGATCTGCAGTACGACCTCTAGCCCGAACCGTTCCATCGAGTGCAACGAGCAAGATCGGCTGCGCGTTCCTGTCGATGACGCCGGCCATGTCTACGTCGCCGGCGCAAGGGCAATCAGCCCGATCGTTAGCATGAACACAACGAACCGGATGGCGTCGGGATCATTCATGACCCAACCCAACTGCGAGTGTGCACGTTGTGTGCAAAACTAAATCCGGCACCGTTTTTGTTGCCGGATTTATGACCCTAAGTGTTTGCATTTCGCATGGTGAGCGCGGAGGGACTCGAACCCTCGACCCCATGATTAAAAGTCACGTGCTCTACCGCCTGAGCTACGCGCTCACTTGCCGCGCTGTGTAGGGGGCGGGCCCCTGCGGGTCAATAGCGGACGGCGCCAAATGTATTGCGAGACCGTCCCGAATTTCCCTTGTGCGGCTAACGGTTAGTCCGGCTTCTTCACGCCGGGCCAACCGCTTTATTCCCGCCTTAGTTGACCTCCCGGCGAATTTCGGAGGCGACCGGCTGGGAGGGACTGCTGATCCCGGGCACATTGACCGGGCGCAGCCCGATCAGTTCCGCGGTCCGCACCGCACTGTAGCGCCAGAAGGCAAAGGAATTGGTGCGGGAGTTTTCCAGAAGCGCGATCGCGACCGCGGCGAGGAACGGCAGGCTCTGCAGCACCAGGACGCCAGCGAAGATGTAGATCTCGCGCACTTCCTTGGTGCCGTTGGTCACGACCAGCACGGCGGCGCCGATCAAGAGCAGCGCGCCGATCACGGCTTCCCAGAACGCCTGGAACTCGATCGACATCCGCGACAGGCCGCCCTTGGAGGTGCGCGCGAACGGCAGATGCTCGGTGATCAGCCCCTGCGCCACTGCACGCGACACCGTCCACTGCACGCTCATGGCGGCGATCATGGCGCCCATCATCTGGCCGGCCTTGATGTGCACGCGCAGGCGATACAGCGCCAGGAAGTGCACGATCGAGACCACGAAGGAGGCGATGATCGGCAGCGTCAGGATCTTGTCGGGAATGGCGATGTCGGCAAACGCCACGATCGGCACCCAGATCAAATTGAGAATCGCGACCACCACGCCGAGGCTCTCGGCGCCGAGCCAGTTCAGCCAGCCGAGCGAGAACTCGCGGCGCTGGTCGGGGGTCAGCCGGCTGGCGCCGGGCAGGAAGCGCCGCCAGTGCTTCTTGACGATCTGGAAGCCGCCATAGGCCCAGCGGTGACGCTGCTTCTTGAACGCCTCGTAGGTGTCGGGCAGCAGGCCCTCGCCGTAGCGGACGTTGGTGTAGTGCGTCAGCCAGCCCTGCTGCTGGATGGTGAGGCCGAGATCGGTGTCCTCGCAGATGGTGTCGCTGGACCAGCCGCCGGCCATGTCCATCGCCGAACGGCGGAGGAGACACATCGTGCCGTGCACGATGATCGCGTTTGCCTCGTTGCGCTGGACCATGCCGATGTCGAAGAAGCCGGCATATTCGCCGTTCATGATGTAGTGCATCAGCGAGCGATCGCCGTCGCGGTGCTCTTGCGGCGCCTGCACCAGGCCGACGCGCGGGTCGGCGAACACAGGCACCAGGTCCTTCAGCCAGTCCGGATGCACGACATAGTCGGCATCGATGATGCCGATGATCTCGGCATCGGCTGCGGTACGATCCATCGCGATGCGCAGCGCGCCCGCCTTGAAGCCCTCGACCTTCTCGGCGTTGATGAACTTGAAGCGTTCACCGAGCGCGCGGCAGTGGTCCTGGATCGGCTGCCAGAAGTCCGGGTCGGGCGTGTTGTTGATGATGCAGACGCACTCGAAGTTCGGGTAGTCGAGGCGCGACACCGCATCCAGCGTCTGCTTCAGCATATCCACCGGTTCGAAATATGCGGGGATGTGGATCGAGACCTTCGGGAAGGCGACGGCGTCGCCGATCGTGGCCGGCGCCATCGGCTCGGTGCTCTTGGCGATCAAGCGGCGCGGGCCGTGACCGAAGGCGATCGCGGCGATTTCGTCGATCCGCGCCATCGCGATCAGGATCAGCGGCACCAGCAGGATCAGGCCGAGCGTCATGGCGAAGGCGGAGCCAAACACGAAGTAATGCCCGGCCCAGTAGGCGAACACGGTGGCAGCCCAGGCGCCGACGCCGTTCGCCGCCACCGACAGCACCAGCGCCTGCATCACGGTCGGCCGGTCGAGGCGGAGGATCGGCAGCGACATCAGGATGCCGACCAGCAGCGCGATCGCCGCCAGCTTCCAGTAGTTCTCGGTGACGATCGGGCCGGTCCAGGAGAATTTTGGCTCGCGGTTGGCGTCGAGAATGCCCCAATAGGGTCCGACGCCGCCTTCGAAGAATTTCCAGGGCTGATCGATCGCCTCGACGATGTTGTACTCCATGCCCATCGCTTCGGCGCGGGTGACGAAGTTGCGCAGCACGGCAGCCTGTTCGAACGTGCCGGGTTCGGCGTTCTTCAGGTTGTAGCCGGCGCTGGGCCAGCCGAATTCGGCGATGACGATGCGCTTGCCGGGAAATTTTTCGCGCAACAATCCGTACAGGTAGACTGCCTGGTCGACCGCCTGCTTGTCGGTGAAATTTTCCCAGTAGGGCAGCACGTGGGCGGCGACGAAATCGACCGAGGAGGCGAGTTCGGGATTGTCGCGCCAGATGTTCCAGATTTCACCCGTGGTGACGGGGACGTTGACCGACTTCTTCACCCGCTTGATCAGCTCGATCAGGTCTTCGACCTTCTGCTCGCCGCGGTAGATGGTTTCGTTGCCGACGACGATGCCGTTGACGTTGCTGTTGCGCTTGGCGAGGTTGATCGCCGCGTCGATCTCGCGCTCGTTGCGGTCGGTGTTCTTGTCGATCCAGGCGCCGATGGTGACCTTGAGGCCGAACTCGGCCGCGATCGGCGGCACCAGTTCGACGCCGCCGGTCGAGGAGTAGAGGCGAATCGCGCGCGTCATCGTCGACAGCTTTTTCAGGTCGGCGCGGATCTTCTCGATCTGGGGAATGTTGTCGACGTCGGGATGGCCGCTACCCTCGAACGGCGCGTAGGAGACGCTGGGCAGGATGCCGCGGAAATCGGGAGCCTCCTGCTTTTGCTGGAACAGGCCCCACAGCCCGGCATGAGCTGCGGTTACAAACAGCAGGACGGCGACGACGGCACGCATCGGGAGTTAAACCATACGGGGCTGCGATTTTAAGGAAGCGAGCCTGTCCCCTAGGCTCGACCGGCACTACGGCATGAAGAGGATAATCCTGCCGCGCGAATTCACAACTGGTATGACGCCATGACTTTTTTAAGGTCGGCTTTTTAAGGGCCGCTGGCAGCCAACGCCGGATAAATAGGATCGTTCCTGTGAACGTCTGCTGAATGCCGCGCGGCTATTTCGCCGCAGGTGCTTACTTTGCCGCGGGCGCTGGCGTGGCGGCGGCGGCCGGCGAGGGGGACGGCGCGGGCGCAGGTGCAGCGCCGGCCGGGGCGGGCGTGGCCGGCGCAGGGGTGGCCGCGGCGGCGGCCTGGGGCTGGGCGCCCGGATTGATCCAGCAGGCATGGATGCGGCTGGAGAGCGTCTCGGCGACCTTGGGATCGATCTGCCCGCCGAATCGGGTGAGGCAGCGGAAGGCGGCCTGGACGTGGCCGCCGGGGCAACCGAATCGGTCGTACAGGTCGAGATGGCGGAACGCGGTGTCGAGGTCGTCGCGCCACATCAGGCTGACGACGCGCCGGCCGAGCCAGACGCATTCGGGATTGCCGGCCGGGCCGTTGATGGCCTGCGAGGCCTCGACGAATTCGTCGGTCTTGCGCTGGTTGTCCTTGCTGGCGTCGGCGGCATTGGCGGGGGGCTGCTTGGACTGCTCCTGCGGCGCCGGGCTTCCGCTCTGGGCCAGCGCTCCGCCCGATCCGATCAGGAAGGCCAGGCCCGCGATCAGTCCCGCAGCTGCGAAGTGGCGCAAAACCGAAACTCCAGACACCCGTCGACGCATACTTTCCCCGAATAGTTTCCACCCGCGCCGAGCGCGCGGCTGATGTGGTGGCAGGCTAGTTGCCGTCCAATTGGGTCTCCATTGCGGCGGAGACGTCACGCGATTCACATGCCGGGTATTTCGGATTTTGTCCAGCAAACTCACAACTTTATCGCGCCGTGGTAAAACTGCCGCAGGGTTGGCGCGGGAATAGGGGTATGCTGGAGCTTGGCAGATCGGCCATGAACGGCTAATCGACGGTCCCCGCCCGGAGGATGGAACTGATTTCTCTTCGTACGCCGCTGGCGCTTCTCCTGTCATCGCTAGGTATGATCGCGGCCCTTTGGTGGTGGATGGCCACGCCGATTACGCTGGCGCGCGCCCCGATCGATCCGAACGCAAAGCTGCAATGCGTCTCCTACGCGCCGTTCCGGGGGGCGCAGACCCCGCTGGTGCCGACCACGCAGATCGCGCCCGAACAGATCGCCGAGGATCTGGCGCAGCTCGCCAAGATCACCGACTGCGTGCGGACCTATTCGATCGAGAACGGCCTCGACCAGGTTCCGGCGCTGGCCGCCAAGGTCGGGCTGAAGGTGATCCAGGGCATATGGCTCTCCAGCAACCGGATCAAGAACCTCGCCCAGATCGCGATCGCGATCGAACTGGCCAAGGAGCATCCGGGCGTCATTACCGCGCTGGTGGTCGGCAACGAGGTGCTGCTGCGCGGCGAGATGACCGCCTCCGACCTCGCCGCCAACATCCGCTCGGTCAAGTCGCGGGTCACGGTGCCCGTGACCTATGCCGACGTCTGGGAATTCTGGCTGCGCAACCGCGAGATCTATGAGGCCGTCGACTTCGTCACCATCCATATCCTCCCGTACTGGGAGGACATGCCGGTGCGGGCCAAGTTCGCCGCCGGCCATGTCGACGACATCCGCAAGCGGATGGCGGTGGCGTTTCCGGCCAAGGAAATCCTGATCGGCGAGACCGGCTGGCCGAGCGCCGGGCGGATGCGCGAGGGCGCGCTGCCGTCGCGCACCAACCAGGCGCGCGTGGTGTCCGAGATCCTCGACCTCGCCAGGCGCGAAAAATTCCGGGTGAATTTGATCGAGGCCTACGACCAGCCGTGGAAGCGCCAGCTCGAGGGCACCGTCGGCGGCTATTGGGGCCTGATCGACGACCGCCATCGCGCGGTGAAATATCCGCCCGGCGAGCCGATCAGCAATTTCCCGCTGTGGAAATGGCAGATGGGCGCCGGCATGGCGCTGAGCGCCCTGGTGTTCCTGGCAGGCTTCATGGCGCAGCGCCGGCGGCCGTGGAAGCCGGGGCCGGCGGCGTGGATCGCGGTCGGCACGTCGGCCACCGTCGGCGGCATGCTGCTCGGGGTCGCCGTCGACAAGATGCTCTACGAGAGCTACGGCACCGGCGGCTGGTTGCAATGGGGCGCGCTGCTGGCCGCCGGCATTGCTTCACCGCTGCTCTGTGCGCACACCGCGATGGTTGGCCGGCCGCTGCCGACATTCCTCGATCTGCTGGGGCCGCGCGAGGGCCGAAAGCTGACGCCGCTGACGGCGCTGCTCGCCGTGGTGCTTGCCGTCACGACGTTGCTTGCGGCGCAGACCGCGCTCGGCTTCGCGTTCGATCCGCGCTACCGCGATTTCCCGTTCGCATCGCTGACCATGGCGGTGGTGCCGTTCGCGGCGCTGATGCTGCTCAATCGGCCGAAAGACGGCGTGCGTCCGATCGCCGAATCCACCTTTGCCGGCCTGCTCGTGGTCGCCGCGCTGTTCATGGGATTCAACGAGGGCAACCACAACTGGCAGTCGATGTGGACCTGCGCGATCTATCTGCTGCTGGCGCTTACGCTGTGGCGGGCGCGGGCCGTGCAAATCCCAAAATAAGCAGCCCGATCGCCAGCCCCGACAGCACGATGTTGTAGAGCACGATCCCCAATCCGGCCGCGACCAGTCCGACCGTCAACGTCACGATCGACGGCCGCATGACGTGAAGCGTCGCCACGATCAGGGCTGCGATGCCGAACACCGAATTCTTGAACAGATAGGTGGCGAGTGCGCGCGACTTGCACAGCATGGTCTGCAGGCCGGCGTCGCAGGCCAGCGCCACGGTCGAGAACTCAACCGCGAGATAGCGCAGATAGAGCGCATAGCCGACGGTCACGAAGCCGACCACCAGCAGAAACTGGACCTGATAGGGCGTCAGCCGGAACGGAGTTTTTTTCATCTCACCTGTATGATCGGGATTGGGCGCGGGGACAAGAGGCAGCGGACGCGCGAGGTGTCAAAGGAAGCCTGCAACACATTGCACTTCAAGAGATTATTGCGAAGTCCGCCGGTTGAAGAAAGACGTGAGCGTGGACGGGTTTTCCGGCTTGGCCGGCTCCTCGGCGACGGGAGCCGCGGGCGGCGCCGCCGCGGCCCGCTTGGCGGGCGCGCGCCGCTGCTGCGCAGTCGGTGGCTTGCTGGCCGCCGCGGCCGGCTGATCTTCAGGCCCAAGCGACAGCCGCTGGCCGTCGTAGATCGCGGTCTCGCAATGCCGCTTGTTTTCGGTCAGGACGGCGCAGATCTTTGCGGCGGCGCCGGCGTCGTTCAACGGACCCGCCACCAGCCTGAGCTGCATGCCGAGCCCGTTGGTGCCTTCCTTCACGACGATGATCGGGTGCAGCGTCGTCAGCGGCGCGTTCGATCTCGATTTCAGCAGGCCACGCCACAGCGCGCGCAGGCCGTTCACCGAATTGGCGGTGCCGACATCGACGCCGAACTCGGTTCGACGGAGTGCGATCTTCGGCGCGCCCGAGCCGTCGTCATCGTCCGATGGCGCCGACGCCACGACTTCCGGGATCGGGCTCACGACGATGCCGTTCAGGGATCTGGTCGGCTCGGCCAGCTTTGCGGCGGTTGGGTCGGGCGGGGCCATGATCGATTGCGAGGCCATCAGCGGCGTCGCCGGCGACGGCTTTGCCAACTCGGACCTGTCGCCCTTTCCGCTATCGGCTTTGGCAGTTTCGGATTTGGACGTCTCGGTCCTGGACGTCTCGGTCTTGGATGTCTCGGTCCTGGCAGCTTCGATCCTGGCGCCTTCGATCTTGGCGAGGTCGGTTCTGGCGCCTTCGCCCCTGGCGCCATCCGTCTTCGCAGCCTCGGTCTTCGACGAGTCCCTGGCCACGGACGACACCGTCGGGCCTGGTTCCGCCGCCGGCTTGTCGGGACCGGCATGGGTGGTTCCGACCGGCGCGACGGCCGGGGCAGGCGGGCCTTGAACGGCCTGCGGCTCTGCAGTGGCCGTCAAAGCTTGTGCGGAACCCTGGCGCGCGATGGCGCCGGTGACGGACTCCAGCCCCTGTTCCAGGCCGGTGACGCGGGCATACAGCCGGTCGCGGTCATTGTTCAGGGTTTCGATCGCGGCGGCGAGGCGCCGCGCCTCGTTGTGGGTTTCCCGGGTCACCGACTGGAACTGCTGCGCCTGCCGGGTCAGGTCGGCGGCGGCCATCTGATCGCGCTTGAAGCCGAGCGACGACTGGTTGGCCATCACGGCCAGCACCACCGCGCCGGTCGCGGCAAAGCCCCACGACCCGATCCGCCACAGCGCACGGCGATCCAGCCCTTCCTCGTCGGCCAGAAAGCCGCCGAGCAGGCCGCCGGAATCATCCGGCTCGAAGCCACCCCCATGGTCTGAATTCCTGGCCAAAGCGCCCCCGGCCCTCCTTCAGGCCCGCCGAATCACCCACCAAACACTAACAGGAAAAGCCCGCCTAACTCTGATCCGGAGGCTGACGGGACGGCGAATCGGTATCATCTCCGGGGGAAAACAATTAAAGACGGCCGGCACTATCAGCCGTGTACTTCCAAAGGAGCAGAATGACCGCCCGATCCAGCCTGACTGTCGTGCTTGCGGCCGGCGAGGGCACGCGCATGCGCTCCTCGCTGCCGAAGGTTTTGCATCCCGTCGCCCACCAGCCGCTGCTGGCGCATGTGCTGCAGGCGGCGCCGCATGGCGAAGGCGCCGCGCTCGCGGTCGTGGTCGGGCCGGACCACAAGGCCGTCACTGAGGAGGTCAGGCGGGTGCGGCCGGATGCGGCCACCTTCATCCAGGCCGAGCGGCTCGGCACTGCGCATGCCGTGCTCGCAGCGCGGGAGGCGATCGCGCGCGGCGCGGACGATCTCCTGGTGGCGTTCGGCGACACGCCGCTGATTTCGGCCAAAACCTTTGCGCGGCTGCGTGCGCCGCTGGAGAAGGGTGCGGCGCTCGCGGTGCTCGGCTTCCGCGCCGCCGATCCCACCGGCTACGGCCGGCTGCTGCTCGAAGGCGACCGTCTGGTGGCGATCCGCGAACATGCCGACGCGACGCCTGAGGAGCGCAAGGTCACGCTCTGCAATGCCGGCGTGATGGCGTTCGAGGGCCGCCGCGCGCTCGAAATTCTCGACAAAATCGGAAACGCCAACAGCAAGAACGAATATTACCTGGTCGATGCCGTTGCCATCGTCAGGGAAATGGGATTGGAGGCCGTCGTGATCGAGACCAGCGAGGACGAAGTGCGGGGAATCAACGACAAGGCGCAACTCGCCGAAGCCGAAGCGGTGATGCAGGCGCGGCTGCGCAAGGCCGCGCTCGAAGCCGGCGTAACGCTGATCGCGCCGGAGACGGTCTTTCTCTCTGCCGACACGAAGTTCGGCAGGGACGTCACCATCGAGCCGTTCGTGGTGATCGGCCCGGGCATCACGATCGACGACGGCGCGGTGATCCACTCGTTCTCGCACCTCGTGCAGTCCTCGATCGGCAAGAAGGCGCTGGTCGGTCCGTTCGCGCGCATGCGGCCCGGCACCTCGCTCGGCGATGGGTCCAAGATCGGCAACTTCGTCGAGACCAAGGCCGCAACGATCGAGGCCGGCGCCAAGGTCAACCATCTCTCTTATGTCGGCGACGCCCATGTCGGCGCCAAGGCCAACCTCGGCGCCGGCACCATCACCTGCAACTACGACGGCTTCTCCAAGCACAAGACGCTGATCGGCGAGGGCGCCTTTGTCGGCACGAATTCGTCGCTGGTGGCGCCTGTGAAGATCGGCAAGGGCGCCTATATCGGTTCGGGCTCGGTCATCACCAAGGACGTCCCCGACGATGCGATGGCGGTCGAGCGCAGCCAGCAGACCACGCGTGAGAACGGCGCCAAGCGGTATCGCGAGCTGAAGACGCGAGCGAAGGCGCCGAAAGAGGGCTGACGTATCTGAGAGCCCAGCTCTCACCCCGTCATGATGCAAATAAAACCAAGATTTGGGACGCTGGGCACATCGCAGGGATTCCCTGCCTAAGGGGAATTCACCCTAGTGGTTTATGCTGGCGCCAGATAACGAGTAGCCCAAAGAATTTTCTGTATTTGTCGGCAATTTATTCCGGACGCGCTTTGGCGCGGGCGGTTTCGCTCGGCCATGGAGGAAGCTGCATGCTTCATCAGGATTCATTGGTCGATCAGACCGTTCTGCTCGCGACCTTTCGCTCATGAGCGCGCCTCAGGCGTGAGGCAGCGCGCCTGGCCGATCCGCATCACAACGGAGCACCTGTTCGATCATGAAGCGGATTCTCATCGCCGACGACCACGATACCGTGCGGGCCGGCTTGCGTGCCATTCTCGAAGGACACATCGGCTGGGAAGTCGTGGCCGAGGCCCGCAATGGCCGCGAAGCCGTGTCGGCTGCTGTTGAGACTTGTCCCGACGTCGCCGTCCTTGATTACTCGATGCCGCTGATGACCGGTGTGGAAGTTGCGCGATGCATCAGGGAGCATCAGCTGCCGACCGAGATATTGATCTTCACCGTGCACGATTCGAATGCGGTTGCGCGGCAGGCGTTCGAGGCGGGCGCCCGGGCATTTTTGCTGAAATCCGATGCGAGCAAGATGCTGCTGGCCGCCGTGGAGTCGTTGGTCCTTCACAAGCCATTCTACGCCGGTCCCTATTCCAGCGAAGCCAGGAATGCGGTGAGCGGGAAGGCCGATGTGAACGAGCTGCTTTCGCCCCGGGAGAAGACGATCGTCAAGCTGGTCGCGGAAGGGCACAGTAACAAGGGCGTCAGCGCGATCCTGAATCTCAGCATCAAGACGACGGAGACCCATCGTGCCGCCGCCATGCGCAAGCTCAACGTGAACTCGACCGCGGGCCTTGTTCGATACGCCGTTCGTGCAAAGCTCGTGGAGGCGTGAAGTAGTATCGCGTTACAGGCATCGGCGCGGCCATTGTGACCAGCGGGACACGGGCGGGCGGATGTCGCATCTTGGGCTTGCCAAAAGTGGAACCAGGGAGTTGGATCGATCCTGCAGTGCAAAATGCGCCTGTTTGTGAATCGATTTCATGGACGCCGTACGTTTCTCCACGCGGGAATTGCCGAAGTCGCGCCAGCTCGAGGCTTGGCGTGACTGGTACGCCGGTAGTTTCGAGGTAGGTCCCCTCGACGCCTCCGACCGCGGCTTTGCCGGCGAGAGCGAGGTGTGGAAGCTCGATGGCATGGCGCTCGTCAGCGTGTCGGCGCCGCCGCTGCGCGCCATGCGAACCAAGTCGCTGATCAGGCGCGATCCGACCGACCACTGGGTGATCACGATCGGCAAGCGTGCCGCAACCGGCCTGATGCTGGAAAGCGACCAGACACTGGTACCAGCCGGGATGCCGTTCGTCCTGTCATTGGGCGAGTTCTCGGCCAATCAGCGCGATCTCGACGACCGGCTTCAGCTGAACATCGCGCGGGACAAGTTCAGCGCGCTCGCGCCAGCACTCGACGCCGCGCGGGGCCGCATCGTGAATACGCCGCTCGGCGGCATGCTCGCCGAATACATCCGGCTGCTGGAACGCCAGCTCCCGGGCCTGAGCGACGAAGATGCGCACGGACTGCCGCAAGCGGTCGCCGCGATGGTTGCCGCATGCATCGCGCCGTCCGCGGACCATTTGACGACGGCGCACGAGCAGATCGGCGCCACGCTGAAGGAGAAGGCGCGGCGTTGCATCCAGCGCAATCTGCGCTCGCCCCATCTCGGGGCGAACATGCTCTGCCGTGAACTCGGAATGTCGAGATCGAGCCTCTACCGCTTGCTGGAATCCGAAGGTGGCGTCGAACGGTACATCCAGTATCACCGCATGGCGGAAAGCTTCGCGCAACTGAGTGACCCCTCCAACACGCAGCCGATCGTCGTCATCGCCGATGAACTGGGAATGCACGATCCATCCTCGTTCAGCCGTGCCTTCCGCCGCCAGTTCGGCATCAGCCCGATCGACGTGCGCGAGGCCGCGCGGGCAGGTCTAGCGCCTTCGCTCGCGCCGGTGCGGTGGGATACGTGGGGCGGTGTCGGTGGACTGCTGGCTCGGCTCTGAGACACAGACGACATGGTGGGCGACGAGAACGTCGGGGCGGCCTGTGCCTACGTGAGTTTTCTCTGTGATCGCGGCAATGTCGAATAATGCAGATCGTACGCACGAGCCAGAATGCGCGGCCGCGCGCGACCGCGTCTCAAAACGCCTCAGGCCACCGGCGTGCACTGTGGAAGACCCGCAGCACCTGGATTGTGTTGCCGACCAGACGGTACTGCACGATGTATGGCGTCCTCGGGATGACGAACTCACGTGTGCCCGGAACGCGACCCGGCCGCCCGATTTCGGGGCTATTGGGAAGTAAGGTCTCGACATTGCGTACGATATGCAGCGCAACGCGTTGCGCTGCTGCGGGGATCGTCCTGCGCGATGTAAGCCCGCAACGCCGCGAGGTCGGTAATTGCCTCTGGCGACCAGACCGGGTTCATGAAATCTTGGGCGCCGGCTTCTCGTTCGCGCTTCCCCAGGAAGCGACCCAATCCTTAACCTGGTCATGCGCAATCCCGTCGCCGCGATCGAGCGAGGCGATGGCGCGCTTGATACCGGCCACCTGCCATTCATTGAGTTCGAGATATTCGTTGATGGCCTCGGCGAGAAAGGAACGGCTGCGACCCGTGCTCTTGGCCAGTCGCTCCAGCCGTTTCTTCACGCCCGTATCGACGCGCACCGTGAAGGTTGTCGACTGCATGAGAGACCTCTCTGTAAGTGATTGTGTAGAATATACGGACGTCGAGGGCGCACAATCGAGACCTCATGGGCTTCCCGCGGCCAATGCGATCAATTGTCTTTCTTGCTGCGCCTTCAGCCGAATTTCCCGAACCAAATCAACCTGATCCTACCCGTCCAGCCCAATCCGAAAAAACATTCCGCTGTCGCCGTCGGGCAAATCACCGCTATCATTTCGGCCATCCACCCCGGCAAGAGGGGCGTATCGCGATCGTCACGGACGCGGGGTTGGATGCGGTGGACGCAGCGGCGTCGGGCGCGATGGTGGTCGCAGGGCGGGTTGTCCCGTGAGTGATCGCGCGTTGCGCAGACGACCGGCGCTTCAAGGGCCTTCGCCAGGATTTCGGTCGGCATCGCCGATCGGCGTTTTGACGAGAGGTCGCTGCGTACGGCGAAGTCGTGTGGTTCTGGCATCCGTGGCTGATGTCAAGCCAGCGGAGATGCGTCGGCCCAACCGGGCTACAGGCAAATCTCAATCCGCTGGTGACGGTGGCAAAAGGAATTCGTCGCCGGGAAGAGCACGAAGTAAGCCGTAAAACCATTGCGCAGGGAATGCCGGAGTGCCTCCGCTGAACCTGTATGCTCGTGTGCGCTTCCATCTCCCCATTGCACACGAGACCGCGGGTGCAGCGTGCATCCGGCATTCCCTGCTCCCTCTCTTCGGGAGTGAACCAAGGTCAAGCCTCGGGCAGCTCGTGCCGCGAGATCGCGGACGTGTATGCGGTCGGTTCCTCATCCTGAGGAGCCCGCGCAGCGGGTGTCTCGAAGGATGAAGGCCACAAACGGGCCTCGTGGTTCGCTCGGCGATGCAAAGCATCGTCCGTAGACGCGCTTCGCGCTCCTCACCATGAGGAGCAGAGTTAAACCCTGGTTTGGCGAACCCTTAAAATTTTCGCCTAAGACTGTCGCAATCCGCAATAAATATTGAGTATCTGTGGATGCGCGAATTTCGTTAAGAGTGGCGCGGGTTGCGACGCTGTTCGTCGATTTGGGGATTTGAACCGCATGTGCGGCATTGTCGGCATTTTGGGACGCGCTCCGGTCGCGGAGCAGCTGGTGGACTCACTCAAGCGCCTCGAATATCGCGGCTATGATTCTGCCGGCGTTGCGACGCTGGAAGGCGATCACCTCGCGCGCCGCCGCGCCGAGGGCAAGCTGAAGAACCTCGAAAAGCGGCTCGATGCCGAACCGCTCCAGGGCCATATCGGCATCGGGCACACCCGCTGGGCCACCCACGGCAAGCCGACCGAGAACAACGCGCATCCGCACGCCACCGATCGCGTCGCCGTGGTTCACAACGGCATCATCGAGAATTTTCGCGAGCTGCGCCAGCGGCTCGAAAAGCAGGGCGCGGTGTTCAAGACCGAGACCGACACCGAGATCGTCGTGCATCTCGTCGACAGCTTTCTGCAGAAGGGCGTCAGTCCGGTCGAGGCGGTGAGGGCGGCGCTGTCGGAACTGCGCGGCGCGTTCGCGCTGGGCTTCATCTTCGCCGGCGATGACGACCTGATGATCGGCGCCCGCAACGGGCCGCCGCTGGCGATCGGTCACGGCAATGGCGAAATGTATCTGGGATCGGACGCGATCGCGCTTGGGCCGTTCACCGATACCATCAGCTATCTCGAAGACGGCGACTGGGTGGTGCTGACGCGCAAGGGCGCGACCATCTACGACAAGAACAACACCATCGTTAAGCGCGACGCGATCAAGCACACCGCTTCGACCTCGCTGGTCGACAAGGCCAACTATCGCCACTTCATGGCCAAGGAAATCCACGAGCAGCCGGAAGTGGTCGGCCACACGCTGGCCCGCTACGTCGACATGGCGAGCGAGCAGGTGAAGCTGCCGGCGCCGCTGCCGTTCGATTTCAAGGACATCCAGCGGATCTCGATCACGGCCTGCGGCACTGCGAGCTATGCCGGCTATGTCGCCAAATACTGGTTCGAGCGGCTGGCGCGCGTTCCGGTCGAACTCGATGTCGCCTCGGAATTCCGCTACCGCGAGGCGCCGCTGCGCAAGGGCGATCTGGCGATCTTCATTTCGCAATCCGGCGAAACCGCCGATACGCTGGCCGCGCTGCGCTACGCCAAGGCGGAAGGCGTGCACACGCTGGCCGTGGTCAACGTGCCGACCTCGACGATCGCGCGCGAGAGCGAGACCGTGCTGCAGACGCTGGCGGGTCCCGAGATCGGCGTGGCCTCGACGAAAGCCTTCACCTGCCAGCTCATGGTGCTGGCGTCGCTGGCGGTCGCGGCCGGCAAGGCGAGGGGGGAATTGTCCGACGAGGACGAGAGCAAGCTCGTCCATGGCCTGGTCGAAATCCCGCGTTTGATGGCGGAGGCGCTCAAATCGGAACCGCAGATCGAAAAGCTGGCGCGCGACCTCTCCAAGTCAAAGGACGTGCTCTATCTCGGCCGCGGCACCAGCTATCCGCTGGCGCTGGAAGGCGCGCTGAAGCTGAAGGAAATCTCCTACATCCATGCCGAGGGCTATGCCGCCGGCGAACTCAAGCACGGGCCGATCGCGCTGATCGACGAGAACATGCCGGTCGTGGTGATCGCGCCGCATGACCGGGTGTTCGAAAAAACCGTCTCCAACATGCAGGAAGTCGCGGCCCGCGGCGGCAACATCATCCTGATGACCGACGCCAAGGGGGCGGCGGAAGCGACCATCGAATCGCTGGTCACGATCGTGCTGCCGGACATGGCGGCAACCTTCAGCCCGCTGGTCTATGCCGTGCCGGTGCAGCTATTGGCCTATCATACCGCCGTCGTCATGGGCACCGACGTCGATCAGCCGCGAAATCTCGCCAAATCGGTAACGGTCGAATAGTCAAGCCTGTCTGTTGTCACGCCGGGTCTTCAAAAACCTGCTAGGATGGCTTAGCTGGCTGAGGTGCGATCCGATCGCGCCAGAATGTCGTGTCCGGCTGTCCTGACCTGGAACCCGAATGAACCGCGAAGACCTGCCTCCGACCGCGCCTCCGGATGACCCCCTGCCGGAGGAGTCCCATACCGGGATTATGGGTCGTTTCCGGAACTATTTTCTGACCGGGCTGATTGTCGCAGGGCCGGTCGCGATCACGCTGTATTTGACCTGGTGGTTCGTGAACTGGGTCGACAGCATCGTCCGCCCGTTCGTGCCCTATGCCTACCGGCCGGAGACCTACCTGCCGTTCGGGCTGCCCGGCTCGGGGCTGATCGTAGCTGTCGTGGCGCTGACGCTGCTCGGTTTCCTCGCCGCCAATTTGATCGGCCGCACGCTGGTCGATCTCGGCGAAAGGCTGCTCGGCCGGATGCCGGTGGTGCGCGCGATCTATCGCGGGCTGAAGCAGGTGTTCGAGACGCTGTTCTCGGGCAAGGGCTCGAGCTTCCGCAAGGTCGGCCTGGTCGAGTTTCCCTCGCCGGGCATGTGGTCGATCGTGCTGATCTCGCAGTCGCCGAGCGTCAACATCGCGGCCAAACTGCCGGGCGAGGAGGAGCACATCTCGGTGTTCCTGCCCTGCGCGCCGAACCCGACCACGGGATTCTTCTTCTATGTGCCGAAGAGCAAGATCATCGAAGTCGACATGTCCACCGAGGACGCCGCGACCCTGATCATGTCCGCCGGCGTGGTGCAGCCCGGCTCCGACCCGCAAAAGCGCAACGCCGCACTGGCCGGCATGGCCAACGCCGCACGCGTCGCGAATTCGCCCGCGGCGTTGCAGCCGACGCCGGCGCCCGTAAAGGTGAAGGTGGATTGATGGCGCTCAGCCTGCCCCAATCAGCGGTACGGCTTCATCCCGCTCATACAGATACAGCAAACACCGTAGCGCCTCGCCGCGCTCGCCCTTCAGCTTCGGATTGTCCTTCATGATCCGCAGCGCCTCGTCGCGCGCTTGCGTGATCAGTTGCGCGTGGACGTCGGAACGCGCAATCCGATAGCCGGGCAGGCCGCTCTGGCGGATGCCGAGCACGTCGCCTTCGCCGCGCAGCTTGAGGTCCTCCTCGGCAATCCGAAAGCCGTCGGTGGTCTCGCGGATCACCTTCAGCCGCGCCGCCGACATCTCGCCGAGCGGCTCCCTGTAGAGCAGCAGGCACGTCGACGCCTCCGAGCCGCGGCCGATCCGGCCACGGAGCTGGTGCAATTGCGCGAGGCCAAACCGCTCGGCATTCTCGATCACCATGATGGTCGCGGCGGGGACATCGACGCCGACCTCGACCACGGTGGTCGCCACCAGCAGGTTGATTTCGTGGGCAGCGAATTGCGCCATCACGCGATCTTTGTCCAAACCCTTCATCTGCCCGTGCACCAGGCCAACCCTGTCGCCGAAACGTTTCTGCAGCCGCTCGAAGCGCTCGGTGGCGTTGGTGAGGTGCTCGATGCCCTCGGCCTCGGATTCCTCGACCAGCGGGCAGATCCAGTACACCAGCTTGCCCGCCTTCAGCGCGCGGCCGACCGCATCCACGACGTCATCCAGCCTGCTGGCGGGAACGGTACGGGTGTCGATCGGCTGCCGGCCCGCGGGTTTCTCGCGCAATTCGGAGACGTCCATGTCGCCAAAGTAAGTCAGCACCAGCGTGCGCGGGATCGGCGTTGCGCTCAGCACCAGCACGTCGACGGCTTCGCCCTTGTTGGTCAGCGCCAGCCGCTCGCGGACGCCGAACCGATGCTGTTCGTCGACCACCGCCAGCGCCAGCGCCTTGAAGATCACGTCGTCCTGGATGAGCGCGTGGGTGCCGACGAGGAAATCGATCTCGCCGGCTTCCAGCCGCGCCAGAATCTCGCGCCGCTCCTTGCCCTTCTCGCGGCCCGTGAGGATCGCCACCCGCAGTCCGGCGCGTTCGGCCAAAGGCGTGATGGTCTTGATGTGCTGGCGCGCGAGGATTTCGGTCGGCGCCATCAGCGCCGCCTGCTTGCCGGCCTCGGTGACCGCAGCGGCGGCGAGCAGCGCCACGACCGTCTTGCCGGAGCCGACATCGCCCTGCAGCAGCCGCAGCATCCGCACCGGCTGGCGCAGATCCTCGGTGATGGCGGCAACCGCCTCGCGTTGCGAGGCCGTCAGCGCATAGGGCAGCGCGTCGATGATCCTGTGGCGCAGTTGGCCGTCGCCGGCGTGTCGGTCGCCGGCCGGGCGTCGCAACTGTGCGCGCACCAGCGCCAGCGCCAGCTGTCCGGCGAGCAACTCGTCAAACGCCAGCCGCGACCAGAACGGGCCATCGGGCAGGATATCCGTGAGTTCGACCGGGACATGAACGCGATTGAGCGCTTCACGGATCGGCGGAAAGCTGCAGCGGCGAATGACCTCCGGGCTGATCCATTCGGGCAAGTCCGGCAGCTTCAGCAGCGCCTGCGCAATGGCCCGTCGCAGCGAACCGAGTGCCAGCCCCTCCGTGAGGGGATACACCGGATCGATGCCCGACAATTTGGAGAACGCCGCCTCGTCGACGACACGGTCTGGATGCACGATCTGCGGAATGCCGTCGTACATCTGCAGTGTGCCCGAGACGTAGCGTTTCTCGCCCACCGGCAGCAATTTCTCGACATAGCCGGGCTTGGCCCGAAAGAACGTCAGCACCACGTCGCCGGTATCATCAGAGGCATAGACGAGGTAGGGCGCGCGGGAATTGCGCGGCGGCGGCGGCCGGTGGCGATCGACCGTGACCTCCAGCGTCACCACGGTTCCCTGCACGGCCTCGCGAATTTTCGGGCGCGCCCGGCGGTCGATCACGCTCGCCGGCAGATGCAGCAGCAGATCGACCAGCCGCGGTGTCTCATCGCGGCCGAGCAGGTAGCGCAGCAGCTTGTCCTGCTTCGGCCCGACGCCGGGCAGGCTCGTGACCGGCGCAAACAGCGGATTGAGCAGGGTGGGGCGCATCAGTCTCCCGTCGCACACAAGTCGTCATGCGCGGGCTTGACCCGCGCATCCATCTTGAAAAGAGGATGGATTGCCGGGTCAAGCCCGGCAATGACGAGACAGTTGATAATCGCGAACACAAAGGGCTGACATCTGCGATCCCTGTCGCTATATCAACCCCGCCCGGCACGTCCGGGCTTTTGGCGTTCGGATGGATTGGCGAAAATGACGGGAACGACACGATCAAGCGACGGCCTCGATGACCGTCGCAAGCGGCTCTTGTTCCGCTGTTGGCATCGCGGCACCCGTGAGATGGACCTGATCCTCGGGCGCTTTGCGGATGCCGAGATATTGGATCTGCGCGATGGCGAACTGGATCAATTCGAGCGCCTGCTCGAGCTTCCCGATCCCGATCTTTATGCCGCGGTGATCGGCGACAAGCCGCTCGCGCCGGAACATGCGACCGCGCTGTTCGACCGGATCAAGGCGTTTCGCGCCGTGGATCACGACGCATGAAGTCGCCGGTCAAATCTCCCGCCGCGCTGCTTGCACCCGGGCGCGCGCTGACCTTTGCCAATGTCGCGGAGGGCGCGGAGGGGCTGGTCGTCGCCGACCTGGCGCGGGCGGTCGCGGCCAAACCTAAGCCGCCGGCGGTGAGCCTTGCAGTGGTATGCCGCGACGGGTCGCGCATGCAGCAACTCGCGCGGGCGCTGGAGTTCTTCGCGCCGGATCTGCCGGTCATGCAATTCCCGGCCTGGGATTGTCAGCCCTACGACAGGGTGTCGCCGCATGGCGGCGTGCTGGCGCAACGCCTGACCACGCTGGCGCGGCTTTCGCGCCTCAAGGGCAGCGACAAGCCGCTGATCGTGCTGACGACGGTCAACGCCATCGTCCAGCGCGTGCCGGCCCGCGAGGTCGTGGCGGCGCAGGCGTTGTCGGTTGCGCCAGGCCATGTCGTGCCAATGGACTCGATCGTCGCCTGGCTGGAGCACAATGGCTACAACCGCTCCTCGACCGTGCGCGAGCCCGGCGAGTACGCCGTGCGCGGCGGCATCCTCGACCTGTTTCCGGCCGGCCTCGACCAGCCGGTGCGGTTCGACTTCTTCGGTGACAGCCTGGAATCGATCCGTACCTTCGATGCGGAAACCCAGCGCACGCTGCTCGACATGCGCGCTCTCGATCTGGTTCCGGTCTCGGAATTTCAGCTCGTCACCGAAACCATCCGCCGCTTTCGCATGGGCTATGTCGCGACCTTCGGCGCGCCGGAGCGCGACGACCTGCTCTACGAAGCCGTCAGCGAAGGCCGCCGCCATCCCGGCATGGAGCATTGGCTGCCGCTGTTTCAGGAGCGGATGGACACGCTGTTCGACTATCTCGACGGCGCGCCGGTCGCGATCGAACCGCAGGGCGAGGATGCCGCCCGCGAGCGCTTCAAGCAAATCGCCGACTATTACGAGGCAAGGCGCGAAGCGCTGGAACATCCAGGCTCCGGCGCGATCTACAAGCCGTTGCCGCCGGACCGGCTCTATCTGACCGAACAGGAATGGACGACGCGGCTGAACGAAGCTGCATTGGCGCGGCTGACGCCATTTGCGATGCCGGATGACGGCACCGATGTGTTCGATGCCGGCGCGCGGCAGGGGCGCAACTTCACGCCCGAGCGTGCCGATACGTCGGTCAACGTGTTCGAGGCCGTAGTGGCGCATGTGCTGGCGCTGCAGGCGAAGCGCAAGAAGGTGGTGATCGCGCTGTGGAGCGAAGGCTCGCGCGACCGCATGAGTAGCATGCTGCGGGATCACAAGCTTGCCAACCTCACCAGCGTCAACGCATGGCGGACGGTACAGGCGACCCCGCGCAACGAGGCCATGCTGGCGGTCGTCGGCATGGAAAGCGGTTTCGAGACCGACGAATTCGCCGTCATCAGCGAGCAGGACATTCTCGGCGACCGCCTGGTGCGGCCGCGCAAGGCAAGCCGCAAGCTCGACAACTTCATCTCCGAAGTCACCAGCCTTTCGACCGGCGATCTCGTGGTCCATGTCGAGCACGGCATTGGACGTTTTGTCGGCCTGCAGACGATCGAGGTCGGCGGCGCGCCGCATGACTGCCTTGAACTGCACTATGCCGCCGAGACAAAGCTGTTCCTGCCGGTCGAAAACATCGAACTGCTGTCGCGCTACGGCTCCGATCACGCCAATGTCGAACTCGATCGGCTCGGCGGCGGCGGCTGGCAGGCGCGCAAGGCCAAGCTCAAGAACCGCATCCGCGAGATCGCGGGCGAGTTGATCAAGATCGCAGCCGAACGGCATCTGCACGAAGCGCCGAAAATGCCGGTGCAGCCACATGTCTATGATGAGTTTTGCGCGCGTTTCCCGTATGAGGAGACCGAGGACCAGTTAGGGGCGATCACGTCCACGCTGAAGGACCTCGAAAGCGGCCGGCCGATGGACCGGCTGATCTGCGGCGACGTCGGCTTCGGCAAGACCGAGGTGGCGCTACGCGCGGCGTTTGCGGTCGCGCTCGATGGCAAGCAGGTCGCGGTCGTGGTGCCGACGACACTCCTGGCCCGTCAGCACAGCAAGAACTTTGCCGAACGCTTTCGAGGCTTCCCGGTCAATGTCGCGCAAGCGTCGCGCTTGATCCCCGCGAAGGAACTGACCCAGGTCAAGAAGGGGCTGACCGACGGCAGCGTCGATATCGTGGTCGGCACGCATGCGCTGCTCGGCAAGTCGATCAAGTTCAGGGATCTGGGACTTCTGATCGTCGACGAGGAGCAGCACTTTGGCGTCAGCCACAAGGAGCGGTTGAAGCAATTGCGTGCGCAGGTGCATGTGCTGACGCTCAGCGCCACGCCGATCCCGCGGACGCTGCAGCTCGCGCTGACCGGCGTGCGCGATCTGTCGATCATCGCCTCGCCGCCGGTCGACCGGCTGGCGGTGCGGACGTTTGTGGCGCCGCATGACCCGCTGATGATCCGCGAGGCATTGCTGCGCGAACGCTATCGCGGCGGACAGGCGTTCTATGTGGTGCCGCGGATCGAAGATCTCGCCAGCGTCAAGGATTTCCTCGACAAGAATGTGCCGGAGATGAAGGTCGCGGTCGCACACGGCCAGATGCCTCCGACCGTGATCGAAGACATCATGTCGGCGTTTTACGACGGCAAGTACGACATCCTGCTGTCGACCACGATCATCGAGTCCGGTCTCGATATTCCGACCGCCAACACGCTGATCGTGCACCGCGCCGACATGTTCGGACTGGCGCAGCTCTATCAGTTGCGCGGCCGGGTCGGGCGTTCCAAGCTGCGCGCCTATGCGCTGTTCACGCTGCCCGCGCAGCAGAAGATCACCGCGCAGGCCGAACGGCGGCTCAAGGTGCTGCAGTCGCTGGAAACGCTGGGGGCGGGCTTCCAGCTGGCGTCGCACGATCTCGACATCCGCGGCGCCGGCAATCTCCTCGGCGAGGAGCAATCCGGCCACATCAAGGAAGTCGGCTTCGAGCTCTATCAATCGATGCTGGAAGAGGCGATCCTCAACCTCAAGGCCGGCGTCGCGGAGCCCGCCGCCGACCGCTGGTCGCCGCAGATCACCATCGGCATGCCGGTGCTGATCCCGGAAGATTACGTCAACGATCTAGCCGTGCGGTTGTCGCTCTATCGAAGGCTCGCCGATCTCGAGACCGACGAGGAGATCGACAATTTCGCCGCCGAGATGCGAGACCGTTTCGGCGTGCTGCCCGACGAGGTCCGCTATCTCTTCAAGGTCGCCGCGATCAAGGCCTATTGCCGGCGTGCCAATGTCGAGAAGGTCGATGCCGGACCGAAGGGCGCGGTGATTACATTCCGCGAGAACAAGTTCGCGCAGCCGGACCGGCTGGTGTACTTCATTCGCCAGCACGGCCAGGCCGCGAAGGTGCGGCCCGACATGAAGGTGGTGTTCCTGCAGGAATGGAAAACACCGGAAGAGCGTCTGATGGGCACGACCGAAATCCTGCGGCAACTCGCCAATCTCGCCGAGAACAAGAAGGCGGCGTAGCGCGGGGCAATCACGATGCGGCGCGTTGCGCGCCGTCCTCGAGCCGCGAGCTTATCGATTTTACGGAATCGTTCGGCAGCAGCGTTGCGACCGTAACCGTCGGTTCTGCGCGCGCCTCGCGCTTGCCATGGCTGGTATGGCGCATCACGTTCGACAGCCGCCGTGCGATGACGTGAGCCGTCTTCAGGTCGCACTCGGCAAAGGCGACAACGACCGAGCCATCCTCAAGTGCTGCGCCGAAATCCATCTGCCGCATCAGGCGGCTGATGATCCGCGCGCCATCGAATTGCGCGCGGGGATGGTCGGGATCGAAGGCAAAGCGCGCAACCGACAATCCCCCACCGCGCTGCTGCGTCTGATAGATGGCGCTGGCAAAATCGCGATCGAAGGCTTCGGGCGTTAGCAGGCCGGTTCGGGCGTCGATCAGGCCTTCGGCGTCGATCGCCTTCAGGGTCCGGCTCAGATGCGCTTCGAAGGCGTGCTGGCGGACCAGCGGCAACGCGGTTGCCGTCACGTGCGCGGGGTCGCCCGAGATCATTTCGAGGTTCGGCAGATCGTATGCAGGCAGCAGATCGGAGCCGGTCACCACGACGGGAAGATGGCGGAACCGGGCATCTTCAGCCAACACAGTCAGGAAGGCGTCGACCACGCGCGAGCCAAAACCCTCTGCGACCACGATGCCATCGATATCGCGCGTGTTGAGGTTCTTCGCCGCGGCTTCGATCGAAAGCGCGCCGACGACGCCGGTGCATTCCCCGAGCGCGACCGACAGGGCTGGGTAGGCGCTGCCGCGACCGATCAGCAGGACGGTGGCGTCACGTGCGGCATTGATTTGCGAGAGCATCATCGGCACCGACGGCACCAGCCGGCGCATGACGGTGGCATGCAGCGTTCTGACCCGAAGGGCGGCGCGCAAGCGGGCCACAAGCCGGTCGGAGCGGGCCGGGCTCTGAAATAGCGGGATCGCATTGTCGGGCAGCGGGATCTGTGGATCGATCGCAATCAGCGGCAGATATGGTTGGCGCTTGGCAATCGTTGCTGCCAGTGCCGCAAGTCCGGCCTCATCGACGTCTGACGTCGCAACCAGCACGGCGGCGGGCTGCATCTGCTCGACTGCGCGGAAGGCGTCCCCCGATGCGGTTTCGACGATTGGAAAGAGCTTGGCGACGTCGAGCGGGGATGCGAAGGACGGCTTCCTTGCGTTTGATACGATGAGGATCGGACCTTGCTGGGACATCAGGTTACTCGGATCGTCGCTTGTGGAGCCCGCGATCCTAGTTTGCCCGACTTAATGCAGCGTCAACGTCCCGGAGTGCTCAGGGCGTGTTGCTCCGGTCGCGAAAGGCTTCCACCATCAACGGGTTAAGGCCGAGTTCGGTCAGCGCGTCCCGGGCGCGCGCGTTGTCTGCGGCGCGGCCTGCGAGCCGGTGGCCGCTCAGCCGGTCGGGCAACGCCGTCAGCAGCGCCCCCTGGCCGAGCCGCCGCGCCCACTCCTGCAGGTCCTGCCCCAGAAAGCGGTAGCCGCCGACGGCCATGATCCCAGAGGGAGGAGCGGTGATATTGATCGCACGTGTCGTGCGATCGAGCCGTGCGGCATAATCCGTGTCGACGTAGTCGCGCGGCTGCGCTGCGATCAGCGAGTCGCTCGGCGGCGGAGGCGGCGCGTAGGCGGCGACCGGCACCATCGGCCCGCGCAGGCCCAGGGTGCCGCGCGGAGTCAGCAGGATTTCGCCCGATATCGAGGATCCCGGCATCTCGCGAGGCGCGCCATGAGGGCCTTGCTTGATCAGGGCCGGGGAGCCGTCTTCGGCGATCCGGCGTGCGCCGAACAGGCCGGCTTCGCCGAACAGGTACACATCGGTGAGTGTCGCCGGCTGCGCGGACCAGCACGCGCTGGCAGTGACCTGTTCGGGCGTGCGCCACAGGCCGATGACGTTCCGCAAGCTCGGCAGCCGGCCTGCAAGGTCGAGTTCGTCCAGCCTCAGCGCCAGTTGCGCTGGCGCAATCAGCGTGTCGCACTTCAACTCGTTGATCTGCTGTTCCAGCACCTCGTCGTCGAACGGGTGGTGCAGCACCAGCGTGCCGCCGGACAATAGCCAGACCGAAAGCGAGGAGGCGAGGCCGGCAAACGACATCGGCGAGAAGGCCGACAGGACGGTCGCGCCTTGCGGCACGTCGCTTTCGAGCGATATCGCAAGGCCGCCCGCGATCAGGCCGAGATGGGCGCGCGGAACGGGCCGGAAACCGTCCGCCGTCATGTCGAACGAGATCAACGCCGCCTTGCGCCCGTCCTCGATGACGGCGCGCGCGATCAGGGATTCCCGGAAGATGGCGTTGTCGAGCGAGGCCATCCCCTCGGGCAGGTCGCTGCCGAAGCCGCAGACATGGCGGATCGAGAACGCTTCGGCTGCGGCATTCATGGCGAGATCCGAATAGACGACGCCATCGACCTTGCTCGACGTGACGATCGCCCGCGCCGCGGTGCGGTTCAGCGCCATGGTCAGTTCCGACTGTCGCCAGAGCAGCGGCAGTACCGCGACCACGAGGCCGGCACGGAAGGCGGCGAGGATCGTGAGCGCGAATTCGATCGTGTTCGGCAGTTGAACCGCGATCACGGAATTCGACGGCAACCCGGATTCGACGAAGTGCGCGGCCAGCGACGAAATCATGCGGTCGGCCTGCGCGTAGGTGAGGCGCTTCGGCGGCTGTCCTGTCACGCGCTGCTTGTTGGGAGGATCCACCAGCGCCAGTGCGTCCGGCTGCCGTGCCAGGACGCGTTTGAACAACGTATCGAGCGTTGGCGAAGCGGTGGGCTGGGTCACGGCGCTATTTCAGTTCTGTCACGAGGGTCGGATCAGTTGATCAATCACTCTACCAACTTACGCTATCTACCTACTTTGATTGCACTTCCGGTCTATGCCACAACGTCTCCGGCAGATAGCCCGTCAACGCCGTCGCTGCAGGTCGTTCTATCCGATTCCATCGCGCAATCCATTGCTCCTGCACGTTAAACACCGGGATAGCATAGAAACCCGACATCAGCACGCGATCCAGGGCCCGTACTGTGGAAACAAACGGTGGATGTTCGCGCGCCTCCAGCAGCGCTGCGATCAGGGCGTCGATGGCCGGCTCTTTCGCTCCCATGTAATTTCGTGTGCCGGGGATGTCGGCGGCCTGGCTGCCCCAATAAAAGGATTGCTCATTGCCGGGAGACAGCGACTGGTCCCAGCGATTTTGCAGCATGTCGAACTCGTATCCGAGCCGGCGCTGGTCGAACTGAACGGGATCGACCGCGCGCACGCCGGCTTCGATCCCCGCGCGCTTGAGGTCGCGCTGATAGGCGAGCGCGATCCGCTCCTGGTCGCGCGTGGTCACCAGGATTTCGAAGGTGAGCGGCGTCCTCGTGGAGCGTTGCCGCAGTACGGTCCCGTCGAGGTCGTAGCCCGCCGCTGACAGCAGGGCGAGCGCGCTGCGCAGCGCGGCGCGATCGCGGCCAGATCCATCGGTAACAGGTAGCCGGTAGGTACCGTTGAGAATATCCGGCTGAACCTGTTCGCTGAATGGTTTCAGAAGCTCGCGCTCGCGTTCGTCAGCAGGACGGGTGTAGGCCGACAACTCGGACCCGGCAAAGAAGCCCGCCGAGCGCGCATAGAGCCCGAAAAAGTAATTGCGGTTGATCCACTCGAAATCGAACAGCAGCGTCAACGCCTGCCGAACGCGGATGTCGGCAAACACCGGACGCCGCGTGTTGAACACGAGGAATTCCGAGGGCTGAGGCATTCCGGTCCTGATGGTCTCGCGGATCAATTCGCCGCTGCGTGCGGCTGGAAAATCGTAACCGTCGTGCCAGCGCAGCGGCTCCTGTTCGACACGGAAATCATAGAGCCCGCGCTTGAATGCCTCGAACTGCCCGTTGGACTCGCGATAGAAGTCGAGCCTGACTTCATCGAAGTTCCACAACCCCCGGTTCACCGGCAGGTCGCGGCCCCAATAGTCAGGGTTGCGTGTCAGGGTGACGCTTGCCCCGGGTTTGACCGCCGTGACGCGATAGGGGCCGGAACCGAGCGGTCCGGTCATCGTGGTTTCCTCGAAGGTCGCGGGATCGACGCCGTGGCGCGGCAACACCGGCATCAGGCCGAGGATCAGCGGCAGTTCCCGGTCGTTGGCGCCGCCGAAATCGAACCGTACGGTAAGCGGGTCGATGGCTTCGGCCTTGGCGACCTTGGAATAATACTGGCGGTGATTGGGGCGGCCCTGGTCGCGCAGCAGAGCCCACGAAAACAGCACGTCATCCGCGGTGACCTCCTTGCCGTCCGCGAAGCGGGCGCGGGGATTGAGACGGAAGGTGACATAGGTTCGCGCGTCGTCGGTCTCGACGCTGCTGGCGAGCAGGCCGTACAGCGTGAAGGCCTCGTCATTGCCGCGCGCCATCAGGCTCTCGACCACATAGCCTCTGATCTGCTGAACGGCGAGGCCACGGACGATCAGCGGATTGAGGCTGTCAAAGGTTCCGAGCAGCCCCCAGGCCAGCCGTCCGCCCTTCGGCGCATCCGGGTTGGCGTACGGCATGTGGGTGAAGTCGCCGGGCAAAGCAGGCGCGCCGTGCATCGCGATGGCATAGCTTTCGGCGGCCTGCGCGGGACAGCCGACCGCTGCGGCCCACGCAGCCAGCACAAGTGCAGCTCCGGCCCGTGCCCCCTGCAGGAGGCGCCGGCGGATACGCCCGGAGACAGGCATTGGTGGCGGCTGATTTGATTCGAAAATACTCACCGCCAAGCTTTATCACAGCCGCCGACAATCGCTCGTAGCGGACGTCAAAGAAGCCTGTCGGCATTGATCTTTTCGTCGGTGGCTGTATTGAAGGCGGGCGATTGAATCCGGGTCGGAACGGCTGTCACGTATCCGCCTCAATTGCCAAGGACACAGCCGCGCAAACGGCTAGGTTTCGGTGCCTGTAGCGGTTTCGGGTGCTCCCGTTCAGAAAGGGTTTTCCGCAATGAATTTCCGTATCTTGGCCGCTTCGGTCCGGCCGCGTGGGCGGGGTTTCGCCTTGCTGGCGGCGTCCGCGCTGTCGGCAGGTTTGATCGCTTCAGGCGCCATGGCTCAGCAGCCCGCGCCTGGGGCTCCCAAAACTGCGCAGGCGCCCGCGCCCGGGGCACCGCCGAAGGCTGCGCCCAAGGCCGCCCCGAAGGCCCCCGCCGGCGCACCGGCCGCGCCGGCAGCTGGCGCCGCTCCCGCCGCCCAGCCTCCGGAGCAGCAGGTTCAGTTGATCTACGCCCCCTGGACCAAGTTCTGTCTGAAGGGGCAGGAAGCCAACGCCAAGCAGGTTTGCTTCACCGGCAAGGACGGCCGCATCGAGTCGGGCCAGCCGGTCATCGCTGCCGTGATCATCGAGCCGGAAGGCGAGCCGAAGAAGATCCTGCGTGTGACGCTGCCCCTCGGCATGCAACTCGTTCACGGAACCCGGGTCATCGTCGACAGCAATGCGCCGCAGCAGAGCCCCTATGTCATTTGCTTCCAGAATGGCTGCATGTCTGACTATGAAGCCACGCCCGAGCTGATCGCCAACTTGAAGAAGGGCCAGAACCTCGTTGTTCAGGCGATCAATTCCAACGGTGCGCCGCTGACGCTGCCGCTGCCACTGGCCGGCGAATTCGCCAAGGCCTATGACGGCCCGCCGACCGATCCGAAGGTATTCGAGGAAAACCAGAAGAAGCTGCAGGAAGAACTGCAGAAGCGGGCGGAAGAGCAGCGGAAGAAGCTCGAGGCCGCCGGCGTGCCCGGTGCCGCCAATCCGGCTGCGAAGTAAGCCTCGAGCCATCAGACAAAACAAAAGGCGCCCGGAAGGGCGCCTTTTTTGCTGCCGGAAGAATGCTGGAGCCCGAGGCAGGCTTTCGCTCGAAAACGCTCTAATTCAGCGACGGATTGCGCGGGCGATAGCCGCCGGACTTGTCCTTCACGAAAATCTCCGCCACCTGCGAATGCCGGATCGGTTCGCCGGAATCGTCGGGGAGGAGGTTCTGCTCGGAGACGTAGGCGACGTATTCGGAGTCGGAGTTCTCCGCAAGCAGATGATAAAACGGCTGATCCTTGTGCGGTCGAACCTCCTCGGGGATCGACAACCACCATTCCTCGGTATTGTTGAATACCGGATCGATGTCGAAAATCACGCCACGGAATGAGAACACCCGGTGGCGGACGATCTGCCCGATCTGGAATTTAGCGGTACGCGCTTTGATCATGTCCGTCGAATAGACCATGATTGTGGCCGATGCTAGGGGCATTAGGTCGAATTAACCTTTGGAAGTATTGACCGATTCTTATGCCATGGGCCCGAAATCATTGATGAAAAGACCTTTCCTCGATGGCTGATATCCTCAATCTCGCGCTCCCCTATTTTGGCCTGATCTTCATTGGCTTCGCCTGTGGCAAGACCCGGAGATTGCCGGAATCGGGTCTGGCCTGGATGAATTTCTTCCTGCTGTATGTTTCGCTGCCGGCGTTGCTGTTTCGCATCATGTCGGAGACGCCGTTCGCCGAACTGAACAATCCGCCGTTCCTGATCGCAACCACGCTGGCAACCGTCAGCGCCTTCGTCCTCGCCATGGTGGCGGGCCGCATCCTCGGCGAACTGTCGCTGCGCAAGGCCACCATGGCGGGCCTTGCCGGCGCTTACGGCAATATCGGCTACATGGGGCCCGGGCTGGCGCTGGCGGTGCTTGGCACCAAGGCGGCGGCGCCGACCGCGCTGATCTTCTGCTGCGACAGTATTTTCCTGTTCACGATCGTGCCGCTGCTGATGGCGCTGACCGATCGCGAGCATCGTTCCTTCCTGCACGCGGTCGGCATTGCCGCGCGGCAGATCGTGCTGAACCCGCTGATCATGTCGGCTGTTCTGGGCGCCCTGGTTGCGGCCCTCCACATTCCGTTGCCGACGGCGCTCGACCGGACGCTGCTGTTTCTCCAGAACGCCGCGGCGCCGACGGCATTGTTCGTGCTGGGCGTCACCGTGGCGTTGCGTCCGTTCGATCGGGTGCCGTGGGAAGTGCCCGGCGTGATCGCGATCAAGCTGTTGATCCACCCGCTTATCGTGTTCGGATTGATGCTGCTGTTCGGGCCGTTCGCACAGCCCTGGGCGGCAACTGCCGTCTTGATGGCAGCGCTACCTCCGGCGCTGAACGTGTTCGTGATCGCCCGCCAGAACAACACCTGGATCGAGCCGGCGTCAGTGGCCGTCCTGATCGGCACCTTCGCATCCGTGGTCACGCTGACCACCGTCATGTGGTTCATCCAGAGCGGGCGGCTGGCGTTTCCGTGAAGTGCCGGCCCGTTCTACCTGTAAAAGAACCAATTGCCGATGTGTTCCACAAGTAGTACAGTTGTGGTCATACTCTGACGTATTCTTTGGTTGCTGCGCGCTTGCCGGGCTTTTTGGCCCGAGCACTTTAATCTCTGACAAAATATCTCCGAACAGAACCGGGAGGGGTTTATGGCCAAGCGATTGTCCCGCCGTGCGATCCGTGAGCCGTCTGGAACTGCGCCGCGCCTTGGCGCGGTGGTGCGTTTCACACCGCAGGCGACCCGAACTGGAATCAAGCAACTGGAAGGAAGCGGATTTCGCGTTGCGTCTTCGAAGGATTTCCGTTCGGCCGCCGCGGTGCCCAATGACTTCGATGGCGCCGATGTGCAGTATTTTGAGCGTTTCGGCATTGCGATCGTCAGGCGGGACGGCGAACGGTTGAGGCCCATGGTCGAAAAGGCCATGCAGCAGAAGACAGTCAGCAGTGTCCGGCCGGAGCGGACATATCGTGCTCTCGGTGCGGCGACGACGAGCCGACCTGACATCGCGCCGCCCGCGTCATTCGCCGGAATAGCGAACCTCGATCCAGACTATCTGCGGGGCTATCGCGACGGCATCAGCGAACTGGTCGATCGTCTGCTCGGCGGCGAGCAGGCAGAGAGCGTGAGAAAGGTAGCCCGGATCGACGAGACGACTTCCACCTGGGGACTGCAAGCGACCAAGGTCATTGGCAGCAGCCTGACAGGGGCCGGCATCAAGGTTGCAGTACTCGACACCGGTTTCGACCATACCCACCAGGATTTCGTCGGTCGGATCATCACCAAGAAGCTGTTCGCCAGCAACAGCACCGAGGACGATGTGCATGGCCACGGCACGCATTGTATCGGCACCGCCTGCGGCCCGTTGCGTCCAACGACCGGCCCACGCTACGGCATCGCTTATGAGTCGGAAATCTACGCCGGAAAAGTGCTGGGCGACGATGGCTTCGGCACCGATCGCTCGATCATCGCCGGCATGGATTGGGCGCTCGATGAGCGCTGCCATGTCATTTCGATGTCGTTAGGCGCCGCGACCCAGCTGGGAGACCAGCCCAACGACGACTACGAGCAGATCGGGAAGGTCTGTCTTGATGCGGGAACACTGGTGGTCGCTGCTGCGGGTAACGAGAGCACACGTCCACAGCGGATCAAGCCCATCGGTTCGCCGGCAAACGCGTCCACGTTCATGGCGGTCGGGGCCGTGGATAGCGCCCTGCAGACCGCCTCGTTCTCCTGCGGCGGTCTGAACCCCAACCAGGAAGTGGACATTGCCGCCCCTGGCGTTGCCATACTTTCCTGCTTACCTGGAAATAACTATGATCGCTGGGATGGAACCAGCATGGCGACACCGCACGTCAGTGGCGTTGCAGCCTTGCTGGCTCAGTCCAATGATACGTTCCGAGGCTGGGCCTTGTGGGCGCGCGTGCTGCAACTGGCGAGCCGGCTGCAACTTCCGGCCCGCGATGTTGGCAAAGGACTGCTCCAGGCGCCACCTTCGTGAGAGGCAACGGGTGATGAATGGCGGAAAAGGTCGATGTCACGATCCGAATAGAGGAATCGGACAAGGATCGCATGGACGAGATTGTTGAAGCTCTCAAAGGGGGCGGACTGGACCGTGTCGAGAGCCACAAGCGCTTCATGATCGTGAACGGCAGTGTGAATGCCGACGCCCTTGATGCCCTCCGCCGCGTCAAGGGTGTGGCGTCTGTTCGCAAGGACAGTACCTACAAGACCCAAACACGTTAAAGCCTGGTGCTGGTCAGCGGGCCGGATCCGCTCGATCACTCTGGCTATCACGCCTCCAGGTCGGCGCCAGTCCCTCGCGCATCGCGAGCCGCCGCAGCGGGCCGAACGAGCCGAGCAAATGCATCCCGGCCGCGCGCAGCGACTGCATCGGCAGGAAATCGCTGAGCAGCGAACGATTGGCGACATCGATCGCAATCAGACGGCTCGCGACGTCGGAGCTGCGGGCGGATTGATAGCGCGCCAGCACCGCCGGCGAGCCGGGATCTTCGCCGAGTGAGATCGCATTGCCCGCGATTTCGGCGATGTCGGCGGCGTCGCGCAATCCCATATTGAGACCCTGCGCGCCGATCGGCGGCACGACATGTGCGGATTCCCCGACCAGCGCGACACGGTGGCTGGCGAATTGTGCAGGGCGCTCGATCGTCAGGGGAAACAGGTTGCGACCGGCCTCGACGCGCACACGGCCGAGAATGGAATGCGATTGCCTCTCAGCGGCCTCCGACAATTCGTCGTCGCCGAGCGACATCAGCCGCTCGGCCTCTTTGGCCGTTGAAACCCACACCACGCTGCAGCGATTGCCGGGCAGGGGAACGAACACGCAGGGTCCGTGCGGCGTATGAAACTCGGTGGAGATGCTGTTGTGCGGCCGCGAATGGGTGATGTTGAACGTCAGCGCCGACTGGTGCAGGTCGCGGCGGCTGACGTCGATTCCGGCCGCCTCGCGGGACGGCGATTGCCGGCCATCGGCGCCGATCACCAACCGCGCGGCAAGGTGCTGGCCCTTTCCGGTAGTAATGGCCACGCGCGCATCCTGCGGATCGATCGTCGCCGCCTCATCGTCAAACCGGGTCAGGTTCGACAACTCCGCGGCACGCGCTTCGAGCGCGACCATCAGCGAGCGGTTGTCGATGTTGTAGCCGAATTGCTCAAGCCCGATTTCATCCGAGGAGAACCGTACTTCGGGCGCGCGGATCAGCCGGCCGGTGTCGTCGACGAGGCGCATGGTCCGCAGTTCGGCGGCCTGTTTGCGGCAGCGCCGCCAGACGTCCAGCCGTTCGAGCAGGTCGACGGAAGCCCCCAGCAGGGCCGTGGTGCGGTTGTCGGCGTAGGGCACACGGCGGGCGAGCAGGGCGGTGCTTGCGCCGCTCGCGGCGAGTGCGATGGCCGCGGTCAATCCAGCCGGCCCCCCGCCCACCACGATGGTGTCATAAACTTGCGATGCATCGTTCATATCAGGACAATTGACGTTCGGAGCGGCGTTTTCAAGCCACCAACCCGGCGAAATGTTTCCCTCGGTTCGCGCGGCGGAACGCCGCAACAGCGGATATGCAAATCAGGTCGATTCCTGATAGCACTGCCGGAGCGATGAACCAGATGAGTCCGCCAGTTTCCGCCTCGCCGACGAACGGGGCCCGAACCGCAGCATTCGCCGTGCATATCCTGACGGCGATGGGTGCGGGTGTCGCGCTGCTGGCCATGCTGGAGGCCGTGCGCGAGCACTGGGCCAACATGTTCGGCTGGCTTGGCGTCGCCCTCGTCATCGACGCGATCGACGGCCCGCTGGCGCGGAGGCTCGACGTCGTGCGGCTGCAGCCGAACTGGTCGGGCGAGGTGCTCGATCTCGTCGTCGATTTCCTGACCTACGTCTTCGTTCCCGCCTATGCGATCACCGCAAGCGGGCTGCTGCTCCCCTTGGCCGCACCTCTGCTCGGCATCGGCATCATGGTGTCGGGCGCGCTCTATTTCGCCGACCGGCGCATGAAGGCGTCGGACAATCATTTCCGCGGCTTTCCCGCGCTATGGAACGTGGCAGCGTTTTATTTGTTCTTGCTGCACCTGCCGCCCGCGCTTTCCAGCCTCGGCATCGCCATCCTGATCGCGGCGACGTTCGCGTCGTTTCATGTGGTGCATCCGATCCGGGTGGTGCGGCTGCGCTGGCTGACGCTGTGGCTGATGGCCATCGGAGCCGTGCTTGCGATCTACACGCTCGTCCGCGACTTCGACGTGGGCGCCCCGATCGTCGTCGGGCTCTGCGCTATCGCTATCTACACGATAGGAAGTGACACCGTGATCCGCTGGATAAAGTCGTTCAAGGCATGATGGAATTATTGACCAGCCCGGAAGCCTGGGCAGCGCTGCTGACTTTGACGGCGCTCGAAATCGTGCTCGGCATCGACAACGTCATCTTCATCTCGGTGATCGTCTCGCGCCTCCCGGAGCGGCAGGCGAAGAAGGCACGGCAGATCGGGTTAGCGCTGGCGCTGGTATTCCGCATCATGCTGCTCAGCGTGCTGGTGTGGCTTATCGGCCTGACCCAGCCCGTGATCACGTTGAGGGATTTCGCCTTTTCATGGCGCGATATCATCCTGATCGGCGGCGGCATGTTCCTCATCGCAAAGGCTGTTCATGAAATTCACGGCGAGGTGGAAGCGCGCGAGGCGGAGAACGACGAACAGCCGAAGGCCAACGCGTTTTTCTGGGTGATCCTGCAGATCATCGTCGTCGATCTGGTGTTCTCGCTGGATTCGATCATCACCGCGATCGGCATGGCGCAGGATATCGAGATCATGGTCGCAGCCGTCGTGATCGCCTGTATCGTCATGTACGTGTCGTCAGGGCCGGTTTCCCGGTTCGTCGCGGAGCATCCGACCACCAAGATGCTGGCGCTGGCGTTCCTGGTGCTGATCGGGGTGGCGCTGGTGGCGGACGGATTCAAATTCCACATTCCGCGCGGCTACATCTACTTTGCCATGCTGTTCGCGGCGGCGGTTGAACTGTTCAATGTGCTCGCCCGGCGCAACCGCCGGAAGGCTGCGAGGTAGCCCGGTTTGGGCCGGACGAGTTGACAAGGCTGCGGCGATAGCCTTGGTTTCGCCTGCAAGGTGGGTGCTTCAGGAAACCCCGAGGGAGAAACCGTCATGACCAAGGCTGTGCGCGTGCACAAGGTGGGGGGTCCGGAAGCCCTGGTGTATGAGAGCGTGGACGTGCCGGCGCCGGGTCCGGGCGAGGTTCGCATCCGCCAGCATGCCGTCGGCCTGAACTTCATCGATGTCTACTTCCGCACCGGCCTCTACAAAGCGCCGGAACTGCCGTTCATCGCCGGCAACGAAGCCGCGGGCGAGGTCCTGGCCGTCGGCCCGGGCGTGACCAATTTTCACCCCGGCGATCGCGTCGCCTATTATTTCAACCTCGGCGGCTATGCCGGCGAACGGGTGATCCCGGCGGACAAGCTGGTCAAGCTGCCCGATCACATCACCTACGAGCAGGGCGCCGTCCTGATGCTCAAGGGGCTTACCGTCTGGTACCTGCTGCACAAGACCTTCAAGGTCGAGCCCGGCCACCGCGTATTGATCCACGCCGCCGCCGGCGGCATCGGTCTCCTGGCCTGCCAATGGGCGAGGGCGCTCGGCGCCCGCGTGATCGGTACCGTCGGCTCCAAGGCAAAAGCCGACCTCGCGCTCGCCAATGGCTGCGACCACGTCATCCTCTATAACGAGGAAGATTTCGTGACGCGGGTGAAGCAGATCAGCCGCAACGAACTCTGCGACGTGGTCTACGACGGCGTCGGCAAGACCACGTTCCCGGGCTCGCTGTCGTGCCTGCGGCCGCGCGGCCTGTTCGTGAGCTTTGGCAACGCCTCCGGCCCCGTGCCGCCATTCGCGCTCGCCGAACTCAACAATCACGGCTCGCTGTTCGCGACACGGCCAAAGCTCAACGACTATGTCTCCACTCGCAAGGAACTGCTCGAAGGCGCCGACACGCTGTTCGCCGCCGTGATCAACGGCAAGCTGCACGTGCCGATCAACCACGCCTATGCGCTGAAGGATGCCGCCAAGGCGCATACCGAGTTGGAGAGCAGGGCGACCACGGGGGCTGCTATTTTAAGGCCGTGAGTTATCCCCCGTCATTCCGGGGCGATGCGAAGCATCGAACCCGGAATCTCGAGATTCCGGGTCTGGTGCTGGCGCACCATCCCGGAATGACGACGACAAACGACTACGCCACTCTCCTCGCCGCACCGGCCTTGACCAGAATCGCGTCGAGGCAATCGATCATCAGCGAAATCTCCTCCCGCGTCACGTTGAGCGCCGGCATGAAGCGCAGCGCGTCCGGCTGCGGCGAGTTGATGAGGACGCCGTCCGCAAGCGCCTCGGCCACGATCGCGGCGCCGATCGGTAGCTTCAGGTCCAGCGCCAGCAGCAGGCCCCGGCCACGCACTTCGCCGAGGCCGTGCCGCGCGGACAGCTTTTGCAGTTCGCTCTCCAGAAACAGGCCGGCGTCGGTGGCCGCTTTCAGGAATTGCGGCTGGCTGACATGATCGAGCACCGCAAGACCGGCCGCGCACATCAGCGGATTGCCGTTGAAGGTGCCGCCCTGGTCGCCGTGTTCGAAGCACGACGCATGGTCGGTCGCCAGCAGCGCCGCCAGCGGCACGCCGCCGCCGATGCCCTTGCCGAGCGTCATGATGTCGGGCTCGATCCCCGCATGCTCGTAATGAAACAGCTTGCCGGTGCGGCCCATGCCGGTCTGAATCTCGTCGACGATCAGCAGCAGGCCGTGCTCTTCGGTGAGCGCGCGCAACTCCACGAGGAACTGATCGGTCGCGGGCCAAACGCCGGCTTCGCCCTGAATCGGCTCCAGCATCACGGCGACCGTGTTGTCCGAGATCAGCGCCTTCACTGAATCGAGGTCGTTGAGCTTGGCCTTCTTGAAGCCGGAAACTTTGGGCTCGAACAGCGGTTCGAACGCCTTCTTTCCCGAGGCCGACATGGTCGCGAGCGTGCGGCCGTGAAAGCCGCCTTCGAAGGTGATGATCTCGAACGCACCGTTCTTGTGTTTCGTGCCGTACTTGCGCGCGAGCTTGATGGCGCCTTCATTGGCTTCCGCGCCGGAATTGGCGAAGAACACCTGATCGAAGCAGCTCTTTTCGACCAGCGCTTGCGCCAGCTTCAGGCTGGGACCGTTGTAGAACGCGGGGCTCGGCGTCAGCAAAAGCTTCGCCTGCGCTGCAAGCGCTTCCGCGACAACCGGCGGCGAATGGCCGAGGCAGTTGACGGCCCAGCCCTGCATGAAATCGAGATAGCGCTTGCCGGAATCATCCCAGAGATAGGCGCCTTCGCCGCGAACGAACACGGCCTGCGGGCGGGCGGTGATGTTCATCAGCGCGGCGAACGGATGGGCAGCATGGGTCATGTCGATCTCCTCTGGGTTTTGGTGAAGGGGCAGGCCGAAACGCAAGAAGGCCGCACTTTTGAGGGTGCGGCCTTCTCGAAAACTCGGCTGAAACTAGCTGATCAGCGTTGTCGTCGGACATGGCGCGCCCCATCATCGTCGCGGGAGCGACGACGCAGGCAGGCGCGGCGGATGGTCCGGTTCAGTTTCATGGCGCAGGGCCATACAGCCTGATGGCAGGCCGTGTCAAGCGGCGCAGGTCGTCAGAACCCCGAGACGCTGCCGTGCAGGTCATACTGATCGGCGCGCTCGATCTTCGCGGTGACGATTTCGCCGACCTTGAGCGGCCGGCGGCTGGAGAGGTAGACCGAGCCGTCGATCTGCGGTGCGTCGGCCTTTGAACGACCCTTCGCAACCGTTGGCCCGACCTCGTCGATGATGATCTGCTGCCGGGTACCAACCTTGCGCTTGAGGCGGCGTGCCGAGATCTTCTGCTGCCGCGCCATCAGCGCATTCCAGCGTTCCTGCTTGATCTCGTCAGGCACGACATTGCCGATCGCGTTGGAAGGCGCGCCCGCTACCGGCTCGTATTTGAAGCAACCGAGACGATCGATCTCGGCTTCTTCCAGCCAGTCGAGCAGATAGGCAAAATCGGAATCGGTTTCGCCGGGGAAGCCGACGATGAAGGTCGAGCGCAGCGTCAGGTCGGGGCATTGCTCGCGCCACGCCTTGATCCGCGCCAGCGTCTTTTCCTGCGCGGCGGGGCGCTTCATCGCCTTCAGCACTTCCGGGCTCGCATGCTGAAACGGGATATCGAGATAGGGCAGGATCTTGCCCTCGGTCATCAGGCCGATGACCTCGTCGACATGCGGGTAGGGGTAGACATACTGCAATCGCACCCATGCGCCGAGGTCGCCGAGTTCTTTCGCAAGGTCGAAGAATTTCGCGCGGACCTGACGGTCCTTCCAAGGGCTGTCGGCATATTTGATATCGACGCCGTAGGCCGAAGTGTCCTGAGAAATGACCAGCAATTCCTTGACGCCGGCAGCAACGAGCTTTTCTGCCTCGCGCAGCACGTCATTGGCCGGGCGCGAGACCAAATCGCCGCGCAGCTTCGGAATGATGCAGAAGCTGCAGCGGTTGTTGCAGCCTTCGGAAATCTTCAAATACGCGTAGTGCCGCGGCGTCAGCTTGACGCCCTGCGGCGGCACCAGATCGAGGTGCGGATTGTGGACGGGCGGCAGCGCCCGGTGCACGGCCTCGAGCACGCTCTCATATTGCTGCGGACCCGTGATGGACAACACGCCGGGATAGGCCGCTTCGATCTGCTCGGGCTCAGCGCCCATGCAGCCGGTCACGATCACCTTGCCGTTCTCGGCCATCGCCTCGCCGATCGCCCCCAGAGATTCCTGCTTGGCGCTGTCGAGGAAGCCGCAGGTGTTGACGATGACGATGTCGGCGCCGTCATGCTTGCGCGCCAGCTCATAGCCCTCGGCGCGCAGCCGCGTGATGATGCGCTCGGAATCGACCAGCGCCTTGGGGCACCCGAGCGAAACAAAGCTGACTTTGGGCGCGGCGGCCTGTTGCATGTCTAAATCTGCCTGATTGATCGGCACGAACTAGTCCCAATTGCCCACAATTACAAGGCTTTGCGCGGCGGTCTTCCGTGCTATGGATGCCCCGCCGGGCCAAGAGTTGATCGATGAGCGCTGAATCGTCGCCGAAAATCGTCATTGTCGACGAAAGCCCGATCCGGGCCGCGATCCTGGAGGAGGGATTGCGGGAGGCCGGTTTTACCGGCGTCGTGCATATCAGCGAGATGCAGAGCCTGCTGGCGCGGATCTACGCGCTGGATCCCGATGTGATCCTGATCGATCTCGAAAACCCCAGCCGCGACGTGCTGGAACAGATGTTCCAGGTCAGCCGCGCGGTGCGGCGGCCGATTGCCATGTTCGTCGACCAGAGCGACGCGGCCTCGATCCAGGCCTCCGTCGAGGCCGGCGTTTCCGCCTATATCGTCGACGGGCTGAAGAAAGAGCGGATCAAGCCGATCCTCGACCTCTGTATCTCCCGCTTCAACGCCTTCGCAAAACTGCAGGATGAACTCGATCGCACCAAATCGGCGCTCGAGGAACGCAAGGTGATCGACCGCGCCAAGGGAATCCTGATGAAGGTGAAGGGCCTCACCGAAGAAGAGGCCTATGTCCTGATGCGCTCCACGGCGATGCGCGAAAAGAAGAAGATCGGCGAGATCGCGCAGTCGATCCTGACCGCCTCGGAGCTGCTGAAATGAGTACACCGCTGCATATCGGCTTCATTCCGCTGGTCGACGCCGCCGCACTCATCATCGCCGTCGACAAGGGGTTTGCGAAGGCCGAAGGGCTCGACGTCACGCTGGTGCGGGAAGTGTCGTGGTCGAACGTTCGCGACAAGCTCAACATCGGCATGTTCGACGCCGCGCATCTGCTGGCGCCGGTGGCGATTGCCTCAAGCCTCGGACTCGGACACGTCAAGGTGCCGATCGTGGCGCCGTTCAATCTCGGCCTGAACGGCAACGCGATCACGGTATCGCCGGCGCTTCATGCCGAGATCATGGCCGAGCTCGAGGGCAATGCCATCGATCCCATGGCGACGGCACAGGCCCTGGCGCGCGTCGTTGCCAACAGGCGCAAGAGCGGTGCCGAACCCCTGACCTTCGGGATGACGTTTCCGTTCTCCACCCACAATTACCAGCTCCGGTTCTGGATGGCGGCAGGTGGGGTCGATCCCGATGAGGACGTGCGCCTGGTGGTGCTGCCGCCGCCCTACATGGTGGACAGCCTCGCCAATGGCCATGTCGATGCGTTCTGCGTCGGCGCGCCCTGGAATTCGGTCGCGGTCGATCTCGGCGTCGGCCACATCCTGCACTTCGTCTCCGACATCCTGGTGCGGGCGGCAGAAAAGGTTCTCGCCGTCCGGCAAAGCTGGTCGGAAAAGAACCCGGAGGTGCTGGCGGCCTTGATCCGGGCGGCATCCCACGCCGCCGAATTCATCGAGGATCCAGGCAACCGCGCAGAGACCGCGCATGTCCTGGCGCGGCCGGACCGGATCGGCGTCGGCGCCGAGGTAATCCAGCGCACCCTCGATGGCCGGCTGAAGGTTTCGCCAGACGGCCAGCGGCGCGAGAGCGGCCGCTATCTCCTGGTCGGGCGCGAGGGCGCGGCCCGGCCTGATCCGGCGCAGGCCGCCTGGCTCTACGCGCAGATGGTGCGGTGGGGACAGACAGCAATGCGGCCGGAGGCGCTGCGGACCGCCATGGGGGTATTCCGGCCGGACCTCTACGACGCTGCCATGGGGCGGCAGGACGCGCCGTCAGGCGCATCCACTGCCATCGGAGCCTTTGCTGGACCCGCCTTTGACCCGGGCGACATCGCCGGCCACCTTGCCGCCTTCAAGATCGGTCATTGGAGGCCCTGAAGAAATCTTGGGCACGGTGATCTGTCGCTCATTTTTTGAGCGGAATGCCCGCTGAGCAACTGTGAAGCCAGCTTCATAGTTTGGAACTCATCTTCGGAACCACCTGAAACATAACGATAATCTTTCAGAATCGGTCTGGCACGCAACTTGTATGTTGCAGTGCAGCCAGCCGCCGTAGCCGTCTGCTGGTCTACGTCCAAGATGGATTTCCGCAGCAACGAAGCTGGTCGGGACCGCTCATTCCAGGCTCGGCCCACGAGGTCATGCCGGGTGCCAGGCGGTCACATTAAACCTCGTTGACGCCACCACGCGTGGCCGCAGGAGCTTCGTCGCGCCCATGAAGATCGAGACGCTCACAGTCGATTTTACCGACGAGCAGAAGCGCTACCTCGAAGGCTTTACCGCCGGGCTGCAGATCAGCCGGGTAGGACGGGGCTTAGGCGGTAGCACAGGCAAGGCGAATGTCGAACCGACCGGACCGGATGCCGCGCATATCAAGGCGCAGGACAAGGTCACGGCATCCGGCAAGAAGCTCGCCGACCAGGAAAAATTCAAGCGCGACGAGCATCCGTTCGATGCCTATCCGCGGCTGAAGCAGCAGGCGCTCGACAACGCAGCCCCAAATCCCGCCGATAATTTCCGCTGGCGCTATTACGGACTGTTCTACGTCGCGCCGGCGCAGGATTCCTACATGTGCCGGCTGCGGATCCCGAACGGGATCATGAAGCACTGGCAGTTTGCTGGCCTCGCCGATCTCATCGAAAAACTGTGCGGGCCGTTCTGCCATGTCACCACGCGTGCCAATCTGCAGGTGCGCGAGATTCCGCCGAAGCACGCGGTGGCGCTGATCGAAGGCATCCAGGATCTCGGCCTGTGCTCGCGCGGCACCGGCGCGGACAACATCCGCAACGTCACGGGCACGCCGACGGCCGGGATCGATCCGCAGGAACTGCTCGACACCCGCGACTATGCGCGCGAGTGGCACTACCACATCCTCAACGATCGTTCGCTGTACGGGCTGCCGCGCAAGTTCAACGTCGCCTTCGATGGCGCCGGCAAGATCGCGGTGCTGGAAGACACCAACGACATCGCGTTCTCCGCAGTGGAAGTGAAGGACGGCTTTGGTGCCGAGCCCGGCGTCTGGTTTCGTCTCGGGCTCGGCGGCATCACCGGGCACGGGGATTTTGCCCGGTATGGCGACATCATCGTCAAGCCGGCGGATGCGACGAAGGTTTCGGACGCCATCGTCCGTGTCTTCATCGATCTCGGCGACCGCACCAACCGCAACAAGGCCCGGCTGAAGTACGTGCTCGATGGCATGGGACACGACAGGTTTCTCGCGCTCGTCGAGGAGCGGCTCGGAAAGCCTTTCACCCGCGTGCCGCTGGAGGCAATGTTGCCGCGGCCGGCGTTCGACCGCATGGCGCATATCGGCGTGCACAAGCAGAAGCAGGAGGGATTGAACTGGATCGGCGTCTCGCTGCCGCTCGGAAAAGTCACCTGCGATCAGATGCGCGGGCTCGCCAGGATCGCGCAGGATCTTGGCGACGGCGATATCCGGTTGACCGTGTGGCAGAACCTGCTGATCCCGGGTGTGGCCGACAAGAACGTGAACCTTGCGATCGCTGCGATCAAGAAGATCGGCCTCGCTGTCGAAGCCTCGCAAATCCGCGCCGGGCTGATTGCCTGCACCGGCAACGCCGGATGCCGGTTTGCGGCGTCGAATACCAAGCGCCATGCGGCCGAGATCGGTGACTGGTGCGAACCGCGCGTCGATATGGATAGGCCGCTCAATATCCACGTTACTGGTTGCCATCATTCCTGCGCGCAGCATTACATCAGCGACATCGGCCTGATCGCGGCGAAGGTGGATGTCGGCGAGGATGTCGATCCGGTCGAGGGCTATCATCTGTTCACCGGCGGCGGCTTCGGTCCGGACGCCGATGTCGGGCAGGAGGTCTATCACGACCTCAAGGCGGAGGACGCGCCGAGGACGGTCGAGCGGCTGCTGAAGGCCTATCTCGCGCACCGTGCGTCGCCCGAAGAAACTTTCCTGACGTTTGCGCGCCGCCACGACGGCGAGACGCTGCGCAAACTCGCTGATGCCCAGGTGTCCTCATGAACCAGATCACGCCGCCGCCGAAGATCGAGATCATTCCCTCGAGCGCGCCATTCTCCGAGGCGCAGCGCTCATGGCTCAACGGCTTCTTTGCAGGTCTGCTGTCGGATGCACCGACGCCGCTATCGGCGGAGCAGGGCGCGGCCGTCATGCAAGGCGCTGGAGGCGACGGCGATGATGGCGAGGCGCCGTGGCATGACCAGACCATGCCGATGGCCGAGCGCATGAAGCTTGCCGAAGGCCGCCCGCTGCGGCGGCGCATGATGGCGGCGATGGCGCAGCAGGATTGCGGCCAGTGCGGCTACGACTGCCACAACTATTCGGAAGCGATCGCGACCAAGAGCGAAGCCCGCCTCAACCTCTGCGTCCCCGGCGGCAAGGAAACCGCGCGGATGCTGAAATCGCTCTACGAGGAGATCGACAAGGTGCCGGCTCCTGCATCGGCCCCCGCGGCCGCGCCGTCTGCGCCTGCCGTTGTCGCGGAGCCTGGACGCTCGCGCGACAATCCGATCGCCGCAACCTTCCTGTCGCGCCGGCTCCTGAACAAGGAGGGTTCGGAGAAGGAGACCTGGCACATCGAGTTCGATCTCTCCGGTTGCGGGCTCGACTATGTCGTCGGCGATTCCTTCGGCATCTTCGCCCGAAACGACCTTGGCCTGGTGGACCAAATCATCGCACTGCTCGGCGCGTCGCACACCACTGACGTGAACGGCAAGACGCTGCGCGAGGTCCTGATCGAAGACGTGTCGCTGTCGCCAGCGCCGGATTCCTTGTTCGAACTGATCTCCTTCATTACCGGCGGCGCGCAGCGCGAGAAGGCGAGGGCGCTGGCGCAGGGCGAGGATCCCGATGGCGACGCGGCGACACTCGACGTGATGGCCGTATTGCAAAAGTTTTCCGGTGTGCGTCCGCACCCGGAGGCCTTTGTCGAAGCGCTCGAACCGCTGCAGCCGCGGCTTTACTCAATCTCGTCGTCGCACAACGCGACGCCCGGCAAACTGTCACTGACGGTGGATTGCGTGCGCTACGTGATCAACAAGCGCAAGCGACTCGGGCTGGCGTCCACCTTCCTCGCCGAGCGCATCAACCCTGGCGATCAGTTGAAGGTCTATGTGCAGAAGGCCCACGGCTTCGCGTTGCCGGCCGACCCCAAGACGCCGATCATCATGATCGGACCCGGCACCGGCGTGGCGCCGTTCCGCGCGTTCCTGCTCGATCGCCGCGCCACCGGCGCGCCCGGCAAGAACTGGCTGTTCTTCGGCCATCAGCGCAGCGCCTGCGATTTCTTCTATGCCGACGAGCTCAATGCGCTGAAAACGTCAGGATTGCTGACGCGGCTATCGCTGGCGTGGTCGCGCGACGGCGACAAGAAGTTCTACGTGCAGGACCGCATGCGCGAGGTCGGCCGCGAGTTATGGACCTGGTTGGCCGAAGGCGCCAACATCTACATTTGCGGCGATGCCAAGCGGATGGCCAAGGACGTTGAGCGCGCCTTGGTCGATATCGTCGCCCAGTTCGGCGCCCGGACCACCGACGAAGCCGTCAGTTTTGTCGGCGAACTGAAGAAACAGGGTCGGTTCCAGCAGGACGTTTACTGATTCCGGTTCCCACTGGCTCAAATCGGCCCGAATAAAATTCTCGGGTGCAGCCGGCGAGGGAGAATTTTCCACTCGAAATGGAGTCCGCCGGAGCGCAGGTATCGCTATTTCGGTGGATACCTTGCATCGGAGCGCGAACGATATTCCATATGTGGCCCATGCTGCGTTGGAGATCGGCCATGCGCGAACTATCGGCGGAAGCCCGCCTGCACCTTTACGCACGTTCGGTGTCCCGCCGTTCCGGCACCGGCTATACCGCTGCGCTCTACAGTGCGCTGGCGCTCATAGCGGCCGTCGTGTTCGGCACGCTGTCGGTTCACCCTTTCTGAGTTTGCGCCTCACTTGCCAAGCGTGTTCTTGTAGATCTGGCCGTCCTTCATGATGACCTTGAAGTTGCTGGCGGGGTCGGCGATCAGGTTGATGTTGTCCAGCGGATTGCCGTCGACCAGCACTAGATCGGCGAGCGCGCCCTGTTCCACGACGCCGAGTTTCCCCGGGTAGGGATTGCGCTTGCCGGATAGTTGCAGCAGTTCGGCGTTGGTCGATGTCGCCATGGCCAGCGTTTCGGCGGGCGTGTACCACCGGGTCAGGGAAGCCAGAATGGCGCCCTGCTTTTGCGCCAGCGCGCGCGAGAACAGCACGTCGGTGCCCCATGCCGTCTTGATCTTGTACTTCTTCGCCAACTCGTAGGACCTGGCGATGCCGGGCCAGACCTCGTCTGCCTTGGCGCGCTGGACGGAACCCACCGGAAAGCCCAGCTTCAATTCGTCGGGCAGCGGCTGCATGCTGAGCCAGATGCCCTTCTCGGCGATCAGCTTTGCCGTTGCGTCGTCCATCAGAAAACCGTGTTCGATGCACTTCACGCCCGCCGCAATCGCGCCGCGGATTGCGGCCGACGTAAAGGCGTGCGCCGCGACGTAGGTGCCCCAGTTTTCGGCCGCTTCGACAGCGGCACGCAGTTCGGGCTCGGTGAAGGTGGTCACGTCAATCGGACTGAACGGTGACGACACGCCGCCGCCCGCAGTCAGCTTGACCTGCGAGGCGCCCTGCATGAGCTGTTCGCGTGCCCGTACGCGCACCTCGTCGGGGCTGTCAGCCACGATGGCGCCACCGATTACTTCCATGCGCGTCAGCATACCGCCGATCGTCCGCGGCAGATCGGTCAGTTGCCGGAAATCGCCGTGCCCGCTGGTGATCGTGATCATGGCGCCTGACGGATAGATCCGCGGGCCCTTGACGATGCCGTCATCGATAGCGCGCTTGAGGCCGAACACCGGCCCGCCGACGTCGCGGACAGTAGTGAAGCCGCGCATCAGCGTGTCGGTAGCTTCTTCGCCGGCCACGAGATTGTTGTAGCCGACATCGCCGAACGCCTGCTGCGGCGTCACGCGCGCGAGCATCGCGTGCCAGTGTGCGTCGATCAGGCCCGGCATCAGGGTGCGGCCGCCGCCGTCGACGATCGTCGTGGTAGCACTTCGATCAGTCTCGATAGGGGTCCGGGAAATCGTTTCGATCAGGTTGCCGCGAACCAGCACGTTGGTCGGCTCGGACAGCGATGTGCCCCGGCCGTCGAATATCCTGACATTGTTAAAAAGCGTGACCGCGCCGCCGGCTTGCTGGGCCTGGGCCGCAGTGGTTGAAAAAATCAGCGCGCAGACCGGTACCGCCGACAGCAAGTGTCGGAAAGACGTAGCGACCATCCAATCCTCCAACTCATTTATCTACGCACTAACTCACTTTGAACGGCGCAACCGCGATCCCGGCATCCTTCAATGCTTGACGCACCCCGCGCGCGATATCGACTGCGCCCGGCGTGTCGCCGTGAATGCAGACCGTGTCAGTGCGCATCTTGATCACCTTGCCGGTGACCGAGACCACGGCGCCGTCCTGCACCATCCGCACCACGCGGTCGGCAATCGCTTTCGCATCATGCAGCACCGCGCCCGGCTTCTTCCGCGACACCAGCGAGCCGGTGTCTTCGTAGGCACGGTCGGCGAACACCTCGTGCGCCATCGGCAGGTTGGCGGCTTCGCCGGCGTCTACCAGCTTTGAATTGGCGAGCACCACAAAGATCAGATTGGGATCCACCGCCTTGATGGCGTTGGCGATCGCCCGCGCCGTCATGTCGTCCTCGCAGGCGACGTTGGAAATGGCGCCATGGGCCTTGACGTGGGTGACCTTGTAGCCGGCCGCGGTCGCGATCGCCTGCAGCGCACCGATCTGGTAGGCGACCAGGTTTTCGATCTCGGAAGACGTCAGTCCCGGAACCGGCCGCCGGCCGAAGCCGTGCAGGTCGCGATAGCCGGGGTGGGCGCCGACGCTGACGCCGCGCGCTTTCGCAAGCTCGACGGTACGGCGCATGATGTCGGCGTCACCGGCGTGAAAGCCGCAGGCAACGTTCACCGAGGTGGCGAGCTCGATCATCGCAGCGTCATTGCCCATCTCCCATGCGCCAAACCCTTCGCCGAGATCGCAATTGAGATCGATGGTTGTCATGACGTTGCTCCGCTTCTTGTGGATTCTTGACCTTCAGTCCGGCCCCGATACGTCGGCCGCCACTGCGTGCCAGGTTCCGGCATCGACCGCGTTGACGGCGTGGCCGGCGACGTTGGCATCGTGCAGCGCGTCGACGTTGAGATCAACGCTTTGGATATCGCGCAGCCGGTCGGGCAGGGTGCGCAGCAATTGTGCGAATTTGCAGGCCTCCTCTTGCGCTTCTGCCATGCTGACGGCCTTGAAGCGAAAGGGGCGCCCGGCCTGGATTTGCGCGAACCGGCCGAAGTCGGCGGAGATCACGGTTGCAAGCTTGGGATAGCCGCCGCTGGTGCCGCGATCCGGCATCAGCACGATCGGCTGGCCATTGCCTGGGACCTGGATGCTGCCGTTGACGGTGCCGTCGGAAACGATGTTGTGGCCGTGGAGATGCTTGAGCACCGGGCCCTCGAGCCGGTAGCCCATGCGGTCGCTGGTCGGCGATACCTTCCACTCGCTGTCGAGGAACAGTTGTTTGGTTTCGTCGGCGAATTCGTCGTCCTGCGGACCCCATACCACCCGGATCGGGGCGTCGGTCGCCGCCGGCAGTTCGATACGCCGTTCCGCCACGCCGCCGGCGTCTCTGGTCTGCAATTCGTCGCCCGCCTGCAGCGGCCGCGGATAGGGGCTGCCGAGGCCCGCGCGGGCGTTGACGGCGAGGCTGCCGAACATGGGCTCACCGGCAATGCCGCCTTCGATCGCTAGATAGCTGAACGCGCCGACGCGGGCAAAGCCGAGTGTCAGCGTCTCGCCGTCGGCAACCGTCGCCGAAGTATCTGACGCCACAGTGCGACCGGCGATATCGGCATTGCGCGTAGCGCCCGCCAGCGCGATGCGCACGGCGCCGTGGCGTGCGGTAAAGTTCGCGCCGAACGGACCGACCTCGACGGCCGCCGTGAACGGGTCGTTGCCGACCAGTGTATTCGCGGTCGCCAGCGCCAGCCGATCCATCGCGCCGCTGGGGACCAGGCCGTAGCGCTGCGAGCCCGGACGTCCGCCGTCCTGTACCGAACTGGCCGGGCCGATCGATGCAATGACGAGCTTGCTCATGCCGTGATCTGCTCGGCAATGAATTCGCCGGCCTCGGCGGCGCGATCCTGCTCGGCGAAGGTCCTGGCATCGACCGCTGTGAAGCTGACATTGTCGCCCGGTTCCAGCAGGAAGATCGGATCGCGATGCAACTGGTAGGTGCGGACTGCGGTGCGCCCCAGCAGGTGCCAGCCGCTCGGGCCGGCAAGACACTGAATGCCGGTCTGTACGCCGCCGATCGAGATCGTGCCGGCCGGCGTCAGCAGCCGCGGGTTCTGCCGCCGCGGCATGTGCAGGGACTTCTCCAGCCCGCTGAGATAGGACCAGCCGGGCGTGAAGCCGATCATCGCGACGCGATAGTCGCCGGCGGTGTGCCGCGCGACGATATCGTCAGGCGTGGTGTTGAGTGCCTTGGCAACGTCCTCGAGATCGATGCCGTGCTCGCCGCCATAGACCACCGGAACACGCCAGCGCCTGGATTTTGTTGTCGCGGGGACCGGCCGTTGCGCCAGAGCGAGGATCCGCTCGCTGAGCTTTTCGAAGCCAAGCTGCACGGGATCGTAATGCACCAGGAGCGAGCGATAGGTCGGCACGGTTTCGGTGACTCCCGTCACCGGCTCGGCCGACATGGCCCGGTCCAGCGCCAGCACCCGCCGGTTGGCGGCATCATCGATGTTGCGGCTGAATTCCACCGTGATGGCGCTGTCGCCACTCGGCAAAAGGCGGGGCGGGGATAATGGCGCGGCCATGACCTCGTAACTGTCTCGCAGCATGTGCTGGCCTGAACCTGTAGCTTGTTTTGCGGCCGAGTGGAATTCGCTTCACGCGAAATCGGCCAGCAAGTTCAATAAATTAATCTGCATTCGCTGATAAGCTGTTGTGATCGTGGTTCTTCTTGCAAGCCCTTGACGCGATGCCCGCGCCCCGCAAGATGCGCTACCTTATCGATCATCCCTCCGGAGCCTGCTGTCCAGATGTCCCTGACCCCCGAAGCCATCGCAACCCTTTCCCACGTGTCCACGGCCACGATCACCACCGTTCTGCTGAAAAAGGGCCTGCGAAACATCTGGATGCGCGGCACCAAGCCGTTGCGGCCGGGACAGCCGCGGCTGGTCGGACCGGCGTTTACGCTGCGCTTCGTGCCGGCACGCGAGGACCTCGCGACGCCTGAATCCTGGTCGTCGCCGATCTCGACCCGCACCGCGATCGAAGCGATGCCGAAAGGCTGCATCGCCGTGGTCGACGCCATGGGCGAGACCGACGCGGGCATTTTCGGCGACATTCTCTGCGCGCGCATGGTCAAGCGCGGGGTCGCGGCGCTGATCACCGATGGCGTCGTGCGCGATATCGAGGGTGTGCTCGGCACCAATCTGCCGGTCTGGTGCGACGGGTTCGCGGCGCCGCCCTCGGTGGCCGGGCTGACCTTCGTCGGCTGGGGTGAGCCGATCGGCTGCGGCGCGGTTGCGGTGTTCCCGAACGACATCGTCGTCGCCGACCAGGACGGCGCGGTGCTGATCCCGCAGGCGATGCTCGAGCACGTGCTGGCCGAAGGGCCGGAACAGGAGCGGATGGAGGCCTGGATCGTCAACGAGGTGAACAACGGCGCGGCACTGCCCGGGCTCTACCCGATGAATGCCGAGACCAAGGCGCGCTACGCGGCTACCAAGAAATAACATCAACAAGCAGAGGTAACCCCATGGACGTGCATCTCGCGGGCTCCCGACCGACACGCCGGGCGCCGGCTGAATATTTCACCGGCACCGTGTATCAGGATCCGATCATCGCGACGGATGCGCCCGCACGGCTAGTATCGACCCGTGTCAGCTTTGAACCCGGCGCGCGCACGGCCTGGCACACGCACCCACTCGGCCAGACGCTCTACGTTATTTCCGGAGTTGGACGTGTGCAGGCCCAGGGCGGACCAATCCGCGAAATCCGCCCGGGCGACGTGGTCTGGATTCCTCCGGGCGAAAAGCACTGGCATGGCGCCTCGCCGACCAATGGCATGACTCACATCGCCATGCAGGAAGCCCTCGACGGCAATTATGCGACCTGGATGGAAAAGGTCACCGACGCCGAGTACTCGGCGAAAATCGGCTGAGGTGCGAGAAATAGAAGAAAGGATATTGGAAAGACGAGCTATTATTCGGATGGCACCGGGCCGTGCCCGGGCAACGCGCGCCCGGCCCAAAAACATCCCTTGTGGGATGTGATCCCGTTCACATTGGGGCAGGTCTAGAGGAGCTAGCCTTCAAGGAAGCTGGACCGAGCTGAACAAGGAATGTCGAATTGTGTCCTTGGGGGTATGTCCGTTCTGCATAAGGGGGTGGTTAGTCAGGATCGACGCAAACCTCGCCGTACATCAACCGACGGATAAGGGCGAGATTCAATGCGAGGTTTCGGTCCCACTAGACATTTGCAGTCGATGTGGCGCGCGGTCCTGGAATGAAATGGCCGATGTCCTTGTTGAGCAGGCGGTTCGACAACGATACGGGAAAATGTCGTAAATACTTCAGTGCTCCTGTGAGTTATCGAACCTAAGGATCATACTCGACGACGACTATGCCGCTCGGAGGTCTAGCCCGGAGGCGGAATCATGCGTTCAAGATCCGAGATTCGTGCAGAACTTCATCTTGGGGCTTTCCTGTCATGAAACCGGAAGCAGGCCCCCAGTTACCAACGTCACGTACCGCTGACCCGCCGCTCCGGCATGTCCAACGGCATCCACGCGCGATTATGGTCGTGGACGTGGTCGAGTCGGTGCGCTTGATGGGGCAGGACGAAGAGGGCGTTGTTCGTCGCTGGGTGAGCCTTGTTGATCGTGTGGTGACGCAGGTGCTTCCTGGCGCCGGTGGCCGCCTCGTCAAGAGCCTCGGCGACGGCATGCTGCTCGAATTTGGCGACGTCAGATCCGCAGCCTCAGCTGCGTTTGCAATCCAGCAGGAGAGTGCTCAGGGAAACTCCGGGCTGCCTGCGGATGAGCAGATGTTTCTGCGAATGGGAATAGAATACGGCGATGTGATCATTGATCATCACGACGTATACGGGCGCGGCGTCAATCTGGCAGCTCGCTTGGCGACCCTCGCTAGCCCCAACGAGATAGTCATCTCGGCCCAGGCCCGGGACTTGTTGACGCCGGCGCTGGATGCGGAGATCGAAGACCTTGGCGAATGTCATGTCAAACACATCCAACAACCCGTTCAAGCCTACAGGATCGGCCCAATTGGCTCCAAACCTGTAGCCAAAAGCACCGCGTCGTTGGGCGATCTGCGGCCGTCAATCGCGATAATTCCGTTCATACCCCGCGCCCGAACAAGCGGCGAGGAGCTGCTCGGCGAAATCCTGGTCGAGGAGATCATCAGGGCGTTTTCCCGATCCCCGGAAATTGCGGTGCTCTCGCGTCTCTCGACCACAGCATTTCGATGGCGCCAATTTAGCCTTGAGGATATCGGCGAACATCTCCGAGCAAACTATGTGCTCTCGGGCACTTATTGCGCTGACGACGATCGGGTGATGCTAAATCTGGAATTGGCCGAGGTCAGGTCTCAACATGTGGCGTGGGCCGGCCAGGTGGCCGGTAGCGTTCAAGATATCCTGGGAGGACAACAGGAACTGATCAGCCAGGTTTTCTCCAATGTGGCGAATGCCATTCAATCGTGCGAACTGCAGCGCGCGTATGCCAACCCGCTCCCAACCCTGGAGAGTTACACGCTCCTGATGAGCGGCATTGCGTTGATGCACCGAATGTTGCCTGCCGACTTTCTGGAGGCCCGACACATGCTGCAGGCAGTTATCGACCGAGCTCCGCGTCATGCAGTCCCGCAGTCCTGGATGGCAAACTGGTATGTGTTGCGGGTGCAGCAAGGATGGAGCGACGATTCTGCCAACGACCGACGTTGTGCTCTCGATTGCACAAGGCGTGCGCTCGACACAGATCCGGACAGCTCTCTCGCCCTCGCTATTAATGGGTTGGTCCACACTCACATGACCAGAAAGTTTGACATTGCTGCCGACCGATATGCGTTGGCGGTGCGCGCAAATTCAAATAACTCACTTGCCTGGTTGCTCAAGGGGACCCTTCACGCTTTCAGGGATGAAGGAACTGAGGCCGTGGCTGATACACAGCAGGCGATCAGCTTGTCGCCTCTGGATCCTCATCGGTACTATTACGACACGCTGGCGGCCACTGCCTATCTAGCAGCTCGCAAGTACGAGCTTGCGATCAAATATGCTCGCCGTTCACTCAAGGCAAATCGACGTCACACCTCGACGCTGAGAGCCATGGCAATCGCACAATGGCAGCTTGGAAACGAGTTGGACGCACGAGACACCGTCGCGGAACTGATGCGACTGGAGCCTGGATTGACAATCTCAGGATATCTCAAGCGCACCCCCAGCGCTGGATGCAGGACCGGCCAGGAATGGTCCTCTGCACTACGGCAGTCTGGGGTTCCTCCATAGCCGCTGTAACGAAGCACGACGCGTGACAGCTTGAAGTGTAATCCTCCACCCCGAGCATAGGAGGCAGGTATGGCTATTTTCAGTGGAGCTAGTGGAGCAAGCGGCGCGAGCGGAGCAAGTGGCGCCAGCGGGGCAAGTGGCGCTAGCGGCGCCAGCGGGGCGAGCGGCGCCAGTGGGGCCGGTGGCGCCATCGGCGGATTTCTATTCAGCGGTCCGGGATATAACCCGCCTTACATCGATGCGTTGGTCACCAATCGCGATGGAATTGTGGGCAAACCGGTGCCCCCAGCGATCGAGGACGTGCCGCCGCCACTTCCAGTCGAACACGACGATGGCGATCAGGTAGGCCTTTCACGATTGGGGGCCGGCGAGCGGGCGAGCATTCTTGATTTCGAACTTATCTCGCGCATCTCGTTTCAGACGGATGGAAAGGGCGAGATGTCCATCCTGAGCAGCGGCGAACCGCTTGCGAGCTTCCGCCGTCCGACCCCGGAGATCTTTCTGGACCAACTTGCGCTTGTCCAATCCTACGCCGATCTGCGCGCCGATCGTGAAGCCGAGATCGTGTCTCAAATGGGCGTTCCTCACGCATTCTTTGGCTCCATCGCATTTCTGCACCCCGAGAGGACACGGTGGACCATGGAACTGATCCATGCCGCTCTACGCTTCGCCTACTCGGTGGAAATGCGCATCAAGCTCGGGCTGAACTGCCGCCGGCCACACGAATACTCGCCTCAAATACAGCCCATCATCGCATGTCCGCTGCACGGAGCGCTGCCCAGCGGCCACTCAACGGAAGCCTTCCTGTTCGCGCATATCCTCGCGACTCTCTCGACCAGTAAGGGAAGCATACACGGACAACGACCAGAATCGCGAAGTGTGTGGGTCGACCAGCTTATGCGGCAGGCAAACCGAATTGCAGTCAACCGTACAGTTGCCGGCGTGCACTTTCCGATCGACAGCGTCGCTGGCTGCCTCCTGGGCCTGACTCTGGCCGAATTCCTAGTGACTCTTTGCGGAGGAAAACGGGCGGCTCAAGAACAACGCTACCACTCATGTCGGTTTGATGGAGAAGCTTACCCGTCACGCCAGAAAGATAAACGCATTGATGTCGATTTCAACTGGCGGCACTTGTATGACGAAAAAAAGCGAATGCTTAGTGTGAAGGAAGGTCTCGAGTATGCTTCGGTTAAGGCAAACGCGTATCATCTTCCGAGAACTTCGGAACCATTGGAATGGCTCTGGCAAAAAGCAGCGCATGAGTGGTCCACTACCAGGTAGCGGTCAGCAAAGTTGTGTGGTCTGCCTCGGGAGGGATTGATGGCAGAGAAACAGGAACATCAATGGCAGGACAGCTCGTCGCAGTTCGTTGATGCGTACATCGACTGGGTACGAGAGACCGCCAAGTGGGTGCTGGACCCAAAGGATGAAGTACGCACCGTTCCCGTCCTTGTCAGTCTGCAGACGGGCAAGACGAAACGGGACTTTCTGCGTGAGTGCGAACACCTCTTGCGACGGTCGCCCGACAAACCTGACGATGACGGCATCCCTGCTGATCTCGAACGCAGCCAATTTACCTTACGGGTGCGTTGCGAAGCTCTCGATCGCCTCAAGGGCGTTGCAAATAGCCAACTCGTTCATCGGATCGCAATTGCGCACAACTTGCCTTGTCACGCCACGCGCGAAGATCGGCGTGGCGACGAAAAGGGAAGTGTTTCCGAGCAAGAACAGGCCGTCGGAAAGTATGAGCCACACGATGGGAGCCCCGTCGTGATGGGGATTATCGATGAGGGTATCGCATTCGCAAATCAGCGATTTCGGAACGGTCCGGACAAGTCCCGGGTGGAGTATGCCTGGATTCAGGATGGCCGAGCCAGAGGTGATGTTGCCTATGGCCTGGAGCTGACGAAAGCCGACATAGACGAATCGCTTGGCAAATGTGTGAGCGAAGGGCAGGTCGATGAAGACCTCTTCTACAGCATAACCGGCGTCGTCGATTTCGGCCAGGCTGCACATAAGGCCACAGCGAAGCGCGCCGGGCACGGCACGCATGTGATGGATTTGGCGTGTGGGTTTGAGGAAGGTTCGTTACTGACTGGCGAGGGAGATGCTGGCAGGGAAGGGAAGGTCCAACGCCCGATTGTTTGCGTCAAGTTGCCGACGGTTACGGTCGCGGAAACGTCAGGCATCGGCTTGGAGTACTATGTTCTCGATGGTGTGGATTACATCCTGCGCCGGGCACGAGACATTGCACGACGGCTCAAGTGCAATGAGTTGCCAGTAGTAATCAATTTCAGCTCCGGCATTTTGGCGGGTCCCCGCGATGGCACCCAGCCGATCGAGCTCGCAATCGACGATCGGATCCGCCGCCGCCGAACGAAAATGGCGCCAACAGATGTCGTGCTGCCATCAGGAAACAGCCGGCTTTCCCGCTTGCACGCCAGGATTTCGCTTGCTCCAAGCGGCCAAGACGAAGATAGCAAGGAGTTGCAGTTCCGTGTGCTACCGGATGACAGAACGTGCAGCTATCTTGAGATCTGGTTGCCTGCGCGGGACAAGGCCTGGAGCGAAGACGGCTGGATGGATCTCACGCTGAAGCCCCCTGGCGGAGAAACAAGTGAGGCTCTCGTTGCCGGGACAGGGAAGCACGCGATCGAATGGGCTCCTCATGGTGATGTTCTTTGCAAGATATACTACGAATTTGTTGGGCATCCTACGATGAGGGGGCGGTACGTGATTGCGTTGCTGCCGACCGCCTTGCCCGATTCTGCGCAGCAACTGGCGCCCTTCGGCACGTGGACGATTGCAGTCAGGAATCGGATGAACGCACCTATCCGAGACGTGCAGGCGTCGATCCAATGGGATGATCGGCCGCTTGGCTATCCGCAGAACGGAAGGCAATCGTACTTCATCGACGATCGCTACCGGCGATTTGAAGAATCTGGCAGAGAAGTCGACGTAGACAACGAAAGCTTTATCAAGCGCGAAGGATCAATAAATGCCATTGCCACGGGTTCGGAAACCATCGTGGTTGCTGGTTGCGTCCGTAACGAAGGTCGAGTTGTAAGGTATTCTTCCGGGGGGCCAACAGCACGTGCCGGCGGTGCCGCGATAGCTGATGCCCGCCGGGGGCCAGATACGTCGGCTTGGAGCGATAGGTCGTACGTTCATCAAGGCATTCTTGCGGCGGGTACACGGAGCGGGTCGGTTATGGCCATGAACGGCACCAGTGTTGCGGCGCCGCAGATCGCAAGGGAAATTGCGATAAGACGAGAACAGGGGGATAGACGTTCTGGACGTGAGATTGTGGAGACGCTGGGAGAGCCGGTGATTACCGCCCCTTGGGAGGCGACGGGCTTGAAGGGGATTCAGTCAGTGTCAGCGGAGCGCATTGGTTCGGGACGTGTCGTGTCACCCGAGGGCGAGGTCGATCGCTCGGATCGGCTGGACTAGACCAGATCATCGTCCGCTGGTGTGAGAACTGCGCTCTTGATTCGTTTGGGCATCTACGCAAGTTTGGCTGTTGAGTGATACCGTAAGCATCATAGATCAAATCCGGCGAATGCCTGCGTTGGAAGCCATACTCACGTCCGCTGCGCGGTCCAGGTGCCTGAGCACAAGGCGGCGCGCCACGTACCCGAGCCAGACGTGCCGTTGAGCGTGCCGGAGCCGACGGCGCGCTTCATTCCGGTCGCCAACGTCACGCGGATGGCGCCGGCCTCGGCGACGCGGCCGGATGCAGTCACTGCACTGGTGTTCGAGGCGACCTGGCCGTTGTTGATTTCGAGAGAGACGGATGCGCCGCTGTTGCAGGCGGCGTTCGACGATGTGATCTGGACGTTCCAGTCGCCGTCGAACGATGCGGCTGCGGATGGTGTGGCGGTTGCCAGGGTTGCGAGCAGCGAAGCGGCGATAACGAGTTTATGGAAGTAGTTCATGGCGTGGCCCCGTTGTTTGGACACGCCCACTGTCTCACGGGTCACTTGGGGTGACTGTGACTGCTGTCACCCGCGAATTGAGATGGAGACCACCCAAGAAAACGCCCGGCGATCGTGCCGGGCGATTGTCGAATCCGCGAAATCCTGGCTGTCAGTTGACGCGAGTCCAGGTCTGGCCGCCGCAGAACACGCCGCCGAATGCGCAGCCCTGAACGCGCAGGCTGTCGGTGCCCTTCAACGCGATCGTGGAATCATAGGTGCTGCCGCTGGTCGGATCGAGAATCCGGCCGCTCCACTTGTCCTTGCCGGGCTTCATGTTGATCAGGACCTGTTCGCCGTTCTGGTTCGACTTCTTGTCGACCGAGTAGCCGCACAGATTGGGGCCACACTGTTCGATCCGCACTTTTCCTTCCTTCTCCTCCGTCAGCCACACGCCGAGCGGCGAGTTCGCGGAGGCAGGCACTGAAGTTGCCGGAGCCGCGGCCTGCTTCTGCGGTGCAGGCGCGGGCTGCGGGGCGGCGACCGGAACTGGTGCCGGTTCGACGGCCGGGGTCGAGTTCTGGGGCGCGGGCGCAGGGGCATTTGCGGGGGCAGTAGCCGCCGTCGTGGTCGATGTTTCACTCCTGGAAGCCGGGGCTGGAGCGGTCGGAGCCGGGGCCGCTGGCGCAGGGGCAGCGGGAGCGGCGGCCTGCTCAGCCGGCGCTGATGCCGCCGGAGTTGCGGGTTCGGGCGCGGCCTGCGGGGCCGTCTTTGCCTGTTGCGGTGTTTTCTTGGCCCGGCGATCCGTATCGCCTTCTTCGCCGCGCGAGCTTTTGGCCTTCTTGCCGGTGTTGTCGAAGACGCCGGGTATCAAAACGGTGCCGCGATCGGGATCAATGGTGATGGTGCGGCCGCCATAGTCAAACGTGTACTGGGCGTGCGCGGCAGTGCTCATCAACAAGAGCACGGCGATACCGAGACACTTCTTCATTGCGACCTCCTGAGCGGAATCCCCAAACCCCGAAACTACGCAGGGGCAGCTTCACCAAACGTGATCCAGATCACTTTCAAACTATAAGTCGTGTACGAACGGCTTTGGGTTCAAATCGATTGGGCGAGTTTAATTTGCGGTGCAAGGGCGGTCAATTTCCAGCCAAAACCTGTGGATGGGGAATGCGAATCGATCGCGCGGGTCCAATCGCAAGAAATATTCGCTTGAAGAAGTCTGGAGACGCTACGCCTCGGCGTTGTCCTTGCGGACCGGAATGGCGTCGGCGCGTCGCCCGGTCATCTCGCTCTTCAACTGCTCGAAACGCTGGCGCGCCAGGCTTTCGCGATCGTCGACAAGCTGGATCGCGGCGTCGCGATCAAGCGGCCCCGTCACGAGCGGACTTGAATTCTCGCCGATGGTCTCGTCGACATAGTAATCGCCATTGTCGAGGCGCACCGTCCATTTCAAACGGATCGCGGCCATCGGTCCGGGACCAATCTTCGAATACCCATGAGCCTCGATGGGCGCGTGACTAGCGGGGAGCGGTGGAGGGGTCGCGGGCCGTTGCTCCGTGACCGCAGGCTTGTGGGGTTCTCCCGAGGACTCGGAGCGGTCGAGAATGCTTGCAATGGCCGCCAGCGCATGGTCGGTCGGATCGCTTTGAGCCACGATTAAGCCTCCGGATCGAGTTCAATGTCCGGAATCGGTGTCCCACGCCGCCCGGTGTGCTTCCCTCAGTGCCGATAAGGCTTGGCTTTGTCAAATCTTGGCGTTTTTGCGGCGAAGTTACGCACAGACCGGAGGTAACTTGTTCTTCCACGGCCGTGTCTGCTCAAGCTGGCCGGCCAGGCGAAACAGCGTGGCTTCATCGCCGAGCTTGGCCGAGAACATCATGCCGAGCGGCAGGCCCGCTTTATTCCAGGCCAGCGGCACCGACATCGCGGGCTGGCCGGACATGTTGAACATGGCGGTCCCCGGCATATAGCGGCGCAGGATCGGCGCGATATGCGACAGGTCGTTCGACATCGTGTTGAGCTCGCCGATCCGCAACGGGGGCGAGCAGAGCGTCGGGCACAGGAACACGTCGCAGGTCTCGAAGAAGTTTGCGAGGCCGCGCGATATCTGGAAGGCCGCGAGTTGCGCGGCGACATAGTCGATCGCGGTCGTCTTTTGCGCGTTGCTGGCGCTCGCGAGCGTCAATATTTCAAGATCGTTCTCCGTCGCGGCGCGGCCGAGCCTTTGTTCGATCAGCCGCACCGTCAGCGCCGTGTTGGCGCCGACGATCGTTGCCATTACGGCAGCCGGGTCGGCGGCAAGCGGAGGTGCGCGTTCCTCGACATGATGGCCGAGCCCTTCCAGCAGGCTCGCGATCTCGCGCACGGCGGCGGCGATTTCCGGATCGATGGCGTCGCCATAGGGCGACCTGTCGGTGAAGGCGATGCGGAGCTTGCCTGGATCGCGGCTGACCTCCTGCGAAAATGGCCGCTCCGGCGTGGGCGCAGCGTAGGGGCTCGACGGTTCGGACCCGTGGATCGCATCCATCATCACGGCGCTGTCGCGCACGCTGATGCTGACGACATGGCCGCAGGACAATCCACCCCAGCCTTCGCCGCGATCCGGGCCGAGCGGGTTGCGCGCCCGGCTCGGTTTCAATCCGAACACGCCGGAGGCGGAGGCAGGAATACGGATCGAGCCGCCGCCATCGCTGGCGTGCGCCACAGGGAGGATACGGGCGGCGACCGCTGCTGCTGCGCCGCCCGATGAGCCGCCGGAGGAATGGGCGAGATTCCAGGGATTGCGGGTTGGCCCGAACAGACGCGACTCCGTCGTCGGCATCAGGCCGAATTCCGGACTCGAGCTCTTGCCGAAGATCGATACGCCGGCGTCGAGGAAGCGCTGCGCCAGCGTACCGGTATGATCGGCAACCAACTCCTTCAGGATCGTCGCGCCTGACGTCGTTCGCGTGCCTTCCAAGAGATCAAGATCCTTCAGCAGGAACGGCACGCCGGTGAACGGGCCGTCGGGCAGGCCCCGCTCGACCTGACGCTCAGCGTAGTCGTAGTGCTTGACCACGACGGCGTTGATCTGCGAGTCGACCTTTTCGGTGCGAGCGATGGCTTCGTCCAGCAAGTCACGAGCGGTGACCTGCTTGTTGCGGACGAGTTCGGCAAGGCCGACCGCGTCGTAGTTGCCGTACTCCCTGAAGGCCATGCGTGCACCTCATTTGCCGGCCGGCCGTTGGATCGGCCGCGCCATTTGTCGTTCACTCCCAGGAGTTCAGCCGAGGACGTCCTGATTGATCACGTTCTGGCGCAGGGGGGCACCATCCAGCACGCTGAGAATATTGCGGGCAGTCTGTTCGCTCATGCGGTCGACGGCTTCCACCGTGACACCAGCGACGTGCGGCGCCATGATGACGTTCGGGAGGGCGAGCAGCGCCTGACCGGCCGGCGGCGGCTCCTGTTCGAAGACGTCCAGCCCGGCACCGGCAAGCCGACCCGACACCAGCGCATCGTACAGCGCGGTTTCGACGACGATGCCGCCGCGCGCAGTGTTGACCAGATAGGCTTTGGGCTTCATCCGCTTCAGCCGATCGGCATTGAACATGCCGATCGTCTCCGGATTTTTCGGGCAATGGATGCTGACGAAGTCGGCGCGCGGCAAGGCTGCGTCGAGATCCGTGACCGGTTCGCAGCCGGCGGCCTTGATGTCGGCGGCGGGCTTATAGGGATCGTAGATCAGGACGTTCATTTCCATTGCGAGGCAGCGCTTGGCAGTGCGCGAGCCGATGCGGCCGAAGCCGACGATCAGGATCGTCTTGCCGAAGAGGTCAAACGGCAGCATGCCCAGCCTGTCCGGCCACTTGTTGTCCCTGACGAGCGAATGCATTTCATTCGCGCGCTTGGCCAACGTCAGCATCATGAAGACAGCGCATTCGGCGACCGAGGGCGAATTGGCCGTGCCTGCGACCATCAGCGGGACCTTGCGGCGGCTCAGGGCTGGGACATCGACGGCGTCGAACCCGACCCCGATGCGGGTCACGACGAGCATGTCCTTGGAGGACTCGAGCTCGGGTTCGCCAAAGCGGGTGCCACCGAGAGCGACGCCGTGCACCGGCGCATGCTCCTTCAGCTTGGCGTTGAAATCCGCCTGCGAGATCATGTTGGGAAATTCGACGAGTTCGATGTCGTCCCGCGCGTTGAGCAGCGCGCGGCCCTGCTGCGACATCGATTCCGTGACGAGGATTTTCTTCTTGTTGGTAGCCATTTCCTGCCCTTGGTGCCTTTGGCGCGTCGTCAGAGGACGACGCCGGTCACCTCGTTTAGCAGGTGCATATTATTGAGGTCCACAGCCAATCGGAGCGGGGCGCCATCCTGCGCGCCCGCATTGGGATTGACCCGGCCGCAGACCTGGGTGCCTTCCATCGGAAAATAGATCAGCGTCTCCATTCCCATCGGCTCGGTGACATCGAGCATCGCCTCAAAAGTCTCGACGCCGGCTTCAGGGTGCAGCTTGGCCTCGGTGATGTGCTCCGGCCTCAGCCCCAGCAGCAGCTTCTCCGTACGCGGAACGCCTTGATAGCGGGCAGCGCGGGCCGGCGGCAGCGGGAATGATATGCGATCGGTCAGCCTGACATGCAGCTTGCCGCCGACATCCTCCAACCGGCACGGAATAAAATTCATGGCCGGCGAGCCGATGAAGCTGGCGACAAACTTCGTCGCCGGCTTGTGGTATAGCTCGTTCGGCGTGCCAATCTGCTCGATGCGCCCATGGTTCATCACCACGACGCGGTCGGCCAGCGTCATCGCCTCCACCTGGTCGTGGGTGACGTAGACCGTGGTGGTGCGGACCTTCTGGTGCACCTTCTTGATCTCGATCCGCATCTGTACGCGCAGCTTGGCGTCGAGATTGGACAGCGGCTCGTCGAACAGAAACACCTTCGGATTGCGAACGATGGCGCGGCCCATCGCAACGCGCTGGCGCTGACCGCCCGACAATTGCTTTGGCTTGCGGTCGACCAGCTCGGTGATATCGAGCATGCGCGCAGCCTCCTGGACCCGGCTCTTGATCTCGGCCTTGGGGTAACGCTTCAGCCGCAACCCGAACGACATGTTTTCGGCGACCGTCATGTGCGGGTAGAGCGCGTAATTCTGAAACACCATCGCGATGTCGCGATCCTTGGGCGGGACGTCGTTGACGACGTCGCCGCCGATCATGATATCGCCGTCGGAAATGTCCTCCAGGCCCGCGATCATCCGCAGCGTGGTGGACTTGCCGCAGCCTGAAGGTCCAACGAGCACGACAAACTCATGGTCGGCGATGTCGAGATCGATGCCGCGCACCGCCTCGACGTCGTCGTAAAACTTGACAACCTTGCGCAACGTCACGTCTGCCATGAGATCAACCCTTTGTCGCACCGGCGGTCAGGCCGGCAATGTAATAATCCATCAGGAAAGCGTAGATGATGAGCGGAGGCGCCGCGCCGAGCAGGGCGCCGGTCATGATCTGTCCCCAGTTGAAGACGTCACCCTTGATCAGCGTGGTAATGATTCCGACCGGCATGACGAGCTGGTCGGTCGACGTCGTGAACACCAGCGGATAGAGGAACTGCGCCCAGGAGACCGTGAAGGCGAAGATCGTCGCCGCAATCAGACCGGGCAATGCGACCGGGATGAAGATGCGGGTCAGGGTCTGGAACCAGGACGCACCGTCGATGATGGCGGCCTCGTCCAGCTCCTTCGGAATCGAGGCGAAATAGCCGATCATGATCCAGGTGCAGAACGGCACGGTCAGGGTCGGATAGAGAATGAGCAGCACGTACCATCTGTTGATGAGCTGGATCCCGGTCCAGTCGCCGATCACCGCGAACATCTTGAACAGCGGAATGAAGAGCAGCGTCTCGGGAATGAGGTAGGTCAGGAAAACTCCCGTCGCCAGCGTCACCGAGCCCCAGAATCGCATCCGCGCCAGCGCAAAGGCGGCAGGCACCGATATCAGCATGGTGATCGTGACAACGAAGATGGAGACGATCGCCGAGTTCCAGAAGAAACGCAGGAACTGGTTCGACGTAACGAGGCCGACATAATTCTCCAGCGTCGGGTTGAACACCCACCACGGATTGGTCGCCGCCGAAATCTCCGCGCTGCTCTTCAATGAAGTGATGAGCATGTAGATCGGCGGCGTGAGCGAGAAGATCGCAAAGATCACCAGGAAGAAATACGACCAGCGCAACGCCCAGGCGCGATCGCGGCTCATGCTGCCGTACTTCACCTTGCGGGTCGGTGCGGCCTTGTCGATTGTTACCGTTGTCATCAGGCTTCATTCCCGCGTTTATTGACGTCGCGCAGGATGAAGATCGCCGCGATCGCCAGGATAGGAACCATGAAGAGCGAAACGCTGGCGCCCAGCGGTATGTCGCTGCCTTCGATTCCGACACGGAATGCCCACGTCGCGAAGATGTGGGTGTGATCCAGCGGGCCGCCTGCGGTGAGGATGCGCACGATGTCGAAATTGGCGAAGGTGACGATCAGCGAGAACAGCGTCGTAATCGCGATGATGTTTCGCATCATCGGCAGCGTCACGTACCAGATCCGCTGCCACCAGTTGGCGCCGTCGATGGCGGCGGCTTCGTAGAGCTGATCGGGTACCGATTTCAGCGCCGCCAGATACATGATCATGAAGAACGGTGCGCCAACCCAAATGTTGACGAGGATGACCGAGAAGCGGGCCCACATCGGATCGCCGGTCCATGGGATCGGCCCGATGCCGAAGAAGGCGAGCGTATAGTTGAATGCGCTGTAGGAGGGATCGAACAGCCACAACCAGGCGAGCGTGCTCATCGCCGGCGGGATCACCCAGGGGACGAGCAGCATGCCGCGCCATTTGCGCTGACCCTTGGCGGGGATGTTGTGGACGAAATGCGCGATGATGAAGCCCAGCAGGGCCTTGAAGATGACGGCGGTGATCGCGAAAATGCAGGACTGCTTGACGACCATCCAGAACGTTTCGCGCTTGAAAAGGAACTCGAAGTTACTCAGTCCAATGAACCGCTGCATCGATTTGTTCAGCGTCGCCAGGTGCAGCGCGTAGAATGCCGGATAGATCACGAGCAGCGCGATCAGCAGGATCAGCGGCAACGTCATCAGGAACGCTACCGTTGACTTGCGCCTGAGCGCGTTGCGCAGACCGGAGCGTTTGCGTGCAGCTTGTGCGGTGGAGGCACGGTTCGGCTGCAATGCGACATCAGCCATGGTGCGTTTTCATCCCTGTCAGATTTTCTGTTGGCCTTGCCGACGTACGGTTGAATACGGAAACGGCGGCCCGCGATCGGCAGGCCGCCATCATCCGATGCGTCAGCTTCGCATGAAGCCTTCACACTCGCCTTCGGCCCAGGCGAGCGTCTTTTCCATCGCCTCGCCCTTCGCATAGCGCAGGCACATCTTGGTCAGGGTCGCCTGCGTGTAGATCTGTTGCGCGATCTTCGGCGGTGCGGGTGAAGCTGCGATTGAAAGCGTCTGATGGTTATGTGGGTTCGGATAGTGGTAGAGCGTGCCCTTCGGAGGCCCTTGCTCCTGCCAAACCTTCAGCGTGGTGAGCTTCTCGTAGCATGGCAGGTCGTAGCCGCCGCTGGCCACCACCATCTTCTCGATCGAATCGGGCTGTGAAAGGGCTCTCAGCACGCTCTTGGCCGCTTCCTTGTTCTTGGAGAACGACCAGGTGCCCCAGAAGTACGGCAGGTAAGGTGCGAAGCGGCCCTTGGGTCCGGCCGGGAAGCCGTGAGTCCAGCACTGCTCGGCAACCTGCGGCGCATCGCGCTTGGCGACCGCCCAGGCGCTCGGCGGGTTCATGATGAGCGCGCCTTTGCCGGAGACGAGCCACTTGTTGTTCGAAGCGTCGTCCCAGGCGCCGACATCAGGCGGCAGGAACGAAATCAGCTTCTTGTAGAACTCCAGCGCCTGGCGCACCGCGTCCGTCTTGACGGTGAGGTTGCCCTTCGCGTCGACGAGTGCTGCACCGAAAGCCTGGAAGAACGCGCCGGCAGAGTCGACATTGTCGCTGGTCTCGCCAAGTCCGATGCCGAAGGGGACGCCGGCCTTCTGGCAGGCCTCTGCGGCTTTCAGGAAGGTCTCGAGATTCCAGTTGTCGGCTTTGGGCGGGCCGCCTGCCGGATACATCGCCTGCACGTCGATGCCGGCATGCTGCTTCATCAGGTCGATGCGAGAGCAGGGACCCTTGATCTGGCTGCCGACGCTGGCGGGCACCGCGAGCCATTTGCCGTTGGCCTGGCCCAGATACTTCACCGTACCATTCGGTTCACCGTTCTGCTTGATGAGGTCCGTCACCAGATCTGTCATGGGCTCGAGCAGTTCGGCCTGCGCATGCGGCCACCAGGTCGGCATGGCCAGAATGTCGTGTCCGGACTTCGCCTGCGCTTCGGCCGCGATGGTCAGCAGGTTCTTGTTGCCCTGGCTCGGAATGTAGTCGATCTGAACCTCGACCTTTTCCTTTTCGGCCCAGGCATTGACGATATCAGTCGAGGCCTTGTTCGCCCCGGGGACCCAGTGGTCCCAGAAGCCGATTGAAAGTTTGCCGGCGGCGTGGGCGCCGCGCACGTAAGGCGCGGTAATTAGTGCTGCTGATGTTAGCGCTGTCGCAGCAACAAATTGTCGGCGAGAAAGCTTCTTGCGAGACATGTGTTTCCTCTTTGCTGAGCCAGATTTTACTTATTATTTTTTGTCTCCGGCTGATGTCAGAGCGCGGGTGCGGCCTGCCAGCGGAGATTTAGTCAGTGGATCAGACCAGAATTGTTTGCGTCTGTCGAGAAAACACATCGGTGTTAGCCATTGGACTAACGTTGCGTTCAAATTCCGGACAACGGGCGCAATGATGCGGCATGTCCGAAACCCCGATCGTTCCATATTGCGTCGCACACTTGATCCGCCCGCGATGAAGGTGCGCGTTTGAGCCGCATGTCACGCGATGTGCGACGGCTGCGCAGGGAGGGTTTTCCCTGCCGTGACTGCGCGGCGCGCCGGTGGCAGGTTCGGGACGAAGACGATAGTTTGCAGCTGAAGGATTCCTTGGAGACCAAATTATGAACAGTCCTGAACGGATCGCTCCCGCGCAGTGGCGTCCGCGTTTCGTCCTCGGAGCCATCGCTGTACTGGCTCTTGGTCCCTCTCCAGCGGCGAACGCGCAGGGGCTGGTGCAGGGCGTTCAGCAAGGTGCACGTGAGGGTAACAAGGCGGCTGGTCCGGTCGGTGGCGTGCTGGGCGGCGCGATCGGCGGTGTGGTGGGTGTGGTCGGCGGCGTCGTCGGCGCAGTCACTGGAGGCGGCGGCGGTGGCGCTGGCAATAGCAGCAAGGGCGGACCGGCGCCGGCGGCGAAAGAGGCCAGGCAAGGCGAAGCTTCCAAACCGGGCGATGCCGCAAAGCAGGGTGAGGCTTCAAAGCAGGGGGACGCCTCGAAGGCCGCCAAGGGAGCCAAGGGCTCCAAGGCTACCAAGACCGCCAAGGCCGGGAAGCAGCAGCAACAGGCGGCAATCCTGACCCAAACCGGTGCACCGCAACTGACGGCCGAGCAGATCGTCGCCAACAGCGATGCCAATATCGAACGGATCAAGAAGGAGCTAAACCTGACGCCGGAGCAGGAAAAGCACTGGGCCGGCTTCAACAGTGCAATGCACTATCTCGGCAATAACGGCGCCGAGCGCCTCAATCTGCGGATCGCCCGCTCCAAGCGCGATCCGCCCGACGACATCATCGAGCAGATGCGCAATGAGGCCCAGTTTCTCAACGACCGTGCCGTCGATCAGCGCAATGTCGCTGACGCCGCCGAGCCGCTGTTTGCCAGCCTGGACGAGAAGCAGAGGGCGTTCTTCATTCAGGAAATGGTCAATCTGAGCCACGAGCGCGGGCTCGATTAGAGCGTTTTAAAGCGAAAGCCTGCCCCGGACCTGATCCGGGGTGGAATCAGGTTCGCGTAAAGAAAACGCGTAAAAACAAGAATCCGGAGCCGCACGTGGAATAGCCGGGCACGCAGGCCCTGGGGTAGGTTTGAAGGCGCGGCACCCGGCTATCGTGCCGCAGCGGCGCGGCGTCTCCAATCGCCACGCAATGATGAAGAAAAGCCGGCGGGCTCGCGCCATACTGATGGCTGACTTGCGGCCTTGTCGGGAACTTTGTGCTTTGGTTGCCGGTGTTGCATTCCGACATCATGCAAAGTGACGAGGCTGCTGTTTCGCAGCCCCGGTTCAGGTCTTCCGACGTCAAGCCTTGGAAAAATTCAACTCCACGCCGACGCCGTCCGGATCATAGAGGAAGAACTGGGTATCGCCGGTGCGCGGTACGATGCTCTCCCGGAACTTGACGCCTTTCGATTGCAGGCGCTTGCGCATGCCGTCGATATCGGTCGCCGCAAAGGCGATGTGGTCGAGCCGTCCGGTGTCCTCGTATTTCTTCTCGGTGCCGCGCACCACGATGCCCTCGCGCGGCTGGGGCGTGCCCAACAGATGCACGGTTGCGGTGCCGCCCGAATAAAGCCAGTAGCCGGGGAAGTTGAGCGGCGGCCGGTCGCCGTTCTCCAGCCCCAGCACGTCGCAGTAGAAATCCTTGGCGCGTTCGAGGTCGGCGGGTTCGATGGTGTAATGCTGCAGTCCGCCAAGTCCCATGGCCATTCTCCCTAAACAAAGCTGAGGTCGGTATCGACGCCCATCATCCAGGCGCCGACAGTTTCGAAGTGCCGGAGCTGGCCCTGCAACTGCTGCGTCACGGTGTGGATGTCGCGGAAGCGTCGCTCCAGCGGATGGTTTTCGAAGATCGCGGTGGCGCCGGCGGCATTGTAGGCAAAGTCGACCGCCTCGCGCGCCTTGTGGATGGCATGCGTCGAGGCCATGCGGATGTTCATGCGTTGCGCAACCGTGATGGTATGGCCGGCGACAAGATCCTTCCAGATGTCGGCCATCGACTGCAGCACGTAGCCGCGCGCGGCGCGCAGATTGACCTCTGCCTGGGCGAGGTTGCTCTGGACCACCGCATTGTCCCGCAACGAACTCCTGGCGCCGCGCGGCACCTTGGTGCGCATCGTTTCGACGAAATTGTCGAGTGCGGTGCGGGCGATGCCGCAGGCAACGCCGGCAAATCCCACCTGATAGCAAGTGTGGTTGCTCATGCGGTAGAGTGGACCGGTTTCCCGGCATTCCCGGTCGAATTCGCGGGTGATCGAATGGTCGGCGCGAACGAAGAAATCGTTGAGGGCAAACTGGTCGCTGGCGGTGCCGCGCAAGCCCACGGTGTTCCAGATGTCGGTCCATTCGACATCTTCGGCGCGCACCAGCATGGTGCGCTCGATCGTGGCGCCGTCGGCATCGTATCTCGGCGAGCCGTCGGCCGCGAAGATCGGGCAATGCGCGCCGAGCCAGGTCGCATGCCGGCCGCCCGAGGCAAAGGACCAGACGCCTGTAACCCGATAGCCGCCTTCGCATTCGACGGCACGGACCCGTGGACCGGGGCCCCAGGCCAACACCGCCCGCGGATCGCCGAAGATCGCCTGCGCAACGGGGAGATCGAGATAGGCCGCCGACATCGAGCAGCCCCCGGCCTGGCTGAGGCACCAGGCTGTCGAGGCGTCGGCCTTGGCGATGGTTTCGATCACGTGGAAGAAGGTGACCGGATCGGTTTCGATCCCGTTGGTCGAGCGCGGCAGCAGCAGGCGGAACAACTGGGCGTCGTGCAGCCGGTCGAGCAAAGCCTGTGGCAGCCGGCGCGCATCTTCGATGTCGTCGGAAACTGCCGCGATCTCGGCGCCGAGCGCCTCAGCCCGGGCGATCACCGTCCGGTCACCCGCAAGGTCGACTGGAGCGTTCAAGACCGGTCCTGCCCTACGCTGGTGATCATGTCGTTTCCTCGGGGTGACTTTTCATTGTTGAGCGGGCGCATCAGCGCGTTTTGCCTCCGCGCGAGGCTAACGTGCTGCAGCGGTGAACGGCAAGCCCATGCCGGCGCGGAGCACGCTTGCGCAGAATCGATCCTGGTGCCGTCCATCCGGCCGCAAAAAGGATTGCCGGCGGGTGGAAAATCTGGTGGACCATCGGCCGGCCGGTGTTTCCGGATTATTCCGCGCATACGCTGCAGTGCACGCGCCAAACATATTTGAGAGTTTTCCGCAAACTTCATCATTTGAGCGGGGCCTGACGGGATGGAAGAAAAGCGCAAATATCCGCGAACTGAAGTCGATGAGCCTGCCTACGTTTCGTCGGGCGGCTCGGTGATGCGCTGTGTGGTGCGGAACATCTCGCAGGAAGGGGCTGCGATCGATGTCGAGAATCCGGCCTTCGTTCCGCAACGCTTTCGCCTCGTCATGGCAAAGGATTCCTCAATCGTCCACGAATGCCGCGTTGCCTGGATCCAGAAGAACCGGGTGGGCCTGACTTTCGTCCAGCAGGAACCGTGAGGCCGCTCTAAGGGAGCGCGGCCGTTCACTCGATCCTCAGCTTCGCATCGCGCACCACCTTGCCCCACTTGTCCATCTCGAGCTTGATGCGCTCGCCGAACTGATCGGGCGTGTTGGCGACCGGCTTGAAGCCGAGCACCGTCAGCCGCTCTTTCACATCCGGCTGGGCAACGATTTTGGCGATCTCGCGATAAAGCTGGTCGACGATCTCTTTCGGCGTGCCGGCGGGCGCGACAATGCCCGTGAGCGTGTCCGCATCCTGATCCTTCACACCCTGTTCGGCGAAGGTCGGGACGTCGGGCATCCCGGCGGCGCGCTCGGTCGAGGCCACGCCCAGCGCGCGCAACTGTCCGCTCTGTACCGCCGACAGGGCAGGCGGCAGCGCAGTGAAGGCAATCGGCGTATGCCCGCCAACCGTTGCCTGTATTGCCGGTCCGGCACCCGTGAAGGGCACGTGCACCAGGTCGAGCTTGAAGGCGAGCCGGAATAGCTCGCCGCCCAGATGCGGCGTCGAACCGATGCCGGGACCGGCAAAGCCGTACTTGCCGGGATTGTCGCGAACAAGCTGCACCAGTTCCGGCAATGTCTTGGCGGGTACCTGTGGATTGACCACCACGACGTTCGGCGAGACCGCGACCAGCGTCACGGGCGCAAAATCCTTCACCGGATCGTAGGGCACCTTGGCGTAGAGGCTGGGGTTAACGACGAAGCCGGTGCTGATCACCATGATGGTGTAGCCGTCCGGGGTGACGCGCGCGACCTGGCCGGCTGCGGTATTGCCGCCGGCGCCGCCGACGTTCTCGACGTAGAATTGCTGGCCAAGGTTATCGGAGAGCTTTTGCGCCACGATGCGCGCAACGGCGTCGGTCGGTCCGCCCGCGGGAAAGCCGACGACCACCCGCACCGGCTTGCCGGGATAGCTTTGCCCGGATGACGCGACGACACCGGATAGCAGCCACGCCGCTGCAAACAATACGCGCAAAACGGCGGCCATGGCGTTCTCCCCGATGTGTTTTGTTGGTGTCATCATCGGCGAGGCTGCGGCGACGGGCAAGGGGCAAAGCGCGCCGCGCTGCTGAGGTTATTTGTTCAGCAGCGGCTTGATCCGTTCCTCAAATTCCTCGAACGACAACGCTCCCTGGATCCGCACGCCGTTGATGAAGAAGGTCGGCGTCGAGGTGACTTTCAACACCTGCGCCGCATACTGCTGATCGGCGCTCAGCTTGTCGAACTGCGTCTGGTCCTTCTCGCAGGTCTCGACGTCCTCCACGCTCATCCCGTGCATCTTGCCGACATAGAACAACGTGTTCTTGGTCTGCGCCACCAGGCGGTCCTGCAGTTTGAAAAGGATTTCGACGGCGGCGAGATACTTTTCGGGATCGTCCTTGCCGATGCAACGCGCGAGTATCGAGGCCGCGGCCGCCTTGATGTCGAGGGGAAACTCCCGGAACACGAAGCGCACGTGGCCGGCATCGATATATTTCGATCGCAGCATCGGAAAGACGTTCTGACCGAACGCCGCACAATGCGGGCAGGTCAGCGACGAATATTCGGTAATTGTCACCGGCGCCTTCTCGGACCCGATCGAAATCTCGGGCATGGACACCGGCCTTGCGACCGCAGCAGCAATGGCGGACTGCGCGACCGCGGGGCCTGCTAGCGGCGCGCACGTGAGGGCGAGAAGGGCTGCGAAGGCGATGTGGCGACAGATGTTCAACGTAGGCTCCGAAAGGACCGTCGGGAACTGGCGCGCTGCCAGCATCGCGAATGCCCGTAGTTTTACGGGGTCTGCCCGTCGATGGCGGCCAGACGAACCGATCGTGTTTGCTCTGGTTGCCGCGATCGGAGTTGACCGGACATTTACTGCAATACAATCATGGAGATGAGGAGAGGGGAAGTGCGGGGGAGCGAGTGCAAACAGATCCATTCATAGACGATATCTATGAAGCGGCAGTGGTTCCGGAGAAATGGCAGGCGATCCTCGATCGCTTAGCGGTAATGGCGGATGCCGAAGGCACGTTGCTCTTTGCCGCATGCCCTGGCGAGCCCCGGTGGCTGGCGTCGGAGGCGATCCAGGACGCGATGAAAGCGTGGATCGCCAGCAAATGGTACCTCGATAATCCCCGCGGGCAGCGTCTTGTCCCGCGCGAGGATCCGAGGTTCTTGACGGACCTCGATGCGATGACGACCGAGGAGATCAACGCCTCGGACTTCTACACCGAATTGCTGCGGCCGCACGGTCTCGGCTGGTGCGTCGGGACGTCGATCCGCTCACCCGCCGGGGATACTCTCGTCTTCTCTATCGAAAAGGCCCACGAAAAAGGGCCGGTGCCCCGTGCGGTCGCCGAGCAACTCGATAGCCTGCGGCCGCATCTCGCCCGGGCATCGCTGCTTTCGGGACGCCTGGGGCTGGACCGGGCCAAATCAACGGTAGCAACGCTGGAAGCGATCGGCCTTCCGGCTGCGGCGCTGGCACCGGATGGCCGCGTGGTCTCGGCCAATGCCGGGTTTCTCGGCAGTGAGCCGCGCATCAGGATCGGTGCAAACAACGTGATCCAGTTCGCGTCCACTCCGGCGCAGCTTCTTCTGATGGAGGCCATCTCGAACTCAGGAATTGCGTCCGGCCGGATCGGAAAATCGATTCCAGTCCGGGCCGTGGGGGGAGAAGCCGCCTTTGTCGCGCACGTTGTGCCTCTAAGGGGCGGGGCCCTCGACGTTTTCACGGGCGCGCTGTCGATTGTTTTCACGACGTCGATGACACCGAGCGCAAGCCCTGCGCCGTCATTGCTGCAGGCGCTGTTCGATCTGACACCTGCCGAGGCACGAACTGCCGGCCAGATCACCGAAGGAAAATCGATCGAACAGATTTCGTTCGAGAGCGGAATTTCGCAGAATACGATTCGAACGCATCTGAAGTCGGTTTTCCAGAAAACCGGCGTGGAGCGGCAGGCCGAGCTCGTCAGTCTGCTCAGCATATCCTTGAGATGACCAGACGAATGCGTCCCTGACTTACCTTGTCGCTGGCCGCGCGCAATGGTTTGATGCCGCATGACGCCGCACTGCGTCAAAGCGGACCCGTGTCGTCTGCTCACCGACAAGCAAGAGGCTGCCATGACCAACCCCACGGCGCTGGCGAGAGAAACGCAGACGTTGGATGCCATGTTGCGTGCACGGGCCGCGCGAGTCGTTCCCGGCGGCATGTGGGGTCATCTGAACGCTGCAAGGCTACCGGAGGGCTATCCGCAGTTTTTCGCATCGGCGGAAGGTTGCCGGGTGCGCGACGTCGACGGGCGCGAGTACATCGACTTCATGTGCAGCTGGGGGCCCGTGCTGCTGGGTCATGGGCATCCCGAAGTTCAGGCGGCGGCCGCGGCGCAGGCTGCGAGCGGGGATTGCCTCAACGGTCCCGGCGAAGTCATGGTGGAGCTTGCCGAGGATCTCGTCGCCATGGTGCCGCATGCGGACTGGGCGATGTTTCAAAAGAACGGCGGCGATGCGACCACGGGATGCGTGACGATCGCCCGTGCCGGCACGGGACGACGCAAGGTGCTCGTTGCGCGCGGCAGCTATCACGGCGCGCTGCCATGGTGTTCGCCGAGCGTCGCCGGGGTGACAACCGAGGACCGCGCGCATCTTCTGCATTTCGAATATAACGACGTCGAGAGTCTGCGGGCGGCAGTAAATGAGGCAGGCAAGGACCTCGCCGCGATCCTGGTAACGGCTTTTCGCCACGACATGGGACGCGATCTCGAATTGCCGACCCGGGAATTTGCACATGCCGCGCGCGCGGCGTGCGATGCCGCCGGCGCCGCGCTGATCATCGATGAAGTGCGGACCGGCCTGCGCCTTGATATCAGGGGAAGCTGGGAGCCGCTTGGTGTGCGTCCGGACCTGTGCGCCTGGAGCAAGGCGATCGCCAACGGTTATGCGCTGGCGGCTATCACGGGCAGTGATCGCTTCCGCGAAGCCGCCACCAAGGTGTTCATGACAGGTTCGTTCTGGTGCGGCGCGGTGGCGATGGCGGCTTCCCGCGCCACGCTCAGGATCGCGCGCGAGACCGACGTGCCCGGCCACCTGCGCGCGATGGGCATGCGGTTGCGCGATGGGCTGGCGCTGCTGGCGAACGAAAACGACATCGCGATCCGCCAGAGCGGCCCGCCGCAGATGCCGCTGATGCTGTTCGATGCCGACCCTGACGTATTGAAGGGGCGGACGTTCTGCTCCGCAGCGCTACGCCATGGCGCCTTCTTTCATCCACAGCACAACATGTTCCTGTCAGCGGCACATCAGGCCGGCGATATCGATGAGGCTCTGGAAGCGGCAGCGCATGGCTTCAAGGCCGTCCGTGACCTGAACAGCAGGCCCAAGCGCTAGCGATCCCCGAATTCCGCTAAATCCCGCGCTGGACCGCGCGCCCGACAGCAGGCTCAGCATCCGCCGATCGGCTCTCGTCCCGAACAATCGAGATTGCACTCCGAATCCCGGCATAACCAGACCCGGGTTTTGGTGGCGTTCGCATAGAAGCAGGCACCGACGCATTCCCGGCCCGTTGCGCGAAGTCTCATGAACGAGTTGGTTACACCGAGGATTCCATTCTGCACTTTCGCGGTGGTCTTCACGCGTCCGGCCTCCGGGACGGTGACCTCTACCTGCGCGTAAGCACTCGTCACAATCGACGTGCCGACCAGAGCCGAGATGAGAATAAGCGCCTTCATGCCATGGTCCCTGTGAGCAAAGGCTCATCTTGTACGTTCGCAGATGTGCGTCAACTTGACCAATTCATCGCTTTGGAGTTGCATCGTGTTGGGATGCTTCGGGCGCGACCATGGCCAAGACGATTACACTCAGCGCGGGCCTGACCTGGCCCAACGTGAAGAACGATTTCATCCTTCGATACGACGGGCTTGCGATCGGCCGCATACGGCTGGATGAGGGCACCTGGAGGTGGCAGGTCACCGTTCCCATGACGATGCCTCTCTGGACCAGTGGGACCGCGGATAGTCTCGAGGAATCAAAGAAAGCGTTCGCAGCCGCCTGGGGAAGGCTCTTGAGCGAAACCAGCGCGGAGCGTCTCGAACGCGCATGGGAACTGGTGCGTGCGGTGGACGCGCGGCAACAGCGGCGCGACGCCGCCAAAAACATCAGCGCGTAGCGTTTCGGTGCGTCCGCGAGCCGAAGATGTGTATTCTCGGCCGTGTCGACGGTGGACGCAGCGGCAGCGGAATTCAACGGAAAGGCCTGAAGGATCTTGATCGTGATCACGCCATTTGCCACTCTCAAGGACGGCATTATTCGACGTTTGAATCATTGATCGATTGCGAGGAAATCTCGATGCAACGCTCTGTGCTTGCGATGGCGGCGGCTGCCTTATCCGCAATTCTTCTTTCTGCCGGCACCGCCCAGGCCGGTCCGTATCCGTTCGGAGATGAGCCGTACCGGTTCAATTGGGGCTACGACCCCGCGGTTGCATCCGGCTGCCTGAAATGGAATTGGCAGTTGCATCAGTGGAACGACCACTGCCCACGATATGCTTATCCCAAGGCATTCATGCACCCACGCCCGCCGCGTGTGGTGTTGCGCACAAAGGGGTAGGGCGCACGCGAAAGTAGAGCGCCACTTCACCGCGTTTTCGAGCGAAAGCCTGCCCCGGACTAGATCCGGGGTGGATACCGGTCGCGAAGAAAACGCGTCAGAAGAAATGCGAGAGCCCGGTTCTGAATTCAATCAGAACCGGGCTCTCGTCCGGGTCAGGAGCGCTGGATCGTGCAGGCGATCTGGCTGTGCTTTCCGAAGTTGAGCAGGGCGTTGTCGCGGAAGCCATCGAGCCATACGCCGCGGCCGGCATACCGATAGCCCACGCCCATCGGGATCATCCGAACGTGGGTGCCGCCGCGGTGGCCCGTATGCAGCGATGCGGTCACGACTTCGCCGACGACACTGACGGCAATCGGGCAAAGCGGATACTGCCTGCCGTTCTCGCAAGTGAAAACGATCTCTGTACAACTGCCGATTGAGCTGGGGCCTTTTGTCATCAAGCCCAGATCCGCTGCAGCAGCGGGGAGAGCGCCTCCCGCCATGAATCCCAACGAAGCTGCGGTCAAAACAGATCTAAAAAAAGCGACGCGCATAGCTGCCCCCAAAGTAACCTGCCCCTGGACGAAAACCCGGGGCAACAGATCAAAGATAGGTCCTAAGGTCAAACGCATCTTCCTGACTTCTTCGACTTGTCGATCGGAGTTGCTATTTGATCACGAAATGGCGGCGAAAGAAGCTGACCGAACAAGCAGCCTCTCTTGATCGCCATCGACCGCACTCCTCGAATAGCCGTTCAAGTAGCCAGCGCATCCCGTCGAATCGCCGCGTCAGATCTTCTGCTGTGCTCCGACGCCACTCACATTCACGGTGATCTTCTGGATTTCAGTGCGGCCGCCGGCATATTTCACTTCAATGGTCAGGAAGTCATTGCCGAGGAAATCTGCAGGCGCCTTATAGAAGGCGACGAAGCCTGGCACTTCGAGCGCAAGGCACGCCTTGTAGTTGGTGGCTTTCACCTTGCCGCTCTTGACCACGACCTTTCCGGAAGCCGGCGGGCTGACCAGCCGAATCGTCGGCAGTGGCCCGGATGTGCAGTCGGGCTGCACGTTGATATAGACGCCGATCTGGGTGTCCTTGTTTGGGACGGACTTGACCGTTCGTTCGACGACTCGGGATTGTTCCTGTGCACTCGTACTGGTTGTGAATCCGACCAACACTAGCGCGATCGCAGAAATTAGTACCTTCATCGGGGCTCCTTCGCCCGCCGTCAAAGTTGGCGAAGCCGAGGCAAGTCGCTCATTTCAAAGCCTTTTTCAAGGCGCGCGGCAGTGGTTCGAATTTACCACAGACAGGTAAAAAGCACGAGTTAACCAATTGATTTTGTTGACCGTGGCTACGGTTAACAATAGCCTAATACGTCAAAAGTTTGGAATAATCTTTGCAATCTTGAACTAAACGCAAAGCAAATTTGGCGGAGTTCCCATACATGAACGCGCAGTTCCAGGTAGCGCAGCTTTCCGGTTCCACTACTTCAGGCAGCAATGCTGCTCCGACCCGGATCTTCAGGCTGTCGAAGCCACTGGGCGATCAAGCGGTCGTCGTCAATCTTGGCTACGACCAAAAGGCCAAGGTCGATTTTTCGGCGATCGCGAACGAGAAGATTACGCTCGTCCACGTCGGCGACAAGCTGATCATCCTGTTCGACAACAAATCAACCGTGACCGTCGAGCCGTTCTTCGACTCGCGCCACGACGCCCTTGGAAACCTGTCCGTCGAAGTGGCGCCTGGACGCGAAGTCTCGGTCAACGAATTTGCCAGCCTGTTTCCGATCACGACCGACCAGTCCGTTTTGCCGGCAGCCGGCGAGGGCGGAAACGCGCAGGGCAGCGGCGCGTATTTCAGCGACAGTGCCGTCGATCCGTTGGCAAGCCGCAATCCGCTTGATCTGCTCGGTCAGGAGGAGTTGGGCAATTTCAGGCTTACGCCGGAAACCTTCGCCGGGGTGCCGGATAATAATCTGGCCCCGTCGGGGAGCTTCACTATTTCAGGCGCCCTGCTCGTTCACGACGAGACGATTGGCGTTCAGCCGATGACCAACGACCAGGCGAATCCGCTACCTGCCGTCTTCCAGCAGGCCGGGCTGATCGGCTGGGCGGAGAGCGCCGCGCCAATCATCGCATCGGCGACATTTGACTTCGGCAGCAATGGTCCGGGATCGGTAGCCTACGTGCTGACCACCGCGGCGGGCGGCGCTTTCAACGGCGTCGATTCGGGGCTGCAAGCGACCGCAACCGGTAATCATATTTTCCTCTTCACAGAGGGACCTCTTGTTGTCGCGCGTGAAGGCAACGGCGCAACGCCCAATGCGGGCGGAGCCATCGCGTTCGAACTCTATCTCGATCCCGTCACGCTCAAGCTGAGCGTCGCGCAATACGAGGCCATCCAGCACAGCAACGCGCTCGATGCGAATGACAGGACCGATCTCGCGGACGTTGTTTTCGTTCAGCAAGTCGTCACGGACGGTCAGGGCATTGTTGTTACGGAAGTGTCGACCAGTCCGGTCGGCGTCGCGTTCGACGATGATGGTCCTGCCATCCAGGTGACGGTGGCGGAATCGGATCGGGAAGGGCCTACGGGCCTTGAGACGTTGGTGCTCGACGAATCGACGGGCAACGACCCGCACGGTGTATTTCCGCACGGAACGGTTGACGATACCGGCTTTACGGCGCCGGATCCCACCGGCACCAACCCGATCGGCAGACTGGAGACTTCAGCGGGCGGCGAAGAACAGGGACAGGGCGCCCTGCAGGCACTGTTCAATGTCGTCAAGGATCCAGGAACTGACGGCGAGAAATCGACCGCATATCAATACAGCTTTACGCTCACTGGGGGCTCGGGCCCGTCGGGTAGTGTAGCCACCACGCTCGAGGTCACTGATCCGAACAACCTTTACTTCGACGACACGATCTATCTGTTCAAGGTCAGCGACACCGAAATCGTCGGTCACGTCGGCAACGATCCCAATGGCCCGATCGCGATCCGGATCACGCTTGTCAACGCCGACAGCCTGTCGGGCGGGCAACTCGTCGTCGAGCAGTACATGGCGATCGACCATGGCCAGGACGGCAACAATTTCGATTCCAGCAAGTGGCTCACGCTGCTCGGTGGTGGCGAGCAGGGGGCCACGAGCCTTGGCGTCACGCTGACAGCAACCATTACCGACGGAGACAACGACACGGCGACTTCCTCGGCGACGATACTGATCGCCGGGAACGGTGAATCCTCCAGCATCGTCTTCCAGGATGACGGCCCCGTGCTCGTCGGCGATAAGGTCGTGATTGCCGTCGTCGACGAAGACGGGTTGCCGGGTCACAATGTCGACGCCGGCCGTCCGGGCGAGGTCGCCGGGACGGGTTCGGCCATCGCCACCGGTTCGCTTGCCTCCCTCGTCGATTTTGGAACGGATGGAGCTGGCGCGAATGCCTTCCATCTGGCTACGCTGGTCGCGCCGGTTGACACCGGCCTGACCTCGAAGGGCGGCCATGTGCTCATCGTGTCGGACGGGACAACGCTGCACGGCTATGTCGAGTCCGGCAATGGATCCGGCTTCACTGCCGGCGACCGTGAAATTTTCACGCTGACGGTTGGGCCGGACGGCTCCTATACGTTCACGCTAAAGGACCAGGTCGATCACCCGACGCTGAACAACGCAGCCGGCGACAACAGCGAAAACCCGCTGGCGGCAACGCTGGATCTTTCGAGCTTCATCGTGGCGACCGACGGTGATGGTGACTTTGTCAACCTCGCCTCCGGCACGTTCACGGTTGACGTGCAGGACGATATACCCATCCTGACCAGCGGCACGGTTTCTATCGTCGTCGACGAAGACGACATCAACACCTCCTGGTCGCAGGGGACGAGCCCGAGCGACGGCAGCGGCGACGGCTCGCTGACCGAAGGCTCGACCGGTGCGGCGATCGTGACCGGATCGCTTGCGGGACTGGTCTCCACAGGTGCCGATGAACCCGGCACGTTTGCGTTTTCAGCCGATGCAATCGCCCAATTGACCGCGCTCGGTCTGTTCTCCAAGCAGACGGCGCAGGGCGACGGACAGAACGGCAAGCCGTTGTTCTACCAGACCTCGTCGGGCGGACCGAACGAGATCGTCATCACGGGATACGAGCCGAACCCGAGCGGCAATCCGGTGTTGTCGCTGACCCTGAACACCGTGACCGGCGCGTACGAATTCCGCCTGTACGACGAATTGATCCATGTCGCCGGCGACGGCCAGAATACCGATCTGCGTTCGGGCCTTCCGATCGACGGAATCCAGGCCAGCGTTCCCAATATCGACTTCGGCTCCATCATCACCTTCACCGACAGGGATGGTGACCAGGTAACTCTGAGCGGCAAGTTCACGGTAACGATCACCGACGACGTGCCGCAGGCCGATATCGATATCGGCCACGGTTCGGTCACGGTCGACGAAACGCCGGGCAACCAGGCGGACGACACGACCTCGAGCAGCGTCCGGAATCTGTTCGCCAATCTCGAAGCGACCTTTGTCGACGGCGTCCGTCTCGTCGGCGATGATCCCGACGTGGCGGGCGACAATAACGGCGGCAACTCCGGCAATGGCGCCATTGCATACGCGCACAGCGATTTTGCCGTGGTCGTCAACGATTCTGTCATCGGTTCGGATTCGCCTCCCTATCCGCATCAGTTCACGCTGAGCGTTACCAACGGTAACGGAACGCCTTCCGGCCTGTTCGTGACCGACGGAAGCCCGATCAATCTGTCGATGAAGGACGGCCTGGTCATCGGCACCGTCGTTGGCGGCCAGTTCGACGGCAAGGTCGCCTTTGCAATCGCGATCGGCGCGGACGGCGAGGTCAGCGTCGCGCAATATCTCTCGATCAAGCACGACGACCGCGGGGATTCGAACGAATCCAACGACAACGGCAGCAACAGCAACGACGCGTCGCCGGACGATCCGTCGACGATCCAGCAGACCCTGAATGGCAAGATCACCGCAACCTTGACGGTGACGGATTCGGACGGTGACCAGTCGTCGAATTCCGTCAATATCGGCAACCTCATCACTTTCCTCGATGACGGCCCGTCGATTAACGTCCGCGTCGCCGACGGTTTCCTGGTCGTTCACGACGAGACCCCGGGTGTCCAGTCGTCCGACAACGACACGACGGCGCAGGCCGGCAGGGACCTTTTCGCCAACGTTCACGACAAGGGATCGGATCCGCATCTCACCAACGGCCAGAAGGTCGATGGGGCCATCGGGTTTGCCCAGAGTGAGGGCGCGGCGCTGACGATCTCTGCCAGTTTCGGTGCGGACGGTCCGGCAACCTCGAATTCCAGGGTGTTCTCGCTCACCCTGAACGGCGGGAACGGCGCCGATTCCGGCCTCGACACGACCGATGGGAAGAGCATCTATTTGTTCAAGGAAGGCGACCTGATCGTCGGCCGCTTCGACGGCCCGGATTCGGGCTCGGGTGTGAACAATAGCGGCAGCGACCCGGCGGCATTTGCTATCGCCATCGATCCGGTCACCGGCAAGGTTTCGGTGGTCCAGTATGTTTCGCTCAAGCACGGTGATACATCCGAGGTCGACGAGTACATCGCAATCGCGAGCAACAAGATCCTTGCCACGGTGACGGTCACCGATGGCGACGGCGACTCCGCCAGGGATTCGGCTGATATTTCCGGCAAGATCCGGTTTGAAGACGACGGTCCGACAGTTGCGGACATCAAGATTTCCGCGGTTGTGGACGAAGACGGATTGCCGACAGGCAATCCGGATGCTGGTCGCCCCGGCGAGACCGCGGGGACCGGATCGGCGATCGCCAGCGGTTCGCTGGCTGCGCTGGTCAAGTTCGGGGCGGATGGTCCGGGCTCAACGGCATTCGATCTCGTGGTTCAGAACAGTCCGGTAAACAGCGGCCTGGATTCCAGGGGTAGTGACGTACTCATCGTGTCCGATGGTTCGACGCTGCGTGGCTACGTCAATCTGGGCGGCAGTTCCGGCTACCAGGCCGACACCGATCGCGAGGTGTTCACGCTCACGGTCAATTCCGACGGCACTTACACCTTCACTTTGAAGGATCAGATCGATCATCCGTCGCTGAATGGCGACGCCGGTGACAACACCGAGAATCTGCTCACGACGGTGCTCGACCTGTCCAACTATATCATCGCGACCGACGGTGACGGCGACTCGGTCAGACTGACGACCGGTACGTTCACCGTTCAGATCCAGGACGATATTTCGGTAGCGAACGCGGATGTCGATTCGGTTACTGGTTCTGTGAAAACCCTGAATTTCGACGACGTCCCGCTTGGCGAGGATAGCGAAACGCCGATCGTTTCGTCCTATCACGGCTTCAACTTTATCCAGGCGGGCATTCACAATCCGCCGGGCTCGGGTCCCTTTGCGAATTATGCTCCTCACTCGGGCAGCAATCTTGCGTTCATCGGGGAAAAGAATGGCGTCGAGCAGGCGGGGTATACCGGGACTGCGGGCGACCCGATCTCCATAGCCCACACCGACGGCAGCAGGTTCACAGCGCTCGGAGCATGGTTCTCGTCGAACGGATCCGAGCCGATGACCATTACCGTTTCCGGTTACCTCAATGGCGTTCTGGTTAGCAGCTTCACTCAAGAAATCCATCAGGGTGGAGCGGGTGGACCGACCTATGTGAATCTCGCCGTTCTCGGCAGCGTCGACAAGATCACCCTCGACGCGCCCAACTATTTCGGTTTCGACGATTTTGCATACATCGACAATTCGACTGCTACCGGCAACGTCATCACCGGGGCCGGCACGACGAACAACGGCGCAGACTTGCTTGGTGCAGACGGAGCAAAGATCACGGGCGTCGTCGGCGTGACCGCCGACACGACCTCGGACGGTTCGCATAATTTCCAGGTAAACGGCCAGTACGGCACGCTCGTCATCAACGAGAATGGCGAGTACATCTATACCCGCTTCGACGGGGCGCCGATCGTTGCGAACGATGTCTTTACCTACACCCTGACCGATGGCGACGGCGATTCCTCGACCGCGACGCTGACGATCGGCATTTCCGATGACGGCGTCACGTTTTCGGGAATCAACGCCGAGGACGGCGATATCATCGTCCATGAAAACGATCTGCTGGCGAGCCGCGGCGTCGGCGAGTCGGCCGGCTCGAGCCCGGACTCCGGAAATCTCACGAAGAACGGAACGTTTGCTATCTCGGCCACCAACGGTCTGGACAGCCTGGTCATCGACGGTCACGCCGTCATCACCAATGGCGCTTTCATCGCGACGTCGTTTACGACCGCAACCGGGAACACGTTCGCGATAACGGGGTTCGACGGCACAAACGTAAGCTACAGCTACACGCTCGTTGACAACGAGCAGCATGCGTCGGTGCAGGGCAACAACAACCTGTCTGAAAATCTGAGCATTGTCGCAACGGACGCCGATGGCGATTCTGCCACGTCGACGATCAAGATCGTCATCATCGACGATGTCCCGACGGCGGTGGCCGGAGCGGCATTGACGGTCGCAGAGACTGACGGTGTCACCTCCGGCACCAATCTGCTTCTCAACGACATCAAGGGGGCGGACGGAGCTACGGTTACCGCGGTCGATATCGGCAGCGGCTTGCAGTCCATTGCGCCAAGCGGAACGACCACCCTCTCGAACGTCAACGGGACGTATACATTCCAGGCGGATGGCACGTGGACCTTCGATCCATCCGTCAATGCGAGCAACTCCAGCACAACAGGGAATTTCATCTACGAGATCACCGACGGCGATGGCGACAAGTCGACCGCCGAGCAGGTGGTCAATATCACCAACGCCAATGCCGTACCGACGGCGGGTTCGCAGTCCATCACCGTCGATGAGGACGGATTGCCGAACGGCATCGCCACCCCGCAACCTGGCGACGTCGCCGGTAGCGCAGTCACGCAAACGGGAACGCTGATCCACAACTTCAATACCGATGGTCCGGCGGCCTCGGACCCGATCAACTTCTCGCCGATGGACGACGGGTCGCACTCGACCCTCGTCGGGCTGTCGTCCGGCGGCGCGGCGCTGAAGTACTATTGGGATGCTGCCGGTGACACGCTGTACGCGTCGACGAATACGGCGTCGCTTGCGGATGCGCAGTCCACCGCGGCCTTCACGGTGGTACTGAACACCGCAACCGGCGCCTACACTTACACGCAGCTCAAGCCGGTCGATCATCCGGGCCACGATGCTGACGGTGCGAACAACGGTCCGGAGACCTCCTACGAGGACAATCTCAACGTCAATCTCACCTATCAGGTGAAAGACTCCAACGGCGATGCCGCCACGGGAACGCTTTCGGTCACCATCAACGACGATTCTCCGGCCGCTGCGCCGATCGTGAAGACGGTGACCGAGGGGGCGTCCGACACCAATATCCTGCTGATCCTCGACCGTTCGGGAAGCATGGGGTTCGATTCGGGAGTCTCGGGCTATGCCACGCGCCTCGACCTGCTCAAGGCGGCCGCCAATCAGTTGCTCGACCAGTACGATGCCGCCGGCGACGTGCGGGTCCAGATCGTCAAGTTCAACGACAACGCACAGAAGCAGGGCAGCGTGTGGCTGTCGGTGGCGGATGCCAAGACCTACATCAACGGCCTGACTGCCGACGACGGCACCGACTATGACGATGCCACGGCGCTCGCGCCGGACGCGTTCGACGATCCGGGCAAGCTCACCACGCCCGGCGTGCGCAACGTCTCCTACTTCATTTCGGACGGGCAGCCGGAGCCGACCAGCGAGCAGGTGTCGGGCTCCGAGCTGACCGACTGGATCAACTTCGTCAACGCCAACGACATCGTGTCCTACGCGATCGGCCTGGGCTCGTCCGCGCCGGATACCTATCTCGATCCGCTGGCCCATGACGGCCGCGGCACGGGCTCGGGCACCGATACCGATGCGTTGATCATCACCGATCTCAACCAGCTGCAGTCGACGCTGGTCGGCACCGTCAATCCATCGATTTCCGGCTCGGTCATCGACGGCAGCATTCCGACATCGTTCGGCGCCGACGGCGGCTACGTGAAATCGATCGCCATCGACGGCAAGATCTATTCCTACAGCCCCACGAGCAACTCGATCACCGAGTTGGGCTCGGGCCAGAACGCCTACAGTTTCAATACCGCGACCCACAAGCTGACGATCACGTTCTCCGGCAGCGCCGGCGAAAGCTTCGTCGTCGACCTCGACGACGGCACCTACGTCTACACGCCGCCGACCAATATCGCGGCCGACTTCAGCCGTCCGTTCACCTACACCCTGACGGACAACGATGGGGATACGGTGTCGTCCACGCTGACGATCAATATCGACAACGTGAACGGTGCGCCGGTTCTCGACGCCAACGCGTCACCGTTCCTCGTGGCGATCACCGAAGATGCGGTCGCGCCCTCCGGCGCGGTGGGCACGCTGGTCTCGTCGCTGGTGGACCTGACCGGTGGCGGCGGCATCAACAACGTGACGGACGCGGATGGTCCGGGTCTCGGCATCGCCATCACCGGCACCAACAGCGCCAATGGTACCTGGTTCTATTCGACCAACGGCGGAACGACCTGGACTGCGGTCGGTGCGGTCAGCAACAGCAGCGCACTGCTGCTCGAAGCCAACGGCGACACCCGGCTGTACTTCCAGCCGGCCGCCAACTTCAGCGGCACAGTCACGGACGGCATAACATTCCGCGCGTGGGATGAGACAACGGGCACCGCAGGCACGAAGGTGAATACCTCGACCAACGGCGGCAGCACCGCCTTCTCGAGCGCCACCGATACGGCCAGCGTCACCGTGAACGCGGCGAACGATGCGCCGACGATCATCGCACCGAATGGTGGAGCCGCGTTCAGCGTCTCGATCAACGAGAACACCACAGCGGTGACTGATATCGACGCCACCGATCCGGATGCCGGGCAGACCCTGACCTACTCGATCGTCAATACACCGGGAACGGACTTCAGCAGGTTCACGATCAATTCGTCGACCGGCGCGCTGAAGTTCACGTCTGCTCCGAACTTTGAGGCTCCCAACGATATCGGCGGAACCGACAACGACAATGTCTATTTTGTGACCGTCCAGGTCTCGGACGGCAACGGCGGTACCGACACGCAGAGCATTACGGTCACGGTCAACAATGTGAACGAGGTAACCGCGGTCAACGACATCATCCGGACCAACTTCGATGGCACCGCCTTCAATGTTCCGGAGTGGGCGCTGCTGCACAACGATACGACCGAAAGCGGGAGTTTGGACGTCACCGGCGTGTCTAATGAAGACAGCCTTGATGTGGCGAACCCGGCAGGCAACGTCGTTAACATCGACGACGGAAGCAGCGCCAACGGCGGTTCGTTCGACTACACCGCTTCCAACGGCACGTCGACGGATACCGGTAGCGTCGAGGTGTTCAACAAGAACGGCGGCGGTGACGTCACCGGCACGGCGTCGAACGAGATCCTCGTTGGCGACGGCGATGGCGATACGTTCGACGGGAAGGGTGGCGTGGATATCGTGTTCGCTGGCGGCGGCACCGACACGATCGTCGCTGACCAGAACGACTATGTGATGGACGGTGGCGACGGCACGGATACGCTCCGCTTCGACGGCAGTTTCACAAGTCAGGGCAACGCCCAGATCGTCAACGTCGAGAAGGTTGTGGTCAACGCCCCGGGATTGACGTTGAACCTTTCGAACCAGACCGAAGGCTTTTCAATCACGGCCAATGCGGGGGGCGGCACGATCATCGCCGGCACCGGCGGCGATACGGTGATGATCAACGCGGGCATCACGACCACGGCGTGGAGCATCGATCTTGGAATCGACAGTGCTGCAGACAAGATCGTCTTCAACCACACTTCGATGGGCGACACGCACAATACGGTTGCCACCGTTTCCCATTTCGCCGTGGCAAACGACAAGATCGCTGTGACGTTCAACGGTGCCGCGATTGCGAATGGGACGTTCACGAACATCAGCGCGGCGGATGCCGACAACCCGGGAGAAGTGATCGAGTTGACGGGTGCGTTTACCAGTCCGAACCTGACGCTGGACGGAAACGGAGCTGCCATCGAAACCGTCATCGCCAATGCGATCGATGACATCGCGGCTGGTACTTACACGGTCATCGTCTACTCGAACAATACGGCTGGCGCGGACGCGGGCATCTACACGATGAACGTGGGTTCCACGATCAGCGGTAGTGGATCGAATCTTGGTACCGGCAGCTTCACCCTTGAGCACGTCATGACGCTCACCGGTGTTGGTTTCGGAAATCTATCCGATGCCAACTTCGTGGCGACGGCCGACCCGATCGTGCTCGATCTCGGCCAGCATGGAATTTCGTTCACGTCGCTGGAGAACGGCGTCGGGTTCGACATCAACCACGACGGCGTCCAGGACCAGATTGCCTGGACTGCCAACGGTGAAGACGGCATCCTCGCGTTTGATCTCGACGGCTCCGGCAAGATCGAAGGCGGCAAGGAACTGTTCACGCCGAACTTCAACGGCGGCCAATTTGCCGACGGCATTGCGGCGCTTGCGAGCCTCGATGGCAACCATGACGGCGTGATCGACAGCCAGGATCAGGCCTTCGGCGACCTCGTGGTCTGGCAGGACGCCAACCACAACGGCGTCAGCGAGACCGGCGAACTGGCGACGCTCGGCGATCTCGGCGTCACCAGCATCAGCCTGAGCACGACGCCGGGCGGCGCGCCGATCGACGGCCAGCACATCGCGGGCACCGGCAGCTTCACTTATGCGGACGGCAGCACGGGCACCTTTGTCGAAGTGGATCTGGATGCCTCCCTTGGCACGGCATCTGCCCAGCCCGACAGCCATCCTGCGGAAGATCATGATCTGTCGGCATTCGCGGCGGTGGCGGCGGAGATCGATTACGGCGGTGGCGATATCGACCTCAGCGGGCTGCAACAGCCTGGGGCAGATCACGCTCCGGCGCCGCAGACGCAGGAGGCCGAAGCGGGGCATGCGGGCGTGGATGCCGGCGCGACGACGCCCGCTGCCATCACGATCATGCATGAGCAGGCCGCGCTTGCGATGCAACTGGCGGCGTCGTAACCGCCCGACGTTTGAACGACAAATCCGCCGGCTGTAGCCGGCGGATCTTTTTATGCGGGATCGATTTACTCCAGCCGATCATTCGCTACGAGGTCCCGCCGCCGGCCTTGCAGCCGATGTGCCTTGGGATGTGGCCGTCTATTTTCGGTTCGGGTCGGCCACGATCTTGACGCGCTGGCTGACGCGCGCCTTGGGCTGGGTGCCGCGCTGTGGAATCCGCACCTGAAGCGGCTGTGCCGGTGTGGCTTGCGTTCCGACATCGGAATAGCGGCCCTTGAACCGGTGCAGGCCGATATGTTCGATCTCGTGGGCGGTATTGACCCAGACCTCGCCGCCGCACGCGTTCCAGCGATGACAGAATGAAAAATCCTCCGACAGCAATGCACCGTTGACCCGGACCGGCTCGAAGGCACGGATCAACCGGTCGAGGTCGGCGGCGAGGGGAGAGTTGATCTTCGCCGCGGGATCACTGAGCGTCGGCATTTTCTCGAGCATGGTCGCGATTGCCGTACGCGCGATCAACAGCACACCCGCGCCACAGCCGTCGACCTGCATGAAACCCGCGTGTGGACTGGCAATGCTCATGCCGCGCTTCTTGCGGACGATGTAATCGTGTCCCCGGGCAATTGCCCGCTTCGCCGGCTCGCCCGCCGCAGAGAGCTCGGCAACGCGCTCGAGGTTGATCTGCCGCTTCGGGTAGATGACGCCAACCACCGGTCGGCCGAAATCGACCATCTCCAGGACGAGCTCGGCCGGAAACCCCATGTCGGCATCGATGAATAGCAGATGCGTGGCGTCGGTCTTGTCGAACCAGCGGGTCAACAGAAAGTTGCGGCTCTCGGCAATGTCGGCATAGGCGATACTGGAGAAGGTCGAATCCCACTTGCGGCGCTGGAACGCCTTCATCAGCCGGAACAGGCTTTGCACGTAGGGTGTGTAGAAGACCTCGCCAAAGGCAGGAGTGGCAATGGTGATCTTTGTCAAACCGGCGCTCCGCTCGAACCGACACTTGCGTCGCTCATAACACCCTGCCGCCGGCCGGGAAACTGCGCGGGGAGAGTCACCGCGATTGGCGCTCACATCAGCAAGGGCAGGCTGCTGGGCATCGAGGCGCCTTCCGCGACCGGCTCCGCGCCGGTCCATTCGAATGGCGGCCGCGCGCTGGCGGCAGCGGGGGCCGCCGCACGCTGACCGTCGGGCAGCGTACGCCTGGCGTAGGGCGCCGCGAACAGATGTACCCCGTCGTGATTGATGGCGAACAGGGGCGTGAAGCTCGAAGCGTTCGAATCTTCGATCAGTGGCGATTGCCGGTTGTCCAGGATCAGCCAGCGATCCTCGAGGCGCGCGGCCAGCACCGCATGATCCTGCCGGACGGCGCGGTCGCGCACCAGCAAGAGCTGCAGGTTTTCGCGAGCGAAACCGGCTTCCCGCAAGGCCACGTATTTGGCGATGGCGTAATCCTCGCAGTCGCCCCTGGCGGTAGCAAAGCTCGCAAGCGGCGCGCTCCATCGATCGGCTTCACCGTGCTGGCTGTAGTCGCTGACGTAACGGATCGCCATGTTGACAGCGCGATTGACCTCCTCGAGCCTGGCGCGCCCGGACTTGGCGTTGACCGCCCCGATCAGGCGCAGGAACTGGGCGGCGTGGAGCGGGCAGGATTCCGCATCGGTTCGGCACCGGCTCAGCGTTAGCTGCTCGCGCGCCATGTCGGTCTCGATGTTCCGCCATTTGCGCCAAAGCATCCCTTCCGGCGCGCGAAAGGTGAACAGGCCGAACGGCTCCTTGCCGACCGGCTTCGCCTCATTCAGCGCAGGCGGCGCATCCGTTGCGACATTCGCTGTTGTCCGCGAGGCCAGCCGGACCGCATCGGGACCGCGGCCGCGCTGACCGTCCACTTTTGCCAGAACGGCATTGATACTGAAAAACGTTGCAGGAGGCCGCGCCAGTTCGCGGTCCGGAGAAGGAGGCGTCGACTCCAGCGCCAGATCCAGGCTCGGCTCATCCGCGGCCATCACGCCGGATGAACCTGCGCTGACGCTGAAAGCGCAAACCAGAGCGGCAAGCCCGGACAAGCCAAGCTTCCGCAATCCGTGACGCGGTGTCATCGCGACGTCCCCATTCCAGGGAACGTCAGTCAACGTCTGAGCGTCGATCCGCGTTCCCACAACTGTTATCGGGACGCAGCTAACGGCAGCGCGGCTTAGACCGGGTTAAATCGGCTTAGCAATCAAAGGAATACAGAAAAAGCAGTCAACTACAGGTTGGCCGCATCGCTCCAAATCGCCCCAAATGGGGCGGCCAAAATTGACTCTTTGTTAAGCAATCCGGAGCGCCTCAGCGCTCGCGCAGGGCTTCATCGCGCAGGCTGCGCGCGGGTTTGAGCAGATAATCCAGCACGGTCTTCTCGCCGGTGAGAATTTCGACCGTGGCGATCATGCCCGGAATGATCGGCAGCGAGTTCTTGGCGGTTCCCAGATGATTCTTTTCGGTCCGAACCATCACGCGGTAAAAGGTCTCCTGGCGTTCGGTCTTGTCCGCCTTGTCGTCGACGATGGTATCGGCGCTGATGCGTTCCACCTTGCCCTTCAGGGAGCCGTAGACCGAGGAGTCGTAGGCGGAAAGCTTCACCACCGCGTCCTGGTCGGGGCGGATGAAGGCGATGTCCTGCGGCCGGATCCTGCCTTCTACCAGCAGCGAGTCGTCGAGAGGGATGATGTCCATCAGGTTGGCACCGGGCTGCACCACCGCGCCGATGGTCGTGACGTTCAGCTTGTTGACGATCCCGTGCACGGGGGCTTTGAGGTCGGTTCGGCGCACGCGGTCCTGCGCGGACTTGATGTTTTCATCGAGCACGGCGAGGTCGGACTTCGACTTGGCGAGATCCTCGTTGGCCTGCGATTGAAAGGAGGCGAGCGTGTTCGCTATCTTCGATTGCGCCTCGGCGAGCTGCCCGCGCATTTCCGTCGCCTGACGGTCGAGCCGCAGCATTTCGATTTCGGGCACGACCTTCTGCTCGAACAGCCGGCGGGTGAGGGTGAGCTCGCGCTCGAGCAGTTTGAGGGTGCCGCTGAGCCGCGTGACCTGCTGGTTCAGCACGTCGACGTCCTGCGCCACTTTCTGCGCGCGCAGTTTGAACACGCTGGTCTCGGTGGCGACTGAGGCCGGCACCACCGTGTCGAGCTGATCGGGGAAGGTGACCTCGCTGCGTCCCTGCGCCTCCGCCTCGAGCCTTGCGACACGGGCTGCCATCGCGGCGCGCCGCTCCCTTATTTCACCGAACTCGGAAGCAAATTTGGTGTCGTCGATGCGCATCAGGGATTGCCCCTGCTGTACGATCGCACCCTCCTGGATGAGGATTTCTCCGACGATACCGCCTTCGAGGCTCTGCACCACCTGGGTTTGCCGCGAGGGCACGACGCGGCCGTTGCCGCGCTTGACCTCGTCCAGCACTGCGAAATGCGCCCACGTCAGGAACGCTACCAGCATGGCCAGGAACGTAATCAGCAGCATGCGGGAGGTCCGCGGGGTGCGTAGCGCAGCTGCGGCACGGATATCGTTTGCGAATGCAAAATCAGTTGGCGGCATTTGGCTTCTGCACCCGGGTTGCAACGCCGGCAAAGCTTTCCGCCGGAGCCGGGGCGGGCTTGCCCTGAAGGATCGCCATGACCTTGTCGCGCGGTCCGTCTGCGACCAGGCGGCCGTTGTCGAACAGCAGCAGCCTGTCGACCATGCCGAGCAGCGAGAGACGATGCGTCGAGATGATGATCGTCATCCGCTCGTCGCGCAGCGCCTTCAACCGTTCGAGGAATTCGTTTTCGCTGCGGACGTCGAAATGCGCGGTCGGCTCGTCGAGAAACAGCACCCGCGGCTTCCTGATAAGCACACGCGCCAGTCCGATCGCCTGCTTCTGGCCGCCGGAGAGGCTGCGACCTCCCTCGGAGATCGGCATGTCGTAGCCCATCGGATGACCGGCGATGAAGCTTTCGACGCCGGCGAGCCGCGCGGCCGCGAGCACTTCCTCGTCGGTCGCGTGCGGCTTTCCGAGCGCGATGTTGTCGCGCAGCTTACCGAAGAACAGGTCGGTATCCTGCAAGGCAAATCCAATTCCCGTGCGCAGGTCGGACGGGTCGTACTGGCGGGAGTCGACGCCGTCGACCAGGATGCGGCCTTCCTGCGCTTCATAGAATCCAAGCAGGAGGCGGCCCACCGTGGTCTTGCCTGAGCCGACGCGGCCGATGATGCCGATCTTTTCGCCCGCCTCGATCTTGAACGTGACCTTGTCCAGCGCCTTGCCCGGGGCGTTGGGATAGCTGAAACTGACATTCTCGAAGCTGATGCGTCCTTCGTTGATCTTGCGGGTAACGTAGGCCCGCTCGGGCGATCGCTCCCGCTCCAGCGACATGATGCGGTCGATTGACTTGAGCGACGCCAGGGTCTGGGTGCCGCGCGTGATGATCGAGGCAATGCCGGCGATCGGTCCCAGCACGCGGCCGGCAAGCATGTTGGCGGCAACGAGTGCGCCCACCGAGAGCTTGCCGTCGAGAATGAGAAACACGCCGATGATGACCATCAACAGGCTGGTTATCTGTTGAGCCGAACTGGCGCTGGTCAATGTCAGCGAGGACCAGAAGTGCACATCTTCGCCCGATCTCGCCGTGGCTGCGACGGAACGCTCCCAGGCGGTCTGCATGCGGGCTTCCGAGCCGGTGGCGCGGACGGTCTCGAGACCCGAGAGGGATTCAACCAGCACGCCGTGACGCGCGGCGGATTCCGCCTGCAGCCGTTTCATCGCCCGATCGAGCGGCCGCTGCATGATGAAGCCGACCGCGATCATGACCGGCAGCATGATCAAAGGTATCCATGCCAGCGGCCCTGCGATCGTGAACAGCACGGCAAGGAACAGCATGGCGAACAAGAGATCGGTCGCCGACACGATGCTGCCGGAGGTGAAGAACTCGCGTACCGAGTCGAAGTCGCGCAACTGATTGGCGAGGATGCCGACCGAGGCCGGCCGCTGCGCCATCTTGACCGCCATGACGTGCTCGAAAATATTCGCCGCCAGTACGACATCCATGGTCTTGCCGGTGACATCGATCATGCGGCTCCGTACTGCCCGCAGCACGAAGTCGAATACGACCGCAATGCCCATGCCGACGGACAATGCAATGAGCGATGGAATGGCGCCGTTGGGAATGACCCGGTCGTACACGCTCATGGTGAACAGGGGCATCGCCAGCGCGAGAATGTTGATCAGGAGTGCCGCCAGCGCGATGTGCCCGTAGCTGCGCCAGTGGACCTTGACTACCGACCAGAACCAATGGTTGCGAGGCAGATCTCCGGCGGCAACGGCACGTGCATTGGCCTCGGCAGCGGCCCTCACCAGGAAAGTGTAGCCGGTATAGTCGGCGCTGAGTTCCTTGATGCTCACGACCTTCGAGGCATCATCCTGCTTCGTTGGATCCAGAACCTTGACGCTCTGATTAACCGTATCGATCCCGAGGAGTATCAGCGCCCTACCGGTGCGCATGACCAGGACCGCTGGAAGAACGATCGCGGGGATGTCGGCAATATCCCGCTTGATCGCCTCGGTCTCCAGTCCGGCCCGCCGGGCAGCCCGGTCGTACAAGGCCACCGAGAGCCGTCCATCGAGAATCGGAAGGCCGCCCAACAGAGCCTCCCTGCTCACGGCGCGGCCGTGATGGGCGGCCAGATAAGTCAGGGAAGCGGCGAGGGGGTCGGCGAGGGGATCGGACCTGGGCGTGCTGAGATCGGCAGGTCCAATGATCCTGTCCGACGCATCTTCAACTGGTTCAATTGGCCGGGCTTCAGCCTGCTTGGGGGTCCGCGAGAACAAAGCAAATGCCTCTGATCATGAACAAGTCCCGCCGAACCGGGGCGCGGCTAACAATTGTCAGAATATAGTAGTTCGCTTTACCAAACACACGCCGGATTCAGCTATCCTGTCAGACAGTTAATACAGGAACCGGCGCCGTCGTCGCGCCGGGGCCTACTCACACAGGATAAACCTTAACGCGTTTACTTCCTGTTGGGGGGAAACGCCGACAGCAGCCAGTGTGGCTTGTCGTCATTCGCCGAAGCATAGGACATCGAGGGCTGCACCGTCGGATCGACGTGGCTCGTGACCAGGTTTGGCGCCAGGCCGTTCTTCTGGGCGAACCACTCCGGCGCTCCGAGCATTCGCGCTACGGCCGATCCGCGATGCCAGCGGTCACTAAAGGCGTCCCGCGGCTCGCTGGCAGCGGCATAGGCGAGGGGGACAGCGGAAGGCGCAACGGCCGGAGTCGCGACCCGGAGCGGTTCAGAACCGGTCTGGGGCAGATTCACGCGAGGCGTGGGAAGCGTGTAGGCGGGCAGGCCGATCGGCATCAAATCGACCGGCGCAGCGTCCACCGGAGGTGGCGCCTTGAGGTATTCAAGCAAAGTGCCCATCGCCGCCAGCATCTGATAGTCGGCGAAAACGATGACGCCGCGCGACGACGTCAGCGAGACGGCGGCGTTGAAATACTGGTTCTGCGCATTCAGCAGATCGATCAACGAGCGCTGGCCGAGTTCGTATTCCTTGTCATAGGCCGCGATGGCTTTGCGATCCGCCTGCAATTGACGCGTTAAGGCTGCAACGCGCGTTGCCGTGACCGTACGCGCGGCCCAGGCCTTGTCGATCGACTCGAGCGCATCGCGCTGCAACCGCGCGTGACGCATGGTCGCTTCGGTATGGCGCTCGGCCATCTCGTTACGACGCCATGCATCCTGGCCGCCGCGGAAGATGTCCCAGGACATGACGACCTTGCCGCTATAGTCGTCATGCGTGACCCCCAGATACGGGTAGGTGTTGTCGGAGTGAGTAGCGCGGCCCTCCAGCGACAGGTTGGGGACAAAAGCGCCGTCGGTAACCTTGAAGGCATACTTGGCCGCGTCAACGTCGGATTGCGCCGCCCTGATCGTCGGATTGAAGCGAACGGCTACAGCCAACGCCTCATCCCTGGTGGTCGGCAATCCCGACAGGGGGGCCGGGAAGCGGAGATTGTGCGGCTCCAGTCCAACGACCCTGCGGTACTTGGCGCGACCCTCGTCGAGGCTCCTGCGGAATTCCGCCAACGTCGCGCGGGCGTTCTCGACCCGCTCCCGCGCCGTTTCCAGATCGCCTTCGCCGGCACGTCCACCCGAAAAACGCGAGTTGACGTTCGAGAATATCCTTTCATGGATGGCAACATTTTGCTGCCCAAGTTCGACGAGACGCAGATAGCGGACCACATCAACGTAAGCTTCCGCTGCATCCAGCGCGATCAGTTCGGTTCGCTCCCGGACCCGGAAGGCTGCCGCGTTGACCCTGGCCGACTGGCGCCAGATGTCATTGATCGATGCAAAGCCGTCAAACAGCACCTGCCGTACGACGACCGATCCTTGAGATCCGTTGCGCCAACCGCCGGCTCCCGGCGCTGGTATTGGCGTGGCCGACGAACTCACAACCGCGGCGCTCTGGTCGAACTTCTCGGGACCGTACCGCGCCTCCAGACGAACTTGCGGCAGCAGTGTGCTTTGGGTCTGACGAAGCTCCGATTCCGTGGCGCGTCGATTCGCGGACGCCTCGCCGACACCCGGGTTGGTCAGGGTTGCCTGCTTCAGCGCATCGTTGATGGAAAAAGGCTGAGCGGAAACAGCCGCAGTTGTGGCCAAGATGCTGGCGAACGCGAAAAATGCCGATTTCATCCTGGCCCTGCCCCGTATAACGCTTCGAAGAAACCGGGGTCATGCCGACCCCGGATCGCCCAATGTTTCAATTGAGTTTGTAGGCTAACAAATGGAACTCAAATCCCCTATGACATTTCAGTCACACATTCGCCCAACCTTCGACAGGCCACCAACGCAGTCCGTGGGTTTTACGGCCAAATGACCGTAATTCTGCCCATAAAAAAGTAGGAAAATACCAGCGCCAGCCATTGTTCGATTGCCCCAAGCCACTGATGCCCCTCCCATTTCAGGAGTATCATGATCCGCCCGAGAGCCAGATTGCAGCAGGTGCCTTAACGCGAAACTAAGTTTGGCGGAGCGCGAAAAAAAAGCGTCGCAGGCTGCCTTTATTCGAACAACCGCTAGTTATGACGACATAAAGATGCGCTTATTGCTATATTGATCGTAACGCATCATTCGTGAGTCGTTTTTTCGACGTCGCCGATCGAACGGCTTTTCTGCTTTCGGCTGCCGAGCCCTGCGGTCGTTCGCTGCACGGTTCTCCGCGCAGCCCGACATCGCCGCTGTCCTGCCTTGCTGGATTTGGTTCGATCGGGACGTTAGTATTCCGAGCGAGGGCGCGCCTTTCCAGGAGGTTCGACCATGACACGGCTCCTTGTTTTCGCGATCACGCTTGTTGGTACGGGATTGCTGCTAAACTCTCCGGGACAAGCACAGCACCGGCGCTGTGAAGACCAGGCGGCGAATTGCCTGGGCAGATGCGCCGACAGGGCCGGAGGAGCAGGCGACTGGGGAGGCCATCAGAGCAAGTGTCTGCGCTGCGACTGGCGGCTCATCAAATGCGTGCGCAATGCGACCATGCGCCTGTCGCGCTATTAGTCAGCACGCAAGCGCCAGGGGCTCGGTTGTCCGCACGAGATTCTTCCAGACAAGGATGCATGGCGACAGAGGTCGAAGCCTCACGCCGCACGACCATCTGCACTTTTTTAACCGCTGCGCTGTACCGTCTCAGCAATCGCGGATCGCTCCCAAGGCCCGCGAGGACTTAGTAGCGTAACCGCGTAGGAAGCCCGTCGACTCAACCCGGCGGGCTTCTTTGGTTATGGGAACATTCTGAAGGCTTCGCAGTTGATTGAGCGGCGACGGAATCTTGCGAGGAGCGGGACAGTCCCGGCATCAGGCCATGCGGCGTAACGCCCGCGTGGCCTTTGTCTTGTGGAGGGCGGGGCCGCCTCGAGGGCACGAAGCGACCCCTGATCGCACAGTACGCAGGCCATACTGGGGGGCGGCCAATCTGCGCGACTGCGGCCACGCTAGGCTTGTTTGGGACGTCCGCAACGAAAGTCGCGCGTTAAGCTTGATGTCCGCGATGGAGGTTAATTCTGGAACCGCCATCAGGCGCCATACGCCTGCTGGGCGAATGGACGACGCAGTCGATCCGCAGACCCCGACAAAAGCGAAAGCCCCGCCTTGGGGGAAGCGGGGCTTTCAATGTGGGCTTGCGAGGCTTGGGGGACCTCAGATGTGTGTCTGCCCGGCCGCAAAAAAGGTTCAACGGGGAGGAGAGGCCCGTAAAGGATTTTTGCTTCAGGCCGGGCGGGCCGCCGCTCGCAGCGAGCGCGTTATCAATCGCAATGGCCGCCAACCTTCCTAGTCGGTCCAAGTGCGCTCGCCGCACCGGCATTCGAACATGTGGATGACAGCGCCGGTGTCGGAAATCACCACCGCCCTGACATGCCGGAGTTTTTCATCGCAGAAGCGGCAGGTCTTGGTGGCCTGGTCCACGACGGTGGCAACCTTCTCGGCGCGAAATAGCTCCATGGCGCTCCCCCAGACGGCAAGGCAAGATAGGGAGCATTGGGGACGGGTAAAAGTGGTAATCCCTCGGCCGTTTGGGGCCAGTTTTGAGGCGGTGACCTAGAGTCCACACGGAATCAGCGCAGCGACGGGGCTGATCCGCATCGTCGAGCGTACTGACCCTCCGCAATATGGTAATAGTATCAGATCATTATCCGGAATTTTTGGCGGAAGGGGTGGGATTCGAACCCACGGTACCCTTGCAGGCACGCCGGTTTTCAAGACCGGTGCCTTAAACCACTCGGCCACCCTTCCGATGCAGCGACATCAAGCATCTGGTGGTCGGAAGATCAAGAACGGTCTGTGAACAGATCTTCTCGGGTCGAAGTATGAACATCGGGGCGGTGTGGACCATTGCAAAGCTCAATTCGACCTGAGGCTTGCCACGATCATCCGGCGCAGCTTTGGCCAGTTCCGGTCCTCGACCACCAGCCGGAATCCGAGATTTGCAGGCGGGACGCCGGCGGCGCAGCCGCCCGTGCGAGGGTCCCGGATAAAATCGGTCATATAGGTCCGGTGCGCGCCTTGCACGACGCGGACTCCGCAATTGGTATTGCTGACCTGAGCCGCTCCCGTCGGCTGCAGCGTCATCCGCAGGAAGCACGTGCTGGTCCATTCCCAGACGTTGCCGCCGACGTCGTTGATGCCGCTCTCGTTGCGGCCGAACGTGCCGATCGGTTGCGGATCAGTTGCGACAGGGCGCGCCCGGTTGGCTTCGGCCTCGTAACGCGCGATCCAGGCTTGTGCCGGATCGACCGGATCGGCAAGCGGAAGCGCTTCGTCGCGGGCTTTCTCGCCGGCGGCGAATACCCACTCCTCATCGGTCGGCAGTCGATGCACGACGCCCGTCCTTTTCGTGATCCAGTCGGCGTAGGCCGTTGCATCCCGCCAGCTCACGCCAACCATGGGACGATCCGCCGCTCCCGATGCATGGGGGATGCGAGGGCACGTGCCGTCATCGACGCAAAGCGCATACTCGCGCGATGTGACCTGGCTCGTCATGATCCTGACGCCGCCTGATATCAGCATGTCGCGCAGCGGCGCTTCCGCCGGCTTGCCGTTACGTGAAAAGTCGCCGGCCATCCGATACTGAAACGGTCTGGCTGGAATGGTGGTGATTCCGGCGTCGACGCTGCCATGATCAACGGGCGCCACCGTGAATGCGACAGGGCTCGCCAAGGCGGCGAGGGTGATCGCGATCTTGATTTTCATGGCGAATAGCATCGCCGGATTCCTTTGCAGTTGCGGCCTGCAGTTTGTGCTGCAGGCCGCAAGGGGATTACCTGGTCAGCACCACCGCGTCAGCCGCGCTGGACTTGCCGGGCAGGATCGGCCCGGGAGGCTTGACCTGCTTCATCAGATCGTTGTTCCACTCGCCTTCGACCTTGAAGTGCGCACTGGCGCCAAGCTCGACCGCCTCGATCAAATTATGATTGACGTAGGCGTAGATGCCGGGCTGCCTGAACGTATAGAGCGCAGCGCCCGCCGAACCGCCGCGGATGAACCAGGTCTCGAGATCCTTTTCCGGGGGGTTGATGAACTTGCTGGTCTCCCAGACGTAATCGCCGTGACCGCCGATCAGATGCGGCCGCGAGTCGCGATTGGCCTGCGAATGCACGATCAGGACGGTTTCGCCGACCTTGGCGGTCATCGCGTTCTTGCCCGTCAGCGCGCCGACCTTGCCGTTGAACACGACATGCGTCGGGATCAGCTTGCGCATCACCTCCGTGGTGTCGGCGAAAGCTTCGCCGGGCGTGTCGTAGCTCTTGTATTTTCCGTTCGCATCCTTCGGCACATAGAGATCGTTCTCGCCGATGTAGTAGACGCGGTCGTAACGCAGCGGCTTGCCCTCGCGATTTTTCAACCCGTCACGCGGCAGCACCATCACGGTGCCGTGCATGCCGGAGACGACGTGCCAAGGGATCATGCCTTCGGGCGCGCAGTGGTAGACGAACGTACCGGTACGCGTTGCCTTCCAGCGCAGCACTACCTGCTCGCCGGGGTTGACGTGGGTCAGCGCGCCGCCACCTAACGCTCCGGTGGCAGAATGGAAGTCGATATTGTGCGGCATCGTATTGGTGTCGGGATTGACCAGCGTCACCTCGACGTAGTCGCCTTCATGGACCACCATCATCGGCGCAGGCATCGAGCCGTTGAACGTCATGGCCTGAAATTTGGTGCCAGCGTCGTCGATGACGACTTCCTTTTCCCTGATCGTCAATTTGAACTCGATGATCTTGGGACCTTCCTTTGTGGCCTGTTCGTGCGGGTGCACGAAGGGCGGCGCAACCAGTTCGACGGCCTGCCGCGGCAGCTTGAGATCGTCGGCGGCCAGTGCCGGGGCGGTGGCCACAAGGGCGGCGACGGCAGCGCCCAGCAATGCGGTACGGCGGGTAATCATGACACGATCCTTTCGGCTTCTGAAATCCGTGTCCCCCTTATGCGCCTGGTGCAGCAAGTGCTCTTTGCGCAAGAGCAACCTTCTTCCGGAATGCCGAATTGCTTCGCTGTTTGTCGCCGCACAACGAAGCGCGCCGTGACGCGTCTACACATGGCAGCATGTGGAAGCGCGCACTCACGTTGGACATGACGGTCGAGCAGGTGATGAACCGCTGGCCGGATTCCGTTCGGGTGTTTCTGGATTTCGGGATGGACTGCGTCGGCTGCCCGATCGCGGCATTTCACAGCGTCGAAGAAGCGTGCCGCGAATACGGCATCGACGCTCACGCCATTCTGCTGAAGCTGCGATCGGTGGCCGGCGGTGCCTAGCGTCGAGCAGTCAATCCTTGCTGCGGCCTTCCGCCAGCCCGAACAGCTTGTGCGGCTCGCGCAGGACGATGCGCTGCCGTCCACCCTCGACCAAGCCTTGCTGCTCCCACGCGCTGAGAATTCGGCTCACGGTGTGCAAGGTGGTGCCGGTCATTTCGGCGACGTCCTGGCGGCTGATCGGGAAGTCGATCTCGACGCCCCGTTCGACCTTTCGGCCGGCCTGTTTGGCGAGGCGCAGGAGCGCATGCGCGACGCGCTGCTCGACCTGTTCGCTGGACATTTCCAGGACACGGGCCTGGGTATCCTGCAATCGGTTGCCGACGGTCTGCAGCGCTCCGGCTGCCAGCGCCGGAAACTGTGCGATGAGTTGCGGCCACGCCTTTGAAGGCCAGCACAGTGCGACGCTGTCGACGACAGCGATAGCGGTCGCCGGGTATTCCCTCAGTCCCATGGCTTGCGCAACGCCGAACAGTTCGCCCGCCGACACATACCGAACCACGATCTGCTGTCCTTGCGGCGTCGTCTTCTCGACCCTCAGATGTCCGTGCAGCAACACGAAAAACGAGTGCGCTTCCGTGCCCTGGTCGAAGACGCTGCTTTCCTTCGGATATCGGACCGACCGCGCTTCGCGCAAGAGCACATCGAGATCGCCTGGGCTAAATCCGGCGAACACGGGGACGTTGGCGACAATGGAACGGTCGAGGGAAGCCATCAAACTCTTCCGGATGCGTCCGCGAAACGGCGGGACAGGGGACTGCGGTCACCGGCCATTATACATCGCAAAAATCGATCGTAGGCTTGCGCTGCAGCAAACTATGTCTGGCGGTGAAGGATTAACAGTTTCCTTCATGGGGTCCGCTGGTGACCCAAACCGATCGACAGGAGACAGAAATGCGCAGGTGTTTGGTGGCGGCAGCGGTTGGCGTGGCCATGGCGATGGCCGGTGGCGCTTTGGCGGCCGAGGTCGAAGTCAAGATGCTCAACAGAGGGGCCGAGGGCCTGATGGTGTTCGAGCCTGCCCTGATCAAGGTCGCGCCCGGCGACACCGTCAAGTTCGTTTCGACCGACAAGAGCCACAATGCCGAGACCATCAAGGGTATGCTTCCGGACGGCGGGACGACCTTCGCAGGGAAGATGAACGAGGATGTCACCGTGAAATTCGACCAGTCCGGCATCTATGGCGTCAAATGCGCGCCGCATTACGCCATGGGCATGGTGGCCATGGTTGTGGTGGGGACCCCCGCCAATGAAGAGCAGGCAAAGGCGGTCCCCCAGGTCGGGAAGGCCAAGCAGGTATTCGCGACGCTGTTCGAGAGGCTCGCCGCCAACAAGACGGCTGCGAAGTAGACACGCCTCGAAAAAGGAAGGGCGGCCATCCCGGCGACTCTTCCGGGCTTCACCAGGGTCAAGGTCATGTCTGTCGCGCGTTTGAGGGATTACCGGGGGCCGGCGCTGTTCTCGTACGGCTTCCGGCCATTCTTCTTCTTCGGGTCGATCTATGGCGGCGCCGCCATGCTGGTGTGGTTGCCGGCCTTCTTCGGGACGCTGCAACTGGGCACGGCGTTCGCGCCGCAAGACTGGCATGTTCACGAGATGCTGTTCGGATATATCGCCGCCGTCGTCGCCGGCTTCCTGCTGACGGCAGTGCCGAACTGGACCGGCAGGCTGCCGCTGCAGGGGCGACCGCTGGTGTTGCTGTTCTCGATCTGGGTTGCGGGACGAGTAGCGGTCAGCGTTTCGGCGTGGATCGGCTGGGGCCTGGCAGCGGCGATCGATTCGCTGTTTCTGATCGTGCTTGCGGCTGCTGCCGCGCGCGAGATCATTGCGGGCAGGAAGTGGGGCAACCTTCAGGTCGTCGTCATTGTCAGCCTGCTCGCCGCCGTAAACCTCGCGTTTCACCTCGAGGCACATTTCGCCGGGCACGCTGAGTACGCAGCGCATGGCGGTGTCGCCATGGTGATCGTCCTGATCGCGCTGATCGGCGGACGCATCATTCCGAGTTTCACCCGCAACTGGCTGGCGCGGCAGGGGCCGGGCAGGATGCCATCGCCGTTCGGCCGCTTCGATGCCGCGACGATGACCTTTACCGTGCTCGTGCTATTGCTCTGGCTGGCACGACCGCAGGACCGGACCACGGGCGTGCTGCTGATCGCCTGCGGGTTGATGCACATTGTTCGCCTGGTGCGCTGGACCGGCTACCGCACGTTCGCGGACCGGCTGGTGCTGATCCTGCACGTCGCCTATGCATTCATTCCGATTGGGTTCATCCTCGCCGCGCTCTCGGCGTTCGATCTGGTTGCGCCGAGCGCCGGCCTCCACGCATGGACGGGGGGCGCGATCGGCACCATGACGCTCGCGGTGATGAGCAGGGCCACGCTGGGTCATACCGGGCGGCGGCTGGAGGCATCGGCGGCGACGCACCTGATCTATGCATCGGTGCTCGTCGCTGCTCTGGCGAGGGTCTGCGCGGCGCTGGAAGTCGAGCATACCCAAGCGTTGCTGACTGTCGCCGGCATTGCCTGGGCTGCGGCATTTCTCGGATTTGCCGCCGCCTATTCGAGGGCGTTCTGCTCGGCGCGCCGCTTCTGATAAACTCTGAATCGGCCACGAACCAAGGCAGCGACGTCGCCGTCAGTTCGTTCGACTCCAAGTGTGCTTGCAGGGCGGGGATGAGTGGTTCGACGGGTTTGCAAACTCGCGATGGTCATCCGCTAGATGTACCACCTCGACGCAGTCGGCGTTCAGCCGCTCGTTGTCCACCAGCCGTTCCGCCAACACCAGCGCCTGCGATGGGCCGTCCGACTGGACGTCGACCTGGCGCTGGAGGCACTTGAAACTATGGCCGTCCGAATTCAGGAGATCCTTGTAGAAGGAAACGCGGTAACTGTTCATCTTGCCCTCCGGTATCCGGGTCGCGGTTTGCGCTCAGGCGTCCATGTCGGCCAGCCGCCGGCGATTGCGCAGCACGATTTGACGGGCGCTCGAAAACACCAGGACGCCCTGGTCGCTGAGTTGTGAAAGCGTGCGCGAGACAGTCTCCAGCGTCAGCCCGAGATAGTCGCCGATGTCACGGCGACACATCGGCAGCGCCATCATGCCGGCCTTGGCGAGCCTGCGATCCATCTCCAGCAGGAAGGTGGCAACCTTTTCCATCGCGGTCTTGCGGCCGAGCAGCAGCATGTGATCTTCGGCATGCCGGAGTTCGCTCGCAGTCATGGTCCAGAGATTGTGGGCAACCTTCACATTCGAGCCCGCAGCGGCTTCGAGGTTGTGGCGCTTGACCAGCCGGACCGTGGTGTCGACGATGGCTTCGGCAGTCAATCGGTGGGCCGATCCGGAATCGAGGCCGAACACGTCGCCCGGCAGCAGGAAAGCGCCTATTTGGCGCCGCCCGTCATTGAGGAGCTTGTAGGTGCGAACGGCGCCACGGATCACCTGATAGACGTATTCAGAAGGCTCGCCTTCGCCGTAAATTTCCTCGTCCTTGCGGTAGGAATATTCGGTGGCGATCACACCTGCGCAACTGGCGATCAGACCGAACTGGTCGATGGCGGGGGCAGCCTGGGGGCCGGGGCCGCGGAAGCCCTTGGCGGCCGGGACGGACGGGGTGGTGATCGACTGGGTGAGCATTGGCCATCTCCTCGATGTGGGATGGCTTTTGTGTAAGGACGATTGCGGTAGCCCGATATTTCGGTCGATATCCTAAGGCCACCCCCTTACGGGATCATACGGAGTTGACCAGGGCCTGCTCGTCAGGGCTGGCCTGTCGCGTCCCGCGCATCGATCGCGTTTCGAACGCATTCGACCAGATTTTCCTCCAGATTGGGCTTCAACAGCACCTGGCGCACCCCGGCAGAACTGGCCTTGGCGGAGATGTTTTCGTCCGGATACCCCGTGATCATGACGATCGGGGTCGAGACGTCGAGGCGTCGCAACCGTTGGGCCAATTCCAGCCCGTCGATGTCGGCCATCTTGTAGTCCACCACAAGGCAATCCGCCCGATGCCGGGTCGAGGAGCCGAGCAACGCCGATCCGCTACGGAAGGTCCGGACGTCGAAGCCTTCGGTCTCCAGCAAAAATCGCAGCGATGTCCGGACGTCGTAGTCGTCATCGACGACGTAGATCATCGTTTTTCTCGGCGGGGAGCCTGTACCGCCTTCATTATCGGGGCTGTTTTGGGCAACAATCATCCGGACAAACTAGCCGGTTTGCCCTCCGCCGAATTGACTTGGCTCAATCTTCGACGAATCCCGCCCGGATCGCGAACCGGACCAGTTCGGAAAGGTTGCCGGCCTGCATCTTGGTCATGACGTTGGCCCGGTAGACCTCGACCGTGCGCGGGCTGATGTCATATTCCCTGGCGATCGTCTTGTTGGACTGCCCCGTCACCAGCCCCTGCATCACCTGGCGCTCGCGCTGGGTGAGGCTCGCCACCCGCGCCGCCATGTCAGCCGAGGCTGCATCACCTTTCGAGCCGTTTTGCTGCTCCGAGAGCGCGGTCTCGATCATTCCGATCAGCCGCTCATCCTCGAACGGCTTTTCGAGAAAATCGAGCGCGCCCAGTTTCATCGCTTCGACCGCCAGCGGCACGTCGCCATGCCCCGTCATGACAATCACGGGAAGCTTTCGCGCGCCCGCGTTTACCCTGCGCAAAATCTCCATCCCGTCGATGCCGGGCATGCGCACGTCCGTCACCACGCAGCCGGGCTCCAGCGCTGCGAGTTCGTCCAGAAACACTTGCGCGGAATCGAAAACGCGCACGCGGAAACCGGCCGAGCCCAGCAGGAAATCCAGCGAATCCCGCATCGCCGGATCGTCGTCGATGACATAGACGTTCTTATCCTGCGACATCGATCAGATCCTTGGCGGGCGCAGCGGGCAGGGTGAAGCGGAACGTGGCGCCGCCGGATTCGTTCGTTTCAGCCCACATCCGGCCGCCATGGGTTTCGATGATGGTCCGGCTGATCGAAAGGCCGACACCCATGCCGGTTTCCTTGGTGGTGAAAAATGGCTGAAACAGGTTCGCAAGGTCATCGCCGGCGAACCCGGATCCGGTGTCCGAAACGGCTATTTCAATCATGTCGTCCGCGGCCCTGGCGTTGGAGGCTATCAATTCCCGATGCGTCGAAGGCGCCATTGCTTCCAGTGCATTGCGGAACAGGTTGACCAGGACCTGCTGAATCTGGACCCTGTCGGCAAGTACCAGATCGCAAGACGGGTCCAGGTTGAAGCGCAGGATCACGCCCTGTTCGCGGGCACCCGTCAACCCGAGCGCGCCGGCTTCTTCGACCATCTTCGAAAGGCTCTCGACGCGCTTTTCGGATGCATCACGCGCGACGAAATTGCGCAACCGCCGGATGATGTCGCCGGCACGGATCGCCTGTTCGGCGGCGCGATCGAGAGCCACCTCGATCTTCTGTGCATTCGCGTCGGTGCTGCCCGCCAGCAACCTTCGCGATCCCTTCATGTAGTTGCTGATCGCCGACAGCGGCTGGTTGAGTTCGTGGGCGAGGGCGGATGCCATCTCGCCCATGGCGCTGAGACGGGAGACGTGGACCAGTTCGGATTGCAGTTCCTGCAACCGCGCCTGGGTTTGCTGCTGCTCGGTGAGGTCGCGGACGAAGCCTGTAAAATAGGGTTTCCCACCCGACTGCATCTCGCCGATCGTGAGATGCATCGGAAACGTGGTGCCGTCCTTGCGCATGCCGGTCACGATGCGGCCAATGCCGATGATGCGTCGTTCGCCGGTCTTGAGGTAGCGTTCAAGGTAGCCGTCATGGCGGCTGCGATCCGGCTCCGGCATCAGTTCGCTGATATTTCGTCCGATCGCCTCGGGTTCGGTGTAGCCGAACTGACGTTCGGCGGCGCTGGAAAAGAACTGGATGATGCCGTGCTCGTCGATCACGATCATCGCATCCGGGATCGTGTCCAGGATCGAGCGAAAATGCTTCTCGCGGATTCTGACGGCGTCCTCGAGGCGTTTCTCATGGTCGATATCGATCACGACGCCGCTGAGCCGCGCTGGTGCCCCGTTGGATCCGTTGACGACGGCGCCGAGTGCCCGCACCCAATGACCTTCCTCGGACCTGGGCAGTCGGTACTGCAGGTCGAAATTGCACCCGGTGCCGATCGACTGCTCCAGCGCTGTTGCCGTGCGCTCGCGATCGTGCGGATCAAGCAACGAGAGGAAAAATTCGTAATCGACGGGCGTACCGGACGAGACACCGAAAAGCGTTCGGGTGGTGCTGGACCAATCCAGCTTCCGGGTTGAAAAATCGAGATCCCAGGTGCCGACGCCTGACCGCTCGGCCCCGCTGCGCACATTCTCGTCGAGCGGATCCTGATTCCGGAACGGTCGGTCGGCGTCAATCATGCTTCGCTTTCGAGAGCCTGCTTCCACATGCCAGATGATGCGTCCCATGCTGCACGCGAAAGCAGCCGGGACAAAATTGCTATTAGCATCTACCATATTGAAATAGAACGAAATTGCACGAATTGCGGCGACGTGGCGCGCCGTCGCAAATGCCGCGCCGGTGCGACCGGAAGCCCTTGATCTAGGTCAGTTTCGATCCGCAACGGGTCGCTAGGATGCCGTCTCATGGCCGAACGCCCGTTCGGCATTTCGCGCCAGGACGTGGAGCAGGCGATGGACTACAAAACTGTCATGGTAGGCTTGGCGCTGGACCGGCCGAACGATGCCTGCCTCAGGGTGGCCGGCGATCTCGGCGAACGGTTCGGCGCGCGCGTCGTCGGCGTTGCCGCCTCGGACCTCAGGCCGCCGATGTATTTCGCGGATGGTGATTTTGCACAGAAGCTGCTCGATGAGGAGACGGCCGCCGTCCAGGCTCGGTTGTCGGAGCTCGAGGCTGAGTTTCGCGCCGCCGTCGGGAAGCGCGCCGCGTCGGTGGAATGGCGTTCGGCACGGGCGCTGCCGGTGCCGTACATGCTGCAGCAGGCGAGGGCCGCCGATATCATCGTGGTCGGCGCACGATCGGAAGCCATGGTCGATCCCTACGCGGCGCCGGATCCGAGCGATCTTTTGATGCAGGCCGGGCGCCCGCTCATCGTGGTGCCGCCAGCCGTGCAGTGGCTGGATTTGCGGAGCGTCCTGGTCGCCTGGAAGGACGTTCGCGAAGCGCGGCGAGCCGTTTTCGACGCGTTGCCGCTCCTGGCGGCCGCGAAGGAAGTCACGATCGCGGAGATTCCCGAGCAAGACGCCGATCGCGCCGATGCGATGTCACGGGTTGCCGACGTGGCAGCGTGGCTGCGTAGCCACGGGATCGTTGCCCATACGAGCGTTCCCGAAGTCCCCGCGGACGTCAGCGAGCAACTCGAAAAGATCGCCGCCAACGTCGGCGCCGGTGCGGTGGTTGCCGGCGCCTATGGCCACTCGCGCTTCCGCGAATGGGTGCTGAGTGGCGTCACCCGCCATCTCGTTACCGAGTCGCGTCGCTGCGCATTGTTGTCGCGCTGAGGGAATGGACGATGATGAGGGCTCGCCGTGCATAGATTTCTTGAAGCCACCACCGGGCAGTTCATGACGCACATGGTGAAGACGGTCGCCCGCGATACTTCCATGCGCGAACTGCAGAAAATGTTCGACGAGGATGGTTTCAACTATTATCCGGTCCGCGAGGGAGAGGACATCGTCGGCGTAGTGAGCAATTTCGACTTCCTGAAATGCTTCGCGTTCAATCCGGGCCGCATGGTTCCGGCCTACGACGACCTGCTCTCCCGGACAGTAGCAGACATCATGACGCCGGAGTTTATCTATGTCGATCCGGCGACCAAGCTGACACGGGTTCTGCAACTGATGGTCGACCACCGGATGAAGAGTGTCCCCGTGCTGGATGCCCAGCATCGACTGGTGGGGATCATCGCGCGCCAGGACATCATGCGCGCGCTCACGGACACCGCCCGGGCATAAGCATCTGCATGAGCCGCGGCGGCAGCGGCGCCATGGCCGTACGCCTAGCCGCTTTTGGCCATCTCGATATCTTCGGGCGATTGCAGATACATCCCCGACATGACGTCGACCCAGCTCAGATGGTCGTGAACCTTCCTCACGCCAGACACGTTTTCGGTGGCAACGATGGCCGCCTGCCGGGAATCCTCGTCGGTAATCACGCCACTGAGATGGACGATACCGTCGCGCACGATGACACTGAGGCCGAACGGGCTCCAGTCGTGCTTCTCGAGCGCCTGGATGATGCGGCTGCGGATATGATCATCGTCGGCCGTCGGATCGGGAATTTCGCGGGCAAGGCTGGCAACCGCGTGGAGGAGGTTGGCGCGCGACACGATCCCCACCAACTTGCCGTCGCGCATCACCGGCATGCGCTTGATGCCGTTGGCTTCCATCGTGTTGACGATTTCCTCCAGCGTCGCATCCTCGGCGATGGTGAGCGGATCGTGGGTCATGACCTCGGAGACCTTGCGGCCATGCTCCCGAACGTATTGGGTTGCGTCGGCGCCCATCAGAAAGGTGAGCCAGCGGCTGCGCTTACGCTGCGTGCCGATCTCGCCACGACGAATGAAATCGCCCTCCGAGACGATGCCGACCAGCTTGCCCGCCGCATCGACCACCGGAAGCCCACTGACATGGTGCTGCAGCATGGTGTTGGCAGCTTCGAGAATGGTGGCGTCCGGCCTGACGGTGACAACGGAGCGGGTCATAATCTGATGGGCGCGCATGGTGCGATCTCCTGTTCGACGTCGCGAAGCGGCGGAGTGCTCTGTGAAAGCAGCACCCCGCCGGTTTCGTTCAAGCCGCGGCTGACTTGATTTCGATCTGCTTGGTCTGCTTCGGTGCCGGCTTCTGCACGGTGACCTTCAGTACACCATTGGCGATCTCGGCCGAGATGTCCTCGACCTTGACGCCGGCGGGGAGTTCGACCGACCGCGAGAACGCGCCATAGCTGCGCTCGACCAGATGATAATCCTTGTTCTTCTCTTCGCGCTCGTTCTTCTTCTCGCCGCGGATGGTCAGAACGTTCTCGGCCACGTTGAGCTCGACGTCCTTCTTCTCCAGCCCCGGAAGTTCGGCCGTAATCTCGATCGCCTTGTCGGTTTCGCTGATATCCATGCTCGGCATCGTCGTCGTGGCGAGGCCGGGGATGTTGCGCGTAACGCCCTCGAACAGCCGGTCGATTTCCTGCTGCAGAAAAGAGAATGGGTTGGTGTCGCGGCGGGTGATGGCGCGCTGGGTTCCAACCGGAACCACTGATTTCGTATCCATGGAGTGCCTCCTGGTTAAAGCCGTACTGGCAACTGCATGCTAAGAGATGGCGAACTCTGCCTGTTTGACGAGGATCAAACTTCCGCCACCACGTCTCAGTTAGGTTGCATGCGCCCGCTTGAGGACATTAGCCGAATGCACGCCATGGTCCTGCCAGCGCCTGGAGCGCCGCTCCGGTTCGAATCGCGGGAGGATCCGACACCCGGGCCGGGCGACGTGCGCGTCAGGGTCAGCGCCTGCGGCGTATGCCGCACCGATCTGCATGTCGTCGACGGTGAGTTGCCCGAAATCGCTTATCCCATTGTTCCCGGGCACGAGGTGGTCGGCCGGGTGGACGCGCTTGGCGCCGGTGTGATGAACCCCAAGATCGGCGAACGGGTCGGCGTTCCCTGGCTCGGGTACACCTGCGGCGAATGCTCATATTGCCGTGGCGGCCAAGAGAATTTGTGCGACCGCCCGCGCTTCACCGGCTATACGCGCGACGGCGGCTTTGCGACGCATCTCGTCGCGGACGCCCGCTATTGCTTTCCGCTCGGCGAAGCCGGCGACGACGTCGCCATCGCACCTCTGCTCTGCGCAGGCCTGATCGGCTGGCGCTCGCTCGTCATGGCGGGCGACGGAAAGCATCTCGGCATTTTCGGCTTCGGCGCGGCCGGGCATATCGTGGCGCAGGTGGCCGGCTGGCAGGGCCGCTCGGTCTATGCATTCACACGCGCGGCCGACGTCGAGGCGCAGGATCTCGCGAAATCGCTGGGCGCCGAATGGACCGGGGCCGCGGAAGAGCAGCCGCCGGTTCCGCTCGATGCGGCCATCATCTATGCGCCGGTCGGCGCTCTCGTTCCGCTGGCGCTTCGCGCCGTGCGCAAGGGCGGACGGGTGGTCTGTGCCGGCATTCACATGTCCGACATCCCTTCGTTCCCCTACGAAATCCTCTGGGGGGAGCGGCAGTTGCTATCGGTCGCCAACCTGACGCGCCGCGACGGGATCGAATTCTTTGAAGTCGCTGCGCTGGCGGGCATCAAGACGCATACCTCTGTGTTTCCGCTGCGCGAGGCGAACGAAGTTCTTTCAAAGTTGCGCGCCGGCCGGATCACCGGCGCGGCCGTGTTGCAGCCATGACCGAACAACGCGCGGGCACCGCGGCGGCCGAACCCGACCAGCAGGCGGTGCTCGATTTTCTCGACGGCTCGAGCTTCGGTGAGTCAAAGGGCGGAAAGCGCATCGATACCCATGCCTCCATGGTATTTCTTGCCGGCGATAGGGCGTTGAAGGTCAAGCGGGCCGTCCGGTTACCTTTCCTCGACTACTCGACGCTGGAAAAGCGAAAGCGCGCGTGCGAGGAGGAACTGAACGTCAATGCCGGCAACGCGCCGGAACTCTACCGCCGCGTCGTTGCCATCACGCGCAATTCTGATGGCAGGCTTGAGATCGACGGTTCCGGCACGCCGGTCGAATGGGCGGTCGAAATGGCGCGGTTCGACGAGGAAAAGTCGCTCGACCGTCTCGCTGCGTCAGGGACGGTCGATGCGTCGCTGGCGGTCGCCATCGCGGACGCGATTTTCCGGTCCCACGACAAGGCCCCGCGATCCGATGGCGCATCCTGGTTGGCCTCGATTCCAACCCTGATGGACCGCAATACAGCGAAGTTTCGGATGGCGCGTGGAGTTGACGCCGCCGCCGTCGACCGGCTCGATGCCGCAAGCCGCGACTTTCTCAAAAGACATCGGGAACAGCTCGGCCGGCGGGCAGCGCAAGGCTTCGTGCGGCGTTGCCACGGCGATTTGCATCTCGCCAATATCGCGCTGGTGGAAGGCCGGCCACTGCTGTTCGACGCCATCGAGTTCGATCCCGTGATCGCGACCACGGATATTCTCTATGATCTTGCGTTTACGCTGATGGACCTGATCCACTTCAATCAGGGGGCGGCGGCAAACGTGGTGTTCAATCGCTATCTGGCGCAAGCAAAGGATCTAGAGTTCGAAGGCCTCGGCCTGTTGCCGCTGTTCATGTCGTTGCGGGCAGCGATCCGGGCGCATGTACTGTTCACCAAGAGCGAGCAGGCAGAGGATGGCGAAGCGGCGCGACGGGACGCCTTCCGCTATTTCGATCTGGCCACGCGCCTCATCGTGCCGACCCCGCCCATGCTGGTCGCAATCGGCGGTCTGTCGGGGACAGGAAAATCGGTGCTCGCACGTGGGCTCGCGGGTCTGATCGAGCCGCCGCCCGGCGCGCTCATTGTCCGCTCGGACGTCATTCGCAAGCAGCTTTTTGGGGTCGGTGAAACGACCAGGCTACCGGAGGCGGCCTATTCAGCCGATGTCACAGCAAGCGTGTATGATACGCTTTCGAATACCGCGGAGCGTGTTCTCGCCCAGGGCTGCTCGGTCGTGCTCGATGCGGCCTACCTGCGGGAGGCGGAGCGGGCGGGACTAGCCAGCCTGGCGCGCAAGCAGGGCGCGCGCTTCGTCGGCCTGTTCCTGATGGCCGATCTGGCAACCCGGCTGGCCCGGATCGGGGAACGCAAAGACGATGCGTCAGACGCAACCCGGGAAGTTGCCCTGATGCAGGAACACTTCACCATTGGCGCGGTGGATTGGCACATGATCGATGCCTCCGGTACACCCGAGCAGTCGCTGTCTTACGCCCGCGCACTACTGCCCAAGCCCGCCATGGTCGGTGGCGGTATCCCAACGCCTTGATACATCTCAATGTCCGGTCGACACCGGTTGCTATCGTTCGCCCAACGTCCTGAAATCGGAGGGAAAGGTGTCATGGTGGAGCTATCTGAACGGGCCGTACCCTATTCCGCCCAGTCAGTTGCCGACGGGGAGGCCGAAGCCAACAAATTGAACCAGAGCGCAATGGAGTTCCTGTTCGGCGCTCAGAGGATGCTGTTTGAGGAATTCATCTTCTTCACCGACGAAATGATGGAGCGAACGCGGACCGAAACGCAGCTTTTCACCGAGTTCGTGGCGAAGATGGCAGGTGCGCATTCCGTGAAGGACGTCAGGACGATGTGTGAGGAGTGCGGACAGCATCAGCTCGACTTCTTTCGTCGCGACTCCGAACGGCTGTTCAGGCATGGCGAGCGGATGATCGCCACCACTTCCAATCTGATCCACGGCCGCCGCTGAACCGATCGGCCACATAGCATGCAACCGAAATCGACACTGCCGACCGCGGAAGCGACAGTCTTGCCGCTTCGCCCCCGCGCCGCGGATCCGCGCGACCGGCAGCCTGGTGTCCCGAGCCAACAGCCGCCTGCGCCGGCAAAGCAAGGCGCTCACGATGAGGCCTATCAGGCCGATCGCGCCTTTCATGCGATGCTGGCGCGTTTCACGGGCGGTATCTCCCCGGCGGCGTTGCTGATGGCCTATGCCGATTGGCTCTCGCATCTCGCCGCAGCGCCGCAGCGACAGATCGAGATTGCGCAGGATGCGCTGGTCGAAGCCAAGCGACTGCTTGACGCCGCGCAGAACGTCGATCCGACCGGGCAGGCGCCGTGGTCCCTGATCAAGCCGCAGCCACAGGACAGGCGTTTCGATCGGCCGGAGTGGGAACAGCCGCCGTTCAATCTGATGGCGCAGGCGTTTCTCCTTGGGCAGCAATGGTGGCACAATGCCACCACGGGCGTGCGCGGCGTGGCGAAACAGAACGAGGCAATCGTCGAGTTTTCGGTCCGGCAGATGCTGGACGTGCTGTCGCCCTCCAATTTTGCCGCGACTAATCCGGAGGTGCTGCGCAAGTCGTTCGAGACCGGAGGCAAGAACTTCGTACGAGGCTGGCAGAATTTCTGCAGCGACTGGATCCAACTGCTGTCGGCAGGTCTTGCGCCGGTCAAGACCGGCGATTTCGTCGTCGGCCAAACCGTCGCGACCTCGCGCGGCAAGGTCGTGTTCCGAAACGATCTGATCGAACTGATCCAGTACTATCCGACTACCGCAAAGGTTCATCCGGAACCGATTCTGGTCGTGCCGGCCTGGATCATGAAGTACTACATCCTCGACCTCTCACCGCAGAACTCGCTGGTCCGGTATCTTACGGGTGAAGGCTTCACCGTCTTCATGATATCGTGGCGGAATCCGGACGCTGCCGACCGCGAGGTCAGCTTCGATGACTACCGAAAGCTGGGCGTCTCGGCTGCTCTCGACACGATTGGCGAGATCGTGCCCGATCGCCGGGTTCACGCACTGGGCTATTGCCTTGGCGGAACGTTGCTGTCGATTGCGGCCGCGACCATGGCGCGTGACGGCGACAACCGCCTGAAGTCGATCGGCCTGCTTGCCGCGCAAACCGATTTTACCGAGGCCGGCGAACTAACGCTGTTCATCAACGAGAGCCAGGTGGCGTTCCTCGAGGACATGATGTGGGAACGTGGCGTGCTCGACACCACGCAGATGGCGGGCGCGTTCCAGTTGTTGCGCTCCAACGATCTGATCTGGTCGCGACTGACGCATGACTATCTGATGGGAGAGCGGACTGCGCGCAGCGACCTGATGGCCTGGAATGCGGATGCCACCCGCCTGCCGTACCGGATGCACTCGGAGTACCTTCGCAAACTGTTTCTCAACAACGACCTCGCCGGGGGCCGATACCTGGTCGAAGGCAAGCCGATTTCGCTGTCGGATATCCGTACGCCGATGTTCGTGGTCGGCACCGTTCGCGATCACGTCGCGCCGTGGAGATCCGTCTACAAGATCCACTATCAGGTCGATGCCGATGTGACCTTTGTACTCACCAGCGGCGGGCACAATGCGGGAATCGTGGCGCCTCCCGGCGAGCCTGGTCACTCCTATCGGATAAAGACCGAGGCGGAGCACGCCACCTATACCGGCCCTGACGAATGGCTCAGGACGGTGCCATCGGTCGATGGATCATGGTGGCGGGAGTGGACGAAGTGGCTGGCCGCGCGATCGGGCGATCTATCTGACCCGCCGCGTATGGGCCACAATGCCGACGAGGGCAATATGCCCGACGCGCCCGGCGATTACGTTCGTCACTGACTTCGTTCGAATCCGGGATCTGTCATCGCTCGGCGACGGTGCGCGACTATCATGCCGCGCCAAGAACACATTGCGTGGGATACCCTCGCAGGGACCGCGATCTACAGGGTATTGAGCACTGATGTCGACCTATCGCCTGAAAAACCTGCTTTCGCCGCGCTCCGTCGCGCTGATCGGCGCCAGCCCGCGCCATGGCTCGGTCGGCCGCGCCATTCTGGACAATATCCGCAAGGCGCAGTTCAAGGGCGAGTTCGGCCTCGTCAATCCGCGCTATCCCGAGATCGATGGTGTCGCAACCGTTGGCAGCCTTCAGGAACTGGCTTTTGCGCCTGAGCTGGTTGTCATTACCGCACCGGCCCGGTCGATCGTGGAACTCGTCGATGAGGCAGGCCGTCGCGGCGCCGCGGGTGCGGTCATCGTCAGCGCTGGCCTCGGGCATGGTCCCGGCTCGCTGGCAGATGCCACGGAACGCGCTGCACACAAATACGGCATGCGGCTGATCGGCCCCAATTGTCTCGGCATCATGATGCCCGGCGTCAGCCTCAACGCGAGCTTCTCCGCGCATATGCCGGCGGCTGGAAATCTGGCGCTGATCTCGCAGTCGGGCGCCATCGCCGCCGGCATGGTTGATTGGGCCGCGCAGCGTTCGGTCGGTTTTTCCGGAATTGTTTCGATCGGCGACCAGCTCGATGTCGACATCGCCGATCTGCTCGACTACTTCGCGCTCGACGAAAAGACGAGGGCCATCCTTCTCTATATCGAAGCCATCAAGGACGCGCGCAAGTTCATGTCGGCGGCACGCGCTGCTGCCAGGGTAAAGCCGGTCGTCGTCGTCAAGTCGGGCCGTCTGGCGCAAGGTGCCAAGGCCGCCGCGACCCACACCGGTGCGTTGGCAGGTGCGGACGCTGTCTATGATGCCGCATTCCGGCGCGCCGGCATGGTGCGGGTGTCCGATCTTCGCGAGCTTTTCGACTGCGCGGAGACGCTCGGGCGGGTGAAGTCGCTGCCGGGTAAACGGCTGGCGATCCTGACCAATGGCGGCGGGATCGGCGTGCTCGCCGTCGACCGGCTGGTTGAACTCGGAGGCATTCCCGCCGACATCTCGCCTGCGATCCATAAGAAGCTGGACGCGGTACTGCCCCCGACATGGTCGAAATCGAACCCGGTCGATATCATCGGCGACGCCGATCCCGCACGCTATGCCGCGGCACTCGAAGCGCTGCTCGCCGATCCTGACAACGACGCCGTGCTGGTCATGAATGTCCAGACGGCGATCGCGCGGGCCGATGAAATCGCCGCAGCCGTGACCGGCGTGGTCCAGAAGTACTGTGCCGAACGCCGCATCCGGCCCAAGCCAGTGCTCGCGGTCTGGGTCGGCGCGGATCAGTCGATCGGCGATCTCTTGAGCGGCGCCGGCATTCCCAACTACCAGACCGGTGGTGACGCCGTCCTCGGCTTCATGCATCTCGTTCGACACCATGAGGTGGTGCAGATACTGGCGCAGGTTCCGCCGGCCATGCCCGCCGATTTTGTCTCCGATACAGACACGGCGCGGCAGGTCGTTGCGGCAGCACTGGCGGATGGCCGCTCCTGGCTCGATCCGATCGAGGTCAAGCGGCTGCTCGATGCCTATGACATCGCCTTCGTGCCGACGTTCGCCGCCGCCGATGCCGAGCAGGCGGTTGCCCACGCCACCGAGCTGTTTGCCCGGGGCTCCACCGTCGTGCTCAAGATCATGTCGCGCGACATCGTGCACAAGTCCGATGTCGGGGGCGTCGTGCTCAACCTCACCAGCCCGGACGCTGTCCGCAAAGCGGCGAACGATATTCTCGCCCGGGCGAAGTCGCTGCGGCCGGACGCCCGGATCTCGGGCGTGATGGTGCAGGCGATGGTGGTGCGGGCCAAGACGCGTGAGCTTATTCTCGGGCTTGCCGACGACCCGACCTTCGGAACCGTGGTCGTGTTCGGCCGTGGCGGCACGGCGGTGGAAATCATCAACGACAAGTCACTGTCGCTTCCACCGCTGGACCTGCATCTGGCACGCCGGCTGATCGAACGCACCCGCGTCTCACGGTTGCTGCGCGCCTATCGCGACGTGCCGGCCGTGAAGCACGACGTGGTCGCGATGGTTCTTGTGAAACTCTCGCAAATGGCTGCCGACATTCCCGAAATCCGCGGGCTCGACATCAACCCGCTGCTTGCCGACGAAACGGGCGTACTCGCGGTGGATGCGCGCGTCGTGGTCGGGCACGCGGAGCGCAAGTTTCGCGGTTCAGGCCATGCCAATTTCGCCGTGCGGCCCTATCCCTCGCAATGGCAGCGCCACATCACGGTCAAGGACGGCTGGCGGGTGTTCGTTCGGCCGATCCGGCCCGAAGACGAGCCGCTGATCCATGAGATGCTCAAACACGTCACCATGCACGATCTGCGGCTGCGGTTCTTCGCACCGATGAAGCAATTCTCGCATGAGTTCGTCGCCCGTCTGACACAGCTCGACTATGCCCGCGCCATGGCCTTCGTAGCGTTCGACGAAGCCAGCAACGAACTGGTGGGCGTGGTCAGGATCCACTCCGACTCGATCTACGAAACCGGCGAATACGCCATCCTCCTGCGATCCGACCTCAAGGGCAGGGGACTCGGCTGGACGCTGATGCAGATGATCATCGAATATGCCAGGTCCGAGGGGTTGAAGACCATCTCGGGCGACGTGCTGTCCGAAAATACGGTCATGCTTGCGATGTGCCGCAACCTCGGATTCGAGGTCAAACCCGACCCGGTCGAGCATGAAATCTGCAATGTCCGGCTGACGCTCTAACGATCCTCCAGCGCGCGGCGCAACCGCCGGATGATGACGCCCCGCGCACGATCGTCGGCAGCGGCCTCGATGCGCTCGTTGATGTCGAGCACGAGCTTCGACATGTCGTTGTGCCAGTCGAGCTCAACGACGGCTTCCGGCGCCAGCCGTCGGCGGCGGCCGGCCTCGAGCGGCGCCGGGACGCTGGCTGACAGCTCGTAGATGTCGTCGAGCAGCGGCTGAAACACCCGGGACGCAGGGATGATGCGTTCGGAAACACGTCCGGCGAGGCCTGCGATGGCGGGTTCCTCGCCATGCACCAGAAACAGGCCGCGCCTGATCGGGCGGCGTTCCGCAATCCATCGCGCCAGCTCCGATCCGTCGGCATGTCCGGAATAGTCATCGATGGTACGGATCGTCGCTGCAACCTTGATCTCGTTGCCCTGGATGCGGACGGCCTTGGCCCCGTCGACGAGAAACCGGCCGAGCGTCCCCTGCGCCTGGAAGCCCACCAGCAGCACGGTGGCCCTCGCGTTCCACAGCCAGTTTCTGAGATGATGCCGGATGCGCCCCGCGTCGCACATCCCGCTTGCGGCGATGACGATATGGAATCCGGTCAGCTTGGCAATGGCCTTGCTTTCCTCGACGGTCTCGGTGAACCGCAGCAGCGACGAGTTCAACAGCCGCTGGACATCTACCTCGGGATCGAGACTTTCGGCGTGATTGCGGAAAACTTCGGTGGCGCGGATCGCCAGCGGCGAATCCAGGAAAATCGGGGCGCTGGGAATGTGGCCGTGTTCCATCAGGTCGACGAGGTCGACGAGGAGTTCCTGGGTGCGCTCGACGGCAAAGGCTGGAATCAGCAGCGCGCCCTTGCGGGTTGCCGCGTCACGGACGTCGCCGGCGAGACGCGCGCGACGCTCGGCCGGCGTCGTAGCCGGCCGCTCCCTGTCGCCGTAGGTTGCCTCGGAAATCACATAGTCAAAGCCGGAAGGAGCGTCGGGATCCGGCTGCAGCAGTTTGGCGTCCGGGCCGATATCGCCGGATGCGAGAATGCGAATCGACTTTTTGGATGCGGCTCCATCGGCGCACTCGATCTCGATCGAGGCGGAGCCGAGCAGATGGCCGGCGTTCCAGTAACGCGCACGAACGCCTGGAATCACGTCGAACCATTTTTCGTATTCGATCGGAGTGAACGATTGCATCGCGGCGATGGCGTCGGCCTGCGTGTAGATCGGGACGATCGCCTTGCGTCCGCGCGCGACATTGCGCCGGTTGAGCGTCAGCACCTCGGATTCCTGGATGCTTCCGGCGTCAGGCAACATGTAGGAACACAGATCGATGGTCCCGCGCGTTGCGTGGATTCGGCCGGCAAATCCATGACGGACGAGCTTCGGCAGCAGTCCGCTGTGGTCGATATGGGCATGCGTGAGCAACACGGCATCGATATCCGCCGGGTGGAATGGAAAGGCCGCGTAGTTCAGTTCCTTCAGCGTTTTTTGGCCCTGAAACAGCCCGCAATCGACCAGGAAACGTCCGGTGCGCGTTTCAAAGAGGTAGCAGGACCCCGTGACGGTGCGCGAAGCGCCGCAGAACCTGACGGTTACGCTCATCGAGAACTCTCCAAAGTGTCGGCACGCATCAATTCACTCTCAAGGGCATCAACGAAAAGTTCGTCCAGCGTGATGGCGTTTGTGGGATGAGGCACGCTGTGGGTCGAACGGATCGAGCGGATGCCTGCCGAGATCATGTCGCGGCAAACGTGTTCCGGAAACAACGCGTGCGTGACAACAGCATCGATCACCGTTGCGCCGGCTGTGGTGAGCGCTCTGGCGCAGGCGATCATCGTGCCGCCGGAGGAAACGATATCGTCCACGATCAGGGCAGGGCGGCCGGCAAGGCCGGCCCGGTTCTGAAAATCGACGGCCACGGAGCGGTCTCCGCGTCGGGTCTTTTGCGCAACGGTAAACGACAGCCGGAGCCGGCCGGCCAGTTGGCTGACCCAGGGCAGCGATTCCGCGTCCGGCCCTACCACGACCGTTGTCGGATCGACACCGGTCTTGTAGAGCGCGTCGGATATGGCCGGCATCGCCGAGAGATTGTCGGACCCGATGCCGGGAAACACGAGCCCGATGTCGGGAGTGCGATGCAGATGGGCGTCAACGGTAATGACGCGATCTACGCATCGCGCGAGGAAGGAGCCGACGACCTTCTGGCTGATCGCTTCGCCGTCATGGAAGGCCACATCCTGCCGCATGTAGCAGAGATACGGCGCCAGCAGCACCAGGCGCCTGGCGCCTCCGCGCCGCAGCGCTTCAGCCGCGAACATCAGCGCAACAAGCTTGTCGTTGGGGCGGTCGAGCGAGGCATAGATGATCGTGGTGGAAGATGCCGGTCCTACCGTCACCCGCGCTTCGCCGTCCGGGAAGGTGTGGATGGCGATCTCGTGAAACGGCACGCCGAGCCGGACCGCAAGCCTGCTGGCGTCGCGCGAGGACGACGGCAGGCCCTGGATGGCCACGCTCATACTCCAGTCTCGGCCGAGACGGCGTGCCGTCCGCCAATGGCGTAGCCGCTGTTGCGCCTGGCGGCAGCAACCGCCAGATCCAGTTCCGCCTGGTCGTAGGCATGGATTCGGTAGAGCGGCTGACCCTGCTCGACGCGATCGCCGATCTTGCGGAATAATTTGATGCCGGCGCCCTTGTCGATCGGGGCACCTGCGGTTCGCGCCAGGCGGTTCAATTGCAGGCAGTCGATCTCGGAAATGACGCCGTCACCGGTAGCGCGGATGTCGAAAGCGAGTTTGCCGATGTCGTTGCGGCAGGTCGAGGGACCCTGCGCGTCGATGATTTCCTGCATTTTCTTCAGGGCTGCGCCGCTGTCCAGCAATTGGCGCGCGCGTGCGTATCCGGCGCCGCCACGCAGTTGCGGGTCATACTCCAGAAGGTGCGCGGCGAGCCGCAGCGACTTTTCGCGCAGATCGGCCGGGGCACGCGCGTCGTTGGTCAGAACCGCCATGACATCGTCGGCCTCCAGGACCGGGCCGATGCCGCTGCCGATCGGCTGGCGGCCGTCGGTCGTGATCACCTCTACGGCGATGCCGAACTGATCGCCCACGAACTCGAACAACTTGCGCAGGCGCATCGCTTCGCCGGCATTGGCGAGCTTTGCGGTCGGACCGACCGGCAGGTCGATCAGCAGATGGGTCGAGCCGGCGGCGAGCTTCTTCGACATGATCGATGCCACCATCTGCTCGGGGGTATCGAGGCACAACGGGCGTTCGACGGAAATGAGAATATCATCGGCGGGCGACAGGTTGACGTGGCCGCCCCAGACCAGGCAACCGCGGCAGGCCGCGACGACCTCCTTCATCTCATCGACCGACACATCGACCCGGGCCAGCACTTCCATCGTATCGGCGGTGCCGGCCGGGGAGGTGATCGCCCGCGAGGATGTCTTGGGAATGGTGAGGCCATGGGCCGCGACGATCGGGACCACGATCATGGACGTGCGGTTTCCCGGAATTCCCCCGATGCAATGCTTGTCGACCACGACGGGGCTTGGCCACTTCAATTGTGTCCCGGCCACCGCCATGGCGTGAACCAAAGCGAGCATCTCGCGGCTGGTCACAAAGCTGGCCGAGCCGATCAGGAATGCGGCTATCTCCATGTCGGAATAACGATAGTGCGTGATGTCGCTGATGATGGCGTCGATTTCCGCCGGTTCGAAGGTGCGACCCTGGATCTTGCTCCGCACCGCGTCGAGGCTCTCGGGCGGTGCGGCGGGGCTGACGGTCACGAGACTGCCGGCCGGTTCGGCAAAGCGCCGGAATGCAGGCTCGGAAAGCCCGATTTCGTCCGCGGCGACCAGGGCATCGTCGTCCGTGATCAGGAGCGTGGCAAGCAGCACTTTCGAGCCACGCTGCAGTTCGACCCGGCTGAAGCCACGGAATATCTCCGGCCGCAGCGCGCTCGAATGACGCGAGATCACCACGACGTTTTCGCGCCCGGTGTCGAGGCTGACCTGACGGACTTTCAACGGCGGGCGGGAATGATTCCCGTTGGAGTTTTCGACCATCAGGACTCCCGCGGCTCGCCGAGAGCCGGAACCGTCGTCAATGCGAGAACAGGATCGGGAGCGGCGGCTTCGACAGCAGACTCTTGGTGGCGCCGCCGAGGATGAACTGGCGCCATCGCGCATGCCCATAGGCGCCCATCACGAGCACGTCGACCTGATGCGACGCAGAATAGGCCTCGAGGACCTCGCCGATCCCCCGGTCGTTTGCGTCGACCTTGTCCAAAACCACGTCGATGCCGTGGCGCGCCAGGTTCTTCGCCAGTTCTTCGGCGGAATGCTTGGTGTCCAGCTTCTTCTCGTTGGTCACGGTGACGATGCGCACCTTCCTGGCCTTTTCGAGCAGCGGCATCGCATCGTTAACCGCACGCGCCGCCGTGCGGCTGAAATCCCAGGCGACCGCAACGGTTCCGAGCGCAAACGGACGCGGGCGAGGGGCCTCGGGCAAAACCAGGGTCGGGCGGCCAGAGCCGAATATCAGCGCTTCCGCATACCATTGGTCGTAGCTTTCCGGCACCGGGACGATGGTGAGGTCGCGAAGCCGCGCATATTCCACCAGCACGTCCGGTACGTCGTATGTCACACATTTTTCGAGATGGGTTTCGTGCGGTACACCGGCCTTGTCAGCGGCTGCGTCGAACGCGGCCAGCATGTCCTGAGCGCTCCTGCGGCTCTTTTCGGTCTCGCCCGCGATGATGCCGGGGACATTGGCGATCGAGCCCGAAAGGAAATGTCCGGGCACTTCCACGTGCACTTCGCAGGCAACGGCGGCGAGGTGAGCGCCCAGAGTTGCAGCGATCGAGACCGCCTCCTCGGCTACCGTGACCGGGGTCGGGTCGGGATAACTCGTCAGCGTCAGCAGAATATCCTTGAATGCCATGAGGCTCTCCTTTTCGAGACGCAATCTAGCGTCCCCCAGGCGTGCGCGTTTGATCCAGCGCAAGGGGGGCGATTGTCAAATCCGCGATTGCAGACCGTCGGATTGCAACCGCGGACGCAGCACCGGCTTGAGGATTTCGAGGGCGACCAGCGCGATGACGCCCGCGCCGAGCGTCAGGGCGAGATCGTCGGCGTGCAGGGGCCCGAAGTTGAACAGCCTGTTTGCAAACGGCGATAGCAACGTGAAAGCCAGCGTGGCGGTCACGGCGATCAGCACGCCGACCAGCGCCCGGTTCGGCCGGCGCAGCGCCGTCCACAGTGAAGCGCTGAAGGCGCGGTTCACCAGGATCAGGCTGACGATCACCACGACGAGCGAAAAGAATGTCAGCGCGCGCACTTCCGGCACCGGCATGTCCGACTGCAGCGCGAGGAGATAGACGGCTGCGACCACTGCAAAGGCCAGCGTTCCCTGCAGCAGGCTCCAGACGACCAGCGCGCGCGTGAACAACGGTTCGTCGGGCGCTCGGGGCGGACGGCGCATGACGTCGTCTTCCTCGGTTTCCGCCTCGAACACCAGCGAGCAGACGGGATCGATGACCATCTCGAGAAAGGCGATATGGATCGGTCCGAACAAGATGGGGAGGCCGAACAGCAGCGGCAACAGCGCCAGCCCCGCGATCGGGATGTGAACCGCGAAGATGAAGCTCATCGCCTTGCGCAAATTGTCGTAGATGCGGCGGCCGAGACGGATTGCCTTGACGATCGAGCCGAAATCGTCGTCGAGCAGCACGATGGCAGAGGCCTCGCGCGCAACATCCGTTCCGCGGCCGCCCATGGCGATGCCGATATGGGCTGCCTTCAGCGAAGGCGCGTCGTTCACGCCATCGCCGGTCATCGCCACGATCTCGCCATTGCCCTTGTAGGCGCTGACGATGCGAAGCTTCTGCTCCGGCATGATCCGCGCGAAAATACTGGTTGTTTCAACCCGCTTCGCCAGTTCGACGTCACTCAATTTCTCGAGTTGCTCGCCGGTGATGGGAGTGCCGTGTTCGAGACCAGCTTGTTGCGCGATCGCCTTGGCGGTCGCTGGATAGTCGCCGGTGATCATGACAGCCTTGATGCCGGCGGACCGGCATTCCCGGACCGCCTCAACGACGCTGCCGCGGAGCGGATCAGCAAGACCGACCAGTCCCAGGAACTCGAACTTCAATTCGCGAGGCGTATCAGGCCAGTTCGTCCCCGCATGGGTAGCGTGGGCCACGCCCAGCACGCGCAGTCCATCCGATGCCATCGCGTCGATGGATCTCGTCAGCGCCGCGCGATCGGTGGCACCGAGCCGGCACAGGCCCGCAATCGCTTCCGGAGCGCCCTTGGCGGCGACGACATAGTCCCGCCGATCGTCCGGCTGCCAGATATGGGTTACCGCGAGGAGGTCGGGTCGAAGGCCGTAGGCATGCACCAGTTTCCAGTTCGGATGCCGGTACGAGGCCTCGGAACTGGCGAGGGCATGGAACGCCCGCTCCATCGGGTCGAACGGCTCCGGCGTACTCGCAAGCAGGCCAAACTCGCTGATGGTCCGGAACGCGGCAGGCATTTCCGTGCCGCTGAGTGGGTGAAAAGCCTGTCCATCCATCGTCCGCAGTTCGACGATCGTCATTCGGTTCTCGGTGAGGGTGCCCGTCTTATCGGTGCACAGCACGGTGGCGGAGCCGAGCGTTTCGATTGCGGCTGCGCGCCGCGTCAGTACCCGCGCCAGTGAGATGCGCCAGGCGCCCATCGCCATGAAGACGGTCAAGACGACCGGAAACTCTTCCGGCAGCATCGACATGCCGAGCGCAATGCCTGCCAGCACCGCGTCGAGCCAGCCGCCACGCATGAAGCCATAAAGCAGAACCGCCAGCACGCTCACCCCGCCGCCGAAAATGGCAAACAGCCGGACGACACGCCGGGTTTGCGCCTGAAGACGCGGCGGTTCGGTTTCGAGCCCGGCCAGAGATTGACCGATCTTGCCGATCTCGCTGCGCGCGCCAATGGCGATCACCTCCGCCAGGCCCGAGCCTCGCACCACGAGCGAACCGGAAAACACCTGCGGCAGGTCGTCGCCTCCCGGCCGACGAGGTTCCGACCCGTGACGGTCATCCCACGCGACCTTGCGCACGGGAACGGATTCCCCGGTCAGGGTCGATTCGTCGGCCTGCAGGTCATGGCAGTGCAGGAGCACACCGTCGGCGGGGACGCGGTCACCCTCGGCAAGCACGATCAGGTCGCCCCGGACGACCTCGCGGCCGGCGATCCGCCGGCGCTTGCCGTCGCGAATGACGAGCGCACGGGGGCTCGTCAGATCGCGCAACGCCTCCAGAACGCGCTCGGTGCGGGTCTCCTGCACCACGGTGATCACGATCGACATCGTGGCGAAGACGACCAGGACGATCGCCTCCTTCAGGTCGCCGAGCGCAAGGTAAATAATGCCACCGACGAGGAGCAGCGACAGCATCGGTTCGCGCAACACCTCGAGCGCGATCCGAAACGGCGTGCGCCGGTCGGGTTGGGGGAGCTCATTGTAGCCTTCGGCACGCAGCCGCGCCTGCGCGTCCGCCTCACCAAGGCCGGCAAACGGTCTCATCGCTCAAAGGTACGACACCGACGTCACCCGATAGGTGTGCATCTTGCCACGCTCGTTGATCGAGACATATTCGCCGACGGTGAAGCGCTCGTCCGCAAAGTGATAGCCGACGTCGTCGGGCTGGTTGGCTTCGCCGCCGTAATGAAAAGCCCAGCCGCCGCCTGGCCGGTGCACGAGATGACCATGCAGGTCCTGTTCGTCCGGACGCTGGCGCACGCCCCGGCACGCTTCGCGATGTTCTCGCCAGACCTTGGCATCGATGCGGTCCTCAGCATCGAGCGGCGCCACGATGATGTAGGCCACCTCGGCATCGCCTTCGGGATGGCCAGGCTCGCGGGCCAGCGCCAGACGGAAATGCCGAAACTGCGGCGGCAGGGAAGCATTCAGGATCGGCTTCGGCTGGGTCTTGGACATTCGTTATGACTCCTTGGATTTGTAGACATCAAGCCGATGCCTCCGCCCTGATCAGTTCGGTTCAGCCGCCGCCGCGGCAGCCGAGGCCTTCGATTTCCTCAGGCTCCTGACGATCATCGTGATCAACGGCGCCAGTACCGTCGGCAGCACGCTGTTCAGGGGATGATGGACCATGCCGGTGAACTGCATTTGCAGCGCGCGGGCCTCACCCTGCAGGGCGTCGACAGCCGAGCCGTGAATCTCGGTGGCAAGTTCGAGGTCGCGGCCCGCAGGCGGCCTCCCGGCGATGACGAACAGCACCGCTGCGATCACGAAATTGACCACGCCCAGGATCGCGGCCGCCGGTATCGCACCCCAGATTTGCACCAGCGCGAAATATGCTGACAATTCCAGCATCAAGAGGCCGAAGGCGGCAATCAGCGCGGCGAACGCCCGCAGGCCAAGGCCGACCAGCATATGTCGCATCCGGATCTCGGCGATGATGCGATCGGTGCGCCACAGCACGCGCAGTTGCTTGACGATATTCTCGCTATTCAAGTCAGTGCCTCCTCAACATGAAACCGATAGCGATCCCGAGCACAAAGGCCGACGCCAGAGCCACAATTGGCCGCTCGGCGATCATTTTCTCGACATGCTCTTCCTCAGAGCTCAAGGTCGCACCGAGTTCGCTGAGGCTGTCCTTGATCTGACCCGCCAACGCCTCGCCATGGCTCTTCGCCGCATGCAACATCTCGTCCGCAGGCGTACTCAGAAGACGCGACATCTCGCGCTTGAGCGCATCCAGCTCGTTACCCAATTCGCTTGATCGGACCATGGCGTTCGTTCTTGTTACCTGTGTCTGTCGAACTCTAGGGGAGGCGAGGGAACGATCATTTGATTTGCCTCAACCTTCGATGGCTCATTGCTGCCTTGAGGCAGGTCAACATGGTAGCTTCGCTAGCCCCCTAGAGAGGGCGCCATGCAACTGCGGGAACAAAGCCTTGACGATCACACCCCTGCTCACAGCCACGCCGTCGGGCGATACGCTCGAACTCCGTCCGGCTGGATCCTGGACCGCCGCGAATGCCGCCACGCTCGAACGGTTGTCCAACGACGTCGCGCCGCAGCTGGATCGGGCCGGCACCGTCAAGCTCGACATGGCCGGGTTGCGTGAACTGGATACGCTCGGCGCCTGGTTGCTGGAAAAAATGTCGCGGCGTGCGGCCTCCGTTGGCCACCGTGCCGAAGTCGTCGGCATCGCCGACAATTACACCGGCCTGATCGAGGAAGTCCGCCAGGTCAACCGGCGCACGCCGGCACCGGCACCTGCGCGCAATCCGGTCGTGGCGAAGCTCGGTGACATCGGCCGGGCCACCATCGGTTCCAGAGAGGACATAACGGCATTCCTGCAGATGCTGGGCGCGCTGTGCATCGCCATCCTGGGCGTCCTCCGCCGCCCGCGATCGCTGCGACTGACGTCGCTGACCTACCAGCTATACCGCGTCGGCTGGCAGGCGATACCGATCGTCGTGCTGATCACGTTCCTGATCGGCGCCATCATCGCGCAGCAGGGAATATTTCACTTCCGCAAGTTCGGCGCGGACTCCTATGTCGTCGACATGGTCGGCATCCTCGTCCTGCGCGAACTCGGCGTGCTGATCGTAGCGATCATGGTCGCCGGCCGTTCGGGTAGCGCCTACACCGCCGAACTCGGTTCGATGAAGATGCGCGAGGAAATCGACGCGCTATCCACCATGGGGCTGGATCCGATCGAAGTCCTGATGCTGCCGCGGATCCTTGCGCTTGTTTGCGCGCTGCCGATCCTGAGTTTCATCGGGTCGATGGCAGCACTCTACGGCGGCGGCCTCGTCGCGTGGTTCTACGGCGGCATGGCGCCGGCGATCTTCATTGCGCGGCTGCATGAAGCCGTCTCCGTGACCCATTTCCAGGTCGGCATCATCAAGGCGCCGTTCATGGCGCTGGTGATCGGCATCGTCGCCTGCAGCGAAGGCCTGCGGGTGAAGGGAAGCGCGGAGTCGCTCGGCAAGCAGACCACCACGTCGGTGGTCAAGTCGATCTTCCTGGTGATCGTGCTCGATGGGCTGTTCGCGGTGTTCTTTGCATCGATTGGAATGTAGCGATGCAGGAAGCTGAAAGCTCGGAACGGTTTGCCATTCGCGTGCGCGATCTCGTGGTTGGCTTCCGCCGCCATGTCGTGATCGACCATCTTGCGCTTGATGTGATCAGGGGCGAAATCCTCGGCCTGGTCGGCGCATCCGGCGGCGGCAAGTCGGTGCTGATGCGGACCATCATCGGGCTGATCCCGCGGCAGGGCGGCGAGATCGAGGTGATGGGCTCGCCGATCAACCACAACCGCGCCACGCGGAGCGCGGCCGGCCGGTGGGGCATCCTGTTCCAGCAAGGCGCGCTGTTTTCATCGCTCACGGTGCGGCAGAACATCCAGTTTCCCCTGCGCGAAAATCTCGTGCTTTCCGACGCGCTGATGGACGAGATCGCCACCGCCAAGCTCGAAATGGTCGGGCTCAAGGCGGAAGACGGCGACAAATTTCCCTCTGAACTGTCCGGCGGCATGACCAAGCGTGTGGCGCTGGCGCGTGCGCTGGCGCTCGATCCCGCCATCGTGTTCCTCGACGAGCCGACCTCCGGGCTCGATCCGATCGCCGCCGGCGATTTCGATGCGCTGATCAAGACCTTGCAGAAAACGCTGGGGCTGACGGTGTTCATGGTGACCCATGATCTCGCCAGCCTCAACACCGTTTGCGACCGCGTCGCAGCGTTGGCCGATGGCAAGATCGTGGCCATCGGTCCGATGCGCGAACTGCTCCAATCCGAGCATCCCTGGGTGCGGGCCTATTTCCATGGCAAGCGCTCCCAGATGCTGCAACCCAAAGCGAGTTGAAGACATGGAAACCCGCGCTCCCTACGCCGTCGTCGGCGCCTTCGTGCTGGCTGCCATCGCCGCCGTATTCGGCTTCATCTACTGGCTGCAGAACACCGGCGGGCTCGGTCCGCGCACCAGCTATAACGTGCAGTTCGAGGGCTCCGTGCCGGGATTATTGGTCGGCGCCGCCGTGCTGTTCAACGGCATCCGGGTCGGCGAGGTGACGACGCTCGGGCTCGCCCCCGATAATCCCCGTGCCGTCAACGCGACCATCTCCGTAGCATCGGTAACGCCGGTACGCGCCGACACCAAGGTCGGGCTGGAGTTTCAGGGATTGACCGGCGTTCCCGTGATCGCGCTCGAGGGCGGCTCGAGGGCGGCCAAAGCGGAAAAGGTGACGACGCTGGTTGCCGACCCCGGCGTGGGGCAGGGGATGACCCAGGCCGCACGCGATGCGTTACGGAAAGTCGATTCGGTGCTGAGCGAAAACTCCGGCGCCTTGAAGGACACCATCGGCAATTTCAGGGTGTTCTCGGAAGGCCTGGCGCGCAACACCGGCAAGCTCGACGGCATCGTTGCCGGCCTTGAGCGCATGACCGGCGTTACCAGCCCGCCGCCGAAAATCACCTACGATCTGAGCGCGTTGCAAAGTCCGGGACCGGTGAGCAAAGCCATCAGTGTGCAATGGGCCATCCCGGAGCCGACGGCGGTCGCGATGCTGGAGACGCAGCGCTTCCTGTTCGCGCCGCCACAGGAGTATCCTGGATTCGCCGAGGCGATGTGGGCCGATGCGTTGCCTAAACTGATCCAGGCGCGCCTGATCGAAAGTTTTGAGAACTACGATATTGCACACGCGCCGCTGCGGGCGGCGGACATAGGACAGACGGAATTCCAGTTGCTGGTTGACGTCAGACGGTTTCGAATCGCCATTGAATCCGGGCCTGCCGCGGAAATCGGCCTATCGGCGAGGATCGTCGACAAGAACGGCAAGGTCATCGCCTCGCGGCTGTTCGAGGCGAGCGAGAAATTTGCTTCCGTCGTTCCGGCCGAAGCGGTCGCTGCGTTCAGCACCGCCTTCGGCCGAATCGCGAAGGACGTCATCGCCTGGACGGCTCAGTCGTACCAGGCGAAATAGGCGAGGCGGATCTCGCATCGCCTGGGGGCTTTCACTTTTCGAGCGTCTTCAGATACGCGAGCAGGTCGCCAATCTGGCCAGGGTCGAGCTGAAACTCAGGCATGGTCGGATGGCCGGTCTGGATGCCCTCAGCCAGGGCTTCGGCCAGTGTTTCTACGGGGTAGCGCTTGTGCAGGGTCCGGAACGGCGGCGCGATCTTGAGCGGGCTCGGTGAAACCTTGTCGATCGCATGACACTTCGCGCAATTGTTGATGGCGAAGGTCTTGCCCCGCTGCTGTTGAGGCGAAGCCGCCATTGCTGGCGTCAGGGTGATCAGCGTAAGTGCCAGCGGCAATAGAATGCGTCCGGTCATTGCAGCACAGGTTTCCTTGGAATGCAGTTTGTCGGCCCCAAGCCGCACAATGGGGATCTAATCGTCGGCAAAGTTGATCTGGATCAACCAGCCGGCACAGGATTCGCTAGAATGAACTATATCTCCGGTTCCCAAGTTACGTCGTGGCCCGGAGATGCGGCGGCCGGTGTGGCGCTCGAACGGGCAGAGGCAATGATACGAACCATCTCACCGAATCCCAGTCGCGCCAGTTTCGGCCGCTGTTCAGCCTGTGCCGTGCGTTCGCTGAGCATATGCGGCGCGCTCGACCAAAACGATCTGGCCGAGTTCGAGCGGATCAGCCGTCCCATTCAACTCAACCCCAATGAGTCGCTCTTTACCGCGGGCCAGGTCGCGCGTTCCGTCCACAATATAACCGCAGGCGTCGTGCGACTGTACAAGTTGCTGCCGGACGGCCGTCGCCAGATCATCGGCTTTGCGCTGCCGGGCGATTTCCTCGGCACGGCCCCGTCCGATCGCTACAGCTATTCGGCGGACGCCGTTGATTCCGTATCGGTGTGCCGTCTCTCGAGGGAATCGTTCACGCAGTTCATTGAACGGCGGCCGCACTTCCTGATTTGGATCAACGAGATTGCTTCCCGCGAGCTCATGCTGGCCCAGGAACAGATGCTGCTGCTCGGCCGGCGAACCGCGGAGGAGAAGGTTGCGTCGTTCCTCGTCGGCTGGCGAGAGCGCCTGGCGCATATCGGCGACATCAGGCAAACCATCGCGCTACCGATGAGCCGGCAGGATATCGCGGACTATCTGGGACTGACGATCGAAACCGTGAGCCGGACGCTGACGCGATTCGAACGCGAGAAGATGCTCATCATCGTCACCGGCGGCGTGCGCCTGCTGGATCCGACCCGGGCTGCGGCCATGGCGGCGGCGTAAAATTCCAGCACGGCAGCAATCAAAATTGACTCAGGTCAAAGCCCGAACGAGGGCACGCCGGCATGTTCCCTCCATCACAGGAGGTCATTCCCATGCCTACAGAGTCGTTGGTCGTTTCCGTCTGCGTCGTCGCGATGTTCGTGGTTTTCGCCGCGGTGCTGGCCTGGGGTGACAAGCAGACCCGCCCCAAACAGTTGGCGCAGCAGGCCGACAGCAAGCGCCGGGCGTTCTGACGTCGGGCGCTCTCGCGGGGGCGCGGGCACCTCTGCAGGAGAAGATTGTGCCGTTGATATCAATTCACACCCGAGCGGCTGCCCGCCGGGTGAAGGCGCTCGTCGCCAGGCTCAAGCGTCCGGCCGAGCCGATCGGCAAGAGCAGCGGGACTGAGCGAGAGGAAGTATCGGCGCCAACGCAGGTCGTCCTGCCGATTGGCCCCGTCTGTTGCTGAGCGCTCAGCGCCTGTCAGGCTCGGCCCTCCAGCCGTTTCCGCAAACAACCAGAATTTGACCTCGATCAATTCGGCTGTGGCGAAGCTGTGGTCATTGAGACCAGCATCTGCAGAAGAGATTCCCACGCATGACCCAAACTCAAACCGCAAAATCGATGTCGCATGGCGAAGCCGGTCTGACGCTGGTGTTCGGCCTATTGGCGCCGCTGTGCCTGTTCGCAGCAGCCAAGGCGCAGGACACCGCCTTCGCCTTTCACGCCTCGCTGGCAGCCGCCGCGAGCCTCTGGGCGGTGTTTGCGATCGTAAACCGGTATTTTGATCGCCCGGCATCGCTGCCTCCAGCGGAAATCAACGGCCGGCCCAACTACAATATGGGCCCGATCAAATTCGCCGCCGTGGCGTCGGTGTTCTGGGGCATTGCAGGATTTGCGGTCGGGCTGCTGATCGCCGCGCAACTCGCCTGGCCCGGGCTCAACTTCGATCTGCCATGGACCAGCTTTGGCCGGCTCCGGCCCTTGCATACGTCGGCTGTCATCTTTGCTTTCGGCGGCAACGTCCTGGTCGCGACCTCGTTCTATGTCGTTCAGAGAACCTGTCGCGCGCGTCTGGCGGGCGACCTCGCACCGTGGTTCGTCGTCATCGGCTACAATTTCTTCATCCTGGTCGCCGGCACCGGCTACCTGCTCGGGGTGACGCAGTCCAAGGAATACGCCGAGCCGGAGTGGTACGCCGACCTGTGGCTGACCATCGTCTGGGTGGTTTATCTGCTGGTCTTCCTGGTGACCCTCATCAAGCGCAAAGAACCGCACATCTTCGTCGCCAACTGGTTCTATCTCGCCTTCATCGTCACCATTGCCGTCCTTCATCTCGGCAATAATCCCTCGCTGCCGGTGTCGGTGTTCGGTTCGAAGTCCTACATCGCCTGGGCTGGAGTCCAGGATGCGATGTTCCAGTGGTGGTACGGACACAACGCGGTCGGCTTCTTCCTCACCGCCGGCTTCCTGGCCATCATGTACTACTTCATTCCGAAGCGCGCAGAGCGGCCGATCTATTCCTACCGGCTGTCGATCATCCACTTCTGGGCGATCATCTTCCTCTATATCTGGGCCGGTCCGCATCATCTCCACTACACCGCGCTGCCGGATTGGGCGCAGACCCTCGGCATGACCTTTTCCATCATGCTGTGGATGCCTTCCTGGGGGGGCATGATTAACGGCCTGATGACGCTGTCGGGCGCCTGGGACAAGCTGCGGACCGATCCTGTCCTGCGGATGCTGGTCGTGTCGGTTGCCTTCTACGGCATGGCCACCTTCGAAGGCCCGCTGATGTCGATCAAGGTGGTGAATTCGCTCAGCCACTACACCGACTGGACCATCGGCCACGTTCACGCCGGTGCGCTGGGCTGGGTCGGGTTCGTTTCCTTCGGCGCGCTGTACTGCCTGGTCCCCTGGCTGTGGGATCGAAAGGGGCTCTACAGCCTGAAACTGGTCAACTGGCACTTCTGGATCGCGACCATCGGCATCGTGCTCTACATCTCGGCGATGTGGGTGTCCGGAATCCTGCAGGGCCTGATGTGGCGCGCCTACACCTCGCTCGGCTTCCTCGAATATTCCTTCATCGAGACCGTGGAAGCGATGCATCCCTTCTACATCATCCGCGCCGCAGGCGGCGCGCTGTTCCTGATCGGGGCTTTGATCATGGCCTATAATCTTTGGATGACGGTGCGCGTCGGCGAGTCCGAAGTGCAGTCGCCCGTCGCTCTTCAGCCGGCGGAATGAGGAGCGCACCAATGTCTTTCTGGACACGGCACCAAATCTTCGAAAAGAACTCGATCGTCCTGGTGGCGGGGATCCTCGTGGTCATCGCCATCGGCGGCCTCGTCGAGATCACCCCGCTGTTCTATCTCAAGAGCACCATCGAGAAGGTCGACGGCATCAGGCCATACACCCCGCTCGAGCTTGCGGGCCGCAACATCTACGTTCGCGAGGGCTGCTATCTCTGCCATTCGCAGATGGTCCGGCCGCTCCGCGATGAGGTCGAGCGCTACGGCCATTATTCGCTCGCAGCCGAGAGCATGTACGACCATCCGTTCCAGTGGGGATCCAAGCGTACCGGTCCGGACCTCGCGCGTGTCGGCGGCAAGTATTCCGATGAATGGCACGTGACGCATCTGGCCAATCCGCGTGCGATCGTGCCGCAATCGGTCATGCCCGGCTATGCCTTCCTGTCCCGGACCGAAGTCGACGAGGCGACCGTCGCGGCGCACCTGCGCACCAACCGCAGCGTCGGCGTGCCTTATTCGGACGAGCAGGTCGCCAATGCCGTCGCCGATCTCAAGGCGCAGGCCGATCCCGACAGCGCCGGCGTCGACGCGTTCACCAAGCGTTATCCGAAAGCGGTCTCCCGCAACTTCGACAGCAAACCGGGAGCGCCCACGGAAATGGATGCGCTGGTCGCGTACCTGCAGATGCTCGGCACGCTGGTCGACTTCAAGCTCTACAACGAAAAAGCCAATCTTCGCTGAGAAGGCAGGACGATGAAAGCAATTCTCACAGCCCACAATATTGCGTCGGATTTCGTCACGTCGTTCTGGACGCCGGTCTTCGTCGGACTGTTCCTCGCCATCGTGGCCTACGCGTTCTGGCCGCGCAACAAGGCTGCCTTCGACGAGGCGGCAAAAATGCCGCTGCGCGAGGAGTAACGCGACCATGACCAAACACAGCGATATCGATCACGTTTCCGGAACGGCCACCACCGGTCACGAGTGGGACGGCATCAAGGAGCTCAACACGCCGCTGCCGCGCTGGTGGGTGATCACCTTCTACGCGACCATTCTCTGGTCGATCGGCTATTGGATCGTGTATCCGGCGTGGCCGCTGCTCTGGAGCCACACGACCGGAATATGGGATTATTCCACCCGCGCAGAGGTCGTCACCGAGCTCGCCAACCTCGAGAAGGTTCGCGGCGCCAAGATGGCGACGCTCGGCTCGGCCCCCTTGGCCGAGATCGCCAAGGATCCCGCCTTGCTGGCGCTGGCGCGTGCCAGCGGCAAGACGGTGTTCGGCGACAATTGCGCGCCATGCCACGGCACCGGCGGCGCCGGCGCCAAGGGCTATCCGAACCTGAACGACGACGAATGGCTCTGGGGCGGCAGCCTCGAGCAGATCATGCAGACGATCCAGTATGGCGCCCGCTCGGGCCATGCAAAGGCGCATGAGAGCGCCATGCTGGCGTTCGGCAAGGAGGGCGTCCTCAAGAAGGACCAGATCGTCACCGTCGCCAATTACGTCAGGTCGCTGTCGGGCCTGCCGACAAGTCCCGGGTACGACGCTGCGGCCGGTGCCAAGATCTTCGCGGATAACTGCACCTCGTGCCATGGCGACAACGGCAAGGGAAACCAGGAACTCGGCGCGCCCGATCTCACCGACAAGATCTGGCTCTACGGCTCGGACGAGGCGACGCTGGTCGAGACCATCGGCAATGGCCGCGCCGGCGTCATGCCCGCCTGGGTCGGGCGTCTTGATCCCTCCACGATCAAGGCGCTGACGGTCTACGTTCACTCGCTCGGCGGAGGAAAGTAGAACGTTTTCCAGCGAAGTGGAAACCGGTTCGCGTCAAGAAAACGCGTCAAACGAGAATCTGGAGCCCCGTTCCGATTCAATCGGAACCGGGCTCCAGCCGCCGGAGACGGCAATGCGCGGTCGAGTTTGAGGTGCATCAAACGCGTTTGCGGTGCGGGAGCTACAGTGAACTCCCGATGCGAGATCAATCCCAGCGATGAACAAGCCCGTTAAGCCGACCGAATTGCAGCTTGCCGACGATGGGCCGCTTTATGCGGCCCAGAAGAAGGTCTATCCGCAGAGCGTCTCCGGCACCTTCCGCCGCACCAAATGGGGCCTGATGGCGGTCTGCCTCGGGGTCTATTACCTGCTGCCGTTCGTGCGCTGGAATCGCGGACTGGGCGCGCCGGACCAGGCGGTGCTGGTCGACCTGCCGAACCGGCGCTTCTACTTCTTCTTCATCGAGCTGTGGCCGCAGGAAGTCTATTACTTCACCGGGCTGTTGATCATTGCGGCGCTGACGCTGTTCCTGATGAACGCGGTCGGCGGTCGCATCTGGTGCGGCTATCTCTGCCCGCAGACAGTCTGGACCGACCTGTTCTATGCCGTCGAACGCTGGATCGAGGGTGACCGGCGCGAGCGCATGCGCAAGGATGCCGCCAAGGGCACCATGAAGCTCGAGCGTTTCGCCGAGCTTTTGCTGAAGCACTCGATCTGGCTGATGATCGCCTGGTGGACCGGCGGCGCCTGGGTGCTCTACTTCAACGACGCGCCGACGCTGGTGATGCAACTCATCACGTTCCAGGCGCCCGCCATCGCCTATATCTGGATCGGTATCCTGACCGCCACGACCTATGTCTTCGCCGGCTGGATGCGCGAGCAGGTCTGCGTCTACATGTGCCCGTGGCCACGCATCCAGGCCGCACTCACCGACGAATGGGCACTCAACGTCGCCTACAAATACGATCGCGGCGAGGCGCGCACATCGCTGAAGAAGGCGAACGAACTGCGCGCCCTTGGTCAGCCCGTCGGCGACTGCATCGATTGCTATCAATGCGTCGCCGTGTGCCCGACCGGCATCGACATCCGCGACGGATCGCAGCTCGACTGCATCCAGTGCGGCCTCTGCATCGACGCCTGCGATGCCGTAATGACCAAGATCGGCCGGGAAACCCGCCTGATCGGCTACGATAACGACATCAACATTCACCGCCGCGAAGAAGGCAAGCCGCCGATCTACCGCATCGTGCGGCCGCGTACCATCATCTACGCCGCCATGATCGCAGCCGTCGGCGCGATCATGCTCTATGCGCTGCTGACCCGGTCGCTGCTCGACATCAACGTGCTGCACGACCGCAATCCGGTCGCGGTCAAGCTGAGCGATGGATCGATCCGCAACGCCTACACGGTCCGCCTCCTGAACAAGCGCGGCTTCGACCGCGTCATCGCGATCGATGTCGATGGCCCCGCCAACGCCACGCTGCATGTCGTCGGAGCCGATTCGGTAACACAGGACCGGCCGATGATCGTGCTGGCGCGCGATACCACCACCGAGTTGCGGATCCTGGTGACGGCACCGGCGGAAAACAATCCCGAGAAATCCATTCCCGTGCATTTTCGCGTCACCGATATCGGACTGGGCGAGGTTGCCGCCGCGACCGATCATTTCGTGTCGCCATGAAGTCCGCGAGGAGTGTTCACATGAGCCTTACCCGATCGCCAAAACCCCTCACCGGCGGCAAGGTGCTTCTCATGCTGGTCGCGTTCTTCGGCGTCGTGATCGCGGTCAACGTGGTCATGATGCGCTTCGCGATCCAGACGCTGTCGGGCACCGAGGTCGACAGCGCCTACAGCGCCAGCCTGGCTTACGAGAAGGAGATCGCGACCGCCCGCGACCAGAGCGCGCGCAACTGGAAGGTCGATGCGCATGTTGCGCGCAGCGGGCAGGGCGGCGCGACGCTGGAGGTCGAGGCGCGCGACAAATTTGGCCGTCCGATGTCTGGCCTGAAATTCCACGGCCGGTTCGAGCGCCCGACCGACCGGCGGGCTGACCTTCCTGTGGCTCTCGCCGAAGTCGGGATCGGCATTTACCGCGGAAGCGCCGATGCCATCGCGCCCGGCCAATGGGATCTGGTGCTCGAAGGCGTTGCCGCAGGGCAGCGGCTGTTCCTGTCCAGGAACCGCGTGCTGTTGAATTAGGAAAATTGCACCATGCAGGCGACACGGGATTTCTCACATTATGTCCGGCATCTCGGATCCGGGCTGTCGCATATCGACCTGGCGGTAGAGGGCGTCAGTTGCGCCGGCTGCATGTCCAAGATCGAGCGCGGCCTTTCCGCGCTTCCGGACGTTACGCTGGCGCGCGTCAATCTAACCGACCGCCGCGTGGCGCTGGAGTGGAAGGAGGGATCGCTCGATCCAGCCCGCTTCATCGATCGTCTGGCGGAACTCGGCTACAAAGCCTATCCGTTCGAGCCGGTCCGGGCCGAGGCCATCGAAACGGAGCAGGCGAGCTTCCTGTTGCGTTGCCTCGGCGTCGCGGCCTTTGCCGCGATGAATGTGATGATGCTGTCGATCCCGGTCTGGTCCGGCAACGTCACCGACATGCTTCCGGAACAGCGCGATTTCTTCCACTGGCTGTCGGCGCTGATCGCGTTGCCCGCCGTCGCCTATTCGGGGCGGCCGTTCTTCGCATCGGCCTTTCGCGCGCTGCGGGCGCGCCGTACCAACATGGACGTTCCGATCAGCATCGGCATTGTGCTCGCGGTCGCGATGTCGGTGGTCGAAACCATCCACCATGCAGAGCATGCCTATTTCGACGCAGCCCTGATGCTGCTCGCCTTCCTGCTGGCCGGCCGCTACCTCGATCAGAGCATGCGCCGCAAGACGCGCGCGGTGGCCGGAAACCTGGCCGCGCTGAAAGCTGAAACCGCGACCAAATTCGTAGGCGCCGACGAAATCAGCGTCGTACCGATTGCTGCCGTCCAGCCGGGCGACATCGTCCTGTTGCGTCCCGGCGAGCGATCGGCGGTCGACGGCTCCGTGACCGAGGGGCAGTCCAAGATCGACCAGAGCCTGATCACGGGCGAAACCCTGCCGGTGAAGGCCGGGCCGGGCACCGCCGTCTATGCGGGAACGCTCAACCTGTCGGGGGCGCTGCGGGTGCGGGTGGCGGCGGCGTCCGAAGGCACGCTGTTGGCGGAGATCAGCCGGCTGCTCGACAACGCCGTGCAGGCGCGCTCCCGATACGTCCAACTCGCCGATAGGGCATCGCGGCTCTATGCGCCCGTCGTGCATGCGGCGGCGCTGCTGACCATGCTGGGCTGGGTGGCTTACGGCGCGAGCTGGCACGATGCCATCATCACCGCGATCGCGGTACTCATCATCACCTGCCCATGCGCGCTGGGGCTGGCGATACCGGCGGTGCAGACCGTGGCATCCGGCGCCATGTTCCGCACCGGTGTGCTGCTCAATTCCGGCGACGCCATCGAGCGAATGGCCGCCGTTGACCGCGTGGTGTTCGACAAGACGGGAACGCTGACGCTGCCGGAGCTCGATGTCACGAATGTCGCTGACGTTCCGCGAGAGGTGTTCGAACTCGCCGGACGGCTTGCGCTGGCGAGCCACCATCCCGTAGCTGCTGCGGTAGCGCGGGCGGCCGGGGCCAGGACGCCGCTGTCCGGGATCGAAGAGGTGGCAGGCGAGGGCGTGCGCGGCTTCGTCAAGGGACAGGAAATCAGGTTGGGCAGGCCGTCGTTCTGCGGTGCGGACAAGATCGCCAACGAGATTCTTGCCCAGGATCCCGAAGCTTCTGTCGTCGCCTTCCGTCACGGCGAGACGCGGCATGTCTTCGCGGTACGGCAACGTCTGCGCCGCGATGCAGCCGATGCGATTTCACTCCTCCAAAAGGCCGGAATTGAAGTCGAGATATTGTCCGGGGATCGCGAGCCCGCCGTGCGCCATGCGGCGCAATCGCTCGGAATTCACGAGTGGCGCGCGGGCGTCACGCCGGCGGACAAGATCGCGCGCATCGAGGAACTGAAGCGGCAGGGCGCCAGGGTCCTGATGGTGGGCGATGGCATGAACGACGCGCCGGCGCTGGCCGCCGCGCATGTCTCGATGTCGCCCGTCAGCGCCACCCATCTGAGCCAGGCCACCGCCGACCTGGTTTTCCTCGGCGATCGCCTCGCGCCCGTGGTCACCGCGATCGGCTTTTCCCGCAAGGCGCTGGGTCTGATGCGGCAAAACCTGTGGCTGGCCGCCGGCTACAATCTCTTTGCCGTGCCGCTGGCGATCGCCGGCCTGGCAACGCCGCTGGTCGCGGCGGTAGCGATGTCGGGCTCATCCTTGCTTGTGATCCTGAACGCGTTGCGTGCGCACCGCGGGGCGAAAGGATTTGGCTGATGGAAGTCCTGGTGTTCCTCGTGCCTCTGGCACTCATCCTCGGCGGCCTCGGCCTGATGGGCTTTCTCTGGTCGCTCAAGAACGGCCAGTACGACGACCTCGAGGGTGCCGGGTGGCGGGCAATTGCCGACGAAGAGCCAAACCCCGAACGATGACAGGTCTGCCCTGTCTTTGACAGGGAAGCTCGGCTGATTGCACGGCGAGCGGGCCAATAGCGCGGGAACGGGTTTCTTCTTTCATCCGCGGGGGAGGGCCAGCCGGCAGGCGAACAATTCCCATCGTTTGCGCTTCGACAAAGAAGCCGATGGCACAGCGGTGCAGTTTCTCCAACGCCGCCCCAAGGACGGTATCCCTCGCGTGGCGCAATCCACCGAATGAGGGGAGGAGCAATTGAACGGAGCGGCCCTTTCCCGCTGGACGATGTCGTATTTCGCGGCCGCACTGGTATCGCTGCTTGCTGCGGAAGCAATGATGTCGGCAGGGTTTGGCTTTCCCGCCGAAGCCATCAGGGCTCCGGCAACCCTGGTCGTGGTTCACCTCGTCACGATCGGCTGGCTCAGTCTCACCATGTGCGGCGCGCTCGGCCAGTTCATTCCAGTCCTGACCGAACGGCCGCTGCATAGCGACCGGTTGCCGCTGCCGGCGCTGGCGTTGCTGGCGAGCGGGATGGCCGCGCTCATGCTGGGTTTTCTTCGGCTGGACGGACGCATTCCGATGGAACTTCCGTTCTTGTCCGTCGCGGCGCTGTTGCTCGGTACGGGTTTCGCGCTCGTCATCTGGAATCTCGCGCGCACGCTGTGGAGCGCACGTCCGCTGGCCCTGCCAGCCCGGTTCGTGGCGATGGGACTTGCGGCGGTCGGCATTGCCGCAGCGCTCGGGATGATCTTCGCGCTGGTTCTCGACCAGGCGGTGACCGGAAGGGTGCCGGTCCGGATACATTCGGGTGCGTTGCCGATCCACATCATTGCGGGGCTCGGCGGATGGCTGACAGTAACCACGATGGGCGTCAGCTATCGCCTGCTGGCGATGTTCATGCTGGCGCCCGACATCGACGACAGGCGCAGCCGGCTCACCCTCTGGGCGGCCTCGGTTGCCCTCGGCATCGCGGTGGCAGGCGGGTTCGCCGCCGCCCTCGCAGAAAAGTCGCTCGCTACCGTACTGGCGGCGGCCCTGGTGCTGGCGGCCTTGGCGCTCATGCTGTACGGGCGCGATGTCCTGCAACTTTATCGTTCGCGACGGCGCCGCAGCCTCGAGCTGAATAGCCGCATGGGAACGATCGCTCTGGCAAACCTCGCGCTCTCGGCGCTGCTCTGCGTCGCGCTGGCGGCGCTTGGGCGGTTTTCAGAGTACGTCGGCGCGGTGGTTTTCCTGTTCGTGTTCGGCTGGCTTTCGGGCTTCATGCTCGCCCAGATGTACAAAATCGTTGCATTCCTGACCTGGCTGGAAGTGTATGGCCCGGTCCTCGGCAAGGCGCCGACGCCGCGCGTCCAGGATCTGGTTGCGGAACGGCCGGCAATGCGCTGGTTCATGCTGTTCTTTGCCGGCGTATGGTGCGCAACCGGGGCGCTGCTGGCCGGCAGCCCGCCGTCGTTCCGGATCGCGGTACTCGCAATGACCGCTGCGACCGGCGGCATTGTCCTGGAAATGATGAAGAGCCGCCGGCTTTCGCATGTGCCCGTCGCCCTGCGGCTTCCGGCAAGCGCCTTGCGGCCAATGCTCTTGATCGCGGCAACCAGACAACCCCAAGGGAGATAGCCATGACGGCAGAGTTCATTGACGTCGATGTGAGGCCGATCCTGCGTGCCGGCGGTGAGCCGTTCAGCGTGATCATGCAGGCCGTCGAAGGGCTGGAGCCCGGTCAGGGCATACGGCTGCTTGCAACCTTCAAGCCGATCCCGCTGTTCGGCGTGCTGGGATCGAGAGGCTTCAGTCACGAAGCCATCGAACTGGATGGCGGCGAGTGGGAGGTGCTGTTCCGTCCCGAACAAGCCAGTCTGCCCCCACCGCCGATCGTTCCGGGCGCAGATGCTTCCGCATGGCCGGCCCCCTCGATTGAGCTCGACAACCGCGATCTCGATCCCCCCGAGCCGATGGCCAGGATCCTGGAAGCGGTCGAACGCATGAAGGCCGGCGAGGTGCTGTCCGCGCTGTTGTTGCGCGAGCCGCGTTTTCTGTTCCCGGAGCTTGCCAGACGCGGCCATCAGTGGCGCGGCGGCTTCGATGCCGGGCGGACGACCTACGAGATCTCGATCCGGGTTGGTTCCGCGAAGGAGGCCAGAGGATGACCACGCAACTTGTCGAAAAGATCAGGGACGCCTTGCGCAACGTGATCGATCCCGAGCTTGGCTACAATGTCGTCGATCTCGGGTTCATCTACGATATCGAAGTGGAGGAGGGGGGCGTCGTGCGCATTGCCATGACGACGACCACGCCGGGCTGTCCGGCCACCGGCTATCTCCGGGAAGGCGTCGCCAACAGCGCCTGGGGCGTACCCGATGTCGAGTTCGTTGACGTCCGGATCACCTTCGAACCGGCGTGGAAGCCGGAAATGATGACGGCGGAGGCCCGGCACGATCTCGGATTTGCCGCTTGCCACTGAACTAAAATGCCCCGCATGCCGGATGCCGGCGATGGCGGGGCAGTCTAGGAGAAAACGGCGAGATCGCCGAATGATGATGCAGGACAGCCTTGTCAGGCATCATGTACCACAACAATTCATCCATTTCGGCACGCCCGCATTGACGTGCATCAAATGCTCACCCGTCAGGCGGAATGCCTAGGGAGCCGGCCGTCAGCGAGCTAACAGGAAGGGCGGCGGGGCAAGGCGCCCCAAAAACACCCGGGAAGGCAACCATCCCGACATCAGCGCCGCAAGCGACGATCGATCTAGCCGAATGCAAAGGCCAGCAGGCTCGAACACAGGAGCGCGAGGCTGACCGTCGTCAGGACCAGGAATCCGTTGGAGACAGTGTCGTGGTTACGCATGATACACCTACCACTTCGATGCTCGTCCGAATTTATTAAATCTTTCCGAATCCCCCGGCCGGAACCACGAGTAAAACTTTCAGCCAGAGAATCGGGTGAGCCACCCGAGCCTTTGGCCGGAAAAGGCTCACGCCCTGTAACGATACCCTTCAAATGCGTGGGCAAGAAAAATGCCGGCGCTCACCAGGGCCATCACCGCTGTAACTGTCTCAATCATCGTACCAATCCTTTGCGCCCCCGCACGACCACAGAACGACTGCAGCGCTGCACAGTCAAAAAGATTCGGAAGTTGAAATCGAAGATCGGGGGGGAGTGATGATTTGATGCAACAGATTTGCTGAATGGCCACAAAGTCTTCTCAAACAACGCACCATCTACCGGCAATCGGCGGCTGCACTCCCGTAGTTCGCCGGATATCTCGGGCTACGATTGATTTACCAAGTCGGCGCGGAGATGCGTCGCACGAATGCCCACCCCATTTCCGCCGCGTTCGGGTTGCGATATCTTCATGCGGTGATGCGGTGGTGGGCCGCGTCGCAAAGTAACGCGCACTGGCCTCGACGTAGGCACGCGGCCGTTGGAATGGTAGTTGGGGCGAATGGGGATTCGACGGTCAGAATCGATTGTCCGTGGCACGCGCGGCATTGCTGCGGTGGCCACGTGTCTCGTCCTCGCGAATTGCGCTTCCTCCGAAAAGTTCGCCGGCCGCGTCGATCCCAAATACGGCGTGTCCTCCAGCCCGCGCGTGGTGGCCTTCGGGGAACCCGTGCCGAAGGGCGGCGGCACCTACCGAATCGGCAAGCCCTACACCGTCGCCGGCCGGGTCTACGTGCCGGAAGACGATCCCAACTATCGCGCCGAGGGGATGGCCTCCTGGTATGGCGATGATTTCCACGGCCGGCTGACCGCCAACGGCGAGGTCTTCGATATGACCGCCCTGACGGCGGCGCATCCGACCCTGCCGATCCCGAGCTACGCCCGCGTCACCAACGTCCGGAACGGCAAGTCGCTGATCGTCCGGGTCAATGACCGCGGTCCGTACCACGGCAACCGGCTCATCGACGTCTCCAACAAGGCGGCGGAACTCCTTGACTTCAAGGCCAATGGCGTCGCCAAGGTCCGTGTGGAGTACGTCGGTCGTGCGCCGCTCGAAGGCTCCGACGACCGCCAGCTACTGGCGACCCTGCGGACCGGGGAGCCCGCGCCGTCGCCGTCCACGGTCCGGGTCGCCTCGGCCCGGCCGTTCGTGCCCGAGATGACTTCGTCCGCGGGCCGAATCCGCGGCGAGGTTCCGATGCCGGAAGGCCGCCCCTACAGCCTCGGCAACACCACGGCCGATCACGCCTCGATCAATGCGACCTCGGAAATGTCGGCTTCGAGCCGTTCGCGCGGCCGTTCGGTCGAAAACGCGCGGGCTGTCTCCTATGAAAGCAATCCGGGCCATATGGCCCCGAGCGCGGCCTACCTCCCGGTGAACCCGCGGGGCCCGAGCGAGGTGCTCAGCGGGCGAGGGCTGTACTAGCTCTTGAGGAAGGCGATCAGGGCGGCGTTGACCTCGTCCGGCCGCTCCTGCTGAATCCAGTGGCCTGCGCCGTCGACGATGAGCTTCTGCCTCAGATTGGGCAGCACGCGCTCCATCTCCTTGACCTGTTTGGCGCCGATCAGGCCCGTAATCACGCCATCGTTCGAGCCCGCGACGAACAGCGACGGCTGGTGGATCTGCGCGCCCTGCCATGGTGCGGTCAGTTCCCAGTTCCGATCGATATTGCGGTACCAGTTGAGCCCGCCGCGAAAGCCGGACTTGCCGTAGATCTCGGCGAAAGTGGCGATGTCGGCCTCGGTCAGCCAGCCCGGCAGCGGCCGATGCGGGTCGGCACCGGCAAGGAAGCCCTTGCCCTCCTCGACGAACTGGTGCGCGGATGGGTCGGAGAACCCGCGTCCGCCCAGGATGATTCGCATCGTCGCCGCGACGTCGCGCTCGAACTCGGCTTCCGCCACCCCGGGCGTTTGAAAGTACTGCCAGTAGAAGTTGGTGATGCCGTTGTTCTTCAGGGTTTCGAGCGGCAGGCCACGCCCGCGGAACGGCGGCGGCACGCTGAGCCCGGCCACCCGGGTGAAGACATCCGGCCGGAACATCGCCGCGTGCCAGGCGACCGGCGCGCCCCAATCATGCCCGACAATGACCGCCTGCTTCTCGCCGAGCGCCGCCACCAGCGCGACCATGTCGCCGACATTGTGGAACAGGGTATAGGCGCCGATATCGGCAGGTGCGCTGGTCCGGCCAAAGCCGCGCATGTCAGGGGCAACGACGCGGAAGCCGGCGTCCGCGATCGCAGGAATCTGGTGCCGCCAGGAGTAGGACAGTTCGGGCCAGCCATGGCAGAGCAGGACGAGCGGACCCTGACCCTGTTCGAGCAAGAAGAACTCGATTCCATTGGCGGAAATGGTGCGTGAAGTTGGCATCGCGTTTCCGCCCTGTTTTTAAGTATTTTTGTGAGAGATTGCAGCGTCGGCACGATACGTAGGTTCGCGTTGCGCTGCAATCCGATCGACACGGCGACGAGTCCAAAAACCTGTGTTGTTTGCGATACTTCCAGCTGTTACAAGACGCAGATTCAGGACATCGCCGATGGCAGCCGAGACCCCCGTTTCCCGCAAGACTGAAGCCGCGGCTGTCATCCCGTGGCGCAGCCTGATCGCGGGTACGCTGGCCCTCGCCGTCGCCTGGGGCGGGGTCGTCTATGCCGCCAACAATAGCGTCCAGGGGGCCAAGAAGGACGATGGCGGCTTTGACGGGGACGCCCCCACCGCCATTCTGATCGAGGGTTCCAGCGGCAGCGTGCTGTTCGAGAAGAACGCCGACGAACTTCGCGCGCCCTCCAGCATGCTGAAGCTGATGACGGTCGAAGTGGTCTTCAACGCCCTCAAGGAGGGCACGGTCAAACTGACCGACGAGTACCGCATCAGCGAGAACGCCTGGCGCAAGGGCGGCGCGCCGGCCGGCGGCTCGACCATGTTTGCCGCCCTCAACAGCAAGGTATCGGTGGACGACCTGCTGCGCGGCGCCATCATCCAGAGCGGCAACGATTCCTGCATTGCCCTGGCCGAAGGCATGGCCGGCAACGAACGGATCTTTGCCGCCGACTTCCTGACCAAGCGCGCTCGCGAGCTCGGTATGACGAAGTCGACCTTCGGCAATTCCAACGGACTGCCGGATCCGGCCAACAAGATGACGGTGCGGGAACTGTCCAAACTCGCCCGCCACCTGATCCTGACTTATCCCGACATGTACAAATTGTTCGGGGAGAGGGAATTCACCTGGAACAAGATCCGCCAGCAGAACCGCAATCCGCTGCTGAACACGCTCAATGGCGCCGACGGCCTGAAGACCGGTTTCACCAAGGAGGGCGGCTACGGCATGGTCGGCTCCGCCGTGCAGAACGACACGCGACTGATCGTCGTGATCAATGGCCTCGAGGATGCGGACGATCGGGCCTCCGAGGCCAAAAAGATGCTGGAATGGGGTTTTCGCAATTTCGAAACGCGGACGCTGTTCGCGGCCAACCAGATGGTCGGCTACGCCAAGGTATTTGGCGGCGACAGCCGTTCGGTCAAGCTTTCCAGCCCCGAACCGATCAAGGTGATGGTGCCCAAGAATGGCAACGAAAAGCTGATCGCCCGCATCGTCTACAAGGGGCCCGTGGCCGCGCCGGTAAAGGCCGGCCAGGCGGTCGGCGTCGTCAAGGTATGGCGCGGCGCCAATGTGGCCGTCGAAGCCCCGGTTTATGCGGCCGAGGCGGTCGGCACCGGCTCGACGGTACGCCGCGCCATCGACGGCGCCAGCGAACTCGTCATCGGCATGTTCCGCGCGGGCGCAGAGAAGCTCTGACCATGGCCGACACAGCGCCGAACCGGACTTCCGGGCGCGGGAAGTTCATCTCGTTTGAAGGCGGCGAGGGTTCTGGAAAGTCCACGCAGATCAGGAATCTCGCGGACCGTCTTGCCGCGGAAAGGTTGCGCGCGATCGTGACGCGGGAACCCGGAGGCTCGCCGGGTGCTGAAATCATCCGGCATCTGGTGCTGTCGGGTATGGGCAAGCTGCTTGGAGCCGAGGCCGAGACGCTGCTGTTCGCCGCGGCGCGCGACGACCACGTGCGTACGGTGATCCAGCCCGCGCTTAGCCAGGGGACATGGGTACTGTGCGACCGCTTCTTCGATTCGACCCGCGCCTACCAGGGCAGGCTGGGGCAGGTCTCGCCTGACGTTCTCAACGCCATGCAGCGGGTCACGATCGGCGATCTCAAGCCGGACCTGACCATCATTCTGGATATTCCCGTCGAGATCGGCCTGAAGCGAGCTGCCGCCCGTCGCGGCGGTGGCGTGGCCGATCGTTTCGAGGCCGAAGACATTCAATTCCATCAGGATCTCCGCGACGCCTACAAGCAGATCGCCGCCGAGGATCCGCAGCGCTGCGTCCTCATCGATGCCGATGCCGATGCCGACACGGTCGCGGCCCACATCTGGAGCGCCGTGCGCGAACATCTGTTGGCCACACCGACGAGGGCTAGTTCAGCATGAGCGCCCGCAAAACCGAACCCGAGATGGCGGTCAGGCATCCCCGCGAAACGGCCGATCTGTTCGGCCATGGCGAGGCGGAAGCGGCGTTGCTGAACGCCTACCGCAGCGGGCGGATACCGCATGCCTGGCTGATCGGCGGCCCGCAGGGCATCGGCAAGGCGACGCTGGCCTATCGCATGGCGCGGTTCGTGCTTGCCCATGCGGATCCCATGAAGCCTGCTGTGCAGCGTGCCGAAACGCTGGCGCTCGATCCCAATGATCCCGTCGCGCGACAGGTCGCGGCCAGCGCCCATGGCGGGCTGTTGGTACTCGAGCGCGGGCTCAACGATCGTGGCGTGCTGCGCACCGTCATCACCGTCGACGAGACGCGGGAGACGATTTCATTTTTCGGCTCGACCGCGGCGGTGGACGGCTGGCGGGTCTGCATCGTCGATACCGTTGACGAACTCAACCCGAACGCCGCCAATGCGCTGCTGAAAATTCTCGAAGAGCCGCCGCAACGATCGTTGTTTTTGCTCGTCAGTCACTCGCCGGCACGGGCGTTGCCGACGATCCTGTCCCGTTGTCGAAAATTGCCGCTGCGGCCACTCGCCACCAGCGACGTAATCCGCGCGGCGGCGCGGGCCACCGATATCGCATCCGATGATCCAGCCCTGGCGCAAGCGGCCGATGCGTCGGAGGGAAGTGTATCGCGCGCGCTGACCTTGATGGGCGGGGACGCGCTCAAGCTGCAGCAGCGGACCGCGGCATTGCTGGCTAGCCTGCCGCAGGTCGATCCGCGCGAACTGCACGCACTGGGCGACGCGCTCGGCACCAGCGATCGCGTGGCGCTGGCCGCCTTCATCGACGGCATTGACCGCTGGATTGGCGAAAAGCTGCGCACCGACGATGCCAACGCGAACCTTCCCCGCCTTGCACGGCTGGCGGAGGTATGGGAAAAGATCGTCCGCGCCGCGCGCGACACAGAATCGTACAATCTGGAGCGAAAACCGCTGGTTTTCTCGGTGTTCGGGATGCTCGCGGAAGCAACACGGTAACGCTCCGCCCGACATCAATCCCGACAATCGCTTGGGTCAAAAGGAATTCATCGTGGCGACGGCTGCAAGGAAAGCTTCGAAAAAGCGCAAGGCGAAGAAGGCGGCCAAGTCGCCGGCCGGCGCCAGCAAGAAGGCCGCGGCGAAAAAGCGCGCGGCCAAGAGCAAGCGCGTCGTGAAGAAGGCCCGCAAAGCTTCGAAGACGGTTGCAAAAAAGGCCGCGAAGAAGCCGGCCAGAAAAAAGACTACAAAGAAAGTCGCAGCAAAATCTGCCAGGAAGGCTGCAAAAAAGGCGACCGGGAAACCAGCGAAGAAAGCCGCGTCGAAGAAGCGCGCCATCGCGCCGCGCACGGAGCCACAAGTAGAAACCTTGCCAGCGGCGGAGATTGGGGAAGCCGTTTCGGCGTCCGCGCCGACCCCCGCCGAGGCGAAACCGGCGACGGCTGCAGAGCGCAACACCTACTTCATCACCACCGCGATCGCCTATCCGAACGGCGTACCGCACATCGGCCACGCCTACGAGGCGATTGCCACCGACGCGCTGGCAAGGTTTCAGCGGCTGAACGGCAAGGACGTGTTCTTCCTCACGGGTACCGATGAGCACGGCCTGAAGATGATCCAGACCGCCGAGGGCGAGGGAATGGCGGTTGCCGACCTCGCCGCACGCAACGCCGGCCGCTTCAGGGAAATGGACGAACGCCTGAACGTGTCGTTCGACCGCTTCATCCGCACCACCGAGCCTGCACATCATCGATCGGTCCAGGCGGTCTGGAACCGGATGCAGCAGAACGGCGACATCTATATCGATACCTATGCCGGCTGGTACTCGGTCCGCGATGAAGCCTATTACGCCGAGGAAGAGACCGTTCTCGGCGAGGATAATGTGCGCCGCGGCCCGCAGGGCTCGCCGGTCGAGTGGGTCGAGGAGAAGAGCTACTTCTTCAGACTGTCCGCTTATCAGGATCGTCTGCTGGCGCTTTACAAAAACCAGCCCGACTTCATCGGGCCGGATTCACGCCGCAACGAAGTCGTCAGCTTCGTCAGGAGCGGCCTGAAGGACCTCTCCATTTCGCGCACGACGTTTGACTGGGGCGTCAAGGTGCCCAACGACCCCGAGCACGTGATGTATGTCTGGGTCGACGCGCTGACCAACTACATCACGGGCGTCGGCTTTCCCGATGAGAACGATCCGAACTGGCGCTACTGGCCGGCGGACGTGCACATCATCGGCAAGGACATCATCCGCTTCCACGCGGTGTATTGGCCGGCGTTCCTGATGTCGGCCGGCATTCCCGTGCAGAAGCGGGTCTATGCCCACGGCTTCCTGTTCAACAGGGGCGAGAAGATGTCGAAGTCGGTCGGCAACGTCGTCGACCCCTTCAACCTCGCCGACCAGTACGGCGTCGACCAGATGCGGTACTTCTTCCTGCGCGAGGTGCCGTTCGGGCAGGACGGCAACTACAACCACGAAGCCATCGTCGCGCGCATCAATGCCGATCTCGCCAACGATCTCGGCAATCTGGCACAGCGCTCGCTGTCGATGATCGCCAAGCAACTCGGCGGCGTGCTGCCCGAGCCCGGCGAATTCACCGACAACGACAGGTCGATCCTGGCGGAAGCCGATGCCATGCTGGCGGCCTCGCGCACGGCGATGGCGACGCAGCAGATCCATCAGTGGCTGAACGTGGTGTGGTCCGTGGTGGCGGAAGCCAACCGCTATTTCGCCGGCGAAGCGCCGTGGGCGCTGGCCAAGACCGATCCGGCGCGGCAGAAGACGGTGCTGTATGTCACCGCCGAAGTGGTGCGCCAGATCGCCATCCTGACGCAGCCGGTCATGCCCGATGCCTCGAAGAAGCTGCTCGACAGCCTCGGCATTCCCGACGAAGCACAGGCGCGCAACTTTGCCGCGCTCGGCACGCGTATCGCGCCGGGCACGGCGTTGCCGCCGCCGGTCGGTGTATTTCCGCGCTACGTCGGGCCGAAGGCAGACTGAACGGTTTGCACGCCATGCTTGTTGACAGCCATTGCCATCTCGACTTTCCGGATTTCGCCGAGGATCTCGACAGCATCGTCGCGCGTGCCGAGGCGGCCGGTGTCGGCCGCATCGTCACGATCTCGACGCGCGTCAGGCGGCTCGGCGGGCTGCTTGCCATCGCCGAACGGTTTCCCAACGTCTACTGTTCGGTCGGCACCCATCCGCATCACGCCGATGAGGAAGATGGCATTCCTGCCAGCGAACTGATCGAGCTGACGAAGCACCCGAAGGTCATCGCGCTGGGCGAGGCGGGGCTGGATTATTTCTACGAGCACGGTTCGCCCGAGGCGCAGGAGCGTGGTTTTCGCGCGCATATCGCAGCCGCGCGCGCGACCGGCTTGCCGCTGGTGATCCATACGCGCGAGGCGGACGAAGACTGCGGCCGAATTCTCGAAGACGAGGTAGGGAAGGGCCCGTTCAAGGCCGTGCTGCATTGCTATACCGGCGGACGCGAACTGGCGATGAAGGCGATTGCGCTGGGCCTGTCGATCTCGTTCACGGGCATCGTGACGTTCAAGAAGTCCGAGGCGTTGCGCGCACTCGCCGCCGAACTCCCGGCCGATCGCATCATGGTCGAAACCGACGCGCCCTATCTCGCGCCGGGGAAATTCCGCGGCAAGCGCAACGAGCCGTCCTATGTCGTCGAAGTCGCCAGGGTGCTGGCGGAAACGCGCGGCGTCTCGCTGGAAGAGATGTCGCGGCAGACGACGGAGAATTTCTTTCGCCTGTTCTCCAAGGTGCCGGCACCAAAGGCCACGGCATGACGGTGACGCTGACGATTCTGGGCTGCGGCTCTTCCGCAGGCGTTCCGCGCCCGGCGCTCGGCTGGGGGGCCTGCGATCCCAAGAATCCAAAAAACCGGCGACGACGCTGCTCGCTGCTGGTCGAACGATCCGGCGCCCACGGCACCACGCGGATCGTGATCGACACTTCTCCCGATTTGCGCGAGCAATTGATCGACGCCGATGTCGATCACATCGACGCGGTCTACCTGACGCATGAGCATGCCGATCAGACCCATGGCATCGACGACCTGCGTTCCGTCGTGCTGCATCAGCGGCGGCGCATTCCGGTCTACTTCAATCAGTCGACCGCAAAAGACATCATGGCGCGGTTCTCCTATTGCTTCATCGCGCCCGAGGGCAGCGACTATCCGCCGATCCTGACCCGTCATTCCATCGAGGCCGGCGAGAGCCACACCACGGAAGGGAAGGGTGGCCCGGTCAAACTCTCCGCTTTCCTGGTTCACCACGGCAGGATACCGGCGCTGGGATTCCGCGTCGGCAACGCCGCCTACACGCCTGACCTGCACGATATTCCCGAGGAGAGCTGGCCCGCGCTGGAAAATCTCGATCTCTGGATCGTCGATGGGCTGCGCTATGCCGGCCACCCCAGCCATTTCAGCGTCAATGACGCGCTGTCCTGGGTCGAGCGCTTCAAGCCGAAACGCGCTGTGATCACCAACATGCACTCCGATCTCGATTACGAGGTGTTGCGGCAGAGCCTTCCGGCAGGGGTCGTGCCCGCCTATGATGGGATGAAGCTGACGCTGGAGACGCGGGCCTGAGCGGTCGCGCATCGCAAGCCCGATCGCATGCTGCGGAGAGATGTCGATGATCGGTCTGTTCTTTGAAGTTCAGACGAGGCCCGGGCACCGGGATCAGTATCTGAATCTCGCCGCATCGCTGAAACCCGACCTCGAAGCCATCGGCGGCTGCCTCTTCATCGATCGCTTCCGGAGCTTGACGCAGGAGAACCTGCTGCTCTCCCACCAGATATGGCAGGACGAGGGCGCCCTCACAGCCTGGCGCGCCCACGCCCACCATCATGAGGTCCAGACCATCGGCCGCGAGAAGGTTTTTTCGGACTATCGCATTCGCGTCGCGCAGGTGATCCACGAGGCAAGGCCCGGACAGCCGGTCTGGCAACCCGAGCGGCGCACGCCCTACAACGATCCCGCGAGGCGTCCGCCAACTTACGTGCTCACGGCCGAATCGAAGAGCGCCACGCTCCCGGTGCAGACCGAATGGCGCAGCGACGCCTTCGCCAGCGTCTATCGCGAAGGACACTTCGCGCACCTGATAGATCTGCCGGACCATTCATCCGGCGTAGAATTCGGGGCCCGGTTGTTTGCCGATTCAACTACGGAATACTTCCGCATTTTCGAGGTCATGCGCGACTACGGCATGTACGAGCGCACCGAAGCGCCGCAGTACTATCCGCCGGTGCGACCGTAGCAGCAGGAAGGGTAGCGCGCAGCGAAACCCATAACTTCCTTGCTCCAGCCACAGGATGGGTTTCGCTGCGCGCTACCCATCCGACAAAATCACGCCGAAATCGCCTTCGCCGAGTCCACCTGGTTGCGTAGCATGAACTTCTGGATCTTGCCGGTGGACGTCTTCGGGATCGGTCCGAACACGACCGACTTCGGCGTCTTGAAGCCGGACATGTGTCCGCGGCAGAAGGTGATGATCTCGGCCTCCGTCGCCTTGGCACCGTCCTTCAGTTCGACGAAGGCGCAGGGCACTTCACCCCATTTGGGATCGGGCTTGGCGACCACGGCGGCGAACAGCACGGCCGGGTGCTTGTAGAGGATGTCCTCGACCTCGACCGACGAGATGTTCTCGCCGCCGGATATGATGATGTCCTTGGAGCGGTCCTTGATGATGACGTAGCCGTGCTCGTCGAGCACGCCGAGATCGCCGGTATGGAACCAGCCGCCGGCGAAGGCCTCCTGCGTGGCCTTCTCGTTCTTCAGATAGCCCTTCATGACGATATTGCCGCGGAACATCACCTCGCCGATGGTCTCGCCGTCACGCGGCACTTCCCGCATGGTTTCGGGATCGAGCACGGTGACGGCCTCCTCGAGCGGGTAGGGAACACCCTGCCGGCGCTTCAGTTGCGCGCGCTGTTCGGCGGGCAGTTCATCCCAGCCCGGCTGTTCGGCGCAGACGGAGGCAGGGCCGTAGACTTCGGTCAGCCCGTAGACATGCGTCAGCTTGATGCCGATGCTTTCGGCGCCTTCGAGCACGGCGACCGGAGGCGCTGCGCCCGCGATCAGCCCGACCACTGCGCGGGCGGCCTTGCCCTTCGGTGCGCCGGGCGCATTGATCAGCGTGTTGTAGACGATCGGCGCGCCGCACATGTGGGTGACGCCGTGCTGCGGGATCAGTTCGAAGATCTTCGCCGGATCGACCTTGCGCAAGCAGACATTGATGCCGGCGGTGGCCGCTATCGTCCAAGGGAAGCACCAGCCGTTGCAATGGAACATCGGCAGCGTCCAGAGATACACCGGATGCTGCCCGAGATTGCCGGCCAGGATATTGCTGACCGCATTGAGATAGGCGCCGCGGTGATGGGTCACGACGCCCTTCGGATTGCCCGTCGTGCCTGACGTATAGCTCAGCGCGATCGCGTCCCATTCGTCGGCCGGCAGTCTTGCGACGAAGCCGGGATCGCCAGCGGCGACCGCCGCCTCGTATTCGATTTCGCCGATGCGCGTGCCGCTCGCAAACGCCGCATCGTCTACGTCGACCACGAAAGGTTTCGGATCCTTCATCAGCGTCAGCGCTTCCGCAATCACGCCGGAGAACTCCGGATCGACCAGGATGATCTTTGCGCCGCCATGGTCGAGCTGGAACGCGATTGAGGGCGCATCGAGCCGGATGTTCAGCGCGTTCAGCACGGCGCCCGCCATCGGCACCGCGAAATGCACCTCGTTCATGGCAGGGATATTCGGCAGCATCGCCGCCACCGTATCGCCGATGCCGATGCCCCGGTCGGCGAGCCATGATGCGAACCGCCGGCAGCGCTCGTAAGTCTCCGCCCATGTGAAGCTGCGGCCCTCATAGACCGCGCTGACATGATCGGGATAGACGGCGGCGGTGCGGGCGAGAAAACTCAGCGGCGACAGCGGCACGTAGTTCGCCGGCGTCTTGTCCAATCCGATTGCGTACTGGTTCTGGGCTTGGCTCATCGGCTTTGTCCCATCTGAAAGAATTTGACTTACAAGAACCCGATGGAAATCCACGGGAAGATCGCCACGATGATCAGTCCGACCATCAGCGCCAGCAGGTAGCCCCAGATCGGCCGGATACCCTCGGCCGGATCGACGCGTCCGATGGCGCAGGCGGCATAATAGCCCACTCCGAAGGGCGGTGCGAATAGTCCGATGCCCATCGCGAGGATCACGATCATCGCATAGTGGACTTCATGGACGCCGACGGTGCGGGCGATCGGAAACAGCAGCGGCCCGAACAACACGATCGCCGGAATACCCTCGAGCACGCTCCCCAGAATAACGAACGCCACGATCGATACCGCGATGAAGGTCGCCGAGCCGCCGGGCAGGCCGGTCATGGCGGCCGCCAGCGTCCGTGAAAATCCCGATTGCGTGAGACCCCAGGCCATGCCGGTGGCGCAGCCGATGATCAAAAGGATCGCCCCGGACAGGCACGCGGTCTCGACCAGCATGGGCATGATCCGCCGCCAGTCGAAATTGCGGTAGATGTAGAGCCCGTAGATCAGGTAGCCGACCACGAAGGCGTAGACGATGCCGATCGTGGAGACTTCCGTGGCGGTCGCGATGCCCTCGACCACGGCATAACGGATCACGAACGGCAGCGCGATGGCGGGCAGGGCAATGGCAAAGGCGCGGACGATTTCGCCGCCGCTGGCCCGCGTGACGTGCCGCAGATCCTCGTTCCGGTAACGCCACCACACCAGCGCCGACAGCGTGATCGCCAGCACCAGGCCCGGCATCAAGCCGCCGGTGAACAGCGCCGCGATCGAAACGCCGGTAACCGAGCCGATCGTGATCAGCACGAGGCTCGGTGGAATGGTCTCGGTCTGCGCGCCGGTCGCGGAGAGCAGGGCGACCAGATCGCCCGGTTTGGCGCCGCGGGCCTTCATTTCCGGAAACAGCACCGGCGCCACGGCTGCCATGTCGGCCGCCTTGGAGCCCGAAATGCCCGAGACCAGGTACATGGCGCCGACCAGCACATAATGCAGCCCGCCGCGGACGTGTCCGAGCAGGCTCGCCAGGAACGCCACCATGGCGCGCGCCATGCCGGTCATCTCGATCAGGAGCCCCAGGAACACGAACAGCGGCACCGACAACAGGATCAGATGGCTCATGCCTTCGTCCATGCGGCCGACCAGAACCATCAGCGGCGTGCCCGTCGTCAGCGCCAGATAGCCGTAGGTCGCAAGCCCGAATCCGAACGCGATCGGCACGCCGGCGAACACGCAGAAGCCGGCGACGCCGACAAAGAAGATGATCAGGTTGAGATTGCCAAGCGGCTTCAACGCGCCCCGGAGCAGCCAGAATACCCCGATCACCAGGACGACCGTCAGGATCGCGCCCAGCACGATGCGCGGCTTTCGGGCCTGCAGCAGCCGCAGGAATGCAAACATCGCCATCAGGAAAATACCGACCGGCAGCGCCGCGGCGCGCCAGACATTGGCGATCTGCAGCGCCGGCGTCGTGATGTAGCTCTCCTCGTAGGCGTATTCGTAGGCCGGCCAGGCGATCAGGATGAGGAACGCCAGCGCGGCGGAAGTTGCGATCAGGTCGAGATAGGCGCGCATAGCGGGCCGGGCGTTGGCGACCACCGCCGTCATCCGCATGTGCTCGGCGCGCCGGAATGCGACCGCAGCGCCGAGCATGGCGAGCCACAGGAACAGGATCGAGGCCAGTTCGTCGGACCAGATCAGCGGCCGGTGAAACCCGTAGCGCGCCACCACGCCGGCGAACAGGATCACGATCTCGGCGACCACCAGCAGCGCCGCCGGTATCTCGACCAGCACCCCCAGCGTATGCTCGATCGACGCCAGCAGCGAACGGCGGCGAGGAGGGGGCTGAGCCACCTCCTCGCCCATGACTTCAGTCATGCCGGCGTGAGCCATGGCAGCTTAGGACAGCTTGCCGACGGACTTTTCGAGCAGGTCCCAGGCCTGGTCGCCGTATTTGCCTTTCCATTCCGCGTAGAAGCCCGCCGAGCGGAGCTTGTCGCGGAAGGGCGTCACGGTAGGCTGGTTGAATACGAGACCCTTGCCGGCCAGTTCCTGCTGCAGTCCGGCGTTCAGCTTGGCGACGTCCTCGCGCTCCTTGACGCCGGCCGCATTGATGTTCTTCGCCACGATTGCGCGCACGTCCTCGGGAAGCTTCTCCCAGGCCCGGCGGTTGGCCAGGAACCAGAAGCCGTCCCACATGTGGTTCGTCAGCGAGCAGTATTTCTGCACCTCGTACAGTTTTGCCGTCGAGATGATCGCCAGGGGATTTTCCTGGCCCTCGACGATCTTGGTCTGCAGCGCCGAGTAAACCTCGCTGAAATTGATCGAGGCGGGCGCTGCATCGAACGCCTTGAACATGGAGGTCCAGAGCGGCGACACCGGCACGCGGATCTTGAAGCCCTTGAAGTCCTCAGGGCCATTGATCGGCCTGGTCGACGAGGTCGTCTGGCGGAAGCCGTTGTCCCAGATCTTTTCCATCACCACGAGGTTGGACTTGGCGATCTCGCCGCGAATATGGGCGCCCAGGCCCCCGTCCATGGCCTTCCAGACCGTGTCGTAGTCCGGGAACGCGAAGCCGATGCCGCTGATCGATGCCGCCGGCACCAGCGTGGCCAGGATCAGCCCCGACAGCGTGAAAAACTCGACGCCGCCGGACCGGATCTGGCTCAGCATGTCGGTGTCGGAACCGAGCTGGTTGTTGGGGAAAATCTGCAGGTCGAACCGGCCATTGGTCTCGGCCTTGATCGCCGCCGCCATCTCCTTGGCGCGGGCGTTCATGGGATGTCCGTCAGGGAGATTATTGGCGTATTTGTAGGTAAATTCGGCAGTCTGGGCCCGCGCCACCAACGGTGCGCCGATGCCGCCCAGAACCGCTGACGCCGCGGAAGCCTTGAGAATCGTGCGTCGTGAAAAGCTCATTAGGTTTCTCCCTTGAGGGTTGTTGTTCTTGAGACGGCCCGTCACGAGTCGCCAGCGATCTACCCGCGGCTTATTGCAGCGTCCGCCAGCGGCGGCAACACAGGCTTTGGCGTAGCAGGATTGCCTGGAGCAAAACCAACGCCTGGAGAGCCGTCTAATGGCCTTGTGTGGCAGAATATCCAGCTAAATATCTGATCAAACTACAGATAAAGATATTCCATAATATACCTTATGCGAATTATAGATGCGGCCCCCACACCGGGAGCCGCGCCATTAAACGTCGCTGCCTGGGAAGCGCCTGGAAGCGCGATCAGGCCTTTTCCACGTCGCCGCCCGCATCCAGCCAGCCCTTGAAGCCGCCGAGATTGCGCACATTGGAATAACCCATCTCCTTGAGGGTCTTGCCGACGAGCGCTGAGCGGCCGCCTGAAGCGCAATACGCGACCACCGTCTTGGCGCGGTCGAAGGCTGCGTCGTGCATCGCCGAATTCGGGTCGGCCCGGAATTCCACAAGACCGCGCGGCACGGCAAGCGCGCCCGGCACCTTGCCCGTGGTTGCGACCTCCGCGGGCTCGCGGACGTCGAGGAACAGCACATCGGGCTTGCCAACCAATCCCTTGGCTTCATCCGGGCTGATACGCGGCACTTCCGCTTCGGCTTCCGCCAACATCGCTTGCACTGTTTTCATATTGCTTCTCCCTGAAGTGATCGTGCGGACTTATCTGCCCCTGAAATGTGGCTTTCGGCGGCCGAGGAACGCCTCCACGCCTTCCTTGTGGTCCTCGCTCATGCTCGCGAGCGCAAACTGATCGACGTCCATGTGGCTCGCCAGATCGTCGAGCGCATGCGCCAGGCGGTTGACCGTCAGCTTGGTCATGGCGACCGACAGCGGCGGCTGGGCGGCGACCTTGGCGGCGAGCGCCATGGCGGCATCGAACGCCTTGCCGGGCTCGGCCACCTCTTCCACCAAGCGCAATTCATAGGCTTCAGTGGCCGAGATGCGCTGGTCGGCCAGGATGACCGCCTGCTTGGTGCGCGCCGGTCCCATCAGATGCAGCATCCGCGGCACGCTCTGCCAGCTCATGTTCATGCCGAGCCCGATCTCGGGCACGCGCATATGGGCGTCGCGGGCCATGACGCGGAAATCCAGCGCCACCGCTAGCGCCACGCCGCCGCCGACACAAAAGCCTTCGATGGCGCCGATCGTGATCTGTTCCATCTCCTGCCAGGCGCGCGTCAGCCGCGGTCCCAGTTTTAGATGCCGGCGCAACGTGCCGAGATCCATGGATTTTCGCGAGCGGCCTTCGGGGTCCTTGAGGTCGAAGCCGGCGCTGAATGTCTTCGCGCCGGTCAGCACCACGACCGAGGTCTTGTCGTCATCCTCGAAGCTACGGGCGGCGTCGGTGAGCTGGCGCAGCGCCTCCGGCGACAGCGCATTGATGCCGTCGCCGCGGTCGAACCGCACCACCGCAATGCGGCCCTCCGGCCCCAGGCCCTTCTCGATTTTTACAAACTCGGCCAACGCATTGCCTCCCTTCCCTGAGGTTTTCCCGAAACCTTAGCGCAGAATGCGGGCGGAAGGGCAAGCACATCCATCGGCTCGACATAGCCCGGATTTTGCGACTATCCTGACCGCATGAGCGACCACGATCACGACCACCACGACCATCATCACCACCACGATCACGACCATTCGGAGCTCTCCGAGACCGAGTTGCGCGTGCGCGCGCTGGAGACGATCCTCACCGAAAAGGGCTATGTCGATCCGGCGGCGCTCGACGCCATCATTCAGGCCTACGAGACCAAAATCGGTCCGCACAACGGCGCGCAGGTCGTCGCCAAGGCCTGGACGGACCCTGCGTTCAAGCGGGCTCTGCTGGACGACGCCAGCGCGGCGGTGAGTACGCTCGGCCACGTCAGCCGGGTTGGCGACCACCTGGTCGCCGTCGAGAACACGCCGCAGCGCCACAACATGGTCGTGTGCACGCTGTGCTCCTGTTACCCCTGGGAAATGCTCGGGCTGCCGCCGGTCTGGTACAAGGCCGCGCCCTACCGGTCGCGCGCGGTGAAAGATCCGCGCGGCGTGCTTGCCGACTTCGGCGTCAGCCTGCCGAAGGAGACCGAGATCAGGGTTTGGGATTCGACCGCCGAGACGCGCTTCCTGGTGTTGCCGATGCGGCCCGAGGGCACCGAGGGATGGAGCGAACAGCAGCTCGCCGAGCTCGTCACGCGCGACTCCATGATCGGCACGGGATTTCCGAAAACGCCGGGATCGCCGTCGTGAACGGCGTTCACGACATGGGCGGCATGGACGGTTTCGGCAAGGTCGAGCCGGAGCCGAACGAGCCGATGTTCCACACCGAGTGGGAAGCGCGCGTGCTGGCCATGGTGCGGGCGATGGGCGCCGCCGGTGCCTTCAACATCGATACGTCGCGCTTCTATCGCGAGATGCTGCCGCCGCACGTCTATCTCGCGAGTTCGTACTACAAGAAATGGTTTCTCGGCCTCGAAGACATGCTGGTCGACAAGGGTTTTATCGCCGCCGAGGAAGTTGCTGCCGGTCACGCCGTGCAACCGCCGAAGCCGCTCAAGCACGGCAAGTTCGCGTTGAACGATGTCGAGCGCGTCATGGTGCGCGGCAAGTTCGGCCGCCCCGCCCCCGCAGCCGCGAAGTTCAAGCCCGGCGATCGCGTGCGCGCCAAGAACATTCACCCGGCAACTCACACCCGGCTGCCGCGCTATGTGCGCGGCCATGTCGGCGTGGTGGAGCGCGATCACGGCTGCCACGTCTTTCCGGATACGGCCGCGATGGAGGCCGGCGAGCACCCGCAATGGCTCTACACGGTCGTGTTCGACGGCCACGAGCTATGGGGCCCGGACGCCGATCCGACCGTGAAGATATCGATCGACGCGTTTGAGCCCTATCTGGAGGCGGTGTGATGGACACCGCTGCCGCCGCACGCGCAACCGCCGCCATCCCGGGCATTCCGCGCGACGATGCCGGCCCGGTGTTTCGCGAGCCCTGGGAGGCGCAGGCCTTCGCAATGGCGCTGGCCCTGCACGAGCGTGGCCTGTTCAGCTGGACCGAGTGGGCCTCAGCCCTCGCCGACCAGATCAAGCGCGCCCAGGCCGCGGGCGATCCGGATACTGGCGAGACCTACTACCGGCACTGGCTGGCGACGCTGGAGCATCTGGTTGCCGCCAAGGGCGTCGCCACTACCGAGACGCTGCATCGTTACCGCGACGCCTGGGACCACGCCGCCGACCGCACGCCGCACGGCATGCCGATCGAACTCACCCCCGCTGATTTCGGCCGTTAGGCCTGCGCCGCGTATTCGCGCCAGCCCTTGGCGCGCAACGCGCAGGCCGGACATTCTCCGCAGCCATACCCCCAATCGTGCTGCGCGCCGCGCTCGCCAAGATAACAGGTGTGGGAGTGTTCGCGGATCAGGTCGACCAGCCCTACCCCGCCAAGCTCATGCGCGAGCCTCCAGGTCGAGGCCTTGTCCAGCCACATCAGCGGGGTGTGCAATTCGAAGTTCTTCGCCATGCCGAGGTTGAGCGCCGTCTGCAGCGCCTTGATGGTCTCGTCGCGGCAGTCGGGATATCCGGAATAGTCGGTCTCGCACATGCCGCCGATGATGTGACGGATGCCGCGCCGGTACGCCAGCGCCGCCGCGAAGGTGAGGAACACCAGGTTGCGGCCGGGCACGAACGTATTGGGCAGGCCGTCCTCGCCCATCGCAATGGCGACATCGCGCGTCAGCGCCGTATCGGAAATCTCAGCCAGCGTCGGGATCTCCAGCGTATGGCTTTCGCCGAGCTTCGCCGCCCAATCCGCTCGCAGGGATTTCATCCCTGCCAGCAGGCGGTCGCGGCAGGACAACTCGATCGCGTGACGCTGGCCGTAGCCGAAGCCTAGCATCTCGACGCGCGCAAAGCGCTGCAACGCCCAGGCAAGACAGGTGGTTGAATCCTGGCCACCGGAGAACAGCACCAGCGCAGTCTCGGACGATGATTTATTGCTCATAGGGGGCCAAATAGCATTCCCGGGCCGCGAGGCCAATCGGTGGAAATTGTCCCCGGTTCAGCCCGTTCCGCTGGGATCGGTACGCCGCTTGCGGCATAAAGCCAATGTCTTCCCCGGCGACGGAAATCCCATGACCCCTTCCCGCGACATTTCACGGCTGATCGAAATCATGACGGCGCTGCGCACGCCGGTGACCGGCTGTCCGTGGGACCTCGAGCAGAATTTTGCGACGATCGTCCCCTACACCATCGAGGAAGCCTACGAGGTAGCGGACGCGATCACGCGCGGCGATTTCGACGACCTCCGCGAGGAGCTCGGCGACCTCCTGCTGCAGGTGGTCTATCACGCCCGCATGGCCGAGGAGCAGAACGCCTTTGCGTTCGGCGACGTTGTCGAGGCGATCACGCGCAAGATGATCCGCCGCCACCCGCATGTGTTCGCCGACAAGGATGGCAACATCGCCCCCGCCGGCGTCAAGAGCGCCTGGGAGCGCATCAAGGCCGAGGAAAAGGCCGAGCGCGCAACGCGGCGGCCGCCGGAAGAGACGGCGCACATGTCGCTGCTCTCCAGCGTCAAGGCGGGACAGCCGGCGCTGACGCGGGCAATGGAGTTGCAGCGCAAGGCGTCCACCGTCGGCTTCGACTGGAACGATCCGCGCGCGGTGCTCAGCAAGATCCGCGAAGAGGCCGACGAGATCGAGGCCGCGCTCGACAGCGCCGACGCCGATGAACTTACCGAGGAGACCGGCGATCTCTTGTTCGCGCTGGTCAATCTGGCGCGCCACGTCGGCGCCGATCCGGAAAGCGCGCTGCGCGGCACCAATGCCAAGTTCGAGCGACGCTTCGCTTATATCGAACGGGCGCTCGCCGCCAAGGGGCGCTCACTCGAAGACGCAACGCTCGCGGAGATGGACGCGCTGTGGAACGAGGCGAAAGGCGAAAAGCAGCCCTCGGGAGCTTCAGTCCGGGCACAAGGCACGCGCTGACATCACGCCACGTGCGGCACCGCATCGAACCTGGACACCACGATGTCGCGTTTGGTTTCGTCGACGCGCACCGTCATGTCGAAGCGGCCGTCGTGAAGCTCCTTGTTGAGCACTTCGGCGTTGCGATGCAGCCAGCTGATGCCGGCGCCGTCGGATGCGTCGATGGAGAGATCGAGCGTCGTTCGCGTCGCCGCCAGCCGATCCTCGATCGCGGTCAACAGCGCATCGATCCCCTCCCCGGTCTCCGCGGAAACCAGGAAACACGGCCGCTCCGGCGGCCGGCGGGCGGCGATGTTGCGCAGGTTCGCCCGTTCCTCGGGATCGAAGCGGTCAATCTTGTTCCAGACTTCCAGGATGCGCGCGCCGGCGTCCGGATCGATGCCGAGCTGGCGCAGCACGGCGTCGACGTCGCGCTCCTGCGCCTCCGCGTCCTCATGCGAGATGTCGCGGACGTGGAGGATGATGTCGGCTTCCAGCACCTCTTCGAGCGTGGCACGGAAGGCGGCCACGAGCTGCGTCGGCAGGTTGGAAATGAACCCCACGGTGTCGGACAGCATCGCCTTGCCGCCATGCGGCAGGCTCAGCGCGCGCAGGGTCGGGTCGAGCGTCGCAAACAGCATGTCGGCCGCCTGGACGTCGGCGCGCGTGAGCCGGTTGAACAGCGTCGACTTGCCGGCGTTGGTATAGCCGACCAGCGCCACCACACGGTAAGGCACCCGCTGCCGGCCGGCGCGGTGCAGCCGCCGCGTCGCCTGTACCTTCTTCAGTTCGTTTTCCAGCCGGGTGATGCGGTCGCCGATCAGGCGGCGATCGGCTTCGATCTGGGTCTCGCCGGGGCCGCCCATAAAGCCGAAGCCGCCGCGCTGGCGTTCCAGATGGGTCCATGACCGCACCAGCCGGCTGCGCTGATAGTTCAGATGCGCGAGCTCGACCTGCAGCGCGCCTTCCTTGGTCTTGGCGCGGCGGCCGAAGATTTCAAGGATCAGCCCGGTGCGGTCGAGCACCTTGGTGTTCCAGGCCTTCTCGAGGTTGCGCTGCTGGATCGGCGACAACGCGCAATCCATCACCACCAGTTCGATGTCGTGGCCCGCGATCAGGCCCGTGATCTCCTCGACCTTGCCTTTGCCGAGATAGGTCGCCGGCCGGATCTGACTGATCGGCGCGATCAGGGTGTCAGCGATCGTCAGGTCAATGGCGCGCGCCAGACCTGCCGCCTCCTCCAGCCGGGCGTCGGAATCGCGAACAGCCTCGTTCGCCTGCGCATCGGCATCGCCGCGACGCATGCGCAAATACGGGCCGATGACGATCACTCGCCCGGTCTGTCTGTCACCTGCCGACCGTGGACGGTCGGCGCCCCCTTCACGGTTGAAGGGTTCCAATCAGTTCACTCTCAAGCCGGAGCATCCTCGCCGCCTTCGAACAACTGGATCGGGGCGCCCGGCATGATGGTCGAAATCGCATGCTTGTAGACAAGCTGCGAGTGACCGTCGCGCCGCAACAGCAAGCAGAAGTTGTCAAACCAGGTGACAATGCCCTGCAGCTTTACTCCGTTGACCAGAAAGATCGTCAGTGGCGTTTTTGTTTTGCGAACGTGGTTCAGGAAGGTGTCTTGTAGGTTTTGTGCGCGGTCTGCCGCCATTGTTTTTATCCCGCCGTCTTGTGCTTCTTTTTATTAAGCCGGTTGTTGCTCTCTAACGGAGCCTCCCCCGACTTGCCCGCTCCCCCTGAGATCCCCCTCCGGTCGGCTTGGCCGAACGATTAGAGGGTACGCGCGCTTTTTAGGCAAGCCGGTTCGCGCGCCACCAGTGCGGAACCCGGTGTGCATTCTCCCTAAGCCACCGGAAAGAGATAAATATTTTCAAGCATTTGCATGGACCGCGCGACGCAGCGCCATCCCGGCCGCGCGACGCCGGCTGCCTCAGCCGACGCCCAGCGCCTTGAGCTTGCGATGCAGGGCCGAGCGCTCCATGCCGACGAACTCGGCCGTGCGCGAGATATTGCCGGAGAACCGGCTGATCTGGGCGATCAGGTAGTCGCGCTCGAACACCTCGCGCGCCTCGCGCAGCGGCAGCCCCATGATGTGCTCGCCATTGTTGCTGGTCGGCATCGCCGGCACCATCGAGCCCACATCCTGCGGCAGCATGTCAGCCGTGATGATCGCCTCGGGGCCGCCGCCGGCCAGGATCATGACGCGCTCGACGTTGTTACGGAGCTGCCGGACGTTGCCCGGCCAAACGTGCGACTGCAGGACCGCCATCGCATCCTGCCCGATCTGGCGCTTCGGCAGGCCCGTCGCGATCGATATCTGATCCATGAAATAGTCGATCAGTTCAGGAATATCCTCGCGCCGCTCCGACAGCGGCGGAACACGGATCGGCACCACCGACAGCCGGTGATAGAGATCCTCGCGGAAACGGCCCTCCGCGATCTCCTCTTCCAGATTCCGTGCGGTCGAGGAGATGATACGGACGTCGACGTGAACCTTGGCGGTGCCGCCCGAACGCTGAAAGGTCTGGTCGACCAGTACGCGCAAGATCTTGTTCTGGGTCTCGCGCGGCATGTCGGCGATTTCGTCGATGAACAGCGTGCCGCCATGGGCTTCTTCCAGCGCGCCCGGCTTGCGCGCCTGTTCGCCGTTGCTCTGCTCGATACCGAACAGTTCGACTTCCATCCGCTCCGGCGTGATCGCCGCGGCGTTGATGACGACGAACGGGCCCTCGGCGCGGCTCGATGCGTTGTGCAGCGTCCTCGCCGCCAGTTCCTTGCCCGACCCGGAAGGACCAACAATCATGATACGGCTGTTGGCCTTGGCAGCGCGATCGATGGTCTGGCGGAGCTGGTTCATGCAGGCGGAGCGCCCGGTGAGGACGCTGGCCGCGGGAGCCAGTTGCTTGAGTTCCTTCACTTCGCGCTTGAGGCGTGAATTCTCCAGCGCCCGGGTCGCCACCAGGATCAGCCGGTCCGACTTGAACGGCTTCTCGATGAAGTCATAGGCACCGCGCTTGATAGCCGCGACCGCGGTCTCGATGTTGCCGTGGCCGGAGATCATCACCACGGGAACGTCGGCGTGCTCTTTCTTGATTTGCTCGAGCAGTTGCAGGCCGTCGAGCTTGGAGCCCTGCAGCCAGATGTCGAGGAACACCATATGGGGACGGCGGTTGGCAACTTCGGCCAGCGCGGAATCGCTGTCGCGCGCGGTCCGGGTGTTGAAGCCTTCGTCTTCCAGAATCCCTGCAACGAGATCGCGGATATCGGCTTCGTCATCGACAATCAGAATGTCACTGGCCATGGGTTACACCTGTCTTGTCAGCTGCCGGATGCGGCTTTGAATTTTGTTTCGTCATTGGTCGCGGATGCCGACGCAATGGTTTCGACGGACGGCGCTTTTGTTTGATCGCCCTGTGCTTTCGCTTCCCCGGACGGTTCCTTAGACGGCTCCTTGGCGCCCGCCTTCGCCGCCTGGCCGGAGACGGCAAATCGCAGCCGCATCCAGGCGCCACGCTGCCCGGGCCGGAAATCCGAGGCATCCTTGAGTTCGATGCGGCCGCCGTGGTCTTCGAGCACGCGGCCAACGATGGCAAGCCCGAGCCCGGTGCCCTTTTGGCGCGTCGTCACGTAGGGTTCCAGCAAGCGGGCGCGGCTCGTCTTGGGCAGGCCGATACCGTTGTCGATCACGTCGATCACGATGTCGTCGTTCTCACGCGCGGCAACCACGTCGATGCGGCCCTTGCCCAGTTCTTCCGGCGGCACCTGCTCGATCGCTTCGGTCGCGTTCTTGATGATGTTGGTCAGCGCCTGCGAAATCAGCCGGCGGTCGAACTGCGCCCGCATCGGATCCTGCTTGATATCGGCTTCGATATCGAGATCGGGATGCCCGACCTTCATCAGGAACACCGCCTGACGCACGGTGTCGGCGACGTCCTCGCCTTCCATGACGGGCTTCGGCATCCGCGCAAAGCGGGAGAATTCATCGACCATCCTTCTGATGTCGTCGACCTGTCGCACGATCGTATCGGTACATTGTTCGAAGATGTTCTTGTCTTCGGTGATGACCTTGCCGAATTTGCGGCGGATACGTTCGGCCGAGAGCTGAATCGGCGTCAGCGGATTCTTGATTTCATGTGCGATGCGGCGTGCGACATCGCCCCACGCGGACGTGCGCTGCGCCGAGACGAGTTCGGTGATGTCATCGAGCGTGATGATGTAGCTGTCGCGCGACTGGCTGGTCTGCTCGGCACTGACGCGAACCGAAAGATTGCGCTCGTGGCCGTCGCGGGTAATCGTGATCTGCCCCTGCACCAGCCGCTGCGTGCCCTCGCGTGCGGTTTTCATCATGTCGTCGAGTTCGGGCAGCACGTCCGACAGGGGATGGTCCAGCGTCTCCGATTCGGCGTGGCCGATGAGTTTCTCGGCCGAGCGGTTGAGAATGCCGACGCTACCGGAGGCGTCGACGCCGATGATGCCCGCGCTGGCCGACGACAGCACCGCCTCGATGAAACGGCGGCGGCTGTCGATCAGGTCCGAAGCGCTGACGAGTTCGTCGCGCTGGGTGCGCAGTTCGGCCGTCATCTTGTTGAAGGTTTCGCCGAGCTGCGCCAGGTCGCCTTCCGATTTGTGGACCGGCACCTGGACATGCAGGTCGCCGGTCGAAACGATATTGGCCGCACTCATCAGGTTGCGGATCGGCTCCACCAGCCAGTTGGCGAAATTCAACCCGATCAGCACCGACGCCATCAGGATCGTGAGCGCGATCACCGCAAACATCAGCGCAAAAGCGACCTGGATGCCGAGCCGGCGGGATTCGATCTGGGCATATTCGGCGACACTGGCTTCGGTCTGCTTGAGCTGCGCGACCACGCGGGGATCGAGCAGCCGCGCCACGTACAGGAAGGTGTCGTTGAACGAGCGCAGGCGGATCACCGCCGCCACGTAATTCGCCTCGGGGAAGACCGCGATCTGCGGCTCGTCTTCATTGACGTTGCTCAAAAACTCCTGCGGCGGCGTCGTGAATTCCCGTTTGATGCCGGTCTGCGCCTCCGACAGGATGTTGCGATCCTTGTCGATCAGCATGGCGCCCGGCAAATTGCGGGAGGCCGCGCTTTGGGTCAGGAACTCGCGGAACGACTGCTGGTCCTGGTCGAACAGCGGCCGGGCCCGGGCGATGTCGTTGGCCATTCCGAGGATATCGCCGCGGATCAGCTGCGCGTGTTCGTAGGTGTAGGCGCGCGCCACAATCAGCGAGTTCTGCATCACCTCGCGGGTCGGCCCCGAGAACAGCCGGTCGAGGCCGCGGTCGATCGTCACGTTGGCGACGATCGCCACCAGCACGGCCGGCAGCACGGCGATGACGGAGAACAGTCCGACGATCTGGACATGCAGCCGGGCCGCCGCCCTGCCCCGCCGCCGGGCCTGAATCACCAGCCAGACCTCGCGGCTGATGATGCCGACCAGCAGCAGGATGGTCGCCGCGTTGATCAGCAGGAACGAGTAGACGACGTTGCGGGTCGGCTCGATCGGCGTCAGGCCGCTCAGCACCATGAAGGTCAGGAACGCCGACAGCAGCGCGATCCCGACCGCAAACGGCGCCACCCACTTCCGCAGGATGCCTCCTGTGGACTGGCTGTGCGACGGGTCGAACGATGGCGCCGAGGTCTCTGCGGTGGTCATTCCGGCAATCGGTGAGATGAAAGGTTCTGGGACCGCCTGCTGCGGACTGATGCATTCATATCACATTGTTGCTAGAATGCGACAAATCCGCGGCGTTGCCGACCGCAAAACGATCGGCGCCGAGCAGAATCCCGATTTATCCCCTTCCCGAGAGCCGGTACCCCCTAACCGCCGCTCCGATAGACCTGAATGTCGAGGTCGCGGATCTTCTTGCGCAGCGTATTGCGGTTGAGCCCGAGGAGATCGGCGGCGCGGATTTGATTGCCGCGGGTGGCCGCCAGCGCCGCGGTCAGCAGCGGCACCTCGATCTCCTTGAGGATGCGGTGATAGAGGCCTGGCGGCGGCACGCCATTCGGGAAGCCCGAGAAGTGCGACGACAGGTAGGCCTCCACGGCGCCGCCGAGGTTCTCCACTCCGAGCGGGGCATTGCCGCCGGAAGCGACCGCCGGCGGCGCCAGTTCGCCGTCGATCACCGAGCCGGTGATCACGTCCTGCGGATAGAGCGCCGCCAGCCGGCGTGCGAGGTTCTCGAGCTCTCGCACGTTGCCGGGCCAGCGGTGCTGCTTGAGCCGCTCGAGCGCCAGCGCGTCGAGCTTCTTCGGCGGCAGACCGTCCTTTTCGGCGAGCGAGAAGAAATGCCGGATCAGATCGGGCAGGTCCTCGATCCGCTCCCGCAGCGGCGGCAGCCGCAGCGGCACCACGTTGAGGCGGAAGAACAGGTCCTCCCGGAACAGGCCCTGCTGGATCAGTATGCGCAGATCCTTGTTGCTGGCCGCCACGATCCGCACGTCGGTCTTGATCGGCGTGCGTCCGCCGACGGTGGTGTACTCGCCCTGCTGCAGCACTCGCAACAGCCGGGTTTGCGCCTCCATCGGCATGTCGCCGATTTCGTCGAGAAACAACGTGCCGCCTTCGGCCTGTTCGAAACGGCCGGACGCACGGGTATTGGCGCCCGTGAACGCGCCGCGTTCATGGCCGAACAACTCGGATTCGATGAGGTCGCGCGGGATCGCCGCCATGTTGACGGCGACGAAAGGGCCGTTGCGGCGCTTGCCGTAGTCGTGCAGCGCGCGGGCCACCAGTTCCTTGCCGGTGCCGGACTCGCCGGAGATCATCACCGTGAGGTCGGTCTGCATCAGACGCGCCAGCACCCGGTAGATTTCCTGCATCGCCGGTGAACGGCCGACCAGCGGAATCGAATCGAATTCCGATTCATCGTTGGCATTCGCCACCCGCTCCTTCGGCTCGGCCAGCGCCCGGCCGACGATGGTGATGAGCTCCTTGAGGTCGAACGGTTTTGGCAAGTACTCATATGCGCCGCGCTCCGAGGCCCGGATCGCCGTCATGAACGTGTTCTGCGCGCTCATGACAATGACCGGAAGGCTCGGCCGCATTTTCTTGATCCGCGGCAGCAGATCGAACGCGTTCTCGTCGGGCATCACCACGTCGGTGATGACGAGATCGCCCTCGCCCTGGCTCACCCAGCGCCACAGCGTCGCGGCGTTGCCAGTAAGGCGGACTTCATATCCAGCGCGCGAAAGCGCCTGGTTCAGAACCGTGCGGATGGCGGTATCGTCATCTGCAACGAGAATGCTACCTGCGGGCATTGTAATTCCTCATCTTGCGTCCTGTGAGGCAGGCGGCGGCGTACCCGGAACGCCGTCGCGGTTGCTTTGGTCGAACTGTTTGGCGGGGTTGAACATCGGCAGCAGCACGCGGAACGTGGTTTTGCGCGGCTGGGATTCGCATTCGATGATGCCGCCGTGATCGCCGACGATCTTGGCAACCAGCGCCAGCCCGAGGCCGCTGCCGGTTTGCTTCGTCGTCACGAACGGATCGAACAGGTTCGGCAGCAGGTCTTCCGGCACGCCGGAACCGTTGTCCTTGACGCAGAACTCGAGCGGCAGCGACACCCGCGATTTCTTGCCCGGCACCGACAGGCGCACGCCGGGACGGAACGCTGTGGTGAGCTGGATTTCCGCGTCGGAGCCGAGATCGGCGACCGCTTCGGCGGCGTTCTTCACCAGGTTGAGAAACACCTGGATCAGCTGATCCTGATTGGCCAGCACCGGCGGCAATGACGGATCGTAATCCTCGATGAAGCGGATATTGCGGGCAAAACCGGATTGCGCCAGCCGTTTGACGTGGTCGAGCACGGAGTGGATGTTGACCGGCCCGCGCGCCACCGGGCGGTCGTCGCCGAACACCTCCATGCGGTCGACCAGGGTAACGATGCGGTCGGCCTCGTCGCAGATCAGCCGCGTCAGCATGCGGTCTTCGGATGAGGCTGCCTGCTCCAGCAATTGCGCCGCACCGCGGATGCCGGACAGCGGGTTCTTGATCTCATGCGCCAGCATCGCGGCCAGCGCGATCACCGAGCGCGCCGCGCTTCGATGGGTCAATTGCCGGTCCATCTTGTCGGCAATCGTGCGCTCCTGCAGCATCACCACGATGTGGCCCGGCCGCTCGGTGAGCGGGGCGACGTGCAGATCGACCTGGCGATCGCCACCGATGCGGGGGGTGCCGAGATCAACCTTGTACTCGTTGACCGGCGAGCCGCTCGATCGCACCTGATCGATCAGCGCCAGCAGCGGACTGCCGAACGGCACCAATTCCCTGAGCGACTGCCGCCGCAGGAATTGCGCGGAAATCTCGAAAAAGGATTCGGCCGCGATGTTGGCGTCGATGATGCGGCCGTCGGGCGCCACCAGCAGCACCGGGTTGGGCAGCGCGTTGAGGATGGCATCGCTGTCGGCGGGCACCGGCCGACGATGTTCTGCGGCTGACGTCATGCAGCAGCACTCCATGCAAAATCGTCGTACGCATCCTGGAGCGATCGATGCACCCGGTGCGGATCCTCCGAAGTCAGAATGTCCTGCCGCCAGTGCTTGAGCTTCGCAGCCGGCGCGCGGCTGCACTGCGCGGCGATCTCCAGCGCCCAGCCGAGATGTTTTCGCGCGTGCTTAAGGCCGATACGCAAGCCGTAATGGCTGCAGACCTGATCGTAGAGCGCACGGATATGGCCGAGCTGTTCGGCCAGGTCAGGCATGGCCTCGGCTTGGCCGGTTTCGAGCCGGCGCCCGATCTGCCCCGGCAGCCACGGCTGCCCCTGCGCGCCGCGCCCGATCATGACGGCATCGGCGCCGGAGACGTCGAGCGCCTGCACGGCCCTCTCGAACGTGGTGATATCGCCGTTGACGACGAGCGGCACCGAGATCGCATCCTTGACCGCACGTATCGCGGTCCAGTCCGCCTCGCCCTTGTAGAACTGGCAGCGCGTCCGCCCGTGCACGGTGATCATCTGCACGCCGGCAGCTTCCGCCCGGCGCGCGAGTTCGGGCGCGTTGAGCGAACGATCGTCCCAGCCCAGCCGCATCTTCAGCGTCACCGGCACTTTCACCGCCGCGATCGTCGCCTCGATCAGCGTCAGCGCATGATCGAGATCGCGCATCAGCGCCGAGCCGGACTGGCCGCCGGTGACGTGACGCGCCGGACAGCCCATGTTGATGTCGATGATGTCGGCGCCTGCAGCTTCCGCCACCTTGGCCCCCTCCGCCATCCAGTGCGTCTCGCAGCCCGCGAGCTGGACGACATGCGGACCGATACCCGCAGCTTCGCAGCGCAGCCGCGACATCGGCCTTCCGTGCACGAGCTCATCGCTGGCGGTCATTTCAGACACGACCAGCCCGGCGCCGAGGGCGGCCGCCTGACGTCGAAACGGGGCATCGGTGACGCCGGACATCGGCGCCAGGAGAACCCGGTTGGCGACAGCAATTTCGCCTATTTTCAACGGCTTAGGGAGTGAACTTTCCGGGCCGGGCACGGGGCTCTCGTGGTTGGGGCGGCAGCGTCATTGCGGCCGTCGGTGCATATTGTCAGCACAAATCTTGTGCAGTCAAGCTTCTTGCCTACACTTTAGACAGATCTATCAATTGTGCAAGTGCACTGCAACAAAATCTGCTTTTCCCACAGTCATAGTGAATCGCTCTGTTCTTCCGTAATCGGCGTGGTAGGGCTGTGCGCCCCGGGGTAAGCCGCCTCCCCTGCCAAATCCCGACACGCCTGTATTCGAGTTCAAATGCCGAGACCTGAGCGCACAGCAGCCATCCTCGTCGCAGCCGGGCGCGGGCTTCGCGCCGGCGCCGGCGGACCCAAGCAGTATCGCGAGATCGGCGGACAGACCGTGATCTTCCGCGCCATGGAAGCGTTCTGCCGGCACCCGGACGTCTTTGCGGTGCAGCCGGTGGTCAATCCCGATGACGCCGCTGTCTTCAATGCCGCCGTTGCCGGCCTGCGCCATCAACCTCCCGCGAGCGGCGGCGCCACCCGCCAGGCTTCGGTGCATGCCGGCCTCGAGGCGCTCGCCGCATCGAAGCCCGACATCGTGCTGATCCACGACGCCGCGCGGCCATTCGTAAGCCCGGCCGTCATCTCGCGCGCGATCGATGCGGCCGGGCACACCGGCGCGGCGGTGCCTGCGATCCCGGTCACAGACACGATCAAGCAGGTCGGCGATACCGGCAACGTCGAGGCGACGCCCGAGCGCGCGCGGTTGCGGATTGCCCAAACGCCGCAAGCGTTTCGCTTCGACGTGATTCTGGATGCCCATCGCCGCGCCGCGCGCGACGGCCGCAGCGACTTCACCGACGACGCGGCGCTGGCGGAATGGGCAGGATTGACGGTAGCGACTTTTGAAGGCGATCCTGCGAACATGAAATTGACGACACCGGAAGATTTTGCCCGCGAGGAAGCCCGCCTCGCCGCCCAGCTCGGCGACATCAGGACCGGCACGGGCTATGACGTGCACGCCTTCGGCGACGGCGATCATTTGATGATCTGCGGTGTGCGCGTGCCGCACACCCGCGGCTTTCTCGCCCATTCCGACGGCGACGTCGGCCTGCATGCCCTGGTCGACGCCATCCTCGGCGCACTGGCGGATGGCGATATCGGCTCGCACTTTCCGCCCAGCGATCCGCAGTGGAAGGGTGCTGCGTCCGACAAATTCCTGAAATACGCCGTCGACCGCGTCACCGCGCGCGGCGGCCGCATCGCCAATCTCGAGGTCACGATGATCTGCGAACGTCCGAAAATCGGACCGCTGCGCGACACCATGCGCGCGCGCATCGCCGAGATCACCGGGCTCAACATCTCGCGCGTCGCCGTCAAGGCGACCACCAGCGAGCGGCTCGGCTTTACCGGCCGCGAGGAAGGCATCGCTGCAACCGCAAGCGCCACCATCCGCTTGCCCTGGAGCGAATGAGCCATGAGCGGCAGCGACGCCCGCGCCCTGTCCCGCTCGCTGCTTGACCTGTGCCGGATGCGCAAGCTGACGATTGCCACCGCCGAGTCCTGCACCGGCGGCCTCGTCGCCGGCGCGCTCACCGACATTCCCGGCTCATCCGACGTGATCGACCGCGGCTTCGTCACCTACTCCAACGATGCCAAGCGCGCCATGCTCGGCGTCAAGGCGACGACGCTGGCGACCTTCGGCGCGGTCAGCAAGGAAACCGCTACCGCGATGGCGATCGGTGCGCTGGAGAAGGCCAAGGTCGATCTCGCGGTGTCGATCACCGGCATCGCCGGCCCCGGCGGCGCCACGCCGGGCAAGCCGGTGGGCCTGGTGCATTTCGCGGTCGCCGCGCGCGATGGCCGCATCCTGCATCGCGAGATGCGCTTCGGCGCCATCGGCCGCACCACGGTGCGCCAGCGCTCTGTCGTCGAAGCGCTGCGCATGCTGATGGAGCTGGCGCGCGGGCCGCAGCCGCCGGTCAAGCCGCGGCGCGAAACCATGAGCCGTTTGCGCCCTCGTGTAGCGCGCAGCCCGCGCCGCGTCGCGGTCAAGCGCCGCCGGACGCCGCCCCGGAGCTAGAGCATAGCCGGTTCTGATTCAATCAGAACCGACTATGCTCCAGATTCTTGTTTTGACGCGTTTTCTTCACGCGAACCGGTATCCACTTCGCTTGAAAACGCTATAGCAGATCTCTAGCCCTTCCCGTAGACCGCATCCGCGCGCTTCTCGAAGGCCGCGGCAAAGCGCTGGAACGCGGTATCGAACATCGTCCCCATCAGCATCGCCAGCATCCGGCTCCTGAACTCGTAGGAGAGGAAGAAGCCGACATCGCAGTCGGTTTCGGATTTCGGCTCGAACGTCCAGCGGTTTTCGAGATTGCTGAACGGGCCCTTCAAATATTCGACCATGATCTTGAGGTTCGGCCGGTCCAGCGTCACCCTGCTGGTGAAGGATTCGCGCACCAGCTTGAACGACACGGTCATGTCGGCGACGATGATTTCGGTGCCGTCATCCTTCGGCGTGCGCTGGCGTATCTTCAGCGACTGGCACAGCGGCACGAATTCCGGATAGCGCTCGACATCGGCGACCAGATCGAACATCTGCGGCGCGGTGTGACGAACCCGGCGCTTGCTGGAAAACCTTGGCATCAGACGTGATGTAGCGCAGCTCTGGCCGCTCTCAGTTTGGCGAAATCCTCACCGGCATGGTGCGACGAGCGGGTCAGCGGGCTCGCCGACACCATCAGAAAGCCCTTGGTATAGGCAACCTTCTCGTAGCCCGCGAACTCGTCCGGCGTGACGTAGCGCATGACCGCGTGATGCTTGCGGGTTGGCTGCAGATACTGTCCGATGGTCAGGAAATCGACGTCCGCCGACCGCAGATCGTCCATCACCTGCAGCACCTCGTGGCGCTCCTCGCCGAGGCCGACCATGATGCCGGACTTGGTGAATATCGTGGGATCGATTTCCTTGACCCGCTGCAGCAGCCTAATCGAATGGAAGTAGCGCGCGCCCGGGCGCACCGTGAGGTAGCGCGCCGGCACGGTTTCGAGATTGTGGTTGAACACGTCGGGCTTTGCCGCCACGACCACCTCCAGCGCGCCTTCCTTGCGCAGGAAGTCGGGGGTGAGGATTTCTATCGTCGTATTCGGGCAGCGCGCACGGATGGCGCGGATGGTTTGCGCAAAGTGCTCGGCGCCGCCGTCGGCGAGATCGTCACGATCGACCGAGGTCACCACGACGTGGGAGAGGCCAAGCTTGAAGGTGGCTTCCGCGACATGCTCCGGCTCGGCGGCATCGAGCGCGCCGGGCATTCCGGTCTTGACGTTGCAGAACGCGCAGGCCCGGGTGCAGGTGTCCCCCATGATCATGAAGGTGGCGTGCTTCTTGTCCCAGCACTCGCCGATATTGGGGCAGCCGGCCTCCTCGCAGACCGTGACGAGGCCGTTCTCCTTGACGATCTTTCGCGTATCGGCGTAGCCGCGGGTATTCGGCGCGCGTACCCTGATCCAGTTCGGCTTGGGCGGCGACAGCGCATCCGGCCGGTTCACCTTTTCGGGGTGACGCGGGCGAACCTGGTTCTGGGAGACGGTATCGACGAGAACGACCATGCTTGAGTCCGGATATTGCTGAATCAGTTAGCTAATCCGTGTCGCCGATCCCCGCAACCCGGTTGCGGGTCGAGCCGCAACCCGGTTGGTCAAAGCTAGCAGAAACATGCAACATGTTGCGACCTTTCACGTCCATTCCCGCTGATTCCCACCTCAAAATGGCTCAAAATCCCAAGCCGGCCGAAACAACCGCCCCTCGCCTCGGCAAGCCGCTCAAACGCTCGTTTTTCAACCGCAGCGTCCATGACGTGGCACCGGACCTGATCGGGGCGACGCTGCTGGTCGACGGCGTCGGCGGCGTCATCGTCGAGGTCGAGGCCTATCACCATACCGATCCGGCGGCGCATTCGTTCAACGGACCGACGCCGCGCAACATGGTGATGTTCGGCCCGCCGGGCTTTTCCTATGTCTACCGCTCCTATGGCATCCACTGGTGCGCGAACTTCGTCTGCGAGGCCGAAGGCTCGGCCAGCGCAGTGCTGATCCGCGCGCTGGAGCCGACCCACGGCCTGGCCGCGATGCGCCGACGCCGCGGGCTGCAGGAAGCACGCGCGCTGTGCTCCGGACCTGGCAAGCTGTGCGAGGCGCTCGGCATCACGATCAAGCACAGCGCACTGCCGCTCGATGCGCCGCCGTACGCGCTGCATGCCCGCATCGGTGAACCCGACATCGTCGCCGGCGTGCGGATCGGGATCACCAAGGCGGTCGATTTGCCGTGGCGGTACGGGTTGAGGGGATCGAAGTTTTTGAGCAAGCGGTTTTGATGGATAGTGCCTATCGCAATCACAGGTGTCATCCCCGCGAAGGCGGAACCAGTACGCCGCGGCTTATCGGTTCAATGACTGCTGTCTCTGGAATACTGGATGCCCTGAGTTCACAGAACAAGTGCAACACCTGCTATGGTGTTGTTGCGATGGGACAATGTTACAGCCAGCTCAGCCTTGAAGAGCGGATCGAAATTTATCGTCTGCATGCAGCCGGTGAGTCGATGCAAGAGATCGCCCGCAGCCTTGAACGCCAAGTCTCGACAATCAGCCGGGAGATCCACCGTAACGGCTTGGCCACCAAAGTGTGGCCGGGCGGATATGCGCCCGCGAGAGCCCAGAAATTGGCTGAGCGTCGAAGGCGCTGGGATGGTCGCTTCAAGTTGGCGCGCCAGCCGGACCTGCAAGATCTGGTGAAAGACCGCCTTGCGATGGGACACTCTCCCGAGCAGATCGCCGGCCGGCTGACGCTCGAACACGGTCACACTGTCATCAGCCACGAGTCAATCTACCGTTTCGCCTATCATCGCTCGGCGCAAAAGGACTATTGGCATCGCCTGCTCCCTCGTCGCAAATCCCGGCGCGGTCGTCTCGGCAAGCGTGGCGGCAGCGCGGCCAGCGCCATCAAGTTCCGCCGCTCGATCAGCGAACGAGCCGTTAACGTCACCGATCGCGCCACGCCAGGCCATTGGGAAGCCGACTTCATGCTGTTCGCGAAGTACGGCCAAGGTTTGCTCGTCGCCCATGAGCGACAATCGCGCTACACCATCCTCGACCATCCACCCGATCGCAAAGCCGAGCGCGCGGCCAGACGTCTTGCCAGGATGCTCGAACCGCTCCCGCCGCCACTCCGCAAGACACTTACCATCGACAACGGAACAGAGTTCGCGCTCCATTACCGGCTGACCGAACAACTTGCCCTGCAGACCTACTTCTGCGATCCACACTCGCCCTGGCAGAAGGGCGGCGTCGAAAACGCGATCGGCCGCCTCAGACGACGCTTGCCCCGGAAGACCAACCTCGCAGCCCTGTCCAGCCGGCAACTCGCCAGGATCGTTCGCATCTACAATGAGACACCCCGAAAATGCCTCGACTTCAAAACCCCGGCCGAAGCATTCTCTCTCCTCAAATCAACTGTTGCACTTCAACCGTGAATCCATCTCCCCGCCTTCGCGGGGATGACGACTGAATATAGCTTCGCGTTCTCGCGGCGCGTTTCGCCCGAGGTTTGCATCTTCGTTGGCCCTCTCGGAATGGAGGGCGCAGGGAAGACCGGGTGCGCGCTGCACCCGCGGTCTCGTGTGCAGTTGCGCACAAAAAGACGCGCACACGAGCATACAGGTTCAGCGGGAGCATCCCGGCCTTCCCTGCGCAGGGGAAAAT
>JAEWHP010000042.1 GCA_023387735.1 Pseudomonadota bacterium | reverse complement strand
AGCCGTTCTCCGGGGAGAGTACGAAGTAAGCCGTAAAGCCACTGCGCAGGGAAGGCCGGGATGCTCCCGCTGAACCTGTATGCTCGTGTGCGCGTCTTTTTGTGCGCAACTGCACACGAGACCGCGGGTGCAGCGCGCACCCGGTCTTCCCTGCGCCCTCGCTGTTTCGATGAGGGTCGACGAAGGATGCAAACCTCGGGCGAAATGCGCCGCGAGAACGCGAAGCTATATTCAGTCGTCATCCCCGCGCAGGCGGGGACGACGATTGCGGCTGTGGAGATGCTATCGGCAAGCGCACCTTCCTACAGCATCGCACCGTTGGACGGCCGCGAACCCGACGTTAGCCAACTTCGATTGGACGGCCGCCGGGATAGCGGCAACAAGTCAGGAAAGCCTAATGAAACGGCAGTGTATTTTGCAGTGCAGCAAGCAGTGATCTGACAGCCCCTGCTAACGGGCAATGGCAATTGGGTCGGCTTGTCTGTATTGGTGCGGCTGGCATGCAAGCTCGGGGCGACAAGGTTGGCGCTCCGCAAGAATGGTGGAGGAAACATGCGCAAGTTGATTTTGGCTGCGGCTTCGATCGCAGCGTTGACCCTGGTCGGCCCGGCGGCGGCACAGTCGCCGATCGTCATCAAGTTCAGTCACGTGGTGGCGCCCAACACGCCGAAGGGGCTGGCGGCCGAAAAATTCAAGGAACTGGCCGAGAAATACACCGAGGGGAAGGTCAAGGTCGAAGTCTATCCGAACTCGCAGCTCTACAAGGACAAGGAAGAGCTGGAAGCGCTGCAGCTCGGTGCGGTGCAGATGCTGGCGCCTTCGAACGCCAAGTTCGGTCCGATCGGCGTCAAGGAAATGGAGGTGTTCGATCTGCCGTACATCCTGCCGGACCTGAAGACGCTTCGCAAGGTCACCGACGGGCCGCTCGGCGCCAAGCTTTTGAAGCTGCTCGATTCGAAGGGCATGACCGGGCTCGCCTATTGGGACAACGGCTTCAAGATGATGAGCGCCAACAAGAAGCTGGTGGCGCCCGCCGACTACAAGGGACTGAAATTCCGCATCCAGTCCTCCAAGGTGCTGGAAGCGCAATTCCGTGCGCTCGGCGCTATTCCGCAGGTGATGGCGTTCTCCGAAGTCTATCAGGCCCTGCAGACCGGCGTCGTCGACGGCCAGGAAAATACCTGGTCCAACATCTACACCCAGAAAATGCACGAAGTGCAGAAGTACATCACGGTCACCAACCACGGTTACATCGGCTACATCGTGGTCGTGAACAAGAAGTTCTGGGACGGCATCCCGGCCGACACCCGCGCGCAGCTCGACAAGGCGATGAAGGAAGCCACGGCCTATGGCAACGGCCAGTCGCAGAAGGAAAACGATGACGCGCTGGCGGACATCAAGAAGACCGGCAAGAGCGAGATCATCACGCTGACGCCCGAGCAGGACGCGGCGATGCGCAAGGCGCTCGAACCGGTCTACCAGGATGTGGCAAAGCGTGTCGGCCAGCCGCTGATCGACGAATTCCTCAAGGAGACGAGGGGCGCGACCAACTAGGAATGACGTTGAAGGGCTTCTGTGCGTTGGCGCAGAAGCCCTTTTACCGTCCGGATTTATGCTATCATGGCGCGGGGACTGCGACCGTGACGGACGCAAGGAATGGCGCGAGGCTGGTCCGCAAAGACGCGACCGCCTTCGAGGGGGAAATTGATGCTGCTTCGAATCCTCGACCGGCTTGAGGAAATATTGATCGCGACGCTGATGGGGCTCGCGACCTTCATCATCTTTCTGGCGGTGATGCACCGCTATCTGATCGGAATTCCCTTCCTGTATCCGATCCTGTTCCCGATCAACCTGTCCTGGGCGCAGGAGCTGTGCATCTACATGTTCGTGTGGGTCGCCAAGTTCGGCGCGGCCTACGGCGTGCGCACCGGCATCCATGTCGGCGTCGACTTGGTGGTGAACCAGCTCAGGTCGCCCTGGCGCAACGCCGTGGTGATGTTCGGATTGCTCTGCGGCGCGTTCTTCACCGCCGTGATCGGCACGATGGGCGCGAAGTTCGTCTATGGGCTCTACCACACCGATCAGGTCTCGCCGGATCTCGAAATCCCGAGCTGGTTCGTATATCTCTGCATTCCGCTCGGTTCCTATCTGATGTGCTTCCGCTTCCTGCAGGTCGCTTACAATTACTTCTACACGGGCGAACTGCCGCATCATGACCACGCCCATGTCGAAGGCGTCGAGATCGAAGAACCGGGCGTCGGCGCTGCGGAGGTCACCCGATGAGCGCCCTGATCATTTTCACCCTGCTGATCGCGCTGATGCTGACGGGCATGCCGATATCGATCGCGCTCGGCATGACGGTTCTGACCTTCATCTTCACCATGACCAACGTCCCGACCGAGTCGGTGGCGCTGAAGCTGTTTACCGGCATCGACAATTTCGAGATCATGGCGATCCCGTTCTTCATCCTCGCCGGCAATTTCCTGACCCATGGCGGCGTCGCGCGCCGCATGATCGATTTTGCGACCTCGATGGTCGGGCACTGGTATGGCGGCCTTGGGCTTGCCGGCGTGATGGCGTGTGCGCTGTTTGCCGCGGTCTCCGGCTCGTCGCCGGCAACCGTGATCGCGATCGGCGCGATCATGATGCCGGCGATGGTCAAGCAGGGATTCCCGAAGCGCTTCGGCGCCGGCGTCATCACCACGTCGGGCGCGCTCGGCATCCTGATCCCGCCCTCGATCGTGATGGTGATCTATTGCGTCGCGACCGGCGGCAGCATTGCGCTGGATCCTTCCGGCCAGCGCGTCTCGTCGGCGTCCGTCGGCCAGATGTTCATGGCGGGCGTGATCCCGGGCCTGATGCTGGCGATGCTGCTCGGTGTCACGACGTTTTATCGTGCGTACAAGTTCGATTATCCGCGGCTGCCGCAGGCAAGCTGGTCGGAGCGCTTCATCGCGTTCCGCAAGTGCATGTGGGGCCTGCTGCTGATCCTGATCGTGCTCGGCGGCATCTATGCAGGCCTGTTTACGCCGACGGAGGCCGCTGCCATCAGCGCCGTCTACGCCTTCGTCATTGCGGTGTTCGTCTATCGCGACATGTCGCTCAGGGATGTGCCGAGGGTGCTGCTCGCCTCCGCCAACATGAGCGCCATGATCCTTTACATCATCACCAACGCGGTGCTGTTCTCGTTCCTGATGGCGAACGAGAACATTCCGCAGCAGATCGCGGCGTGGATCAGTTCGGTCGGTGTCGACTGGATCATCTTCCTCCTGATCGTCAACGTGTTGCTGCTGATCGCGGGCAACGTGATGGAGCCGACCTCTATCGTGCTGATCATGGCGCCGATCCTGTTTCCGGTCGCGGTCAAGCTCGGCATCCATCCGGTGCATCTCGGCATCCTGATGGTCGTCAACATGGAGGTTGGCATGTGCCATCCGCCTGTCGGCCTGAACCTCTACGTCGCGTCCGGCATCGCCAAGATGGGGATCACCGAACTGACGATCGCGGTGTGGCCGTGGCTTCTGACCATGCTGATGTTCCTCGGCGTCGTCACCTATGTGCCGGAGATCTCGCTGTGGCTGCCGCGTGTGCTCGGCATGCTCTAGCGGCAGCGCCTTGCGATGGATCAAATTGGCCGAGATTACATCTTGGTAAGGGAGCGCTCCCTTTCCAATCGGTAAGTTGAAGACCCGGCGGCCGGGGCCCATCTTCAGGCAACCTTTCACAGGAGGTTCGCATGAGGAAATTCGCCATCGCCGCGGTCGCGGTACTCGCCATCGCCGGCTCGACCGCCGTCTATGCCCAGCATCGTCACTGGGGCTACGGCCATTCGCGGATGAATCCGGAAGATCGGGCCGCCTTTGCCGACGCGCGGATTGCCGCCGTCCATGCCGGCCTCAAGCTCACCGCCGAGCAGGAAAAGCTGTGGCCGCCGGTCGAGGCCGCGGTCAGGGAGTTCGCCAAGCTGCGGATCGATCGCGCCAATGCGCGGATGAACGCCTCGCGTGACGATTCCAGCCAGAAGCCGGACGATCCGGTGACGCGGCTGCGCGACCACGCTGACAACATGGCGACCATGGCCGCGGCGATGAAGAAGATCGCCGATGCGGCCGACCCGCTCTACAAGACGCTGGACGACAGCCAGAAGCGCCGGCTTTCCGTCCTGACCCGCATGGATCGCTGGTCCGGCCGGGGAGGCTGGCGGCACCATGAGCACGGGATGGGCATGGGCCGGATGGGCATGGATCGCGATTTCGACCGCGATCACGACCGCCGCGGCCACGACCGGAACCGGTATGACCGGGATGACGGTGGGGACCGGGGCGGGCCCGAGCGGCTCTGATCGCCGCCCGATCCGGGGTCAGCGCAAGTATCGGCCAGAAGCCGCTGGAATCCAGCGGCTTTTCGCCATTCCCGGACGCCGCCAAAGCGTGGGAAAACTTGCTCCCATTTGCTGGACATCCCGGGGTCGCTTTGCTAAACGACGCGCTCTCGCGAAGGCTTCCTCCGGACCCCGCGTCCGGGCGCATAGCTCAGTTGGTAGAGCAGCTGACTCTTAATCAGCGGGTCCCAGGTTCGAGCCCTGGTGCGCCCACCAAGCCTAAAGCGTGCTACCCGTGGGCGACCATTACATGGCGCACGGCCGTGTAGTCTTCCAATGCGTAGAGCGACATGTCCTTGCCGTAGCCCGACTGTTTGACCCCGCCATGCGGCATCTCGTTGGTCAGCATGAAATGCGTGTTGATCCAGGTGCAGCCGTATTGCAGCCGCGCCGCCGTCGCCATCGCGCGTCCCACGTCCTTTGTCCATACCGAGGAGGCGAGCCCGTAGTCGCTGTCATTGGCCCAGGCGACTGCATCATCGACATCCGTGAAGCGGGTGACCGACACCACCGGCCCGAAAACTTCACGTCGCACGATCTCGTCGTTTTGCAGCGCGCCCGCGACGACGGTCGGCTGGTAGTAGAAGCCATCGCCCCCACCGACCTTGCCGCCGGTCGTGACGGAGATATGCTTGAGTTCCGACGCACGCTCGACAAAGCTTGCGACACGATAGAGCTGACGCTGCGAGATCAAGGGACCAATCTCGTTTTCGGTGTCGTCCGCAAGATCGTACTTGATCGTTGAAACGGCCGACGAGAGATCCGCCACCAGCTTGTCGTAAATCCCCTTGCCGGCATAGATGCGGCATGCGGCCGTGCAATCCTGGCCGGCATTGTAGTAACCGAAGGCGCGCAATCCGGTCACCACCGCTTCGAGATCGGCATCGTCGAAAACGATGACGGGCGCCTTGCCGCCAAGCTCCAGGTGTGTGCGCTTCACCGACTTTGCCGCCGCCTGCAATACCTTCTTGCCGGTCGCGATGTCGCCCGTGATCGAGATCATGTTGACCTTGGGGTGGTTGATCAGCGCGTTGCCGACCGTGTCGCCGCGCCCGAGCACGACGTTGACCACTCCTTCGGGCAAGATGTCTGCCAGGACTTTGGCCAGTTTGAGCGCCGTCAGCGGCGTCTGCTCCGATGGTTTGAACACCACCGTGTTGCCTCCGGCGATGGCTGGCGCGAGCTTCCAGGCCATCATCATCAGCGGATAGTTCCACGGCGCGATGGATGCGACGATGCCGATCGGGTCGCGGCGGATCATCGACGTGAAACCTGCGAGATATTCTCCGGCGATTGCCCCGGGCATGGTACGGACTGCGCCAGCGAAGAACCGGTAGCAGTCGACGATCGCGGGCAGTTCGTCGTTGAGCACGGCGTTGATCGGCTTGCCGCAGTTGAGCGCCTCGAGCCTGGCAAACTCGTTGGCCTCCGCCTCGATACGGTCGGCGATGCGCAAGAGATAGGCCGAGCGCTGTGCAGGTGTCGTGCGCGACCAGGTCGCAAACGCCTTCTCGGCGGAATCGACTGCGGCCTCGATCTGCGCCAGCGAGGCCTCGGGCATCTGCAGCACGGTTTCCCCGGTGCGCGGATTGAAGATCGGTTCCTCGGTTTCGGTTCCCTTCTCGAACTTCGAGCCGATCAGCATCGCCATATCCATAGCCAGTCTCCTTCCTGCATTTTCTATTTGCCTGCGCCCGAGACTTGATCGCCCTCGCGCGTCAGGTAGTAGGCGGCGATGATCGGGAACAGCGTCACGAGCACCACAACCATCGCCACCACATTCGTGACCGGCCGCTGACGCGGCCGCACGAGTTCTTCCAGCATCCAGATCGGCAGCGTCTGCTGCTGCCCAGCCGTGAAGGTGGTGACGATCACTTCGTCAAAGGACAACGCAAAGGCCAGCATCCCGCCCGCGAGCAGCGCCGTACCGATATTCGGCAGAACGATATGGCGGAAGGTCTGAAAGCCGTCGGCACCGAGATCGTAGGATGCCTCGATGAGCGAGCCGGACGTGCGACGGAAGCGCGCGACCGCGTTGTTGTAGACGACGACCACGCAGAACGTGGCGTGCCCGAGCACGATGGTCCACGTTGAGAACGGAATATCCATCAGCGAGAAGGCGGACCGCAACGAGATGCCGGTGATGATGCCGGGCAATGCAATGGGCAGGATGATGAGGAGCGATATGACCTCGCGGCCAAAAAAGCGCGAACCGCTCACCGCAGCGGCGCACAATGTTCCGAGCACGAGCGCGATCAGCGTCGCGATCGCCGCGACTTTCACCGATACCGTGAGCGCCTCCCAAACGTCGGGCCGATTCCAGGTTACCGCGAGCCACTGTGTCGTAAAGCCGGGCGGCGGCCATTGGTAGGTTTTGTCTTCGGTGGTGAACGCGTACACAAAGATCAGGAGAATAGGTACGTGCAGGAACAGAAGGCCACAGGTGGTTGCCAGCTTCAGCCCGAACGGCGCGGATGCTTCGCGATCAGATCGCATCGAACGCCCCCATGCGCTTGGCCATCCATAGATAGAGTCCCATGACCACGATCGGCACGACAGTGAATGCGGCGGCGAGCGGTATGTTTCCGGCAGTTCCCTGATGGGCGTAGACGGCCTGCCCGATGAACAGGTGCGAAGTGCCTATGATTTTCGGAATGATGTAGTCGCCAAGCGTCAGCGAGAACGTAAAGATCGATCCTGCGGCGACACCCGGCAACGCCAGCGGGAAGATCACGTTCCAGAAACTACGCCTTGGCGAGGCTCCCAGATCGGCCGACGCCTCGATGAGGCTCACAGGAATGCGCTCGAGTGACGCCTGGATCGGCAGGATCATGAACGGCAGCCAGACATAGACGAAAACGATGAACGTGCCCGTGGACGATACCGACAACGAGTTGCCGCCGACGATCGGCAGCGCAAGCCAGGCCTCGAGCAGGCCCGTAAGGTGCAGCTTTGCAAGCGCCCAGTTGAGAATGCCTTCCTTGGCGAGGATGAGCTTCCAGGCATAGACCTTGACCAGATAGCTCGACCATAGCGGCAGCATGATTCCGAGATAGAACAATGCTTTCCACTTGCCGCGGGCATACCGCGCCGCATAGTAGGCGATTGGAAATGCGACGACGGCGGAAGCGATCGTCACCAGCGTGGCCATCACGACGGTACGAAGCATGATGTCCAGGTTGGAGGGCTGCAGCAGTTCGCCGTAGGTTTTCAGCGTGAACTCACGCTTGATCATCCCCGAATATTCGTCGATCGAGAAGAAGCTCTGCAGCAGAAGGGCAAACAGCGAGCCGAGGTAGACAATGCCGAGCCACAGAACCGGTGGCAGCAGCATGAGGAACAGCAGCAGCTTCGGCTTGCGCCAGAACAGATCGGAGAGGGCGCCCAGCACGCCGTTACGCGCGGTGAGAACCGCCGGCGCGCTCCGATTGCTCAGCGCGACCGTATCGCTCATGCGTCGGCCTCCATCAGATGCAGCGCGCTGGAGCCAAAGGAAAGGACAACGTCCGCTCCCTGTTCCGGCACGGTCACGCCGACCGGTACCATCGCATGCAGCCGCAATCCCTCGGCGTCCAATCCGAGGCGCGTCGCCGCGCCGAGATAGCTCACCGACACCACGCGCGCCGGGATGCCCGTGCTGCTGGTCTCGGTGCTGACGCGGATCGCCTCCGGCCTCAGGCTTCCCCAGCCGTCGCGCTGGCAATGGCGTTTGACGAAATCCGGCGGCACAACATTGGAGGAGCCGACGAAATCGGCCACGAACCGGGAAGCCGGGCGAGCGTAGATGTCCTGCGGCGTGCCCACTTGCATGATGCGGCCATCGTTGAAGACGGCGACGCGATCCGCCATCGACAACGCTTCGCCCTGGTCATGCGTCACGAAGATGAAAGTGATCCCGAGCGATTTCTGTAGCGCCTTCAGCTCTTCCTGCATGTTCTCGCGCAGCTTCAGGTCGAGCGCGCCGAGCGGTTCGTCCAGCAGCAGGACCTTGGGCCGGTTGACGAGCGCACGCGCGAGCGCGACGCGCTGGCGTTGCCCGCCGGAGAGCTGCCCTGGCTTGCGCGTGCCGTAGCCCGGCAGGCGGACGAGCGTCAACGCGTCCTCCGCAGTCCGTATCTGCTCTGTCCTGGAGACACCTTTCACCTTCAGTCCGTAGGCCACATTGTCCAGCACGTTCATATGCGGGAACAGTGCGTAGTCCTGGAACACGGTGTTGACGTTCCGCCGGTACGGCGGAACGCCCTCGGCGCGTTCGCCGAAGATCGAAATGGCACCCGCGGTTGGCTGTTCGAAACCGGCGATGAGGCGAAGGCAGGTGGTCTTGCCCGACCCGGATGGCCCGAGCATGGCGAAGAACTCTCCGGGCTGCACCTCCAGGTCGACCGAGTCGACCGCTTTAACGCTGCCGAAATGGCGCGATACGTTCTCGAATGAAACGGCGGCGATCATGCTTTGCCCGCGTTGCTTGTATGATCCGGCGCTCGGCGCACGGCGCCGTCGTTGGCTGGCACGAGCTTGAGATCTCGTGGCCAGTCGCGGCAATCCTCAAGGGGTCGTCGCGACCGGCCATCTTTGCCGCGGAATTGCACCGCGGCGTCAGGCTTCAACGCCCGCCGATGACGCCGATATAGTCCGATACCCAGCGGTAGTAGGGCACGCACTTGTCGCCCTGCGTCGCGCATTTCGTTGTTGGCGTCGTCCAGAAGCGGACCTTCGAGAAGTTGTCGAAGCCATTTGTCGTGCAACCCTCTTTGGTCTGCATTCCGCGTCCGTCGGTGCACGCCGCCGGAACCGCCGGATTGGCTCCGAACCAAACCGAGAGGTCGCTCTGCAGGTTGGATGCAAGCGAATGCTCCATCCACATATATGAGCAGTTCGGATTCCGGGAGTCGACGTGCATCATGGTGGTGTCGGCCCACCCGGTGACACCCTCGTCCGGGACAACCGATGCGATCGGTTGATTCTGGCTCTTGAGCAGGTTGACCTGGAATGGCCACGAGCCCGATGCGACAACGCCTTCGTTCTTGAAATCGTCGATCTGGATGAAGGCATCGTGCCAATAACGGCCGACCAGCTTGCGCTGTGCGCGCAAGAGCTCGAGTGAGGCCTTGTACTGCGCTTCAGTCAGCTCATAGGGGCTCTTGATGCCGAGATCGGGCTTGTGCGTCATGAGATAGAGCGCTGCGTCGGCAATGTGGATGGGGCCGTCATAAGCCTGGACGCGCCCCTTGTTCGGTTTGCCATCCGGCAGCGCCATCTCCTCGAACACCACCTTCCAGCTCTTCGGCGGATCCTTGAAGACTTTGGTGTTGTACATCAGAATGTTCGGCCCCCACATGTAGGGAACGCCGTAGTGCACGCCGTCGACCGTATGCCAGGGCGCCTTCTTGAGGCGGTCGTCGATTGTTCCCCAGCTCTTGATGAGGCTGATATTGATCGGTTGCACGCGCTTGCCGGCAACGAGCCGCAATGAGGCGTCGCCGGATGCGGTCACGAGGTCGAAGCCGCCTTCATTCATCAACGCCACCATCTCGTCGGAGGTGTTGGCGGTCTTTACATTGACCTTGCAACCGGAAGCTTGTTCGAACTTCGTGACCCAATCGAACTTCTTGTCGGTCTCGCCGCGCTCGATATAGCCCGGCCAGGCGACGATGGTAAGCTGCCCTTCGGCCTTGCCAATTTCCTTGATTTGCGCCGCGGATGGATCCGCAAACGCCAGCGCCAACGTCACGCCACTCAGCAATGCGAGTTTCGACTTCATCAACACCTCCCAGGTCCAGGCGGCTGCACTTTCGAGGCAGCACGGTCCTCACACCCAGCGTGTCGGCAAACGGAACCGTTCGCAAAACCATTTATCAGGGGGCGGGTTTCGCTTTTTCCGATAACGCGCTGTCACGGTCGCTGCCGGACGCCGCGCTGGCCCTGCGCTATACCTATGAAATCGCGTGCGTTTTGCGTGAGACCGGACCCGCGCCGCCACGTCATGCCGATTTGAACGACCGGCAGTGAGCCGGAGACGTCGCGCGACTCGATCCGGTCGCCTTCCAGGGACCATGGCCGGTAGACAAGATCGGGCAGCAGGGCCAGTCCGGCGCCGGTGGCGACCAGGCTGCGCACCGCCTCGACCGATCGCGTGCGGAAAGCAACCTTGGGGCGGGTGCCGAATGCAGCGAGCAGCTTGCCCGTATTCTCCTCCACCTCATCGATTGTCAGCATGATAAGTGGCTCGGAGAGAATGTCTGCGAGCGCGATGCTGTCGGCGCTTGCAAGTGGATGTCCGAGCGGCAGCCACAAACGATAGGGCGAGACTTCGACGATCTCGGCGTCGATGGCGAGGCGGTCGCGCAGGTTGGATACCACCATGACGGCAACATCGAGCTCGCCGCCGATCAAGAGGTGCTCGAGGTAGTCGCCGTTGTCTTCGATGGCGTGGACCTCAACCGACGGAAACGCACGGCGATAGCGCGTCAGAAGATCAGAGAGAACGTAGCCGGCGACGAGCGAGGTAACGCCGAGCTGCAGGCGGCCACCACGGTTCGAAGCTTGCTCGGAGAAGCTCCTGCGTGCATCGGAGATATCCGACAGGATGCGCGTCGCGTGGCGCAGCAGCTGATGGCCCTTGTGGGTAATGGACAGGCCGCGCGGATGACGCTCAAACAGCTTGACGTTGAGATCGGCCTCCAGCTCCTTGATCGCCTCGGTGACGGACGATTGCGAGATCGACAGCGCCTGCGCGGCATGGGAGACCGTGCCGGCCGCGGCCACCGCGACAAAGAACTGCAGCTGTCTGATCGTAAAGGCCATGACGGGACTAAGCACCAATTTTGCCGCGGATGAAAGCTCCAGCCGCGAGCCAGATCCGCCACCCGGCCTGCTGAAATGCCGCAGCGCGCCCTATGGACCGGCGGTGCCGGAACGGCGTTCGGAGCCGCCATGCTCCGGTCGATCTGGTCCTTGAACCGTACAGGCCAAACGAAAGCGGCCGACTGCAAAGAGGTTATGAATCCGCGATCAGCCTGCAGCAGTCTGCGGCGCACGCGGGCGCAGCAACTTTCGGGCGAGGGCGAAGCCGAGCAACATCGCAAACAGTATCGGCGGAAAATCGATCGATTGGGACGCCAGGATGCCGTCGAGCGTCGCGTGCATCATCGAGGAAAGGCCGCCGACCGGCAGGCTGACCGCGACGCACCAGGCCCAGTGCTCGCTCACAGACCCTATCGCGGCGCCCACTGCGAGCCAAACTATTCCCCAGGGCAACAAGAACGAGACCCACATCACAATAATGAATGGCCCTCCCGCGCCAAGGCCGGCCAGCACGATCGCCGTGGCCACGAGACCTGCAAGCAGGCTCAGCCAGGGCCATTGACTTGAGGAACTGAGCAACCCGGAAGGTGACGCGGAGTCCAGTCCTGCTCGCGCGACCGAAGACGCCGTTGACGCTACGCCATGCGAAACAAGGACGATCAGACATCCGAAGAAGACGCCGAAGCCAACAAAGGCGATCCCGTGAAACAGGCCCATGATCGCTGTGCCCTGGAATGCCGCGAAGAACGTGGTTGCGATTGCCGGCAGGATCTCGCTGTTCATCAAGTGCGGATATGTAAGATAGAATGCGCCAAATCCGATGCACAAGGTCGAAATGAAAAGCGTTACGAATGTCACCGTTACCAAGGCGATGGACCCCGCGGTCATCTTCCGCGGCAGGCTGGGGTACGACTTCGTCGGCCAGATCCAGTAGCCGAAGGCTGCGGACAGCAACAAGGGGAAAAAGACAGGCGTCCAGGGCATGACTTGCGGAATGGGCTGGTCGAAATCGATGCCCCCGATGACCTTCGGTTCTGTCGCGTAACCCAGGATCGTACTCTTGAGGAAGTAAGCGAAAAAGAGCGCGAACAGCAGCGAGGCGATTTTTTCGGCCCGGGTGATCATCGCGGTGCTATCTCCCGGAATCGTGGCATGTCGGAACTCGGCTGCATCGGACGTGCGCTTGTTTCCAACTGAATTCGGATGAGATCTTCGCTCGACAATTCCTTGGTGAGTTCGGCCAGGCGGCTTTGGGCCTTTACGTTCCCGGCTCCACGATTCGCGATCCGATACAGCGCGTAGATCTGCTTGACGTCGCGCTGGCCAAAACCGTTGTCCAGGAAAGTCGCATATGCCATCGCACAGGCGGGGTGCTCGGTGCGCTCGACGCACTTTTTCATGAGCCCAACCCCCTTCTCGATGTCAGCCTGGCCGGAGCGGGCGGCAAAATCGGTATAGTACGTCGAGAGCGCCAGCATCCCCGTCGGTTCGTTTAGTTCGGCGGCGCGCTCGAGCCACTTGAGCGCATCGGACGGATCGTCGGAAATCCCCTGTGCATAGGCCTGCATCCGGCGGACGCCAAGGTGAGTTAGCGCCTCGCGATAGCCGCGCGCGGCAGCCTTTTCCATTAAACGGTCGGCCTCGAGATCGTCCTTCGGCACCCCCCGACCCAGGGAATGGAGTACGGCAAGAAAGAATGCGGCCTTCGGATCGTCCCGATCGGCCGCCAGCCTGAAATACTTTGCGGCGCGTGCGGGATCGATGCTGCCCATCCAGCCCGAGAGATATCCCTCGCCAACGACACGAGAGGCATCGACATCGCCTTTGGCAGCCGCGTTCAGGATGAGCTTCTGGCCCTTTTCGATGTCGTGCTGGATACCCGGTACGCCGATGATGTGTAGCACGGCGAGCACTGCCATCGCCTTGCCGTCGCCTTTGTCCGCTGCCTGCTGTACATTGAGGACGCCGCTGCGGAGCGTCGCCCCGTCCGGCTGGGCCATCAGCGCCAGGCCGCGAACCAGCAGCACGTGAGGATCATCTGATCCGGCCGCCCCGAGCAACTCCAGCGCCTTCTGCGAGTTCTTGCTCCGGTAGGCGCGCCAGGCCTCCGTCAGCATGGTTCTTTGCGGCTCTGGGGCAGCGGCAAAATATTGTTCATCTAGACCGAGGTCGGAAAGTTTCGGCATCATACCGCTGTCGCGGCGGGCTAGCCTGGCAAGGTCGCCCGGCGTCTTGATGTCCTGATCGGTCAGCTTCGGCGGCGTGACGACGGTGCGCGCCGCATTGCCGATCATCGAGAACGACTGCAATCCGTGGACGAACAGCAGCACGATAGCGCCGATGATGGCGAACTCGCTGAAGCCGCGAAAGGTGGTGTTAGTCGCATAGAGGTCGAGGAGGAGGCGGAAAGCGCTCTTCCTCTCGCTTCGCAGGATGTGTGACTGACCGGCCATCGTCAGCCAACGGTCACGCGCTGCGGGTCCGGCAGAGCCGCTTCGCGGCTGCCGCGAACGGTTTCGACCCTGACGCGCTCGCCATCCTGCACCAGCCGGATTTCCGCCGCGCCTGCGGCGCGCGCATCGATCAAGCTATCCGTGATCTGCCGTTCGATGACGCGCGTCATATCGCGGACGCCACCCTGCATGCGGCCGGAGAGAGCGTCGATGGCTTGCATCAGGATTTGCGGGTCGATGCCGCCGCCGGCAATCCTGAGGTTGAACTGCAGGGCGATGGCTTCGATCTCCAGCGCAACGACCCGCGCGATGTCCAATCCCCTGAGCGGCCGGAATGCGAAGACTTCGTCGATCCGCGACAGCACTTCGGGCGCGAACTGGGCATCCGCCAGCGCCGCCTTGGCCAGCCGCCCCCGTTCATCGGCGGTCTCGTTGGTTTGCTCGGCGATCTCGCCGATGCGGCGCGAGGCGGCGTTGGTGGTGAGAATGAAGATGGCTTCGTTGGTGGCGACGCGGGCGCCGTCACTGACCTCGGTAATGAAGCCGTCGTTCCATGCCGTCAGGAAGCGCTTGTGGACTTCCGAATGTGCCTTCTCGAACTCGTCCAGCAGCACGATGGCGTTCGGCACGTCGCGTAGCGCCGCCGTCATCGAGCCGTAGCTGTTGGAGCCGACATAGCCGCGGGCCTGGCCGAACAGGCTAGCGGCGGCATGCGGCTGGCCGAACTGGCTCATGTCGAAGAAGTGCAGATGGCTGCGTCCGCCATAGAGTTCCTCGGCGAGGATCTTCGCGAAATGCGTCTTGCCGACGCCGGGTGCGCCGGCGAGGCAGAACACGGCGACCGGCTTGTCGAGCCGCCTCGCTGCGATGCGTCGCCGCAATTGCCCGGCGATCGCCCTGATGGCCTCGTCCTGGCCGACGACGCGCGCGCTGATGCGCGCCGCGAGATCCTCGGCGTCGATGGTGATCAGGCTCTGGCTGCGCCTTTCGTATGCTTCCTGCAGACTGGTCTTGTTGGAAAGCCGATCCAGAATATCCATGACGAACCTCGGCAGGTAAGAACCGCGATAGAGAAAGATGGCAACGGCCCCGCCCGCGGCACCGATCACCAGCGTGACCGCCAGCGCGGGCGAAGCACCGTAGATAGAAATGACGGCGAGCAGCACAATCAGCCGGATTAACCAGGGGCTCATTCCCGTCATGGCACCACCTCGATGCGTTCGCCGGGTCGCAGGATGCGTATCGGCACCGTGCCGCTGCTCGTCGCAAACGCCACGGTAATGCCGCCGCCTTGTCCGTCGCGAAGCGCGGTGACGCCGATCGGGCTGTCGTCGGCCAGCGCCACCGCGACCGGCGTCCAGCTCTTGTTCAGCACGATCTGCTGCGTCAGCCCGGAAGCTTCCACCGCGACGATGTCGCCATCCGGATCCATGCTGTCGGTAAAAACGATCCAGCCGAGCCGCTGCCGACGATCAATAACGGCTTGCTCGATCTCTACCCGTTGCGGCGGCGCAACCTTGAGGGCAGCAACCGCCGAGGCGACCGCCGCGCGATCGTCCGGGGACACGAAGGTGACGACATTGGCCGAGAGGTCTTCAGGCTGCGAAGGAAATCCTGTGGTGGGCTTGGTGTCCGCATCCGTTGCCGCATAAACGCCGCCGCCGATCAGCGCCAGCAGCAGCAACGCCGGCGCGAGGCGCGACGGCTGCCGCGCAGCGAGGGGCGACGGCAGTTCGAGTTGCGGTTCGTCGTTGGTGGATGGCATGCGGGTTCCGGTGGGAAGTGCCCGGAGAGGTTGCATGGGAATTCGAAGCACATCATTAATGCGGGCGCGTCTGCGCTGACCGGCGCGGAGCAGGGTAAATACTTGCTGAGTCGCTTCGATCGCATTGCAAGCATTTGGCGTCAAACTGGATCAATCCCTGCTGCGAAGCGATCGAGGGAACGGGTGTGGGGACGGAATGCAGAGTACAAAGATATCGCGGGCATCAGGCCATCGAAGGGTTTGATCATTCGCGAGAATGCACGGTTGAACTGACCATCCCGGTCTCCGGGGTGGTTGAACTTCTATCTGGCCTTGAACCATCGAACAGGGCAGGCTTTCAGCATATCAGTCGACGCAACAGCTCATGCTGCTGGCGGCCGGCGGAACGTCGAGAGCCGGATTCTCGTTGAAGAATCCGGCGGGGTGAAGCGCGAAGCCTGCCGTGATGACCGGCTGCACCGGGAAGTCCTCGGGGCGCGGAATATGGTGCAGGCCGAAAGAGTGCCAGACGACGATATCCGTATCGACCAGCGGACGGTCCGCGGCAGTCCAGGCCGGCAACCCGTCGCCGCCGCTGCTCTGGTTGGGATAGCGGCCGGCTGCAAAAATCTCGTCGGGGTGGTAGGCCGTCACCCATAGCTGCCGCATCATGAAGGTCGCACGCCTGGCCACCATGGATTGCGGGTCGGAGAAGGTCGGCACCGGACTGAGCGGCAGCAGCTTGTAGGCGGTGGGGCGTCCGAGCCCATTCCGGGCCTCGGCACTTTCGATCTTCCAGAAGCGGGCGGCGTTGAAATCGACGTTGCGCTGCGCCTTCTGCTCGGTCTCCAGGACGGTCTCGCGGATAGTGAAGGCGTTGCCGTGCGGATTGTCGGGACCGACAGGCAGCGCCACGGTATCGACCTCGACAACCCGGTTGCGTTCGCCGTCAACCGCCATGTCGAGGCGCATGTTGAAGATGTGCTGGTGATAGTGCGCGTAGACACCGGGCGAAACGATCGTGCCGTAATCAGGCTTTTCGCCTGGCCGTAACCCGGCGGTATTGAGAATGCCGGTCGCCTTCATTTCGAAATGAATCGAGCCGTCCTGATGAAAGTACCAGAACGCGCCGTATTCGTAGTTGCCGACAGTCGAGATGGACGACAGCACCAGGCGGCGGGCACGTCGCACGTCGACCTCGCCGGTGAACAGGTCGGTATGCTTCCAGAGGATGCCGAAATCCTCCTCGTGCAGGCACACCGCGCTCTCGATGCAATAGGGGTCGCCCTTGCTGTCGGCCAGCCATGCATCGAAGTAGCGGATGGCGCCGAGACAGTCGCAGCCCAGTGTCAGGGAGTTCGCCAGCACGCCGATGCCGTACTCGCCGACATCGAAGGCGTTCTTGCGGAAATGTCCGCCGCCGGGATGTCCGTATGGCACGACCATTTCGGACAGGGCCGCGCGGTGCAGCACGGGCCGCAGCCTGCCGTTATCCTCGTAGCCGACCGTATGCAGCACCAGTCCCTCGCGCGCATTGAAGCCCACGCGAAACCGCCACTTCTGCCAGCGAACCTCGTTGCCGTCGACGGTGAAACTCGGGCCCGCCGGCTGCACGATTTCCAGCGGCTTCACGTCATCACGGAAGGCGGTGCGGTAGCGCGCGGCATAGTTACGGTTCTGCATCGGGACGTCGGCCTCGCCATAATCGTCGACGCGCAAAACCTCGGCGAGGTCGAGATCGATCACGGCACAAAGTCCCTCGATCGGATGGGCGTAGCCGTTGTCGTTCACCTCGTTCCGGTACCAGCAAAAGGTATGCGACAGCCTGCGGCCTTCCTCGTCCGGCAAGCCATAACTGCCTGCAGACCAGGGATCGACCTGAACCTTTTCAATGTCGGTGATGCCGCGCTTCGCCAGTGCGGCTTGAAAACGCGGATCGGCCCGGGCCACTTCGCCCACGAGGGTTATGTCGTCGATCAGAATGCGCGGCCGCACGCCGGGAATATGCCGCCAATCGACAACGCGATCCGCCACGAGATCGACCCGGGCCTCAAAGACCTTGCCGTTGGTTCGGTCGAAGGCGCACACGAAAGCCTCACGCGCAAAGGCCACTCCAGGCTTGGCGTCGTGCACCACGTGCTTGTCAGGCTCGTGCAAGCTGATCGTCTCGAACATCATGCCTGCCCCGAGATCGTGCGTTGCGCGCACGGCCGCTGCGGCGCGGCGGATTTCAATCGGTGTCAACGGGTCCAGCGGATGCCTCGGAGGTGCAACGGCGCCGGCTTCAGCAACGGATTCCTGCATGACAGTCCTCTCGACGTTCGGGTGATATGAAAGCTATCCGGCTATGCCGCGTTCAGAGCCTGTGCAATGTCGGCGATCAAGTCGGAGGGATGCTCAATGCCGATGGACAGCCGGATCGTAGAGTCGAGGACGCCGATTTTCCGGCGGATGTCAGCAGGGACGCCGGAGTGCGTCATGCTCGCAGGCAGGCTGGCCAGCGACTCGGTCCCGCCCAGGCTCACCGCCAGCTTGAAGATTTGCAAGGCGTTGAGAAACTTGAATGCGGCGGCCTGGCCGCCGACGATGTCGAACGAGAACGTGGAGCCTGCACCTGTACACTGCCTGGCGAACAGCCGTCCGGCAGGGGACGCCTCGTCGTGGTGAGCAAGGTAGTGGACAGTGGCTACCTTGTCGTGCTCGCGCAGATAGTCGGCCACGAGCCGCGCGTTCGCGTCAGCCTTTTCCATGCGGATGCTCAGTGTCTCGAGCGACCGGCTGATCATCCAGCAGGAGTGCGGGTCGAGTTGGGTCCCAATGGCGCCTCGCAAGGCCTTGACGTCCTTCATGAGCGCCTTCGAACCGAGCGCGGCACCTGCGATCAGGTCGGAATGGCCGCCGATATATTTGGTGAGCGAATACAGCGAAAGATCCGCGCCGTGCTCGATCGGCCGTTGAAACACAGGTCCAAGTAATGTGTTATCGCACGCGACGATCGGCGTGTGTCCCTGTGTCTGTCCGATCAGATCGGCGACGCGACGGATCATCGCAATATCGACGAGGCCGTTGGTCGGATTTGCCGGAGTCTCGATGAAGATCATCGCAACCCGGCCCTTTCGCATGGCGTCCTCTGCAGCCAGTGTTACCGCGGTTTCGTCGATGCCGTCGGCAAAGCCGATCGCCCCGATATTGAGTCCGGCGAGCGTCTTTGCAAACAGCGTTTCCGTTCCGCCATAGAGCGGCTGAGAGTGCAGAATGACGTCACCGGGGCGGACAAACGCCAGGATCGTGGTCGAGATCGCGGACATGCCTGAAGAGAACAGCGCGCATTTCTCGGTGCGTTCGTAGACGGCAAGCCTGTCCTCGACGATCTCGCTGTTGGGATGGTTGAACCGCGAATAGACCAGGCCCGCGCCCATGCCTTCGGGGGGCTCACGCCGACCCGAGACGAAATCGAAGAAATCCTGTCCGTCTTCGGCGGTCCTGAAAACAAAGGTCGAGGTCAGGAAGACCGGCGGTTTGACGGCGCCTTCCGACAGTTGCGGATCATAGCCGTAGTTCAGCATCAGGGTTTCGGGATGCAGCGCGTGGTTGCCGATATGGGTCTTCGACGGAAACGGTTTAGCCATGGCGTGCCTCGCTGTCTCGTTCCGGAGGATTGATCCACATTGGGGCATTTCCGCAAATCACAATTGCGGACATCAGGCATGAATCGCGACCTTCAATGCTTCGGCGCGTATCTCTTCGACGAGCCTTTCCTTCAGCCGCACGAAATCGGGCGTGGTCTTGATCTTGTAGGATCGAGGGTGGGGCAGGTCCACTGCGATTTCAGTCTTGATGCGGCCGGGACGGGCGCTCATGACGATGACGCGGTTGCCGAGGAAGATTGCCTCCTCGATATCGTGGGTAACGAACAGTACGGTTTTCTGGTCGCGTTCCCAGATGCCGAGCAGCATCTCCTGCATCAACACGCGCGTCTGATTGTCGAGTGCGCCGAACGGCTCATCCAGCAGCAGGATCTTGGGATCGTTGGCGAGCGCGCGAGCGATCGCGGTGCGTTGCTGCATGCCACCGGAGAGTTGCTTCGGCCAGTGATTCTCGAAGCCTGACAGGCCGACGCGATGGATGAACCCATCGGCGATCTTGTCGCGTTCCGCAGCGGATATCCCGCGTTCGCGCAGGCCGAACGCGATGTTCTCGCGCACGGTCAGCCACGGGAAGAGCGTATAGGACTGGAACACCATACCGCGATCCGCGCCAGGTCCCGTGACCGGGCTGCCGTCGAGAAGGACGCGGCCGCTTGTCGGCCGGTCGAGCCCGGCGATGATCCGAAGCAGCGTGGACTTTCCGCAGCCCGACGGACCGAGGATGGTGACGAAGTCGTTGTTGCCGACGGTGAGATCGGTCGGTTCCAGCGCCTTTGTCGGCGGGTTGCCCTGGCGCGCAGGAAAGATACGCGAGACCTGCTCTATTCTCAGCTCGGTCACGCCAGTCTCCACGGGAACAGCCAGGCGTTGAAAGCCTTGAACAGGAAGTCCGACACGAGACCGATCAGGCCGATGACGATGATGCCGAAGATGATCTGGCCGGTATTGAGCAGGGCCTGGCTGTCGGTGATCATGTGGCCGATGCCCGACGATGAGCCGATCAGTTCGGCGACGATGACATAGGTCCATGCCCAACCCAGAACGAGCCGGAGAATTTCCGCGATCTCGGGAGCGGAGGAGGGCAGCAGCACCCGCCGGATGATGCCGCTGTCGCTGGCGCCCAGCGTGTAGGCCGCTTCGACGAGGTCGCGCCGCGTGCTTCCCACGTTGACGGCGATCATCAGGATGATCTGGAACACCGAGCCGATGAATATGACGAGGAGCTTCTGCAATTCGCCGATGCCGGCCCACAGGATCAGCAGCGGAATAAAGGCCGAGGCAGGCAGATAGCGGGCAAAGGAGACGAACGGCTCCAGGAAGGCCTCGATCGGCTTGTAAGCCCCCATCAAGACGCCGAGCGGAACCGCAATAGTTGCCGCCAGTGTAAATCCGCCGACTACCCGCCAGATCGTCATGCCGATGTCGAACAGGAAGCCGTGTTTTACCAGCAGTTCCCAGCCTTCCTGCAGCATCGTCAGAGGATTGGCGAGAAACGTCTTTGACACGTATCCGCCGAACGTCGCCCACGCCCACAGGGCAACGAACAAGACGAAGAACGCAAGGCCATAGGCCGCACGTTGCTTCGACGTCACGGGATCCAGGGGACGCATCACGCGGCATGTTCCTCGAAATAGTGCGCTGATCGCGACAGCCCCGCTCCCGGACGTGTGGGAGCGGGACCAGCGCGGTGCCGAACGGACTTACTTGATGAAGCTCGTGTCAACGAGATCTTCGATCTTCGGAATCGACTTGATGATGCCGATCTCGAGCAGCAGCTCCGCCGCTTCCTTGGTAAAGGCCTGGAACTCGCCCGCGAAGAATTTCTGGTTCGCGGCCTTGTCCTGCCAGCGCAGGTATTTTGCCGAATTGCCGAACTGCTCGCCGGACTGCTTCACGTCCGAACCCATGATCTCGTAGGATTTCGCCTGGTCCTTTTCGATCAGGGCGACCGCCTCGAAATAGCTGTCCGCCAAAGCCTGCGCGGCTTTCGGATTCTCGGCCAGGAATTTCGGCGTGCAGCCGAACGTGTCCATGATCATTGGATAGTCGAGCGTGGTGGCGATGATCTTGCCCTTGTCGGGCGCCGCGCGCACGGTCGAGAGGTAGGGTTCATACGTCATGGCTGCATCGTTCTGACCGGCGACGAACGCCTGCGCAGCCGCGGCCGGCTCCAGGTTCACCACGGTCACGTCCTTGACCGAGAGGCCGTTCTTCCTGAGCATCCAGGCCAGCGTGAAATAGGGCGCGGTGCCCGGCGCGGACGCGGCGACTGTCTTGCCCTTCAGTTCCTTGATCGATGCAATGGCGTTGCGCGTCGCCATTCCATCGGCGCCGTAGCTCTTGTCGAGCTGGAAGATCTGCTTGGTGGCGACGCCGTTGGCATTCCAGGAAATCCAGGTTTCGACCGTGGTCGCCGCGCACTGAATGTCACCCGAGGCAATCGCCAGATGCCGGTCCTTCTGCGGGATCTTCTTGATCGTCACATCGAGGCCGTTCTTCTTGAAGATGCCGGCCTGATTTGCGAGCGTGAGCGGAGCGAAGCCTGTCCACCCCGAAATTCCGATGCCGACCTTGACGTCTTGTGCGACCGCTGGTGCGGACACCAGGAGAGCGGCGCTTGCGGCGAATACTCTAAAACTAAGCATGATCGTCTTCCTTCTGCCGGTTTATGGATTAAGTCCTGCTCGTCTGTTCACCCGCTTGGGGCTTCTCTGCGTCGCTTTGCTGCATAAATTGTGCCGGACCTCATGCATCACTTCAGCCGCCCTTGAAGCGGGCCACCAGCTTGTGGGTCTCGCCCGGATAGATCAGGCGTACCGCCGTCAGCGGCCGTCCGCCGCGCCAGGTGTGCCGATCGATCACGAGGCAAGGCGCACCGATCGGGATGTCCAGCGCCGCCGCAGCCTCGTCGTCGGCCGATATAGCGCTGATCGCATTCTCGGCTTCTGTCCATGGAACATGATGTAGCAGCCACGATCCCGGCGGCTCCTTCGCGAAATCCGCCGTGGCGGCTTCAGGCACTGCATCGAGATCGATCAGCCTGTCCTCGATCGCGAAGGGGACGCCGTCGGCGCTGTGGCGGCAGGCAATCGCGATGACCTTGCCGGTCTTGCCTACCCCTAGTCGGTTGCGATCGGTGGCGCTGGCGAGGCGGCGTGAGCACTTGATCAACTGATAGCCGTAGCTTCGGCCAAGCGCGGTGATTTCGGCGCGGATATCGGAAATCTTCAGGACTGCCGACAGGAATTGCGGACGGCGCACGAAGGTGCCGGCCCGCCGTCGCCGCTCGATCAGGTCGGCTTGCGCCAGTTCCGACAATGCCTTGCTGACTGTCATTCGCGAGCAGCGATAGTCCGCCATTAGCTCGTGCTCGAAGGGGATGCGATGACCCGGCGGCCATTCGCCGGACAGGATGCGCCGCTCGATGTCGAGCCGGATCTGCTTGTACAGCGTCGGCTTGTCGGCTGGCTGGGGCTTGCTGCGATCTATTGCGAGGCTCATGCCACGAGCTTCCTCACAGCAGCGTTGAATTTATCACGCGCGCTTTTGCGGAGCCGGTGGCGCCCGCTCTCGACAACCTTGTTGCCGCCCGCCCACACGCAGTCGATGGCGCCTGCGCGTGCTGAAAAAGTCCAGCCATCGAGGACGGCATCCCCGCGGCGACCGGCGAGCGAGGGGTGCGTGGTGTCGAGGGTGACGATGTCGGCGCGTGCGCCAACCTGGATGCCTGCGACCGGCTGCGCGAGTGCCTGGGCGCCGCCGGCGAGTGCCCCGTCGAACAGTGTGCGACCGGTCGAGACGCCAGGACCGCCGGACAGCACGTTGCGTTCGCGGCGCTTCAACCGTTGACCATACTCAAGCTGACGCAGTTCGTCGGCGACACCGATCAGCACATTGGAATCGGTGCCGACGCCGAACCGGCCGCCGGCATCAAGAAACTCGCGCGCCGGAAAAATACCGTCGCCGAGGCTCGCTTCCGTAACCGGACAGAGCCCGGCAATTGCGCCGCTTCGCGCCAGCGATACGGTTTCCTCAGGCGTCATATGGGTCGCATGGATGAGACAGAAGCGCGCATCGACCGGCGCATGTTCGAGGAGCCACTCGACCGGCCGCCTGCCGGACCACGCCACGCATTCCTCGACTTCCCTGACCTGTTCGGCGGCGTGGATATGCACCGGTGCGCCCTCGGCCAGCGCGATGATCGCCGCTAATTCATCCGGCGTCACGGCCCTCAGGCTGTGTGGCGCGACACCGACATTGGCGCCGGGCAGGGGACGGACAGCCTCCCTCGAAGCATCGATCAGTTTTGCGAATTGGTCGACCGAGCAGATGAACCGGCGCTGGCCGGCATGCGGTGCCGTTCCGCCAAAGGAGGCGTGTGCGTAAAAGCTCGGCAGCAGCGTGAGCCCGATGCCCGTCGTCTCGGCAGCTCGCGCGATCCGCGTCGCCATCTCTGCGGGGTTGGCGTAGGGCGAACCATCGCGGTCATGGTGGAGATAGTGGAACTCGCCGACGCGCGTGTAGCCCTGCTCGAGCATCTCGACATAGAGCAGCGTCGCGACGGCTTCCGCGTCGTCCGGCGTCATCTCCAGCGCGAACCGATACATCGTCTCGCGCCAGGTCCAGAATGTGTCTGCGGAATTGCCGCGCGTTTCAGCGAGCCCCGCCATCCCGCGCTGGAAAGCGTGACTATGCAGGCTCGCTATCCCGGGGATGGCGAGTTGATGGCGCTCGTCACCGGTTCCGGGCGCGGTGCCGATCGTGACCTCCGTGATCGATCCGTCGGTCACCACCACCTGCACGTCATCAGCCCATCCCGAGGGAAGCAGCGCCGATGCAAAATGCAAAGTGGACATGTTTCCAAACCGGATGGACAGGATGCCGTGATTATATGTATAGACATATAGAACACCCCGTCAAGCTTCTGCCGTTGAGGGAAATTCCATGGCCGAGCGCTTTGATCGCATCTGGCACAACGCCAGGCTCGCCACACTTCGCGAAGATCTGACCGATCTCGGGATCGTGGAGCATGGCGTGATCGCGGCCCGCGATGGCCGCATCGCCTTTGCAGGCAGCCGTTCCGACTTTCCATCTGACGCCGATGCGGCTGAGCGGATCGATTGCGCGGGGCGATGGATCACGCCCGGACTGGTGGATTGTCACACCCATCTCGTCTTCGGCGGAAACCGCGCACACGAATTCGAGTTACGGCTGCAGGGCGCAAGCTACGAGGAGATCGCACGCGCCGGCGGTGGGATCGTCTCGACGGTCGCAGCGACGCGCGCAGCCAGCGAGGCTGATCTCGTTGCCGGCGCGCTGCCGAGGCTCGATGCACTGATTGGCGAGGGTGTGACGACGCTGGAGATCAAGTCCGGATACGGGCTCAACACGGAAACCGAGATGCGCCAGCTATCGGCTGCGCGCGCACTCGGCCACAGACGTCCGGTCAGCATCCGGACGTCTTTTCTGGGCGCGCATGCGCTGCCTCCCGAAGCCGATGGCGACAAGGACCGCTATATCGACCTGGTTTGCCGCGAGATGCTGCCGGCGGTGGCGCAGGCCGGGCTTGCCGATGCGGTCGATGCCTTCATGGAAGGCATCGCGTTCTCGCGGGAGCAGACGGCGCGGGTATTCCGTGCCGCTAAGACGCTTGGACTGCCGGTCAAACTACACGCCGATCAATTGTCGAATCTAGGTGGCGCAGCATTGGCTGCGGAATTTTCGGCCCTGTCCGCTGATCATCTGGAGCACACCGATGAGGTCGGCGTTGCAGCCATGGCGCGGGCACATACCGTGGCCGTGCTGTTGCCGGGCGCATTCTATTTCATCCGCGAAACGGCAAAGCCTCCGGTCGAACTGTTTCGCGCGCATGGCGTGCACATGGCGCTCGCAACCGATTGCAACCCGGGCAGCTCGCCGCTGACGTCACTGCTGCTGGCCATGAATATGGGCGCGACGCTGTTCCGGATGAACGTTGCTGAATGCCTCGCTGGAACGACGCGCGAAGCGGCACGCGCGCTCGGCATTCTCGGTGAAGCCGGAACGCTTGAGACTGGCAAACATTGCGATCTGGCGATCTGGGATATCGAGCGGCCGGCTGAGCTTGTCTACCGGATCGGCTTCAACCCGCTGCATCTTAGAGTGTGGAGGGGACAATGAGCGACCCGATGGCATCCATTGTCGTGTCACCCGCTAGCGTCGGCCTCGATGATCTCGCGCATGTGCTCGCTGGCGCGGCCGTCGTGCTCGAACCGTCATTCTGGCCACGCGTTGAGGCCGCATCGGCCATCGTTGCCAAGGCCGCGCGTTCGAGCGTTCCGGTTTACGGTATCAATACCGGGTTTGGAAAACTGGCGTCGAAACGCATTCCGCCGGACCAGACCGCGCTGCTCCAGCGCAACCTCATCGTTTCGCATTGCTGCGGGGTGGGGCCACCCACGCCCGAACCGATCGTGCGTCTGATGATCGCGCTGAAGATCGTTTCGCTGGGGCGGGGCGCGTCGGGTGTACGCCGCGAAATCATCGAGCAACTTCAGGCCATGCTGGTGCGCGGCGTCTATCCGCTGGTGCCGCAGCAGGGATCGGTGGGAGCCTCCGGCGATCTGGCGCCGCTTGCACACATGATCGCGGTCATGATCGGTGAGGGGCAGGCGCTCATCGACGGAAAGATCGTGCCGGGCCGCGATGCGCTCGCCGCCGCCGGGATCGAAGCGATCACGCTTGGGCCCAAGGAGGGCCTCGCGCTGATCAACGGAACACAGTTTTCGACTGCCTATGCCATCTCCGGCCTGTTGCGCGCGTACGGTTTGGTGCGCGCGGCGCTGGTGACGGGTGCGTTGTCGGTCGACGCGGCTATGGCCTCGACCGCCCCGTTCCGTCCTGAAATCCAGCAATTGCGGGGGCAGGCCGGGCAGATCGCCGCTGGCGCGGCGCTGATGGCGTTGCTCGACGGCAGCGACATTCGCATGTCGCATCTCGAAGGCGACGAGCGCGTGCAGGATCCCTATTGCCTGCGTTGCCAGCCGCAGGTCGCCGGCGCCGCGCTTGATCTCCTGATGCAGGCTGCCCGCACCTTGACGATCGAGGCCAACGCCGTCACCGACAATCCGCTGGTGCTGGTTGAGACCGGAGAGATCGTCTCGGGTGGAAATTTTCACGCCGAGCCGGTCGCCTTTGCCGCCGACCAGATTGCGCTGGCCCTGTCGGAGATCGGCGCGATCAGCGAGCGGCGGATCGCAACCCTGGTCGATCCCGCGCTGAACTTCGGCCTGCCGCCGTTTCTCACTCCCGAGCCCGGCGTCAATTCCGGCTTCATGATCGCCGAAGTGTCGGCGGCCGCCCTCTATGCCGAGAACAAGCAGCGCGCCTCGGCGTGTTCCATCGATTCGACGCCGACCAGCGCCAACCAGGAAGATCACGTGTCGATGGCTGCGCACGCGGCGCGCCGGTTGTCGGACATGGCGGATAATCTCGCTGCTATTCTCGGCATCGAGCTGCTGGTGGCGGCGCAAGGCATCGGGCTTCGCGCGCCGCATACGACCAGCCCCGCACTTGCCGCGGTCATTGCGCGATTGCGCGAGCAGGTGCCGGCGCTCGCTAGCGATCGCTACATGGCGGGCGATATCGCCAGGGCAACCGCGCTGGTCGAAGCCGGTGCGCTGCCGGCGGCTGCGATTTCGGTGCTCGAGAACGACCCGTTTCCAAATCTTGCCGAGAGAGGCTTTCCGTCATGAACCGCCGACTGGACAATGACCGCACGATCCGCGCGCCCCACGGCTCCGAACTCAGCGCCAAGAGCTGGCTGACGGAGGCACCGCTGCGCATGCTGATGAACAATCTCGATCCTGATGTCGCCGAGCGGCCGAGCGAGTTGGTCGTCTATGGCGGGATTGGCCGCGCGGCCCGCGACTGGGACTGTTTTGATCGGATCGTCGCCTCGCTGCGCAAGCTCGAGGGGGACCAGACCCTGGTCGTGCAATCCGGCAAGCCGGTCGGAATTTTCCGTACCCATGCCGATGCGCCGCGCGTCCTGATCGCCAATTCGAACCTGGTGCCGCATTGGGCGACGCTCGATCACTTCAATGAGCTCGACAGGGCCGGGCTGATGATGTTCGGCCAGATGACCGCGGGATCGTGGATCTACATCGGCAGCCAGGGGATCGTGCAGGGCACCTACGAAACCTTTGTCGAGGTAGGCCGGCGTCACTACGGCGGCGATCTCGCGGGCAGATGGATATTGACGGCGGGCCTCGGCGGCATGGGCGGGGCGCAACCGCTTGCGGCGACGATGGCGGGCGCATCGATGCTCGCGGTCGAGTGTCAGCCGAGCCGCATCGAAATGCGCTTGCGCACGGGCTATCTCGACCGGCAGGCAAATACGCTCGAGGAGGCGCTCGCGATCATGGCGGAGGCGGCAGAGAGCAGGAAACCAGTCTCGGTCGGCCTGCTCGGCAATGCCGCCGATATCTTTCCCGAACTGGTGCGCCGTGGCGTCAGGCCTGACATCGTCACCGACCAGACCAGCGCACATGATCCGATCAACGGGTACCTGCCGAAGGGATGGACGCTCGCGGAATGGGAGGCGCGACGGCAGGGCGATCCGAAGGCTGTTGAAGCGGCAGCCAAGACCTCGATGGTCGGTCATGTCCAGGCGATGCTGGATTTCCACGCCCAGGGCATACCGACCCTCGACTATGGCAACAACATCCGCCAGATGGCGAAGGATATGGGGCTGAAGAACGCGTTCGACTTCCCGGGATTCGTTCCGGCCTATATTCGTCCGCTGTTCTGCCGCGGTATCGGGCCGTTTCGCTGGGCCGCGCTTTCTGGTGATCCTGAAGACATCTTCCGCACCGACGCCAAGGTCAAGGAACTGATGCCCGACGACAAGCATCTTCATAATTGGCTCGACATGGCCAAAGCGCGGATCAAGTTCCAGGGATTGCCGGCCCGGATCTGCTGGGTCGGCCTTGGCGACCGCCATCGGCTCGGCATGGCGTTCAATGAAATGGTGGCGAAGGGCGAACTGAAGGCGCCGATCGTGATCGGTCGCGATCATCTCGACAGCGGCTCGGTAGCGAGCCCGAACCGCGAAACCGAAGCGATGCGCGACGGCTCGGATGCCATTTCGGACTGGCCGCTGCTCAATGCGCTGCTCAACTGCGCTAGCGGGGCCACCTGGGTGTCGCTGCATCATGGCGGAGGCGTGGGGATCGGCTATTCGCAGCACGCCGGCATGGTCATTGTCGCCGACGGAACCCCGGAGGCGTCGCGCCGCATCGAGAGGGTGCTCTGGAACGATCCGGCGTCTGGCGTCATGCGTCATGCCGATGCGGGCTACGAAACCGCGATTGCATGTGCCCATGCCAACGGACTCGATCTGCCGAGTTTGACGTAGCCGTACACGGCGCCAGCTAGCGAGGCACGAGCACGAGTGCGAGACCCGGGAACAACAGCAGGATCAGGACGGCCAGCATGTAGACGCCGACGAAGGGGAGTACGCCACTAAAGACGTCCGTGATGGGCCCGGGCGTGCGCCGCATGCCCTGCAGGACATACATGACGGTCCCGTCCGGCGGGCTGATCATCGCGATCTCGATCAGCATGGTGACGATGACGCCGAACCAGATCGGGTCATAGCCGAGGCTCTTCACGACCGGAAAGACAACCGGGATCGTCGTGATGATCATGGAGAAGCCCTCCATGAAGGTGCCAAGCGCCAGGTAGAACCCGATGATGACCAGCATGATCGCCCAGGCCGGCAGCGGCAGCGCGCTGACCATTTCCGCCAGCGTCTGCGGCACGCGCAGTTGCGTCATGATGAAGTTCAGCGTGTATGCACCGAACAGGATCAGGCCTAGCATTGAGGTGTTGCGCGCGGTTGCTTCCGCCGACTCGTGCAGGAGCCTGAAACTGAGCTTGCGGGCGACGAGGGCGAACACGATGGAGGCGACCACGCCAAGTGCCGCGGCTTCGGTCGGCGTCGCGATGCCGCCATAGATCGTCCCGAGGACGATCAGGATCAGAAGCGTCGTCGGCATGAGATCGACGAGGCTTTCCCACTTTTCACGCGTGGTGGCCGCTGGAGGCTTTTCCTTGTTCGGCGATCGCAGGCCATGGATGAAGATGACGGCAAAGAACAACAGGCAGACCAGCACACTGGGAACGATGGCGGCGATGTAGAGTTTGCCGACCGATGTCTCGGTCATGAGCCCATAGACGATGAACGTGATGCCGGGTGGTATCAAGTTGCCGAGGGCGCCGCCGGCGGCCAGCGAGCCCAGCACCATACGCGGATCGTAGGGCTTCTTCTCGAAGTAGGGCAGTGCGACCGAGCCCATGGTGGCCGCGGTCGCCACGCTCGATCCCGAGATCGCAGAGAATACAGCGCAAGAGGCTATGTTCGTATGCAGCAGGCCACCCGGCCACCGGCGCATCCAGACATTGAGCGCGCGGTAGAGTTGCTCTGATAGTCCCGACCGCAACAGGATCTCGCCCATCAGCAGGAAGAGCGGCACGGCCACCAGTACGAAGCTCGATGACGGAGCCCAGATCACCTGGCCCAGGAACAGCCAGAAGGGCCGGTCGGAGAACATGAACCCCGACAACAGCGCCAGCGCTCCGAGCACCACGGCGATATAGACGCCCGATCCAAAGAACACGAGAAACAGGCCGACCAGCATCATGATTTCGCCGATCGGCAGCGCCGCCGCACCCTGGCTCGCCGCAAAGATGGCGACAGCGAGCATGACGAGCAGGAAGATAATGGCAATCACGGTTACGTGCCCCTTCCATCCGCGCTTCGCGCGGGGGCCAGGCCGACCGCTTCCAGCGCTTCCTGCGTCTCTTCCTGATAGCCGCGGGGACCCAGCAGCCTGTCGATCTCGGCGGCGTCGCCCGCTACGAGTAAGCAAGAGATCTCCAGCAGCAGGACAACCGCAAAAACAGCTAGCATCGTGATGCCGACGGCCCACAGGCCCTGGGGTATCACGAGCGGGATGGCCAACGCGCTCGTGTCCCTGGCGTTGAAGAGCATGCTCTCGCCGACAAGGCTCCATGCGCACCAGGCGAAGAACAGGGACAATCCGGTCAGGAGAACCAGCGCCAATGCGTGAAGATACTGGCGAACGCCAATGGGCATGCGATTGACCAGGACGTCGATGCGGATATGGGAACGCGTCGCCAGCGCATGGGCGAGTCCCCATGCAAGGCCGAACGCGAGCATGTAGCTTGTGATCTCGGTGGTGGCGCTTGAGGAGAAGCCGCCGAAGTTGCGGCAAACGACATCGATCGTGATGAACACGGCGCAGAAAATGAAGTTCCAGCCCGCTACATAGCTCATGACCGCCGCCACGGCGCTGGCGACTTTCCGTATCGTCCGCGGAAATCCCGTCCCACGCATGGGGAAGGGAGATCCGCGCTCATTCGCGGCATTCGGCATCGGGTTTTCCCGCTTTGTGTGGTTACCTTGACCCGATGACCAGCATCACGAGCCGCGGGTGAGCTTCCAGGGTGCTCATCAGTTCGCCGTGAATTTCAATCCCGTGATCGGAGCGACGGATTCGTTGTAGATCTCGCCACACCGCGCGCCACAGCGTTTCACCCACCCGGGGATGACGGTGGTTTCCACGATCTTCTTGAGGGTGGCCTTATCCTCGGCGGTCGCATCCACGACCTTCATCGCCTTGTCCGTGACGAGTGTGTGGATCTTGCAGCCTGCCGCCTTTCCGGCGTTGCAATCGAGCCCGTCCTGGGTCGCCTCGGCGCCGAGCTTCCACTGTGCAAGCTCGACGTCCTTCATCGTCGCGGTGATCAGGTCCCTCGTCGGCTGGTCGAGCTTTTTCCACCATGCCGTGTTGACGTAGTAGGCGGCAATCGCCCATCCGACCGAGAGGTTGTAGATGCTGGTCGTTACCTCGTACCACTTCGCCGCATTGCCCGAGCCGGTGCCCGTCACGGCGCAGTCGGCAACGCCGCGCTCGAGCGCGCTGTAGACTTCGGGAAACCCTATCGAGACAGGCTGTGCGCCGATGGCCGTCACGAAATCATTGAGCGAGGCGCCGAAGGTGCGGATCTTTCGGCCCTTGAGGTCGGCCAGGCTGGAGACCGGCTGGCGACACCAGATCACCTGCGCCGGGAAAGGATAGACCGCGACGATCTGGCTGCCGAACTTCTCCAGTTCCTTGTTGGCAAGGGGGACCAGGGCAAGCGCCGTCTTTCGGGCCTGTTCGATGTCGGGATGCAGGCCTGCCAGATCGATCCCGTCGAGGAATGGCACGTCGCCGGAAACGGTCGAGAGCGGGGCCGCGCCGATATCGACCTGCCCGGCGCGTATGAGGCGAAGCACTTCGGGGCCGTTCAGGTTCATCTCCGGCCAGGCCGACAGCTTGACGTCGATCTGTCCGTTTGACTTGGCCTTCAGCCCGTCCCGCAAAATAGGCTGGTCGACCTTGGTGAACTGCGGCTGCGTGCCGAAGGGTTGGGTCACGATCGTGACGGTCATCTTCTGCTGCGCGTCGGCGGTCGCTACCGTTCCGAGCCAAAATGCAGCAACGGCTGTGAGCAATCGATGGCGTGAGGTCATCCAAAACTCTCCTCTGATCCCGGAGTGAGCTTTTGCAATTTCCGCACCAACCTGCTGCCGGCCCTTCTCGTGCTGCGCGGATCAGTCATGCACTGGGCTAATGCTTGCAAACTGAGCAATGAGCGCACCAGAACGCCTTGATCACGTGCTGGCTTCGCGATCCGATCTGTGTAGGATCGCGGGCGCAGTTCGCGGCTTATCAAGATTGGGGAAGTTCTAGTGGCGTTAATTGAGGTGGCGCCGGTCAGGATCGGTGTCGATATCGGCGGCACCTTTACCGACCTGCAGATCTATGACGCCCGGACGGGCGCAATCGTCGGCTACAAGACCCCGACCACGCCGGAGGACCCCTCCGTCGGTCTGATGACCGGAATCAAGGAAGCGGCGGCCCGTTACAATTTCACGCTGCCTGATGTGGGCTTCCTGCTCCACGGCACGACGATCGCCACCAATGCGATCCTGGAGCGCAAGCTACCCAAATCGGTGCTGGTGACGACGGCAGGCTTTGAGGATGTGCTGGAGATCGGTCGCCACGTCCGGCGCGAGGTCTACTCGCTCAGTCCACAGCAACCGCCGACGCTGATCCCGCGCGATTGCCGCATCGGCGTCGCAGAGAGGGTACGGTCGGACGGCCGCGTCGAGACACCACTGACGCAAGCGGCGCTGGATAGCCTCGCCGCGGCGATCGACAAAATCAATCCGGTCAGTGTCGCCGTCTGCCTGATGAATTCCTACCTTAATCCGCAGCATGAACAGGCGATCGCCGAGTATCTCGCCAAGACGAGGCCTGCCCTAAAAGTCTCGTGCGCGAGCGCTCTGAGCGCCGAAATCCGCGAATACGAGCGCACGTCGACTACCGTGCTCAACGCGGTTCTGATTCCGGTCATCGCGGGATATCTCGACAAGCTCTCGCACCGCATGGAGACGGAAGGGTTTCGGCCGCGGTTGCTTCTGGTGCAGTCGAACGGCGGTGTATGCGCCGCGAGGACCGCGGCGCTGGAGCCGGTACGGCTTCTGCTCTCGGGACCGTCGGGCGGCAGCGCAGCCTGCGCGATATTGAGCAGGGTTCTCGGCGAGGACAACCTGATCGGGGTCGACATGGGCGGGACCAGCTTCGACGTCTCGGTGGTGCGCAACGGCCGCGTCAACGTCGTCATGCAGGGCGAGGTGGACCGGATGCCGGTCCGCATTCCGATGGTCGAAATCCGTGCCATCGGCGCGGGCGGCGGCTCGCTCGCGAAAGTGCAGCGGGGCAAGCGGCTGACGGTCGGACCTGAAAGCGCCGGCTCCTATCCGGGCCCCGCCTGCTACGGTCGTGGCGGCGTCGGGGCGACGGTGACCGATGCGAATGTCACGCTCGGCCGGATCGACGGCGAGAAGTTCCTCGGCGGGGGAATGCGCCTTGATGGCAAGGCGGCTCGCGCGGTGATCGACACCGAGGTGGCCGAACCGCTCAGCCTCGCGACCGAGCCGGCGGCGGAGGGATTGCTGGCCGTGGTCAACGCGAATCTCGGCGCCGCGATCCGTCTGTCGCTGTTCGAGAAGGGTGTCGATCCTCGCGAATTCACGATGATCGCCTTTGGCGGAGCCGCGGGGCTGCATGCACTCGATGTGGCTGACGAAACCGGGATCCGGCGCGTGATATTCCCGGAGAATGCCAGCACGTTGTCCGCCTATGGCATCCTTCATTCGGACCTGACCCATGACCTCGTCCGCTCGCGCGTGATCGATGCGACCCCGGAAAAGCTCGGCGCGATCACGCCGCTGCTCGAAGGCCTCGTTGCCGATGCGCGGACAAGGCTCGATGCCGACGCCATTCCCGAGAACGACCGTCACATCGAGCTCTCCGCCGACATGCACTACAAGGGGCAGGCTTTTGAGCTGACGGTGCCGTTGCGCTCCCACCAGCTCGACGAGGCGGCGCTGGCCGTGCTGATCGATGATTTTCACGATCTCCACCGTCAGTTTTTTTCTTATTCGAATCCAGGTTCGTCCGTCGAGATCGTGTCGTTGCGTGCCTCGGCGATTGGCCGCTTGCCCAAGCCCGCCGCCAAAGGGGCGGATGCGCGCGACAGCGGCAAGCCGGTCGGCAAGCGAAATATCTGGCTTTCCGGCGGTTGGCGGGATGTTGCAGTGTGGAACCGCGCCGACGTGTTTCCGGGCGCTATGATCGAAGGGCCGGCCGTCATCGAGGAAGCCTACACCAGCGTCCTGCTCGTCGAAGGATGGAGTTGTCAGCGCGACAAGAGCGGCCACCTCGTGGCGAGGAGGCAGGGATGAACGTGAACGTTGCTGATGCCGATATCTCGCCGATCGAACTCGAGATCATCTACAACGCTTTGACCGCTGCTGCTGCCGAGATGGACGTTACCATCTGGCGTACCAGCCGCTCGACCATCGTGCGGGAACTGCTCGACTACTCGACCGCAATCTTCGACCGCGATGGATGGAACGTCGCGCAGGCGGCGCGCATCCCGAGCCATCTCAACTCGATGAGCTACTTCCTCACCGAGATCCTGGCGAGCCACATTCCGCCCGACAGATGGGGTCCGGACGACGTCGTCATATCGAATGACCCGTACTGCGGTGGCCAGCATCTGCCTGACATCGTTGCCTACAAGGCCGTGTTTCGCAACGGTCGGCGCATCGGGTTCGTCGGGGCGTTGTGCCACCATCTGGACGTAGGGGGCTCCTCACCGGGCAGTTACGGCTCGAGCGCGACGGAGATCTTTCAGGAAGGCTTGCGAATACCACCGGTGAAGATAGTCGAAGACGGCAAACTCAATGAGCCGATCCGTGCCATCATCCTGCAGAATGTTCGCCAGCCTGACATTCTCTGGGGCGATCTGCAGTCGCAACTCGCCTCGCTCGACATCGGCGCTGCCAGCGTCGAGCGGCTTGCCGCGAAGCTCGGCGAGGCGCGTTTCGAAACGGCGACTAAGCAACTGCTCGATCGCTCCGAGGCGGCCATGCGGGCCGTGATCGGCCGAATTCCAGATGGCACTTACGGGTTTGAGGATCACGTCGACGACGACGGGATTTCGGACGCGCCGATCCGCATTCACGCCAGGCTGGTGGTTGAAGGCGAGGGTCTCACAGTCGATCTCTCTGGCTGCAGTCCGCAGGTGATGGGGCCGAGCAACGCAACGCTCTCGTCGACATGCTCGACGGTATTTTATGCATTGATCGCCTCGGCCGACGTGCCGATCGCGGCCAACGCGGGGTGCTATCGCCCCGTCAAGATCGTGGCGCCGCCCGGTCTGTGCGTCAGTGCGGCCGTGCCGGCGCCGGTCGTGCATCGCATCGCCATCGGGCATCGGCTGGCCACGGTGTTGTTCGGCGCGCTGCATCAGGCGGTGCCGGCGCGGATGCCGGCGGCGTACTATGCCGTCTCCTATGTCGTGACGCTGCAGACCATCGACCCCGAAATGGGCCGCCGCGTTCTGGTCGAGATCGAGGTTGGCGGGATCGGCGCGCTGCCGGTTTCCGACGGTCCATCGGCGCTGTCGTTCGGCATGCACAACAACTCGAACATCCCGATGGAGATGATCGAAAGCGACATGCCGGTGACGTTCATGGGGTACGGGCTGCTGACCGATACCGGCGGTCCCGGCCAATGGCGGGGCGGGCTCGGCCTGTGGCGCGAATGGCGGATCGATTGCCCGATGGCGCAGTTGTCGACCAATCTCGATCGATTCAAGTTCCGTCCATTCGGTCTGGCTGGCGGCGAGTCCGCAGCGCCAAGCGCTCTGTATTTGATCCGCGGCGGTCAAAAGCGGGCGTTGCGTTCCAAGGTCACCAACATGATCGTGAAAAATGGCGACATTATCCGGCTCGAAACGTCCGGCGGCGGCGGCTTCGGCAAAGCCCGGTTGCGGGCACGCGAGCTTGTCGAGCGGGATGTCCGGCTCGGTTATGTGAGTGCCGCGGCTGCAAGGGACAGTTACGGGCAGGGCAATTAAGCCACGGACTCTTACGTCCCTTCATTTATTTGCTGGCCTCGCGCAAGAGGCGACAGCCTTTGTCGTCAAATGACCCAAACACCGTACCCTGGAGGGCAGAGCAACTCACTCAGGTGATCTCGTCGGCGGGCGCTAAGGGTAAGACCCGATGGCGACGGAGGGGTATTTCGCTAGGTTCTTAGCACCCGCAGCAAACGACGAGGGTGTGATGGTGACTGCTGCTCCGGCGAAATCGGACCGTGAGGCCGTTCTGGTCGATCTCGCCCTGCAGGGTGGCGGTTCTCACGGCGCGTTCACGTGGGGCGTGCTTGACCGGCTCCTCGAAGAATCATGGCTGCGGATCGATGGCATCTCCGGCACTTCTGCGGGCGCGATGAATGCCGTGGTGCTGGTCGATGGCTATGAAAAGGGCGGACCCGAGGGAGCGCGGGCAGCACTCGAAGGGTTCTGGCGGCGCGTCTCGCATTCCGCCCGGTTCAGCCCGATCCGACGAAGTCCCATGGATGTTCTGCTCGGCCGGTGGAGCCTGGACAATTCGCCATTCTTTCTCGCGTTCGACATGGCCGCGCGCGTGTTCTCGCCTTACGACCTGAACCCGCGAGGCGCCAACCCGTTACGCGACATATTGGCCGAATGCGTTGATTTCGACCGGGCGGCGAAATCCAGGATCCGCTTGTTCGTGACCGCCACCAACGTCCGCACCGGCCGCGGCCGCGTGTTCCGAAACAATGAACTCACGCCGGACGTGCTGCTGGCGTCCGCCTGCCTGCCGACGTTGTTCCAGGCCATCGAGATCGACGGCGAGGCGTATTGGGACGGCGGCTATTCGGGCAATCCGACCATCACGCCATTGGTGCGCGAGTGCGCATCGCACGATACGCTGCTGGTCGCGGTCAACCCGGTTGAACGTCAGGGTACGCCGCGCTCGGCGCGCGATATTCTCGATCGCTTGAACGAGGTTTCCTTCAACGCCACGCTGTTGAAGGAGTTGCGCATGATTGCGATGCTGCGCCAGGTGGCCGACGTCGGCAAGGGCGAGGGGGCACTGTGGGCTTCCATGAGAATTCACCTCATCTCCAGCGCGGCCCTGGACAAGCTTGGTGCGTCCTCCAAGTTCAATGCGGAATGGGACTTCCTAACCATGCTGAAGGTCGAAGGCCGCCGCTGTGCGGATGACTTCCTGGCCAGGCACGGCGCGAATGTCGGAAAGCAGTCCACCATCAATCTGGACGTCCTCCTGGAACAGGTCTGATGCCATGGGGCTTCTGGGTATTCTCCTTGGGCTGGGGCTGCTCGTCTGGCTGGCTTTTCGCGGATGGAGCGTGCTCCTGCTCGCTCCCGCGGCGGCACTGATCGCTGCTGCCGTCTCGCGGGAGCCGCTGCTCGCCCATTGGACCCAGACCTTCATGGGCAGCGCGGCGCAGTTCCTCGCGCAGTTCTTTCCGCTGTTCCTGCTCGGCGCGCTGTTCGGCAAGCTGATGGATGACAGCGGTTCGGTTACCGCCATCGCGGGCTTCATGACCGAGCGGCTGGGTCCGCGTCGCGCCATACTGGCGGTGGTGCTCGCCGGTGCACTCGTGACCTACGGTGGAGTGAGCTTGTTCGTTGCCTTTTTTGTATTGGCGCCGATGGCCCAGGCGCTGTTTCAAGCCGCCGACATTCCGCGGCGGCTGATGCCGGCGGCAATCGCGCTTGGCACGTCTACGTTCACGATGACGGCGTTCCCCGGTACGCCTGCCATCCAGAACGCTATACCGATGCCGTTCTTCGGCACCACGCCGTTCGCCGCGCCCGGTCTTGGCGTGATCGCCTCGGCGATCATGCTGGGATTTGGATTATGGTGGCTCGCCCGTTGCGAAGCCGCTGCCCGGCGGGCTGGCGAGGGCTATGGCGGCGGTGCCGACATCTCCCCGCGCGCGGCCGCCGATGATCAGATCATTCGGGAACGGGCGACGACCGCGCGCGAATTCGATCCCGCGGAGATTAGTCACGGACGGCACGGCGAAACCCCGGTGCCGATTGCCATCGCGGTGCTGCCGCTGGTCGTCGTCGTGAGCGTCAATCTCCTGATGTCGCTGGTCATTCTGCCGCGCCTGGATTTCTCGTTCCTGGCCGAACCACATTGGGGATCCACCTCGCTGTCCGCCGTTGCCGGTGTCTGGTCGGTGGCGGTGGCGCTCGCGGCCGCGATCCTGGCGCTTGTTCTTTTCAATCGGAAGCGGCTGCCGGCCTTGCGCGAGAGCATGGATGCCGGCGCCAACGCCTCCGTCTTGCCGGCGTTCAGCGTCGCCAGCCTGGTGGGTTTCGGCGCCGTCGTTGCGATGTTGCCTGCCTTCGCGGCGGTGCGCGAATGGGTGCTTTCAATTGGGGGCGGACCACTGGTCTCGCTGGCGGTGGCAACCAACGTGCTCGCCGCCCTGACCGGCTCGGCCTCGGGCGGCATGACGATCGCGCTGGATGCGCTCGGCGACACCTACATGCGCATCGCGGCAGAGCAAGGCATTAATCCCGCATTGATGCACCGGGTGGCCGCCATCGGCTCCGGCACCCTTGACAGCCTGCCGCACAATGGCGCTGTGGTGACGCTGCTCGCCGTCTGCGGTTCGACGCATCGCGAGAGCTATCTCGATATCGTCATGGTCGGGATTGTCAGCGCGCTCATCGCCCTAGTGGCGGTGATTGTCCTGGGCTCGATGTTTGGCTCCTTCTAGAATGATGTGCGTGCAGGTATGCTTCGATCATGCGAGCAAGACTATTCAGATATCTGAAGATTACCGGTGCGCTGCTCGGGGTGTCCTTCCTGACGTTCCTTGCCGTCCGCATCTACGACTCGCAGAGGGGATTGCCGCTCGAGCCCTGGCATACCTACATTCCGGATGAACTGCGGACGGAAAAACTCGAGGCGGCGACCTGGGCGGAGTACCTGACAGCCGAGGCCAGGATCTTCGACGACGTCCGGCGCGAGGTTTCGCGGAAGCTCGACGCGGCCGAGCGCGTGCCGGCCAATCGTTATTTTGAAGGGAGCCCGGTCTATCCAGGCCACTTTGTGCAGGATTTCAATCGTTCCTTCGTGCTCGAGCCGACGGGAAAGCCGGTCGGTGCCGTCGTGCTTCTGCATGGCCTGACGGATTCCCCCTACAGCCAGCGCCATATTGCGCGCTTCTACCGCGATCAGGGATTCCTGGCGATTGTGCCGAGGATGCCGGCACATGGCACTGTGCCCGCCGCGCTGACCGACGTGGAGTGGGAAGACTGGATGGCGGCGACGCGGCTCGCGGTGCGCGAAGCACGCGCGCGCACCGGGCCGTCCGTGCCGTTGCATCTGGTCGGCTTTTCCAACGGTGGCGCGCTGGCGTTGATGTATGCGCTTGACTCCATTAGCGACGAAAAACTGGCCCGGCCGGACCGCCTTGTGCTGATTTCGCCGATGGTGGGCATCACGCGCGTCGCACGCCTTGCCCGGCTGGCAGGCCTGCCGTCGGTCTTGCCTGCCTTCGCCAAGGCGGCGTGGCTCGGCATCGTGCCCGAGTTCAATCCGTTCAAGTACAATTCGTTTCCCGTCAACGGCGCGCGCCAGTCATATCGCCTGACGCAAGCGCTGCAGGAGCGGATTGCGCGGTATGCCCGTGAAGGCAAGCTAAGTCAGTTGCCGCCGATCCTGACCTTTCAGTCGCTCATTGATTTCACGGTGAGTACGCGGGCCATCGTATCGGCGCTTTACGCGCACCTGCCCGAGAACGGCCACGAGCTGGTGCTGTTCGACGTCAACCGCACGGCCAAGTTCGGTCCATTGCTCCGCTCCAGCGCAGACACTGCGCTCGCGCGTATCGTGCCGAACGGCCCGCGGCGTTACCGCCTCACCATCATCACCAATGCCGATGACAATAGCGACGATGTGATCGAGCGCGTGACCGAAGCCGGCAGCGATGTCGATACGTCGCGGCCGCTTGGGCTATTTTATCCGCGGGGATTCTATTCGCTGTCGCATGTCGCACTGCCGTTCCCGGTCAGCGACAGTCTGTACGGGGCTGAGCCCGACCCGTCGGAGAATTTTGGAGAGAATCTCGGCACCCTGGCGCCGCGGGGCGAGCGCAATGTCCTGATCGCCAGCCTCGACTCGCTGATGAGGGCATCGTCAAACCCGTTCTTTACCTACATGACCGGGCGGATCGGCGAGGGAATTCCAGCCGCTGCAGCCACCGCCCGGCCCATTCAATAGAGCCTGCCTACCCGGCGACGCGCGAGAGCGCGAACAGGATCGACATCAGGACCACGGTCACTCCGGTGACAAGGACCAGACGGTCGGCAAACAGGCGGCGCATCGGTGGTCTCCCTAGACGAAGCTGTAGCGTTCGGAATGGTACTTCGACATCGGCACGTTCATCTCGCCGAGGGCCTTTTCGATCGCGTCCATCATCACGTTCGGCCCGCAGATGAAATATTCATGGTCGGCGTATGGCGGCGGTAAATGACGCTTGAACATTGCGGCGTTGATGAAGCCCTTCTCGCCGCGCCAGCCGGGCGGGGGCCTTGCGAGCACATAAACGATCGTGAGGTCGAGCCGGGCTTTCAGTGCCTCGAGCTCTTCACGGAAGGTGATCGAATCCCAGTCCTGGGCCCCGTAAAGCAGCACGACGGGACGCCTGTCGCCCTGGTCGGCGAGCGTGCGGATCATGCTCATCATTGGCGTCACGCCGATGCCGCCGGCGATCAACACGTGCATGTCCGCCGGCTTGCCGATGGTGAACGCACCGTATGGCCCGTCAAGATAGACGCGCTGGCCGACCGGGACCTTGGGAATCCCGCTGGTAAAATCGCCCAGGTTCCGGATCGTCATCGCGACGCGTCCATCCGTGGCGGCGGCGCTGGACGAGAATGAAAACGGGTGCCCGGTAATCTTGAACGGGCTTCCCCACAGCGTCAGCCAGCCGAACTGGCCCGGGCGGAAGCGGAAACCGGGGTGGCCATCCGGCTCCATCACCAGCGTCGTAGTGTCGCCGCGTTCCTTGCGCACTTCCGCGACGCGGTATGGCCGGCGCAGCGTGAACAACGGCTTGACGATCCGCACGTAGAGCAGCAGGGCGATCCAGAATATCGTCAGGCCGATCCACAACGCCCGTTTCCAGGGATCGACGAGATAGAAGCCCGATCCGACCATGTGCACGACGCCGGCGATGACGGCCGTGAGCGCCAGCGCAATGTGGCTGAGGTGCCAGGTCTCGTACCTGATCTTCAACGCAGCTCGCCAAAGGGCTGCCACCACGAGCGCAATCACCGAGAAGATCGACAGGAACGCGAAATACGCGCTGAGCGGCGCGTCAAGCATGTTGGATGGCGCGAGCAGTTCCGGCTTGACGGCGATCAGGATGATCGGATGCGCCACGACCAGGCCGACCGCCACGAGCGAGATCTGGCGGTGAAAATGGTAGATGACGTCCTCGCCCCATGGCTCGGTGACGTACCGAAACCGGGCGGTGAGGCCGAACTGCAGGCCCATCATCGCCAGGCCGGAATAGCCGAGCGCGACGGAGAATTCGGTCCATAAGTTGCGCGCCGGCGGATGCGAGCCTGCCAGGAGCGCGAACAAGGGCGCGAAAATGAACAGCAAATAGATGAGGATCCAGACGGCCCCGCGCAAACTGTAAAGAAGGTGCACGAACCAACCCCTTCCGCAACGACCAGGAGACGGCGCAATCGCACCGCGGAATCTATCATTGCGGCAGACCGGTTCCGCCTAGGGACAATTACTGATTCTTTGCGGGCAACACCCGATTTCTTGGTGCATTGGATCATGCTGAGTTTATATGTCGTGGAGGATTCGGCCGGCCTCTCGCGTTGCGGCGCATTGGCAGGGCCTCACTGCATGAGGTGCCATGCCGGCTTCGATCATCGCCTATTGTGGGGCCGCCGCACTTCCGGATGATCTCTGGACGCGCTGGAATCTGGATCCGCTGCTGATCGGAATACTCGGCGCACTGGCGATCGTTGTCGGCCGCGGCCGTTCCTCCGCCCCACGGGCGGGGTGGGCCGCGATCGGGTTGATGCTGATCATCTTCGTTTCGCCGCTTTGCGCGATGTCGTCGGCGTTATTTTCCGTGCGGGTGCTGCATCATGTCCTGTTGATCGCGGCCGTCGCGCCGCTGCTCGCGCTCGCGTTTCCGCAGCGGAGAATGACCCCGCTGCCGATCGCCGTGCTGGTCGCGATACATGCCGCCGTCCTTTGGCTCTGGCACGCGCCGGGGCTCTACACTTGGGGCCTCGCGAGCGTGCCGGCCTATTGGTTGATGCAGATTTCATTGCTTGGAAGCGCCTGGCTGCTGTGGCGCGCGATCCTGGCGCCGACGCAGCCCGGTGCGGCGCTGATGGCGTTGGCGGGCACGATTGGCCAGATGGGCCTTCTCGGAGCACTGATCGTCTTCGCGCCCAGACCGCTATACCTCGTTCATCTGGCAGGCGCGGCGAGTTGGGGAATGGCGCCGCTCACCGACCAGCAGCTTGCGGGCTTGCTGATGTGGGTGCCGGCGATGCTGCCTTACCTGGGCGTGGGGCTCTGGATCGCATGGTCGAGCCTGAGATCGAGCGAACCAGCGCTGTGACGACCTTCCTGAAATTCGTGCACCTCGGTGCGATCGCGCTCTGGTCGGGCGGCCTGATCGCATTGCCGTTCCTGTTCTGGCAACGCCGGGCCCTCGAGTCAGACCTGGATCTCGAACGGCTGCACCGCGTCACGCGGCTTGTTTATGTCGAACTGACTTCGCCTGCCGCCTTTGTCGCCATCGGCAGCGGAACGGCTTTGATTTTCCTGCAGGCCACCTTCGCCGAATGGTTCTCGTTGAAGATGGTGCTGGTGGGGATCATGTCGATGCTGCACGTGGTCGCGGGCCTCGTCCTCATGCAGTTGTTCCTGCCGAAAGGGAAGTTCAACTATTTGTCCTACGTGGCGCTGATGGGCGCCTATGTGGTGGTGATCGCCGCAATTCTCTGGATCGTGCTCGCCAAGCCGCAGATCGATTCCAACCAGATCGCCGCAAATCTGTTCGAGCCGGGCGGCCTCGGGCGCTGGGTCCGTCAATTCTTCGGCGAAATCAGAATGCCCACGCCATGATCGAACACGAGCTTGCCCCCGTGCCAGCCGGCGAAGCCCACCATGACGGATGCAAGGGCCGAAAGCGCGAGGCCGTGCGGCAGGATCGAGACGGGATCGACCAGGCGCAGACCCCAGTTGGCTCCCGCAACCGCAACCAGGGTCATCGCGGCCACGGCATGGGACCAACTGGCTTCAAGAAGTCGGATGCCCCGTACCAGCAACAGTTCGCCGGTGCCGACGATGCTTGCCGCAACCCCGCTCCAGAACGCCATGCCGGTCGACCAGAGCCCGACCCGCGCCCAGAACGCGTCACCCGACCACCAGTAGAACACGTCGACGCCGAGCGTCGCGATCACGAATGCGATCGGGAAATGGACCATCATGACGTGAATCGGGTGTCCCACCAGGGCAACCGCCGAACCGAAATCGAGTCGATGCAATTCCACCAGGACCGCACTTTTGGGCTGGGTCGCGCGATCGTCCCGTTCTGCCATCGCTTGCCTCCATCGCATCGAAAGCAACATTGCTCGAGCAGTCATCGTAGTCCGTTGCGCCTGGCTTTCCAACTCGGAATGCTCGCAACGCTTCCTGCCTGCACGGGGCCGCTATCGACGCTGGATCCCTCGGGACCGGCGGGCGCTTCGATCGCAACGCTCTGGTGGGTGATGCTGGCAGGCTCGGTCATCCTCTTCCTGCTGGTCATGTCGCTGTTCGTGCTGGTGATCCGGCGCCCGGGCTGGGGCTCCAGTGTATCGCCGGAACGCTGGCTGATACTCGGCGGCCTCGTGCTGCCGGCTATCGTGCTGCTGCCGCTGATCGCCTATGCGATGATTGCCGGCGAAAGACTTCTGCCGCTACCGGGGCAGGCGCCGGCACGGATCGAAGCCGTCGGCCAGCAGTGGACCTGGACGTTCCGCTATCCCGATCATGGTGCAACGGAGACGAGAGGCGTCCTGCATATGCCGGCAGGCGCACCCGTCGACATTCTGGTGTCCAGCCGGGACGTCATCCACGCGTTCTGGATACCTCGCCTGGCCGGAAAGATCGATGCGGTGCCCGGGCATGTGAACCGCCTGCGGATTCAGGCCGACCAGCCCGGCCGTTACGCCGGCCAATGCAGCGAATTCTGCGGTCTGAATCACGCGGGCATGCGGTTCGATGTCGTCGTTCATCGGCCGGAGGAGTTCTCCGCAGCGCTGGCCCGGGCAGCAGCATCAGAAGGGTCGCAGAAGAAATGAGTGAATCCGCTGACCAGCTGTCGCAGGGTGCAACGGCATTGCGGCTGCACCGCCAGCTTTCCGCGATCTGGGCCACCGGGCCGGGGATTCAACGCCTCGCCGCCGTCAACCATTCGGTCATCGGCATACGGATGATGGTGACGTCGTTTGTGTTCTTCGCCATCGCCGGCGTGCTCGGCATGCTGACCCGCGTGCAACTGGCCACGCCCAATTCCGGTTTCATGGTTCCCGAGACCTACAATCAGGTCTTCACCATGCACGGGTCGATGATGCTGTTCCTGTTCGCCATCCCGATGGTGGAGAGTTTTGCCGTCTATCTGACGCCGAAGATTCTCGGCACAAGGGACTTCGCATTCCCGCGCCTGACCGCCTATGGCTACTGGTGCTATTTGTTCGGCGGCACCATTCTGACGGTCTCCTTGATCGTAGGCGTTGCGCCCAACAGCGGCTGGTTCATGTACACACCGCTGAGTTCGAGCGCGTTTACGCCGGGCATCAATTCGGACGTATGGCTGCTCGGCGTGACCTTTGTCGAAATCTCAGCGCTGTCGCTCGCGATGGAGATCGTGGTCTCGATCCTGAAGATGCGCGCGCCGGGCATGTCGCTCGACCGGATGCCGATCTTCGCCTGGTACATCCTGGTCACCGCAATGATGATGATCGTGGCCTTTCCGCCGCTGATCCTCGGTTCGATCCTGCTCGAGGTGGAGCGCGCCTTCGGCCTGCCGTTCTTCGACCCGACGCGGGGCGGCGATGCGCTGCTCTGGCAACACCTGTTCTGGCTGTTCGGCCACCCTGACGTCTACATCATCTTTTTGCCGATGGCCGGCGTGCTGTCGACGATCATCCCCGTGTTCGCCAACAGGGAACTGGTCGGCTACCGGGCGATCGTCGTCGCCATCATCGCGCTCGCGTTTCTGAGCTTCGGCATCTGGGTGCACCACATGTTCACCGTGGGCATTCCGCATCTCGCGCTGGCGTTCTTCTCTCTCGGGTCGGCGATCGTCGCAGTGCCGACGGCTGTGCAGATCTTCGCCTGGCTTGCGACGCTGGCCCATGGCAGGCCGCGCTGGGACGTGCCGATGCTCTATGTTTTCGGCTTCTTCTTCGTCTTCGTGATGGGCGGCCTGACCGGCGTCATGCTGGCCATGGTGCCGTTCGACTGGCAGGCCCATGACACTTATTTCGTCGTCGCACATATGCACTATGTGGTGGCCGGCGCGCTGGCTTTCCCGATGCTCGCGGCGCTTTATTACTGGCTGCCCTTGCTGACAGGACGCACCGCCGTGCACCGGCTGTCGGTGCCCGCATTCTGGCTGGTCTTCATCGGATTCAACATGACCTTTTTCATGATGCATCTGACCGGCCTGCGCGGCATGCCTCGCCGGATCCATACATATTCCGGCGATGAAGGCTGGAACTGGCTCAATCTGCTGTCTTCGGTCGGCGGGTTTGTCATGACGATCGGCTTCGCGCTTGTGGTCATCGACCTCGTCGTTCAGCTCCGCTACGGGCGCCGCGTGCGGCGCAATCCATGGGGCTCGACGACGCTCGAATGGGCGATGCCGATCCCGCCGGCACCTTATGCCTTTGCCTCGATCCCGGATGTCGGCACGTCGGAAGCCAAATCGACCGCCTCGGGCGATCTCGCAACTTCGCTCGCAAGCGGCGAAGGCTATCTCGGTTCCACGCGCAACGGCTGGCAGGAGGCGCTGGGCGTACACAAGACATCGGGCGTCCCGGACCAGTTGATCGTGTTGCCGCGCCCGACCTACCTGCCGCTTTATACCGCGCTTGCCACTGCGGCTGCGGTTCTGGCCATGCTGTTCAAATTCTACCTGCTGTCGCTCGGCTTTGCGCTATTGACCGCCGGCCTGTTCGTGTTGGCCGGGCAGAGCGCCGGTCTTGCACGCGACTACGGTCCCTTGCCGGTCGGTCGCGGCGTCAGCGTGCCGCCTCATACCGAGGTCGCCGATGCGCCGGCGTGGCTGGCGTTGATCTGCGCGCTGGTTGCCGACGGCACGCTGTTCACATCGCTGTTGTTCGGGACGTTCTACCTCTGGATCGCGGCGCCGAATTGGAGCGCCGCAATCAAACCCGAGCCGGACCTGATGCTCGCCGCCGGCACGTGCGTTTCACTTTTGATGGCTACAGTGGCCGCCCGTGGATCGCTGCGCGCGGTCAGCGTCGGCGGCCGGGCAGGCGGCTGGATCGGCCTTGCTGCGCTGGCGCTTGTCGCGGCCATCGCCACAGCGGTCTGGCAGATCGCCGCGATCGTGCCGCACCCGCGCGAGCATGCGCTCGGGGCGACGGCGGCGGCGCTGATTTTCTATGTCGGGCTGCATGCCGGTATCGGCCTCCTTTTTCTCATCAGCAATGTGCTGCGTCTCGGCGCCGGATTCATTTCGCCCCGACGGGTGCTGGACATGCGGCTCACGCGGCTGTGGCTGGACTACACGCTGGTCACGGGGATCATTGCAATGGGCCTCGTGCTCGCGCTGCCCGCGCTGGTGGCGATGCTGGGAGGGCGGCCGTGAGCGAGCGTCCGGTGCCGTCAAGGCAGCTATGGTGGCTCGCGGCGGGCTTCACCGTCTGGTGCAGCGCACTGGTCGTTCTCTACGCGATCCACGGGATCGGATGTGCGTTCGGCTGGTCGACGGGCACGCTGCGGCTGTGGCTTGCCGTGGCGCTCCTTGCGCATCTGATCGTGCTGGGCTGGATGTGGCGTGATATCGCCCGCGCCGGCCTGGATGCGGGCTTCGGTTCGACCGGTGCGTTTCTGCATTGGGCCGTCGTCGCGACGCTCATTGCAGCCCTTGTCGCCACCGTCATCACCCTCGGCCCGCCGCTGCTGCTCACGGCATGCATATGACCCGGCCAACCGGCATGCATCATCGGAGGGTGAGTTGCGCCACGCCCAGTGCCAGATTAATCCCGATCTGGCCTTCGACTGACAACGGTTGCAGCGTTATCGTACGTCGCGATCCGCCGATCAGCACTTTGGCGCCCAGACCGAGGCCAATTGCAACGTTGCCGCTGGCACCCACGTAATTTCCTCGCAGCGTTCCCTGGCCGATCTGGCTGTTGCGCGCAAACACGGCCCAGAACAGTGTTCCGCCTCGTGTCACGCCAATATCGACGCCGATGCGCCTGATCGTTCCTCTGTAGACGTATTGCTGGCCCGTTGCGTTCGCAACGAAAACGCATCGCATATCCTGCCGTGAGCCAAGGACCAGGCCGACCCTCGGATCGGTGTTGCATGTCAGTCCGCCGACTCGAAACGGCGGACGTGCTTGTGCGGTCGCTGCACTGGACAGAATGGCAAGCAATGCACATGCGATCGCCCACGCACGAATGCCGCAGACCGGCTGTACAGTGAAACCGGGCGCTATCCGCCGCCGCTGTTCGCATTCATTCTGCATCGATGATGTACCCACGGGAACCGCGGAACTTCGATCACGCACATGATGGCGATGCCTCGTGGAGGAGGTGATAGGAAGAAACCCTGACGTGCGCGGATGAATACCCCGATTGATTGATGGAGTGACTTCAATTTAGATCCGTATGGGTTTGCTGCCCCTGGCTATGAGCCGGGCAACTTGAATCGCTGTGGTGCGCCAGGCGAGTTCAACTGTGTTGTGTCCTCTTGCAGCGCCCGAGAAAAAGCATTCGGACAAGGGAGAAAACTCATGGATGCAATGAGTCGCCGTGCGATGCTCATGAATGTCCTGCCGGGAGCGGCCATTGCCATTGCCGGTGTCGGGACGATCGGCTGGGCTGTCGCGCCGGATGTCGCGGACGCCATGCCATTGGGTGTAGCGAAGGGGGCCCACGCCGAGGTCGATGACCTGGTGGTGAAGGCCCAGGTCGTCGTTGTCCATCCGCGCCGCCGCCGGCGACGATGGGTCTGCTGGTGGCACCGCGGACGTCGCCGCTGTGGCTGGCGTTGGGTGTAGCTGCCGACTTTCAGGCAATAGTTCCCGTGGTGTGAGGTGGCGCCGGTCAGCGCGAGGCTCGCCGTTTCATCGTGTGAGCACCGCTGCACCCAGCGCGACGGTGAGTATCAGCAGCGACACGCTGGCCGTCGGCCATTGGCGGAGAATGCTGTCCGTTCGTTGCAGAGCCTTGCCCCACGTGACTGCGATCCGGACGCCGCCGTCCAGCGCCACGATGATGTCTCCTTTGGGAATCTGCGGCATCGAGCGCCACCAGCGCCACAGCGCCACCGCCAGGGCAGCGCCCAGCAGGACGGGCCACAGCGCCTTCCATAGCACCGCAGCTGAAAGCGGATCGGGCAGCGTTCCGCGCGGGACCGTCAAATAGAGCGTCCATGGCACGACCAGCGAAACGGCTGCGGTCGCGAGCCAGGGCCAGACCAGTCCTGCGGCGGCTGTCGCCTGTGGGTCCTGCGATGCCGTGCTCGCAAGGTGGCGAAGGAACTGCAGCATCAGCAGCGTCGTGCCAATCGCAGACAGCGTTGCAATCGTGCTCGCGGTGCTGTCTCCAAGCAACTCGTCGGCAACGAATTTGGCCAATGCGCCGCCGGTGAGCGGGAGGCCACCGAGGCCCACGGCAATGATTGCCGCGGGCAGTAGCATCGGCCACAAGCGCCGGCGGCCGGTCGCGGCGATGACGCCGACGGACAGGAACAGCGCGCCTTTCACCAGGACGTGGTGCGCCGCATAGAAAGCCGCGCCGAGCGCAGCGCGGCCATCGCCAGTCAGCATTCCCATGCCGATGATCGCGATGATGAACCCCATCTGGCTGACGCTGGAATACGCCAGCACGGCCCGGGGATTGCGCTGCGTGATTCCGATCACGACGCCGTAGAGCGCTGCGAACAGTCCGGCGGCTGCAATTGCGGTGCCCCAATCGGGCAGCGCGGTTCCGAGCGGCAGGAACCGGATCATTCCAAGGATGCTCGCCTTGACGACCGCGCCGCTGAGTACAGCGGCAGCCGGCGTCGGTGCCGCCGGGTAGGCCAGCGGCATCCAGATGTGGAATGGCACGAGGCCAGCCTTCATGCCTAGGCCGATAATCAGGAGAACAAGTATCAGGTCGCGATGTGGCGAGGCCGGCAGCACTGCGGCGGCGTCGCGGATCAGCAGGCTGCCGCCCGGGATTTCCGCCGCCAGCAGCACGAACGCCATCAGCAGGAGCGCTTCGGCCAGCAGGGCGAGCCCGATATAGACCGCGCCGGCCCGCCATGCGCTCGGCGTTTCGTGGTAGATGATGAGACCGGCGGCCCCGAGCGTGAGCAGCGCGAGCAGAAAGTAGAAGCCGACCATGTCGGCGGCCAGAAATACGCCGACGCAGCCGGTCAGTGCCATCAACCAGCACACTACAAATCGCCCGTGGTTCGGCCGGCTCTGCAGATACTGCCACGCGTAGGCCCCCGATGCGATCCACAACAGCGCGGAAACGCCCAGCAGCATGGCTCCAGGACGATCCATGGCGAAGGTCAGATGGAAACGTGCTGAACCGATTGCGAACGAGGAATCGGTGGCGACAAGCAGCACCGCGGCCAGCGCAGGGATCGGGGCGAGCGCTAGCAGCGAGGGCATCCGGCTCAGAACCTGCGGCCACAGGCAGAGCAGGAGCATCGCGAGGGGAACGACAAAGGCGCTGGCCAGCAATGTTGTTTGTCCAATCATCGTGACCCGACCACTGTTGATTCCAGACGGCCGACTTCGACGATGTCGATAGGGCCAAGCGCGACCAAACCCAGCAACAGCGACGTCAGCGCCAATGCCAGCGCCGCTGCTTCCTGATATTTCGGTACGGCGGTCTGGAGCTTGAGCGGCGCACTCGACGGCGCAACGGCGCGCGACAGAACGATGAACATGTAGCAGCTGGTGAAGAGGCCTCCCGCAAGGATCACAAGCGCCCACCACCATTGTCCGGTCGCGACGGTTGCTTCGAGCAAGATCCATTTTGCCAGGAAGCCGCCGCTAGGTGGCAGCCCGATCAGGGACACGCCGCCGAGCGCAAATGCGAAGATCGTCATCGGAAGGGCCCGTGCGATCCCTCCGAGCTCGGCGATGCGATCATGTCCCAGGGCGGCATAGATAAGTCCGGCAGCCATGAACATGGCCGCCTTCGCCGTCGCGTGCGATATCGCCTGGACGATGCCACCGGTCAAAGCGCCGCTGCTCTGGAGCTGCGCCGACGCGTCGACGGCGAGCGGGAAAATCAGAAACAGGTAGCCGATCTGCGCGACCGTCGAATAGGCGATCAGGAGCTTGAGGCGCTGCTGTTGCAGGGCGACGACGCTGCCGAATATGATTGCCGCCGCTCCCAGCGCACCGAACAGTTGCGCGCCGGCTCCGCCGAGCATCCCCGGCATGACGTCGAACCAGAGCCGCACGACGAGGAAGAACGAGCCCTTGACCACCACCGCCGACAGCACCGCGCTGGCGGCTGCCGGTGCTCCGGCATGGGCGGGCGGCAGCCATAGATGCAGTGGAAAGAGGGCGGTCTTGGCGAACAGCCCGATGGTCATCAGCGTGGCGGCAACAAGCGTCGCGGGCTCCGCATGAATTCGTCGGGAGAGCAGGACGATGTCAAGCGTTGCGTAGCTGCCGTAGAGCAGGGCCGTTCCGACCAGGTAGAGAATAGAGCCGAGCAGGGCGAAGATCAGGTATCGCAGCGCAGCCTGTAACGTCTCCGCTCGGCCGTCGAGACAGACGAGCGGCACCGCGGCGAACGTGAGGAGTTCGAGCGCGACGTATAGCGTGAACAGGTCTCCGCCGAGAAAGATCAGGTTCATCGCGCCCCAGATCGCCATCAGCAGGATCCAGAACGCAAACGGTGCGCGGGCCTCGGCGGATCCCGCGTGCGTGCCGAAGTCCGCATAGGCAAAGATTGCGACCGCGCAGAACACGATGGCCATCGCCACCATCATGGCGGCTGAGAGCCCGTCGGCGCGCAACGCTATTCCGAGCGGGGGCTTCCAGTCGCCGACGATGTAGACCAGCCGGTGTTCGCTCTGCCAGACGTCGACGAAAATGATCGTCGCGAGGATAAAACCGGAGGGAAGCAGAACGACGGCGATCCGTTCAGCGTAGCGCCCGCCGAGAACGAATGACAGCAGAACGCCTGCGGCCGGCAAGATGATTGCCAGAACCAGGAAGGCGCCGTCGGTCGTCGTCGCGTCGGGCAGGAGATTTGCATCCGGCATCAGGAGTTGCCTCTGTCCGTGCCCCCGGAACTGTCAGCGCTGAGCGTGGATCGGCCAGTCTCCTGCAAGAGTCGCAGCACCAGCGCGATCGCCATGGCGGTCGCCGCAAAGGCAACGACGATCGCGGTAATGACCATCGCCTGCGGGACAGGATCGCCTCCCAGACCGGCCGCTGCGGCGCGTTTGGCGACGACGCCGAACACCAGAAACACGCCGCTTCCCAGCAGGTTGAATGCCAGGATCTTGCGCAGCGGCTCGGGGTTCGTGACCAGCCCGTACAATCCGAGGCCGACCAGCGCTGCGCCACACAGCCCAAACAATGTTGCAGCGTTCATGGCTGTTGCACCCGTTCCGGTGGGCCTGCGGCCAGTAAGGCCAGCGCCACCCCGATCGAGAGGGTCAGGGCGAACTCCACCGCGACGATCAACGGTTTTGCATAGCCCGCTGGATAGGCGAGGAAGGCATTTGCCAGCACCATCCCGGCGATGCCGATGGCAAGGAAGATCATGGGCCCGACGACGAGCAGTATACGCAGCCATCGCTGGCTGATCGAAGGTACGCCGGTCAGGCCCGCGATCATGACAAGCAGCCACATCGCCGCCAACACCGTGCCGCCTTGAAAGGCGCCACCCGGCTCTTTTGCGCCGACCCAGCACATATAGACGGCCACCACGATTCCGACCGGCGGCAGAAGCTGGGAAAGAAACGTCAGCGTGCCGCCTGGCTGGGCATAGATGCGCAGCCCCGGTATTCCCCCCCACATGCGATCCGGCGCCAGCGACCAGACGCCGAGCAAAGCGAGTATCAGGACCACTTTCTCAAGCAGCGTGTCGAGCGCGCGGTAGACGAACAGGACTCCCGCAACGGGATTGCCGAGGCCGCTCTGCGGCAGGTTCTCCATCGCCACCGGCGCGAGCGTGGGAACGACTTCGGGTGGGGACAGGACAGCGATTGCAAGGCCTGCAGCGACAAGTGCGCACAGAATGCCCGCCGCAAGGCGCACCGGCAGACTGGTCCTGCTGTCCTTACCTTTGGCAAGACGCAGGCGTGCGACTGCACCGAGCAGCAGCATGCCGGTCATTCCGCCGCCGATTGCGGCCTCCGTCAGCGCGACATCGACCGCGGAGAGCCTGACCCAGGCGATGGCCAACAGCAGGCCGTAGACGACGTAGCCGATCACGGCCGAAATCGCCTCGCGCATGGCGATCGTCGCAGACCCGACCGCCAGGATCAGGACGACAAGAGCGATATCGAAGATGGATACGATGGTCATTCGTGCGGTCCGTGCTGTCGAACCGTGCCAGCAATGAGCTGGGTAACGATCGCGCCAGACAACTGGACCAGCAACCAGATGGTCACGAGCCTCAACGCGCCGAACAATCCATTCACTTGCGGCAGCAGGCCCAGCACGACGAGACCAAGGCCAAGATTATCCACCTTGGTCAGTGCATGCAGACGCGTCAGCGCGTCTGGAAAGCGGATCAAGCCGACTGTCCCCGCCAGGAAGAAGAACGCTCCGGTCGAGACGGCGAGAACAGTGAAGATGTCGAGGGCAAGTTTCATCGGCCGCTCGCTGTTTCACCGGCGTCTCGCTCCGAACCGGAGGCGCTTCTGACGAACGCCACGGCTGCGAATGCGGCGAACAGCGCCAGCAGCAATGCGACGTCCACGATCGGCGGTGCCTCGGTAGCGGCGGCCAGCAGGAGAAGGATGGCCACGCCGCCGGTGCCCAGGAGTTGCGCTGCCATCATGTGGTCAACCTCGGCCCAGCGCCGAAGAATGACGAACAATCCGAGCGCCACGGTCACCATCACGAAGCCCGCAGCCGCGAACAGAAAGCTAGCCATTGCGCGGTTCCCCCCGGAGTGTCTGCACACACAGCGCTTCCTCAACAGCAAGTTGCTCGGCCACCGGCTGCGTCACATCAAGGCAATGAATCGTCAGTCCATTGCCATCCGCGGGGCCGCATGGAAGCGTACCCGGCATCAAACTCATGATGGCGCAGAAAGCCTCTCGCGTCGTTCCCGGCGGAAGCTGTGCTTGATAGACCACGAAACCCGGCTGCAGCGACATCCGAGGCTGGAGCGCCCGCCAAGTGACGTCGATCCCGGCGGTGATCGACTGACGCAGAAAGTGCAGCACGTATCCGGCCAGTTTGATGGGACGCAGACGCCATGGTTGCGCCGGCATCAGGCGCAGGCTTGCCCAGGTGGCTGCAGCCGCGGCGACCAAACCGGCCGCAAGATCGTCGGGGTCGGCACCGGTCAGCACCAGCCAAAACCCAAAAAATCCGGCAGCGCGGGAGACCACACTTCCGAGCGTGCCCGGACGGTCCGCAGGCGTGTCTTGCTGCTCAGATGAGATCATGGTTCGACCGACCTCCGTATCGCTCTGGCCGGCGGCGGGGCTCGCGCCGACCGATATGGCAACCAACTCAGCGTGGGAGGATCAGGAGGCGGACGTCAGCTTGCCTTCGTCTTCTTGCGAAGAAGTACGGCGCACCAGTCGACGTGGCGCTACTGACTGCTTCCTCCGCTCCGCCCGGACTTGGCTTTGCTGGACTTGGCTTTCTTCGATTTGTCTTTTGCTCTTGGTTCGGGGACAAGTTGCAGAGGCTGCTCGACCGCCAGGGGATGTCTTGGAACTTGAAGGCGGTTGGTGCGGACATCGTCCCGAAGTGCATCGGTGTCCATCCGCGTGCCGCGCTCGACGGAATCGCGTCCCTGCGCCGAGGTTGCGGATGCTGCGCATGATAGCAGGATTGCTGCTCCCGCTACCGCGATGAAGTGCTTCATGACCATTTCCTGCGGCCTGTCCTTTCAAAATGCGAAGTCGAGTCTCGGGCCGATCTGCACGTCCGTGTAATGACGCAAGGGAACATTCGACGTTCGCGCTTCGTAGATCACGGTGGTAGTGAGCGATATATTGCTGGCAATATTGTACTTCAATCCGAGGGACGCCGAGTAGATCTGATCCTGCCGGCCGGCATTGAGCCCGTCGGTGAACCAGAATGCCTCGATGAAGGGTATGCTGACAATCGACCATCTCTCGTCGAGTTTGGCCTCGATTCCGAGTATTGCATCGAAGCGCCAGCGGCGGGCTTCCGGCAGATCGGAGAACCGATAGGTGAGTAACGCAAGCGGTGACAGAATCACATTGCCAACACGGAAGTCGCGGCCAACCGAGCCGCTGACATCGTTGGAAGTGAACGCGAGATCGCGATAGATGCCGTCGAAGTCATGTCTGTTTTCATACTGGCCGGTGAGTCTCCAGCCGTACAGATTTTGTGTCAGTCGCGCGCCCAGGCGTGCGATCGCGGCATTGCCGAGATGTTCATTGGCAAAGGCTTCGTATTGGGCTCGCGCGAAGATGCGGTAGGAGAGGTCGGGTGCCAGACTGCCGTCCAGCCTCAGGCTGACGTCGGGCTCATAGAAGACGTCGCGCCGCCGGTTGTCGCGGCTGAACAGGGCGTTTTCGGTATAGGTTGGGGAGACAGACCCTACGACGCTCCAGTAAGGGGTGGTCGGCACGAACTGAGGGGTTTTGAGCTCGACGAGATCAAGCTCGGCGGCAAACGCTCCGCTCGCGCAAAAAACCCCCAAAACCTGCAACAGGGTTCTAGATCCGCGCATTGGAATCTCCCGAGGAGTCCTCTCCATTGATCGCCGGAACCTGTTGGAGGCTATGCCCGGATTGTCGCTTGTCAAGAAAGCGCTCAACGAGGATCGAAATAGCCGAACGACGTTGTAAACATCACACACCTTCATTCCATGGCAGGTGAAGTCCCTGCGCACTTAACCGACGCACCGCTGCTCGGTCTGATTCATCTCGAACGCTTTCTGGTTCGACTGTTCTAGTAGTCCACCGCATCGCGGATGATCGGACAAGTCATGCAATGACCGCCGCCACGGCCGCGGCCGAGTTCGGCGCCAACGATCGTGATGACCTCGATTCCCTGCTTGCGCAGCAGTGTGTTCGTGTAGGTGTTTCGGTCATAGGCAAAGACCACGCCCGGCGAGGCGCAGACGAGATTTGCGCCGCTGTCCCATTGTGTTCGCTCGCGCATGTAGGCGTTGCCGCCGGTCTCGACCACACGCAATTTCTTCAGGCCCAACGATTCAGCGACCACGTCGACGAACGGCTTGTCGTCCTTCCGCAGTTCGACCCCGCCCGGCTTGTTGCTCGGACGATAGGAAAACGCGGTGATGTTGTTCACGATGTCCGGATAGAGCAGGACGCAGTCGCGGTCGGCGAAGGTGAAGACCGTATCGAGGTGCATTGCTGCGCGGAGCTTTGGCATGGCCGCCACAATGACCCGCTCGGCTGCGCCTTTCTCGAATAATGCAGCAGCAAGCTGGCTGATCGCCTGGCGCGAGGTGCGCTCGCTCAGGCCGATCAGCACATTGCCCTTGCCGATCGGCATCACGTCGCCGCCCTCCAGGGTGGCGAGGCCATGGTCTCGTGTCGGGTCGCCCCACCAGACGTTGACCTTGCCGGCGAAGTCGGGATGAAACTTGTAGATCGCTGTCGTCAGGATCGGCTCTTCGTGCCGCGCGGGCCAGTAGAGCGAGTTGAGCGTGACGCCGCCGTAGATCCAGCACGTGGTGTCCCGCGTGTACAGCGTATTGGGCAGGGGAGGCAGCAGATATTCGGTCATGCCCGCGGCCTCGCGGACCAGTTGGAGCATGGGGCCGCCATGGGCGTCGGGGAAGTCGAGGGTCGACAGCCCGCCGATCAGGGTTTCAGCGAGCTCGCGCGGCTGCAGGCCCTCGAGATAGCCGCGGATTTCGTCGACCAGACCAAGGCCGACCTGATCGGGCACGACCTGATTGTCGAGAATCCACTTCCTGGCTTCGGGGATCGCGACCGTTTCGGTAAGCAGGTTATGCATCTCGACCACATCGATGCCGCGGTCGCGCATCTTCTGCACGAAGTCGAAATGGTCGCGCTTGGCGTTGTCTACCCACAACACGTCGTCAAACAGCAAGGTGTCGCAATTGGAGGGCGTCAGGCGCTGGTGCGCACGTCCCGGCGAACACACCATGACCTTGCGGAGCTGGCCGACCTCTGAATGAACGCCAAAGGGAGCGGACGATGTGGGAGTTGCTTGTGCCATGGAAACTGCCTTGCCTAGATGGTGATATAGCCTGTCGCCAGCCCGTGGATGCCGACTGCCGCGCCGAGGAGGGCTACGGCAAAAATCGCCCATTCCACCGCCGTAAAGACCTGCTTGTTCTGTTCCCGCTTGGCCCAGATGTAGAGCACGGTGCCGGGCCCGTAGAGGATCGCCGAGAGCACCAGGAATTTCATGCCGGCGGCGTAGATCAGGAACAGGGTATAGATCACGGCGATGCTGGCGAAGATCAGGTCGCGCGTGCGCTCCTGCGGGCTCAAGTCGTAGGTCTCGCCGCGCGTGGTGATCAAAAGCCCGTACGCCGCGACCAGCAGGAAGGGAATCAGCGACATCACGCTCGTCAGGTTGAGCATCAGCGAAAAAGCATCGTTGGACCAATAGGTGCTTATGACGAAAAGCTGGACGATAATGTTGGTCAGCCATAGTGCCGCCGCCGGCACCTTGTTCTGGTTCTCGGTTCCGAATACCCGCGGCATGTCCCTGGTCTTGGCGGCGATCGAGAGGACTTCCGCGCAGATCAGCGACCAGGCAAGATAAGCGCCGAGCACCGAAATGAGCAGGCCGACACTGACGAAGATCGCGCCCCAGGGGCCGACCACGGCCTCCAGCACGGTCGCCATCGATGGCTGGCGCATTCCGGCAATGTCGGCGCGGGCAAGAACGGCGTACGGCAGCATGCTGACCAGCACCATCAGGGAGGTCACCCCGAGAAAGCCGATGATCGTCGCCGTGCCGACATCGGAACGCTTCTTTGCATAGCGCGAATAGACGCTCGCGCCCTCAATTCCGAGGAAGACGAACACCGTGACAAGCATGGTCGCCCGAATCTGATCGAACAAGCTCGCCTGTGGCATGCCTTCGCCGCCCCAGAAGTTGGCGCGGAAGAGATCGGCCTTGAAGGCGAAGATCAGGATGACGATGAAAACCAGGATCGGGACGATCTTTGCGATGGTAACGACCATGTTAATGGCGGCAGCCTGCTGCACGCCTCTCAGGATCATGAAGTGAAAAAGCCAAATCCCGATCGAGGCGACGACGATCGCCGCAACCGTGTTGCCGTCGCCAAACACCGGAAAGAAGGCGCCGAGCGTCGACTTGATCAGGACCCAGTACGAAACGTTGCCGATGCAACTGCCGATCCAGTAGCCGAGCGCGGACAGGAAGCCGGGATAATCGCCGAATCCAGCCTTGGCGTAGGCATAGACGCCGGCATCCAGATCGGGTTTGCGTTCGGCAAGCGCCTGAAAGACGCGGGCCAGCGTGTACATGCCGCCCGCCGCGATGCTCCATGCGAAGATGGCGCCGAAAGGTCCCGTCGCAATGCCGAAGGTCCGGGGCAATGAAAATATCCCCGAACCCACCATCGACCCGACCACCATCGCGGTCAGGGCGAACAAAGAGAGCTTTTGTATTGGCTGCGACGTCATGCCGGTCCCGACAGTTCCGATGACGAAAATCCTCGTTAGACGGCCATGACCCCAATAAGGCTGGATTGGCGGTAACTCCGACGGAGTTGTGGCCGCAATTGCAGCGCTGCTTCAGAGGTGGCCCCCTGCAAGCACCCTGCACGTTTGGCGTGACTCCCGATATCGGGTGATCCACCGAGACGCCGGTGAGGGAACACCCTTGCCGCGAATGCGAAGACAAGCTGCTAGATCGAAAGCGTGCCAGCCGCGAGACTGTACAGGGCGATGGCTGCCGCAATCAGGATGGCGCCGAATAGCAGCCACTCGACAGGGGTAAAGGTGACCTTCTTCTGCTCGCGTCTCGCGATGATGAACAAGGCGGTTCCGGGCGCGTAGAGAAGTGCGGACAGCAGCAAAAACTTCGCACCGCCGGCGTAGATCATGCCGGCGGCGTAAACCGTCGCAATCGCGCCGCGGATCCAGTCGACGGCGCGGCTACGCGAATCTGCCGCGTAGGTTTCTCCGGTCCAGGCGAGTTTGAGCCCGTAGGCGGCAACGAGCAAATAGGGAATCAGGGTCATCGAGCTCGTCATCTTGAGCGCAAGCGTGAATGCGTACTCCGCAAAATAGGTGACGAGCAGGAAAACCTGAATGACGATGTTCGTCAGCCAAAGCGCGCCCGCAGGGACCTTCCTGGCGTTCTCGTATGCGAGAAACGTCGGCATCGTGCGATTCACCGCCGCGGAGTGGAGGACTTCCGCGGCGAGCAGCGACCAGGACAGGTAGTTGCCGAGAACGGAAATGAGAAGGCCGACGCTGATGAAGATCTTGCCCCACGGTCCGACGATGGCCTCGAGTACGCCAGCCATCGAAGGCGTGGCGAGCGCCCTCAACTCCGGACGCAGCAAAATGCCGTACGACAGCATCGTGACAAGCACGAGCAGGGCGAGTACGCCGAGAAAGCCCAGAATGGTCGCGATCCCGACATCGTTCCGGTTCCTGGCGTAGCGCGAGTAGACACTCGCGCCCTCGATCCCGACGAAAACGAACACGGTGACCAGCATCGTGTTGCGGACCTGATTTGATACGTTGGCGAAGGTCGGCTCTTCTCCGCCCCAGAAGTTTTCCGCAAAGACGTCGCCCTTGAATGCAAATATGACAATGACGATGAAGAGCAGTATCGGCACCATCTTGGCGAAGGTCGCAATCGTATTGAGGGCCGCAGCTTCCTTGATGCCGCGCAGGATCAGGATATGCACGCCCCACAAGAGCGCGCTCGCGGCGGCGATCGCGATTGGGGTGGTTCCGTCGCCAAAGACCGAAAAGAATTGGCCCAACGTCGCCTTGATCAGAACCAGGCAAGCGACATCGGCCAGACAGCAACCAATCCAGTAGCCCACAGCCGATGCAAAACCAGGGTAATCGCCAAAGCCTGCCTTGGCATAGGCGTAGATGCCCGAGTCCAGATCAGGCTTACGCCTCGACAACGTCTGAAAGACGAAAGCGAGCATCAGCATTCCCGCGCCCGCGATTCCCCACGCAATCAGGGCACCGAGGCCGCCGGTGGCGCGGCCGAACGACGACGGCAGGGCAAAGATACCCGAGCCGACCATCGATCCGACGACGAGTGCGATCAGCGCGCCGCGCGAGAGCTTCTGATCGGATGAATTCGACGAGGATGTCATGACGTTCAACGAAGCCATGGTTTGGGTTCGATCAAGGCAAACCCATTTTCGCTAACGCTTGTGCTGACCGGTTCGGTACACGTCCCGCATGGGCGATTTCATTCAAACCGCCACGCTGGACTTCGACGAAGAGGCTGACGATCCCTCGACGCCCCTGAACCAGGCAACATACAAGGTGGGCAGAAATATCAGTGTCAAAATTGTCGCTACCAGCAAGCCTCCCATGATCGCGAACGCCATCGGTCCCCAGAACACCGTCGGAGCGATGGGTATCATGCCGAGAACGGTCGACACGGCGGTCAACATGATTGGCCGGAAACGGGAGCTACTGGCATCGACGGCAGCATCCCAGACATTTTTTCCCTGAGAACGCTCTGCCTCGATCTGGCCGATCAGGATCACTGCATTCTTGGTGATCATGCCTAGCAGCGCCAGGATGCCAAGAATGGCTACGAAGCCCAACGGCCTGCCGGACAGGAGGAGTGCCGCGACGACGCCGATCAGGCCGAGCGGCGCGACGCTGAGAACCAGGAACAACCGTTGGAAGCTCTGCAACTGCGCCATGAGGACGGTCAGCATGATAAGCAGCATGACCGGTACCACGGCGATCACGGAGGCCTGGGATTTCGCGCTTTCCTCGACGGTCCCGCCCACAACGATGCGATAGCCGGCAGGGAGGGTTTTCGTCAGAGCGTCAACCTTGGGCGAAAGCGCACTTACAACGGTCTCCGGCAGGGAGCCCGCGACGATATCGGCTTGCACCGTCAGGGTCGGGACGCGGTCGCGGCGCCAGATCAGGGGATATTCCTGGCCGTATTCGAAGGTCGCAAACTGACTGAGCGGAACCGTTCTCCCGCCCGGCAACGGCACCTGCACGGTGCGCAGGGTATCAAGCGAGACGCGCTGCTCATCCGTCGCACGGGCGATAACATCGACCAGGTAGATATCGTCGCGCACCTGCGTAACAGAGGTACCGGATACGACGGTATTCATAACGCTGGCTATTGCCTGCGAACTGAGCCCCAGCAGGCGCGCCTCATCCTGGTCGACGCGAATGCGCACCTGGCGGGCGGGCTCGATCCAGTCAAAATTGACCTTTTCGGCCTTGGGATTCGTGGCAATGATCTGGGCGACCTTGAGAGCAATCCCGCGCACCTGATCTACATCGGGGCCGCTGACGCGGTATTGCACGGGCCATCCGACCGGAGGCCCAAGTTCAAGCGGGGAGACCCGCGAAATTGCGCTTGGAAATTCGTTGGCCAGGATCTTTTCCAGCTTCAGGCGAAGTCGTTCGCGTGCCGCAACGTCCTTGGCAACAATCACCGCCTGGCTGAAGAAGCTGTTCGGCAGCTGAACGTTGAGGGGCAGATAGAAACGAATGGCACCGCGGCCCACATAGGTGCTCCAGCGCGCGACGTCCGGATCGCCCTTCAGCGCAGCATCGAGTTTTTGTGCCGCCGTTTCGCTGGCATAGATCGACGCATTCTGCGGCAGACTGAGGTCGACCAGCAATTCCGGGCGGTCTGAGGACGGAAAGAACTGCCGGGGGATGAGTGGAAGCGCGAGAAAGGATGCCACGAAGAGCGCCAACGAAACGAAGATGGTCAGCCATTTCGCCCGCATGGCGAAGGTGAGAAAACTCCGATACCACCGGAATACCCTGCCGGGCTCGGCGTTGGCCGCAGCCTTCGGCGGTTTGAGAATGACGACGCCCAGCAGTGGCGCAAAGATCACCGCGACGAACCAGGACACGATCAGCGCGATGCTGACTACCGCAAAGAGCGAAAACGTGTACTCGCCGGCCGAACTCGCTGCAAAGCCGACGGGGACGAAGCCCGCGATCGTCACCAGCGTTCCCGCGAGCATGGCAAGGGCGTAGGTTCGGAACGCGTAGGTCGCGGCCTCGACCTTGTCGTCGCCTGCCGCCAGGCGATTCAGTGTGGCGTCGGTCGTCGTCATCGCGTCGTCGACGAGCAAAGCGAGGGCGATGATCAGCGCGCCCAGCGAAATGCGTTGCATATCGATGGCCGCCATTTGCATGATCGGAAAGACGATGGCCAGCGTCAGCGGAATGGAGAGCGCGATGATGAGGCCAGGCCGGACGCCGAGGCTGATGAAGCTGACAACGAGAATAATGGCGATCGCTTGCAGCAGCGATGTCATGAATTCCGAAATGGCGCCGTCGACGGTGACGGCCTGGTCCGCAATGAGAAAGGGCTCTATGCCGATTGGGAGGTCCGCGGTGACCCGCGCCATCAATTGCTTGATGTTTGCGCCCAGAGCAAGGATGTCACCGCCGTCTCGCATCGCAATTGCGAGCCCGATGGCCGGCGCGCCGTTGACTCGAAATTGCGGCTGCGGCGGGTCGGAATAGTCGCGCCGTATTTGCGCGATGTCGCTGAGCCGGAGCACGCGTCCACCCGCTACGAAATTGGTGTTCGCGACGTCCTGTTCCGACGTAAACGCGCCTGAAACGCGCAGCGAAAGATTTTCGTTGCCGGTTTCAATCGTTCCAGCCGGGCGCACGATGTTCTGCGCCTGCAGTGCCGCGATCAACGCGGACCGGTCGATCCCCAGCGTGGCGAGTTCCTTGATCGAAAATTCGACGAAGATCCTCTCGTCTTGAGCTCCCAACACTTCGATTTTCGAGACGTCGGGCACCAGGAGAAGCTGGGAGCGGATATCCTCGACACGATCGCGCAGTTCGCGATGCGTGAAGCCGTCGCTGGTAAAGCCGTAGATAATGCCGAATGTGTCGCCGAAGTCGTCGTTGAAGCCGGGTCCGACGATTCCCGCCGGAAGCGTGTGGCGAATATCTCCGATATTCTTGCGGACCTGATACCAGGTGTCGGCAACCTCCTTGGCGTTCGCGCTGCCCTTCAGGTTGACGAAGATCGTCGTGACGCCGGCGCGCGTGAAGCTGCGGAGAAAGTCCAGGTGAGGCGTTTCCTGCAGTTTGCGCTCGAGCCGCTCGGTTACCTGCTTGAGCGTCTCCTCGACGGTCGCTCCCGGCCAGGCCGCCTGTACGACCATGGTCTTGATGATGAAGGAAGGATCTTCGCTCCGGCCAAGCCGGTAGTAGGAAAAGACGCCGGCAATGACGGCGACGATCATGATGTAGGCGACGAGTGAACGGTGTTTGAGCGCCCATTCGGAGAGGTTGATCATGGCTCTGACCCGAGCAGGCGAATCTTCTGGCCCGGGTGGAGTGCCTGGACGCCTGCTGTGACCACGATTTCGCCAGTGTCCAGTCCCTGGGAAACGACCACCCGCGCCTGATCAAAACGCAAGACGTCGACGTTTCGGATGGAAACCGTTTTAGTCGAGGGATCAACAATCCACACTGCAGGTTGCTGATTTATCTTCGTCAAGGCCGTTGACGGAATGTCAATGATCGGCCCGGAATCGGTTTGCAGGCGCCCGACGACGGTTGCTCCAAGTCGCATGGCGGGCGGGGGATCGGTCAAGCCGACCTTGACCTCGAAGGTCCGGGTGACGGGATTGGCCTGGGCGGCGACCTCGCGGATTCGGCCCTGCGCCTTGACCGACGGATCGTCGGTCAGGCTGACGGTGATCTGTGGATCGCTCGTTGTCGACCGAAGTAGCTGGGCGGGAATGTCAAAAACCGCATCGCGCCCGTCCTTCCGCGCCAGCCTGGCGATCATTTGCCCTGCCTGAACGACTTCGCCAGCGCTAGGGCCTGTTGCGGTTATTGTCCCTGGCGCATCGGCCTTGAGCTCTGTGAAGCTCACCAGATCATGCGCGGTGCGGAGTTGGGCTTCCGCGGCGTCCACCTGCGACTGGGCAGTTTGCTGCGCCTGCGTCGCGACATCGAAGTTGGCCCGCGTCGTCCATCCCTGCGCAAGAAGTGTTTCCTGACGCTCGAAGTGATTGCGCGCCTGCGTCAATTGTCCCTGGGCAGCGGCGAGACCTGCTTGCGCCTGCCGCAGCGTGTTCAGTTCGTTCTGTGGTTCGAGGCGTGCAATGATCTGCCCGGCCTGCACCCGATCCCCGAGCTTGCCGTTGTTTTCCAGGAGCCGCCCCGAAATCCGAAACGCGACGTTCACCTCATCCTCGGCCTCGATGCGGCCGGTAAATGTCAGTGCCTGGCCGGCCTCGCGCTTCTCGACGGTCGCCGTCCGCACCGGCCGGGCGGCCGGCGCGGCGGCTTCGGTCTCGCGCTGACACGCCGCGAGCGATAATGCCGGCGCGGTTGCAACAAGCGCTGTCATCAGCAATCGACACAATTTCACTTCGCCGCAGCGTGAAGGCATGGCTGGACCCCGGATGGCAGCGCCTGATCGATCTCTCTCGGTAACTTCAGCCGGGCGAAGCCCCTTAGCCATCAGCAAATGTACTGAGCGTTCCGGCTGATTGCCCGGCCACGAACAAGGCGTCGCGCGCATATGACGATTGCGCCAGCGCCAACTGGTATACTGCCTTCCACCAACGCCGCGTCTCGTCGGTTTACGGTTTATGATTCGGCCAGCGAACAGGAATGCAAAAGCGATTGCGACCGAACTCTTCCAGAAGAAAAGTTGGGTTCGTCGAAGATGCCCTTTGCTCAGTGATTGCCGTGTTCGTTGGAAGTTTTGCCGAATTTCGACTGTTCGGAATTTTCGATAGTTCCTTCATTTTCTTCGTTAAGTGGCTGAAATCGCGCTCAATCCTTGATTGTGACCTCTGGATTAAAAATTCAAACAAAAAGAGAATGTGCAGAATGTGCCAAGTAGAATCCCGCTTTCCGGCATCAAAACAGATGCTTGACGCGTGTTTTGCGGAGGGTATTTACTTAGGCAATCCAAGAGCGCGACGTAGAGTAACATTGCCCAAGGAAGTCGAGCACTACGCTGGACCGCGCGATCGGGAACTATCAGGGGCGAACGTACGATGAGTCCCCGGCCGGCGTACCATGAACTTCACTGGATGCATGCTCCGGAATACCTTTTCGGGCTGCAGATTTCAGATGACGGACAGTTTTTCTACGAGAGCATGAATCCGGCGTTCGAGCGCTCGCTGGGAATCTCGATCGAAGGCAACCAGAAAAGGGTTGTTCAAGACTGCATGAGCGTGGAAGACGCAAAGTCGATTTGCGCTTCCTGTGACGCCTGCATTGCCGAAGGAAGACCGGTCCGCCACCGGCAGCACCTCACTCTCGGCGGGCGGCGGCGCGAGTTTGAAACAACGATCAATCCAGTCCGTGATCCCGAAACCGGAAACATCGTCAAGCTCGTCGGCAGCCACCGGGTGATCGAAAAGCGCGCGGCCGTCGATGTCACCGACAGGGGAGCCCGGAGGCGGGCTGCAGCGGAGCTGGACCTCCGGCTGCTATCGCTTCAGGAAGAGGTGCAACAGCGGATTGCGTCAGATCTGCACGATTCGACGTGCCAGCATTTGATTGCCGCCAGTTTGAACGTCATGCGATTGCGGCGTGCGATCAAGGATAGCGACGGCGGAGAGAAGATATTCGATGATATCGATGCGTCGATTGATCAGGCGCAGAGGGAAATCCGTGCCTTCACCTACCTGCTGCACCCGCAATATCTGCTGAACGATGGGCTGAAGGCGACGATTGAAAAATTCGTGGAGGGGTTTGCAGCGCGCACTTCGCTCAAGACCAGTATTAATATCGTGCCCGAGGTGGATCAATTATCCTACGAGCGGCAGCGCGCTGTGCTGAGAATTGTCCAAGAAGCCCTTGCGAATGTCTTCCGTCATGCCCACGCGACACAGGTGAAGGTCGCGATGGTCGCGACAAATGCGCACTTCAGGCTCCAGGTCACCGACAATGGCCGCGGCATGCCTCGCAAGCGGGCGAGATCAGGTTCGAAGGCGATTTCATTGGGTGTCGGAATTCCGGGCATGAGGGCCAGGTTGCGGCAGCTCGGCGGTACTCTGGAAATCCATTCAGCGGCCGGTGGCCGAGGTACTGCATTGTGTGCAGTCATTCCGCACTTTGTTCCACTTAAGGGCGTGCGTCAGCCGGCGCGTCGCCACGGCTTTCCTGGACATCAGAGGCCTATCGCGCAGCCACATTGAAAGCGCTGCTCGGAATGATGGAGGAGTTCGCCAGAACGAGGAGATTTGGAGCCGAACGCCAGGATAATGTCGATGATGCTCGACGTGCTGCGGCATTGAACTCTGTTTGGAGTCTAGTTCGATCATGAAGCGAATTCTCATTGCTGACGATCACGAAGCGGTACGATCGGGACTGCGTGCTGTGTTGGAAGGGCGTGCCGGCTGGGAAGTAGTCGCCGAAGCGCGCGATGGCAAAGAGGCGGTCGCTGGGGCTTTCGACAGGAAGCCCGATGTTGCCATTATCGACCACGAGATGCCCATCATGACGGGAATTGAAGTTGCGAGGCGCATCAGGGAACAGCAACAGACCACTGAAATCCTCATCTTTACGATGCATGATTCCGAAGTGCTTGCGCTGCAGGCGTTTCGGGCGGGGGCGCGCGCATTCCTGCTGAAATCTGACGCCAACAAAATGCTGTTGGCGGCTGTCGAATCATTGATCATTCACAAGCCGTTCTACGCGGGATCTTTCTCGAACGAATTGAAGAGCATGTTCTCTAGCGAAGTGAAGGGCGTAACAACCGGCAGGGCCGACGCCAACCAGTTGCTTTCACCGCGAGAGAAGACAATCGTCAGACTGGTTGCGGAAGGACACAGCAACAAGGGCGTAAGTGCTATCCTGAACCTCAGCATAAAGACGACAGAGACCCATCGGGCCGCCGCCATGCGCAAGCTCAACATCAATTCGACTGCGGGGCTGGTTCGATACGCGGTTCGCAGCAAGCTCGTGGAGGCCTGAAGAGGTCCGTTTGGTTCATGGGGGCGGGGGGGCCAATTGGTGAGCGGCGTGTTCGGAATGTCGAGGGTGGTCCAACAGGGGTATCCCAATAATCATCCACGAGTTTCAGGGTTTTGTTGGATTAACGTCGGGCAAATTGCCCAGTACGATAAGTCAGTCTTACTGTCGCATTAGTCTACTCATATTGCGGTCGCCGATAGTCCCCGGCCAGTGGTTCCAACCGATGGGAACGTCACTGTGAAGCAGATCCTGATTGCGGACGACCATGAAGTCGTGCGGTCCGGTCTCCGCGCGATCATCGAAACTCGCGCCGACTGGGCCGTGTGTGGGGAGGCGGTCGATGGCAGGGATGCCGTTGCGCTGGCCTTGAAGCTCAAGCCGGATGTGGCAATCGTCGATTATTCGATGCCGGTCATGAACGGGCTGGAGGTCAGCCGTCGAATCAAATCGCATCATCTACCCACCGAAGTGCTCATCCTCACGATGCATGAAAGCGAGGAGATCCTGACGGAAGTTCTCCTGGCAGGCGTGCGGGGGTTCCTGCTCAAATCAGATGCGCGGAGCCACCTCATTGCGGCAATCGAAGCGCTGCTCGACCATCGACCTTACTTCACCAGTGTCCTCCTGGAGAAGCTGCTTCAAGACTATCTGTCGAACAAGAAGGACAAGTCGGAAGTCTTGCTGTCGTCGCGAGAGCAGAGCGTCGTTCAGCTGATTGCGGAGGGGCACACCAACAAGTCCGTGGGCGCGGTTTTGAATTTGAGCGTCAAGACGGTTGAGACCCACCGCGCGTCGGCCATGCGCAAGCTCAATATTTCGTCCACGGCCGAACTCGTCCGCTATGCAATCCGTACAAAATTAATCGGACTTTGAAGGTTACTCTTTTGGCCTGTTGAACCTGCTCTTCCGGTTGAGGCGCCCCCAGCGAACATGCGATCATGCCGGTCGCAAGCAGCCAACCGAAGCCGTTATCGTCCGGAAAGAGTGTCGAGGCTCAATGGGAAGATCGAAGACCGATCCAGACAGAACTGCCGAAAACATTCAGCAGCCCGGGTTCGCACCGGCTGCAGAGGGCGCCGGACGTCGTTTCACCGTCGCAGGGGCTCTCATCGTATTGAGTGTCACCCTCGGGCTTCTCCTGGTATGGCGGACGTCGTCCAGCCTCCTCATCATCTTCGCGGGCATCCTGTTCGCATCGTTTCTCGATGCCTGTGCCCGGGCACTCGGCCCGGTGATGCCTTTTAGCCGTGCGTGGCGGTTGACGCTGGTGATTCTCATCCTGACGGGCATGATCGTGCTGGGAGCCATCTGGGGAATAGGGAAGGTCCCCGAACAAGCGCGCCTGCTGATACGTGTGATGGATGCCCAGATCGATATCCTGCAGCAGCGGCTCCAGTCCGTTGGGGTCGAGTTGTTCGGTCCGGACGGCGGTCGTGATTTCTCCCGCTGGTTTCCCGATCATGACAAGCTGTTCGGGCATGCCCAGACGGCTGTCGGGACCGCGTCCAGCTTCCTGGCCAACACCCTCGTCATCGTATTTCTCGGCCTGCTTTTCGCGCTCGATCCGCAAGCCTACCGCGATGGCGTAGTGTTGCTGGTCAAGCCTTCGTCGCGCGAGCGTGTGCGGGACGTGCTGGACGAGATGGGAGGGGTGCTCCGCTCATGGCTCGTCGGACAGTTCATCAGGATCGTGCTGATGACCGCGTGCGTCTGGCTTGCCCTTTATCTATTGGGCCTTCCAGGTGCTTTTTTGCTCGGTCTGCAGGCTGGCGTATCGAATTTCGTGCCCTATCTCGGCCCAATACTGGCGGCCATCCCGGTCGGACTGGTCGCCATGCCTCTGGGTCCCTCGATGCTGATCTGGGCCGTCGGGATCTACACCGTCATACAGTCCATCGAGGGCTACGTGGTCGGCCCCCTCATTCAACGTCAGGCGGTTGAGCTGCCTCCCGCATGGACCCTGGTAGCGATCGTCCTGTTTGGCTCGCTGTTCGGCGTATGGGGCATTGCACTTGCGATGCCGTTGTTTGCAGTCGGCCGTGTCGCCGTTCTCCGGCTCTATGTCGAAGACTGGCTGGAACGTGACTTCAAATAGCGAAGTAGTAGCGCTGGCGTGCTCGCCATGGTCAGAAGGCCGTCATGAATCCAGTCATCGATCCCCGCGGCGGCGACGTTGAGGACGACGCGTCAAGCACCAAGCGCCGCTCGCTGCTATCGCTTGCCGGCAGCATGCTTGCCGAGATCAGCTTTCCCAAGCTGATCCTGTCCTGGATCATGCTGTTTGTTGTCCCAGCCTTGCTGCTCGGAATGGCGCCGCTCGTTGCTTCCGCCTGGGTAAGTCTGGTTTCGCACAAGATCACATCACCGCTCCTCGGCGTCTGGCCCGCGTTGCTTCTTGTGGCTGTCGTCGCCCTTGGGTTTTTCGGCGTGCGATCGATGTTTCGCATGGCCGAGAGCAGCTTTTGGTCCCTGAATTCGCTCGCCGTCGAACCGATCTACATCGTTTGCCGGGAGGGTTTGCGACAGCTCGTCGAGAAGTTGGTGCAATCGCGTCTCAATGAACAGCAGCTCGCGGCGGTGCGCGCCGGCACCGCCGGGGCGGCAGGCGTCGTCATCTCTGCTGCTGCGCTGGCAGTGTTGCTGGTTAGTTGGCCGAGCTCGCGCTGGCTGGGGCATGTCACGGATCTTGCTTCGCCCCGCGATCTGGTTTCCGTCGCCCTGGCCAACAGCATCGTGCTTGTGGCCGCCTACCTCGCCGTCGCCTCGCTCGTCTGGGCAGTCGCCGACGCGACTATGCCCCGGCTTCGGGATTTTGGTGAGTTTCCTGGAAATCCGCGCGCGGGCCGCACGTGGCGCATCGCCCACTTGTCGGACATTCACGTTGTGGGCGAGCGCTACGGCTTTCGGATCGAGAGCGGCCGCGCGGGCCCGCGTGGAAATGGGCGCCTCAACCGTCTGCTCGCGCAGCTGGACTCAATCCACGCGAAAAATCCCATCGACGCCATTGTCATCACCGGCGACATGACAGATGCGGGCCGCTCCGCGGAATGGTCGGAATTTTTCGACGCGCTGATGGCCTATCCCCCGCTCGCCGAGCGGGCTCTGATACTGCCAGGAAACCATGATCTCAACATCGTCGACCGCGCCAATCCGGCCCGCCTCGATCTTCCGACTAGTCCGAACAGAACCTTGCGCCGGCTCCGGTTTCTGTCCGCTGCTGATGCGCTTCATGGCGGGCGCGTTCGTCTGATCGATCAAGCCGGACGCTGCCTGGCCGGCAGCCTCTCCGAAGCGCTCGATCCGCATCGCGCGGAGATCGCCAGATTTGCCGACGTCGGAAGACCGAGACTATCCAGGGCTCTGAATGAACTATGGGCGGCAGTATTCCCGATGGTGTTGCCGCCCGACCGCGCAGACGGTCTCGGTATTATCCTGTTGGACTCGAACGCGGATACGCACTTCTCCTTTACCAACGCTCTGGGGATGATTTCGTTGGAGCAGGTAAAGGGGATTGAGATTGCCGCCGCGCAGTATCCCGGGGCCTGCTGGGTCATCGCGCTTCACCACCATGTCATCGAATATCCGACAGTCACAAAGGTACTGTCCGAGCGAATAGGTACAGCATTGGTGAATGGAAACTGGTTTGTTCGCCGATTGCAGGCATTGGGTGACCGGGCCGTGCTGTTGCATGGTCACCGGCATACCGACTGGATCGGAAAATGTGCCGGCCTCTCGATCGTGTCGGCGCCTTCCCCGGTCATGGAAGCGACCGACGACGAGAATACCTACTTCTACATTCATACGCTGGCGGCGCAGCACGACGGATCATTCGGCCTGCTTACGCCCGAGCGCATCGTTGTAGACGGGCAACCTCAGGGCGGTGGCTAGGGTCTGATTCAGTCCTGCAGAATCAGACCCGCCACAGACGGCGCTGGCTCCAATGTTCTCTTACATTCCGGCAACCGGCTGCGGTCGCCGAACTGCACTTACGTCGCCGGTGTCGGTTGCGGTGGTGTCTCGGTGGGGGCTGCCTTGGCGAGAGCATCCCGCAATATCTGTTCCTTCGACTCGTCAAGGGACGTTTTCAGCACCGTGCCTCCGGCATCCTGGATTTCCTTGAGAACCTTGTCCGCCGTCATGTTCTTGATGAGAACAAACAGCGCGGCGTTACCCGGCTGGATGCTCGCCGCGAGTTCCTTCATGAAATTGTCGTTGATACCAAAATCGGACAGCGCGCCACCGAGGGCTCCCGATGCCGCGCCGAGTGCCACACCTACGATCGGATTGAGGAAAAGTACACCGATCAGCAGGCCCCAAAAACTTCCCGAGGCCGCTCCCACGGCCGTCGTGTTGACGAGCTGGTTCAGTTTGACCGCGCCTGCGTCGGTCTTTACCGCAATGACCGCGTCGTTGATGGTGATTAAATATTCTTTTTGCAGTTTGAACAGGCGCTGGCGTACTTCTTCGGCTTTCTCCTCGGACGGATAAACGATTACGATCAGATCAGACATGGGAGTCTCCTTTGGACTTGACGTCTCGTTATGGCATCCAGCATACAACGGTGCAGCGTGCTGACGCTCGGGCACGTGCAAAAGTCCCGTAGAGGCTGCGATGCCATGCGCATTTCGGTTGGATCTGCCTGACCAGGGAGATAAACACGGGAAACGGCGCTTGTCTTTCAGGGTAATTCCCTGTCCCGCTAGGGTAATCATCTGATGTCCTGCGGTGCACTATTGGTGCAACTGTGCGGAAGTATCGCCGCTACAGCGCGGAAGTGCGGTGATGCGCGAGTATCGCTGCCACGCGTTCGGCAGAGCAGGTGCAGGTTGGAGGGCGGAATAGCCACAGGCAGGCATATACCGCGTGGGCATTTCCCATGACCGAGCTCGATGCGTCGTCAGATCGCAGTGTCGTTGATCACAACGCCGGCAAGAGAAGCCTGCTTCGCAGGCAATTGCCTTTTCTGGCCATACTTGCGCTGGCGATCGGGGGCGTGGCTACACCAATATTTCGCAGCGGCCGCTCGTTGGCTATTGGGAGTTCCTGGCCATCGTGATGGGGATCGTCTGCGTCGTCACCCAATGGTCGGAACTCGAAGACAAGGATTCACGCTTTCGACTGATGTGGACGCAGGCGCTGCACTGGCTGGCCGTTCTCGTGACGATGAACATCATGCTCCTTGCAGGCGTGCAGCAGCTGATGCCAACGCTGGCCACCAGCCTCATCCTTCTCGTACTGCTGGCGTTGGGTACGTTTCTAGCCGGTGTTCACCTGCGGTCGCTGCAAATCGGCTTTCTTGGACTTGCGTTGGCGCTGGCCGTTCCGGCGATCTCGTGGGTCAAGCAATCGGCGCTGTTCTTTATTCTGGCTGCGGTGTTCCTCGTCGGGCTCGCCATGGCGTTCTGGTCCTATTGGGGCGATACACATCCGGTGGACCCAGAGCGCCGGAAGCGTGCCGGCGCGGTCGCCGGCATCGGGGAGGGTTAGAACATGTCGGATTACGATCGAAATGCAACGGCCCCTGGAATTCCCGCTACCGGCGCCGTCGCCATAGACGCCGGCCTGCGTCAGTACATGCTGCGCGTCTACAATTACATGGCCGCGGGCGTCGGCTTGACCGGCGTGGCCGCGTTTCTGACCTATCAGCTCACCGGCCCTGAGTTGCTTCAGAGCCCGATGATGTGGGTATTGATACTGGCGCCGCTGGGGCTGGTGTTCTTTATCAGCGCCCGGATCAACACGTTGTCGGTAGAAACTGCGCGAGCATTGTTCTTTCTCTATGCCGCCCTAGTCGGGATCTCATTGTCGACCATCTTCCATATCTACACGGAGTCCTCGATCACGCGGGTGTTCTTCATCTCGGCGGCGGCATTCGGCGCGCTCAGCCTCTGGGGTTACACCACCCCGCGAAGCCTGTCGGGCATCGGAACGTTCCTGTTCATGGGCCTGATCGGCATCATCATCGCGAGCCTAGTCAACCTGTTCCTGAGATCGAGCGGGCTAGACTGGATGATCTCCATCATCGGCGTCGGCGTGTTTGCCGGCCTCACGGCGTACGATACCCAGCGGATCAAGGAGATGTATGACCGCAACGATGACGCTACTTCGATGGGCCGCAAGGCCGTGATGGGCGCGCTGTCGCTGTATCTGAACTTCATCAACCTGTTCATGATGCTGCTGCGCCTGATGGGCGGACGACGTTAGTCATTAGGCAGCGAAGCTATTGAAAGTGCATCGTAAATCTGATGCGCTGACAATCGACATGTAAGTTTCGCTCTGCTGATCCGGCGTCCCGCGCGCGCAGGGCTGCCATCCGCAGACCCTTGGCTCGGGCTATTCCCGTGCAACTGCTCGACGGGCTATCCTCACCCTCAGAAGAAAAGCGGGAGGAAGCATGGGCCGGAGGATAGTCATCGTCGGAGCGGGTGCGGTCGGCGGGTATGCCGGCGCCCATATGGTGCAGGCGGGCGAGGACGTGACGTTCATCGATCCATGGCCCGAGCACGTCGAACATATGCGGAAGCATGGCCTGCGCGTCACCCACGCCATGGACGTTGCGGAATTCTCGGTTCCGGTGCGGGCGCTGCATGTCACCGACGCGCAGGTCCTGTCGAAGGAAAAGCCGGTCGATATCGCCTTTGTCTGCATGAAGTCCTATGACACGGCCTGGGCCACCATGCTGATCCAGCAATATCTCGCGCCGGACGGCTATGTCGTTTCACTGCAGAACTGCATGAATGAAGAGACGATCGCCGGCATCGTCGGCTGGGGCAAGACGCTCGGCTGCATCGCGAGCAGCATCACGGTCAACCTGCCGGCGCCCGGCCACATCCACCGTGGCGCCGGCAAGGGCGGCGCGGCGCACACGGTATTTCGGACCGGCGAGGTTCACGGCCGCATCACGCCGCGGGCAGAGGAGATTTGCCGGCTGGTCGGATACGCCGACAGCGCCAAGGTAACCGGCAATCTGTGGGGTGAGCGCTGGTCGAAACTGGTGGCGAATGCCATGGGCAACGGGCTGTCCGCATGCACCGGCCTGACCGGCGGCGAGATGTTGCAGCGCGAGCCGATCCGCCGCTTCTCGATCAGGCTCGGCAGCGAAGCCATCCGCGTCGGGCAGGCGCAGGGCTATGAGTTGGAGGAGATTCTGCATCTGCCTCCCGAAACCATCGCGCGAGCCGGCGAGGGCGACGAGGCGGCCATGCACGCCTGCGATGGGCAGCGCTTCAAGGACAGCAAGCGTACCTCGAGCGCGCAGCGTCCCTCGATGGGGCAGGACATGCAGAAGGGCCGGCGTACGGAGATCGAATTCATTAACGGCCTGATCGTGCGCGAGGGTGAAAAACTCGGCCTCGCATGCCGGGCCAATGCCGCGCTGACTGATATCGTCAAGCGTGTGGAGCGTAACGAGTTGAGTCCGGATCCACGGCATATCACCGAGTTACGGCTCAACTGAGCGGTTCGCCGATCAGACCGCTGCTCATCAATCAGGAACTTTGTCATGCACGCTGAAATCAGGCCCTATCGCATTTCCGTCGGCGACGACGTGCTGGACGATCTGAAGTCGCGGTTGCGCAGGACGCGCTGGCCGGAAGCCGAACTGGTCGGCGACTGGAGTCAGGGCGCGCCGCTCAAGTGGATCAAGGATATCTGCCACTACTGGGCCGAGACATATGATTGGCGCCAGCGCGAGGCTCGCCTCAATCGCTTCGCCCAGTTCAAGACCGGGATTGACGGGCTCGACATCCACTTCCTGCACGTCCGCTCGCCGCATCCGGAAGCGATTCCGCTGATCATCACCCACGGCTGGCCGGGTTCGATCGTCGAATTTCACAAGGTGATCGAGCCGCTGACCGATCCGACCGCGCATGGCGGCAAGGCCGCGGATGCGTTTCACGTCGTCTGCCCGTCATTGCCCGGCTTCGGCTTTTCGGCCAAGCCGGCGATCACCGGCTGGGGCGTCGATCGCATTGCGTCCGCCTGGGCGGTGCTGATGGATCGCCTAGGGTACGCCCGTTATGGTGCGCAGGGCGGCGACTGGGGTTCGGCGGTCACCACGGCAATCGGCGCGCAGGATGGCGAACATTGCGCCGGCATTCACATCACGCTTGCGATGGGCGTCCGGCCCAATGTGGAGGGCGCGCCGACGCCAGAGGAGGCGCGGGCGCTCAAAGGGATCAAATATTACGCCGACTGGGATTCCGGCTATTCCAAACAGCAGTCGACCCGGCCGCAGACGCTTGGCTATGCACTAACGGATTCGCCGAGCGGACAGGCGGCGTGGATTCTGGAAAAGTTCTGGGCCTGGACCGATTGCGACGGCCACCCCGAAAACATCCTCAGCCGCGACGAACTGCTCGACAATGTCATGCTGTACTGGGTTACGGCGAGCGCCGCGTCATCGGCCCGCCTGTACTGGGAGAGTTTTGGGCCGAAGCGCCGCACGGCTCACAAGGTCACGGTGCCGACCGGAGTCGCTGTCTTCCCCAAGGAAATCGTCACGCCGGTGCGGGAATGGATGGAGGCGAGCTACACCAATATCCGGCACTGGCGCGAAATGCCGAAGGGTGGGCATTTCGCCGCATTCGAGCAGCCTGACCTGTTCGTCGGGGAAGTACGGGAGTTCTTTCGGACGCTGCGATAACCGCCTGTTTCCTGATCAACTGGTCTTTCCGCGCCCATTTTCCGCGCAGGGAGCTCAAGTCGCGGAAAATCCCCGGGCGCCCGGGCCGGAATTGAGGTAGCGCGACGCTTTGAGCGCGCGGCTCGGGCACCCTTGAGGCACCGGCAAAGCTCTGTTCCGGCGGCATGTTTGTTGCATTTCTCTTGGTAGAAAAGAGGAGTGCTCGATGACATCTGGGATCCGCCGACGCGAATTCATTGCCGGGCTTGGCGCCGGTCTTGGGACCGGACTATTCGCCGGTCCGGCGATCGTCAGGGCTCAACAGCCGGTCGTCATTCGGGCCGGCGCGCTGAAACTGATCCACTCCATCGCGCCCTATTTCTACGAACAGTTCGTGCCGGCGGGCTACAAGATCGAGGTGCTCCCGTTCGAAACGCCGACCGAGTGCAAGAATGCCGTGGTGACCAAGTCGGTCGATTTCGGTGCGTTCGGCATTGCCGCGGCGCTGCTCGGCGCCGCGGCCGGAGAGCCGGTCGTGGTAATCGCCTCGACCTGCAACCGCGGCATGGCGATCATCGCAAAGAAGGACGCGGGGATTGCCGCGATCAAGGACCTTAAGGGCAAGCGGGTAGCCGTGTTTCCTGGGACGACGCAGGAAGTGTTCTTCCTGGAGCGGCTGCGCATGGAGGGCATGACGATCAAGGACGTCGAGCCGGTCCGCGTTTCCTTCAGCGAAATGCATATCGCGCTGTCGCGCGGCGATATCGATGCCTATGTCGGCGCCGAGCCCGGACCCGGCGTTTCGCTGTCGAGCGGCATCGGTTCGCTGGTCGAATACCCATACTCGACGGCGATGGGCTCGCTGAACATGGTGTTCGGCACGCATCGCGACGTGATTGCGCAAAAGCCGGACCTCGTGCGCGTGATGCTCGGCATCCATCAGAAGGCGACGGATTTCGCGGCGACGAACAAGGACGCCATGGTCGCGATGGCGTCCAGCAAGCTCGGTCAGAAAAAGGAGGCGATCGAGGCTTCGGTGCCGAACGTCGAACTGACATGGAAGCTCGAGGCCAAGCAGATCGAGCAATCGAAAATCTACGCCGACCACATGTTGGCGTTGAAGCAGATCAAGCGCCTGCCGGATTTCGCAACATTCATCGACACCAGCTTTGTCGATGCGGTGAAGCCGACCTGATCGTGACGACGCTCGCGGCCGATACCGAGAATGCGGCGGTCACCGCGCGCAAGACGTCATGGGCGTTGACATGGTGGCCGCGCCTGCGGCCGTTGCTCCTGGCGGTCGCGTTCCCTGCCGCGATGCTGGCGATCTGGCATTTTGCCACGGTCAATCGCCCCGGGAGCCTGATCCCTCCGCCCTACGAAGTCTGGCTCGAATTGTGGGATCTCGCCTTCGGCGGGGTCAATGACGACGCCTACAGCAAGACCCTGCATATCCATCTTCTGGCCTCCATCAGCCGCGTCTATGGCGGCTTCGCGTTGGCGCTGATCGTCGCGTTGCCGCTTGGCATGCTGATCGGGCGCGTGCCGATTGTCCGGCAGTTGCTCGATCCGACCATCCAGATATTGCGTCCGGTGCCGGTGACGGCATGGTTGCCGCTGGCGATGATCATTTTCGGCCTCGGCCCGCGCTCGGCGTTCTTCCTGGTGTTTCTCGGCGCGTTCTATCCGATCCTTGTCAACACGATTTTCGGAGTGCGCTCGGTCGAGCCGCGGCTGTTTGAGGCGGCGGCGATGCTCGGCTGCACTGAATCAGCGCAGTTCTTTCGTGTCGTGCTGCCCGCCGCGCTGCCGTCCATCTTTACCGGAATGCGGCTGGGGCTCGGCTTCGCCTGGGTCGTGATCGTCGTCGGCGAGATGACCGGCGTGCAGACGGGGCTGGGGGCGATCATCATGGAGGCGCGCCAGCTCTCTCGCACCGAAATCGTGATTTCCGGAATGATCGTCATCGGCGCGTTCGGGTTTCTATCGGACCAGCTGGTGATGCTCATCGGACGGCGGCTTCTGGCCTGGAGTCCATCGCATGGCTGAGGCCCCGATTCCGATCCTGGAAATGAGGAACGTCGGCAAGACCTATTCGCAGAACGGTCGCTCGATCGAGGCGTTGCGCGGCGCCAATCTGCGCGTGAAGAAGGGCGAGTTCATCTGCCTGATCGGGGCATCCGGCTGCGGTAAGTCCACATTGTTGCGGATTGCCGCGGGGTTCGAGGCCGCCACGCACGGCGATAACCTCATGTGGGGCATGCCAATATCGGGGCCGGGCCCGAGCCGCGGCATGGTGTTTCAGGATTACGGGCTGTTTCCGTGGCTGAATGTCCGCGACAATATCGGCTTCGGGCCGAGGTCGCGGGGCCGCACCAAGGCTGAAATCCGCGAAACCTCCGACCGCTTCATCGAGCTTGTCGGACTGCAGAACTTCGCCGACGTCTATCCGCATCAACTCTCCGGCGGCATGAAGCAGCGCGTCGCGATCGCCCGCGTGCTCGCCAACGACGCCGAGGTCGTGCTGATGGATGAGCCGTTCGGCGCGCTGGATGCGATGACGCGCGAGCGCCTGCAGGACGAATTGGTCGATATCTGGTCGCGCACCGGGCTGACCGTTCTCTTCGTCACCCATTCGATCGAAGAGGCGATCTTCCTGGCCGATCGGGTCGTCGTGATGTCGCCCGGGCCCGGCCGTATCGACAACGAATATCTGATCGACCTGCCGCGGCCGCGCGATATTGCAAGTCCGGAGTTCAACGAGTGGCGACGTCTTCTCTCCTCGCAGTTGCACAGTCACCACGGGCGCAAGGCGGGCTGATCCATCGGTGAAGAACCGCTCAGAGATACCAGGCGAGGACGGCCTTGAGCAGGGCGTTCTCGATCACCGGCAGCACGACGATCTGGTTCATTCCGGCCGCGCGTGCCGCCTGCGCCGCGATCGATTGATCGACCTTGAGATGTTCGTTGATCGCGGGCATGCCGGTGGCCCATGCGCCGCCGATGCTGCCTTCGCCCTTTGCTATCGTCTTTGACGAATAGAGCGAGGCCAGATCGGCGTTCCTGCTGCAATCACCGGACTGAAACACCATTTCGTTGCGCGACGGGTTCGGCACCCAGATTTCAAAGCGCCTCGCGATCGGCGTCGCCTGCGCGGAGAGGAAGGTCACGACCCAGGTCTGATCCGAGGGCGTGCTGTAGGGAATGCCGACGCCGCAATTGATGCCGATTTCGGACGCTTCCTCCCACCGCAAAAAGCTCTTGGCGTTGTGCAGGTCCTTGATGATCAGGGGGGAGCCGGCCTTCCAGGTCCGGCCCGGCAGGCCGAACCCGCGCGGGAATTTGGTGTGCCGGGAGTTGAACTCGAACATGTCGGCTGTGCCGTAATAGCCGTCGACAAGGCCCATCTCGTGGGATTTCTCGGGATCGTTGTGCCAGAGTTCGATGGCGCCGACATGCTTCTCGTCGTCGCCGCAAAACAGCACCATCACCGCCATCAGGAATTCGCCGGCAAAGACCGGCAGGGCCACGCCGCAGGTCAACCCGGCCTCGACCGCCTCGTCCGTGCGCTTGAAATAGGAGTTCGAGAACTTCGTGAGGATGACGGGATGGCCGGAGGCCCAGGCCTTGCCGGGAAGGCCTTCGTCATAGGCGAACAGCGCGTTTTCGCTGACGGCCTTGAATTCCAAATACTCCTCGCCGGCAAGGCAGCCACCGAACTCAAGCCGGGTGCGGGTACGGTCGGGGACCCACAGTTCAACTACTCGAATGAACGTCTTCATCGGACGCACCTGTCACTACGCGTGACATCAGCATCGGCGATTTAGCGACGATATGTGCGATCAAATTACAGGCAGGCTGCGCCCAAAGATCGTGCGAGGGCGGGCAAGCTTTGAGAGCCGCAGGATACTCAATTGCGATAGGACGGATCGGTGCGGTCGAGCTTGCGCAGCAGCGCCGGCCACGCGAGGTCGCCATTGCGAGCGCTGCGGCCGGGTTTCGGTTGCATCCTCTCGTAGGTGTCTTCGAGAATGCCCTGCGGCGGATAGATCAGCTTGGTGTTGCAGGACAGCGCCATGACCTGGACCTGGCAGGCGCGCTCGAGCCGGAACAGGACGTTGAACGCGGCTGGAACGGTGTGGCCGACGACCAGCAGGCCATGGTTGCGCAGGATCATGGCTTCGTTGTCGCCGAGGTCTCTCACCAGGCGCTCACGCTCATCGACATTGTCGGCGATACCTTCAAAGTCGTGATAGGCGATGTGGAGAAACCGCATCGAGGTTTGCGCCAGCGGCAGCAGCCCGCATTCCATCGCCGAGACCGCCATGCCGGCCGGCGTGTGCGTATGCGCCACGCAATCCATGTCATGCTTGGCCATGTGGATGGCGCTGTGAATGACGAAGCCGGCGACGTTGACGTCATAGTCGGAAGCATTGAGCAGCGTGTTGCCCTCGACGTCGACCTTGATCAGGCTGGAGGCGTCGATTTCCTCGTAGAGCATCCCGTAGGCGTTGATCAGGAACTGGTCGGTGGTCCCGGGCACCCGGCAGGAGATGTGGTTGGCGACCATCTCGGTCATGCCGTACATCGCCGTGAGGCGGTAGCAGGCCGCGAGATCGATCCGCGCCTGCCATTCCTCCGCGCTCACCTGTTCGCGAACCGATTTCACGACCTTGATGGCAGGCGAACTGACGGGGGGATTCATGGCGTTTCTCCACGGAATGGCTTATCGGGCCGAGCGGGGCCGATCGTTGAGAGGCAAAATACCTGCAAAACTCGCTGCGCCGCAAGGCAGGCACTCTCGGCGTTATTGCAGGTCTGGCGGGTGAAATTCGAATGCGCTCTGAACGACGGGGTGTTGAGAGCATCTCGCCGACGGTTAAGTGCGCGGCTTCATTTGCGATGCCTGCTGCCGAGCGCCGCCACGGCTGAATCAGGCCTCTCGATCCGCTCGATCAGCATATCGATGCGGTCGTTGCCCCAGAACAATTCGCCGTTGAAGACCATGGTCGGGACACCGAACACGCCGAGCGTTTCGGCTTCGTCGATGATGCGGTCGTGTTCGGCTCGTGCGGAGCCGTGGACGTAAGCCTCGAATTCCTGAACCGAACCGCCGATCGAGGCAATCACGCCGGAGATATCCGGCAACTCGTCGATTTCCAAATCATGGCTCCAGAAGCGCCGGAACACGCTGTCGTGGTAAGGACGGAAAAGGCCATGGCGCTGCGCGAACAGCATGCCCGCGCTGGAATAGAAAGCATCGTAGATTCGCCGTGGTCCCTTCATGGTGAGGCCCTGCGCGTTGGCGTAGCGGCGTGCATCCATGTAGAGGTAACGCACCTTGCGCCAGAAATGCGGTGTCCGCTCTTCGACGCTGCCCATGAATTCGGGAATGCGCAGCGTGTAGGGCAGCCATTCCAGTTCGACGCCGTATTTCTCCTCCAGCTCGAACAGCCGCTTGTTGGCGACGAAGGCGTAAGTGTAGATGCGGACGCGCGGCTTTCCCATGGCATTTCCCTGGCTCGGCTGGCAGCATAGAGCCGGGCTGCGCGGTTTTGACGCTGCAAAAACGAATGGGCCCCGGTGCGTTAGAGCATCGCGGGGCCCGGCATCTTCGTCTCTGCGAAGGATTTCTGGTACACACCAGTACTGTTTCGGAATCCGATAGCGCGTGGCCTTTGCGCTCCAGTCCCGTGAATGTATTCGAATTTTCGAAGGCGCAATGAGGCTGGCAGCTGCTACGACCTCAACTGCGCCTGGACCTTGCGCTGAGCAAGGTCACCGGTTTGATCCGGCGGCGTCATGCTCCTCTCCAAGTGTGGGCCCACGGACCTATGTCCGCTCCAACTGCGTGCCGTCCTGATCGTATGATCCTGGACGTCAATGCCTGCGAAGCAGGGAGCCGAACGCTCCGTAACTTCGGCAGGTGCAGCGTGGGAAATGCTGCGGCAGATATAGGCGGGTGTCAAGTTATCTTAACGGATTGATGTGTTGAGTTCCGCACGCTGTCAGGCATTCGTGAGACGGTAATCGCTCAGATCCGGATCGTGCGTCATGGCCCAGTAGTCCACGAAGCGCCACGGCATCGCCGAGAACACCCGGCCCTGACCGTTGCGGTAGTAGGTGGTCATCCCGGGATGAGTCCAGATCAGCTGCTGATGTTCGGCGTCGACTTTCTGAATGTACTGATCGTGCGCTTCTGCGCGGACATCGATGGCGGCGATATCACGCTCCATCATTTCGACGAGGCAAGCGGAGATGTAGCGGCTCTGGCATTCCGACTGGAAGATCACGCTGCCGCCATGCGCGGGGCCAGAATTCGGTCCGAGCATCACGAAGAAGTTCGGAAAGTCCGGCACGGTGAGGCCGAGATAGGCGGTCGGGTTGTCGTTGGCCCAAGCTTCCCTCAGATTTTTGCCGTCTCGCCCGCTGATGTTGAGACGTGCGGCCATCTCCGTAACCTTGAAGCCGGTGGAGATCACGATGACGTCTGCCGGCCGCAATTTGCCGTCTGACGCAACGATGCCGTCTTGCGCGAAATGATCGATCCCGTCGGTGACCAGTTCGACATTCGGCCTGGTCAGCGTCTTGAACCAGTTGTTGTCCAGCAGGATGCGCTTGCCGTAGGGCGGATAGGTCGGCACGCATTTCTCGATCAGGTCGGGGCGGTCCTTGAGCTCGGACAGGATGAAATGTGTCAGCTCCTCGCGATGCCGGTCATTGCCCTTGTTGACGGCGCGATCGGGATGCGGCCAGTCCGGATCCTTGCGCAGGAACGGCAGCAGGCCGTCCCCGTAGCGCCAGAACATGTTGAAGCGATACCATTGAACGTAGAATGGCAGGTGCGCGAGCAGCCATTGCGCGCCCTCGGTGATGGGGTCGGAGTATCCCGCAACAGGTCGGGCCCATTGCGCGGTACGCTGATAGACGGTGACCGACGCGACCCGATCGGCGATCGACGGCACGAGCTGCATCGCGGTTGCGCCGGTGCCGATGACGGCGACGTGCTTGCCGTCGAGATCAATGTCGCCCGACCACAAGGCCGAGTGCAGCATCAAGCCCTTGAAATCCTCTTCGCCCTTGAAGTGCGCGGGCGAGGGGTCATTGAGTTGCCCGATGGCGCTCACCAGCGTGGTCGATTCAAATGTCTCCTCACCATTGGCGGTCCTGAGCGTCGAAATCCAGCGCCGCCTGCTCTCGTCCCAGCGCGACGAGATCAGTTCGGTGTTGAGGCGGAGATGCTTTCGGATGTCGTATTCGAGCGCTACCTTTCTTAGGTAGTCGAGCAATTCCTGGCGCTGGGCGAAGTAGCGCGTCCACGGATTCCGAGTGCCGAACGAAAAGGAATAGGAATGGTTTGGCGTATCGACGCCGCAACCAGGATAGCGATTGACATACCAGGTGCCGCCGAGGTCGGCGTTCTTCTCGACGATGGTGTAGGGGATACCGAGCCGGCCGAGCGTGACACTTAGCGCGATGGCGCAGACGCCGGCGCCGACGATCAGCACATGCTGCTGCGCGAGTTTCTCGGCAGCAGGAGGCCTGGTCCAGCGCGCTTCACGTGGCACAAACCCCATTTCCTCGCGCATCAGCGGCGCATATTCCGGTGCGACGTTTTCGCCGAGCGTCGCGCGCATCATCTTCAGCATCAGCTCATCGCCGGGGTCGGTGATGACAGGCTTCGGCTCGCCGTTTGCGAACAGCTTCAGAACGGCGGCGCGGACTTCCGCCTGGATTTCCGGCGGCACACCGGCTTGCGGATCCGGGATCAGGCGAACGTCGCGCTTCGGCTTGTAGGGCGGTTCCAGCCAGCGTTCATCGCCGGTCATATGGACGAGGACCATCAGCAGGACGCGGATATCGCCCTCGGCGATCGCCGACGACAGATCGAGTTTCTTGCGCGGTACTTCGATGTTCATGCCTGTGTCCTCACTGAGCGTTCGGCGCTTCGCGCAGACCGCCGTAGGCGGCCCAGGTGGTACCTGCGATATATCCGGCGTCGACCGGAAGGTTGATTCCAGTCACGCCGCTGCTCATCGGCGAGAGCAACCACGCGATCGCCTGTGCGACCTCGATCGGCTCGACCAGCCGGTTCATCGCGGTCGGGTTTTCGAGCAACTTCCTGTTCAGCGCGCCCGAGGCAATGCCGGCTTCCAGCGCGGCGGTGCGCGTGAAGCCGGGGGAGACCGCGTTGACACGGACGCCGCAGCGGCCCCATTCGGCCGCAAGCGTCTGCGTGATCTGGATGACGCCGGCTTTCGCCGCGGTATAAGCGTGGATGGGTCCCGACGTCATGCCCGCGACGGAAGCGATATTGACGATGGCACCATGGCGGCGCTCGGCCATCTTCACGCCGACGCTGCGAGCGACCAGAAAAGTGCCGCGCAGGTCGATATCGACCTCGCGATCCCACTGCTCCATCCGCACGCGCTCGATTCTGTGCATCTTGCCGAATACGCCGGCGGCGTTGACGAGGCCGGTGATCGGGCCATGCGCGGCCTCGATATCGGCGATGCCACTGACGACGGCGCTTTCGCTGGCGACGTCGAACGGGGCTGGCCAAAGGAATGCTCGTGTCCCTGCCAGTGGCTCCGGCGCGATGTCGGTTATCACGACACGCTGGCCTTGCCCGGCGAGAAGCGTTGCGGTTGCTGCGCCAATGCCGCGGCTCCCGCCGGTGACGAGAACGATGCCTTCAGCGGTCATGGCCGTTACTCTTGTCCGCGCGTGGCGAGCTTCCGGCTTGCGTTTCCATTCCCATCCCTGAATCCTCCCGACGACGTTCCGCTGGAGCGAGGCTGTGATCAAGCCTTATCGCGCCCCGCTGTGGTAGCCAATAGCACCGCCAAGGCGTTCGCCAGCCAGCGCATGCGTTTTTGCCGTGGCCTTGCGAGCCGCGCGACGGTTATCGACAAAGGCCAGATCGTCTACACATCCGGGATCGAAGAGCTGAAAGCCAACGAAGACATTCGTCAGCGCTACCTCGCGCTGTAGCTTTCGGCCCGATCCGGGAGCAGAGATGACCATTGAACGCAAGCTATCGCCGACGCACGAGGCGCCGTATCGCGGCGTGCGCGTGCTGGATTTCGGGCAGGGGATCGCCTCGCCCTATTGCGCGATGCTGCTCGGCGTATACGGGGCCGACGTCATCAAGGTCGAGCCCCCGGAGGGTGACTGGTCGCGATTTCTCGGTACGACCTATGGCAGTCATACCACGCTGTCGGCGGTCTATAACCGCGGCAAGCGCAGCCTCTGCCTCGATATGAAGCACAAGGACGGGATCGCAATCGCCCGGCGGCTTGCGAAAGAGTGCGATGTTCTGATCGAAGGCTTCCGGCCCGGCGTCGCGGCGCGGCTCGGGATCGGTTACGAGGAATTGTCGCGCGACAATCCCGGCCTGATCTATCTGTCGGTCAGCGCGTTCGGGCAGAGCGGCCCTTATTCGAAACGGCCGGGTTCGGATTCCGTGGCGCAGGCATTCTCCGGATTCGTATCGATCAACGTCGGTAACGATGGCACCCCGCACCGGGCTGGCACCACCGTCTCCGACGTCGTCACCGGCGTCTATGCTTTCCAGGCGATCGCGACGACGCTGTTCGCGCGCGCAACCGTCGGCACCGGACGCTGGATCGACGTCAACCTCTGTCAGTCGACCTCCGCCTTGCTCGGCCACAAGGTTGCCGAGCATATACTGGAGGGCGGTACGCCGCGCGCCCTCAATGTGCCGGCGGGTTCATACCAAACCACCGACGGCTGGATGATGGTCACGCTGGTGAACGAGCCGCAATACAAGCGCCTGTGCGCTGCGATCGGACGCGAGGATCTCGCCGTCGATCCGCGGTTCGCCGATTTTGCGCGGCGGGCGGATGCCGTGGATGTGCTAATCCCGCAACTGCGGGAAGTGTTCCTGACACAGCCGACGGATGTCTGGCTGTCGCGGCTGCATGCCGCCGACCTCATTGCAGAACGGATACTCAATCCCGGCGAATGGCTGCGCAATGTCCATGTCGAAGCGACCGCGGCGGCGGTATGCCAGCAAACGCCGGGCGTCGGTGCCGTGTTCTCGCCGCGGACACCGGGGATCGCAAGCCGTTCGGAGGATCAGCTATGCCCGGCGCCGGATATCGGACAGGACAGCTACGAAGTACTGTTGCAGGCGGGTTTCGAACGCGGCACGATTGACGATCTGGTCAAGGCCGGCGCGGTGCGTCAGGCCGAGGGAGGCGCAGCATGAGTGAATATCTCGTTCGCTATTCCGTCTCCGGCAACATTGCGGAAATCATGCTGGACCGTCCGCCGGTCAACGCGCTGAGCATGCAATTGATCGATGCGCTGCTGGCGGTGCTGGCGAAGGCACGGGACGACGAAGCGGTTCGCGCGGTCGTCATCGGTAGCGCACATAAGGTGTTCTGCGCCGGGCTCGACCTCGACATCGTCAGGGGCAAGCCCGGGATCGAGACCAAGAAATTCCTGGAACGGCTGTATTTCGCGCTCAACGACACCCAGTATCGCATGGGCAAGCCGACCATCGCGGCCATCGACGGCGCCGTTCGCGCCGGCGGCATGACGATCGCGATCTCCTGCGACATGATTATCGCCAGCGATGCCTCGACCTTCGGCTATCCGGAGATCGATGTTGGATTGATTCCGGCGATCCATTTCGTGCAACTGCCGCGACTGGTCGGAAAGCACCAGGCTTTTGGGCCGTTGTTCCTCGGGGAGCCCTTCGATGCCGCGACGGCCTTTCGCATGGGGCTGCTCAGCGAGGTCGTGCCGAAGGGAACAGCGCTTGACCGCGCGCGTGAGATTGCGCGGAAGCTTGCCGCCAAATCGTCGATCGTGATGAAGATCGGCCGGGATGCCTTCATGCGGGCGGTCGATGCCGACTTCCGCCGGTCGGTGGAAAATGCGGCCGAAAGTTTTGCGCTCGTCGCAACGACGGAAGATTGTCAGGAAGGCCTGAACGCGTTTGTCGAGAAGCGGACGCCAAACTACAGGGGACGCTGATGGCGGGATTGTATTTCGAGGAGTTCGAGGTGGGCCGCGAATTCCATCACGAGTTCTCCAGGACGGTCACCGAGATGGACAACACGATGTTCAGCCTGCTGACCATGAACCCGCAGCCACTGCATATCGATGCACATTTCTCCGAGAATACCGAGTTCGGCCAGCGGCTGTTCAACAGCCTCTATACGCTCGGCATCATGATCGGCATGAGCGTCTACGATACGACGTTCGGCACCACGATCGGTAATCTGGGTATGACCGACGTCAAATTCCCGAAGCCGGTGTTTCACGGCGACACGCTGAAGGCACATACGAAGATCATCTCGAAGCGCGCCAGCAAGTCGCGGCCGACCCAGGGCATCGTCGAGTTCGAGCACACCATGACCAACCAGCGCGGTGAGGTGGTGGCAAGCTGCCGCCGGACCGGCCTGATGCACTGCAAGCCGAAGGCGTGAGGAAATGAGATCGTTCCTGTTCGTTCCCGGCGACAGCCAGCGCAAGTTTGAGAACGCGAAGAAGACCGCCGCCGATGCGCTGATCCTCGACCTCGAGGATTCGATTGCGCCGGACGAAAAGGTCGGCGCACGACGCACGGTTCGCGAAATGCTCGATGCAAGGAACTCGTCCCAGAAATACTACATCCGCGTCAACGCGCTTGATACCGGCATGACGCTTGGTGACCTCGCGGCCGTCATGCCGGGCCGGCCGGACGGCATCGTGCTGCCGAAATGCGTCGGCGCCGCCGACGTCAACCGTCTGTCGCTGTATCTCGATGCCTTCGAGGCCGCGGCCGGGATCGAACCGGGGGCGACGCGCATCGTGACGGTCGCTACGGAGACGGCGAGGGCCGTCCTGAAGCTGCTCGATTTCGAAAACATGAGCCCGCGGCTATGGGGAATGATGTGGGGTGCCGAGGACCTGGCAGCCTCGCTGGGGGCATCGCGAAACCGGACCGACGGCCGCTACCACGGGCCGTTCCTGCTGGCGCGCGATCTCTGCCTGATCAGTGCGGCAGCGGCAGGGGTAGTCGCCATCGACACCATCGCCACTGATATCAACGACCTCGATGCGCTCCGCGAAGAGGCGATCGCCGCGCGGCAGGACGGTTTCCTGGCCAAGGCGGTGATCCATCCCAAGCATGTCGACGTCGTCAATGCCGCCTTCATGCCCACGGACGAGGAGATCGCCTGGTCGGAAAAAGTGGTCAAGGCGTTCAACGACAATCCGGCATCAGGCGTCGTGAAAATCGACGGCAAGATGATCGACAAGCCGCATCTGCGCGCGGCGGAGAAAATCCTGGCACTGCGGGGGCGGTAGGGGAATCCGGCGGCGCCGGACTGGATTGACTTTGTTGCTTGATCGGCGGCAAATGCGGCCAATCATCAGGCCTTGAGGGAAACACCATGGTTGACGCGCTGATCATCGATGCATGCAGGACGCCACGCGGGATCGGCAAGGCCGGCAAGGGCGCCTTGTCAGGTATCCATCCGCAGCAACTCGGCGCAACGGTGTTGCGCGCGCTGGCCGAGCGTACCGGCATCAACACCGCAGATGTCGACGACATCGTCTGGGGCACCAGCTCGCAACGGGGCCAGCAGAGCGGCGATCTCGGCCGCATGTCGGCGCTCGATGCCGGCTATGACGTGCGCGCCAGCGCCGTCACGCTGGATCGGTTCTGTGGTTCCGGCATCACCAGCGTCAATATGGCCGCTAACTCCATCATGTCCGGCTCCGAAGATCTGGTGATTGCGGGCGGCACCGAGATGATGTCGATGGAGGGCCGCCGCGGCGAGGGGCCGTTCATGATGGATAACGGCAACCTTCGCCTGCGTGCCAAGCATCCGCAATCGCACCAGGGCGTCTGCGCCGATGCGGTGGCAACGCTGGAGGGGATCACGCGGCAGGATGTCGACGAGCTAGGCCTTGAAAGCCAGAAGCGGGCGGCTGCGGCGATCAAGGGCGGCCATTTCGACAAGAGCCTGGTGCCTGTTTATCGCGAGGACGGCAGCCTCGCGCTCGACCGCGAGGAGTACCCGCGACCGCAGACGACCATGGAAGGCCTGGCTGGACTGAAGCCGGCTTTCCCGGCAATCGCGGACTATGCGCTCGACGACAAGGGCACCACCTATCGGAAACTCATTCTGGACAAGTATCCCGATCTCGACATCAACTTCGTGCATCACGCCGGCAATTCCTCCGGCGTCGTCGATGGCTCGGCGGCTATCCTGCTCGCTTCGCCCAGCTACGCCAAGGCGCATGGCTTGAAGCCGCGCGCACGCGTCGTCGCGATGGCGAACATGGGGGACTCTCCGACCCTGATGCTGAATGCGCCGGTGCCGGCGGCCCGCAAGGTGCTGGCCAAGGCAGGGCTCACGCTCGACGACATCGACCTGTTCGAGATCAACGAGGCGTTTGCGGTGGTCGCTGAAAAATTCATCCGCGACCTCAAGCTCGATCGCGACAAGGTCAACGTCAATGGCGGCTCGATCGCGCTTGGCCATCCGATTGGCGCGACCGGATCGATCCTGATCGGCACGGTGCTCGACGAACTGGAGCGGCGCGATCTCAAGCGCGGCCTGGTGACGATGTGCGCCGCCGGCGGCATGGCACCGGCCATCATCATCGAGCGGGTGTAACCGAACAGCGTTACGCCGCCGGGAACTGAAGCTCGAACGCCAGCTCGACTCGACCACGTTGCGCGACAGCGAGATGCGGTTAGCGGGTAGGTTGCCGGTGGACTGAGGGGCCGGTCATGGATTGGCCGCGTGGTGCGGGCTTGCGGTCCTGCTGTTTGGACCAAGATGCATAGGTGGCGACGGCCGTCATGATCGAGATCCCGGCGACGCTAACCAGAATGTGCATCGCAAGCAGGTTCGGTCCTGTGATCAGGACGAGATGGGCGGCGAACGAAAGAAACACGCCGGCGCAGAAGACCGGTAGCCATTCCTCGCCGCACTTGATGACCGGCTGCAGCGCGTGCCATTGGAATCCGCGCCAGTCACGCGGCACTACGCAAGTGAATAGGAATACCAGCGCGAGAAAATGCAGCACCCGGTAAGGATCGAGATTTTCTCTCGGGTTGGGAAGAAAGAGATCGAGCAGGTAATCCGGAACGATCCCGCCAATTTGCGGGTATCTCCCTGCGATCGTCACGACCAGCGCAAATATCAGATACAGCCACGCCGCAACGCGCAAGGTCCAATAATCCTGGAACGTGCTCAAGGCCTGCTTTTGCTGCGCGCCGATCGAGGCTAACCAGGTGCCGAACACGAAGAGCAACTGCCAGCAGAAGGGGTTCAGGGACCAGCGCCCGTCAGGAAATGAAGACAGGTTCCAGTCGAGGTAACGGGCGACGACGTAAAGGGAAGTCGACGCGGCCATCGTGAGGTTCGGCCGGCGCATGATGCCAAGAAGCACGAGCGGAAAGAACGCCATCAGGACGATGAACAGTTGCAGCACTTCGAGGTTGAGCGGCTTGGCCTGGAGCAGCAGCCCGTGAATCAGGGTGCGGATGGTATGGTCGACGATGCCCGTCACGTTGAACTCGCCGATCAGTGCGGGAGCGCTCGATTTTCCCGCGACATATCCGATGAGTTCTATATACACCACGAACAGAACGACGTAGGCGACGTAAAGCTGCCACAGCCGCTTAAAAATGCGGGTCGCCGTCACGACCAGCCCGCGTTCGAGCATCATTCTTCCGTAGAAGATTGCGGCCGTATAGCCACCGACAAACACGAAAAGATCGACTGCGCCGCTGAACCCGAAATTCCGCATGGTCAGCAGACTGACCGCGTTGTGCGGGACATGATCCAGGAAGAGAAACCAGGCGGCGAGACCAAGCAGCAAATAGAGTCGGGGATCGCCGTCGCGCGCGGCGAACTCGGCCTTCATTGACGGATGCATTTGGGAGTAAGAGCTTCGCAGGTAGGAGGAATCGAATCGGGACAATACCCGACGGTCCGCCCAGTCGGAGTAGACTTTGCGTGAAGAACACTTAATCAGTGCGTCGGCAATTTAAGCCGGTCGACGATCACGATTGTTTGAGGGAATGGGCGGCCGAGTGCGCTTTGACGCGTTCATGCTTGCGAAGATCGTGCAAGTGATCGAAATGGCTGGCCTGCAGGTCGGCTTCCGTCGCGCCGATATCCCGCACCGCGGCCTCGATCATGATGTCAGCAGTGACATCTTCGACAGACGAATCCGCGATTTCATGTATGAAGCTGATGTTCTTGTACTCGCCGGATGAGATCCGGGAGATGACCTCGCGCCGTGTTATTTCGGGATCGACAATGGCCTCGCGGCCGCGGCGTCCATAGTCGATCATCACGACGAAATACTGCATGCTGGCTGTCTGCCCCAAGGAGCCGCTACCGAAATCAATGCCGCCATTGTTTCGGAAAATCGGAAGTATGTCAAGTGAAAATTCGGAAAAGCAGAAATTGTCGACGGGCGAGTGAGGCGCAAGCGCTAGCTGGGCGTGGAGTCACTCGGTGCAGAGATTGCAGCGCCTTCACTGCTTATCAGGTGTGCGGGCGCTCTGCGCCTTTGCCGCCTTGCGTGTCCGGGCGGCGGCCCTGCTGCGCAGCCGCTCGATCTGTCCGCGGGGCAGGGTGACACAGATTTCGCCAATCCATTCGAGTTTTACGCCCGTGATCGGCTTGGCGTTGAAACTCGTAAGGTTGACAGACGTCGAGGATTTGCCCCGCTCGATCGTCTTCAGATAGCGCTCGCCGGTCTTCAGGCGAACGGCGGCCTCTTCCCCGTAGAAGCTCGACAGCGGATGGCGCTGCTCGCGATAGACTACGATGATATCGCCATTCTCGTATTTCGGCAGCATGGAATCGCCGGCCACTTCAAAGGCGATGGTTTCTTCGGCAATCGGGAAGGGAAGTTCGACCTCGCCGAGGCCTTCTGGCGGGACCTGCTCATGCTCGGGTTCGATCGAGGCGCCGGCGCCGACCCGACCCATGATCGGCACCGAATTCAGCTCCAGGTACTCCATGATGGGCGCGATTTCCGACGCCTTGATCAGGCGAATCCCGGACAGGATCTCGGAGACCGCGCCGGGGCGAACGCCCATCGCCGTCGCAAGTCCGCCCTTGGTCTTGCCCGGCTTTTGCAGTCCCCGTTCGATCAACCTGATGTCCAGCATGGTCAGACCCTTCCGAATTTCAGAAACGATAGCAATTCCGATTATCCGAAATCAAGCTTGACTTTCATTTCGGAATATCAGAAATTAAGCAAGGCGTCGGGCGGCGTCGACAAGAGCAGGAAAATCATGGAACCCACCAACTGGGCGCCCGAGCATTCGGACGCCTTGCGAGAGCACCTGGCCAAAGGCATGTCCTTTTCGGAGATCGCGAAGGCGATCAATTCGAAGTTCAACACAAGTTATTCGCGCAACGCGGCGCTCGGTCGTGCCGCGCGCATGGGGCTCACAGGCGTGGTGCGCTCAACATCGCTGGCAGGCGACAAGCCTGCAACAGTGCAGGAAATTGGCGAAACTCGTCCGACCGGGCTCAGGATGCCGGCGCCTGCTTGGCCGGTCCCGGCGTTCAAGACGGTCAAGCCGAAGAAGCTGCGCTGCGCCAGGATCGAGCCGCGGCATCTCTCGCTGACCGATCTCAAGCAGGGTGATTGCCGTTATCCTTACGGCGGAGACGAGGAGGGAGGGGCGATCACCTTTTGCGGTCACCCCCGCCGCACCGGTTCGAGCTACTGCACGCCGCATTTTCATTTGAGCCGTGACCCGATCCCGCTCCCGCCGCTGGAGCACGTAGTGAGCGCCGCTTCGCTGTGGGTCGTCGGGGCGGCCTGAATATCTCTTTGACCAGTTCACAGTCCTTTCAGAGGAGTCTTCACGGATGCCGAAAGCCAAGCGCAAGAAGCCACACAACCCTGCCAGAGCATATGACCGGAGGTCCCGCGATTTGCCGCGCAACGCCGAGGTTGCGACCGTCCAGGTCGATAATCCGCTGGCGCTGGAGCCGGGCGAGAAGATCGTTGCCCTGCGTTCTGTCCGTAACGATCCGCTCGGCCGGCTGCACGCGCACCGCCAGATCGACGAGGCGCAATATCAGGGCGGCCGTGCCTTCCAGGCCGACTGGGAGAAGGCCGAGCGTGGCCCGCGGGCAGTCGACCCGACCCGGGAGTATGTCGATGGCGGGCAGAGGCGCGAGCCGATCACCGAAGGCCAGCGCAAGGCTGTGCTGCGACTGAACAGGGCCGAACGCGAGCTGGGCGCCGACGGCTCGGCGCTGGTGCACGACGTCCTGGTCCAGGGGCTGACCATGGAGCAGGTCGGGTTGCGGCGAGGACTGCGCACCCAGCGCTGGAACGACTATTTCTCCCGGCGATTGCGTGAATGTCTTGATCGCCTGGCGTTGCTCTATGGGTATGCCACCGAGCGCCCGATACCCGTCAACAACGTCCCGCGCTGACGTGCGGTCACTGGGCGCCGATCGGGATGGCTCGCACTACAGCCGGGCCGGACGTGGCTATTCCAGCCCGGCGCGGCGAAAGCCTTCGAGGTAATGCTCGCGGTCGGCGTCGAGCTTCCACGGCAGTTGGGTCTCGATCCAGGCGAGTGAAATATTGGGCTGGGTCCGGCGCAACTCCTGGAGCGCCGTCCGGGCCATCTCGATCTGGCCGGTCATGCCGGCGGCGACCGTCAGCACCCGGTATGCACCGCTGAGATCGCCGCGCTGGCGGGTCGCCTCGCGCGCCAGCGCAATCGCCTCCTGATAGTTCCTCCCGACGAATTGGGCGTAGGCGGCGACGCCGTAATAGATCGCGGACGAAGGGTCGCGCGGGCTCTGGCGGATGGCGCGTTGGGTCGCCGCGTAGGCGTCCTGCCATCGCCCGCAATAGGATAGGGCCAGGGCGCAATATCCCTGCGCCAGCGAGAAGTTGGGATTGAGCTGCAGTGCCACTTCGAACTCGCCCAGCGAATGCTCGAGGCGGCGCGTGGAGAAGTACACGCTGGCGAGCGCGGTGTGCGCCCACGCATCCTCACTGTCGGCGGCGATGGCCGCCAACGCCGCCCGCTCGGCGGCAGGCGCCGCGACGGCGATATCGTTCCAGCCCAGATGCACCCCGAACATGTGATTGGTCGCGAACAGGGCCAGCGCCTGACCGTAGTGGGGGTCGATGGCAATTGCCCGTTCCAGCAAGTCCTGCGCGGCGATACTGTCAGGCCGGGTGATCCGCCAGTGATGCGACAGCGCGCGCATCACCAGATCCCACGCATCCATGCTGCTCGGCGGTTTACGCCGGCTTCGGAAGTTCTCCGCGGCGTAGATCTGCGGTTCTATCGCCGCGACAATGGCGTCAGTGATCTCGTCCTGCACCGCGAATACGTCGGTCAGGTCGCGGTCGAAACGCTCGGCCCAGAGGTGGCTGCCGGTGGCGGTGTCGTTGAGTTGCGCGGTGATGCGGACGCGCTCGCCGCTCTTTCTCACGCTGCCTTCCAACACGTAGCGTACGCCGAGCTCGGCGGCGACCTGCTTCAAGTGCACTGCTTTACCCTTGTAAGTGAAGGACGAGTTGCGGGCGATCACGAAGAACCAGCGCAGTTTCGACAGCGCGGTGATGATGTCCTCGGTGATCCCGTCGGAAAAATATTCCTGTTCCCGGTCGCCGCTCATGTTGTCGAACGGCAGCACCGCAATCGCCGGCCGGTCGGGCAGCGATAGTTCCGGTTGCCGCCGCTCGGCGTCCTGCGATGGTCCTGTCCGGGTATCGTGCGCTCCGTTGACGGAGCCGACGAAGCGAACCCCTTTGCGTGAAAAGGTGCGGATGAGCCGCTGGTCCTTTCCGTTGTCGCCGATCGCGTTCCGCGCGGCGTTGATGCGGCTGTCGAGCGTCGAATCGGAGACGGTCCGGCCGCCCCACACCAGTTCGATGAGATTGTCACGGCTGACGACCTGGTTGCGGTGCTTGAGCAGGTGTACCAGCAGGTCGAAGACCTGCGGCTGCATCGCAACCAGTTCGCGGTCACGGCGCAACTCACGAAGATCGGTGTCCAGGATGTGATTATCGAAGCTGAATTTCACGTGCGTCGTCGCAACTTTTCTAAAGAAATTCTCATGAAGAGATCAAGCGTCAGGCAAAGTCTTGTGTTCGCTTTTGCTGCATCCTGAGAAAACCAGGAATTGCAACCCCCATTGCCTGGAGCGGAGTCTTAGTCATGAGCCAGATCCAAACCATTGACCCGGCGGTGCCGGGAAATCGAATATCCAAGATCGCTGCATTTTTATTCGGCGCTGTGGCCTATTTCACATTTCTGATCACGATTTTGTATGCCATCGGCTTTGTGTCGGGGCTCGCCGTGCCGAAAGACATCGATACAGGCACGAAATCACCGCTATTTGAAGCAATTGTGGTGAATCTCGCGCTCATGTCGTTATTTGCCGTCCAACATAGCGTCATGGCACGCAAGTCGTTCAAACAATGGTGGACGCGGATTATTCCCAAGTCGATCGAGCGCAGCACCTATGTACTGTGCGCAAGCCTGACGCTTCTGCTGTTGTATTGGCAATGGCGTCCGATGCCGACCGTGATCTGGAGCGTCGAGGAACCCGGAATTGCGGCCGGTATTGCTGCGCTGTCGTTCATCGGCTGGGTGATCGTGTTCACGAGCACGTTCATGATCAATCATTTCGAACTGTTCGGTTTGCATCAGGTCGCCAACAACCTGGCCGGCCGCGAGATGCCGGCGCCGGTGTTCCGCACTCCGTTCCTCTACAGCTTCGTTCGGCACCCGATCTATCTCGGGTTCATCATCGCGTTCTGGGCCGCGCCGGTGATGAGCGCCGGGCACCTGCTGTTCGCCGCAGTTACCACCGCCTATATCTTCGTCGGCATTGCGCTCGAGGAGCGCGATCTCGTCGGCATGTTCGGCGATGAGTATCGTCAGTACCGGGAGCGGGTTTCCATGCTGCTCCCGTGGCGCAAATCGGCCTGATATCTACTTGATCGTCCCCAGGGAGACATGACGCCATGAACCATACTGGAAGCTGCTTTTGCGGTGCGGTCGAGGTGCAGGTGACCGGTGCCCCGGAGGGAATGGGCTATTGTCATTGCCGTTCCTGCCGCTCCTGGTCCGGTGGCCCCGTGAACGCGTTCACGCTCTGGAAGCCGGAAGCGGTGCAGGTGACGGCCGGGAAAGAGCACGTTGCGACGTTCGCGAAGACGCCGATGAGCCAGCGCCAGTACTGCGCCAAGTGCGGCGGGCATCTGATGACCAATCATCCGACGCTCGGACTTGTCGATGTCTTCGCGGCCACCCTTCCGACCCTTGCCTTCTCGCCTGGTGTCCATGTCAATTATGCCGAGACGGTGCTGCCGATGCGAGACGGACTGCCGAAGCTGAAGGACTTTCCGGCCGAGCTCGGCGGTTCCGGTGAGATGATCACCGAATAGGGAGGTCCGCCACAGCGGGCAACGCGCTGCGAACCAAACCGCCGCTCGATCTCCCGGATCGGGCGGCGGAGCCGCGAGCCAGGCAAGCCCCGCACGGCAAGAGCTATGTCAGCGGCAGGTCCCGCCCTGCAAAATCGGGGTTTGGTCCACACCGCCTGCTTCCGGTAAAAAGACCCGAAATTGCCTGTCGCGGCGATGTCGCCGGTTTCATCAGGCAAAAAAAGGGGAAATGCCGGAAATGACTGCCAGACCGCAATTGCCGGAACGAACGCCGCGCGCGCAGGGCGAACCGAAAGCCCTCGATGGTCTGCTGGTCGTCGACTTCACGCGGGTTGTCGCCGGGCCTGCCTGTACGCAGACGCTGGCCGATTTCGGCGCCGAGGTCATCAAGATCGAAAACCCCGAGGGCGGCGACGATACCCGCCACTATGAACATGCGGAAATCGGCGGTGAGAGCGCGGCCTTCCTCAGCCTGAACCGCAACAAGCGCGGCATCGTGTTGGATTTCAACAACCCGGTGGCGCTGGAGGTTGCGCGCGAGTTGATCGCGAAGGCCGACGTGGTGGTGGAGAATTTCTCCGGCGGCGTGATGAAAAAGTTCGGTCTCGATTATGCGTCCGTCGCGCCGAGCAATCCGCGCCTGGTCTATTGTTCGATCTCGGCCTACGGCCGCAAGGGAGAGTGGGCGCTGCGCCCGGGCTTCGACCCAATCACGCAGGCCGAAAGCGGCTTCATGTCGCTCAATGGCTTTCCGGACGGGGAACCGGTGCGGACGGGGCCGCCGATCGTCGACCTGGCAACAGGCATGTCGGCCTGCAACGCGATCCTGCTGGCGTTGATCGCCCGGGACAGGCTGGGCCGTGGCCAGCAGGTCGAAGTCGCGCTGATCGACACCGCCGTGTCGATGACTGGTTTCTACGGCATGGCCTACCTGATCAGCGGTGAGAACCCGGGCCGTTTTGGAAATTCGCCGAACGGGTCGCCCACCGTCGGGGTCTATCAGGCCTCCGACGGACCCCTCTACATGGCTTGCGCCAACGACCGGCTTTACCGTCGGCTGGTGACCGACGTACTCGATCGGCCGGACCTCGTCACCGATCCAGAATTTGCCCATCGGAAGCAGCGAACGGCCAATAAGGAAAAGCTGCGGGGTATCATCGCAAGTGTGTTTGCGAGCGACAGCCTTGAGCACTGGATGGAAAAGATGAAAAAGGCCAACATCCCGGTCGGCTATCTGCGAACGGTTGAGGAGGGCTTCAATGCACCGGAAGTGCGCGACCGCCACCGCCTCAGCCGGATCCCGCATCCAACGGCCGGCACCGTGCCCAACATCGAAACGCCGCTCAATATGAGCCTGACCCCGACCATCGATCCCGTGGCGGCGCCACTGCTCGGTGAGCATACCAGGGAAGTGCTGCGGAAGACCCTCGGTTACGATGACCGTCGGATCGCGGCCCTGGCCGAGGCGGGGGCGTTCGGCAAGGCGGGCAATACGGCCTGAGAAACATCTCCGGGGCGAGAATTCTCGCCCGATCCAGCTCGCCAGCGTATGGCAGCCCCCCATTCTCGTATCCGTTTAACCCGTTCAAGGCGGTAGCTTTTCCCGTTTGTCTGCGGCTAATGTGCCGCCAAAACTTGGGAGAGAAGCATCATGAATGAAGGGACGCCCATTCGGCCGGAGCGGAATGTGGAGCTCGGCGCCAGCGGCGAGGAATTCCAGAACCTCCACGAATTTGTGCGGAAAGCTCGCTCCCGGCTCAACCAGAACGCCTGGGACTACATCGTCGGCGCCGCGGAGACCGAGACCACCATGCGCCGAAACCGGATGGCGCTGGACGAGATTGCATTCCGGCCGCGGGTGCTGCGAAATGTAGCCAAGGTCGACGCGTCCACCGAACTGTTCGGACGCCGCTTGCGCCTGCCGGTCATGATCGCGCCGGTCGGCGCGCTGGAGATTTTCGATCCTGAGTCAGGCGCTGCGGTCGCGCGCGGGGTAGGGCAGTTCGGCGCATCCCACATGCTGAGTTCGGTGTCCGAGCCAGGGCTCGAGGCGACGGCGAAGGCCGCGCCCGACGCGCTCCGGATCTATCAGCTTTATGTGCGCGGCGACGATGCCTTTGTCGAAGATGTCGTCAGCCGCACCATCGACAACGGCTATGCCGCGTTCTGCCTGACCGTCGACACCGCCCATTACAGCCGGCGCGAACGCGATATCGCCAAGCGATACGTCCGCGAGAGCCGTATCCGCGCCACCGGCGGCGACTTCCAGAAGGGACTGGAATGGCGCACCGTGAAGCTGATCAAGGACAAGTATAAAGTTCCGCTTGTCATCAAGGGTATCGCTACTGCGGAAGACGCCAAAATTGCCCTCGACCACGGCGTGGAGTGGATCTATGTGTCCAACCATGGCGGACGGCAGCTCGATCACGGGCGCGGGGCGATGCATGTGCTGCCTGAAATCGTGGATGCCGTCGGCGGCCGTGCCAAGATCATGATCGATGGCTCGTTCTGCCGTGGCACCGACATCGTCAAGGCGATCGCCTCCGGCGCTGACCTGGTCGGGATCGGTCGCCTGCAATGCTGGGCGCTCGCCGCGGCGGGCGAAGCTGGCATCGTGCGGATGCTGGAATTGCTGGAGGACGAGGTGATCCGCTGTCTCGGACTCCTCGGCGTCACCAGTTTCGGCGAACTGAACAAATCCTATCTGCACCCGGCGACACCGACGAACTTACCGAGCGTCTTCAGCGCTTTTCCGCTGCTCGATATCGAACCCTATCGTTACTGAATTTTGCCGGCCGGCTCTGGCGCCTGGCGTGCAGTCACGCGGAGCGCGGCCGGGAGGGTATTTGAAGCATTGTCGCCTCTGGAACAGAGGCGGTGATTGACGCATTGTGATGCGTGCCCGAAGAGGCGTCGCAGCAAGATTTGATTCCGGCAGGCCAACAACCGAACGCCAATGGTGGACGATCCCTTTGCTGAACTCAGCCTCGAGAGGGCTATCGGTCTCCGCTGGAGGTTGCGGGACATACAGGCGCGCAGGCTGAAGATGTCGCCTGTCAGCGAGGAAGATCTCACGGTTCTGAAGGACCTCGGCCTGATCGATGTGCGCGACGACGGACCCGTGCTCACACAGGCTGGCATTGCCGTGGTGAACGGATAGGGACTTCGCTAGCGCGCCTTCAGGAAACTCTCGCCGGAGTCGCAGGGCGCGCACCGGTAGGTCAGCAGATCGTAGTTCTGATCGCGTGGTTCGATGGCTGCCAGGCGCATTTGTGCGCCGCATTTCATGCAAGGCATTTCTATGCTGGTTTGAAATCGCGTGCAGGTCGGCGTCGGCCGGAAAGATCGCAGCATCCTATCCCCATGTCCCAAGAGAGACGTATCCAGAGACGCAACGCCACAATCAATTCTCCATCCCCGAATCACTATGCCACACTGCTGCCACCATTGGAATCCGCTCAGTGCATGCAAAGGAAATCATTCCTTGAACTTTGGGCGATAGGAGCGTGGGTACGGCCCGTACCCGCCCCGAACATTGGTTAATACGGCGAAGACGCGGCCGGGAATTATGCTAACCTGCCTAAGGCGACATTGGAGATGGCGATCATGATTGAACCAAAACTCGAAGTCCCGGCCGAACTGCGAGATCTGGCCGAAAAGACCATCGATCAGGCGGAGAAGGCGTTTGGCATGTTCTTCGATGCCGCTGGCAAGTCCATGTCGTCGATGCCCGGCGCGGGCACCGAGATTTCCAGGCAGGCGCTGTCCTTCACCGAACAGAACATGAAGGCTGCGTTCGAGCACGCACGAAAGCTGGTGCATGCGACGGATCTTCAGGAGGCGATGCAGATCCAGTCGGAATTCCTGCGCAGCCAGTTCACCAATGCAGGCGAACACATGCGGCAGATCACCGGCGGCGTCATGACGGCGGCCAAGGACGCAACGAAGGGCAAATTCTGAGGTAGCTGACGGGCTAGCGTCGCCGCGCGACTGCGACCCCGAACAGAAAGGCGACGAACAGGCTTGCGAGCGGCGCTTCGCGGGTGATGGCGGCGATCGCAGCAAGAGGCTTTCCCGGTTGCCGCGCCGTCGCAATTGCGTTGCACAGACCGTCGGTGGCGACCCGGAGCGCAGCGGATGCCTCCGTGATCGTTCGGGACACGTCGGTCGCGGTGTCGATGGCGCGCTCCGCCATCCCGGGCTGCGACAAGTCTGATGTTTCCATTTTCACGGTCTGCAACTCACTGAGCGCAAGGGCGCGCTTGCAATCGGTGGCCGACAATGCCTGGGCAGCAGATTTGTTCCGAACGCGCGTGTCTCCTGATGGAAGAAATGCGGGAACTTTCCTTTCGTCCGGGATTTGACCCCGAGAGGAAACCAACCTACGGCATTGAAATGACGCAAGTTCATTCGAGCGTGACGAGGAGAAGGCGAAGCGGCGGCGCGCCGCTGTTCGTCGCGATTGCGGTTGCGATTGTCGGCACGCTCAGCATTCTGATCGTGGATTATGGGCCGTGGAACAAGCCAAAGGTTCAGCCGGCTATCATCGCGCACTACAGCACCACCGGCGAGGCCGCCCGGGCGGCAGGCGCAGAGGTGAAGCCGACCGACCCGAAGCTGCAAGTGGAGCCTGATCCGGCCGGGCCGAAGCCGATCCATCCGGCCAACCCGACGCCTCGCTAGGATCGGCAGGTGCGATGATCGCGAGGTCTTAGCAACGCGCCATGATGCGCGGCGTTTGACACGTCGGGCAAATCACCGGCACAATTGCATCATCACAAAAATCAGCAAGCCTCGTGACGAGCGCCTCAGCGCACGCTGACGAATGTGGCCCAGCAGGCGGCCAAGCCTGCACCCACCAACACCAGCAGGGGATTGTCGCAGAACGGGCTGCCATATTGGCACATCGTGACGCCGATCGAACCGATTTCGTGACGGCTTGCCGCATAGAACGCGCCCGACAGAACAGTGAGCAGGGCAGCAACGAAATACATCGAACGCCTCCTTGCGCTCCAGCCGGCCTTAAGACCCGACATCCATTGATCGGTTTCGATGTCGCCGAACTCCGTCTGATTGCGTCAGCGCTTGACGCGTCGGGCAAATCAGGGGCACATTGGCACCATCGCCGATATCGTAAAGCCCGCGCCGACAACCGGTCGCGGGTTTTCCTTTTGGGATGATCACCCAAATCAGTTTCAATTCGTCGAAACTATTCCGCTGCATTTTATGCAGTTCGGTAACGGTTAAGATGGTTTGACACGTCGGGCAAATCACTGGCATAATATCATCATCGCAAAAATCGTAAGGCCCGCACGGAGAAATCCGTCGCGGGCTTTTTCGTTGAAAACTTCTCTCCGAAATTCCCCAATCGGACGGCGGCTGCCCAGCACGACGCCGCATCTCCCAACGCCCGTCGCCTGGGCGTCGTGGGCGTGCCGTCGTCCGAGCCCTTTCACCATAAGCTTTGGCCGGCGCGCGCGAACGCGCCGGCTTGCGGCGCGGATCGTCACCGCCGCCGCACGCGGCCCCCAACGGGATAAGGTTCGCGCCCCAAATGGTCTGCGCCCGCACCGCAACCATGCCGCACGATTCTTTGGAGATTTCGATGACCGCCTGCCTGATATCGCTCGCGCTCATTGGTCTCGTCGTCATCGCCGTATCGGAGGAACTCTCATGAGCGAAATCATTCAATTGATTTCGCCGCCCGATCGCGACGCGCAGACCGACTTTCCAACGATTGCTTTCCGCTCTGCGGTGCCCGATCCCGTCGTCGCGCACGCGGATGTAGATGCAGACAGAAGCCAGAGAGGCGAGAAAGCCGGCGTGGCCAAGACCCTTGTTGAAACTCGCTCGCTCGCGCGCAGCCACACACGAACCGCAGTCCGCGTTCTCGTCGGCATCATGCGGTGCAAGGATGCGACGCCTGCCGCGCGCGTCTCGGCCGCCAACGCCATTCTCGATCGCGGCTGGGGCAAGGCCACGCAGCCGCTGGAGAACGGCGATGGCGGAGCGCTGGAACTGATTCACCGCATCGAGCGGGTAATTGTTCACCCTGAACGGCCGGACAACGAAGATGCTTGAACCGCTTCCGGCTTCGGGAGCGCGCGATGGATTGACAATGTTCACTTTATGTTCCATTAGGTCTTGCTCCATTCAGGCAGCGTCCATGGAAGGTGCGCGGTGCGAGTGTTCGCCCGAAATTTCGGCAATCTTGGCGATTTGCGTTGTCGGGACTCTGCTATCGAACAGTCTTGCTGCCGCGGATGACTACAATTTCGACTTCGGTGCCGAAACAAACCGAGGAAGAGACGCGGGCACGATCAGTTGTCGATTCGATCACGCTTGTGATGGAAAGTTGGAAGCTTTGGGACTGACAGTCCGTGTTGAAATATCCCGAGAGGCAAATCTTTGTATGCTCGTAAGATTGGATGGCGACAGTCTGGACTGCTGCTATTTCGCAGGCCCTGCGAATTCGATCGTTGTCGATCCCAAAACCAAATCGAGTGTCGCTGTAGAAGGGGATGGGATCCAGGGGCGCCTTGTTCATCCAGAATCAACCCGTAGGTACGCTTTACCTAAGGTTCAGTTTTCGCTGAGATAGCGTCGACTATTTTGATCCTGGCCGCATGCGCTAAGGGGGTGTCACACGTGAGTAATTGCACACGCAATCCGGTTACAGCATTCCTGGCGTTCTTTGGTATTCTTCTATCGGCCAACGTCGTGCTTGCTGCAGACTTCAGCGTCGAATTCGGCGCCGACACGGTACAAGGGCGGGACGCTGGCTCGCTTGATTGTCGATTTGGCCAAGTGTGCTCTGCGAGGATGAAATCGTTGGGACTGACCTTCAGCGTGGACATATTCAAAGGTGATCCCCTGCACGCTCGTGTTCGCTTGTATGGCCGCGATCTTAGCTGCTGCTATTTTGCTGATGCTGCAGACACCATAACTATCGATCCGTCGAAACCGGCGCGCTCGATACTTTGCGTAACAATGCGGCCAATGGAAACCCATATACCGGACAGATCGGCGGGTATGCGCAGTCGCTGTTGAACGGCGGCGGCGCCGACACGCAAGCCGGCAATCTGCGAGACAATCTCGACGCGTTCCGGGGCCAGTTGACGCCGTATGCCAGCGGCAGCATGGTCGGAAACAATCCCGCGCTGCTCTCGCAGCTCGCGCAGATCCGCGACGATGTGGCCAATTCCGTGAATGGCCAGTTCGCAGCCGCCGGTCGCGATTTTAGCGGCGCCAACCAAATGGCCTATGGGCGCGGCGTCGCGGCAGCCCAGGCGCCAGTGATTGCCGCGCAATACAACCAGGACGTCGCCAACCAGATCGCGGCGGCCAACGCACTTTATAATGCAGGCAATACTACCGCCGGCGCGCTGTCCGGCCTGCAGCAGAACTACCTTGCCAATCAGGGGCAGGGCGTCTCCGCGGCGCAGTCAGCGCTCGACGCGCAGAACTATGGTGCCAATGCCACGCTGGCCGCGGAAGCGCAACGGCGCGGCATCCCGGTCCAGGCGCTAGGCTTGCTGGCGAATATCGGCGTGCCGATCGCTGGCCTTGGCACGCAGACGTCAGGTACGACGACGGGCACACAGCAGATGTCCGGAGCACAGCAGTTCGCCACCATCGCCGGTGGAATTGGGAATCTGCTCGGTACCTCCACGTCCGGAGCCAATGGTGCAAAAGGTGGGAGTGGTCTGCTGGGCTTACTTAACTGGTCGGACCGCCAGCTGAAGGAGGATATCGCGCAGGTCGGCGTACTCTTCGATGGCACGCCTGTCTATGGCTACCGCTACAAGGGCGCACCGGCCTACCACATCGGACTGATGGCCCAGGATGTCGAGAAGACCAGCCCGCATGCCGTGATCGAGATCAACGGCTACAAGGCGGTGGACTATCGTGCGGCGACCGAAGCCGCGCGCAGGATGCAGGGGGGGACTGATGGGATTGCTGGGTGATCTCGTCCACGTTTGAGACGTTCATATCGATTATTCAAACCTTCCCCATTGGGGTCGGGCCTCGCAGCGGAGGCAATGAGTTGTTCGCCCTGGATTAATCACACGGAGCCGACCTGAATGAGTACTGAAACCGATCCCGCGCCAACCGGCGCAGCCTACGACCTTGCCAATGCGGGGTACGTGCCGATGCCGGACCCGCACGAGAAGGATGAGCGCGAGTCGATCGGCGGCGACAGTGCGTCGCTGCGTGAAGCGGCCGCGCAGCGGGGGCAGATCAATGACGATGTCGTCGTTCGCGCCGATACGGGGCCGAGCGGCGAGCCGATTGGGCAAAACGAAGCGGTTACGCTTTCACGCGCGAGCCGCGACTATGCTAACGCGACGGCGATGGAAAGGCTCGTTGCTGAAGCTGAAACGTCCGAGGCGCTTGCAGAGCAAGTGGACGCGTTGCGCAGAGAGGCGCTGGCCGGCAACCCAGATGCGGCCGAGTACTACGGATTTGAGCTCTCGCAAGCCGAAGTCGCCGGGGGCGGCAGCACCGAGACCGAGAAGCCCAAAAAGGAGCCGCTGGGCAACGACGCCGACCCCGCGTCGAGCACACTGGATCCCGAGTTGGAAAGCGTGCTGCAGCATCCGCAGGTTCGCCGCGCCATCGAGGAGCAGCTTGGCGAGGTCGAAAAGGTCCGGCAAACCTATCTCGACGGGCTGGCCGCCGCGATGCAGATGGCGCAGGTGAGCTTTCTCGGCCAGTTTCCCGAACTCGCCAGCATCGCCCCAGAAGCTCTGCCAGGCGCCCTGGAGCAATTGTCACGCGATGCCCCGGAAAAGTTCGAGCGCGTCAAGGCGACCGTGGCGGCGACTGAACAGCTGTTTGCGCAACAACGCGCGGAGAACGTCCGGCAGGCAGAAGTTCGCAGGCAAAATTTCGAGGGTTTCGCGCGAGCCGAGGATGCGCGGTTCGAGACCCTGATGAAGGGAGAGTCGAGAGCGACGCAGGCGGCGGTGAGCGCCGAGATCATGGCATCCGCCAGAGAGAGCGGCATCGAGCCCGCCGAACTTAATCGTCTATTCAACAGCGAGCCATTGATGCGGAACGCTATCTTTCAGCACATGATGTATGACGCGGGAAAATATCGCCTTATGATGAAGTCAAAGGATGCGGCGGCTGCGAGGCCGCTGCCGCCGGTGCTGCGGCCCGGCACGGCGCGCTCGCCAGCAGAACGGCAGCAGGCGGATCTACGGACGCTTAGCGCCAGGCTATCGAGTTCGGGCGATATCAAGGACGCGGTGGCGCTCTATCATGCGCGAAAATCCGGCAAACGGTGAGAAAGCTTCCCGGATAAGAGGGGCCGCGGATCTGCACAATAAACCCTGGAAGTTTGCACTCAAAGCCATGGCGCTGTTCATGAAATATCTCAAGGGTAGTGGCAGAGCTGCTTCGTCTAGGGGATCGAGTGAAGCATGAAGAAAATCCTTCGTACCAGGAATGTGGTTCTTGCGTTGATCGTTTTCGTGCTCGTGGGAACGGCTCAGTTCGTCTATCGCACAAACACTTTTTGCGAGCCGGGAGATCATCCCATTCGGTCAGAGGAGGACGCGATTGCTGTCGCAAAGAAAAAGATGGTCAAGAATCCGTTTTTCAGTTCCGAGCGCTTCGGAACCGCACCAGATTTTGTTGCTGCCCTGGAGAGGACGGAAGATTGCTGTAACGCCATTCGGCATCGCAACATTCTGGGTTTGATTTTCTGGGACGTTCATCTTGGCGCAAGCATTTCAGCCGCTCCTTCTGGCATGTATTGGCGGCCATCGAGAAGTGCGAAGAGCCATACCGCCCTTGTCGCAATGTCGAACTGCGGCACGATTTCCACTTCTGATTCCTACAAAGATGCAGACTACTAAAGGCAAATGTCATGTCTGGAAATGAAGTCAAGCTGACAAACGGTGATCGTTGGACCTGGCAGCAGTTTCTCGATCACTATTACGAGCCCTCACCGTCCGGTACGCCTGTCCCGGTCGCCGGGCGGCCCTTGCGGTGGATATGCCTTGGTACATAAGCGAAGGCCCGGGGCGATACTAACATCCGGGAATGTTTCCGATCATCGATAGTGTTCTAGGCCGTCGTGATCTCGCCCCGGGGACGTATGATCGTTGGAAGCTGGCGCCGCTCAACGAGCGGGACCCATCTTTGAAGGCGGGGATAGCGCATTATCTCACGGATCTGGAATCTGGCGATTTCAAGACCCGAGCGCTCGTGTTCGGAGACGAGAGCGCTAGAATCTCTGGTGATGTCGTCGTTAATCCAGATGGGACCAAGACATTCAAGAGAGTTGAAATCAGGCCGCTCGACACCGATTTGATTTTCGTCACAACAACTGGAAAAGGCCACATATTGAACTGGCTCGGGAAGCAGCGAGACGACAATACGATTCCGGGAGCTTGGGCACTTCCTATGACATTGAATATCGTGGGCACGGGCGGTTGGATGAGCCGGGTCCAGGTCGCGGAATTGGTCGGATCTACCATCCCTTCACGGAGGCGCAGCTGAGTGCCGCTCGTCGCAGGGAATTTGCATACCCCGGTAGCATGCCGTCAGGATTATTGCCGAGCTTTACTGCTGCTCCGCCGCCCGCGGATGAAGAGCATTTTCAATATCTGAATCAGACGAGCGCTGTTCCGCCGCAGGTCTCCTTCGAGGGTGGAGCGGTGTCGCCTTTTGGCAATCCCGCCAACCCAAAATCTCTATCCGGCGTCGCCGCCGACTGGATTGCTTCGATAGCCGGCATCGATCCCAAGAGCCCGGCGCAGCTGCAGCAGAGCCTGCCCGGCGCCTCGGGCGGCACGGCGACTCAGCAGAGGGGCTGCTGCCGCCATGGGTTTTCTTCGGTTCGCATTAGACGCGCTCGTTTTCGCCGCTTCCGCGGAGCTTCGCCATCTCGGGGAATATGACACGCACGGTCGGGCGAGGCGAGAGAGGGTGGTCGCGGGATCGAAGGCGCCTTTCAATGAGCCTCGCTTTTAGTTCCACGAAATGACGGCGATCGATTCAAAGGAGCATTCAAATGGCCGACGACAACCGCGACTTCGTTGAACGTGCTGACTCAGTCGCCGTAAAGCTTCATGGGGAGCCGCTGGCGGCTGACGAAATCGCGCGAAACTTCGCGCTATATGGAGTGCAGAAACGGACCGTTGCTCTCGAAAAATTCGACAGCGAGCTGCGCGGTGAGATCGATTCCAGTCCGCACAGCCTGCGCCGTCGCGTACAGTTGGTGGCCCTGCGCAGGCAGATGTGTGGCCTCCACGAAGCGTTGCGCAAGGCAAAACGCTAGAACGCGCGAATGCGATCCCCAGCGAATCCGTTGCTCGCTGTGCTGGCTCATGCGCGGATGCGCGCCGCACCGATGTTCGTGAAGTGGTGCGAGCTGAACGGCGTGGACCGCGTCCCGCGGCTCCGGCGAACGTCGCACGGTTCATTGTCGACTGCGCTTCGCTCGGCATCGAGCGGTTGTGGCCTGCTATCCAGGAAATTGCGACGCTGCATGTTGACGTCGGCCTCGCTGATCCGACGCTCGGAGGTTCAGTGGCCGCCGCCATCAGCGATATCGCCAAAATTGATCCGCCGCGTTCCTGGCCGTCGGATCGCAAACATCGCTTCAAGCTGCTGCCCTATGATTTGCAGCTCTATGTGGCGGCTCACGAGTTGCAGCGCGAGAAAGCGCTGCGCAGAGCGCAGAACGAAGCAGCCAACGCCACACGAAGGCTGGCGGCATATCTGAGGACCGAACCCGGATTGAAGGAGGAAGGCAGGCACGATGAAAACGACACGCATTCCACCGCTTGAAGACCACATCAAACAGGTACGCGCCGACATCGAGGAAATCATAGACGCGCGGGTCGACCTGGTCGCCCGGCAAAGCCCCGGCGTCCCACCTGGCGTGATCCGCAATCTCCTGACCGCACGTGCGCCGGCATGCCCCTGCGCGCAATATCTCGGGCTGAACGCGAAGGTGTGATCCGACACCTGCTGCAACAAAGGGAACATTGAAATGACGGCTGCCGGGCTTTTTGCCGCTTTGGGAGTATCGTGGAGCTTATGCGGGGTAGCCATGTCAGTTGCATGCCTTGATCATTGGTGACAGGGCGGTAGACTGGCAAGGCTCGGTTGCAGCATATGCAGGATCGACCGAGCCAGTGAGGAAGACGCTTATGGCAGGGAACGGCAGCTTGCCGAACTCAGACGCTTACGGGGGGCCTGGTACGCAGGTCTATGCCGCTATGGTCGCGCGTGCCAGGGCGCTGATACCGAGATTGCGCGATCGTGCGTCGAGGACCGAAGAACTCCGGCGGCTGCCACCGGAGACGGAGCGCGACTTGCATGATACCGGTCTGTTCCGGATCGTTCAGCCCAAGCGTGTGGGCGGCTCAGAGCTGGACTATGTCGCGCTTATTGATTGCGCCGATGCGCTGGGACAGGCGGATGCGTCAGTGGCGTGGAATTTTGCCAACCTGGCGAGCCATCACTGGATGCTGGGGATGTTTGACCGGTATGCTCAAGACGAGGTCTGGGGCAGGGATGCGAATTCGCTGATTGCATCGTCGTTCATCTTCCCGGCCGGCCGCGCCAAAAAGGTGGATGGTGGCTATGTGCTGAACGGCCATTGGCCGTTTTCCTCGGGTGTGGAGTCCTGCGACTGGAACATGCTCGCCGGCGTGGTGTCCTCCGACGATGAGGCGGACGGCATCGAGTACCGGATATTCCTGCTCAACCGGAGCGAATACAAGATCAACGACACCTGGAACGCGACGGGCCTTTGCGGTACGGGGTCGAACGACGTGAGGGTCGCCGACGCATTCGTCGCGGACAGGATGACGGTGGCGGTGAGCGATCTCACCGGCGGGCCAACACCCGGAAGCGACGTCAATCCCAGCGCACTTTATGCGCTGCCCGTGTTCTCGCTATTCCCTTATGTTTTGTCCGGCGTCGGGCTCGGCAATGCGCAGGCTTGCCTGAACGACTATATCGAATTCGCGCGGCATCGGGCCTCGACCTATAACCGTGCCAAGCTCAGCGACATGCAGACGACCCAGATCAAGATTGCCGAGGCGTCCGCCAAGATCGACGCGGCCCGGCTGGTCATGCGTACCAACTGCATCGATGCGATGGCGGATGCACGGCGTCGAGAAATTCCCGACCTGTCGGCCAAAACCAGGCTGCGGCGGGACGGCGCTTTTTCGGTGAACCTGTGCACCGAAGCAGTCTCGCTGTTGTTCGCCGCTGCAGGTGCGCGCAGTCTGTTCACTTCTGGCGCGCTGCAGCGGCAGTTCCGCGACGCCCACGCGGTCAACTCTCACCTCGCATTCAATTTCGATGCGGCGGGAACCAACTATGGACGTGTGACGCTTGGTCTGCCGTCCGAAAACCTGACGCTCTGAGGTTGGCGGATGTCTGACTCACCCAAACATCCGGCCGATCCGGCAAACGAACTTGCCAGCGGCAATTCGGCAATCGACCCCCGCGACTTTCGCAATGCGCTCGGCACCTTCGCGACCGGCGTTACCATTGTCACGGCAATGGCTTCCGATGGAAAACCGTATGGCGTAACCTGCAATTCCTTTGCATCGGTGTCGCTGAACCCGCCGCTTGTTCTGTGGAGTCTCGGCATGTTTTCGCAAGGCCTGACGACCTTTCAGAATGCCAGCCACTTCACGGTCAATATTCTTGGAGCCTCCCAGCGGGCACTGGCCTCGCAGTTTGCGAAATCTTCGGGCGACAAGTTTGCAGGTGTTAACTGGACGCCAGGGCTTGGCAATGCTCCAGTGCTTGCCGACAGTGTCGCCAACTTTCAATGCCGGGCCGCCAACCGGTACTACGGCGGTGACCACATCATCTTCCTCGGGGCGGTCGAGGCCTACGCCTACAACCATCAGGAGCCACTGCTGTTTGCGCGCGGCGGCTTCGGCCAGTTCATTGCCGGCGATGGCGAGAAATTGTCGTGACCCAAACCTGAATTCCGGCTTCTACCGTTCTGCGGAGTTCGCAAAACGCCGACAAGATCTCTATTTCTTTCCCATCTCTGCGCGATACCAGTCGCCAATCTCGCTGGCCGTCATCAATGCCACGCCGTCATGGCCGAGGACATAGTCGAGCAGCGCCTCCAGATACTTGATGCGATGGGGCACGCCTGTGATGTACGGATGCACCGAGATCGCCATGACGCGCGCATTCGTCGCGCCTTCCAGATACAGCCGGTCGAACTGATCCGTGCATCGCTTCAGGAATTGTTCGGAAGGCAGGTGCTGTAGCGCGTGGATGACGATATCGTTGGTTTCGACGGAATAGGGGATCGTGGTGATAGTGCCATGAGGCGTGGCGATGTCTTGCGGCAGATCGTCGATCACCCAGTCCGCAACATACTCGATGCCGTTGAGGCGCAGCAGATCCAGCGTCTCCTCGGTTTCCGTTAGACCCGGACTTTCCCACGAGCGTGGCGGTGTTCCCGTGAATTGCGAAATCGTCTCGACCGCGCGCTTGATCGCATCTGCCTGGTTCTCGACCTTGTGCATCGGGCCCTGTACGAAGCCGTGACCCATGAATTCGAAGCCGGCCTCGCGCGCGGCGGATGCGACACGTGGGTAGGTGTTGCAGACATTGGCATTGATCGCCAGGGTCACCGGCATGCTGCGATCGGTCAGTGCCTTGAACTGGCGCCAGAAGCCGGCGCGCATCCCGTATTCGTGCCAAGACCAGTTCGGTATGTCGGGCAACAGCGGCTGGCCCATGGGCGGACTTAGCACCGTACGAGGCATAGCATTCTCGATCCGCCACTCCTCGACGTTGAGTATGACCCACACCACGAGTTTCTTGCCGCCTGGAAGTTTCAGCTGCGGCCGGTCGATTTGCGCTTGATACGGGATGCGATCGCTGAGTGCCACGGTAGTTCCTTGAGTGAGCCGGCTATTCGGCAGCCTTCAGACGGTCGGAGACCCCGGCACTGACTCGCGGCATCACCTTTTCGGCCATCAGGATCATCGACTGGCGTCCGAGCTCTCGATCCTTCCAATCCTTGCCGGCGTAGAGCAGCGTGCCGAACGGGCCGGTCTCCTCCTGAAAGGCAAGGATCTGGTCAGCGACGCTCTCCGGCGTGCCGTGGATGATGAGCCTGTCGCAGATTGATTCCAGCGTCACCTCGTCGTCGGGCTGGTCGCGACGTGTCTTGAACAGCTCGATGCGGCCGCCGCGCTTCAGCTTTGTGAACAGCGAACGATAGTAGTAGACGTAAGGCCCGTTTGGATCCGTAGCGTAGGCTTTGGCGGTTGCCGCATCCTTCGCGACGAAAACGCTCTTGGCAACGCGCCAGTTTGCCGGATCAGCGGCGCGACCGGCACGTTCGCAGCCTTCGACGTATTTCGGCCAATGGCTCTTTACCCAGGCTGGCATCAGGAAGTTCGCCGAGATAGGATCCCAGCCACGCGCAGCTGCCTCCGTCACACCCTTCGAGAACGGAGCCACCGCCGTCACCACGATCGGCGGGTGCGGCCGTTGCAGCGGATGAGGGATGAAGCCCTGGCCGATCTCTTCGATCAGGGTCTTCTGAACAGATATATTCCAGTATTTCCCCTGGAGGTTATATGGCGGCTCGCTCGACCAGATTTGAAGGACCTGATTGATTGCCTCCAGAAACATTGCATTTCTGTCCGCCTCGAGATTTCCGAATACCTCAGCGTCTGAAAGCAGGCCGCCCGGGCTGATCCCGAAGATCAGGCGTCCATCCAGCATGTGATCGAGCATCGCGATCGAGGCTGCAACCGAAGCCGGATGGGCGTTTGGCATGTTTACCGTGCCGGTGCCAAGCTTGATCTGCCTGGTCGCTGCGGCAAGCCACGCGATAAAGGCTATGCAGGACGTGATGTTCTCGGCCCTGTCGGTGACATGCTCGCCGACATAGGCTTCGGCAAATCCGAGCTCATCCGCCAGCACGAAGGCCTCGCGATCTTCCTTGAGGGAAAGTCGCCAATCCTTGCCGATGGGATGGATCGGCATCGTAAAGAATCCGAGCTTCATCGTCCGCGCTTCCCCAAGGCCAGCCTTTCATCGGCGCAGAACGTGCGGCCTTTGCTGCGCGAAGACAAGTCCAAAGTCGCGATAGCCGCACCATAACGATCTTGACCTTTGAAGATAGCAGCCTTCTAATCCAGTGAAAATGCAGGTACTTGACCGGGGAGGGTCACGCCGAAATGAAGGCCTCGGCTTTCGCTTATGCCCGTGCAACCAGCGTCGCGCACGCGCTGGAATTGCTGGCAGCGCACGGCGAGAAGGCCAAGCTTTTGTCGGGTGGCCAGAGCCTGATGCCGGCGATGAATCTGCGTCTCATATCTCCCGAGCTTGTAGTCGATATCGGCGAGTTGGCCGAACTGCGCGGTATCGTGGTGAAGGACGGCGTACTCACCATCGGCGCGCTGACGCGCCATGTTGATCTCTTGAGATCCGCGGAAATCAATGCCCACGCCCCGTTGTTGGCGCAGGCGGTCGCTCATGTCGCGCATCCGGCGATCCGTAACCGGGGTACGATTGGGGGCAGTCTTGCTCATGCCGATCCAGCCTCAGAACTGCCGGCCTGCATGCTTACTCTGGGCGCAACCATTGTCACTCGCGGTCCGGGCGGTGAGCGGCGACATGCCGCGAGTGCTTTCTTCACCGGCATCTACGAAACGGCGCTTTCGCCACAGGAGTTGCTGGTCGCCGTCGAACTGCCGGCGGCGCCAACTCACTCGGCCCAATTTTTTCATGAATTTTCCCGTCGGCATGGCGATTATGCGATTGTCGGCCTGGCCGCGCAAGCGATCGTGAAGGACGGGCAATTCGCCGAACTCCGCCTTGGCTTCTTTGCAGTCGGCGACCGTCCGTTACTTGCAAAGATGGCCAATAGACTGACCGATGTAGATATTACCCCTCCGGTATTGTCTGAGGCGTCGTCTTTGTTGGGCGAGGAGCTTGATCCGCCGGAGGACCAGCAGGCGACGCCTGCAATGCGTCGGCATCTGGCAAAGGTCCTGCTGGCGCGTGGCGTCTCCTCTCTGCTTTCGCGTCCTGATCTCTGCGTCGGAGCGACCGCGTGACGAGCGCTGTGACGATTTCGCTCAATGTCAACGGGGAGCGGATCGACGCCGATGTGCCGCCGCGGCTAAACTTGTCCGATTTTCTCCGCGAGCACCTTAAGCTGACCGGGACCCATGTTGGCTGCGAGCATGGGGTCTGCGGGGCCTGCACGGTGCGCGTCAATGGCGAGATCGTTCGGTCGTGCCTGATCCTTGCGGTGCAGGCGCAGAACGGTTCTGTCGAGACGATCGAAGGCCTGTCTGATAGCGGTGAGATTGCCGATTTGCAGGCTGCGTTCCGGGAGCGTAACGCGCTGCAATGCGGCTTCTGTACGCCGGGCATGTTAATGGCGGCGCAGGATCTGCTCAAACATCTACCGCAACCTGATCGAGAACAGATTCGCGAGCACCTGTCCGGAAATTATTGCCGGTGTACTGGCTATCAGGCGATTGTTGACGCCATCGAGACCACCGCGCGGGTTCGCGCCGGGCACCTGCCATGACGTCGGAACGGGCAAATTCCGAAACGCTTTCGGCGCTGGATCGCCCAAACTCATACATCGGCAAGACAGTGCCGAGGCCGAACCTCGATCGTTTGATGCAGGGACGCGGAGTCTATGTCAGTGACATCGAACTGCCGCGTATGGTGCACGTCGTGTTCCTGCGCTCGCCGCACGCTCACGCGAACATCCGCGGCATCGATGCTTCGGCGGCCCGGCAGATGCCGGGCGTGGTCGCTGTGATTACAGGTCAGGAACTGGCCGCCGTCATTACCCCTTGGGTCGGTGTGCTCTCGCATCTGAAGGGTCTGAAATCCGCACCGCAAAGCGCTATTGCGATCGACCGCGTGTGCTGGCAGGGGGAAGCTGTTGCCGCCGTGGTGGCGGCGAGTCGAGCCCAGGCCGAGGATGCCGCGGAGCACGTCCTAGTGGAGTACGAGGAGCTTGATGCTGTAACGAATATGCACACGGCGCTCGATCCATCGACGCCCGTGATCCACGCTTCCCTTGGCGACAATCTCGCCTTCGAGCGCAATCACGACGCTGGCATTGTCGACCAAGCCTTTGCCGAATCCGACGAGGTGGTAGAGGCTGATTTCGTTTTCGGCCGGCACACCGGCGTAACGCTCGAGCCGCGGGCGGTTGTGGCGGACTGGAATGCCGCGGAAGCGCGATTGACGATCTATCAGGGCACTCAGGCACCCTATATGGTGCAAAATATTGCGGCGTTGCATCTCGGCTTGAAGGAGCAGCAGGTGCGCGTGGTCTGCAAGGACGTTGGAGGCTCCTTCGGCATCAAGGTCCATATCTATGCCGATGAGATGGCAACCTACGCGATCGCAAAGCGACTGCGCCGGCCCGTGAAGTTCGTTGCCGACCGGGTCGAGAGCTTCAACACCGATATTCATGCCCGCGATCATCATTGTAAGGGAAAGATTGGCGTCAAACGAGACGGCACTATCACGGCATTCGAGATCGATGATCTGACGGGCATCGGACCTTATTCGATGTATCCCCGAACCAGCGCGATCGAGGCCAACCAGGTCGTCAATCTCGTCGGTGGGCCCTATACGAACACCAACTACCGTGCGCGTGCCCGTGTCGTGTTTCAGAACAAGAACGTCATGTGCCAATATCGCGCCGTTGGCCACCCAATTGCCTGCTCGGTGACGGAAGGCCTGGTCGATCTGGCGGCGATGAAAATCGGGATGGATCCGATCGAAATCCGACGCCGTAACCTGATTGCCGATGATGCATATCCCTGTGCCTCGCCGTCGGGTCTGCGCTTTGAGCAACTGTCGCATCATGCAGCGCTGGCGAAACTCGTCGAGATGATGGACTACGATGGGCTTCGCGCCGAGCAGGCGGCTTTGCGGGCAAAGAATGTCCATCGTGGAATTGGCATTGCCAGCTTCATCGAGGTCACGAATCCCAGCGCTGCCTTTTATGGCGTTGGCGGTGCAAAAATATCCTCGCAGGATGGCGTGGCGGTACGGCTCGATGCGCAGGGTTCGGTGATCTGCCAGACCAGTATCACCGAGCAGGGGCAGGGGTCGGAGTCGCTTACCGCTCAGATCGTCGGCAGTGTGCTTGGCGTCTCGATGGACCGTGTCCGCGTGATCCTGGGCGATACCGACAATACCCCCTATGGTGGCGGGACCTGGGCCTCGCGTGGCGCCGGGATCGGCGGCGAAGCCGCCCTGCAGGCGACCAAGGTGCTGCGCAAAAATATTCTAGATGTTGCGGCGGCGATCCTGCAATCGACCGCGGGTGAACTCGACATTGTCGACAACCATATTGTGAATGCTGCCGATAGTGCGCCTCGGATCGAGTTGAGCGAACTCGCGCGGATCGCCTATTTCCGGCCGGACACGCTGCCGCCGGGCATTCAGCCCGAACTGATGGCGACGAGACACTTCGTCCCACGGGAATATCCTTTCGCCTTCACCAATGGCATTCAGGCCTCCTGGCTGGAAGTCGACACGGATACCGGTTTCGTGAAGCTGCTCAAGCATTGGGTTGTCGAGGATTGCGGCACGATCATCAATCCGCAACTGGTCGATGAGCAGATCAGGGGAGGCGTGGTGCAGGGTCTCGGCGCCGCGCTGTTCGAGAAGTGTGTGTATGATGAGCGCGGCCAGCTCACCAACGCCAACATGGCCGATTATCTGGTCCCGATGTCCGGCGAGATGCCGGATATCGATGTCGGGCATGTGGTCTCGCCGACGCGGGAGTCTGAACTGGGTGCCAAGGGCGCAGGTGAAGCCGGCACGGCGGGCGCTGCGGCTGCTGTTACAAATGCCGTCAATGACGCGCTCAGGCCGTTTGGGGTAACAATCACGGAGATACCGCTGACGCCCCAGTTGATATTGAGGGCCTTGGGGCGGATCTGATCAACTCTTCCGACAACAGATGGGTAGAACGAGAATTCACATGGACCAGGCTCAACGCGCTGTGCACACCGAATCCAACGAAGTTCTGTATGAAGTAGCGGATCATATCGCCGTCATCACGCTCAACGCGCCGGAGCGCATGAACACGATTTCCGGCCCAATGCTGAATGACCTCACCCAGCTACTGATCAGGGCAAACGAGGACCGCGATGTTCGCTGTGTGATCCTTACCGGTAGAGGGCGCGCATTCTGTGCGGGTCTGGACTTGAGGAAGGAACGCAGCGGCGACGGCATCAGCTCGGCCTCTTCAGCCACGTCGCTTGACCTGCGCAACACGCCGCCGACGGTACTGCAGGCGATGGACAAGCCCACTATTTGCGCCGTGAACGGCGGAGCCGCAGGCTACGGCATGGATACCGCACTCGGTTGCGACATACGCATCATGGCGGAATCGGCCAAGCTGGCGGCAGCCTTCGTCAAACGCGGTGTGGTGCCCGAATCGGGTGGCACCTGGTTCCTGCCGCGGATGATCGGCTGGGCAAAGGCGTCTGAACTGATTTTTACCGGCCGGACGCTTTCGGCGCAGGAATCGCTCGATTGGGGACTGGCCAATGAAGTTGTGCCGGATGGAGAACTGATGAGGCGAGCGCGCGAGGTAGCTCGAGAGATATCGGTGAACGCGCCCCTGGCAGTGCAGGCCGCGAAGCGCATGATGCGAATGGGTCTCAATGAGACGTTTCCGGATCACGTGCATCATGTCTACCTGCAGCTTCTTCCGCTGTTCAAGACGCAGGACATGCAGGAAGGCATCAAGGCGTTCATGGAGAAGCGCGAGCCGAAGTTTACGGGTCGCTGATGCGTGCCTGCGTTCTTGCCCGGCCGCCGCGTTTCGTTGAATCACTCGAATGGAAAGTGACGTTCTCACGCCTTTGGGTTGGTACGTGAGCCAGTCCTCTCGCAATGGATGCCGCTGCAGATCGTTGACCGAGCAGATTGCCGATAGCTTTGCCGGGGATGTTGCTGCATAGCAGCGCGCCTTGTCGCAAAACTTTCACACGCGGCCTATACTTGCACACCGGCTGAATTCTTCGATTGCGACGCTAATCCGGAGTGACCCATGAAGACCGTCCGTTCAGTTCTTGCCGTGCTGGCGCTATCGCTGATCGCGCCTTGGCAGTCCGCCAAAGCGGCCGACGTCATCTGCTACAACTGCCCGCCGGAATGGGCGGACTGGGCCTCGATGCTGAAGGCCATCAAGGCCGACCTCAACTATGACGTTCCGCACGACAACAAGAATTCCGGCCAGGCGCTGGCTCAGATCCTGGCCGAGAAGGCGAACCCCGTCGGTGATATCGGCTATTTCGGTGTCACCTTCGGGATGAAGGCCAAGGCCCAGGATGCGCTCGAACCGTACAAGCCAGCGAAATGGGAGCAGGTCCCTACGGGCCTCAAGGACGCCGACGGCTTTTGGACAACCATACACTCCGGAACGCTCGGCCTGTTCGTGAACAAGGACGCGCTCGGCGGCAAGCCGGTGCCGGCCTGCTGGAAAGATCTTCTGAAGCCCGACTACAAGGGCATGGTCGGCTATCTCGATCCGTCGTCGGCCGCGGTCGGATATGTCGGTGCGGTCGCGATCAATCTTGCACTTGGCGGCTCCGAAGCAAATTTCGATCCCGCGATCGGCTTCTTCAAGGCCTTGAGGAAGAACGATCCGATCGTTCCCAAGCAGACTTCCTACGCCCGTGTGGTCTCCGGCGAGATGCCGATCCTGCTCGACTATGATTTCAACGCCTATCGCGCCAAATATTCCGAGAAGGGTAGTTTCGAATTCGTGATTCCCTGCGAGGGATCGGTGGTGTTTCCCTACGTCGTTGGCCTCGTGAAGAATGCGCCCCACAAGGACAAGGCCAGGAAGGTGCTGGACTATCTCCTGTCCGACAAGGGGCAGACGATCTGGACCAACGCCTATCTACGCCCGGCGCGGCCGATCGAACTGCCCGAAGCAGTGAAGAAGAAATTCCTGCCCGAAAGCGACTACGCCCGCGCGAAGAACGTCGACTGGGGCCAGATGGAGAATGTGCAAAAAGGCTTTGTTGACCGCTATCTCGCCGAGGTCCGCTGAGGCAATATGGTGCCCTTGGCGGGGCACTATCTCCTGATGTCAAACAAGTCCTTCGTCCGGCTGTGCTTGCTACCGCTTGTGGTGGTGACGGCGGCATTTTTCCTGCTGCCGATGGTGCGACTTGTCGTGACCGGGGCGGAGGGGCCGCAGGGCGTCGCTGGCTATCTGGCAATCCTGATTGAGCCGCGCTATCGCGCGACCCTTATCAATACCGTCCTGCTGGCCGTCGCGACCACCATCGTGACGCTCATTGTGGCGACCATCGCGGGAATGTTCCTGCAACGGCATCGCTTTACCGGACGTGCCGTTCTGATCGCGATGCTGACCTTTCCGTTGGCATTCCCAGGTGTCGTGGTCGGATTCATGATCATTTTGCTCGCCGGGCGGCAGGGTCTGATCGGGGATCTCTCCAACCGGATGATTGGCGAGAAATTCGTGTTTGCCTATTCGATCTACGGGCTGTTCCTTGGTTACCTTTATTTCTCCATTCCTCGTGTCATTCTCACCATCATGGCGGCGGTGCAGAAGCTCGATGTCGGTCTGGAGGAAGCGGCGCGATCGCTCGGCGCAAGCCCATGGGCGGTACAGCGCGATGTCGTGTTGCCCGCGCTGGCGCCGGCCTTTGTTGCATCCGGTGCAATCGCCTTTGCGACCGCGATGGGCGCGTTCGGTACAGCTTTCACGCTGGCGACGAACATCGATGTGCTCCCGATGCTCATCTATACCGAGTTCACGCTGGCCGCGAACTTCGCGACCGCCGCCGCATTGTCGGTCGGCCTTGGTATCATCACGTGGTTCATTCTTGCGCTTGCCCGTTCCTTCAGCGGAAATGCGGTCGCGGCGGCCGGATGAGATGATGCGCGATCGCCTGATCTTCTTTGGTCAACTCATCTTCACCCTGTTCGTCGCCGCATTCCTGGTTGTGCCTGCGATATTGTCGATCTCCGCCGGAGTCACCGTGAACTATTTTCGCGGAATTCAGTCGGGAGTGACGCTGCAGTGGGTTGCTCAGGTGTGGGAGCTTTATGCAGGCACCATCCTGCTGTCATTCGTGGTCGCATTTGCGACGCTTGTGGTGACGCTCGCCGTCGGTGTTCCAGCCGCGTATGCGCTCCACGTAAGTGGAGGGCGCCTTTCGCGGGTCATCGAGGAGATCATAACCTTGCCGCTGGCGATCCCCGGGCTGGCGATTGCGCTTGCTCTGCTCCTGACTTACGGCGGTCTTGGCGATTTTCGCCGCTCCTGGCTCTTCATCCTTGCGGGCCATGTCATCTTCACCATGCCGTTCATGGTGCGATCGGTGATGGCGGTGTTCGCGACGATCGACATCAAGACGTTGGATGAGGGCGCGGCATCGCTCGGCGCATCGCCATGGCGCCGCTTCCGTGACGTGATCGTTCCCAACGCTGTGCCGGGGATACTTGCGGGCAGCCTGATGGTAGTGACGTTGTCGCTGGGCGAGTTCAACCTGACCTGGATGCTGCATACGCCGCTCACCAAGACGCTGCCGATCGGGCTTGCCGATAGCTACGCCTCGATGCGGCTGGAAGTTGCTTCAGCTTATACTCTGATCTTTTTCGTGATGATCATTCCGCTGCTGATCGCCATGCAATTGTTCGCCGAGAGGGAACAGAAGAAATGAGTGCGCAGGCAGGTCACGGAGCCGCGGTACGCATCGAGGCTTGCGGTAAGACGTTCGCCGACGGAACGCGCGCACTTGAGCCCGCGACGTTGGATATCGCTCGCGGTGAAACGCTGGTGCTGCTCGGCCCCTCCGGTTGTGGCAAGACCACCATGCTGCGCATCATCGCCGGCCTCGAACTGCCGGACGCCGGCGGCAAGGTGCTGTTCGACGGCAGGGATATGACGCCGGTACCGATCGAGCGGCGCAACGTCGGCATGGTGTTCCAGTCCTACGCGCTTTTTCCCAACATGAGCGTATCAGACAATATCGGCTATGGACTGAAGATTCGAGGAGTGCCGACCCGGGAACGATCGGCGCGCATTGCTGAACTGGTAGAGCTCACGAATATCTCCGGGCTGGAGAACCGCCGCATCGACCAGCTTTCCGGCGGCCAGCGTCAACGCGTAGCGCTGGCACGCGCGGTTGCGATCCGACCGGGCATTCTCTTGCTCGACGAACCGCTGACTGCACTCGATGCCGCGTTGCGCGACCGGCTGCGCGGCGAGCTCAATCGGTTGTTGCGGGCACTTGGCATCACCACGATCTATGTGACGCACGATCAGTCCGAAGCCATGGAACTCGGCGATCGTATCGTCGTCATGCAGAAGGGGGCGATCGCCCAGATAGGCACGCCACGCGAGATCTATTTCACGCCGAAAAGCCGGTTTGTTGCCGAGTTCATTGGCGCTGCAAACATCGTCGAGGCCACCGTCGAAAATGGGCACCTCATTTTGCCTGGCGGACGGCAACCGATTGGTGCGGCCGCACATCAGGCGGACGCAGTGGCGATGATCCGCCCCGAAACCATCTGCGTCACGAAAGACGGCAGCGCGCCGCTTTCCGGGATCATCGAAGGCGTCAGCTTCATTGGTGACCGGCAACGGCTGCTCGTCGGCGGCGTATCCAACAGGTTGCTCACCGTCGATGCACCGAATACGGTTCAAGCCAAGCCTGGTGAGCGGATCGGATTGTCGATTTCGCCGGACGCCGTCCGCCTGTTGCCGCCCGAAAATTGAGATAGCCGATGTCGACAAAGCCGATTCATATTGCGCAGATCTCCGATCTGCATATCAAGTCGCCGGGATCACTGGCCTACGGCCGGGTTGATACCGCCAAGGCGCTCGAACGTTGCGTTACAGTCCTGAACCAATTCGACCCGGCGCCCGACTTCGTTGTCATTTCCGGAGATCTTGCGGACACGCCGAGTTCCGAGGAATACGAACATCTCAAGCTGCTACTGGGGCCGCTGAAGCTTCCTTTCGCGGGCGTTCCAGGCAATCACGATTCGCGCGACCTGATGCGCGCCGCATATCCTTCGTCTCCCTATGCATTCGTCTCCGGGCCGCTCAACCAGAAGATCGAAGTCAACGGGCTTGATCTCCTGCTGCTGGATTCAAGCGTTCACGGAAAGCCGCATGGCGAACTGGAAGAGGCTACGCTGCAGTGGCTCGACGCGACGCTGGCCGCCTCGTGCGACCGGCCGGCGCTGCTATTCCTGCATCATCCACCGTTCAAGACGGGCATCTGGCACATGGACCGCCAGAATCTGGCCAACTCAAGAGAGTTCGCGTCCATCCTGCGACGTCATCCGCGCGTGCAATTGCTCGCCACCGGCCATGTTCACCGTGCGGCGCTGACGTTGTTTGCAGGTGTGCCGACCACGATTTGCCCGGCCCCGAACCATGCGGTCGATCTCGATCTGGCCGGGCGGCGCGAGCCCTCGTTCAAGGTCGAGCCGCCAGCGTTCCATCTCCACAGCTGGTTTCCGGGCGAAGGGTTTGGCACCGTCGTTACCCATCAGGTCCCGATCGGTAGCTTCGGCGGTCCGCACCCGTTTTTCGGATCCGATGGAAAGCTGCTCTAGGCGCCGCGGGGCGGGTTGCGAGGAAGCTGGGCAGCCGTCCTTCAGGTCGATTGCATAGTTGAGAACTCGAGTGCAATCCCCCAAAAACGGTGGCGGCGATGACGCTAGCCTGGCAGGGATGCTTAGAGCATACCAGTTCTGCATCCTCTAGGCGGTTCGTGAGATCTGTACTACTATAAGGTCAGTCGGCGATCAGCCAGCCAAGGTTGCTATCGCATTGATCGGCGGACAGATGTTGCTGACGGCCGGCTCCGGGGCTGACCGGCGAAACTGTCCGCTAGCAGGTTCCTCAGCTATTTCCTGCAGCCACCAAATCGACGTGGTTAGATGCTTTCCGGTTGAAAAGGGGCCCGGCGTTGATTACGGAAGGGCTGTAATGTCCCCTGGAGTTTGACTGTCGTGCCTCAACAAAGGACGGGTGAAGCTCACGGATTCTCGAGCAGCAAGCTGTCGGTCTTGCGAAAGCATCCGTATTTCGCCGACCTTGAGCCTGAGGCGTTCGACCAACTCTGCCGCTACGCCAAGCATTCCACGCTGAAGCGGGGAGCCACGATCTTCTCGAAAGGCGATCCGGGCATCAGCCTGTTTGCGGTCATATCGGGCACGGTGAAGATCAGCATTTCATCGCCGGATGGTCGTAACGCGATCCTGAACCTGATCGGGGCCGGCGAGATCTTCGGCGAAATCGCGCTACTCGATAATTCGGTTCGCTCAGCCGACGCCATCGCAAATACGAATTGCGAGCTCTTCACGATCGACCGCCGTGAATTCATACCCTTCGTGCGCAGCCAGCCGGGGCTCGCGATGAAGTTCATCGAATTGCTGTGCACGCGAATTCGCTGGACCAGCGATCAGGTCGAACAGGTCATTCTTCAGAACCTGCCGGGAAGACTTGCGAGCGCGTTGCTTCGGTTAACCGAAAAGCACAAGTCATCTCCGCAGGGCAGGACCATCGCGATTACCCAGCAGGAGATAAGCGAGATGGTTGGGATGACCCGGGAGAGCATCAACAAGCAATTGCGTGCCTGGGCAGGCCACGAATGGGTGCGGCTCGAGCATGGTGCCATCGTCGTGTTGAATGCGGAGATGCTTCGCGAACTGGCCGAAGCGGGATCCGGCGAAGGCGAGGCGGGAGCGAAGTAGGGCGATCCGAAAGAACAACGCGCCCTGCACGGCTCCTCGACCAGCCGGGATGTCAGGATCCTTGAGGATTGGCGCCGCGTTCGATCGTGAATTCGACGTCGATCAGCCCGCGTGAATGATTCATATCCGACTGCGACATCAGCAAGGTAAGATCCTTGCCCCGCAGCGATGCAAGCACCTCCGATAGCCGCTCGGACAACGCCGGCGCGATGCCTTCGAAGGGCTCGTCGAGCAGAAGGCATTTGGTGCCAATGGCGAGCGCGCGGCCGAGCGCGACCAGCTTCTGTTGCCCACCGCTTAACAGTAGCGCTTTGCGCTGACGCATCTCGGTGAGTTCGCCGATCACCTCATAGACGAAGTCGAGCCGGGTCTTGCGGTCGAGGTGATCCGAGACCCACAGCGGTAGCATGATGTTTTCTTCGACCGTGAGTTGAGGCACAAGGCAACGATCCTCCGGCATATAGCCGATCCCGAGCGACGCGCGCGCATGACGCGGACTGGATGATAGATCGGCGCCTTCAAACCGCACCACGCCCTGGGCGGGCCTGAGGTGTCCCATGATCGAACGCATCAGTGTGGTCTTGCCGGCACCGTTGCGGCCGACAAGGCTCACCATGGCTCCCTTGGCGATGTGCATCGAAAAACCACGCAATGCCGGCATCGACTGGATCTCGACGACGAGATTTTCGATCTCGAGCAATGGTGTTGCGGCGCTCATCGGACGCCTCCGGTGACGTAGCGGCGAACTTCCTGATCCTTCAAGACGTCCGAGGGCGCTCCGTCGGCGAGAATCCGGCCCTGATAGAACGCCACAACGCGATCGGCATAGCGGTTGACGATCTCCATGTCGTGCTCGACGAATACGAGGGTTGCCGCATCTGGGGCCACGGCGTGAATCACGCGCTCCATGGTCGCGAATTTCTCTTCGGCGGACACGCCCGACGTTGGTTCGTCCAGCAACAGCAGCCTCGGGCGGCGCACCAGCGCCATGGCGATATCGATCAATTTGCGCACGCCGCCGGCAAGCTCCGAAACCGGACGATCGGCCAGATCGGCAAGACCAAAGCGGCTGAGAAGCTCGACGGCGTGGTCATGGCGGCCCTGGTCTTCCGCCGGCGAACGAAGCGACATTCGCGTGCCGACGCCGGAGATGGCCACGGTGAGATTCTCGGCGGCCGTGAGCTCGACAAACAGCTGCGGAATCTGGAAAGAGCGCGAGATACCGAGCCGCGCCACGCTTCGGGGCGAGCGCCTGCCGATGTCGACCCCGTCGAGCGCGATCGAGCCGCTGTCCGGCTTCAGGTAACCGGTGACCATGTTGACGAAAGTGGTCTTTCCGGCGCCATTTGCGCCGATCAGGCTGATCTTCTGGCTTGCCGGAATGTCGAGGGAGAGCGCGTCGGCAGCGACGACCGCGCCAAACCGCTTTTCGAGCCCGCGCACCGAGAGAACCGGATTCACGGCGTGGCTCCTCTCTCGGCAGTGATGGGTGCCTTTGCCGCCGGTATGCTCCGCTTGCGCCGGTTCCTTATCCAGAGCGAGCCGATGCCGCGCGGCAGGAACAGGATGACGCCGAGCAGAAAGACGCCGAGCACGAGCTGCCAGGTATTGGGCAAATAGAGGTTCGAGAACGAACGGACCAGTTCGAGCGCCATCGAGGCCACAAAGACCGCGGCGACGCTCTGGTTGCCGGCAAGGACCGCAATGAACACGAACTCACCCGAGGTGGTCCAGTAGGCGAATTGTGGATCGATATGCCGTTGCGCCATCAATGCAAACGCACCACTGGCGCCGGCGAAGATCGCGGCAATCACGAAATTGATCGAGATGATCCGGTTGGCCGAGATGCCCAGATATTCGACGCGCAGATTGTTTTCGCGTACCGCGAGGCTGGCAAGACCGAATTCGGAGCGGAACAGGAAGGTCGCGCCGATGCCCGCAAATCCAGTCACAATGATCGAGACGGCATACAGCATGAAGTCGGCTTCGCGCGGATCGGTGAAGCTCAGTCCGAACAATGTCGGCCGCCCCACATTGAATCCATCCGAGCCGCCGAGCGCGGTCGACTTCACCAGCGCGCCGTAAAACACCATCGACAGGGCCAGCGTCAGCATGCCGAAGAAAATGCCGCTATAGCGTGCGATCAGGGGACCGATCACGAGGCCAAGCAGGCCACCGCACGCCGCGCCGATGATTACTTGCGCGACGGCGTCAGTTAGGCCCCAGGCATTGGCGATCAACGCGACGCCATAGCCGCCGGCGGCAAAGAACAGCCCCTGGCCAAACGACACGTTGCCGGTGCGGGCCAATACCACGATGCCCAGAGCAATCAGCGCATTGGAGGCGGCAACGGTCGCCAACGACAGCGTCCAGGTCGGCAGCACTCGGCCGAACAGCGTCACTGCCGCAACGAGCGCGATCATGATCAGGGGGTGCAGGTCCTTGTTCATCAAATCCGCCTTGCCGTCTCGCGCTTGAACAGCCCTTCGGGGCGGAACATCAGGACGGCGGCCATGATGAGATAGATCATGAAGAGTTCAGCCTGCGGCATCAGGTGAACGGATGCCGCACGCGCCAGTCCGACCAGCACGGCGCCGACCGCCGCGCCCTCGACGCTGCCCAAACCGCCGATGACCACGATAGCGAAGCTGAGGATGATGACATCAGAACTGAGGCCGGGCTGCATCGATATCTTCGGCGCGGTGAGGGCACCCGCAAGGGCTGCCAGCAGGACGCCGAACGCGAAAGCGATCGCATAGACGCGGTTGACGCGCACGCCCATGCTGACGCTCATCTCCTCATTGTGTATCACGGCCAGTACGATCTTTCCGATCACGGTGCGGTTGAGGCCGAACCAGATCGCAAAGCCGATCAGGATCGAAACCGGTATCAGCAGCAAGTCGTAGCCGACGTAATAGAGGCCCGCGAATTCGAGATTGCCGAACAGCTCATATGGCTGTGTCGCATAGATCGGGTTGACGCCCCAGATCAGCTTGGTGACGTCTTCGAAGATCAGAAACACGGCATAGGTTACAAGCAGCAGCACCACCTCGTCGCGGCCGTAGAACATCTTCAGGAGGCCGCGCTCCAGCAGGAGGCCGACGGCGGACGCGATCAGGGCCACGGAGACCAGCATGGCGACGAAGCCGACGCTGGGGGGAAGGCCCTGTGCCGCGACCATCGTGACGGCACTCGCCGCGATATAAGCGCCGAGTGCATAGAAGCTGCCATGGGCGATATTGAGTATCTTCAACACGCCGAAGACCAACGTCAGGCCGAGGGCGACGATGAACAACCACGAGGCCTGGATCAGGCCATCGAGAACAATCGTCAAGAAGAAGTTCATGGCGTTGGCGTCACGCGAATCATTGGCGGGCCGGAACCTGCGGCGCGAGCTTCACGCACGCGCCGCTTTTGCAGGCTTATCGAGCGCAGGCGCAATCTAGTTGCACTTGGCACCCTGCATGCCGCCCTTGATCCAGTCGAGCGCCTTCACGCCCGGGGGAGGATTGACGCATTCGGCGGCGAAGTACTGGATGTCGACCAGGTCGACCCGCTTCAGATCCGGATTGTACTTGGTGCGGCTGAAGGCGATCGGCTGGATTGCCTGATGGCCGTCGGCAAGCTTCATCTGAATGAGGCCGCCGGGCGTTTGCCACTCCAGTCCGGTCATGGCCGCAACCATTTCGTCTGTCGAGGGCTTCTTGCCGCCGTTCTTGCTCATGGCCTTCTCGACCGCGGCCTTCAATCCCAGAATCGCCTGTGTCATGCGATAGGAGGCCTGAACCGGGTAGACACCGTTGGCAGCCTCATATCCCTTGAACAGCCAGTCGTTCAGCGGTGATTTTTGCGACATCAGGCCATAGGCGCCGCGCGCGCCGATGATGGTGCCGTCGGGCATTTTGTCGCCGAGCGGCGGCAGCACGTGATCGGCGGCGCTGAACACGAGCTGGCTGCGCTTCGGCAGACCACGGGGGGCGGATTGCAGGATGAAGGCCTGCAGGTCGCCGCCCCACAGGCTGGAATAGACCACGTCCGATCCTGCGCCCACCAAAGCCGAGATTTCGGTGCCGTACTGGCCCGCGCCGAACTTGGGCAGCAGGTCGGTCTGAACCTTGACGCCGGGATAGAGCTGTTCGGCTGCGGCGACGAAGTCGGCCCGGCTGTCCTGGCCCCAGGCGTAGTCCTGGTTGATCGCCGAAAGCGTAGCCATCTTGATGTTCTTGGCCTTCATGTACCGGATGAGGCCGACATTATCCATCGTCGCGTGAGCAGCGGTGCGGAACACGTAGTTGTATTTGGATTCCTCGAAGATTCGCGGCGTGCCGCAATCCATCAGCACCAGCATCCTCTTCAGTTCTTCGGCGATAGGTGCGACCGCAAGACAGTCGCCGGAGCCGATATAGCCGAGCACGACGTCGACATTGTCGCGCTGGTACAGGTTGCGCAGTTCCTGCACCTGCTTGGTGGCGCCGCCATTCTCGTCGATGATGACGGGCTCGACCTTCATGCCGCCGAAGCCGACCTTCTCGTAAGGCGAGGGCGCCGCTCCCTTGTTCAACTGGTCGATGACGAACTGCGCGCCGTTGCGGGCAGGCACGCCAAAACTGTCCGCCGCCGGTCCGGACAGGAAGGTCACGATGCCGAGCTTGAACGTTTCTTGCGCCGAGGCCGGCGCTGCCAGGGCAAGTGAAATCGCCGCGACAGATGCGGCCAGGACAGTGCGGTCAGCCCGCCAGGAACGATTCATGAATTCCTCCCCTCTGATGTCGACGGTGTTTCCCGCCCGATTATTAAGTGCGGTGCCGTTTGATCGGCGCCGGCCGTCATTTGCGATGAGTGTAGGCAAGCTTTTGAGGCGCGTCTATACGAGCGGCGGCCGGAAGGGAAGATCCGAGCGACCGGTCAGGCGGGGCCTGTCGAAGATGTCGCACCGACTTGGTGCTTCTTCGGCTTCACATATCGAACACAGCCACAGCGCGAATTGGCGAAGCCGTCCCGCCGCGCCACTTCATCGGCAGGCCGATGAAGGTAAACTGGCCGCGGCCGAGCAACTCTTCCAGATTGCACAGGCTCTCGACATGGGTGATGTCGAATTCGAGGCAGGCCTTGTGTACGAGGGCGTTCACGCGGCCCTCGGGGCCTGGTCGCATCGAGTCGATGCCGAAATGAACGATGCCTCGTTTCGCCAGCCACTCGGTTGCGGCGACATTCACGCCAGAGTTGTCACTTGAATACTCCTTGCGAGGGAATGTGCGTTCGTGGTGGCCGGTGCAGAGCAGGACGGTGCCATCTCTCGGCACGGGCACGCCGGCCTTCGCCACCGCCGCCTCGAGATCCGCCGGCGTGATCTCGGCGCGTGGCGCGATGTGGCGGAGGTCGATACAGATGCCCGGCACGATGCATTTCTCCAGCGGATATTCGTCGATCGAGATGCCGCTTTTGCCGAAATGCCGGGGCGCGTCGATATGGGTGCCGGCGTGATCCACCATCGAGATGAACATCGACGCCAGCCCGTGCACGTTACCGGATTCCGCAAAGGATTCTTCGTGGGTCTTCCAGACGCCGTGTATCACAGGCGGATGGCCCGGATAGCTTGGTGTGCGATGATAGAGCTCCCTGCTGAGGTCGACGATCTTCACGCGAAAATCTCGTAGGCGAGGGCGATCTGCGCTTCCGAGATGACGTCGCCGGGGCGGCGCTGCAGCGACACCAGTTCGATCCGAAGGTCATTGTAGATCTTTGAAGCCGCCATGGCCGCGCGTGGCCTGCCGCCGCGGCGAACGCGGGCAGCTATGCGGCGAACCGCAGGATCCGTTTTCTTCGATGCAGGGGCGAGCATATCTGCTTTCTCGATTGATATATTAGTATATGAATTGGTGATAACAATCAAAAATTGTATCGGCAGCCGATTAGGTCTGTGCTCGGTGATGGCGGCGGCTAATTCTGCTTGCTGATGAAGCCGGCGTGTTCGCGCTGTTCGCGTTGTGCGGCGCCGGTCAGCAGGTGAATCAGGATCTGCGCTTCTGCGGCGTGAGCAGCCCGCACCGTGATCCCCGCCGTGTACATGGTTGCGAGGTCGCACCCCGGCGGCAGGTAGCCTGACAAAGCCACACCCTTGGTGCTGATGATCTCGGTGGATTGCGTGCAGCCGATCGGGCGTCGCGCGCCGGATGCCGCCAGTTCCCGCATCGCGGTCGCACCATTCGGAAAGATCTTGAGGCGGGCAGCGACGACGTCGGCGATGCCGAGCCGATCAAGGACATCAGCGACGTGGATCCCGGCGGTCGAGGCCTTGGTGTCCGGCACGAAGATCGCGTCCGACGCCAGCAGCGCGTCGCGCAGCGCGGCGGCGTCGCTTGCCGTCACCCGTGGATCGCCGCTGCGGACAGCAAGGGCGGTTTCGACCAGACCGACATCCGCCGTCGAAGCGGCCACAACCAGCTTCTCCTCGGAGAGCTTGGCAACCAGCGCCGAGGTCAGGATGACCATGTCAGCCGGCATGCCGCCGCGCAGCTTTTCGGCCATGGCGCCCACCGCGCCGAACTCGCCGGCAATGTCCAATCCGGTTTGAGCCTCGAAGGCGGGCGAAAGGCTTCCAACCAGGCCCTGCGCGGCGCCGCCGCTGAGAATGTTCAGGCTCATCAAGTCTGTTCCATGGCGGCAATGATCGCGTCGCGCGTGATCGGCAGATGTCGCACCCGCACGCCGAGTGCATCGAATACCGCGTTGGCAATGGCGGCCGTCACCGGGCCGTGGGCGGCCTCGCCGGCGCCGACCGGGTCCACCTCCGGCCGCTGGATCACCTCGACCTCGACATCGGGCACTTCGCTGAAGCGCAGGATCGGATATTCGGTCCAGCTCGTGCTTGTGATGCGCCGTCGGTCGAAGCGGACGCGTTCCTTCAACACCCAGCTCGTCGCCTGGATGGCGCCGCCTTCGATCTGGTTGATGACGCCGTCGGGATTGATGGCTTCGCCGACATCGACCGCCAGCGTCAGCTTTCGTACGCGGATCTCCTCGGCGCCCTCGATTTCCGCGACCGCCGCGCAATAGGCGCCGGTGTTTTTATAGCGGCCGAAGCCGACGCCATGGCCAATGCCGGGCTGCTTTTCCGGCTTCCACTTGGCGCGCTTGGCTGCAGCACGGATCACGTCCTTGGCCCGCTCGTCCCGCAGGTGACGCAGCCGGAATGCGACCGGATCTTCGCCGCGCTCGGCGGCAAGCTCATCGAGGAAGGATTCGATGGCGAACACATTGCCCTGGCCGCCAAGCGTCCGCAGCGCGGAGGTGCGGATCGGCATGGTCGTCAGCCGATGGCATTCGATCTGCCAGGAAGGAAAATCGTAGAGCGGGACCGAGTTGCGGTCGCTGCCACCGCCGTTCGCCTGCGGGGGATTGGTCGAGACCATGCGCGGAAACGGCTTTTCCAACTCGAATCCCGCCAGCAGGGCGGGCAGTGCCGCACGCCCCGGTCGCGCGACGTGGCCATTGCCCCAGACTTCGTGCCGCCAACCGATAATTTCTCCCTGCGCATCGAGATCGGCCTCGATCTCGATCGCCATCGCCGCCCCGAACGGCGCATCCGACATCTCGCCCTGCCGAGACCACTGCACCCGCACCGGCCGGCCACCGGCAGCCTTGGCGAGCAGCACGGCATCGAGTGCGGCATCGTCGGCGGAGTTGTGCCCGTAGCAGCCGGCGCCCTCCATGTGTTCGACCGTGATGTTCTCGACCGGCAGCTTGAGGACCAGCGCCAGATCGGCGCGCAGCAGATAGACGCCCTGGCTGTGGGTCCAGACATGAACGCGGTCGCCATTCCATTGCGCCATCGCACAGGACGGGGCGATCGAAGCGTGAGCGATGTAGGGCCGGGTATATTGCCGCCGCACGGTGCGCGCCATCACGCCGGGCGATGCGACCGTCTTATTGTCGATGATTGTCGATTCTGCTGGAGCGGCTTTCAGGAATGAAGCCAGGTCGTTCTCATCGGGCAGCTCTTCCCCGTCGGACCACGTCGCGCCCTTGAGCAAGGCCTGCAGGGCAAGTTCTGCGCCGTGCTCGGTTTGGCTGACGACGCCGGCAAAACTGCCGTCGCGCACGACCGCCACGAGGCCGGCCACTGCGCGGGCGCCGTCCTCCTTCAATTCCACGAGCTTCGCACGCGCATTCTCCGGCCGCAGCACGCGGCCGTGCAGCATTCCCGGTAATGCCTGATCATGGATGAAGCGCGTCCGGCCAAACACCTTGTCGGGAATATCGAGCCGCTGGACCGAATTGCCGGCCAGCGCGCGTCGGCTCGCTGGCTTCGGCCGTGCGTCCGGCGTGGCGTCGCGATCGAGCGAGACTTCCTCGGCGAGCTCCCAATAGCTGGTTCTGACATTGCCCGGTCCGGAAATCGTGCCGTCCTCGACGTCGAGCGCATCGATATCGACGCCGAGCCTTTCCGCTGCCTGCCGAAGAAAGATTGCGCGAACCTCGGCGCAGGCATGGCGTAGCGCGCGGCCCGATTGCTGGATCGAGAGGCTGCCCGAAGTGACGCCTTCGTTGGGACTGGTCGCGGTCGACGCCCGCACCATCTGCACGCGCGACAGGTCGATATCGAGCTCTTCGGCGGCGATCTGCGCCAGCGCGGTCACGATACCCTGGCCGATTTCCACCTTTCCCGGCGATACCGTCACCTGTCCGGTGTCCGAGAATTTCAGCCAGGACGATAATTTCGGGTTCGCCGCGAGGCTCACCGGCAATTTGGATGGAGACGGGGCGGGTGCCTGCTGGTTCATCGCTGCGCCATTTCTTCCGCCGCGCGCAGCACCGCCCGCACCATGCGATTTTGGGAACCGCAGCGGCACAGATTGCGGTCGAGCGCTTCCTTCACTTCGCGATTTGTCGGTGATGGATTTCGCTGCAGCAGCGCCGCAGCGCTCATGAGGATGCCGGAAACGCAATAGCCGCATTGCATGGCCTGTTCGGCTATGAAGGCACGTTGCAGCGGATGCGGCCGCTCGCTCGTCCCCAGCCCCTCGACGGTGGTGACATCCTTGCCCGCGACAGACCAGAGAGGCGTATCGCAGGCGGACACCGCGCGATCGCCAATCATGACATTGCAGGCGCCACATTCGCCGGCGCCGCAGCCGAAATGCGCGCCTGTGACGCCGCACTGTCCGCGAAGAGTATCCAGCAACGACCTTTCAGGGTCGGCGTCAACTTCCGTCTCGGTGCCGTTAAGGCGAAATTGAACGCTTGGCATCGCGGGCGAGCCCTTCCTTGCGGCTTCTTATTGCGGCGGCTTGTCGAACTTCTTCACGACCTCCGCCCACTTCACAATATCGCCGCGCAGGAATTTGTCGAATTCATCCGGCGTCATCGACATCGGGACGGCGCCCTGCTGGGTCCAGAGCTTGACGATGTCAGGGCGCTTCACCACCGCATTCACGGCCGCGTTGATCTTGTCGATGACCGGCCTCGGCGTGCCCGCCGGGGCCATCAATCCCAGCCAGATGGTGGCCTCATAGCCGGGAATGCCGGCCTCGATCACCGTCGGGGCGTTTGGCAAGACCGTCGAACGTGTCTTGCCCGTGGTGGCCAGCGCACGCACCTGATTTTCCGCGATGTTGGGGGCCATCGCCGGAACCGCGTCGATCATCATCTGCACCTGGCCCCCGATAACGCCGCTGCGCGCCTCGCCGCTGTTGCGATAGGGCACGTGCACGAGATTGATTCCGGCCATGGCTTTGAACAGTTCTCCGGCCATGTGATACGGCGTGCCCTGGCCGGAGGAGGCGTAGTTCAACTTTCCGGGCTGAGACTTGGCGAGCGCGATGAATTCCTGCAGCGTCTTTGCCTGTACCGAAGGATGAACCACGATCACGAGGTCGGAGTAATTGACCGGTACGATCGGCGCGAGATCGCGCATCAACTCGTATTTGCGCTGAGGGACCAGCGATTCATTCGCGGTCTGGGTGTTCGACATCATCAGCAGCGTGTAGCCGTCGGCTGGTGCCTTGGTGACTTCCTGCGTGCCGATGACGCCGCCGGCCCCGGTACGGTTTTCGACCACGAACGGCTGGCCGAAACTCTCCTGCAGGATGCTGCCAATCTGCCGGGCGGTGACGTCGGCAGGTCCGCCGGCGCCGAACGGCACGATGATTCTTACCGGCCGTGACGGAAAGTCCTGCGCCAAGCTTGTCGACAGGGACATCAGGGTAGCAAGCACGATTGCGATCGGCGCCAGAGCGGTCCTTGAGCTCGCCATTTCATCCCCCAAATCTTGTCTTGTTCTTTGCGGCAACTTTAGCTGCATTGCCATTCGGCTGTCGACGAAAGACTCGCCCCGCGCGGACCTGACACGAGCGATTCCCGGAGACGGCTACGGTAGCGGGCCAAGACGCGGCCGAAGGACGAGCCGGAACCGGCGTATCATCTCACCCTATTTGGGCGGCTGACGCATGGCCAGAGTGCCGCTTTTGCAGGTGTACTTTCTGACAAAGCCTCTCGGCGATCGCGGCATTTGATGTTACCTAGGAACCATGAACCAGCATGCCAAGGTCGATATCCGCCACTCCACCTGTCCGCACGATTGCCCGTCAGCCTGCGCGCTCGACATCGAGGTGATCGAGGGCCGCTCGATCGGCCGTGTGCGCGGCTCCAAGCTGCAGACTTACACGGCCGGCGTGGTCTGCGCCAAGGTGGCGCGGTACGCGGAGCGCATTCATCATCCGGAAAGGCTGCTGCACCCGATGCGCCGCACCGGCCCGAAGGGCTCCGGGCAGTTTGCGCGAATTTCCTGGGACGAGGCGCTGGACGAAATCGCCGGACGCTTCGAGCAGGCCGAACGCGAGTTCGGCGCTGAATCGGTATGGCCCTACTATTATGCCGGCACCATGGGCCTGGTGATGCGCGACGGCATCAATCGCCTTTCGCATGTGAAGAAGTATTCGCGCTTCTACTCGACGATTTGCGCCAACATCGCGCGTGTCGGATTTTCCATCGGCACCGGCAAGATTGCCGGCGTCGATCCGCGCGAGATGGGCGTTTCCGATCTGGTGGTGATCTGGGGCACCAACCCCGTGAACACCCAGGTCAACGTGATGACGCATGCCTCGCGCGCCCGCAAGGAACGCGGCGCCAAGATCGCGGCCGTTGATATCTACAACAACGACACCATGAAGCAGGCGGACATCAAGATCCTGCTTCGGCCCGGCACCGACGGCGCGTTTGCCTGCGGCGTCATGCACGCGCTGTTTCGCGAGGGCTACGCGGACCGCGCCTATATGGATCGTTACACCGATTGCCCCGACGAACTCGAGGCGCATCTGGCGACGCGTACGCCGGAATGGGCTTCAAAGATCTCGGGCGTGCCGGTCGAGGAGATCGAGGCGTTCGCGCGCCTGGTCGGCCAGACCAAGCGCTCGTACTTTCGTCTTGGCTACGGGTTTACCCGCAGCCGCAACGGTGCGGCGCAGATGCACGCGGCGCTGTGCATTCCGGCCGTGACCGGCGCCTGGCAATATGAAGGCGGCGGCGCGTTCTTCAACAACGCCGCGATCTGGAAGTTCAACGAGAGCATCATCGAGGGCCACGATGCCATCGACCGCAACACGCGCTGGCTCGACCAGTCCAGGATCGGGCGCATCCTGACCGGCGACGCCGAGGCGCTCAAGGGCGGCGGTCCCGTCAAGGCGATGCTGATCCAAAACACCAATCCGGTGACGGTGGCGCCCGAGCAGGCGCTGGTGCGCGAGGGGTTTGCACGCGAGGATCTGTTCGTCGCGGTGCATGAGCAATTCATGACTGAAACGGCTGCCATGGCCGACATCGTGCTGCCGGCCACGATGTTCATGGAGCATGACGATCTCTATTACGGCGGTGGCCAGCAGCATATTTCCGTCGGGCCGAAGCTGATCGATCCGCCCGGCGAATGCCGGTCCAACCACGAGGTGCTGCAGGGCCTCGGCCGGCGGCTCAATGCCGTGCATCCCGGCTTCGAGATGACGCCGCGCGAACTCATCGACGCGACGCTGCAGCAGAGCGGACACGGCGATATCGAAACGCTGGAAGCCGACCTGTGGCGCGACATCCAGCCGGATTTCCGCACCTCGCATTATCTCGATGGTTTTGCGCACGCCGACAAGAAGTTCCACTTCAAGGCCGACTGGGCCAATCCGCCGTTCGGCAACCCGGGCCTGGGGCCGTGGACGGAGATGCCCTCGTTGCCTGATCATTGGGCGATCATCGAGGAGGCGGATGAACAGCACCCGTTCCGCCTCGCCACGTCGCCGTCGCGCAGCTATCTCAACACTAGTTTCAACGAGACGCCAGGCTCGCAGGCCCGCGAAGGCACGCCGACGGTGATGATACACCCCGAGGACGCAGCGTCTCTCTCGATCGCCGATGGCGACGCGGTGACGCTCGGCAACGATCGGGGGGAGACCACGCTGACCGCGAAATTGTTCGACGGTGTCCGCCGCGGCGTGCTGATCGCCGAATCCATTCATCCGAACAAGGCCCACATCGGCGGCCGCGGCATCAACATGCTGACCGGAGCCGAAACCGTCGCGCCGGTGGGTGGTGCGGCGTTCCATGACAACAAGGTCTGGGTCAAAAAAATGACGCCAGCGACTGTGCGCAAGAGCTAGACCGCACTTGCAGTCCACGGTCGTCCTGCCGCAAATGCTGGCCAGCATCTTGTTAATGGGTGAGTGCGACCATGACCGACACGAATAGCGTGATACGCGAGAAGCGCGGGCAGGCTTTCTGGATCACCATCAACCGTCCGGACAAGCGTAACGCCATCAATGCCGACGTGGTCGCCGGCATCGTCCAGGGCTACCGCGAAGCCCATGATGACAACGACGTCCGCGTCATCGTGCTGACGGGCGCGGGGGATAAGGCGTTTTGCGCCGGCGCCGACCTGCAGAACAGCGGTGCGGCCTTTGCGATGGATTTTTCCAGGCCGAATGTCGACTACGCCGACCTGCTGCGGCTGTCGCAGAACGCCACCAAGCCGGCGATTGCACGGGTAGGGGGCGTCTGCATGGCCGGCGGCATGGGGCTATTGTGCATGACCGACATGGCGGTCGCCGCCGACCACGTGATCTTTGGACTGCCCGAGGTCAAGGTCGGCGTGTTCCCGATGCAGGTGCTGAGTCTGTTGCAGTCGATCGCGCCAAGGCGTCTCGTCAGCGAATGGTCGCTGACCGGCGAGCCGTTCGACGCCCGCACCGCGCAGGCGGCCGGGCTTCTCAACTATGTGGTCCCGGCGGCCGAACTCGACGCCAAGGTCGACTGGCTGGTGAGCCGCCTCGTCGACAAGTCGCCGACCGCGATCCGGCGCGGCAAATATGCCATGCGGGCGATCGCCTCGATGTCGTTCGACGAGAGCATCGCCTATACCGAAAGCCAGATTGCGCTGCTGGCGATGACCGAAGACGCCAAGGAAGGCCTCAAGGCCTTCGGCGAGAAGCGCAGGCCCTCGTGGACGGGGCGCTGATCACCCCACACTCGCCTTCAACCCGGCGGCCTCGATACCGGCGACGGCGCAGATCTCGTCATTGTCCGAGGTGTCGCCGCTGACGCCGATGGCGCCGAGCAGGCTACCGTCACCCTGGATCAGCACGCCGCCGGGCACCGGCACCAGGCGGCCCTGCGCCATCGTATTCACCGCGCTTACGAAATAGGCCTGCTCCTGCGCGCGCTGGAACAGCGCCCGCGATCCCATGCCCAGCGCCAGCGCGCCATAGGCCTTGCCGTGGGCGATCTCGGCCCGCATCAGGCTGGTGCCGTCCTGCGCCGCGGTGACCTTCACGCAGCCGCGGGCATCCAGAATCGTGATGACCAGCGGCTTCAGTTTCTTCTCGACCCCTTTCGCAAGCGCAGCGTCGAGGATCTTGCGGGCGACGTCGAGGGTGAGTTCAGCCATGGATGGTTCCTTTGTGGCAGGGGTGCGGATCAGGTTTCGGCCGCATTCTGTGGCTTTTCGACCCTGTTGCCGCCGTTTCGCAGATCTCTTCGGAAACTCGTCAGTCTCTTGCCTGCCGGGGTCTGGCTTGGCAAGGCGAAGCCCTGCTTCTTATGCATTGACGGCCACTGCCGGGCGAGGGACAAGCCCGCCAAATAGTGATATTCGAGCCTCGCGAAACCAAGGCAATACCGGGAAGGACGCCCATGACCGTGCATACTGGAAGGCATTTTCTGCAGATTCCGGGACCGACCAACGTGCCGGACCGGGTGCTGCGCGCCATGGACATGCCGACCATGGACCACCGCGGCCCCGAATTTGCCGAGGTCGGTCATGCCGTCCTCGCTGCGATGCAGCGGGTGTTTCGCACCAAGCAGCCGGTCATCATCTACCCGTCGTCCGGCACCGGTGCCTGGGAGGCGGCCCTCGTCAACACGCTGCAGCCCGGCGACAAGGTGCTGATGGCGGAGACCGGGCAGTTCGCCGTGCTGTGGCGCGGCATCGCAGAGAAGTTCAAGCTTGAAGTGGATTTCATTCCCGGCGACTGGCGTCATGGCGCGGACCTCGAGCAGATCGAGGCGCGGCTGTCGGCTGACAAGGCGCACAAGATCAAGGCCGTTTGCGTGGTTCACAACGAGACCTCGACCGGCTGCGTCACCCATCCCAAGGAAGTTCGCAATATCCTCGACCGCATCAATCATCCGGCGCTGCTGATGGTCGACACCATCTCCGGTCTCGGATCGCTGGAGTATGAGCACGATGCCTGGGGCATCGACGTCTCGGTGGCCGGCTCGCAGAAGGGCCTGATGTTGCCGCCGGGTCTCGGCTTCAACGCCATCTCGGAGAAGGCGCTCGCGGTCGCGAAGGCGAACCCCGCCATGCGTTCCTATTGGGACTGGCAGGAAGTCATCGCCATCAACAAGGCCGGCACCTGGCCCTATACGCCCGCAACCAATCTGCTGTTCGGATTGCGCGAGGCCGTCAAGATGCTTGAGGAGGAAGGACTGGAGAACGTCTTCGCCCGGCACAAGCGCCATAGCGCCGCGACGCGCGCGGCAGCCAAGGTGTGGGAACTGGAAACGCAGTGCCAGGAGCAGGGCGCGCACTCGCCCGCGCTGACCGGCGTCGTCGTGCCGGAAGGGCATGACGCGGATAATTTCCGCAAGGTGGTGCTGGAGAACTTCGACATGTCGCTCGGCACCGGCCTGAACAAGATCAAGGGCAAGGTGTTCCGGATCGGCCATATCGGCCACTTCAACGACCTCATGCTGATGGGCACGCTGTCGGGCGTCGAGATGGGTCTTGATCTCGCCAAGGTGCCGCATCGCAGCGGCGGCGTGCTGGCGGCGATGGACGTGCTCAAGGGACGCGACGTCGTCGCGATGCCGAAGGCCGCGGTGGCCTGAGGCGAGATCCGAAACACAACAACAGAGAGAGCTGCGATGAACGCTCCGGTGGCTGCGTCCGAAGACCTGATCTACTCCGTCGAGGACGGCATCGCCCGCCTGACGTTCAATCGTCCGCAGGCGCGGAACGCGCTGACGTTTGCGATGTACGAGCAGATGGCCGCGATCTGCGAGACCATCAACAACGATCGCTCGATCAAGGCGCTGATCCTGACCGGCGCGGGCGACAAGGCGTTTGCATCGGGCACGGACATCTCGCAGTTCCGCGCCTTCAAGACTGCGCAGGATGCGCTCGATTACGAAGCCCGCATCGATCGCGTGCTTGGTGCGCTTGAAGCGTGCCGGGTGCCTGTGATCGCGGCGATTGCCGGGGCTTGCACCGGCGGCGGCGCGGGCATTGCGGCCTGCTGCGACATTCGCATCGGCACTGAATCCACGCGCATCGGTTTTCCGATCGCGCGCACGCTCGGCAATTGCCTGTCGATGTCCAATATCTCCCGGCTGGTTTCGCTGGTCGGTCCGGCGCGCACCAAGGATTTGATCTTCAAGGCACGGCTGGTCGAAGCCCCCGAAGCGCTGGCGCTCGGACTGCTCAACGAGGTGGTGCCCGACGTGGCGACGTTGCAGCGCCGTGCCGAGGAAACCGCGAAGCTGGTTGCAGGCCATGCGCCGATCACGCTCGAGGTCACCAAGGAGGCCGTGCGGCGCATCCGGCGGACGCTGTCGCGTGACGAGGGCGAGGACCTGATTCTGCGCGCCTATATGAGCGAGGATTTCCGCGAAGGCATGGACGCGTTCCTCAACAAGCGCGCGCCGAACTTCAAGGGCAAATAGCCTTCGCTGTTGCGTGAGAGACTTTATGAAAGCGCGGGCTTCTGACGAGCCCGCGCTTTTTTGCGGACGTTGCATTCTCATGCGAAAGTCATACGCAGCCAGGTTGCGGTGCAGCTTGAACTCGCCTGCAATCCCCAGCACAATGGCGCCAAGGGCAGCTCCAATTTGTCCATAAACAGCAAGCACATAGGGAAGAAGCACGTGGGACACATCCTGAAAGCCGCGGCCGCCTTGACGGCCATGCTCGCAACCTCTCCGGCACTTGCGTGGGAGCCGACCAAGCCGGTCGAGATCGTCGTTGCGGCCGGCGCCGGCGGCGCCTCCGACCAGATGGCGCGGATGATGCAGGCCGCGATCCAGAAGAACAACCTGATGAAACAGCCGATGGTGGTTTCGCTGAAGGGCGGAGCATCCGGCGCCGAAGCGCTGATGTACATGAAGTCCAGCGACGGCGACCCCAACAAGGTTCTGATCGCCTATTCGCTGATCTACATGCTGCCGCTGTCGGCCAAGATTCCCTTCAACTGGCGCGACCTCACGCCGGTGTCGGTCGTGGCCCTCGATCAGTTCGTGCTGTGGGACAACGCCGAGGGACCGAAGACCGTGAAGGAGTTCGTCGCGGCCGCCAAGGCGGCAGGCTCGCCCTTCAAGATGGGTGGCACCGGCTCCAAGCGCGAGGATCACGTGCTGACCGTGTTCATGGAGCAGAAGACCGGAGCGAAGTTCTCCTATCTGCCGTACAAGTCCGGCGGCGAGGCGGCGACGCAACTGGTCGGCAAGCACACCGAGGCCAACGTCAACAATCCTTCCGAAAATCTCGAAGTCTGGCGCGCCGGTCAGGTGCGGGCGCTCTGCGTGTTCGACAAGGAGCGCATCGCCTACAAGACCAAGGTCACCGAAACGCAATCGTGGAACGACGTCCCGACCTGCAAGGAGGAGGGGCTCGACGTGCAGTACCTGATGCTGCGCGCAATGTTCCTGCCCGGCAAGGTGACGCCGGAGCAGCAGGCGTTCTATGTCGACCTGTTCCAGAAGGTGACGCAGACGCCGGAGTACAAGGAATACATGGAAAAGCAGGCGCTGAAGCCGATCTTCCTCACCGGCAAGGACATGCTGAAATTCCTCGAAGAGGATGACAAGCTCAACGCGTCGCTGATGAACGAAGCGGGTTTTGTGGCGAAGTAGCACGCGTTTCCTCGCGCGAACCAGATTAGCTCTCACTCGTCCGCGTGGCCGTAGCCGGCCATGCGGACGCGGACCTTCTCGATCTCTTCTTTTGACAGCAATGGCGGCGTGCCGATCTGCAGGCAGCCGTGATACTGCCGCGCCAGGTTTTCGACCTCGACCGCGAGCCACATCGCTTTTGCCAGCGACGGCCCGATCGCGATCATGCCGTGATGTTCCAGCAGGCAGGCCAGCCTGCCTTCAAGCGCGCGAACGGCATGCTCCGACAGTTCCTGGGTGCCGAAGGTCGCGTAGGGCGCGCAGCGGATGGTGTTGCCGCCGGCGCAGGCGACCATGTAATGCACCGCGGGAATCTCCGTCCCCATGATCGCCAGCATGGTCGAGTAGGGCGGATGGGCGTGGACGATCGCGTGTACCTCGGGCCGGGCCTTGAGGATGTCGCGGTGAAACCGCCACTCGCTGGACGGGCGCTGGGCCGGATCGTGCGAGCCGTCGAGATGCATGTAGACGATCTGCTCGGGCTGCATCGCCTCGTACGGCGTGCTGGTCGGCGTGACCAGCATGCCCTCGCCGTGGCGCAGGCTGATATTGCCCGACGTTCCCTGGTTGATGCCGAGCGCATTCATGCGCAGGCAGGCATCGATGATGGATTGACGCTTTTCCTTATCTTCCTTCGTCAGCATTTCAACGCCCTCTTGCAACCTGCGGACAATGCTTGATTATTGCGCCGCAGTATAGTCGAACATGTCTGTGAATGGAGTGGGATGGAGAAGTCATGACGAACGCGGTGCTTGGCATCATCGGCGGATCCGGCATCTACGACCTGCCGGGGCTGGAAGACGTCCGCGACGAGACCATCGAAAGCCCCTGGGGCGAGCCGTCCGCAGCCGTGACGCGCGGCGTCATTGCCGGGTTGCCGGTCGTGTTCCTGCCGCGGCACGGCAAGGGCCATGTGCTGTCGCCCTCCGACATCAACTACCGCGCCAATATCGACGTGCTGAAGCGGGCGGGTGTCACCGATCTGGTTTCGCTCTCGGCCTGCGGTTCGTTCAAGGAGGATCTGACGCCCGGTACCTTCGTGCTGGTCGATCAGTTCGTGGACCGCACCCTCAAGCGCGAGAGCTCGTTCTTCGGCAGGGGGTGCGTGGCCCATGTCTCGATGGCCCATCCGGTGTCGCCGCGGTTGCACGTGCACCTCGCCGCCGCTGCCAAGGCCGAGGGCATCGCGGCGGTGCAGGGCGGAACCTATGTCTGCATGGAAGGTCCGCAATTCTCCAGCCTCGCAGAGAGTGTGTCTTACAAGGCGCAGGGCTATTCCGTGATCGGCATGACCAACATGCCGGAGGCCAAGCTCGCCCGCGAGGCCGAGATCTGCTACGCCAGCGTGGCGATGGTCACCGATTTCGATTGCTGGCATCCTGATCATGACGCGGTCACCGTGCAGGATATCATTCGCGTGCTGAACTCGAATGCAAGCAAGGCGAAGGCGCTGGTCGCGCGTCTGGCCTGCGATTTTCCGCGCCAGCATGAGCCCTGTCCGGTGGGATCGGACCGGGTGCTCGATACCGCCTTGATCACGGCGCCGGAGGCACGCGACCCCACGCTGCTCGCCAAACTCGACGCCGTTGCCGGACGGGTGCTGAAGTCATGAAGGTCGATGGCCGGCATTTCCGCAGCATCTGGCTCGAGCCGGACGGCTGGTCGGTCGGGGCGATCGACCAGCGGCGGCTGCCCCATGAATTCGTGATCGTGCGCCTCGAGACCGCCGACGCGGCAGCGGACGCCATCCGCAGCATGCTGGTGCGCGGGGCGCCCCTGATCGGCGCCACCGCCGCCTATGGCATGGCGCTGGCAGTGCGGGACGACCGTTCCGACGACGGTGTCGATCGCGCCTACGAAATGCTGATAGCGACGCGGCCGACGGCGATCAACCTGAAATGGGCGCTCGACGAGATGAGGCGCGCGCTCAGGCCGGCGGCGCCCTCCCAGCGTGCGCAAATCGCCTATGCCCGCGCCGCCGAGATCGCCGAAGAGGATGTCGCGATCAACCGTGAGATCGGCCGGCATGGTCTCGCGCTGATCGAACAGATCGCCGCTGCGAAGCCGCCGGGCGAGCCCGTCAACATCCTGACGCATTGCAACGCCGGCTGGCTGGCGACCGTCGATTGGGGCACCGCGACGGCGCCGATCTATCTGGCGCACGATCGTGGCCTGAAGGTCCATGTGTGGGTCGACGAGACGCGGCCGCGCAATCAGGGCGCTTCGCTGACGGCGTGGGAACTTGGTCAACACGGCGTGCCCCATACCGTCATTCCCGACAACACCGGCGGCCACCTGATGCAGCACCGAATGGTCGATCTCGCGATTGTCGGCACCGACCGGGTGACCGCCAATGGCGATGTCTGCAACAAGATCGGCACCTATCTGAAGGCGCTTGCCGCCCATGACAACCGTGTGCCGTTCTATGTTGCGCTGCCATCGCCGACCATCGACTTTAGTATCGGTGACGGCATCAGCCAGATCCCGATCGAACAGCGCAGCACCGAGGAGGTCGCAACCATGACCGGCCGCACCGCCGATGGTCGCGTCGAGACCGTGCGCGTGGTTCCCGAAGGCTCGCCCGTGGCCAATTACGCTTTCGACGTCACGCCGGCGCGCCTCGTGACAGGACTGATCACGGAGCGCGGCCTGCTGCGCCCCGAGCGTGCTGCACTTGCGAGCGCGTTCCCGGAGCGTAGCGCCGGTCATTGACGGCAGCGGCAGCGGCACGTAATCCGGGGCCACGCTGTTCCTTCCGGGTTCATCATCTCCATGTCCAATACCGATATCGAAATCGTCGTCGAAGATCCGACCGCGCCCGAAATCAATTCGCCCGCGGTCACCAGCGTTCGCGCCGTCGACGTGATCGTCTGCCTGTTGCTGCTCGCGCTGGCGCTGACGCTCGGCTACGACAATTGGCGCACGGGGGCGGGGTGGGAATCGACCGGCCCGCAGGCCGGCTATTTCCCGTTCTATCTCTCGGTCATCCTCGCCGGCGCCAGCCTCTATGGCCTGGGCGCCGCGTTCCTGTCGCGCAAGGAGGCAACCGAGGTCTTCGTGACGCGGGCGCAGCTTCGCCGCGTGCTGGCGGTGTTCGTGCCGACGCTGTTGTTTTGTCTGGCCATGCAGTTCCTCGGGCTCTACGTCGCGAGCTTCCTGCTGATCTTCGGCTTCATGCGCTTCGTCGGCAAGATCGCGCTGTGGAAATCGCTGCTCACCGCCTTCGTGTTCACCGCCGTGATGTTCGTCACCTTCGACGTCGCCTTCGACGTCATCATGCCAAAGGGCCCGCTCGAAGCGGCGCTCGGCCGATAACCGGCCGATGGAACTGATCTGATGGAAGCTCTCAGTCTTTTGATGCACGGCTTCGCCGTGCTGCTGACGTGGAAGACGCTGCTGCTGATGATGCTCGGGCTGGTGCTCGGTATCTTTGTCGGCGTGCTGCCCGGCCTTGGCGGCCCCAACGGCGTCGCGATCCTGCTGCCGCTGACATTCACGATGGATCCGACCTCGGCGATCGTGATGCTGTCCTGCATCTATTGGGGCGCGCTGTTCGGCGGCGCCATCACCTCGATCCTGTTCAACATTCCCGGCGAAGCCTGGTCGGTAGCGACCACGTTCGACGGCTATCCGATGGCGCAACAGGGCAGGGCGGCGGAAGCGCTGACCGCGGCCTTCACCTCGTCGTTCATCGGCTCGCTGGTCGCGGTCATGCTGATCACGTTCCTGGCGCCGATGATCTCGTCGTTCGCGCTGAAATTCGGACCGCCGGAATTCTTCGCGGTGTATCTTCTGACCTTCTGCTCGTTCGTCGGCCTCGGCCGCGAGGCCAAGCACAAGACGGTCATTTCGATGTCGCTCGGCCTGCTGCTCGCCGGCATCGGTATGGACACCGTGTCGGGCCAGTTGCGCATGACGTTCGGCTCTTCGGAACTGCTGCGCGGCGTCAACTTCCTGGTCGCCGTCATCGGCCTGTTCGGCATCAGCGAAATTCTCCTGACCATGGAAGAGCGGCTGGCGCTGCGCGGCCATGCCGCCGCCATTTCGCTGCGCGTGGTGCTGTCGGTCTGGAAGGATCTGCCGAAATACTGGGTGACGCTGTTTCGTTCCTCGTTCATCGGCTGCTGGCTCGGCATCACGCCGGGCGGCGCGATCGCCGCCTCCTTCATGGGCTACAACCTCGCCAAGCGCTTCTCCAAGGACCAGGACAGTTTTGGCAAGGGCCGCATCGAGGGCGTGTTCGCGCCGGAAACCGCGGCGCACGCCTCCGGCACCGCGGCGCTGCTGCCGATGCTCGCGCTTGGCATTCCCGGTTCCGGCACCGCGGCGATCCTGCTCGGCGGCCTGATGGTGTGGGGCCTCAACCCCGGGCCGCTGCTGTTCGTCGAGCACAAGGATTTCGTCTGGGGCCTGATCGCCTCGATGTATCTCGGCAACGTCGTCGGTCTCGTGCTGGTGCTGACGACGGTGCCGATCTTTGCGTCCATCCTGCGGGTGCCGTTCGCGGCCGTGGCCCCGATGATCGTGGTGTCCTGCGCGATCGGCGCCTACGCGATCCAGAACGCGATGTTCGACATCTGGCTGATGCTGGGTTTTGGCGTCGTCGGCTACGTCTTCAAGAAGATCGGCATTCCGCTGGCGCCGTTCACGCTGGCGCTGGTGCTCGGCAACCGCGCCGAGGATGCGTTCCGCCTGTCGATGATCGGCTCCGGCGGCGACATGAAGGTGTTCTGGTCCAACGGCCTGGTCGGCTCGATCACGACGCTGGCGATCGTGCTGCTGTTCTGGCCGGTGATCGACAAGGCTTTTGTCAGTGTCCGGCGCATGCTGGTGCCGGCGAAGGCGTAGCCGAAGCGTGTTCGACGCCAACACAGGTCGTCATCCTCCGCGTAGGCGGAGGATCCAGTACGCCGCGGCTTACCGATTCAATCACTGCAGTCTCTGGAATACTGGATCCCCGCCTTCGCGGGGATGACAACTGAATGTAACTTCGCGATCTCGCGACATGTTCTGCCCGAGGTTTGCATCTTCGTTGGCCCTCCAGAAGATCCGAGGGCGCAGGGAAGACCGGGTGCGCGCTGCACCCGCGGTCTCGTGTGCAGTTGCGCACAAAAAGACGCGCACACGAGCATACAGGTTCAGCGGGAGCATCCCGGCCTTCCCTGCGCAGGGGAAAAT
>JAEWHP010000022.1 GCA_023387735.1 Pseudomonadota bacterium | reverse complement strand
TCTTCAACAAGCTGAAGCATTTTCGTCGCGTCGCAACCCGCTACGACAAAACCGCTCGAAACTTCCTTGCAGCGGTCCTACTCGCTGCCACCCGAATATGGGCCAGGTTTGAGTCCACGACCTAGGCCTTCGCCGGCATCATAGAGCACGATCGGCACATCCTTGCGCGGCAGCCGCGCCGCGGCTTCGATCGCGATCCGGTCGGCGGCCATGTTGGCGGCAAATAGCGGATGGCCGGTGGCAAACACGGCCTCGTGCCTCACATCGAGCAAGGCGATTTCATCGCGCAGCAGCAGCGTGGTGCGGACTTCCGAGGGAGTAACGGACGATATGGCCATGAATCGGGATTTCTTGATGGGTTCGTCTAGCCTTGAATAGCAGCATCGGCAACGGCACGTCATCCCGGACAACGCCGTTAACGCTCATGTCATTGCCGCATTGATCTAATTGCACCGGGCCTGCCAAAACGACGTATGATGCCAGCTTAATTGAACATTTGGGCAATCGATGGATCTCAAACAATTGCGGACTTTCCGCGCCGTGGCTGAGCTCGGAAGCCTCAGCAAGGCGGCGGACCGGCTGCGTGCGGCGCAACCGGCGCTGAGCCGGCATATCAAGCTCCTGGAACACGAGCTGCGCGTCGAACTGTTCGTCCGCAACGGACGCGGCATGCTCCTGACCAGTGCCGGCCGCATGCTGCTCGAGCGCACCACCGGACTCATCCGCCAGATCGAACAGGTCAGCGACGATCTCAAATCCGCCAACGGCAACCCGTCCGGCCGTGTCATCCTCGGGCTGGTGCCGACGGTGAGCGCCGTCCTGTCCGGACGGTTTGCGCGGCGCGTCCTTGACGAGTTCCCCGATATCTCGCTGCGCATCGTCGAGAGCTATGGCGGGCATCTGGTCGAGTGGCTGCACCGCGGCGAGATGGATCTGGCCATCATCTATGGCCCGGCGGTGGACCTGCATCTTACCGTCCAGTCGGTCGGACGCGAGGATATCGCCGTGGTCGGACCGCCGGGATCGGGCCTGAACAAGCGCAAGCAGGTCGACCTCAAATGGCTGGTGAAGCAGAAGCTCATCCTGCCGAGCATCTCGCACGGCCTGCGGGCGCTGCTGGAGAAGGCGGCGTCGCGCGAGCGGCTGAAGCTGACGCCGCTGATCGAGGCCGATTCCTACCGCGCCCAGATCAGCCTGATGGAGCAGGGACTCGGCTATACGCTGCTGCCGCCTTCGGCGATCCGCACGGAAGTTGCGACGAAACGCCTGGAGATGGCCGCGCTGGTCAACCCCTCGGTGTCGCGCGAACTCATCCTCGCCTCGCCGATCGCACATCCTCCGTCGATCGCCACGACCACGATCGCCGCGCTCGTCATGTCGGAGATTCAGCAGCTCTCGAAAGAGGGCCTCTGGAAGATCAACATGACGGCGCAATAAGGCTTCCGGCATCTTCTTCCGGCATGCCCGGGACAAGCCCGGGCATGACGACTTCGTGCGGGTAGCACCCTCAGTTGAACAGCGCTTCGTCGCCAAGCACCGATTGCCGGAAGCGCGACGTCAGGATGACGCCGTCGGCCGGCGGCATTACGAACACCAGCGCTTCGGGGTTGATCTTGATCTGCGCGAAGGCCGTGCCCCGGCCTTCGTGCGCGAGGTCGCGCAACTCGCTGACTTCGGCCATGGTGCGGACGATGCGCGAGGTGCGGATGCCGCAGGCGGTGGCGATCGCGGCAAGGTCGACGCCGGAGGCGGTCGGTGTCTTCTGCATGCCGGTCTCGCCGAAGCGCTCGTTGTCGAGCACGGCGATGGTGAGGTTCTTCGGCGCCTCCACCGCGATCGGAGCCAGCGAGCCGACATTCATCAGCAGTTCGCCGTCGCCGGTGATGACCAGCACCTTGCGCTTCGGCTGCGCCAGCGCCAGGCCGAGCCCGATCATCGACGCGCCGCCCATGGCGCCCCAGAGCGGAAAATTGTTGGCATGATCGCCGGCGGCCGAGACGTCCCAGTTCGGTGCGCCGAGACCGGCGATGACGAGCAGGTCGCGGCGGTCGCGCACGAGTTCGTTGACGACGTCGCGGCGATGCAGGAGTGCATTCGGATTGTTCATTTGCGGGCAAGCTCCTTGAAGTTCTTGGCGCCGAGCACGCGCTGTCCGAGCAGGACCGCGACAGGCTTCCATGTGTTGAAGGCGAGATGCGCCGCGCCCTGCACGGTGGAGGCAACGAGATCAGGCTCGTCCACCTTGTTCACGATCACCCCCATCGCCTCGAGCGAGGGCCGCGTGCCCTGCCCCATCGGGATCTGCCATGGATTGAACTCGCCCCAATCGCCGCGCATGGTGACGATCATCAGCAGCGGCATGTGGCAGATGACCGGCAGCGACAGCATGTTGATGCAGTTGCCGACGCCGCTCGACTGCAGCAGAAGCACGCCGCGCTCGCCGCCGAGCCACGCGCCGGCCAGCATCGCCACGCCCTCTTCCTCCGTCGTCAGCGTCACGACGCGCGTCTCCGGATCGGCCTCGAAGGAGCGGATCAGACGGCTATGGCCGGCATCCGGCACCATCGCGACCTGGCGAATGCCGGCGTCTTTCAGCACGCGATAGATTTCGTCCGGCCACGTCGGCAGTGGCGCCTCGCTCCGTGATTTTGCTGCTTCCGCCATAGGGCTCCGTTTCCTCTTTCGATTCCTGAATTGGGTTGAACGGACAATAGATCGCGGCGGCTAGTCGAGGAATTTGAATGTGGACATGGCTTCTATCGCAAAATTGAAAGGCTGGTGCTGGCTGTACCAACCCTCGCCCGTCGAGACGGTCGCCGCGTAGCCTCCTCATGCTGAGGAAACAGAGGTTGGCTCGCTATTTCCGCGTCATTATTGTGAGTGCAGCGAAGCAATCCATGGCGCGGCATGCTGACGCGTAGATCGCATCGCGGAGCCAGTTATCGGGCGCGTTCGCGCGGCGACCCGTTGGCTCGCAATGACGGTGAGGTGTACAAGCCCCGGCGAAATGAACGGGAAGCCGCGACTATTTCGGCTTGGAATCCGGCGGACAATTCGGGTCGACCTTCAGCGGCTTGCCTCCGCTCTGCACGGTGGGTGCAGCGGAGTCGGATCCGCCGGCGTCCGGCAGCACGGCGCTCTTTTCGATTGCCATGGAGTTGGCAGTCTTTTCCTCGCCGCTTCCCGTTGTCGCAGCCGGCGATGTCGTGCATGCCGTCTCCGGCTTGTCGCTCGACGCAGCGGTGGACTGCGCGGCCGCAAGGCTCACGCTCAATATTCCTGCGAGAATCGTTGCCGCGACGCGGATCATGCTGGTCTCCAATGGCTCAGAACGGCTTTCCTGTGCTGAACGTCTCGCCAGAGCGATGGTTCCCGGATGCATGCCACCAGCCTTGCAAACGACGCGATTTTGGCATATGTCATTGGCATATGCCTTGATACGAAAGAGGCTTCGCCGATGACCGAGCATCGCCACGTCAGACTGTTTCGAAATGGCCGCAACCAGGCGGTCCGCATTCCGGTGGAGTTCGAACTTCCCGGCAACGAGGCGATCATTCACCGCGAAGGCGAACGCCTGGTAATCGAACCAATACGCAAGCGCGGGCTAGTAGCGCTGCTCAAGACGATGAAGCCGATCGAACCCGGCATTCCCGAGATCGACGATGCGGTGCCGAAGCCGGAGAACGTGATTTGACCCGCTACATGCTGGATACGAACATAATCTCCGATCTGATCAGGAACCCGCAAGGCAAGGCCGCCAAGCGCATCGCGAAGGTGGGCGAGGATAATATCTGCACGAGCATTATCGTCGCAGCGGAGCTGCGCTATGGATGCGCGAAGAGCTGCTCGGAACGATTGTTCAAAGTGGTAGAGGGTCTGCTCGAGGAAATCGACGTCCTGCCGCTGGAGATGCCGGCCGATTCCGAATACGGCGGAATTCGCGCGGAACTCGAGGCCTCAGGCAAGCCCATAGGGGGAAATGATCTCCTGATCGCAGCTCATGCTTATGCGACCGGCGCCATAATCGTTACTGCCAACGCAGATGAATTCAGACGTGTTCGCGGCTTGAAAGTGGAGAACTGGCTCGCCTGAACGAACGACCGGTCCCGGAGAAGAGACATGACCATCGACCTGACGCGCCGCACGCTGCTTCACCTCGCTGGCGCTTCATCGCTCGGCGCTGCAGCTGCCGGAGCGGCTCGGGCGGAGGGCACGGCAGGCGGCGGACCGACGTTCGCGAACCGCACGCCGATGCGCATCGGCATGGTCACCTTGCGCGTGCGCGATCTCGACGAGGTCGCCGATTACTATCGCGACGCAATCGGGCTAACCGTCATGACGCGCACGACAACCGGCGCCCGTCTCGGCGCGGGCGGCGTGCCGCTGCTCGACCTCGAACAGCATAATGGCGCGGCACGCGAGTCGCGGAACGCCGCAGGGCTCTATCACACTGCGTTCCTGATGCCGACGCGCAAGGATCTCGCGCGCTGGCTGGTGCATGCCGCGGCGAACAGGATTCCGTTGAGCGGCTTTGCCGACCACCTCGTCAGCGAATCCGTCTATCTCGACGATCCCGAAGGCAACGGCATCGAGGTCTATGCGGATCGCGCGCCCGAACTCTGGCAATGGAACGCAGGCACAGTCACGATGGCGACCGACCCGCTCGATATCGACGGCTTGCTGGCGCTGACGGATACGCGCTCCACCAGCTATGCAAAGGCGCCCGACGGCCTTCGCACCGGCCACATGCACCTGCGCGTCGGCGATCTCGAACAGGCGGATCGCTTCTATGGCGGCGCGATCGGCCTCGATCCGACCCGCAAGCGGACTGGTGCCGCATTCCTGTCCTCGGGGCGTTATCACCATCACCTCGGTCTCAACGTCTGGCAGAGCCAGGGTGCCGGACAGCGCGACGACAGCGCCACGGGACTGGCATGGTTTTCGCTGGAGATCGCGGGGCCGGATATCCTGCAGGCGCAGGAGCAGCGGTTGAAGCAGGCGGGCGCACCGGTTGTGGCGATCGCTGACGGCATCGAGACCACCGATCCCTGGGGCACCAAAGTGCGGCTGATCAGGATTTGAGAGTGCTGACAACAGATCGATTAACCCGCGCTGCGTACTAGGTGCAAAGTTGCGCCGAGAGGATGAGTTTGATGAATCTACCGATGAGCTGGGATGAGTGGGCGCAACACGATGGCGTTGCGCTGGCCGCGCGGGTCAACAAGGGCGAGCTAACCGCCGCTGAACTGGCGGCGCAGGCTGCGGCCGGCATCGCCAAAGTGGATCCGGCGCTGTCGGGCGTGGTCGAAGTGTTCGATGATGCGGTTGCCGATCCGGCCAAAGACGGCACCAATCTCGATGGCCCCTTCGCTGGCCTGCCGTTCCTGATGAAGGATCTTGGCCCCACCATGAAGGGCCGCCTGCAGGAAATGGGCTCGCTGCTGATGCGCGGCAATCGCGCTACATCAGACACGTTCATGACCCGGAAGATGCGCGGCGCCGGCCTCAATTTGATCGGGCGCACCACCACGCCGGAATTCGGGGTCTGCAGCTCGGCGGAAAATCCCGCCGTCTACATCACGCGCAACCCCTGGAATACCGACTACACCACCTGCGGGTCGTCGGCCGGCAGCGCCGCCATGGTAGCCGCCGGCGCGGTGCCGATCGCGCATGCGACCGACGGCGGCGGCTCGATCCGGATCCCGGCAGGGGTCAACGGCAACATCGGGCTGAAGGTCTCGCGCGGCGTGTTCTCGCTGTCGCCGCTTTTGTCCGACCTCAGCGGGCTCGTCTCCATTCAGGGCTGCCAGTCGCGCACGGTGCGCGACACGGCAGCGTTCGTCGATGCCTGCCGCGGCCCCGCGCCCGGCGAATTCATGCCGTTCTGGAGTCCGCCGGAGCCGTACACGCGCATGATCGCGCGCGATCCGGACAAGCTCAAAATCGCACTCTCGCACCAGTGGGGCGACTACCGGGCGACGCCGCACATCGTCGCTGAACTGGAGAAGGCCGGGCGCTTACTCGAAGGCCTCGGCCACCAGGTCGATTATGCGCTGCCGGAGCTCGACTATCGCGAAGCCTTTGCAGCGCAGACCACCTGCTACATCAGCAACTTTGCCGTCGTCATCGGCAACATGCTCGCCGCGCGCGGGCTGGATCGGCCGCCGGAAGACCTGATCGAGCCCATCAACATCAGGATCTGGGAACACGGCCGGAACACGAGCTATGCCGAGCGGGCGCGGATGCAGGCGGTGTTCAACACGACCTCGCGCGGCTTCGGCGCCTTCTTCGAGGATTGGGACATCATCCTGACGCCGATCACGGCGCTGCCTACGCCCAAGGTCGGCGCCACGGAATATCTCACCATCAGCGACAACCCTGATGTGCTCGACTGGTTCGGCAATCTCTGGCGCAATTTCGCCTTCACGCCGCTCGCCAATCTCTGCGGCATCCCCGCCATCTCGCTGCCGATGGCGACCCACGAGCATGGCCTTCCGCTCGGCATCCAGGCGATTGCGAAACAGGCCAATGACGGGCTGCTGTTGCAACTGGCCGCCCAGATCGAGCGCGCAATCGGCGGCAAGTGGAACGCCGGACAGAAGCCCGGGGTGCATGTGACGACGGGTTGAATGGCCCGGTGCGAAAGCTGCCTATTTCCACTTCGCCAGATAGAAGCGCGGCAGTTCGTCCGGGTAAGGCGTGAAGTCGAGCTGCTTGGCGTGGCCGTAGGTCGTCACGTAGGTGTGCAGCGGCGCCCAGTAGGCCTGCTCGGTGATCTTCTTGATCGCCGCCGAATAGGCCTCCTTGCGCACTTCCGGACTGATGGATGATCCGCCCTGCACCAGCCATTTCTGCACATCCGCATCGCGCGCATAGTCGTCGGCGCCGCCGTCGAAGAAATTCGGGAGAATGGCCGAGACGTCGTTGATGGAATAGCTGCCCCAGCTTCCGAGATACGCGCGCAGTTCGCCGGCCTTGGCGCGCTGGATCAGGGCCGCGGTCTGAAGCTGGTTGAGCTTGGCGCGGATGCCGACGGCGTGCAGGTAGTTCTGGACCGCCGAGCCCCATTGCGGCAGCACGTAGCTGGCAAGCTCGACATCGAAGCCATCGGGATAGCCGGCCTCGGCGAGAAGCTGCTTGGCCTTTGCCGGATTGTATTCGTAGGTCGCTGCGATCTCGCCGTCGCAGCCGAACTGCGACGGGATACACGGCGCGAGCGGAACGCGGCTGCCGCCGGTGACGAGTTTTTCGGCGATCGCCTTGCGGTCGATCGCATACCAGATCGCCTGACGCACCTTGAGCTTGGTCATCGGGTTGTCGGCGCCGGTGCGGCCGCCGGCATCGAGCGAGAGATAGCCGATCCGCATCGATTCCTTGCGCACCGCCTGCAGATGCGGCATCCGGTTCACCGGGTCGATCTGGTCCGGGTTCATGTTCCAGATCCAGTCGGCACGGCCGGCGAGCAACTCCGTCATCTCGGTCGCGGCGTCAGGCACGAAGCGCACGCTCATCTTCTTGATTGCAGCCTTGCCCTTGGGGCTGCCGGCCCAGTAGTCCTCAAAGCGCTCGAAGTCGATGGAAACACCGGGCTCGACCTTGGTCATCTTGTACGGACCCGCGCCGACCGGCGCCTTGGCATAACCTTCGGCGCCGACCTTCTCGCGATAGGCTTTGGGATAGATCGGGATGACAAGGGCGAAATATTCCAGCGCCGCGGGGTTCGGGCGTTTCAGCTTGACCCGCACCGAGAGATCGCCGGTCTTCTCGGCCTTTTCGAGCCAGTTGTAGTTCGACGGCGTCGACAGCCGGCTCGCCGGATCGGCGATCAGGTTGATGGTGTAGACGACGTCATCGGCGGTGAATGCGCTGCCGTCGTGGAATTTGACGCCGGGCCGCAGGGTGAACTCGATCGTCGTCGCATCCGGCAGCTTCCACTCGGTCGCGAGCAGTGGTTCGAGCTTGAACGTGTCCGGATTGCGGTAGACCAGCGCGTCCCAGCCCTGATGATGCATCACCACGCCGGTACGCAAATTGTTGTAGTAGGGATCGATGTTGGGCAGCGCGTCGCGCATCACGATCCGCAACGTATCGGCGGATTTCTGCGCCGCCGCCGGCACCGCTCCGGCGCCGAGCAGAACAGCCGTCAGAATTGCCGCACTGATCCTGGTTTGCATACGCATTTCACCCTCCGTCCTTGTTGTTCTGCGACGTGAAGCACGCCCTGTGTCGAACGGCGTGAAGCACACCCTATGCCAGATGACATTCTACCATCCCCCGGGGTGCGCGGGCCATGGGCGCCGGCGCCGCATGGCGGCAGCGGTCGACGGCGATTCGGCAGCGCGGGTTGAACCGGCAGCCCGGCGGAATATTGGATGGATCGGGCATGGCATCGCCAAGGCCGATGTCCGGCACGCCCCGTCCTGGCTCCGGGGTCAGCACGCTTTCCAGCAGCGCCCTGGTATAGGGGTGGCCGGGCTCGCGAAACAACGCGTCGGTTTCATTGCGCTCGACGAACCGGCCGAGATACATCACGGCCACATCGCTTGCGACGTGCTCAACGACCGCGAGATTGTGACTGATGAAGAGATAGGTCAGCCCGAGATCGCGGCGCAGATCGGCCAGCAGATTGAGGATTTGCGCCTGCACCGAGACGTCGAGCGCGCTGGTCGGCTCGTCGCAGATCACGATCCGCGGCTCGAGCACCAGCGCACGCGCGATCGCTGCGCGCTGGCGCTGGCCGCCGGAGAGTTGCGCCGGCATGCGCTCGCCCATCGCGGCCGAAAGGCCGACGCGCTCGAGAATGCTTCCAACCCGGCGCTCGATCTCACCGCGCGAAAACGTGCCCTGGGCCTCCAGCGGCAGCGCCACGATATCCCTGATGCGGCGGCGCGGATTGAGCGAAGCGAACGGATCCTGGAACACCGGCTGGATCAGCCGCGCACGCGCCTTGCGGTCTAGATCGAACAGGCGCTTTCCGTCGACCAGCACGGTGCCCGATGTCGGCTTGAGCAGCCCGAGGATCAGGCGCGCGAGCGTGGATTTGCCGCAGCCGGACTCGCCGACGATGCCGAGCACGCTGCCGGGCGCAATGCTGAACGTGACGTCATCGACCGCGATCACGCGCTTTTCCGCCGACATCATTCCGGTACGCACCCGGAACTCGCACCGCAAGTTCTGAACTTCGATCGCGGCATTCATGCGGGTTGCGGCTCTGCTGGTTGCGGCGCGAGCCGGCAGAGATAGTCGTGCGCCTCGCCGGCCCGGCGGCGCGGAATCTCGTGCGTGCAGGTCTCGTCGGCGTGCGAGCAGCGCGAACGGAACGCGCAGCCGGCAAAGCCCGGCCCGATCGCCGGCACCACGCCAGGGATCGAGCCCAGCGGCTTGTCACGCTGCACCCGGCCGGGCACCGGCACGCAGGACAGCAGACCGCGCGTGTAGGGGTGCTGCGGCGCGCGGAACAGTTCCGCGGTCGGCGCGCGCTCGACCACCTCGCCGGCATACATCACCGAGACGTGGTCAGCGACGCGCGCGACGATGCCGAGATCGTGGGTGATCAGGAGGATGGAAAGACCGAGTTCGCGCTTCAGCGTGGCGAGCAGCCGCAGGATCTGCGCCTGCACGGTGACGTCGAGCGCGGTGGTCGGCTCGTCGGCAATCAGCAGTTCAGGATCGCACATCAGCGCCATCGCGATCATGACGCGCTGGCGCAGCCCGCCCGAAAGCTGGTGCGGAAACTGCCCGAGCCGCATGCCGGGTGCGGTGATGCCGACGCGGCCCATCAGCTCGGCGGCGCGGTCGAGCGCTGCGGCGCGCGTGCCGCCCTTGTGGCGCGTCAGCACCTCCGCCATCTGCGAGCCGATCGTGAAGGCCGGGTTGAGGCTGGTCATCGGCTCCTGGAAGATCATCGACATGCGATTGCCGCGCAGCCGCGCCATCTCCCGGTCCGACAGCGACAGCAAATCAGTGCCGGCGAAGCTCATGCGTTTGGCGGAGCGTTGCCCCCCTCTTGCCAGCAGGCTCATGACGGCCAGCGCGGTCACCGACTTGCCGCAACCGGATTCGCCGACCAGGCAATGCGTCTCGCCCTTCTCGACCCGGAACGAGGCGCCGCGTACCGCAGCGGTGCGGCCGCCGAAACTCACCTGCAGTTCCTCGATCTCCAGCAGCGCGCTCATCGCAACCGCTCCGAACCCAGGAGGTTGCGCAGGCCGTCACCAACCAGGTTGATGCCGAGCACCAGCACGAACAGCGCGACGCCGGGGATCATGATCACCCAGGGCGAGAAGAACATGTAATCCTTGCCTTCCGCGATCATCAGCCCCCATGACGGCAGCGGCGGCGGCACGCCGAGGCCGAGAAACGACAGCGCTGCCTCCAGCAGGATGGCGAGCGCCATCTCCAGGGTGGCCACGACGGCAAGGTGGCTCGCGATGTTCGGCAAAATTTCCTTGATCAGCAAATGCGATGTCGAGGCGCCGGCGCACCAGGCGGCGCTGACATAGTCGTGGTTGCGAACCTGCATCGTGGTAGCGCGCGCCACGACGGCAAAACGATCCCACAGCAGGAGCCCCAGCGTCGCGACGACAAGCCCGAGGCCCGATCCCATCAGGCCGACGACCGCGAGCGCAACGAGCACCACCGGGATCGACAGCCGCGTCGTGATGGCGAACAGCACGAAATCATCGACGCGGCCGCCAAAGAAGCCGCCGAGCACGCCAAGCGTGATGCCGATCAATCCCGACGTGATCACCGTCATGATGCCGATCAAAAGCGAGATGCGCGCGCCATAGACCAGCCGCGCGAGATAGTCGCGGCCGAGCTGGTCGGTGCCGAGCAGGTGCCCGGCCTCGCTGCCCTCCATCCAGAACGGTGGCTTGAGGCGGTTGCCGAGATCCTGGGTGAACGGATCCTGTGGGACCAGCGTATTGCCGACCACCGCGGCAACCACGATGACCGCCACGATGGCGATGCCGATCGCGAAACCGGCCGTGCCGATTCGCGAGGTTTGGGGAGGCAGAATGGCAATCGGCTCGCTCATCCGGTGCGCAGCCTCGGATCGAGCAGTGCATTGAGGATATCGGCCAGCAAGGTGAGGCCGATGTAGAATACGGCGAGCACCAGCACCACCGCCTGCACGACAGGGAAATCGTTCTTGGCGATGCTTTCCCAGCCAAGATAGCCGACGCCATGCAACGCGAACACGGTCTCGATGACGATCGAGCCGCCGAGCATGAAACCGAGCTGGACCGCGGCAATCGACACCACGGGGATGGCGGCGTTGCGAAGCGCGTGCTTGAAGATGATGCGCGCGCGCGACAGGCCCTTTGCGCGCGCGGTGCGGATGTAGTCCGACGCCATCGCCTCGATCATGCCGGAGCGTGTCAGCCGCGTCAGCGCCGGGATCGCCGTGAAGGCGAGAACTATTCCCGGCATCACGAAGTGCTGCCAGGTGCCGGTGCCCGAAATGGGCAGGATGCCGAGCTGCAGGCCGAGCACGATCATCAGGATCAGCGCCAGCCAGAAGCTCGGGATCGCCTGCCCCACCATCGTGAACATGGTGACGCTGCGGTCGATCCAGGTATTTTCGCGGATCGCCGCCAGGATACCGAGGGGCAGCGAGATGATCAGGGCGAGACTCAAGCCCACCAGGCCGAGCGTGAGCGTGATCGGCAGGCGCTTCTGGATCAGGTTGGCGACGCTGTCCTTGAAGAAATAGCTCTGGCCGAAATCGCCGACGAGCGCACGGCCGGTCCAGGCGAAGAACTGGACGTAGAGCGGACGATCGAGGCCATAGGCCTTGCGCACGATTTCGACGTCGGCCTGCGTTGCCGACGGGCCGGCGATCGAAACGGCAAGGTCGCCCGACAGCCGCGTCAGCAGGAACGCCAGCGTCATCACCGTGAGCGCGACCAGCAGGCCCAGTACGAGACGCCGGGCAATCAGACGCAACATCTACACATCCCCAGTGCCGGCCGGCACGTCCCCACGTTCTCATTCCGGCGAAGCAGACGCAACGGTGTCACCAAACCGGTGTCCCGTGCAAGAGATCCGGATGCACTCATTGCGCGTACTTCGCCGCCGTATCGATTCGAATTCGTGACTGCGGTGAGTGCAATGTGCATGCCAACGCGCACAGCAACTTCGCCGGAGGATTCCGGCCTGCCGTTGCACCCCACCTGCGGTCGGTCGCGTCAGGAAATGTAGCGGCTTGGCGCGAACGGCGTGACATCGTAGGCCGGCAGCGCACCGGCGATCATGGCGGCAATGGCGGCTCCGGTCGCCGGGCCCGTCGTGAAGCCGATATGCTGGTTGCCGAAAGCAAGCCAAAGGCCGGCATGGCGCGGCGCCGGGCCGATCATCGGCAGGCTGTCGGGCAGCGTCGGCCGCGATCCCCGCCAGGTGTCGCCGACCGCGTCGCCGAACTCGGCCACCTCGCGCGCGAGCGGGACCACCTGATCGATCTGCGCGAACGAGGAAGGGGCGTCGCGGTCGGTCAGTTCGACGCCCGAGGTGACGCGGATGCCCTGCTCCATCGGGGTCATGAGAAAACTGCCGTCGGCGTCATGGATCGGGCGAAGCAGTTTGCGCGCCGGGTTCGGCTTGAATTCGCGATGGTAGCCGCGCTCGAACGCCAGCGGAACGCGATAGCCGAGCGGGCGCAGCAGGTCCGCCGACCACGGTCCCAGCGCGACCACGACATGACGCGCCCGGATCTCGCCATCGGCCAGCACGACGCACCAGCGCTCACCGTGAGGCACAATCGACTTGATGTCCGAACGCCTGATGCCGCCGCTCGCGCCCGAGAACATCCGCGCATAGGCCTTCACCACCTCGCCCGGCGAGTCGACCGAAGCGGTCTGACTGTGCAGCAGGCCTACTTTATAGACAGGCACGATGCCAGGCTCGATCGCGGAGATGCCCTGCCGGTCGAGCAATTCGCTGGCGATGCCGAACTCGGTCAGCAGCGCCTGCTCCAGCTTCGCCGCCGCAATGGCATCGCCGCGCCACGCCTTGAGCCAGCCGGTCTCGCGGATGCGATGTCCGGCGCCTGCCTTGACGATCCATTCCCGATGCAGTTTCAGCGACGCGCCGATCAGCCCGTGCAGCGCCGCCGCCCGCGGCCGCAGGCGCGAGCCGGCCGTATCGGCCAAAAAGCGCGCGATCCATCCCGCGTTACGGGCCGCCCAGACCGGATTCCACCGCAGCGCAGGGTGACGGTTGGTCAGGTATTTCGGCAGCGCCTTCCACAGCGAGGGATTGTTGAGCGGCGAGATCGAGCCGCTGCTGATGATGCCGGCATTGCCATATGAAGTCTCGCTGCCCGGCTCACGCCGGTCGACAAGAACGACCGACATCCCGCGCTGCCGTGCCGCATAGGCCGTCGACACCCCGACGATGCCCGCGCCGAGCACAACGACATCCACCTCCGCTTCCGACATCGGCTTCCCAACACTTCAACGACGGGATTGGCATAAGCCGATGGGGCCTGCGGCGCAATCATGATCTGGCAAGTTGCGGCCTCAAGGAATTTGCGTGACAACACGGCAACGGCGATCTGTCGCCGATCGCTGCGGCTGCCACGATCTCATCACGCCTTCACCCGTAATCTCGCCAAACTGACCGATCACTTGTTCGCCGTGGCACGTTGGTGCCCACACCTCGCCTCGAACTGCTCAGCGCTCAAACCGATGATGTCCGGAATCGCCGACCGTTTGTCGGCGCGAGAAAGCTGTGCGCGTCGATTGCGAGATGCGGGCGCAGCCCAGCGATCCACACACTCAGTTTTTCATAAGGAGTTAAAACATGCGTCAGGAAACATCGAAGACCGTGGCAGGTTCAAGCGCGAACCGGCGGCGGGTGATATCGCTCGCGGCCATCACGGCCGCAGCCCTGCTCGCCGGCGTCACGGCATCGCACGCACAGAGCACCGGCATCGCCGCCTGCGACGAATTCCTGACCAAGTACGACGCCTGCGTCTCTTCCAAGGTGCCCGAAGCACAGCGCGCGATGTACAAGACGCAGATCGACCAGACGCGCAAGACGTGGGCCGACCTGGCCAAGAACGCGTCGACGAAGGCGACCATGGAGACGACCTGCAAGCAGACCATGGATGCGACGAAGGCCTCGCTCACGGCATACGGCTGCTCGTTCTGATCGGGACGTGCGCTACTGACAAGGGGGAGTGGCGCCGGACGTGGCGCCACTTGAGCCGCGCTTCGGAAGCCGCTCGTCACATTGATACTTCACAAATACATACTGATGTTCTAGACATCAACCTAGCTATTTGATACATTATATCTGAACAGTGACGGACTGCGATCATGATCACGGCGGCACAAATGCGCGCAGCGCGTGCTCTCCTGGGAATCGACCAGCAGACGCTGGCCGGGCTTGCTGATGTGTCGCTGCCCACGATCCAGAGGATGGAAGCCAGCCAGGGCAACGTCAGAGGCGTCGTGGATACGCTGACCAAGGTGGTTCAGGCGTTCGATGCGGCCGGCGTTGAATTGATCGGCGAGAACAACCCGAGCCAGGGAAAGGGGCGCGGGGTACGGCTCAAGGAGGCCGCCGTCCTGAAGAAGCCTTCTGTGCAGGCCGGCACGAAGTCTCGCGGCAGGGCCTGAATCTCCGCAAACCGAATACACGCGACGGTGACCGCCGACGACGCTGCCGACGATCCCGCCGCTCCTTTGCAAAAGGAGACGGACAACGATGGATGCGACAGCAGTCAGGCCTTTGGCAAAGCTTGCGGGGCCGACATTTTCAGAGCTGTTCACGCCGAAGCTGGTTACGATCCTGCGTGAGGGTTATGGCTGGAGGCAATTCCGCGCCGATGCCATCGCGGGGCTGACGGTTGCCATCGTCGCGCTGCCGCTCTCGATGGCAATCGCGATCGGATCCGGGCTGTCTCCCGATAAAGGGCTCTACACCGCCATCGTCGGCGGGTTTCTCATCTCCGCGCTCGGCGGCAGCCGGTTTCAGATCGGCGGCCCGGCAGGCGCATTCATCGTTCTGATCGCCACGATCGTCGAGCGCCACGGCTACGATGGCCTGGTTCTGGCAACGCTGATGGCGGGGGCGATGATGCTCGCCGTCGGATTTCTCCGACTGGGAACCTACATCAAGTACATCCCCTTTCCGGTGACGGTTGGCTTCACGGCCGGAATAGCGGTCATCATCTTTGCGAGCCAGATAAAGGAACTCCTGGGGCTCGACATCGCCAAGGAACCGGCGGCGCTGATACCAAAGCTTGCTGCGATCATCGATGGCATTCAGACCGTTAGACCCGTCACCGTTTGCCTCGCGCTCGTCGCCGTCGCCATCATCCTGGTCTTGCGGCGCTACAAGCCGAAATGGCCTGGGCTCCTGATCGCCGTCGGCGTGACGGCGCTCGCCACGTACCTGTTCAGCCTCGATGTCGCGACCATCGGCACGAAGTTCGGAGACGTTCCGCGCACGCTGCCCGCCCCGAGCCTGCCGGCATTCGATCTCGCCAAGATGCACGCGGTGCTGCCCGACGCGATCGCCATCGCGCTGCTGGGAGCGATTGAATCCCTGCTCTCTGCCGTCGTTGCCGACGGCATGAGCGGTCGCAAGCATCGATCGAATTGCGAACTGGTCGCGCAGGGAGCGGCGAACATCGCGGCGGTCACGTTTGGCGGCATGTGCGCGACGGGTACGATCGCCCGCACGGCCACCAACGTCAGGGCCGGTGCTCACGGTCCTGTCGCGGGCATGATGCACGCACTTTACATTCTCCTGTTCATGCTCGTCGCGGCGCCACTGGCTTCCTACATTCCGCTGGCCAGCCTCGGTGCGGTGCTCGCCATCGTGGCCTGGAACATGGCGGAAAAGGAGGAGTTCTGGGGCCTGCTGCGCTCGTCCTGGGGGGACGCAGCAATTCTGCTCGTTACCTTCTTCCTGACCATCTTCGAGGATCTCACCGTCGCCATCGGCGTCGGCGTCACGCTCGGCTCGTTCCTCTTCCTTCATCGCATGGCGGAAGCCGTCGCGGTCGAAACCGGTCGATCCGTCCGCTTCGGCGACCAGGCGGATAAACGCGGCGATGAACGCGAAGTCTACGATCCCAAAGCCCAGGGGCGGGATGTGCTCGTCTACCGGATCTCGGGAGCATTCTTCTTCGGCGCGACGGCGGCGGTCAGCGCGGTTCTCGATCGCATCGGCGAGCATCCCAAGGCTTTCGTACTCGATTTTTCCGACGTGCCGCTGGTCGACAGCACGGCGGCCAAGGCGCTGGAGCGGTTTGTGGAGAAGCTCAGTCACAGCGGCACCCGGGTTTATTTTGCCGGAGCGGGGAAATCAGTCCGGCGCACCCTTCTCATCGCTGGCCTGCGCAAACCGCTGGTACGCTATTTTTCCACCGCCGAGGAAGCCGTCAACAACTGGCGTACCGGCGTATCCGCCGATGCGAGCGAGAGCTGAACGCTTGCGGCAATGCGGGCGTTGCGCCGCGCGCCCTGCGGAGGATCTACGGTCACGTCGGTAGCATCGCTCGTGGTAAACGGCGGCATCTGGAGACGCGCAGGTACGCAGTTTCACGTTTGAGATGGTGGAAAGCTGGCGCGCCCGAAGAGATTCGAACTCCTGACCCCCAGATTCGTAGTTTTGGCCATGCGCCAAATCCTGGTTAAGGGTCATTAAGCAAGAACCGGCGGGTGGAAGCTAAGCCTAAGATTTGACTGCGTAAATTAACCTCGCTTAGTCAAACCTGGCTTAGACCTCCAAACTAAGATGCGCGGCACTTGGCCTCTTCATACGTGCAAAACCCGTGCAGGAGGATCCATGCCGTCAAACCCAGCCACGCGCATTCTGTTGACCGACAAGGCCGTCAAAGGCCTGCCTTTCGCCCCCGCCAAGCCGACAATCATTCGCGACAGCAAAATCGCCGGCTTCCATGTGTGGGTTGGGAAAACCACAAAGACGTACCGTTACCAGTATGAAACACCGAGGGTGGACCGCCAGCGTGGCTCCACCAAGGTGGAATGGCTGGGCGAACACCCGCACGCCAGCGCTGACGAGGCCCGGGCCAAAGCCCTCGAAATCGTTGCCCTCAGAGCCCGCGGCGAGCCCATCCCGCGGGGTTTTGCCGTGGCTCCCGAGACCACCCCTGCGCTCACCTTCAAGGCCGCCTGGGACGCCTACAAGGCCGCAATCACCAAGGAAGGCAAGAGCATCCGCACCATTGCCGACTACCAGGACAAATTCGACCGTCACCTGAAAGATTGGCACGACAAGCCCCTGGCCTGCATCAAGCGCGAAGATGTCGTCCAGGAGCATGCCGCCATCACCGAGCGCGCCAGAAAGGCACGAGCCGGCCAGAAGTATTCGAGCGGCAAATACGCCGCCAATGGCACCATGCGCTTTGCTCGCGCCGTCTGGAACTACGCCAAGGACGAGTTGGAGACGCGGGGCCTTCCGGAGCGCAATCCCTTCCGGTCAGGAAAGCTATTCCACAAGGAGAAGGCCCGCAGCACCGGTATGGGTGTTGCCGAGTTGCCGGCCTGGTGGGCACAGCTCCAGGCGCTCGCCAATCCCATCCGCCGCGAGCTTCACCTCTTCATGCTGCTCACCGGCTTGCGGCGTATGGATGTACTGACCGCAAGCTGGGCGAACTTAGATCCCGCCCGCCCGTCGCTGCGCTTGCCGTCACCTAAAGGTGGCGACGAACGCGCATTTGAGTTGCCGCTCTCGTCCGTGATGCTGGAGTGCCTGGAGCGGGTCAAAGAGGCCGGCCAGACCTACTATCCCGAGGAGAACAAAACCTGGATCTTCCCGGCGCCTGGAGGCCATGTGTCGGAAGTGAAGGAAGAGGGACGACAGAAGCTTTCTCACACGGGACATGCGCTGCGACATTCGTTCCGGACGCTTGCTGCGGCTGCCGGCGTCGACCGTCTTCGTCTGAAGATACTGATGAATCATGCGATCGATGATGACGTCACCGACGCTTATGCAAACGTGCCCGCGCTGTTCGCGTCCCTTCAAGATGCGCAAGAGCAGATATCTGCCTTTATAACCACGAGCATGGCGGTTACCCGATGAGCACCTCGATTGACTTAAAGAAGATGTTTGATGAGCTCAGCTCGAACCCACAATCCGATACTCCACCCCTTCAATTCTTCGACGAACAGCATCATCGTCGATCGCAGCAATTGCTTGACATGATCGACGAGTTGGACCGATTAATCGCAGACAAGACGACGGATAAGGCTTCGAGGCGAAAGCTACTTCAGGCCCGAACCCTTACCGCACAAAACTTTGCCAGACACTTGGATGCAGACCCGACAACTGCCTCTAATTCTTCCTTCACCGCCTCTGACGGCAGACAGGTTTGGGTCATTACTGAGTTTACGGGAACGCCGACGCGTGCCGGCCGACAGCAAGCTGACCAATGGACCGATTTGCGCGGTCATCCCTGGGACGGCAACATCAAAAAGCTACGAGCAACAATGCGGGAGGCGTTCCGTGACGGAGTGCAACTCCCTGACGGAAATTTTGGTCTTCGGGTTGGGCGAACGATTAGAATTGGACAATGGTCGGAAAAGGATTCCCGCGAGTGGCACAGCGTCCAACCGCCGTTAGGTCCCGATGATATTCGCTTCTGATTAACGATATCGTCACTCGGTCGTTGAATGCACCGGGCGAGAGGAGTATTCTGGTGAGCGACCATACCTCAATGGCCATTGGTCATGATATCGGAACGTGATTGCCCCGTGACGTGTTAAGCCAACGGAGCCCCTAGGGCACCTAGTACGCCGAGAAACATCGGGTAGCAAAGGCCATCAAGCGATCCGACGAATGCAACCCATCTCGAATGGGCGCGCTCGTCGCTGTCGCTTTTTCATAGCATCATAATCCCACGACAACGCAAGCGCACCTCATTCGGTCCAACCGAAAGAAATTGCGCATGCCGACTTTTGACATTAGTCCACCGCTCTCCCCTTCAGGTGATGAGAAGCAGGTCGAAGCTCTCGCTGACTTGATCGCGAAAGCGGTCGCCGATCGGCTCAGCCCCAATGTGCTCAGCACACAATTCATCCGCAGCAGTCAGTGCGCGCGGCTCATAGGCGTAACTCCTCAACATCTCTGCGGCATGCGCGCGCGGGGCCAGGGCCCGCCGTGGTCGGGCGACGGCAAATGGGTCCGGTACGAACGCGCGGCCGTCATCGAGTGGATCCGAACTCTTCCTCGCCAATCAACGACAAGCCTCAACGAGATCTAATCCACCTCACTCGCTTGAGCGATCAGGTCCTCCTGAGCCTCCACGACGATTCAGTTAGCCACAACACTGCAGACACAAAGGAACACAACATGTCGTCTTCACCGAAAAGACCTTTTGACTATACGACCTTGAATGAAACTGTCCTGACACAGTTGAAGGCAGCGCTCGCTACCATCCGGCGAAACTCGCGATCGACTGTCAAATCGACGATGGCCATTGGAATGGCCCTCCTGGACGCCAAGGGACATCTCGAACACGGCCAGTTCAAAGCTTGGGTGATCGCGCAATGCGGCTTCTCGATCCGCACTGCCGAGCGCTACATGCGCGTCGCTGAGTTCCTCGAAGACAAATACGACACGGTGTCGCATTTGCAGCTCTCAACGATCTATCGTCTTTCCGCTAAGAATATCTCTGCGTCCATCGTTGCGCAGATCCTTGCTACCCAGTCTAGCGAGGGACCACTTTCCGACAACCAAGTGGATGCGCTGCTTGATCAACTTCTGCAGGTCGAGACCCCAGCAGCTGTCTCGACCTCCGACGACGCCTCCTCCTCAGATTTGATCCAAGCCTGGCTCGCGGCTTCACCGGCCGATCGACTCGCTCTCCTAAACTCCGATCCAGCAGGCTTCGTGAACGGAGCTTGGCAATTCATGGATGCTGACGACCGTGCGGACTTCCTGAGCCGGCGGAGCGCTGAAGTCGTTTCCCTGCCAGATGACAGTTCGCACCACCCTCTCGTCCTATCCAGCGATTGTGAGGCGAAAGTCGTGCAGCTTTTCCAGAGCTCCGAAGATCGAGCGGACGCGGTTCGAGCTCGCGTCTAACTCATCCGCTTTTTCCACTCGTCAGTAAGGAAGGATCAAACAATGTCATCAAAGGCCACGACTAAAATCGCCCTGGAAAAACCTCCTAAGGCTAGCGTCCGCAGATCCACGTCTTTCGCGCGCACGCAACAAGACGCCCGCCACTTGGTGGACCTGATCGGCGACGACCACGAAACGGCCGTGATGGACTTTCGAGTCTTCGCCGATTCCAAGTCCGCCAAGGCGCGCATGTCGAAGCGTTTCCGCAACGGCGAGCGACTGCCGCGCATGAAGTATCGCGGCAAGTTGCCCGACCTGATGCCGACGCTTCAGAAGCGCAACGAGGAAGGTTGCGGCATCTTCTACAGCCTGAACGAAACCGATGGCCGGGGCGTGAAGAGCGCCAACATAACCGCCGTGCGCGTCATCCCGCTTGACCTGGACGAAACCGCGCCGCCCGATCTTTGGGATATCGAAGCGCATATGGTCATGGAGTCGTCGCCCGGCCGTCACCAAGCTTTGTTCATGATCGAACCGTCGCGCGACTTCGAGTTAGCGCAGAACGTCACGAAGCGAATGGCCGTGAAGTTCGGCGGCGACCCGACCGTTTCCGACCGGGCGCGCGTCTTCCGAATGCCTGGCTTTGGGCACATGAAGGCGGCCCCGTTCACAAGCCGCATTCTCCAGATCGACCACTTCGCGCGACGCTATACGCTCGCCGAACTTGATGGACGGTTAGAACCGCTGCCGCGCCGCTTCAGGGACGCCAACGACAAGGGAGTCGGATTGATTGGTGTCGACAAGGCGCGATTGCTTTTCGACAATCTCGACGTCGAATACCTATCCGGCAATGAGTGCTGGCAGCGCTTCGCTATGAGTCTGAACGCCGCCTGCAGCGCCAATGAAGAGGTTGCGGAACTATTCTTCGACTTCTGTTCGACCGGCGCGGGCTATGGCGACGACGAAACCGACGCGCTGAATCGTCTGCGTTGGGAGTCGTTCGACCCCTCGCACGAATCCGGCGTCGGGATCGGAACGCTGCGCCGCATGTGTCTGGAATTCCGAGTCCCCGGCTTGGTTGTCTTCCAATTGTTCAACACCGCTGCAAGGGATTTCGACAATGAGTAAGACATGGCAAGAAATGTTCGACTATAAACAGCCGTGGCCGGTCGAACTTGTATACGGCGGCCCAGGCAACAAGGCCAACACGCCATCGCAAAACGCGCTGATCTTTAAGGCGGCGCGCCCCATGCCGTTGCTCTACGCCGCTGATGATTTCTACACGGCGAACGATTCCGGCTATTGGGACATACTGAAGCCCGACGACCTTCGCGCCGAGATTCGCAAGACAGACCCGGGTTGCCAGTATCTAAGCACGTCCGCCCAAATTTTGGCGATGCTAGACGAACTGAAGATCACGGGCGACGTTCGGTCGGCGGCGATGCCTTTCGAGTGGATCAACCCGCCTGCCGACGCGCCGTCGCCTAACGACCTGATCTTGGCGAGCAATGGAATCTATAACGTCGCGACGGGCGCGCTGATAGAATTGACGACGGACTATTTCGCGACGGGAATCCCTGCGTGGGAATTCGACGCCGACGCCGAATGTCCGTCTTGGCTGTCTTTTCTAGGCGAGGTTCTGCACGAGTCGTTTCATCCCACCCTGCAAGAGTGGTTCGGCTACACGCTGACGCCTGACACGTCGCTGGAAAAAATGGCGTTCTTAGTCGGCGCGTCACGCGGCGGCAAGGGCACCATCAAGAATGTGTTGGAGCAGTTGACCGGCGAAGCGCATCGCGGTTCGATTACACTAAACGACCTGTCCGGCGAATTCGGGCTGCAATCCATGATCGACAAAAGGCTGATTGTCATCCCGGACGCGTCCGACACCGAACTGTCGAAGCGAGCGACGGCCGTCGAACGCATCAAGAGCATAACCGGCAACGACGCGCTGTCGGTGAATCGCAAGAATAAGCCGATGCTTCACAACGTCCGAATCCCGGCCAAGCTGACCGTTCTGGCGAACCGCCATCCGAAGTTTATTGACGACTCCACCGCGCTTGCGATTCGCGAACTGGTCTTCACGTTCGAAAGATCGTTCGCGGGCAAAGAAGACGTGACCTTGCGGGATCGGCTGACAGCCGAACTGCCCGGCATCGCCAATTGGTCCATCGAAGGGCTGAAGCGGCTACGCCAGCAACGCAAGTTCACGGTAGGCGAGAAGGGCAAGGCGGCACAGCATCAGGTGAAGCTGTCGCAATCCCCGGCGCTACGGTTCGCGACGGAATGCCTTGTGGTGACGGGCAAGCCGGAAGACGTGGTCCCGGTGCCTCTGGCGTTCGACGTCTACGGGGAATGGGCGCTGCGGGAGTCCCTAAGCACTCGCGAGCGCCGCAACAAAAACGACTTCAAAGAGGATATGATTGCTGCGCTGCGGGCGCGTGGCGTCAGATACGCGGCAAACCAAACACGCTGGCATGATCCTTTCAAACCGTCCGGGGGGATCGGCGAGCGCATCAAGGGGCGCTTTATTGGCGTGAAGCTGAAGCCGGGCGTCCATCCTGACGCGCTGTCACCATTGTCACCGTAGCGCGTCACCCTCAAAGTGCGAGAAGTGCCCACAAATAGGCGACTTCCCGCATTGTCACCCTGTCACCCGCCCTTTCGGGTTGATCGCCAGAGGCACCCGGCGCGCCAGAGTTAGTTACCTTCTCTATATTTCATACTGATTGATCCAAAAGGGTGACAGGGTGACAGAAGTGAAGAACGCCTATATCTGATAGGGTTTGAGTGCGTCACCCTGCATGCGTTTTAGAGTGACAGTGTCACCGGCTAAGAGGTGACAGGGCGCGCCCTTCAATTGGGGTACCCCTACGTCCTGCCCCCGGCGTTGGCCGTTCCGCTCTGTCTCCCGACTGCTCTTACTATCACGTAACCGCCCCAGATGCGCCGGAAGCCGATCCTGCCTATTCTGGTTATTTATCAACTTGCCCAGTGGCTTATATACGCATTTCAATAAAGCGGGCGGGTGATATGGCGCCGTATCAGCGCTGATTATTTCGACGACGATGAAGGAAAATAAATTGGCAGATGCTGTGCCCATAGCAGCAGGCAGAGTCATCAGGGGGATGTCCTAAAGGCGATCAACGCGTATAGGATCATGGTGATAATGCAATGATACGATCCGGGTTCGAGTCGCCGTTTTATATCTCTTATCTTCGAAGCGTTGCCCTGAGAAATTTTCCCGGGTCCTTCCAGAGCCAAAAACGCTATAAGGGCAAACACTGAGCGCAGTCTCACGCTGGATGTGGCATGGAAAATAAACGGCTAGGGAATAGATAACGCCCTCCTGTGCCCACAAAATTGGTATGCTCGCGCTTCGTCGGTCCGGACATTGCGGAGGCGAGCCTGCCATTTTCTGACTCAGCTTAGATCGCATCCAACATCAATCTATGTAGGAAGCAGACTCACGTTGAAAAACTGTCCCACTCTCCGCACAGGCTTGCTACCCGCTCGGCAGTAAGGATGAGTGGTGGGCAGAACAGCAGGGCCTCGCTGCAGATGTCCTAGAGAGCTCAACCCTCTCAAGGTTGGGGCCGACGCCAAATATGATTGGATTTTGTCAGGATTGGGTCGAAGTTCTCTCGGTGGGGGAGCGCTGGGGGATTTGAGACGGCCATGGTTAGAAGTAGCGATGCGTCAATGCATCCAACAAAACTGCAGGCTGTGGCGCTGAATGATCCTATTGATTGATCGCCGCCTCGCCGCCGTATCATGCCGCGGCGTCAACTTATACGCTCTGTCTCGCTCTCAAGGAGTACGATAGCGGAATTCGCGGATTTCCCGCGATTTGGTACCCATGGCCCATCTAGTCGGGCCGGGAGCCTGGGAGCAAATCGCCAAGGTCCGGTGGCTGCCCGACGTAGAGTAACGCTGCGGATTGGGCCGGGTCGATCATTCAAAATAAGGAGCGCGTGGCTTCCCATCTGTAATCGACATGCCGCGTGGGCTCGGGCAACCGCGCGGGTTCGACAGCTCTCGCCGGTTCGGGAACGCGTGACTGCTCTGGCACGCGGCTCAGCATTCGCACGCGGCTTGGCTGAGACGCAAAGGCGCGCCTGATACCCGTTAGGATCGCAGACATCGAGCTATGGTCTTCATCGCTCATTGGGCGATGCTGGCACGACGGTCTCAACAAAGGGTTTAGCTGGTCGATCTGCGCCTCTGCCGAGAACTTCGAGTACCGCCGCAATTCTACCGAGAGCATTCCGTCGGGCGGCGTAGTGCGGAACATTACCAAGTGGCCGACGCACAATATCAGCAACAAATAGCCCTCTTTCCAAAGGCAGCCTAATTAGGCCGTGCCGCTGCAAGGCCCGATGGCCGGGTGCCGTCCACTTGCCCCCAAGGCCGAGCACTCGGCTATTAAAGCCGAAGTCGCTTTCCCGGCTGTCACAGTCGGGCCACACACCCACGGTTTGCGAAGAAGCCACCGCCCGAGTTCGATCATGGCGATGCCTGAGGTGAGAGCACCGGGCGACTTCAACGGTTCGCTGGTTGCTAAATTGCGAACAACTTCTTTCGTGGAAAGCTAACAGATTCGAGGGCAATTTCGGGGATGGAAAAATTTATCGCTTTGACAACCATCGCGGCATTTTTGATCTTTGCCGGAACCTATGCCCTTGCGGTCCGAAACGGCGACTAGCCGCGAGACGGAAGCCCCGCCACTGCGTGCATGTGCCTAATCGTGCCTCGAGGTCAGTTTCCCGCATTCGCACCGAAACACGCGGAGAGTCCGGCCGTCCTTCGGATTAGCTATGGCCACGATCAACTCAACATTCGCCCGACAGTGGTTACAGGCAACAACACTTTCTCGGCGCTCAAACGCCTTCGCAACCTCAAGAGTCATGGGGAAGCCACGGTAAATCGCCCGCCGGGTAAAAAAATCGGCGCCGAAACATAAAACGCGCGGTACGCATTACGAGATCCGCGACGCCAGACTCTTATTCGGGCCAGGTTGATATCGGGTTACCATGGTCACGTTTAGCCCGGCTCGGCGCCGGCGCTGCTGGTAGCGGCGGACGTGAAGAGCCGCCGCTGATTTTCGGCGCTCCGTCCCCAAGATGTGACCAGATCCCGCACCGGCGGAACACAGATCGATCCTTATTCTGAACACACTTGCGCCCATCGCCTTTCGCACGGCTGCGGGAAGATGTTTGGCGATTCAGGCGTCGCATCAGCGTAAACATGGAATCGTTATGAGTATCATCCCGTTGGACGTTTTTTTAACGCAGGTGCGAACAGCGGTGGACCGCCAGATTTGCTTGGCCGGTCCGGCGCCGAAACAAAAACTTGAGGGCAAGATCAGCAGGCAGCCCGGGTGATCTATAGCGGCAAGAATCCAACATCGCGCGAATGAAAAACCCGCTGGGGCAGTCCAGCGGGTTTCTCTCGCACCCAGAAATCGCGATTACCAACGCGATTTAGGCAGTTTGATCGGCAAAGACTAACACTCAGATATCCATGGGTGACGCCGTCAGGAGTGCAAGGCGTCGAGGCGCCAGAGTTTTGCCTTGCTCTGGTCCTCAAAGATCTACAAACCCGGCTACAGGCTTAACCGGCCTTCCGCGATTTCAGCCCCAGCCCCTCCTGGAAGCAAGATTGGCGGCCCTAGCTTTGAGAGAGCTGGGATTTCTGCGGCAGACCGGCGCCGGCTCAGTAGCGGCCTCACCCCCAGATTTGGCAGGCTTCTTGCGGTCAATCGCCCTGAAGGCACTTCGACCAGGTCCGTTGTGTCGTAATGAGCCAGTTTTGGAGAAGGCAAGTGACCAACTTGCGTCATTCGGGGATTTCCACCTTAACCCAAGCCGCCGTGATCACGTCCATGATCGAGGATCTTAAACGAACGATCCAGGTCCTAGAGATCGATATTTCTACCGAGGAGGAGCGCGTACAAATTTACGATGAGGCTGATCTGCTTTATCCAACGCTAGCAAGGACGCTGGCGCTCCGGCGCGACAACCTGAGTGTCACGGTTGCCGACCTAGAGAAACGCCTCGTCGCTGTCACTAAGGCAAGCCGCGCTTCCATCTCCGAGGCCGCCTGATCAGAAGAAATGGCGCGGGACCGAAGCCGCGCCGTGGGGCTCCGTACCGGCGAGTCCGGCCGCTGACTATCCCACCGGCACATTTCAAAGCCGCGGCAGGTTATCTCGGCTTATGCAACGGGAATCTCAGGGAAAATTTCATCGCAATACTCGTCAGCCGTCCCAGCTCTTTGCTGTCCCGGGCGAGATTTAGCGATCAATGCCGCAATATCTGCTCGCCCAGAGGCTGCAACTTCGTGAATGGCGTCTAGGGTTACGCGTTCGAGACCGCACTACACCTCCACGTCGGTTCTTATTCCTTTCGTTGATTGGGACGTCTGGAACTCAAGGGCCTGTTGAAGACCGGCACGCTCAAGCGTAGCGCCTAACTGCCGAGAATCGCTCGACTCGTTCTGCGTGATCCCGGATCGCTGACCACTGCGCTCATGTACCAAAAGCAGTAGATATTTCAGCGAGCGTCGCCTTTTCAGCGTCACTCGCTTGAACGCCACCGATTCCGAACAGACCACCGCCCTCGTTGGCCGCTTCAGCGGTGCTCTGACTGATCCGCGGAGCCAAGCTTTGAACGCTGCTGCATCGCATGGGGCCTTTCAATCGAGCAGCGCCGAGATCTGCCGTAGCGAGTCGACGGCTTTGACCTTTGAGTGCCGTTGGCTACTATCCCCAAACTTTGCTTTGAGACCGTCTCGTGCAGCGGTCCGCAGCAACATCCACTCTTCCTTGGTAAAATTCGCTTTGTCAGCCATTGCCCCTCCCTGGGTTATTGCAGAGATACTCTCGCCGTATCGCCCATGCCGATCATGCGCGACGCCCCGCAACTAAGATCAATAATCTCGCCTGTTCCACGTGAAGGCCCGCGATCGACGCAGCGCACAATAACGCTACAGTTATAGCTGATCGAATCATGTCGATCTCAAAGTCCAACCGATGGACGATCAATCCGCGACGAGGACCTCGGTTCCCCTGCGCGATCACGATTGGAAAAATCGGATACAACTTCGAGGAAACTTGAATAGTGGACCGCTTGCGCACCCGCGAAGATTTCGAACTATCGCTTGCAACAGCGAGAAATGCGCTGGGGTGGATTCGACTAGCCGGCCTGTCGCTTACTGCTTTCAATCGGACGACCGAGGCCACTGGGTCGCAACGCGTTTGACTTAAACCCCAACCGCTCGCTCGACAAATTGATGCAGCGACTCGGGAAGTTCGCTCCCTTTACCGGCGCAGTGCTGGCGCAGCTTTTGCGCTATATATTCGGAAACGTCGCGGACCCAGCCTTCGGAGAGGTTGAAAGCAATCGCTGTCCAGCGGACTCGGTTGGTGACCACTCACGGCGTCGATCATTGCCTTGGCGTGCGCATTGGTTAGCGTTCGGGCTGAGATGCGGGTGGATCATACTCATTACCGACCTCCGCTTCTACGCCCCAAACCCATCCTAGCTCACGAGCAGAAATTTAGATATGTGGCGGAGGGAACCAAAAATGACCTCGAAGTCTGTTTCCATCTCACCCGTTGCGATGTCGATACCTTGCGTTGTTTGAAGAGTTCGCCCGGCTGCCACATGCCGACGTGGGCAATGATAGATACGAACCACCAATCAGAAAGCCGGCCTAACAATCCAGCGGGGAACGATTCAGAGCCTCTCCAGTTTTCCGCGGAGGAGGATGAGGATGAGGCCTCGGAACAATCGAAACTGGCAGGATAAAATGCTGGGAGGAGCTATCCTAGCCGGATTCGTGGTGATCGCGGTTATCGCCGCTCTGTACGCTTTGGCCACCTTAAATATTGATGAGCGGAAAGTTGACACGTCGATACTATCTACCCACGCGTCACGCCCCCGAAATGAGTAACTGACGAATCCGCTCTTTGTAATAGCCCCGTAATAGCCGCGCAAATGGGCTAGAAACCAGATGGCCAAGAATCGAAAAAACAGTGGGTGGAACCGCCAAGCATGTTGCGAACGTTTTATCCGAACTCGCTGCATATAACGCGGCACGAGTTGCGTTTTCTTATTGGTTGCCGGAAGCCTGAAGTGAAATATGGGCAATGACCGAGCGGCAGGAGATTGAGGAGACTGTCAGAAAGAAATGAAACGCTCCGGGCGCTGCGGCCCGAGCGCGAGGATCAGAAGGAAAACTAGATCAGTGCAGGTATTTGCGCGGAAATCGCTCTCTGAGCATCGGCGCGGCATGTGAGCAGCTATAGGTTCCACCTCTTCCTGGGTGTTGTCGGATCTGGTCGAATCGCGCTGCAAGGACACGCAACTGGAGGGACAACATAGGCGTCAACAACTTTCCGCCCTACCAGCACAGAATTGCTCAGCATCGCCAAGTGAAATGGGACGCCCAGAAACGGGGTCACGAAATGTCATTAAGCGTTTGACGCAGTCCCGGATGATTTCTTGTCGACA
>JAEWHP010000019.1 GCA_023387735.1 Pseudomonadota bacterium | reverse complement strand
TTTGCCCTGTCGGTTCGAAAAGCAACAAACAGACTTCTTATTATTTTTATTATTTTCCGGTGTGGGGATTGAGACACAGACGCGCATAAGCCGGGCCCTTCATGCCGGGCCCTCCGCGCGCGACGCGCTGATTGTGTTGCGCGAACAGGGCGTGATCGACGACATCGATCTGGGCCGGCCCCCGGGACCGGCAGCCGCTGCGCGCAGTTAGGCTGCCTACCCATCCTCAGGCTTCATTGAGCCTTGTCAGCCTTCGAAGACGCGCGAGAAGATGGAGCAATATCCAGTCGCAGTACCCGCCGATACAGTCACGCATCACCGCCCCCAGGACTGTCGGAGTGCGGAATAGTTTCCAGCAGATTGTCGCGACGAGCTCTCACCGTCCTAGCGAGGGCGGGGTATTCTGGGCGCGCAAGATCGAAAACTCCGGCTTCCTGCTCGCCGTAGGTAATATAGTTCAGGCAGTGCGGGAAAGATCAGCAATGGAAGTTATTGCTTGTGCAGCCTCCCGCAACTCGTCGACACGCGCAAGATGACGTTTCCGTTTTATCCTCGCAGCAACCGCCCAGGACCTCCGAAAACTCGCCAACTGATCCCAATGCCGCAGCCAAAACCCCACCTGAGAGGCGACAGGCTCACGTTGCAATTTGCGGCCGCCTCAGCCGCGGACGGACTTCTTCAACACAATCGGTCACAAGCCGACTTCCGCGCGGATAGCAGAAAGGGTCCACTAAGGGCCTTGAAACGGAACTTGGCCTACCGAGTTTCCTATGGCCGCGCCTCAAGGATCATGTTGAACGGTGTCTCTGCAGCCCGGCGCACTCTCGAAAAGCCACCGCTCTGGATGGTCTCGCGCAATTTTGCTTCGCCCGCCTGCGCCCCGAGAGCGGCGCCTACTTCCTGCGAACGTGACGTCGGCAGGCAGATCATGGTCGAGCCCGCATAAAAGAGGCGTCCGACCGGATTCAAGTTCTGCTGTAGCGTATCGCCGGCCATTGGCTCCACGATCATCCAGGTCCCGTCGGGCTTCAGGGATTGACGGATGTGCGCTGCGGCACCTGCAGGATCGCCCATGTCATGAAGGCAATCGAAACACGTGACGAGATCGAAATCCTTGCCGGAATAATCCTTGGCAAGGCCTACGGCAAAATGCGCATTGTCAGCGACGCCATGCTCGCTGGCGTGTGCCGTGGCGTCCCGGATCGAGTCGGGATGGAAATCGTAGCCAAAGAACTGGGATTTCGGGAACGCCTTGGCCATCAGGACGGTCGACCAGCCGTGTCCACAGCCGACGTCGGCAACCCGTGCGCCGGCCTCGAGCTTCTTCACGACCCCGTCGAGCGCGGGCAGCCAGGACGCGACGAGATTGTTGTGGTAGCCGGGCCGGAAGAAACGAGCGACCGCGCAGAACATGCAACCGGCCTGGTCGCCCCAGGCAATACCGGCGCCTGACTTGAATGCCGCCTGGACCTTGGGCTGGTTGTCGAGCATTGCCGCCATGAGATCGAAGCCGCCCATCATGTAGACAGGGCTCTCCTCGTTGGCGAACACCATGGCCTGCTCGGGCGGCATCGCGAATTTGGCAGTGGAGGGATCGTATGACAGATAGTTCGAAGCGGCCTGATGCGACAGCCATTCGCGCAAATAGCGTTCATCGACCTTTGCAGCCCTGGCAAGCTCGATCGACGTCATCGGTCCGTTGGCGTGGATGGCCCGGTAAAGACCCAGCGTATCGCCGAGGCGGACCATGGCGATGCTGGATGCGCCGCCAAGATCCGACAGCATCTGGCCGATGAATGTGTTGAGCTTGCCTTCATCGATAGTCGTGGTGGACATGTACGTACCTCCTCGATGGTGACTGACTGAATCAGAGGATTTCGGCGAGCATGCGCGCAGCACGCATGGCGCCGTCGCTTTCGACCGGCTTGAACCTCGCCGGTTGCTTCAATGTGGCGACCATGGCTTCGGCGATCGTGTCCGGCGTGGAGGTCGCGTAATCCATTCGCCTGCCGGCGTTGTACCGATCGAGGCGATGGGTGACGTGAAAATTCTGCTCGAAATGATTCCTGAGCGGGAAGTAGAGGAACGGTGTGCCAGCCGCGGTCAGTTCCATGCAGGTTGTCAGGCCGCCCTGAACAAGCGCCAGATCGCAAGCCGCCAGATGCCGGTCGAGATCCGGCACGAAGGCATGGACCTCCACGCCATCAGGCGCATCAAGGGAACGGGGGTCGATCCGCGGGCCAGCGACGAGGATCATGCGCAACTCGGGCAGCCTGGAGCGGACCAACGGAAAGCTCTGCAGGATGCGCCGGATGAGATGCGTGCCGACGCCGGATCCGCCGACGGTAACAATGCACACGCACTCGCCGGGTCGATAGCCCAGGCTGCGGCGCAGGTCATCGCGAGGGCCGAAGGCCTGCGGATGCTCACCGATGATGTAGCCTGCGAAGTCGAAGTGCTTCGGCACCCAGTCGCGCATGGACGGAAGATCCCTGCCGAAAGACAGCGGCACGACGTCCTCCGGCGAACCGACAAAGATGGCACGATCGCGCACGCTGGGATGGCGCTCGACGTGCTCGATCATCTCGCCATTGTAGTCGGTCGCGAGGAAGGCCTCGTGCTCGCCATTCGCGGGCATCGGTACGTAGCCGACGAAGTCGGTGAACCAGGCGAGGCCGGCCTTCTTGAGTTCGGGATGCTCGTGCCAGTAATGGTCGATGTCCCAGGCCTCGTCGGCGATGACGAGATCGTAGCCGCACTCCTCGACAGCATCCTGGAAGATCATGAAATTCTTGATGAGCACCTCGTCCATCCGGCGAATGGCCTGAAAAGCGTTGAGATCGTGCTCGCCTGATTCCAGTTCGATGTGCAGCGTCTCGCTCGCCAGCCTGCTGCTCAAGGGATGCACGCGTTCGCCGCTCGCTTCGAGCAATCTCGTGACCGGGTCCTGGGCAAGCCAGTCGACCTGCAGATCCGGGTGAAGTTTTCGTAACTCCCGCGTGATGGCGATGTCGCGGCGGCCATGCCCGAGCCCGATGGGAGAAGACAGATAGAGCGCTCGCTTCGTCTTTGCGGACTTGTTTGCAGACTTGTTTTCGGCCTTAGCAACTTTTCTGGGTGCGGAAATGCCAAGTCTGCGGCCGAGGAAATCATTGATCAATGCGTTGCACTTGGCGGGGTAGCGTCCCAGCAGACTGTGTCCGCCGCCGGGAAAGGCAACCAGCTCAGCGTTCGTAGCCTCGGCCACGGCCTTGCCACGGGCATAGGGCTGCAGCTGATCTTCGTCGCCGTGAATCACCAGTACCGGGCAGAGGATCTTGCGGTACATCGCCTCGCCGACGTCGAACTTCGATACAATCGACCGTGCCTCCACGATCCTGGCCAATACGGCGCCGGTGGTTTCGCCAGCCCATTCGATGCCTTCCTCGATCTGCCTGGTCGAGTGCGGGTCGCTGAAGATGTTGCGAACGAAAAATTGCGCGAAGTCGGGATAGTCGGCCAGCCAATGCTCGCGGTTGTACTTGTTCCAGCCGTCGAACGTCTCCTGCCTGGCCAGAAAATGCCCCGGTGCCATATAGGGGTAAGAAGGCCCGATGCCCGCCGAGGTTCCAGCCAGGATGGCTGCGCTGACGCGCTCGGCATGATACGCGGCGACCACGCTCGCAATCATGCCGCCAAAGGATAGTCCTACGAGAACCGCCTTTTCCGTACCGGTCGCATCCATCACTGAAAGTAGATCGGCAACGTAGTTGTCCAGGCTGTACGCCGGCACTTCGTCCGGCCGGTCGGATTTCCCGTTGCCGCGGCCGTCGTAAGCGACGCAGCGAAACCGTTCGCTGAAGTAAGGCAGCTGGGCCTTGTACACACGGGAATGAACGATGCTCCACGGCGGCACGAAGACGATGGTCTGCGGCCCGTCCCCGTAGACCTCATAGTAGAGCTTCACGCCATCACGTTCGACAAACCCATCCTGAACAGGCAGCTTTGCACGCATGAAGTCACCTGGTGGCTGAACGACTTTCCGCGATACGAATGAGTTCGCCAAAGCGCCGAAGCGCCTGGCGAACCGGCAGCCCCTGCTTCTCGAAGCCGAGCAGATAATGGCTTTCGGCACCGATGAACGCGCTGGCCACGAGAGAACTTACTTCTTCGGCGGTCAACGGACCGAAGCCGCCAAACTCGCGTCCGGCCTTACGGGCCAAGCCCGTGATCAGGTCGAGCCATCCCATGATCCCCGCGCGGACAACCTTGGCGACCGCCGGATTCGACCAACTCGCGGCCGTCAGCTCCTGCATCACGCGCACGTAGCCCGAGGCGATGTCCTCATCGAGATAGTCGCACGCCCGGTCCCATTGCTCGGAAAGCTTGAGCGTGGTGTCGCCGAACAGCGCGTTCTGACGGTCGAGCAGTTGCGCGTTGAGATACTCGAACAGCGCCAGCACCATGTCCTGCTTGGAACCGAAGTGATAGTGGATCTGGCTCAGCGGGACGCCCGCGGCTTCGGCGACACCACGGGTCGACAACCCGGCATAGCCGTTCTGGCGCAAGATTTTCTTGGCCGCCTCCAGCAGCACGATTGCAGTATCCGGCTTTTTTGCAGTGGCTGCGCGCGCCATTTACTCACCTCGTCCGGAGAGAACATTAATTCGGTCGATCGACCGAGTCAAGATTGGAATGCGATTCGCACTGACTCCGCAGCGAAGTGCCGCACGTCTGCTTTGCATCAGAAAGCAGACGTGACAATGAAGCGAACCGAAAACGAATTGCTCGTAGTTTGTTGCCGGTGTGGCATCGGGATATCGCCGAGAAGCGAGCCGGCAGATGCCAGAATGCACCTGCCAAACCTACCGCGCAGTCGTGATCTAACCCGTCTCCGCCAATCGTCTCCTCAAAAACGGAAATTTCTGCGATTGGAGCTGGAGACTTTCTCGAGATTCTCGCTAAAGTTGCCGATTTTCGGATCGCTGGAGACCGACGAAGCGCGCAGAACCCCCCGTAAAATGCAGGTATTTCGCGTATAAATTGACCACAATCTTAGGTCGAGTGAGTGTGGCTGGGGCGGCAGGTATCGAACTAGCGAATTCCAGTTCTGGGAATTCTTTTTAGTTGACGGAGTTGGATTCTAAATGAACCGGCCCGAACCCGCTTTCGCTTCGGGCAAATCGGGAATCTGACTTCCGAAGCTGGTACGAAGCTTGCGGAGAAAAATGCATTCTCCAACCCATATCGAGGGCAACTGAAGCCGCTCGCTGAATTCTCCCGAACAAAACCGTCGGTAAAATCCGCGGGATTTTGGGCCCTTGGCGGCCAGGAGGTACGATGCCGAAATTTTGGCTGGCGGAGGGAGAGGAACTGGGATCGAACCTTCTCCCCCATCAAACTGTGTCCGCCAAGAGCTGTGAAGGCTAGGCTGTTGCGCTCGGGTCTTCCCGACAAATCGACGGACGCGGAGTGGCTGCCCCTTCCGCGACGCATGGCGCTACGGAGGCCTTCGGTTGGCCTGAGGCACCCCCCTGCCCTGCAGCGTTGCCGCAATGGGACCTTACGCGCGCCTTCGAGGAGGCGTCAGGCAACGCGCGAATCTCCACCGCACAGGAACACAGGCATCAGTTGCGCGTATCGATACATGACCCACGAAGAACGCCAGCTATTGGAGATCACGGCGCGCAACCTCTTGACGCTGGAGCATGACATCCGCGACCGCGTCGTGGGGATCGATGCGGTTCTCCAGGCGCTCTTCTTTGCCACGGGAAGACCGACCTAGCTTTGGCCAGGCTGAGGGTGCTGGCCGACCTGCTCAAGATGAAAGGGACGCCCTCACCTTACCTTAACTCATTCCTAGAAAGGCATCCAGGAACAAAGTCGTAGCCACGTCCGGTCCTTCTAGTGCGACTTAGAGCGCTACTTCCATCGCTGCTCCTTGAACGCAAAAGACCTCCGAGCCGAAGCTGGAGGCCTTTTCTGTCACCTAGGGGTACATCCGCCCTTAGCGACACCACTCAAGCGCATCATATACGCTATGAACTTGTTTTGGAATCACGGGCACGACGCTCTGATTTAAGCCGCTCGAAGTTCGCGCGAAAAGCATCATCCGCCTCCCTGAGTTCGTTGAGCGCTTTTGCGGCATCCCTGCGGGCCTGTTCTTTCTTCGCCTCACGCTCTTCCTTCGTGGGCAGCACCTTTTCTTGAGATTCGTAATCCATAGCAGTCAACGTTTTGTGACGTTGAAAGTTCCCGCACGCGGCAAACGCATCAGATTCGAGAAAACCGATGAGTCGGTGAACACGCTCCCACCTGCTGCGTTATCCCTTACGGGAGGTATGCAATGCAGAGAGATAAAAGCAGCCAAGGCATCGTTCTTGACGAGAAATCGCAGGAGCGACCCGCAGACAAAGAGCGCGCCCAGAAGGCTTCGAGAACTAAGCCAGAGCACGGCCAACCAGCTGAGAAGGACGACGAACTTCAGCCTTTCAGGGAAAAGAGTGGCTTCTGACGCCTCGAGCCGACAGCCGGCCGTTCCGCCCGATGCCCGGTTTGGGGGGAACACGACCCGCATGTCAGCACGCGAGCCGCCGCGGCAGCCTGAGCCGACGAGACCGGAGCCACCGCCCCGGTCGCCCGAACCATCGAGGCAACCCCAGCCGGCGAGGGAACCGGAGCCATCGCGCCCTTAGTGCATCCCTCAGGCGATTACACGAAAGCGCGGAGCCACAGCCCCGCGCTCACAACTGACAAACGCCGTTAGTAGGGAAATCCTCGATAGAAGGGATATGGCCGGGTAACAACGTAGCCAGGCTCGTAATATGCGGGTCCGTAGTAGCCATAACCCGGGCCGTGCCCATAAGTGCTAGCGGCAACTCCGACAGCGACGGCGGTAGCGACTGCGGCTCCAACCGCCACGCGGTTGCCTCGGAGTCCACGGGCCTCTGCTGGCGCCGACGCGATGAGCGCTGCAAGCGTACCGATCGTCGCGATAGTAAGTGCTGCCTTTTTCATCTGAAATTCCTTCGCCAAATGAGTTTGTAGGAAACGCACGATGATATTCGGCAGAGGCTCGGTATGTGCGATCCGTCACACTCCCGGCGCATCACCGAGCGCTTTCATCGGATCATTCGGGCGTTGAGGCGGATAGCCCTTCCAAAGCATCATCAACTTGCCGCCGATGCGATACGAGAATGTACTCGCCGGCTTGAAGGCTTTGGGCGCTGGCCATGACGACTGCCCTCTTGGGGCAGATGCCGAAGCAGCTCGTTGAGACCAGACGAGATCGCTTTAGCGCACCACTAGGTCGGTGTTTTAGCGCCGACTTCAACTCGCGTCTTACTTCGGCGCCTGCCGGAGCACGCTTCAGGCACTTCTTGCAGACAAGTATCGGGCTGGCGCGGCGCGGACGTGCAATGATCGGCTTTGTCATGGTCGGCATATAAGCGCTCGGCCCAATTCCGCAATTCGAAGCTGGACACTTGGGTCGCTTCGCTCCTTCCGCCTGATGACCAAAGCGCTGCTGTGCTCAGCCCGACGGGCAAATCACCGAAAGCGTGTCTAGCCCTTCGAGCAAAAACATTCCGCTTAACACGTCGGGCAAATCAGGTGTCTATAGGGAGCCTGCTGATTTTCCAGGAGGTTCCCATTATGACCGACCGATCTTCCGAGCTAATCGAGATCTCGAAGCTCAACGGCGACTTCAAAAGAAACTACGGCAAGCTGATTGGCGCATTTCTCTATCTGCGATCCATCAGCGCCGCGCGTGGCCGTTCGCTCGCTTGGACCGGCTTGTTAGTGACGATCGGGACAATTGTTTTGGCGTGGCTGAAGCAGCGCGGCTTGCCCTGGTCGTGAGATCAAAAGGCTCGCCTCGTTGACGGAACGTCTCGCGGAGCGCGCGTAGGACAGAGTTAAAGTCGCTGTGACCGAAGTTGCCAAACACGCGATCTGAGATGCGAAGCTTCTTTTGATCCTTGGTAAGAGGCAAGTTAGGCGTTGGAAGCAAGAAGTAGTCCTGAACTGCAATATTCGACTTGTCCATCCTGATGACCAACGTCAGATCAGAGCGACGGTACTTGATTTTTCGCACTTCCCAACGACGCGACCGGCGACCCGCTATCGTGCCGTCGGAAACAGACCAAGCAACCGCAATAACCATCGTCAGATTACCTGCGGAAATCAAATTGAGCTCGGGGAGAAACATAGCGGTTTCGTCGATTATTCGTAGTTTCGAGACGATTTTGCCTGCGGCGGCGCGAATAAGCGCGTCGATCTTTGCGCCGGTTTCCGCGTAGTTGTACCGGGCTTGAGGTTTGAAGCCGATCAGCTTGTAGGCGTTCATAAGAGATCCGAACCGCCGCGAAGACAGTCCAGTCTGGCGTGTCCTCGGAGGCTTCCAGAATCTTCATGGAAAGATGACCTTCCTTTCGCCAGAGAGCCTTCAACTTGTCGAGAATTTCTTGATCTGTGAGTTCCTGACGGTACGCCAATTCCGAAAGAACTGTCTGCGCCTTGGCAAATAGCGCAGACGAGACGAGGGGCTTGAACGCGTTGTCGCGCCGAATCCACATCTCGGGAGGGTTGTCGACCGGACGCTGCCGAAGCTTGGCTGATCGGCGATTGTAAACATTGTGGCCCAGATACACCTCGTTCCTCAACAGAATGTCGATCGTTTGCATCTGCCAAGGATTCCCTTGCGAATTATAAATTCGTTTGGCGTTTAGACCATTTGCGATCTCGGTTCTGTTCTTCTTGCGAGATGCAAAATCTTGAAAAATGCGGCGGACAACTTCAATTTCCCATTTCGGTCCAGGAACCAAGATGACGCGGTCGCTCTTGAAGGGCTTCTGTTGTCCTGGGGCGAGGAGCCCTCTTGGTGCACCATTTTTGTCAACTGCTTTCCGGCGAAATCCGTACGGGGCTGTGCCGCCTCGCCAAAACCCCAAACTTACTCCGTGGCATTGGGCCATGAATACCCGCTTCGACAATCTTCTACTGAAGCTCGCTGCTTCAACGCGGCTCATGCTCTTCAATAAAACCGAGGCCAAACTGCCGTCGTTGTCGAACTCTTCCTCGCAGTAGTGTAAGGCGATGCCTGCCCGCTTGCAAATGAACTCATAATAGGCACTCTCATCTGCGTCTTGAAATCGTCCCCAGCGACTTACGTCATAGACGAGAATGCAGTCAAAGTCCGCGCGCCCTTGTTGGACATCCTGTATTAGGTCATTCAATCCATCACGTCGCACAATTGTCAGGCCGCTGCGACCTTCATCGGCGTAACTCCGTACGATGGCGATTCCTCTCTCTGCCGCATAGCTAGCTATGGCAGCGCGTTGGTTTTCTGGAGAGTATTTCTGGTTGTCGGTTGACATGCGGACATATTGAGCTGCGCGCATGGCCTCGATTGGCTTTGAAGGGTGCATCCCTCGATTGATGGGTGCTTTGCCCATGGGCTTGCTCCCAGTCAATTTATTCACCACTCATCTAGTGGCTTGATCAAATGCAGAGCCACGTTCATGTCTCTCGTTCAGCATTGCCACAAGATTAGGCTGTCGTCGCTTTCACAATCTTGTATCCGTTCGCAGCCAGATCCAGCAGTATGGCCTTGGCGATGTGGCTACTTTGGTCCGGCGCGATCCATTCATAGCTAAGGTTCGGGCCTCCATCGCCTTCGGGGTATTTGATATACGCCGTGTGGATCGCGTTCCGGATTAGGGCTTCTATCGCTTCTGCTGACATTATTGCCTCCGGCATAGGCCGCTGCGTCTCGTTCAAGCATGCCCACCAGATGGACGCCCGGACGCTTCGATCTGTTGGAGTACCGTTGTAATTCCCTCCGTGCAGACGCCGATCAACTCAGGGTCCGTAACACCTAGTTCTGCCTCAATCGATCGGTGAATGGTCTGCAATGCGGCTGCACGCTGCTCCTTGGGCAATTCAGCAATCTTCATTGCCTCACGATGAACCAAGGCCACAATTGATTCAAATGCGGCTTTTTGCTCTGGCGTCATTTCGGTGCCTCTCAGAGCAGCTTACTTCTGCTGGCAAGCGAGTGAAAGCACCATCGTCACGCGCGACCTAGTCGTTCTTTTGGGCCGAGCGCTGAGCCCGCTGTCGACGATCTACCTCGCGCAAAACCTCCCATCCTCTGAGAGCTAGTTTTGGCATCCAGCCGAGAAGGTAGGCTCCAGTGAATAAGCCCACGAAATAAGGTGAAACAAACTTCCATAAGGCATAGCCCTCTGGATCGAGCAGCACCCATAGGATGAATGTCGCGACCATCACGGCCATTGCTGCGTAAGCCTGGCAGATGAGGCGATTGACCGCTTGCTCTTTCGTCATCTAAGTGCCTCGCAGATTAGCATTTGGTCGCTCCCGTCACGACCCGGCCTTGTCTTCCTTGTCCGCGCCTCGCATCACGATCTTTAACACATCATCTGGCAAGGGCCTTTGCAACGCCTTGGCCTCGTCCCACGGCGCCCGCATCCAGACATCGCGCTCCTCATCGGTCGTTAAAATCACCGGCATAGCCTTGGGATGGATCGGCTCCACGACCGCGTTTGGCGACGTCGTCAGGAAGCCATAGACATTGTGCGGTCCAGGTACCGGCTTGGACTTGGTTCCCCGCTCGCCCTTGAACTCGGTCCAGATGCCAGCGAAGGCCGTGAGCGGGCGGTCGTCATGCAGTGCGAACCAGACGACATCCTTTTTCTTGGTTTCTGGGTTTGGTTCTGGCGCGTATTCGGCGAAGCTGTTGAGCGGGACCAAGCAGCGGTTCTCCGGCTTTAGCCAGCCGCGCCAGTGCGGAGACGAGGTGTTGCGGATGTTGGTCACCGGCGGTCCGCCCGTGCGCGGCGGTGGCGGCATGCCCCAGCGCATCAGGGTCATCTCTGTGCCGGCGTCTGTGTTGCGGATCACTGGGGCGGGATAATCCGGGAATACGCCTGGCATCGGCGCGAGGTTTCCAACATAGCGGTTGACGACGCGGAATAGCGCCGCGATGGCGGCTTGGTTGGTGGTGATTGAGTAGAGATTGCACATTAGGCGATTACGACCCGATTTCCCTGATCTTCCAATAGGAGTCCTTCTTAGTGATCTTCCCGTTCTCGAACGTGAAAAAATCGCACCCTCTCACCTCGATTGACTGACCATCGGTTGACGTTCCGCGCAACGTCCATTGTGATATGCCGGTTTCACCGCAGACGAAATGAGTGTCGTCCTCATATCGGACATCCGGGATTCCAGAAAACCGAGTACGCAGCCCCTCCCGTACCGCACTTGATCCGACTAATCTTCGACCCCATGGGTCCGGACCTCGCGGCATTTCGAGTACGCAGTCATCGCTAAAGAAGGTCATGATCAAATCTAGATCATGTGCATTAAAGGCATCCAGGACAGCCTTCAACGTAGTGACCAAGATCGGCGAATGATCTTGTTGCATGATTATTCTCCCGCTTCTGATTCAGCGCTCCCCAGGCCACCATGTTGATGCCGGGTCATCGGCTGAAATCTTCTTCTGCCGAAGCGCCACCAGATGGCTCCGCTTGAACGGTCGCCCCAGTAGCTGTGAGCATTCCTTACAGCGCATGTAGCGCTCCAGTTCGTGGATCGGCGTGGTCTTTGGCCGCCTAACAATGTTCAGCGCGCGACCGTCTGATGCGTGTTGCAGCCAAGGCATCACTTCACTTCGAGATAGCCAAACCCGGCATTCAGCGCATCGCCCAGCGCGGGCGACGGCTGCGCCGGCCCCTGAAAGCCGAGCATGCGCTTGTTCCAGGCATCGCATGCAAGCCGGTCGGCTTTCCGTCGGGCCTCCGCTGCCTGTTCAGCGGCAGCTCTGACCGATGCGCCGTATATGCTTTCCCTAGATTTCGTAACCATCCGCCCATCAAAGGGGATCGAGGCGCTCTAGGCAAACTGCCCCATTAGTTGTGATGAGGCGTCACCCGGACTACTCGCCATCGTGGCTGTGGAAATGCGATCGGCGGCGGTGCCGATGTCAGGCCGATCATTGAACAATCGGCAAGAGACCAGCGCGTGTGCGACGGCAACCGACAATGGCCCCGCCGGTTGCTGGTCAACTGCAGCCACCACACCTGCCTCACTCCACCCCTTCGGACGATGACGTCAGCACTGTCTCGGATCGGGAGCCTTACGCTTCTTGCTGAACCTATGGTCGACGGATGCGCGATCGCAATTGGAACGCGTCGCCGCGGCGCCTGTTGGGAGCCATGGAGCGGTTCGGACACGAACTCGTATTGCGGATCATCACGGCTATCGCGGTGATCGTGCTCCTGCTTTACTTGATGTTCGGACCGTCATTTTAAGCTAGGTACGATGCCGGAGGGCGGGATGGTCCGCTACATGAAGCCGAAGATCAAAGAGCACGTCTGCCCAGATTGCCAAGGAAGCGGCTTCACTGCGGTAAAGCAGCCGGCCCGGCCCGGGCGCAGAATCTATCCCGCCAGATGCAAGTCTTGCGACGGCAAGGGGAAGATTGCGGACCCCGAGTAACAGGAGCGCTAGCTCCGCCTGCGCCCCCCATGGCCGAGCAATTTGGTGCCCCAGAATGCGATAACGAGCAGTGCACAACTGGTAATGCCCAGCAGCAGTAGAATTGCTTCCAACATGATCGAATCAACTCCGACGGTGCAGGAGCATGCGCGCAAGTCTGAATCTTGTCATTAAAGAGGCACGTAAATCTCGGCGACGAAACCATTTTCCCGCACTGACGAAACGATCGCGAAACAGACGGCTTAGTACCCTGCCATTAGCAAGGAGGGGACGGCGAACATGCAATTCATCTTCGATCTGATCTGGAACCAATCACGCAGCAGATTTCTTGCCTCGATGGGTCAATTTGAGGCGCAGCAGTGATTGAGGCTTCGGCTGGTATTCTAGCTTTACTGAGCCTGGCGATCTTCGCCGCTCACGCCGTGGACGCGTACCGCACAGGTTAGGGTCGCAACGTTCGCCTGTCGGACCTAGACCCGCGCGTTACCTGCAAACCCTGTGGCCGACGCGGCGCCGACGTGAGGCCGCTGTTCGAGAAAGCGGCGATGGGCACCTGATGTCCGAGAGCAGTTGGCGCCGGCAATTTGAAGACCCGATTCCCCTCCCCGGCGGCGGTGAGCTACGAACCCTTCTGGATGCCGGCAACTACATCCAGTCGCTGTCGAAGGCGAAGCAACAGCAAGAGGCCTGGCAGGTAGCCACGGAAGCCCTGCTGGTGGTCGTGAACCAGAACGGCCCAGCGATGTTCGCGCGGATCGGGATGATGCTGGCGCTATACCCGCGTGGAGAACAGGTCTTTAATCCAGACGCGAAGACGCATCATTGGGGTAAGCGAAAGCTGAAGCGGGACGAGTGAGGCTGGCAGAATCTGAGTGCGTTGGCTCAATTTGAGCGCCCAATTAGGCCACCGATTCCGGGTTTGTTTCTGACTTGGTCCCGATAAGTCTCGGCTATAAGTAGTTTTCCGGACGGCGGCATTCAGATCGAAAAACCCGGCAAACGGCCGGGCTATCGATAAGTGAATTTTCGTTATGAAACGCCAACATTCAAACGTCGGCGAATCGGCCTGTCTGTACAGAAATGCACCTAAGGCGCCCCGTAAGATTACGGTTAGGCCTCGGCCAACCGATCAGCTGCACAGGCCAACGTCTCGGCTTTCTCGGCCTTTTTCAAGAGCTGTTCCCGCTCTCGGCTCGGAGCGAGCAAGTATGCTGCAGCTCGAGCTTCCTCGGCGAATTTGAGCAGGCGCTCTTCGAAGGACGTTGCGGGACGTGCGCGGTTACGAATGCTCACGGCAGCTACCACTCCAACCGACGGCCTCCCATGGCCATAATTCACGCCAGGGCAAAGGTTCCCTGATAACGAAGCCCCGCCAACGAACCAGCGGGGCTTGGAAGCGTTTTTTAGGAGCGCCGGGGCTTGATCCGTCTCATGGCGCACTGGAATGGCGATCCCGGCCTTCTCTACCAGCGGGTCGGGATCGTTCCTGCCTTACTCGGACAGCACCCATGGCGCGAACATCGCTGCCGTGAGGGCAGATGAGATCAGAAGAGAAGTCCCGATCAGCTTGACCCATTCCATGTACGACACGAACGCAATTTCCAGTGGGCCCCAAGCCACACCACAATCATCCGGGAAACTTTGGTAGTCCGCCAGTGCAGTTTGTGCCAAAGGAAAGGCCCGCCAACGTGAACCGGCGGGCCTGATGTAGATCGGAAGAGCGCTGGAGCAGCTTGTCTCTCTCTACTTCTTCTTCATGCCGGAATCGCGTTGGTTTTTCTCGTACATCTCGCGGTCCTTGGCGCTAACAGGGGTCATCATGAACGGAGCTGCGGCGGCCGTCGTGGTGGTAGCCGCGGCCGTTGCCGCGGCAGGTGCTTTCGGCTTCGACCCCTTCTTGGCCAAAGCGCCAGAGGTGGAGACAGCGAGGATCGCAAGACCGACAAGTATCGCCTTCTTCATACTCAGTTCTCCCTTCATGCGGAAATGGACGGCGCTGGCGGCAATTCCACCACTGCCTGCCCCGCGCGATAATCCGCAGCGGGAACAAAAGTTCCGGGAGCGTGAACCGCCAGCTAAGCTTCTTACTCGGCCGCCTTCTTGATTGAGCGATTGCAGTAGTAACAGAACCGCTCCTGGACGTCCGGGCGGTGATAGCTTCTGATGCCGCAGGGCAAGAATGTAATTGATTGGCCGTCTTCGGCTACTTCGAACGTCGACCGCTGAAATTTGCCGCATGGCGTCGGGCCCAGCGACGCCAGTGGATCCTTGATCAACTTCCTACCCATTAAGAGATCCTACCGGCGAGAAAACGGCAGCTCTATTGGCCTAAGGGGCAGGTCCGATGCATCCAAAGGCTCTGTCTCGAACGCGACCGACAGCCCACCGTTCCAAGGCCAAGGCCCGCCAGCGTGACCCTGCAGGCACGATGAAGCCGCCGCTTGGAAGCTGGTCATCGCAATTCCAGCGTGAAACGATTTTCGCTGCCGGCCCGTAGCTATTCTGCTGGTCGTCGCTTCTGCCTCCAGTCAGGAGCGGCGCTTGGAACGGGACCAGCAGGGGCCGCTCGACCTAGTCCCGCGAGCGGCCCCACCTTCGTCCATCGAAGTCGAGCGTTACGATTGAACGGTCGGGCAGTTTCAAGAATCTTTTTCTATTTCAGATCTCTACCTAGGAACGTCTCCATCCCGCGACCAGTTGTCCGCGCGATGACAACCCAAGGAGACACCCAATGAAGAAGCTCATCGCAGTGACCGCCTTCACCCTCATGTGCGGCACGGCTTTCGCTCAAAACACTGGTGCGCCGGCGAATGCACAGACGGATTTGAACAAGCCCGGCATGAACAGCACGGACAAGGGCTCGATGAACCAAGGAACCACCGGGACCAGCACCATGCCTTCCCCCCGTGGCGATGCAAGCTCTTCCGGCGCAGGCCCCGCGGCTGGCGTGAACAACACGGGCTCAGCTACTCAGCCAGGCGCGGTAAAAGATGGCGTGAACAGGCGGTAAGTGTACGTCAGTGTAGACGGGGCCCGTCGGTACTGAAGCCGGCGAGCCTTTCTCTTCTAGGGTTTAAAGCCCATGGCATGGCTCCGTGAGGCACTCGATCACGCAGAGGCATCACCTAGGGAAAGCAAAGATGATGAGCAACGATCGAAAGGGCAATATCTCGATAGCGATTGCGCTCATTGCCTTAGCCATCTCAACTTTGGCTCCGTACCGGAGCTGGCCCGCAATTCCTCAGTCAGCAATGACCGCGGCCACGATCGATGGGGTGGATGCTACGCCTTGACCTTCGTTGAACTTGGGCTGGCGAAACTGCGATGAAGACGCAATGAACTGGGACACTGTGCTGCAGTATGTGCTGCCATTCGCGCTCGGTGTCGTGGTCGGTTTGTTCAGCCCTTGGGCCTATTGGGGATTTCAAAAGAGGAAGCAGCGGATCCAACGCCGTCGCGAATTGGTCAACGGCTGGCGTCTCGAACTGATTCCAATGGTGGCGTCGTCGTCGCCGGACTTGCCCGAAATTTGGGCCGGACCAAAGCAAGCGAAGGTGCTCTCTTCGCCGATCTATGCAAGCCTCAGGCCTCACCTTTCCAAGGAGGCAATCAAGAAAATTGAAGACCCTACGATGGGCCTTATTTTAAACAGGGGCGACGTATCACCAAGCGAAAGCCACTTGGCTTATCGTTTCCCTCTCAAGATTTTTATTGATGAGATTGCGCGGATCGAACGCGACTGGAAGCTGGTTTAATATCACTGGCCGGAAGCGAGGTGGCACGGTCGCTACACTACCGCAGATCTGGAGCGTTGCCGGTCCACTCGCGATATATTCGCCTCGCGATTGCCTACGGGCTTATGCGCATGAAATCTTCATGGCGCTCGACCCGGAAAGACCCGACGCGTCTAAGGGCAATCAAAGATCGCCGGACGCCATCGATCGCTTCAATCCATTGCAGACAAGCGGTCCGCCGGACTCTTGGGTTTGGGCTGGAGGCAAAATGCCACCTGATCAGGCGCGATAGGCGTCGACGGCATGAGCCGCAAAGATGGTGGCGCTGAGGACCATAAGAAATGCTGAAACAACCTCGAACATGGGGAACTCCCAAGATTAAATATCAGGTGCTCTAACGTAATGCTCTAGTAGAAAGCTCCCCCCGGGTGCACAGTCAAAATGTTTCGGCAGCGACGCGATGTTTCAGCTGTCACTGATGATTCTAAGCAACGGCTCCGCTGATTGCGCGGTAGCTCCCTACCCGACCAAAGGCATGAAGCTTGGCAGGCCAAGAAATGGTCAAATTGCACTTTGCCGTTCCCGCAATACTCGCAGCCGCAGTCGCGGCAGGCTGCCTCTCCTATTTGATTGCTCCGCTGGATAAAGTCGAGATCGTCGTACAATTGCCGCCGGCGTTGCTTAAACCGAAGGCTCCCCACGCGCGGACCTCTACGTGGATTGAAACGCCCGCGCTCCCAAGCGCAGACCAGTTAGCAGCCGCGACCTACGAGAGAGCCGCCGAAGCGATTCTGAGACAAGCACCTGACACTCAGGCGTCTATTGGTCGCGATGAGTTACCCAGCCCGGGTCCTGTTCCGTTGCCCAGAAGCCGGCCGATCCCACGCTGATTTCCAACGACGTCCTTCATTGTGTCGCAATTCGAAAACTCGCGCGGCTCTTGCTCGCCGTTTGCCCGATCCTCATGACGAAAAGCGACGCGGCGGATCGACCAAACGGTTCGACCGCGTGCGCCAAGCGGCTAGTCGGCCATAGTTGTGTCGGAACGCTTGCGGGATACTCTGGTCCTCTGGGTCGGTCGGTCTTTCATGCTGAGACGACGCTGGGCTTTTTTCCCTTCCCTTGCGATTGCCTCAGGAAATAGACGCCGAGCTGGTCACCATTGACCCAGGCCAGTTCGCACCGGCGGTAGGCCAGGCCGGTCGACGAAAGCAGCAAGAAGAACTCCTTTAGGGCCAGACCCTGGACCGAACCGTCGACTACCGTCAGCCTCGCGCCACCCTCGGAAACGTCTTCCATCGTGCAGCTTCGCCGCCATGTGCCATCAATGGCCATGATGTTCACGGGATACCCGCGCTCGAACACGACGCGGAGTTGTTTTCGCAGCTCTGGTCCGCTCTTTTGCGATGACATCGGACAGCACTGAAATGAGTTATCGGAAACCCGCCGGGGGTCAGTCGGCGGGCTTCCGTACGCAATACTCGCGGGACGCTGAAATGCCCGATCCCGAAAATAGCAGCGTCCGGTTAATGAAACCTCCAATGGACAAAGACAAAGCACTCGGCTGCTGCCCCACCAAGCATTGTCAAGCAAGGTTCCAATCGCCAACAGCCGAACATCGCGCTGCCGGGGTATCCCGCCCGCCTTGGAACTAAAATCTGTAGTCGTCTGACCGCATTGTCGTCACAAGACCGGCGAGTGCAACGCACACTTCACCAGTTCAGCAAGCTGCTTACGGGACGCGCCTTGGACGTGGAGCTGCGACCGCCCTGCGTCCTTCAACTCCAATAACGGAAAACGTAATCGCAGTTGGTCATTCAAGACTTCGCTCGCTTCTTCTTCGCGGCCCTCTTCGCCTTCTTTGCTCTCTTCGGCGCCTTCCTCGCCGTTGAGGCGGACCTCTCATAAACCGCAACCATCTCCATCAGAGCAACACGCTGGACGTCGATTGCCAGTTTTCCGAAATTCTTTGCCAGGCTTTTGGCGGTCGCGGTGATAGATCTCTTCTTCGTCTTCTTGGCCATTTTCCTCTCAGCGGATGAGCAGACCCGTCTGCGAAATTTGGGACCGCACGGCCAGCTTTTCCAGAGCGCTTCACGTTCGATTTCTTATGGGCATTGTAGCGACGGCAGGCGAACTCACCGGGACCGAAATGGCCTTCGGCAGCGATGTACAGTCAGCGCCCGCGAGGCGCTTTTGAGGGGGCTTGTGCTACGACCGGGTTTCACCCTTGCGTTCTGGGGCGTACCTGGCGCTGCACCCTCGCCTCGGCCCCAAGAAAGGCCTTTCTACTGACCTGACAAGTCTCTGGAGTGCGTCTTTCGGCAGAAGCGGGAATGGGGCGGTCTCTGGCCGCTTCCGCGCGCTGGCAAGCATTGGCATGACCGTGGAATGCCCTTTGCAGCAATCTTGCCTTCTTCCATCCTGCGCAAGCCGCGTGCGGCTCCCGCTAAAGTCGTCAATCTTTGGGAAGGAGAGGTGCTTCGCTGCGAACGCGCGCACAAAATTCGCCACACCCACTGGCGCCAGCTGCGCTGGACGCCCGCGAGGGGCCAAGCGGACATCCCACCGCTTCCCGATGGCGGGGGTGGATCTGCGACGGGTTCGCACACGGGCAACGCGGTCAAAGCAGAATCGGAAAACAGTTGTTATGGAAGAGGCAGGCCACTGGCCGATATGATGAGCAACAAGCCTGCATCTGATTCTTCCGCAACAGCACACGTCGCGCTACGGAACAGTCATTTCCGTCTTGAGCCATAAGCGAACTTTGGTCCAAGCACGCCGCAGGTCAGCTCGAGGCTATGAATCTGCCAAAAAAGCGGACCATCTACCTAGCAAGCAGCAAGAAAGCGCCGAACCAATCCGGCGACCTCGTCGGTTGCCTCGTCCAGCGCGAAATGACCGGCTTCCAGCAAATGAACCTGCGCATCCGGCACATCGTCGGTATAGGCGGTTGCTCCTACCACGGTGAATGACGGATCGTACTTTCCCCAGACCACCAGCATCGGGAGCTGCACTTTGCGAAGCCACTTTTGCCATCGCGGATAGGATGCGACGTTGCTGCGATAGTCCAGGAACAGCGTCGCCTGGATATCCGCCTGGCCCGGACGGGATAGAAAGGCGTGTTCATCGTTCCAGCTGTCCGGATCGTAGCGCTCGGGATGCGGGCTGGTCCCGATATGCCGCAGCCGTGTTGCCGCCAGCGAGGTAAAGTTGGCCTTGAGATTGTCCAACTCGCCGGCCGGATCGGCCCAGTACCTGCGGCGGGCGTCCCACAACGAACTCAAACCCTGCTCGTGCGCTACGGCATTCTGGATGATGATGCCACGTACCCTCTTGGGATGAGACACCGCCAGGCGGAAGCCGACTGGGCCGCCATAGTCCTGCATGAACAGGACATATTTGGCGAGACCGAGCTTCGTTGCAAACGCGTCCACGATCTGCGCGAGCCGATCGAACGTGTAGGCGAACTCTGACGGCGACGGTGCGCTGCTGTGACCGAAGCCGGGATAATCGGGCGCGATCAGGTGATATCTGTCAGCCAGGAGCGGCAGCAGCGGCTCCCACATCCGCGATGAGGACGGAAAGCCGTGCAGCAGCAGCACGGTCGGCGCATCGGCCGACCCCGCCTCCCGGTAGAAGATCTCAAGACCTTCGACCTCGATGCTGCGATAGACGATCGACTGTCGCGTCGAACGCAAATCGGAACGTGTTGCTGACTTGCTCATGTCGAGAGCCTAGCTGGCGAGAAATGACGGACTGAACTGGATCAGCATGAGCAACACGATGGCAGCGAGCGCCAATAGAACAATTGTCTTACGCATGGTCGCATTCTCCTTGTCAGCCCGTACGGCGGCGGCACCGGTTCGAACGACAGCGTCAGGATTCGCCATCGATATCGATGATCGCCTCAGCAAATGCGCGCGGCGCTTCCTGAGGTAGATTGTGCCCGATACCGCCCGAAATGGTCCGATGCTCGTACTTGCCGGAGAATTTCTTGGCGTAGGCGGCCGGCTCCGGGTGCGGCGCGCCGTTGGCGTCGCCTTCCATGGTGATGGTGGGCACGGCGATGACAGGAGCTTGGGCGAGCTTCGCTTCGAGATCGTCGTATTTGGCCTCGCCATCCGCAAGACCTTGTCGCCAGCGGTAATTGTGGATGACGATCTCGACATGGTCCGGATTGTCGAACGCAACGGCGCTGCGCTCGAAAGTGGCGTCGTCGAAGCTCCACTTCGGCGACGCGAGCTGCCAGATCAGCCTGGAGAATTCCCGACGATACTTCTCATAGCCGAGCCGCGCGCTCGGTGGCGAAATAGAACTGATACCACCATTGCAGTTCCGCCTTCGGCGGCAATGGCAGCTTGCCGGCCTGCTGGCTGCCGATGAGATATCCACTCACCGATACCATCGCCTTGCAACGTTCCGGCCACAGCGCAGCCATGATGTTGGCGGTCCGCGCGCCCCAGTCGAAGCCGGCGACGACCGCCTTCTCTATCCTGAGCGCGTCGAGCAAGGCGATCATATCCGCGGCAATTGCCGAAGGCTGACCGTTGCGGACGGATGTTTGGGAGAGAAACCGTGTCGAGCCGTAGCCACGAAAGTATGGGATGATCACGCGATAGCCGGAGCCGGCGAGCAACGGTGCGACGTCGACGAAGCTGTAGATGTCATAGGGCCAGCCGTGCAGCAGCAGAACGACAGGCCCATTTGACGGACCTACCTCCACATAGCCGACATTGAGCAGGCCAGCATCGATCTGCTTGAACGAAGAAGGGGGAAAGCCCGTATTCGCGCCGGGCTGAATGGCCGGCAAACCGGCCGATTTCGCCCGGACGAGATCAGCGCCGGGCGCGGCGGCCAGCTTCATAAGGCCGGCCTGTGAGGCACCGGCAAGGGCAAATTGCGCCGTGGCGAGCGTCATGGCCGCGGAGCCGAAAAAGTTACGGCGCTGAACGTCGATCTTGTCTGACATGGCGATTTTCCTTTGGTTGGCGGTCCCGCTTGGTGGGGGCGTTGCTGCCGGCACACTCTGCAACGACGAGAGGATTTCCGCCCGTTAACCGTTGTTATTTGGCGCAAAGCGGCGCCTTCCCGGCCCTCGTCGCGCCAGTTCCTGCTCTGTCGGGGCGGCGATTAACATCGCTTTACATCTAAAAACTCGCGCGCGCGCGTAAGCGGCGTCACCATGCCTCGGTCCAAACAGGGAGACACAGGGATGATTCCGCTTCTGGCCGACGCGATCGAGGCTCATGGTGGCGAAAGCCGCTGGCGGGCGCATGGCCGGCTCAGTTCATCTTTCGTCATCACAGGCGAGCTTTGGGAGCTGAAATGCGTCCACCAGATCGGCGTCCCGAGAACGGTGCATGTTGATCTTCACCGCCAATGGGCGTCGGTCGAGGATGTCGGGAAGGCCGGGCAGCGCAGCGACTTCACTGCCGATCGCGTCGCGGTCCTCTCCGAAGACGGCAAGACAATCGCCGAGCGCCGCAATCCGCGTGTATCGTTCGAAGGCCATGACATGCGCACGGCCTGGGACCTGTTGCACCGGGCGTATTTCGGCGGCTACGCCCTCTGGACCTTGATGACCGCGCCATTCCTGCTCGCGATGCACGGTTTCGAGCTGCACGAGATTGAACCGTGGCGGGAGGGCGCGGAAATCTGGCGCGGGTTAAGGGCCGTGTTTCCGGACACGCTTGCCAGCCACAGCCGCGAGCAGGATTTCTATTTCGGGCCCGACATGCTGATCAGGCGCCACGACTATCATGTGCAGATCGCAGGCAATTTCGCTGCGGCCCAGTACTTCTCCGAGCCGTTGACGATCGACGGCATCACGATCCCGACCAGGCATCGTGCCTACCTGCGCGACCGTGACCTGAAGCCGATCCCGGAAGACCTGATGGTCGGCACCGATCTGTCTGCGCTCCGCTTCGGCCCGGCCGGACCAGAGACCGGCTCGTGACCGGGAATTGGGCGCATCTCCCATGAACTAACTGGGTATTGCTTTGAGACCCCACCCGCGACATGCTCCCTTATTGGTTTTGATTGCTGTTTTTATGCCATTTTTCCCGGAATAGTTGTGAAGAGCGCGAAATGAAAGGCGACAAAGCCACGCGCGCGCTGCGCATTGCATCGCGACGTTTGTCGAAATAGCAGGCGATGCCACCCAGCTTCCCAGCACCAGAGGGAGCTCCCCAGCGATCTCGCGCGGGCGAGCCTGATTCCGGCGGGATACGGTTCGGCCGCTTTTGTCTCCATGAAAAATCCCGCCTGCTCGAAAAAGACCAGGCGCCCGTCAAAATCGGCAGCCGCGCGCTCGACATTCTGTGTCTGCTCGTCGGCCGCGCCGGAGACATCATTCACAAGGACGAACTGCTGGCTCACGCCTGGCCCAACCTGACCGTGGACGAGGCCAGCCTCCGTGTTCACGTCGCCGAGATTCGCCGGGTCCTCGGCGATGGCAAGGACGGCGCGCGGTTCATCACCAACGTGCCTAACCGGGGATACTGCTTCGTTGCGCCCATCGAACAGCACCCCCCGGCGCTAGATACCCCGAAGCCCGTAGCAGCGGTCGCGGGCGAAGCTTCGTTCCCGCCGCCCTTGACCCGCACGATCGGGCGGGAGGAAATCGTTCAGCGCCTCTCCGACCGCTTGCGCGCTGAGCAGTTCATCACCCTCCGGGGGCCTGGCGGTATCGGCAAGACGACGGTGGCGCTTGCGGTGGCCCACGCATTGTCGAGCCACGCGCAGGAAGTGCGTTTCGTCGATCTCGGTCCTTTGAAGGAAGGCGAACTCGTTCCGAGCACCGTGGCGTCGGCGCTCCATCTTGTCGTACAATCTGCGGATCCGACCTCGAGCATCGTGCAATACCTTGCCGGCAGGCGAATGGTGCTTATTCTCGACAGTTGCGAGCACGTCGTCGAACATGCCGCACGCCTCGCAGAAGCCATCTATCTGCAGGCGCCGGGCACCAGCATCCTTGCCACCAGCCGTGAGTCCCTGCTGGTGCAGGGAGAGCAGATCGTCGAGTTGCCGCCGCTGGCAACGCCCCCCGCGGAACAGATACTTACACCGGATGAGATGCTGGCCTATCCAGCCGTCCGGCTTTTTACGGACCGCGCGACGGCGGCCGGACACAGCGTGGAGATGAACGCGGACAATATGCGACTGCTCGCCGGCATCTGCGAAAAGCTCGACGGCATCGCCCTCGCCATCGAACTTGCTGCCGTCCGCCACGGCGCGCACGGCCTGCGCGAGATCGACGCGCTGCTGGACGGACGGCTGAAACTGGAATGGCGCGGACGCCGCACCGCGCCGCCGCGCCACCAGACGCTCAGCGCCACGCTGGACTGGAGCTACAACCTCATCACCAACGTCGAACGGCTGACGCTTCGGCGGCTTGCCGTGTTCGGCGGGGCCTTCACGCTCGAAGCCGCGATGGCGGTTGCCGGAGATGAGCCCGGCGACGAGCAGGTCGTCGACACGATCGGACAACTCGTCGCCAAGTCCCTGCTGTCGGCGAGACCCGACCAATCGTCGATGCGGTATCGGCTGCTGGACACCACCCGAACCTATGCGCTGAAACGGCTCGAAGAGAGCGGCGAAGCCAACACGATCGCGCGGCGGCACGCCGAATACGTGCTGAGTGCGCTGACCCGTGACGCGTCTAAAGGGCATACTCCCGGGCAGGCTGCGCGCCCTGAATTGCTCGGCGAAGCACGTACCGCCTTGTCCTGGGCTTATTCGGACGACGGCGCGGCCGACATGCGCGTTCCCTTGAGCGGTGCCAGCGCCCCGCTGCTGGTCGAACTGAACCTGCTCAACGAATGCGCCCGGGTGGCGCAACGCGCCCTTGCCGCACTCGACGACACGCACCGCGGCGGAAAGTGGGAGATCGAGCTTCAATCGGCGCTCGGCCACGCGGCCATGTTCACGGACCGCAACAGCGAGCAGGCCGAGGCCGCGCTGCTGCGCGGGCTCTCCGTCGCGACGGAACTGTCAGACGGGGCCAACAAATTCCGGCTGCTGTCGCGCCTCAACATGTTCTACCGGCGAACCGGCGAATGCGACCGCTTGGTGCCGATCGCGGAGGCGGCCGAGGCGGTCGCGCAGGAGATTGGCGATCCCGCGGGTCTTGCCGGAGCAAATGTCCTGCTCGGCGTTTCCCATCATCTGGCCGGCAACCAGATTGTTGCGCAGCGCCACCTCGAAAAGGCGATGCAGGGCGATGCCGCGTTGCGCCTTGCCGGTCCCCGGCATTTTGCTTTTGCGCGCACGCCCCGCATTCCGCTGGCGCGAACATTGTGGTTACGCGGGTTTCCCGACCAAGCCGTGGAACTCGCCCGTGCGGTCACCAACGATGCGGCGCCGAAAGACGTCGTCATGTACAGCATCGCGCTATGCTGGGCGGCGTCGGTATTCGGCTGGGTCGGCGATTGGGCGAGTGTGGAACAACTTGGCGCGCGCCTCCGCGAACACGCCCTGATGCACGGCTTTGTTCCCTATCAAGCGGTAGCAGACGGATTCCGGGGCCAGGTGCTGGTCGCCCGCGGCGAAGTGAAGGAAGGCGTCGACCTTCTGCACAACGTGCTCCCGCGTTTGCACGCCGACCGCTACGATCTCTATGCATCCGGGTTCAGCGCCGACCTGGCGCAAGGACTGGGTGAACTCGGCGAGGTTCAGCAAGCCCTTGAAACGCTTGATAGCTCGATGTCCCGCATGTCCAGCGGTGGCGAGGTTTTCGACATGCCGGAGTTGCTCCGGCTTCGCGGCAAGCTGAAGGCGCAGGACGGCGACGAAGACGGCGCGCGGGAAAGCCTCACATCATCCATTGACCTTGCTGAGACGCAGGGCGCGTTGTCCTGGCGTCTTCGCGCAGAAATCACGCTGGTCGCGCTTTCCAGCAAACACGGCAAGAAATCCGCCCTGACGGCTTTGTCTCAGACGCTGGCTCGCTTCAACGAGGGGCTCGAGACCGCCGACCTGCAGTCCGCTCGCCGGCTGCTCCAGGCCTGATCATTCCAGATGCGCGGTCCGCTCGCGTTTATCGCGACGCGGACGCCTAGCAGCCCATAACGCGCTTTTACATCACCTAACGAGCAATCTCCCGGGTTCTGCGCAAGTCTTGTGGCGTCACAAACCGCAAGGCCCGTCACATCGACGGCCATCAAAACCAAGGAGAATACGATGATCGCGCAGTCCACTTCCGAAACCATCGACCAGGATCGCCGCCAACTGCTGAGCACGGCCGCCATGGGCATCGTCGCGGCGGGAGCCGCCAGCCTACTTCCGGTGCAGGCCGCTTCAGGCAAGGTCGTCGGCGAAATCCGTCCCTTCCACGTGCACATTCCCGAAGCAACTTTGGTCGACCTTCGCCGTCGCCTCGGCGCGACCCGGTGGCCGGAAAAGGAGACCGTGACCGACGACAGTCAGGGCGTACAGCTCGCGACCGTCAAGAAGCTGGTTCAGTACTGGCAGACGGACTACGACTGGCGCAAGGTGGAAGCACGGCTCAATGCGTTGCCGCAATTCATCACCGAGATCGACGAGATCGACATCCACTTCATTCATGTTCGCTCCCGGCACGACCACGCGCTGCCGCTGATCGTGACGCACGGTTGGCCCGGCTCGATCATCGAGCAGATGAAGATCGTCGATCGCCTGGTCAATCCCCTCGCCCACGGCGCCGCCGCATCGGATGCTTTCGACGTGGTGATCCCGTCGATCCCCGGCTACGGGTTCTCCGGCAAGCCCGAGGCCACCGGCTGGGATCCGCAGCGCATCGCGCGCGCCTGGGTCGTGCTGATGAAGCGGCTCGGCTACACGCGGTTCGTCGCGCAGGGCGGCGATTGGGGCAACGCCATCACCGAACAGATGGCGCTGCTCGGGGCACCTGAACTCGTCGGCATCCACACCAACATGCCGGCCACCGTTCCGGACGACATTGCAGCTTCGCTGCAGCCCGGCGGCACGCAGCCGTCAGGTCTCTCCGCCGAGGAACAGAACGCGTGGAACCAGCTCGACTTCTTTTATAAGCACGGCCTGGGCTACGCGATCGAAATGGCGAACCGCCCGCAGACGCTCTACGGCGTCACGGATTCGCCGGTCGGCCTTGCCGCCTGGATCCTCGACCACGATACGCGCAGCCATCAGCTCATCGCACGCGTGTTCGGGGGCGAGTCGGCAGGGCTCACACGGGACGACATCCTGGACAACATCACCCTGTACTGGGTGACGAACACGGCGATGTCGTCGGCACGACTTTACTGGGAGAACAAGCTTCAGTTCTTCCAGCCGAAGAAGGTCACCATTCCGGTGGCGGTGAGCGTATTTCCAGACGAGATCTATGCCGCCCCGCGCAGCTGGACGGAACGTGCCTATCCCAAGCTGATTCATTTTAATCGGCTCGATCGGGGCGGTCATTTTGCCGCCTGGGAACAGCCCGAACTGTTCAGCGCCGAGATGCGCGCCTCATTCCGCTCGCTGCGTCAGTCGTCCTGAAAACGGAAGAGGCGCGCGTACAGTTGTCGCGCCTCCAATCACTGAATCTATTCCCACCCAAATCCAGCACGGCTTGTTCATCCGACAACGCCGACAATAGGAGCTTCCAATGAAAATCCTGATGGTCATGACTTCGCACGATCAACTCGGCAACACCGGCCGCAAGACCGGCTTCTGGCTCGAGGAGTTCGTCGCCCCTTACTACACGTTCCTCGATGCCGGAGCCGACATCACCGTGGCATCGCCCAAGGGCGGTCAGCCGCCGCTCGATCCCGTGAGCGATACGCCGAATGGTCAGACCGATCTGACCCGGCGCTTCAAGCAGGATGCCGCAGCACAAGCGGTTCTCGCCAATACGCAAAAGCTCGCGAAGATGAAGCCGGCGGAGTTCGATGCGGTGTTCTATCCGGGCGGTCACGGCCCGATGTGGGACCTCGCCGAGGATCCGGATTCCATCGCGCTGATCGAGGCCTTCTACAACGTCGGCAAGCCGGTCGCCGCGGTGTGCCATGCGCCGGGCGTGCTTCGTCACGCCACCTACAAGGGCGAGCCGATCGTGAAAGGCAAGCGCGTGGCGGGATTCACCAACAGCGAGGAAGCCGCGGTCGGGCTCACCCATGTCGTGCCGTTCCTTGTCGAGGACGAATTGAGGCGCCTCGGCGGACTGTTCGAGAAAGCGCCGGACTGGCAGAGCTTTGTCATCACCGACGGACGGCTCGTCACCGGCCAGAATCCGGCCTCGTCAAAGGCCGGCGCCGAGGCGCTGCTCAAGCTGTTGAAGCCTGCCGCCAATCGCGGGATCAGGTTGCAGCGCCAAACGCCAGCCTACTGGCGCGTCACGTTCGACCTTCCGCCGCTGAACATCTTTGGGCCGGAAAACATTCCACAGCTCAACGAAGTCATCACGGCGATCGAGACCGATCCGCAGGTCAAGGTCGTCGTGTTCGACAGCGTCGTCGAAGGCTTCTTCCTGACGCATTACAATTTCTTTGCGCCGCTGGAAGAGTCGATGAAAATTCCACCCGGCGCCACCGGACTGCAGGCGCTGCCTGACATGTTGGTGCGTCTGAGCCGCGCGCCGGTCGCATCGATCGCCATGGTCCGCGGCCGCGCCACCGGCGTCGGGAGCGAACTGGCGCTGGCAAGCGACATGCGCTTCGCGAGCCGCGAAAAGGCGATCCTGTCGCAATGGGAGGTCGGCGCGGGCCTTGTGCCCGGCGGCGGCCCGATGGCCCGGCTCCCGCGCCTGATCGGGCGGGGTCGTGCCCTCGAGGTGCTGCTCGGCGCCGACGACATCGGCGGTGATCTTGCGGAGCGCTACGGTTACGTCAATCGATCGCTGGCGGACGCAGAACTCGACAGCTTCGTCGATGCCCTGGCAAGACGGATTGCCTCCTTCGACAAGCAGGCGATCGCGGAGACCAAGCGGCTGGTGAACGTCGCAAGCCTGCCGTCGGATGCGGACATCGCGCCCGAATGGGACGCCTTCCTCGCGTCGGTTCAGCGCCCGGCCAGCCAGAGCCGGCTCAAGATCCTGCTCGACCGTGGTTTCCATCGACCAGGCGATGTCGAGAACCGGCTCGGATATCACGTCGGCCGGCTGAGCAACTGACGCCTAAAATCCAACGACAAGGGGCCGGCCAAGCGGCCCGTTGTCAGGATTTCACCCGTGGAGCAAACGCCATGACACGCAAACACCAATTGGACGAAGACAGATTCCGGGCAATCTTGCCGGAAAACATCACATGGGAGCCATTCCCGGCTTTCCCGGCAGGAACTCGGCTTGCTGTCATGGTTGGTCACCGCGCTGAACCGGGGCCGTACCTCATTCGAGTTAAGGCAACCGCACGCGTTTGACGTCGCGCTGGACGATCAGGCGGTAGCCGTCATGCTTGATTTCCTGAATCCATTCGGGCGGTCAGGGACCTTGGCGCCACGGGTCGGGATGCATGGCTGATAAGGGGATTGCGTTCGCTATCGAACGCGGCTGGCTGGAGATGCATGAAAGCGGCACCTACGTGAAGCTCACGCAGAGCGGGTCAGTCCTGTTCGCCTAATTGAATATCGGCGAGTTCGGAACAATAGGAGCAGTCTGGTGTTGGGGAACGATTCAGAGCCTGTCCAGTTTTCCGCGGAGGAGGATGAGGATGAGCGCTCGGAACAATCGAAACTGGCAGGACAAAATGCTGGGAGGAGCTATCCTGGCCGGATTCGTGGTGATCGCGGTTATCGCCGCTCTGTTCGTTTTGACCACCTTAAAAAATGATGAGCGGAAAGGTGACACGCGGGCACTATCCACTCACGCGTCACGCCCCTCAAATTAGTAACTGACTAATATCGCTTTTCGTCATAGCTGAGCAAATTGCGCTGAAAACCCCATATAACCGCAAAGCATATCCACATCTCGGATCTAACCACATACGAGCTTCGCTGGCGCCATAGCGATGTCGCCTTACCTCATCGGCTATTGGTCCTATGTGTTTCTTAAGCATAAGCGTGTTGCCTCGTTAGTGTTCAGGTAATGAAAGAGCTGCTCGCGTCCTGTACGTGGTGCCCGTTTGCAAATAAGGCCGGCTATTCCGTGCGCCGTTTATTGGAGCCTCGTCGGAGTGCGGTTCTGCGGCAAGCGTGCGAGGCCGAGGCCTGTGCAGCCGGCGGTAATCCGTGTATGTGCGAAATGCATGACGTTATGGCCATCTATGGATACGCCCCGTGTCAGCACGGACGGCCAGTCAAAACTGCAAGGCTATCGCGGGACCGGCTGAACTCCAACTAAGAGCGACCGCCCGGTACTGATCGAGTTTTTAATAGATCTCGTATTTCCGAAAGCAGCTTTTCGGAGGTTGTTGGCGCTGGCGGATCGGCAGGCTTCTCGTCCTCCTTTTTCTTGAATCGATTCATAGCTTGAATGACAAGGAAGAGAACGAACGCAACAATTAGAAAATTCAATGCGGCCGTGATGAAGCTGCCATACGCCAACACGGCGCCCGCCTTTTCGCATCAGCTAATGGTTGGCCAGTCTTTGCGGCGGAACTCAGTGGCAGGTAGTAATTTGAGAAATCGAGTCCTCCCGTCACAGCGCCAATTATGGGCATGATCAGGTCGCCCACCATTGACGACACAATCGCGCCGAATGCTGCGCCAATAATTACGCCGACCGCGAGATCGACAACATTTCCCCGCATCGCGAATTTTCATTGTTCAACCAGCGCGGCTGATGAGCCATTCGGGTGGGTGAACCCGATCTGGTATGGCCCGATGTGTGTCGTCCTCAAGCGTCATGCGTCGGGCCACATTAGATTTGTCAGATAGCTGACGTGCCCATAATGACCGGCTGGCGATCTGGGTCGAAGTCAACACCCACGACTTCTGTTGACTTGGATCAAGGTCAGCCCGCACTGCTGAACACCAAAATGAGACATGAACCAGCCCGTGATGATCCGGGCAAACTGCCCGACGAGACCGAGAGCCTGCGACAAGCGGAGCTACGCCGCATGGTTCAAGAATCGACAACCTGCGCGAACTGCTCAAGAAGCTACAGAGAAAGCTGCACTAAGGCAGTACCGTTTTGTTTCGCGCAGATGAGATGAACCCCTATTTCGGGAACCGCTTATCTCGAATGTAGCGCGAAGTCGGCGTCAGCCGTATTCCTCGCGGCTTGCACCAGACCGCCCTATCAATTTCCTTTTTATCACCGATCTTCAATTGACCGGCTGACTTCTTCGCCAAGAAGATCGCATCGCTCATCTTCCGCCCTGATCGGCGGTTCTTGCTTTTCACTTCTTTCCAGAGTTTTAAGGGGCCGACCTTCAACTTCGGCAATTCTTCCTTGATCTCGCGGCGAAGGCAGGTCCTTTCGTTCTCGCCGACACGCTTGCGTCCACCTGGAAACATCCAAAGCCTGTCGCGCCGTCGCCTGACCAAGAGGACCCGGCCTTTCCTTGCAGCGACAAGTTTTGAAGATTTTGCCATTCCTCTGTTGCTCATCAAATCGAGGTTGGTGACAGATACCTTCAACACACTGCCACACGATCCCGGAACGGTCGATGTCCGATAATGACATAGGGCTTTGGCGGGCCGGAACAGTTATGCTTTCTTCCCGCTCTCCAGCACCGCCCTCTCGACTTCGGTGGCCAGCACTGAGAAGTGTGAGGCAAGCCGGTCGAACAATTCGCGCTTCTTCGGATCAGTCGCCAAGTCTCGGATCAGTTGGCACTCCGCCGCGTCCCTGCGCAGCTTTTCCAACTGGGTTAGCATGTCCTGCATCGCCGCTCTTCTTTCTTATTTTTCTCGATCAGACACGCAGGGCGGATAGAAAACAACAAAAAAATAGGTGGAGCAGCCGAGCGAGGGGATTGCTATCAAACCAGCCCGTCAAGCACCGCTAGACAGGACCACAAGAGCAACAAGTGATCAGCCCATCGTCTGCGATATCGAGCAGTGTCTCGATGATCCCGCCGCGAGTTTGGTAGGTGACCACAACGGCCTCTCCGTCCACCTGCAAATCTACCAGTTCTAAGGCAGGACTTTCATCGAACCGACGTTGCCAGTAGGCCGCGATATTCTCCTCACCGCTGATTGCCTCGCTACAGCTACAGGCGCAGTCGATCACAGCGTCGGGGCTGAACATTCCAACGATCTGGTCGAGCCGTTCAGCGCGGTACGCATCCAACCAATCCACCGCGACGGCCATCGGGTCACAGGCGATCATTGCCTACCTACGTGCCATTGATCAGTCCAGATAGAACGATCAACGTGAACGTTATCTGAATGTCAGTAGGGAACAAGCCTCTTGATTCGTGCCTATACCTTCATTGGAGGTACACATGGCACCAACACGACAACAAGCATGGAAGCGCCCTGGCTCGCCCATTGGGAAGAAGGGGCCGCGCAAAGCAAACCCGAAGTACAAGCGGCGTTCACGCCAGCCGTGGAGCGATAAGGAAGTGAAGCAACTGCGCTCGCTGGCCAAGGCCAACACGCCCACCGGCGTGATCAGCCTGAAGATGGAGCGTCCACCGGCTTCGATATCCAGCAAGGCGCAGCGTGAGGGCATCTCGCTGCGACCGACGAACCGCTCACCGTATAACCGGCGTAAAACTGCAAAGACAGGTCGGCGCTAACCCTGATCAATCGGTTCTTGAACGGCCTGACCCGCGTCGGGCTGTTCGAGACCGCCAGCGCGAACGCGTTCACAAGGCATTCCGGCTCCGCACTGGCAACCGAACTCTGCACTAAACGCTCGTTCTGGATGGTTCTCGCACACCCATCCGATGCGGAGACAGACCTCGCAGTCGGAATCGATCATTGAATGAGCCTGATCGGACGACGCCGGTAGGCATCGATGGCGGAGTTGGAAAGCAGGAGCCTGCGCCGTTCCCCGCGCCTCATCATGAAAGCAATGTTGTCGAACAGAAATCGTGAAGCGTCGTTAGGCTCACCGAGTTCGCCAGTCCGTTGGAGAACGCGCCACGCAATTTCAAAGGACTGATCAAATAGCTCGGTATCGGTCATGCTAAACCTGTTACGATGAAGATGATGTCCCCTTGACGCTGCTAGTGCTAGGTCGCGGACTTCTGGCCCGTTGGGCTGTTCACCCGCGCTTCATTTTCAATGCGAAGCGCCCTGCGCAGTAACTCATCGCGCTTGACCCCAGCCGGAGTGCCACGCGCTTCCTTGCGCAGCCGTTCTGCCCGCGCTGCCGGACTTTCATCGAAACGATAGACTTTGGCCCGATGCTCTGGCTCCATCTTCCGTACTCCTTGCCCAACGGGCATACGCAACAGGTGAACTGCGGTCAGTGCCTTCGACCGAGTATTCCCAACTCCTTTCGGACAGCGGCGGCAGAGTTGCCCACTTTGTCCACTGCTCTGGAAAGCATCTCACGATCAACGCCCAGAGCCTTGGTCCAGTATTTCACTTCGAAGTCTTCGCTCATATTGATTTTGCTACGGTCAGGCTGACTACGCTTGGTTAGACTATCCATTGCTGCATCCTCCCGCAGCATCAACGCAGAAGGGAACTCGGTGTTCCTACGGACGCGACGGGTCTGCTCAGCCCTGAACCGCTCATAAGCGATGATCGCGTGATTGGAGAGAACGAGCCTACGCCGCTCGCCGAGCCGTATCATGGCCTCGATGGGATCAAGAAGGTGTCCCGCAGCCATATCAGGACTGCCGAGTTCACCGGTTGCTTCAAGATAATCCCAAGCAATCTGAAACGAATCGGCGAAAATGGATTGCGTTTTCTCGACCATGAAGGCGAAACGATATCAGCTTCGCCTTGTTCCCCTGGTCAGCCCCTTGAATGAACTGGCTCGCAGCAGGCCGTCTGAGGTAATATCCCGGTATTCCACGTCGGCATAAAAAGTCGGTTCGACCCAAGTCGCTTTGGGCTTCTTGATCGGTCTGGCCAGCTTGGATTTGGGGCTGACCACGCTGTTCAGTTGCTTCCTGATTTGACCTGAGACGGTACGAGACCAGCCGGTGCCAACCTTGCCCATATAGACAAGATCATTGCCTTCCTGCTTGCCCAGATAGAGGGCGGCAACACCTGTAGGGTCTTTGACAAATCCGACGACGGGAAACGTGCCTTTGTGAACGGCCTTGATCTTGAGCCAGTTCTCATTGCGCTCGGAACGGTACGGCGCATCTGCCCGCTTTGATATGATCCCTTCCCAATTCAACTTCGCTGCGTGTTCGAACATCTGCTGTCCGTCGCCGATCAGATGTTCAGAGAACAGCACCGGATGGGGTGTCTCGCTGTCGTTGAGCAAGTCGAGCAGGGCTTGCTTCCGTTCGATTTGCGGGAAGTTGCGGAGGTCGCCGTCACGCCACAGGAGATCGAAGGCGTAGTAGACCATACGCTCCTGCCTACCGGCAGCGAGTTCCGCCTGTAGTTCGGAGAAGTTGGTTCGGCCTTCATGGACCACCACCACTTCCCCGTCGATGATCGCCTCACCGGGAATGTCGAGAGCGGCTGCGATGGTCGAAAACCGTTTCGTCCAGTCCAGCCCATTGCGGGTGTAGACCTTCTTCCGACCCCGGTTGGCATGCACCTGGATACGATAACCGTCGTACTTGATCTCATGCAGCCACTGCTCACCCTTCGGTGCTTTGGACTTCAGCGTGGCTAGCTGTGGCCGGATGAACCCCGGGATGGAAATACGCTTCGACACAACCCGAACTCAACAAAAAGGCCCAGCGGGGAGGCAATACGGCGGGAGAAGTTGATGGACACCTCATGGGAAGGTGTTGGACCAATGCCCGCGTGATCACGTCGTTCCTAACTGGACAGCGCCAAACCTAGCATACCGGAAAAAGAGGAACTTCGCACCCCAGCGTTCGTTGCAGGGTTTCGGAGTAACCCGATGCGTACAGATGTATCGCGTTGTCCCAACTGCGCTCTCCGGCTGATCGCCACCATCGACGAGAATGGCCGCACAGAGTTGCGCTGCCTGAAATGCGACCAGATCGACCCGCTCAAGACGGTTGCAAGCTGTGGTCGGAAGGTCCGCTCGCCGACCGGCTGGCAAAGGTTGGTTAGTGGGGCTGCACGGCAGTGAACAGGGCCTAACGGGCATTGGATGGCCATTGCCCCGTCGCCGAAGTTTTCATTGCAGAGACGGTTATCACAAAGAGAATCAATCCCGTTTCGTCAGTCACGTCCATCTGCCACTCTTCATCCACCCACAATTCTCCCGCATGGGCGTGAAGAAGCAAACCGATACGCTTGGCAGCTTCGATGCGGGCTTGATCTACGTCTGATAGGTCCTCAAACTCGGTCACCTTGACGTGCGACCCTGTCCGAACCTGAAAATGAAAACGCAACGGATTTCCCTGACGCCTTGATACGGGCTGGAGGGGAGGAATTGCTAGCGTGTTTGAAAGTTCCCGCGTGGCTTCGCTCGTCTAGTTCAAGATGCGAACGACTAAGGCACATCTCCATGCCTGCGGCCACCGATGCTCTGCGGTCGGTTCAGGAGATACTCTCGGTTACCGTCTTGATCCTCTTGTCATCTTCACGGTCGAAGCGGACGGTCCACAGACCTGTATCGCCATCTTGAGCAATATCGTGGACGAGAAGTTGGATTACCTCCGTTCTCCTTGCGCCTTGGAACAGAGATAGGAGGGGCGCCCACTTCGCTGTCTCGCCACGACCGCGCTTGGGTCTCTCACCAGCGGCGAACACCGGGCTTGCCATCAATGTGTTCAACTCATCCTTGCTAAACGGTTCGTAGTAGTCCTCGTCTGCGGGATCGATCTCGAATCCCACGTCAAACGGATTTCGCCATCCAGTGGCGTCGAAGTGGCCGTCCTGCTCCGCATGGGCAAGCACAGCGCCAAGGAGGGTCAGGGATTTGTTGATAGTCGTTGCTGATCTCGGTTCGTAAGCAGTCAGGTCACGTTGCAGCAAGTCCGACATCGGCAGTTGCCTTAGATCGATAGGAAGACCCTTCGGCAGCTTGGCGATTGCGTCCCGGTATTCCCGACCATGACCCTTGCCTATACGCTGAACCGGCATGTCACCGAACAGGTCCACAAACCTGCGAAGGGCAGCGTTAGCTTCGGTCACCGTGTTGGGTGCCGGCTTCTTCGTGCCTTTGACGCCTTCACCAGCGGACCACGACTGAAATGCCGCGGTTATGCTCAAGCCTCGATCGATCGCGGGCTGGCCGACTGGGGAGGCATCTTGGATTGCGGGAGGATAGCCGTGCCGTGGTTCGGCCTGCGAGGGTGTTACGCCATCGATCAGGAACGCTCTCGCCGCGTCGAAAAGGTTTGCGTGTCTTGCAATCTGAAGCCCAACACGTTCCTTGGCCACACGATCTGCCGTTGTTCTCAGTGACAACCACACCGCTGTCTTGAGGTGGCCTTGTCGATTGGGACTTTCGAGCGGCTTGATGCGGTCAGGTATCGATGGAGGAACGGCTCGACCAGCAAGGTCGTCGGGTAGATCAATCTTGAACCAGTAGACGCCATTGCGTCTGATTAGATGTGAGATACGCGGCATCCATCGCTTCCCGTAGCACGAAGACGTAGCAGACGGGAATGCGAACTGAGAAGTTCTAGCGATGTCAGACGGATAGCGAGCCTTGGCGCTCCCTAGGGGAATCGAACCCTGTTTCAGCCTTGAGAGGGCGGCGTCTTCGGAACAAGCGCATCGATAGCTCAGTGACGTTTCGCTGTGCTGACGAGGGGACAAAGCGAGGTTGCAAACGTGTTACCCCATCGTTTACCCCACAGACCGATTGCACGCCGATAGGCTCAGTAATCGATGGCTAAGCTATTGAAAGGCTTGGTGGGCGCACCAGGGCTCGAACCTGGGACCCGCTGATTAAGAGTCAACGGGCCTTCCGCCATCGATATTTGTGACCACCAAACGTTTCCGTTCGTTCGCGGCTCCTGCCGATTTCCGCATCAAGGGAAATGCCTCTGTTCATTCGCAATAATTCGACTTCAATTGCTGAGATATGCAGAAGGAGATCGATAATGGCTCGCCAGGGTACCACGCCCCTAAGACGAACAATCAGACGGCATCAGCTCCACGAAATGGTGCCCCTTGCCGACAGCACCATCTTCGAAATGGAACAGCGCGGAGAGTTTCCGCGACGCTTCGCGCTCTCTCCTCGATGTGTCGTATGGGACCTGAGTGAGGTGGAGGCTTGGCTCTTACTGCGCCGAAGCGCCCCCCTCACCCGTGCTCCGCATCCGGACGTGAAACAACGACGTAGCCGTCCGGTCAAAGTGCAGGATCGAGTTCAACGATTGGCATCGAAGGCGGAGTGAGAACTGGCACATATCTTTGTCCTCCAACCCAGGCATCGACGATGTTCGACCATTCCTGCAGCATATGCCGCCGCTGTGGCTCATATTCCGCCTTGTTATAGACGCCGCGCGATGAGCGACCGTCTTCATGAGCCAAACATTTTTCGATCCAGTCGCTATTGAACCCTAGTTCGTTGAGCAGTGTTGATCCCGTCCGCCTGAGATCGTGTACCGTAAAATGTTCGAGGGGCAGCCCTTCCTTCTTGGCGCGCTGGACGACCGCAGCAGTGATGCGATTGAACGTGGCTCGCGACATCGGACTATCGGCGTCATAGCGCGAGGGGAGCACGTATCTTGAGTTGCCGGCGCAGGTCTTCAGCGCAATGAAGATATCGAGCATCTGACGCGAGAGGTACACATTGTGCGCCCTCGACCGCTTCATCCGCTCCTTCGGGATCGTCCAGACAGAATTCTCGAAGTCGACCTCATCCCAGGTCGCATCTTGCAGTTCGCTCTTCCGCACCATTGTGAGAAGATAGAGCCGTATTCCTAGCCGGATCGTCGGCAGCGTGGCCACATGATCGAGCTGCTTGAGCATGATACGGATTTCAGTGGGTGAGAGTGAACGGTCACGCGGCACGAAATGCGCTATCGAGGATGGGCCGACCTCGTCAGCCGGATTCGCGACCTTCTCGCCATGCAGGACAGCAAAGGCATAGATCTGCTTGACGATGTCGCGGACGTGGATTGCAGTTGCCGGTGCACCTCGTTCGACGATTGCGGCACAATGCTTCCGCAAGTCGTCCGGCGCAATTTCGGAAAGTAAACGCTTCCGCCATGGCGGCAGTAATTCGCGCTCGAAGATTGAACGCCGCATGGCGCGGGTGCTGTCAGCCATGAGAGCAGCGGTGAGCCACTTCTCACCAAACTCACCAAACGCTTTGGCTTCCATCAGGCGTCGTTTTGCGCGCTGCTTTTCAATAGCTGGAGAACGCCCCTCCTTGATGGCACGCCTGGCATCGATGCAGAGCTCCCGTGCTCGGGCAAGCGACAAGTCGGCCGGACCATATTTTCCGAAGGTGACGGTCTCTCGGCGCCCATTCATCCGATAGTCGAGTCGGAACGAGATCGAGCCCTTCGTACTCACGAGCGCATACATGCCGTCCCGATCCGTCACCTTATAGGATTTTTCCTTTGGTCTCAGATGCTTAAGCGCCGCGTCCGTCAGCATTTGATCACCTTCCTTACCCGATACCGTCAGGCCAATTTCGGGCCCCGACTTCAAGAAAAGGACGCTATTTCAGTTGGTTAGACCAAATAAAATACCGTCACCGCTCATTTCGAGCTGACGGTATCGATCAAAACAGGTTGGGAATAAGGATGAAGGTGCCGTCAGCCAGTCCGACACAGGCGAGCACGGCCCACCAATAGTCAACGATAGCTGTCGACAGGATTTATTTTGAAGTTCAGCGGGTTAGAGCGTAATTTTGGACAAATCCGGATAGCTGCGAGTAGCACCGAATTATTCCCACTCAATCGTCCCAGGCGGCTTGCTCGTCACATCGTACACCACCCTATTCACCCCCTTCACCTCGTTGATGATCCGCGTCGCGGTCTCGCCGAGGAATTTCATGTCGAAGGCGTAGAAGTCCGCCGTCATGCCGTCGGTCGAAGTCACCGCGCGCAGGCCGACGACGTATTCGTAGGTTCTGCCGTCGCCCATCACGCCGACGGTCTTCACCGGGAGCAGCACCGCAAAGGCCTGCCAGATCTCGTCGTAGAGGCCGTGCTTCCTGATCTGGTCGATATAGACCGCGTCGGCGTTGCGGAGGATGTCGAGCTTTTCCTTCGTGATGTCGCCGGGGCAGCGGATGGCGAGGCCGGGGCCGGGGAATGGGTGGCGGCCGACGAAGATTTCGGGCAGGCCGAGTTCGCGCCCCAAGACGCGGACCTCGTCCTTGAACAGTTCGCGCAGCGGTTCGACCAGCTTCATGTTCATGCGTTCGGGGAGACCGCCGACATTGTGGTGCGACTTGATCGTCACGGAAGGGCCGCCGGTGAAGGAGACGCTTTCGATCACGTCGGGATAGAGCGTGCCTTGCGCGAGGAAGTCCGCGCCGCCGAGCTTTTTCGCCTCCGCGTCGAACACGTCGATGAACAGGCGGCCGATGGTCTTGCGCTTCTTTTCGGGATCGGTGACGCCTTCGAGTTCGCCGAGGAACTGCTTCGAGGCGTCCACATGCACCAGCGGGATGTTGTAGTGCCCGCGGAACAGGTCGACGACGGTCTTCGCTTCGTCGAGCCGCAGCATGCCGTGGTCGACGAACACGCATGTGAGCTGGTCGCCGATCGCCTCGTGGATCAGCACCGCGGCGACAGCTGAATCGACGCCGCCGGAAAGACCGCAGATCACCCTGCCCTTGCCTACCTGGGCGCGGATCTTTTCGATCGCCTCTTCGCGAAACGCGCGCATGGTCCAGTCGCCGGTGAGGCCGGCGACCTTGCGGACGAAATTGCGGATCAGTTTGGCGCCGTCGGGCGTGTGCACCACTTCGGGGTGGAACATCAGGCCGTAATATTTACGCTTCTCGTCCTGGATCACCGCGAACGGCGCATTCGCACTGACGCCGGCGACCGTGAAGCCCGGCGGCATCTTGGTGATGCGATCGCCATGGCTCATCCACACCGGGTGCTTCTCGCCCGTTGCCCAGGTGGATTCGAACAGGTTGCTCGATGCTTTCACCTCGACATCGGCGCGACCGAATTCGCGGTGGTGGCCGCCCTCGACCTCGCCGCCGAGCTGGGCGGCCATGGTCATCTGGCCGTAGCAGATGCCGAGCACGGGAACGCCGGAATCGAAGATCTTCTGCGGGGCGCGGGGCGAGCCTTTTTCATGCACTGATTCCGGGCCGCCGGACAGGATCACCGCTTTCGGCTTCATCTCGTCGAAGGCGGCTTCGGCCTTCTGGAACGGGACGATCTCGGAATAGACGCCCTCCTCGCGCACCCGGCGCGCGATCAGTTGCGTCACCTGACTGCCGAAATCGACGATCAGAATCTTGTCATGCGCCGAGGCCACCGAGGGCGCCGACGACTCGCGGGCTTTCTGTGCTGCTGTCATGGCAAGCAGATACGCGACGCCGACCAGCCTCGCAACCGCGGGAAACGGCCAGCCCACATTCTTTGTGAGGCATGGACAAATGCGATTAGGTAAGTAATATTAACCTAATTTGAATGCCACGGGGAAGATCAGACAGGGTTCGGCAAACCATCTGGTGCATTAGATGACCGTCATTCCGGGGCGCGAAGCGAACCCGGAATCTCGAGATTCTCAGGTGCGCAATTGCGCACCGTAGTTCGATGCTTCGCATCGCCCCGGAATGACGACAGGCCTCAAGGACACACCCGCATGAAAATCCCCACCCTGCCCTTCACCGTCACCGACTGGAGCCGGATGCCGACGACGGCGCATCCCGGCGTCACCGGCGACGCGCTGTGGCGCACGCTCGATATCGGTGACCTGCGCGTGCGCATGGTCGAGTATTCGCCGGGCTATCTCGCCGATCACTGGTGCGACCGCGGGCATGTGCTCTACGTGCTTGAAGGCGAACTCGAAACCGAATTGCGCGATGGGCGCAGGTTCACGCTCAAGCCAGGCATGAGCTATCAGGTGTCGGATTTCGGCGATGCCGCGCACCGGTCTTCGACGAAGACGGGTGTGAAGCTGTTCATTGTGGATTGAAGCTCCATCCGCGTCATTACGAGCGCACCAAAGTGCCAGACCTCATCCTGAGGAGCCGCGAAAGCGGCGTCTCGAAGGATGAATGGCACCAGCGGGGCCTCGTGGTTCGAGACGGCGCTACGCGCCTCCTCACCATGAGGAATGAGCAGTATCCGCGTAGTCGGGATCGTAGGGTGGGTTAGCGCAGCGTAACCCACCGATTTCTCGCGATGCCGTTCGGCCGGCGGTGGGTTACGCCTTCGGCTAACCCACCCTACTTGATCGCCGGCCGGCGCAATTGCCCGGTCGCATCCGCAAGGCCGCCGAGGTAGTGCGCGGCTTCGGTGATGTCGGCGACGATCTCGGCTTCGGCGCGCTCGGCATCGCCGGCCACGATCGCCTTCAGCGCGGCGGTGTGGTGATCCCAGCCCTTCAGCAGCACGACGTATTCGGGGATCACGAAGGACAGCACCGGGCCGCAGCGCAGCCACATGTTCTCGATGGTCTCGACCATCAGCGGGATGCCGGACATCGCGTAGATCCCGAAATGGAATTTCCGGTGATGCTCGAGATAGCTCTCCAGCTTTCGCGCCTGGATCAGCGACTGCATTTTTGCGAGCCGCTCCTCGAGCTGGCGAAGTGCCGCGGCGTCATGTTTCTGCAGCGCCGCTTCCCGCGCCGCGCGGCCTTCGAGGGCGCAGCGCACCACCGTGAGATCAGCCAGTTCCTTGCGCGTCAGGTTCGGCACGATCGCCGAATTGCGCGGTCCCTGCTGCAGCACGCCCTGCGCCACCAGGCGCGTAACGGCATCGCGTACCGGCGTGATCGACGTGCCGAAACTTTCTGCCAGCGCACGCAATGTCAGCACCGTGCCGGGCTCGAAGCGGCCGGCCAGCAGCGCATCGCGCAACTGCGCGTGCGCGAGATCCCACAGCGGCTCGCGTTCGATTCGTTTCAGTGCCGTCGTCATCGGACGCTCGCTATCGCAGCGCGCGGCATGGCGCAAATTCCAAAGGTTAACGATCTATTGACCGCTTCACGATGTTTGTTATAACAAACAACAAAACGGGAGGAAACAACAATGCTCAAGATGAGCTCGATTATTCTCGCCTGCGCGCTGGCTGCGTTCCAGGCTACCGCCGCCCACGCCCAAACCTATCCCTCGCGGGACGTCACCTTCATCGTGCCCTGGAACGCCGGCGGTTCGAACGACGTGGCGATCCGGGCGCTGGACCCGATCCTGCGCGAGCACGGCATCAAGCTCGTGATCGAGAACGTGGCCGGGGCCACCGGCACCATCGGCATGCGCCGGGTCGCGACGGCTGCGCCCGACGGCTACACCATCGGCATGGGCACCAGCTCGACGCTGGCACTCATTGCGCAGGGCAAGACGCCGCTCACCAACGCGCAGTTCACCCACATCGCCCGCGTCTCGACCGATCCGTTGATGCTGCTGGTACCGGCCAAGGCCGAGCAGAAATCGCTCGACGATTTCATCAAGCTGATGAAGGCCAATCCCGACAAGGTGACGATCGGCACGCCCGGCAATTACAACCTCAACCACATCTTTGCGTCGATGACCGCGCGCGCCGCCGGCACCAACTACGTCAACGTCCCCTACACCGGCGGCTCGAAGGTGGTCGCCGATTTGCTCGGCGGCCACGTCGCGTCCGGCGTGCTGAAGCCGTCGGAAACGCTGGGCCAGATCCAGGAAGGCCTGCTGAAGCCGATCGGCGTCTTCGCCAACGAGCGGCTGGAAATGTTTCCCGATGTGCCGACCTTCAAGGACAAGGGCTACGACGTGTTCCCGTTCGGGCCTGTCGTGCAGATGGCCTATGTGGTCGCGCCCGCCGGCCTGCCCGCCGACGTCAGGACCAAGCTGATCTCGGCATTTCGTGCGGCGATCCAGGATCCGCGCTTCAAGGAGTTTTCCAAGAAGAACGCGTTTCTGGTCGACGACCTCACCGGCGATGCCCTGACCAAGGAAATCGACAGCGTCGCCAGCGCGCTCGGCACCGTCGCCGCGCAGGTCTTCAAGGACCAGAAAGAATAAGCGGCGGCATCGCCGCTCTCTCATCCCACCACAAGACAAAGAAGGCCACGCGCTTGCCCATCAAGAAAATCACCTGTCACGTCGTTGCAGCCCCGGTCGCACGGCCGTTCACTTCCTCGCGCGGCTGGCTCTACAAGACCCGCGGCACGTGTCTCGTCGAGATCGAGACCGATGACGGCATCACGGGCTGGGGCGAGTGCTACGGCCCCTCCGCGGTGGCAAAAGCCTTCATCGATACCCAGCTGGCGCCGCGCGTGATCGGCCGCGATCCGTTCGACGTCGAGGTGATCTGGGAGGATCTCTATAACCGGATCAAGGATTACGGCCCGAAGGGCATGTCGATCGCCGCCATCAGCGGCATCGACATCGCGCTGTGGGACATAATCGGCAAGGCCTGCAACAAGCCGATTCACAAGCTGATCGGCGGCGCGTTCCGCACCGAGGTCGATGCCTACGCCACCGGGCTCTATTTCACCGACATGGACCGGCTGGTCGACGAGGCGGTCGAGGAAGCCTCGGGCTACGTCCGCAAAGGCTTCAAGGCGATCAAGATGAAGATCGGCTTAGGCTCGATCAAGCGCGACTTCGATCGCGTCAAGGCGGTGCGCGACGCCATCGGCCCCGATGTCAAGCTGATGGTCGATGCCAATCACTGCCTCACCGTTCCGGCAGCGATCCGGCTGGGCCGCAAGCTGGAAGAACTCGATATCGAGTGGTTCGAGGAGCCGATCTCGCCCGAGGACATCGACGGGTATGTCGAGGTGTCGCGGGCGCTCGACATGGCGGTGGCGGGCGGCGAGAACGAATTCACCCGCTGGGGCTTTCGCGACGCCATCGTGCGCAAGGCGATGGATATCGTGCAGCCGGACGTCTGCGCCGCGGGCGGCATCACCGAATGCAAGAAGATCGCGGCGCTGGCCTCGGCGCACGGCGTGGAATGCGTGCCGCATGCGTGGGGTTCCGCGGTAGGTCTCGCCGCCACCATTCACTTCCTGGCCTCGATCCCGAACCAGCCGCCGAGCCTGTTTCCGATGCCGCCGATGCTGGAATTCGAGCAGGAGGAAAATCCGTTCCGCGATCACCTCGCCGTCACGCCGATCGACCAGGTCAAGGGCGTGATCGCGGTGCCGACCGGCGCCGGCCTCGGCATCGAGATCGATCGCAAGGTGATCGACCGCTACCGCGTCAGCTGAACCGGGCATCTCCGCCATGAAATTCGTCAGCTTCAGTACGAAGGATTATGTCCGCGCCGGCGTGCTGCTTCAGGACGATTCCGGCGGGAACCAGATCGTCGATCTCGCGCATCCCTCGATGCGCGAGGCGCTGCGAGACACCAAGCCGCAGATGCTGGCCCTGATCGATGCCGGGCTTGCCGGCGCGGTGGTGCGCATCGGCGCGCACGGCATGGCCGAAGAGGCAAAACTTCCGCTCGACGCTGTGAAGCTGATGGCGCCGCTGCCGAAGCCGCGACGGGTCTTCGGCATCGCGCATAACTACCGCGATGCGCTGGCCGAGCGCGGCATGGCGCCGCCGGACAAGCCGGTACTTTTCATGAAGGCGGCGCGCTCGATCATCGGGAACGGAGCGCCGATCGTGTTGCCGGGCGGCATCGGCGGCGTCACCTACGAGGCCGAACTGGCCGCCGTGATCGGCACCCGCGCCGAGAAGGTCAGCAAGGATCGCGCGCTCGACCACGTCGTGGCTTATGGCTGCTTCAACGACATCAGCGCCAGCGAGATGATCAAGGCCGACGGCCATTTCAACCGCGGCAAGAACTTTGAGACGTTCGGGCCGTTCGGCCCCTTCCTCGCCTCGCGCGACGAGGTGCCGGACCCGCACGCGCTCACGGTGTCGCTGAAGGTCGACGGCCGCACGCTGCAGTCGGGCTCGACGCGGAACATGCTGTTCGATGTCGCCGATCTCGTCGCCTATCTTTCCACGCTGCAGGTGCTGGAGCCCGGCGACATCATCGCGACGGGCACACCGGCCGGCGTGGCCGCCCTGCACAAGCCGCCGGCCTGGCTCAAGCCCGGCTCGACCGTCGAAGTCGAGGTCGAGGGCCTCGGCCGCCTGCACAATCCGATCATCGAAAGACCCGTTGCACATGCCTGATAAACCCACCGTCCTGTTGACCAATGCGATGCATCCCGACGGCGAAGCGATTCTCGCGCCGCATGTCAGGATGATCGTGCCGCCCGACGCGCAGGCACAGACCCTGCGCGAATGGGCCAGGGAGGCCGACGGTATCATCGTGCGCGCCAAGCTGCCCGACGATATCGTCGACCATGCGCCGCGGCTGAAGGGCATGGTCCGGCACGGCGTAGGGCTCGACTTCATCCCGGTTGCGGCTGCCACCGCGCGCGGCATCGCGGTGGCCAATTTGCCGGGAAGCAACACCAACGCGGTGGCCGAATATGTGATGTCCGCGCTGATGCATCTACGCCGCCCGCTCTATCGCCTCGACAGCGACTTGCGCAGCAAGGGCTGGAATGCCGCGCGCCCGGCAGCGGACGGCTTCACCGAGCTTGGCACAACCACACTCGGCATCCTCGGCGTCGGCACCATCGGCCGCCACCTCGCGGGTATTGCACGCGACGGTTTTGGGATGAAGGTCCTCGGCACCTCACGCCGCAAGGGATCGCTGCCTTCCGGCATCGAAGAAGTCTCGCTCCAGGACCTGTTCGCCCGCAGCGATGCGATCGCGGTTTGCTGCGCGCTGACCGACGAGACGCGCGGCATGGTCAGCCGCGAGCTGATCGCGCGAATGAAGCAATCTGCCGTGCTCGTGAACGTCTCGCGCGGCGCGGTGATCGAGACGCCTGCCCTCGTCGATGCGCTGCGATCGCGGAAGATCGGCGGCGCGGCGCTCGATGTGTTCGACGTGCAGCCGCTGCCGACGGACAACGCGCTGTTCGATTGTCCGAACCTGCTGCTGACGCCGCACACCGCCGGGATCACCGCCACCAGCGGCCGCGCGATGGCGGTCGGATCGGCCGAGGAAATGCTTCGTATCCTGCGCGGCGAGCCGCCGCTCAATCTCGTCAATCCCGCCTACAAGGCGGCATGAGGTCCCACATGCGTATTACATCGATCAAGGCCGTCCCGATTTCCTACCGCGTGCCGGAGGGCCAGAACGTCCGGCTCGGCATCGGCCGCGCCGTCAAGCGCGACGCGGTGCTGGTGAAGGTCACCACCGATGAAGGCCTGACCGGATGGGGCGAGGCCCATCACGGCCGCTGCCCCGGCGCGATCGCCAAGCTGATCGACACCACCATCGCCGAACTCGTCGTCGGCATGGATGCGATCGACGTCGTCGGCGTCTGGCAGCGCGTCTACCAGATGCAGCTGGCGAGCCACGGCATGGGTTACGCCGCCGCGATGGCCTTGAGCGGCCTCGATCTCGCGCTGTGGGATATAAGGGCGAAAGCGACGGACTGGCCGCTGTACAAGCTGCTCGGCGGCGCCTCGAAGCCGATCAAGGCCTATGCCGGCGGCATTTCGCTCGGCTACCAGCCGCCGCCATCGCTGGCGCAGGAAGCCCTCGGCTATGTCGCGCAAGGCTATCGCGCGATAAAACTTCGCGTCGGCGACAATCCGCGCGACGACGTCGCCCGCGCCACCGCCGTCCGCGAAGCGGTCGGCGACGAAATCGAGATCCTGGTGGACGCCAACACCGGCTACACGGTCGATGACGTGCGCCGCGTGATGCCGGCCTATGAAGAGCTGCAGATCGGCTGGCTCGAAGAACCGTTCCCGGCGCAGGACTACCGCTCCTACCAGACCGCGGCCTCGCTCGGCACCACGCCGCTGGCGGCCGGCGAAAATCACTACACCCGCTTCGAGTTCACGCGCCTGATCGAGGACGGCGCCGTCAGCTTCGTGCAGCCGGATCTCTCCAAGACCGGCGGCGTCACCGAGGCGATGCGCATTGCCGGCATGGCCTATGCCTGGAAGCTCTCCTACAACCCGCACACCTCAGCCACGGGCATCAACATGGCCGCGACCATCAACACGCTCGCCGCCGTCGATCTGCCCGGATACTTCGAGGGCGACGTCGCCAAACACAACCCGTTCCGCGACGAGGTCGGCGGCGTGCCCTACAAGCTCGACAAGGACGGCTGCGTCAGGCCGTCGGAAATTCCGGGCCTCGGCGTCGAGATCAACGAAGACTTCATCAACGCCCATCCACTGATCGAGGGACCTTGCTATGTCTGAAGCGCAGCGGGCTGAAGTTTTGTCGAGCGCACGCCGTATCGTTCACTTCACCTGCCGCGCGCTCGTCGCTCTCCTGCTCGGCGCCACCGCCGCGTCGGCGCAGACTGCCCCTGCGCCTGCCGATCAGGACAACTACCCGAGCCGGACCATCCGCTACGTCGTCCCCTACCCGCCCGGCGGCTTCAACGACACGCTCGGGCGGATCGTTTCGCAAAAACTCAGCGAGGCCTGGGGCGTTCCCGTCGTGGTCGAGAACCGGCCGGGTGGCGGCACGCTGATCGGCACGGAGTCCGTCGCCAAGGCGCCGCCTGACGGGTACACGCTGCTCGGCGTGGCGTTTCCGTTCGGCGCCAATCCCAGCATCTACAAGAACCTGCCCTACGACACGGTGAAGGATTTCACGCCGCTGATCTTCGCGGGCCAGACCCAGAACCTCCTCGTGATCAAACCCTCGCTGCCGATCAATTCGGTGAAGGAGCTGATCGACTACGCCAAGAAAAATCCCGGCAAGGTCAGCTACGGCTCCACCGGCATCGGCTCGTCCAACCACCTGTCGATGGAGTTGTTCAAGAGCATGGCCGGGATCGACCTCGTGCACGTGCCCTACAAAGGCAGCGCGCCGATGGTGAACGACATGCTCGGCGGGCACATCGACATCGCCTTCGACAACACGCCGAACGTGCTGCCGCAGGTCAAGGGCGAGAAGTTGCGCGCGCTCGGCGTCAGCAGCAAGACGCGCTCGGCGCTCGCGCCGAACGTGCCCACGGTGTCGGAGGCCGGCGTTCCCGGCTACGAGGTCGCCGTCTGGTTCGGCATCGTCGGTCCGCCCGGCATGCGGCCGGAGGTCGTGCAGAAGCTGAACGCCGAGATGAATGCGATCTTCAAGACCGACGATGTGAAGAAGCGCTTCGTCGACCAGGGCGTCGACCCCGTCGGCGGAACGCCGTCACAATTCGCCGATCACATTCGCACCGAGATCCAGAAATGGGCCAAGGTCGTCAAGGACGCCAACATTCAACCCGAGTGAGGCTTCTAGACTGCAGGATGGGTAGAGCGCAGCGAAACCCATCGACCTGGCCGATCTCCAAAGGATGGGTTTCGCTTCGCTCCACCCATCCGACACGGTCACGACTTCTTCATCAGCGAACACTTGCTCTGATCGCGCGGAATGTTGGCGTCGTCGGCCGGCACGGTTGCGACGACGTTATAGAAATCCCACGGCCCCTTGGATTGCTCCACGGTCTTTGCCCGCAGCAGGTAGTAATCGTGGATATGCATGCCGTCCTCACGGACGTAGCCCTTCTCCGAGAAGAAGTCATTGACCGGCAACGAGCGGAATTTTGCGAGCACCGCGGCGGTTTCGAGCGTTCCCGCCGCCTGCACCGCCTTCAGATAGTGCAGGGTTGCGGAGTACATTCCAGCCTGGACCATGGTTGGCATGCGTCCGACCTTGTCGAAGAACCGTTTCCCGAACGCGCGCGATGCGTCGTTTCGATCCCAGTAGAACGCCTCCGATGTGAACAGGCCCTGCAGGTTGGGGAGACCTACCGATTTCGCATCCGTGATCTGGAACAGCAGCGCCGCCACCTTCATCTTGCTCTTCAGGCCGAGCAAGCCGAATTCGTGGGCCTGCATCAGCGAGTTGGAGGTATCGCCGCTGGCATTGGCGAGCGCCAGCACGTTGGCACCGGAGCTCTGGGCCTGCAGCAGGAACGACGAGAAGTCGCTGGTGTTGAAGGGGTGACGCACCGAGCCGACGACCTTGCCGCCCGACGCCTTGACCACCGCCGAGGCATCCGCCTCGAATGCGTGACCGAAGGCATAATCGGCGGTCAGGAAGAACCATTCGTTGCCGCCCTGCCCCAGCAATGCCTTGGCCGTGCTGCGCGCCAGCGTGGCCGTGTTGTACGTCCACTGGAACGTGTTCGGAGAACATTTTTCGTTCGTGATCGTCGAGGCGCCTGCCGACGACACGATCATCATCTTGTTCTTGTCCCGAACCAGATCGGAGAGCGCCAGCGCGACCGCAGAGTTACCGATATCGAGGATGACGTCGACGTTTTCGGTGTCGATCCACCTTCGGGCGATACCCGACGCAATATCCGCCTTGTTCTGATGGTCGGCGAAAATCAGCTCGATCGGTTGTCCAAGCAATTTGCCGCCGAAATCGGCGATTGCCATCCTGGCGACTTCAACCGACGCAGGCCCCGCGGCGTCGGCATACTGGCCCGACTGATCGTTGAGTACGCCGAGCTTGACCGGCTTCGACGGCGCGGTCTGCGCGTGCGCCGAAGTCAGGCTTAAGAACACAATCAGCGATGTCAGCATTTTTTTCATTCTACGTTTCTCCCATTAGACCAGATCGAAAGTTGAATTGACGCGCGCCTCAGCGGCAAGTGACGCCCGACAGGGGATGTCGTTTCACTCGGCCGCCTCCTTGAATCTCTCCAGGCCATCCAGGCTTTCTCCCTTGGCCCTGAGCGCTCCGCCCCACTTGGCGAGCCACCAGCCGTATTGTTCGGGCCAGTTCTCGAAATCGCCGGTCAGGCCAAAGTGTTCTGCCGCGTGCAGCGCCCAGAACGGGTTGAACAGCATCTGACGGGCAAGGAAGATGAGGTCTGCGCGATCGTCCTGCAGAATCTTCTCGGCGAAGTCCGGAGTCCGGATCATTCCGACCGCGCCGGTCGGGATGCCGGCTTCGCGGCGGATCTGTTCGGCAAACGGCACCTGGTAGCCTGGACCGCGAGAAAGATTGGCGTTGGTCGAGCCGGCACGCAGGTTGCCGCCGGTCGAACAATCGACGAGGTCGACGCCCAACTCCTTCAGCTTGCGGGAGAAGATGACGCTGTCCTCGATCTCCCAGCCGCCGTCGATCCAGTCGGTTGCCGAAATGCGCACGAACAGCGGCGTCGCCGAAGGCAGCGCAGCTCTCACGGCGCGCGTCACTTCGAGCGGAAACCGCATCCGGTTTTCGAGACTGCCGCCGTATTCGTCCGAGCGGAAATTCGCCAGCGGCGACAGGAATGATTGCAACAGATAGCCATGTGCCATGTGAAGCTCGATGACATCAAAGCCCGCCAGCACGGCCCGACGCGCGGTGGCCACAAATGCGTCGCGCACCCCGGTCAGCCCTTCCTTGCTGAGGGGAACCGGGGTCTGGAAGCCGTCGGAGAACGGAACATCCGATGGGCCCGTCGGCACCCAGCTTTCCTCGCCCATTTCGATATCGCGATCCGTCAGGTGGCTGTTGCCCCTGAACGCGCGCTGCTGGCTGGATTTCCTGCCGCCGTGGTTGATCTGGATCGCCGCCTTTGCGCCGTGCGATTTGATCACGTGAACGATCTGGCGCATGCCTTCGATCTGACCATCCTCCCACAGACCGGGATCGCCGTTGGTGATGCGCCCCTTTCGGGTGACCGAGGTCTGCTCCACGAACACGAGCCCGGCCCCGCCCATGGCGAACTTGCCGTAGTGAACGAGATGGAAGGGCGTGACGTAGCCGTTCTCGGCCGAATACATGCCCATCGGTGAAACGACGATCCGGTTGCTGAGCTCAACGCCGCGAAAAACGATGCTTTCAAACAGTTTGACCATGTCGCTCTTTCCTGGAATTGGCGGGGTTGCTCACCGTCACGCTTGCGAAATGGCGCCGGACTGGCGCAACGCGTCGATCTCGCCGGCAGACAGGCCGAGATATTCCGAAAGGACTTCACCGTTGTGCTGGCCGAGGCGCGCGGACGGGACGTACTCCGGCGCGGCAGCATCGTGGAGCACCAGCGGGCTGCGATGAACCAGGATGTCACCGTACTCGGGATGCTCGATTTCGCGCAGCATGCCGCGGGCGTGGAGGTGATTGTCCTCCGTCACCTCCAGCAAGTCGCGCACCGCCGAACACGGCACGCGGTTGGCGCGGCAAGCCTCGACGATCTCGTTCCGCGTGTGCCGCGAAGACCACTCCGACACGATCTGGTCGGTCAGATCGATGTGCTTCAGCCGGTCGAGCACCGTCCTGAAGCGCGGATCTTCCGCCAGTCCCGGCCGCCCCATCGCGCGCGTCAATCCGGTCCAGTGCGTTTCGTTGACGCTGATGATGGCGACATAGCCGTCGGTGGCCGGATAGACGTTGTACGGCGCCTCCGCGAGCCCGCCGTGGCGATTACCCGTGCGCGGCGCAGCGGCCCTGCGGTTGAACACATCGGCCAGGTTCGAGGCCATCGCCGGATAGACGGTCTCGACCATCGCGATCTCGACCAAACGCCCGCGGCCGCTTTTCTCCCGGTCGTAAAGCGCGGTGAGAATGCCGGCGTAAAGATGAACGCCGCTGATGAAGTCGGTGATGGCGGGCCCCGCCTTGACCGGCGGACCATCGGCAAAACCGGTCACGCTCATGATGCCCGACACCGCCTGGACGGTCAGGTCCATCGCCAGATTGTCGCGATTTGGTCCCGACAATCCATATCCTGTCGCCGAACCGTAGATGAGCCGCGGATTGATGGCGCTGAGTACGGAATAGCCGACGCCCAGGCGATCGAGCACGCCTGGCGCGTAGTTCTCGATCAGCACGTCGGCCTTTGCCGCCAGCTCCTTCAACACTTTCGCGCCTTCCGGGGACTTCAGGTTGAGGCTGATGTTGCGCTTGTTGGCGTTGAGCATCGCGAACGGGACTGCATTGCCCTTGCTGATGCGGGCGCGATGACGCACCGGTTCGCCATTCGGCGGCTCAACCTTGATGACGGTCGCTCCGGCCTGCGCCATCAGGAAGCCTGCGTAGGGACCCTGATAGACCTGGCCGAGGTCGATGACGACCACGCCTTCGAGCGGCAGCTTGCTGGTAGGGTTCAATGCGTCCTCGGTATTGTCAGAAATTGTAGAGCCGCGTCGGATTGTCGATCAGGATCTTTCGACGAACGGCTTCGTCGGGAACGCATTCGTGCAGAAGACGAAGCAGATCCTGAAGATCGGGCATCGTCTCCGCGCTGTGGCCGACATGAGGCCAATCGCTGCCCCACACCACCTGATCGGGTGCGGCCTGTACGATGGCGCGCATGAAAGGCGCCGTGTCTGCATAGGGCCGGCCCACACGCGTGTTGCGGTCTGCGCCAGAAATCTTCGTCCAGTAGCGACCGGTCTTCAGCCGATCGGTGAAGGCACGGAAATCCGGGTGCTCGTGTCCCTTGTCGGCCATCGTCCGCGACATGTGGTCGATCACGAAGTTGAGGGGCAGCTTCTCAAGTTCGGCTGCAGCGGCGGCCAGATCCGAACTCTCGATCCAGAGCTGCGCATGCCAGCCCCGCTCGGCGATGCGAGGGGCGAGCTTGACCAGATCGTCGTAGCTCGTGCCGAGCGTCGAGACCGGCTTGCCGTCCTGCCGGATCATGGTGACGCGCACGGCCTTGAAACCGGCGTCGGTCAGTTCGTCGAGCCTTTTATCGCTGACATCCGGCCGCAAGATCGCGACGGCCCGAAGCCGGTCGGGATAACGGCGCAGTGCATCATAGGTGACGGCGTTGTCTTCTCCCGAGCCGACCGCATGGACGATGACCCCACGCGTGACGCCGAGCCTGTTCCAGATCGCGAATGCATCTTCGATCGTGAACGGCTTCGCCGCGGAGAAGCGGCCCTCACTTCCGGCTGGAAAACGATCGAACGGTCCATAAATGTGGAAATGGCAATCGCAGCTGCCTTCTGGCAAACGATATTCCATCCAAGAGAACTCCCTATTCGCTTATGGAAGGCGCCGAAGCCCGCGTGGACCCGAAGCTCACGACCGCGATCGGCGATCCGATGGCGGGCAATGTTGCGCCCGCGAGTTCCTTATAGTCGTGAGAATGGTTTGACTAAGCGGGGTACGCCCGAGCGGCGGCGCGTCGAACAAGACGACTTCAGCCGACCGCGGCAGTCACAATGTTCCTGAATTCATAACAGCTCCCGTAGCCGAGAATGCTAACCGCCGTGCGGCAGTCGCAGCTCTTGTTATTCTTGACGGCCAATGCGAACCGCGGCTCCAGGACCGGGACCACGCGCTTGCCGTACGCTTGGGAGCGACACTAAGAGGAGGATCCGTCCGAGTCCATCGTTTTACTCGTATGTGTCTTTATTTCCATATATGTGTAATACTGGCTTGTTAGATGCGACGACTAGGTGCATACCGCCGTCAGAAACCACCTTGAGTGCCCCTTCCGGCAACGTCTCTCGCTGTAACCCGGCACGTGATTACACATACGTGGAAATGCAGAATTCCAGCATCAAAACGGCCAAACGGATCTTCGAAGTCCTCGAATACTTCGAGGACGTGAAGCGTCCGATTTCGCTGAAGGAAATTTCGACGAAGTGCGACTATCCCACTTCGAGTGCTGCGGCGCTGCTGAAGAGCATGGTCGTCCTGGGGTACCTGTCCTACGACGGCTACAATCGCACCTACCTGCCGACGATGCGGATCGCCCAAATGGGCGGATGGCTGAACACCGGCCTGTTCGGCGACAGCGCCATCCTTGCACTCGTCGACTATGTGCATCACGAGCTGGATGAGCTCGTCAGCATCAGCACGCAGTCCGATCTGCATGCTCAATACATTCACGCCCTGCAAACCAGCAAGCGTCTGCGATTTGAGATAAAGCCCGGCGAAGTCCGGCCGCTGGCAATCAGCGGCGTTGGCCGCACCTTGCTCAGCGGCCATACCGACGTCGAGATAGCGCGGCTATTGCGCCGGATAAATGCCGTTTGTCCTCCGGAAGAAAGGATCGAACTGAAAGCGCTGATGAAGATCGTCAATGGCATCCGACGTGATGGCTACATGTTCTCCAAGCACATCATCGTCCAGGACGCCGGCGTGATTGCCGTCCTGCTGCCGAAGCGCGATTCCGGACGCGACCTGGTGCTTGGCGTCGGCGGACCGGTGTCTCGTCTCGAGGAACGACAGGACGAAATCCTCGCCTGCATTCGCAAGGGCATCGTCCAACTGCTGAAGTGACGCCTTGCTGCCGCGACCTAGCCTGACCGTTTGAGTACGGAGACGAAAAACCCGTCTGTTCCGGTACGGCGCGGCGTCATTAGCCAGCCTCCGGGTGACGGCAGCGCGGCGTTCTCGAAATCTTCCGCTCTGTCCCACAGAACGCTCGCCGTCTCGTGCGGCGGCACCACTGTGAACTCTGGATGGCGAACGACGAAGGCGCGGACCTGCTCGTTGTTTTCCGCCGGAAGTACCGAGCACGTCACGTAGGCGATGCGGCCGCCCGGCTTGACCAGCGCCACTGCGCGATCAAGCACTTCCGCCTGGTCCTTCAACCGCACTTCGAGTGCGCCCGGGCGCATTCGCCATTTGGCATCCGGATTGCGGCGCCAGGTGCCGGTGCCGGTGCAGGGTGCGTCGATCAGCACGAGATCGGCTGACGCCTTGATGTCGGCGAGCGGATCGGCGTCGCCCTTCGGCGCGCGGACCTCGGCGTTGTGGACGCCGGCGCGCGACAGCCGTTCGTAGATCGGAGCGAGCTGCCGCTTGTCGTGATCGGTCGCGATCAGGCGTCCCTTGCCCTGCATCATGGCCGCCAGCGCCAGCGTCTTGCCGCCGGCGCCGGCGCAGAGGTCGATCACCTGCTCGCCGGGTTTTGCCGCCGACAACAGCGCGGCGAGCTGCGAACCCTCGTCCTGCACTTCGACCGCGCCCTTGATGAAATCCTCCTCGGCATGGACGCCGGGATTGCGCGCGTCGGCGCCGAGTTCGATGCGCAGGCCGATCGGCGACCACGGCGTCGGTTTGGCGCCGAGATGGGCGAGCGAAGCGAGAACTTTCTCGCGCTTCGCCTTCAACGTATTGACGCGGAGGTCGAGCGGCGCCCGACTCGCCATCGCGGTCGCCTCGGCGACGCGATCATCGCCGAACACGGCCGTCAGCGGCGCATCCAGCCATTCCGGGTAATCGCCGGCGATGTGCGGCGGCGCGGCGTCGAGGGTGCGCGAGGTGAGCGCGGTTCGCTCAGTCTCGCTCAGCGGTTCCGGCGCAAAACGTCCGCCGTCGCACAGCGCCGCGATCGCTTCGGTGTCCATGCCCCGCTCGAGCTTGAGCATGCCGAGCACACGTGCACGCGCGGTGTCCGCGCCCATCAGCCAGGCGCTCGAAGCCCGCCGCCGCAGCACGTCCCAGATCAGGCCGGCAATCGCCGCGCGGTCGCCCGATCCGGCATAGCGATGCGCGGTGCCCCACTCCTTCAGCGCCTTCGCCGCGGGAACGCGTTGCGCGTCGATGGTCTCGATCAGTTCGATGGCGGCGGACAGCCGGGCAGCGGGGGTCATGATGGCTTTCTAGATGAGCAGCAGCAGCTTCACTGCGAAGTAGATCCACATCGCCAGCAGCACCAGCGCGCCGGCGAACCAGGCCATGCTGCGCTGCTGGATGTTGTTGGTGGTGACGAAAATGCCGGCATGGGCGAAGCGCGTGACCACGAACACCCAGGACATCAGCACGATGAAGAGATCCGCGCGGCGCAGCGGCAGCGCCAGCGCGATCAGGAAGTAGAACAGCACCGGTACTTCGAACTGGTTGGCGAAGCAATTGCCGACCTGGGCGGTCCGGGCCGGATATTTCGGCTGTCCCGCCGCGATGTCCTTCAAGCTGGTTTCCCGGCCCTTCACCGCGCTGGTGCGGGCCGTTGCCATCCACAGCAGCAGGAAGAAGGTGAGCCCGACTTGGACGAAGACCGGCAGCAAAACCATTTGAAGCGACATGAGAATCTCCCCCAGGCCAATGTGGCAAATTAAGTTCTTAACGGCGGGCAGTCCGCCTGACAAACCCGCCCGGTCCTGCTTGAACCGCAGCGGGAGCCCAAATGCCCAACTATCGAGAATACAGATGGTTCTGATCTCGAGCCGGCCATGAATCCCGCCATGAAGCCCCCCGTGAACGGGCGATGTGAATCACCACCCGATCGCGACCGGCGCCGCGCGCCGCCCCGAACCACTCGAACCGACCGCCTTGTCGCGTGAAATTACCGTGCCTTATTTGCCTTGGCGGGAAAACCTGACTCTACTGTATTCCTGACGGCTGCCAGAAAAAGAGCCCCGGGAGGACAGCAACTTGCGATTTCGCGATCAGGACATCGTTTTCAGGAACGGCGCCAAAGGGCAGAACTTCGAAATTCCCACCGCCAATCCCCTCAACTATTTTCAGGTCATAAGCCGCGCCGCGGAATTGCCCGGATTGACCATCGACGGGAAGCTGTTCCTGCCGCCGTCGGACCACCGAAAGGCTGGCGGGAAGTTTCCGCTTGTCATGGTGATACCGGGCAGCCTGGGCGTCGCGCCATCGCACCTCGCACACGCCGAAGCGGTATCCGACGATGGCTTTGCGGCGTTCGTGCTCGACGGCTTTGGCGCGCGTGACGTGACATCCACCGTCGCCGACCAGACCCAGTTCTCGTTTGCCGCCAGCGCCTACGACGTGCTGGCGGCCTGGAAGGTGCTGTCAACGCATCCCGACATCGACACCTCGAGGATCGGTGCGCAAGGCCATAGCCGCGGCGGGTCCGCGGTGCTGACCGCTGCGACCCGCCGCTTTGCCGACGCTGTCGTCGGCGACGGCGCAGGCTTTCGCAGCGTGCTCGCGGCCTATCCGTGGAGCGGTCACCAGTTCCTCGATCCCTCCGTCGATGAGACTGAAATACGAATCATCATGGGCGATGCGGACGAGTGGTGCTCGCCGATGCAGGTGCAGGGCCACTGCCAGGCCATCCGTCTTTCCGGAGGCAAGGTGACGATGCGGCTGATCGGCGGCGCACACCATAGCTTCGACCGCGGCACCGAAATCGAGAACGTCGCGGACGCCTCGGTGTCTCCCGCCGCGCCGACGATCTATATCGGCAATGACGGCGCCTTCGTCCATCCGCTCACCGGTGCCGGGGACAGCAAGCTCGTCGATCGCGACCTGATGGTCTACGCGCTGAAAGCCGGCTACGGCCGCAAGGGCGCAAAAATCGGCAGTCGCGATGGTGAGGCAGAGTTGTTTAAAGCAGACATGCTGGCCTTCTGGCGACGGACGCTGGGGTGAGCGCACCGCATATCGCCGCACAACCGGTCGTCATCACCCGCGAACGCGGGTGATCCAGTATTCCAGAGACGCCGGTGCATGAACCGAGAAGCCGCGGCGTACTTGGTACCCGCCTTCGCGGGTACGACAACTGAATGTCATCGTTCCGACTTTCCGGCCTAATATGATCGGGCCGAAAGGAATATTGCATGACCGAATTTCGCCTGACGCAAATTTCCGATACCCACCTCGCCCGCCGCCTGCAAATGCTGACCGATAATTTTCACCGCGTCAGCGAACATATCGACGCGACGCGGCCGGATCTCGTCATCAACAGCGGCGATCTCTCCTTCGACGGGCCGACCAGCCGCAGCGATCTCGAATTCGCCAAAGAGTTACACGACGCACTGCCTGTGCCGTGCCGTCATCTGCCCGGCAACCACGACCTCGGCGACAATCCGACGGCGATCGGCCCCGCGCCGAAGCAGCCGGCGACCGAGAAGGAGCGGAAGAACTATCTCGCCGTGGTCGGCGAAGACCGCTGGCGCTTCGACGAGGCCGGCTGGTGCTTTATCGGGCTGAACTCGCTGATCATGAACACCGGGATCGACAGCGAAGCCGAACAGTTCGACTGGCTGAAATCGGAACTATCGAAAGCCGGCGGCAAGCCGGTGGCGCTGTTCCTGCACAAGCCGCTGTTCCTGAACACGCCCGAAGATCCCGAGCTTGAATCGTGCGCAATCCGCTACGTCCCGCAGCCCCGGCGCAAGGACCTGATCGAGATGCTCTCAGTGGTCGATCTGCGGCTGGTCGCCTCCGGCCACGTCCATCAGCGGCGCGACTTCACCTTTGGCCACACGCGCCACGTCTGGGCGCCATCCGCCGGATTCGTCATTCCTGACCGGATGCAGGAAGCGATCGGCGTCAAGGAAACCGGGCTGGTGGAATATCGCTTTGCGCCCGACAGTTTTGAGGTGCGCCACGTCCGCGCGCCGGGGCAGATCGACGTCGGGCTGGACGAGGTGCTCGGCAAGGCGACGTAACATCGTCGCCTGCCCCAGCCCGCCACGCACGCTACGCCGCGTAGTATCCGCCGTCGACGACGTGCGCTGCGCCGGTCATGAACGACGCCCTGTCCGAGCACATCCAGGCCACCGCTTCCGCGATCTCACCGGGAACGCCCATGCGCCGCATCGGCACCTTGGCCAGGATCTCGTCGCCGCGCTCGGCGATCGTCTCCTTCGTCATCGGGGTGGTGATGTAGCCCGGATTGACGCAGTTCACGCGGATGCCGTCCTGGGCATATTCGATCGCCGCACTCTTGGTCAGGCCGACCACGCCGTGCTTGGCGGCGACATAATGGCCCGAGGTGGCGAGGCCGATCAGGCCTGCGATCGAAGCCGTGTTGACGATCGCGCCGCCACCGCCCTGCGCCAGCATCTGCCTCACTTCGTGCTTGAGGCAGAGGAACACGCCGGTGAGGTTGACCGCGAGCATGCGGTCGAACGCCTCCTGGCTGAGTTCGTGGAGACGATGGCCCGCCGGGCCGACGGCGCGCGGCGCGATGCCGGCATTGTTGAACGCGCAATCGATCCGCCCGAAGGCCGAGACCGTGCGCGCCACCATCGCGGCCACATCGGTCTCGCGCGTGACGTCGCCGCCGATCGCGATCGCCTGGCCGCCGGCGGCGTTGATCAGCGCCACCGTCCCTGCGGCGTCCGCCTCGGCGCGGTCGGCGACCGCCACGCGCGCCCCTTCCCGCGCCATCACCACCGCGGTCGCCTGTCCGATGCCGGAAGCGCCGCCGGTGACGAGCGCGACCTTGCCTTCCAGAATTCCTGCCATGTTCATCTTCTCCGAGATGTTGTGACGGCTTACGCCTTGTCCGGCCCTACGCGCACCAGCTGCTTGCCGAAATTGGCGCCCTTGAGAAGGCCCATGAACGCGGCCGGCGCGCTCTCGAGACCTTCGGTGACGAACTCCTTGTGCTTGACCTTGCCCTCGCGCACCCATTGCGACATGTCGCGCAGGAAGTCGCCGTGGCGCGCGGCGAAATCGCTGACGATGAAGCCGCGGATGGTCAACCGCTTGGTGAGCACCGCGCGCATCATCTTGCCGGCCCATTTCGGGCTGGTCTCGCCGAAATTGTTGTATTCGGAGATCAGGCCGCACACGGGCACGCGCGCAAACGCGTTGAGCAGCGGGAACACCGCCTCGAACACCGCGCCGCCGACGTTCTCGAAATAGACATCGATGCCTTTCGGACAGGCATCCTTCAGCTTCGTGGCCAGGTCCGGATCGCGATGATCCAGGCAATCGTCGAAGCCGAGCTCTTTCTTGACGTAATCGCACTTCTCCTTGCCGCCGGCGATGCCGATGGCGCGCGCGCCCTTGATCTTCGCGATCTGGCCGACGGCCGAGCCGACCGCGCCGGAGGCTGCCGCGACGACGACGGTTTCGCCCGGCTGCGGCTTGCCGATGTCGAGCAGGCCCGTATACGCGGTCATGCCGGGCATGCCGAGCACGCCGATGGCGGTCGAGATCGGCGCCAGCTTCGGATCGATCTTGGCGAGCCCCTTGCCGTCGGAGATCGCATGCGTCTGCCAGCCGGCGCGTGACAGCACGATGTCGCCTTTGGCAAAGGCGGGATTGTTCGACGCGATCACTTCGCTGACGGTGCCGGCCTCCATGACGCCGCCGACCGGCACCGGCTGGGCGTAGGACGGCCCGTCGCTCATGCGCCCGCGCATGTAGGGATCGAGCGAAAGCCAGATCGTGCGGAGCAGGACTTCACCGGCGCCGGGCGTCGGTATGGGGCATTCCTCGAGGCGGAAATTTTCTGGCTTGGGTTCGCCAGCGGGACGCGCGGCGAGGACGATGCGTTTGGCCGATGCGGACATGGGAAGTTTCCTCCGGATGTTATTGTTCTTCGTCATTGCGAGCGTAGCGAAGCAGTCCACGCCTCCGCAAGCGGTGAAATGGATTGCTTCGCTGCGCTCGCAATGACGGTGTTGAGACGCCCGTCATTCCGGGGCGATGCGAAGCATCGAACCCGGAATCTCGAGATTCCGGGTTCGCTTCGCGCCCCGGAATGACGGCGCTCTATTACACCCCGCCCGGATAGTTCGGGCTTTCCCGGGTAATCGTCACGTCGTGGACGTGGCTTTCGCGCAGGCCCGCGCCGGTGATGCGGACGAACTGCGCCTTTTCGTGGAATTCGGCGAGGTTGCGGGCGCCGACATAGCCCATCGCGGCACGGAGTCCGCCGGCGAGCTGGTGCATGACGTTGCCGACCGGGCCTTTATAAGGCACCTGGCCCTCGATGCCTTCCGGCACCAGCTTCAGCGTGTCCTTGATGTCCTGCTGGAAGTAGCGGTCGGCCGAGCCGCGCGCCATCGCGCCGACCGAGCCCATGCCACGATAGGCCTTGTACGAACGGCCCTGCCACAAAAACACTTCGCCCGGCGTCTCGTCGGTGCCGGCGAGCAGCGAACCGACCATGGCGATGTCGGCGCCGGCGGCGAGCGCCTTGGCGAGATCGCCGGAATATTTGATGCCGCCATCGGCGATGACGGGCACGTCGGCTTTCTTGGCGGCCTCGACCGCATCCATGATCGCGGTGAGCTGCGGCACCCCGACACCGGCGACGATGCGCGTGGTGCAGATCGAACCGGGGCCGATGCCGACCTTGATCGAATCCGCACCCGCATCGATCAGCGCCTGCGCACCGTCCTTGGTGGCGATGTTGCCGGCGATCACCTGCACGGCATTCGACAGCCGCTTGATGCGGTTGACGGCTTCCAGCACGCGCGAGGAATGGCCGTGCGCGGTGTCGACGACGATGAGATCGACGCCGGCATCGATCAGCCGCTCGGTGCGCTCGAAGCCGCCCTCGCCCACCGTGGTCGCGGCGGCCACCCGCAGGCGGCCCTGAGAGTCCTTGCAGGCGAGCGGATGCGCGACCGCTTTTTCCATGTCCTTGACCGTGATCAGGCCGACGCAGCGGTACTGGTCGTCGACGACAAGCAGCTTTTCGATGCGATGCTTGTGCAGCATCCGCTTGGCCTCGTCCTGGCCGACGCCCTCGCGCACCGTGACGAGGTTTTCATGCGTCATCAGTTCCGAGACTTTTTGCTTCGGATCGGTGGCAAAGCGGACGTCGCGGTTGGTCAGAATGCCGACCAGCCTGCCGGGAGCGTTCTTGCTGCCGCCCGTGACGACGGGAATACCGGAAAAGCCGTGGTCGTTCATCAGCGCCAGCGCGTCTGACAACATCGCATCGGGACCGATGGTCAGCGGATTGACCACCATTCCGGATTCGTACTTCTTGACCTGGCGGACCTGGGCGGCCTGCCCCTCGGGATCGAAATTGCGGTGGATGACCCCGACGCCGCCGGCCTGCGCCATCGCGATCGCCATGCGCGCTTCGGTGACGGTGTCCATTGCGGAGGCAATGATCGGGATGTTCAGCGGGATCGCGCGGGTGACGCGGGAGCGGATATCGGCCTCCGAGGGCAGGATATCCGAGAGACCGGGCTTGAGAAGCACATCGTCGAACGTGAAGGCTTCGCGGATAGCCTGAAGTCCCTGCGCCATTGCCAACTCCTTTCGGCGGCAGTCCGCCGCGATCAGTACTCTGGATGAACGTCGCCTTCGGCGCTGCTACCGGCATCGCCGTCGAATCGAAGCCCATCGGTGGGGTTGACGGTGGTCGATAGCATGGCCGCACGCCGAATCAAAGCGTTTGGCCGCCATGCACAGGTTTTTCGGGAAATACCCGCTTTTGAAAGGATTTAGCGCTGATACCCAGGCGGCGGGCCGTGCTGGCGGATCGCTTCCACGACCTCCCGGTGGCGACGGTCCTCCCGCTTCATGTGAACCAAGATCAGGGCATGCGCCGAGGGCACCAGCAGCAGCACATTGAAAATCAGGCCGAAAACCAGGCAAAACACGATCAGGACCACGTTGAAGACAGCCGAAAACGGCTGCCCGTTCAGCAGCAGGCCGAGCGGCGGCAACAAGGCGGCGAGAACGTAGATCATGGTCTAAGACCCTCCGGCGTCTGGCGGTGCATACCAGCGTCACGCTGGATTTAGGTGGTTTGCCCGGTTCTGCAATGGCTTGTGTGACGGGGGGATGATACAGGCCCCTCGCCTGCCTTCTGATCCGGTCTGCCGATTCCGCCGATGACCAAAGAACGCCTGATCCCGCTCATCGTGGCCACCGCCCTGTTCATGGAGAACATGGACTCGACGGTGATTGCGACCTCGCTGCCGGCGATCGCGGCCGATATCGGCACCAGCCCGCTGACGCTGAAGCTCGCGATCACCTCCTACCTGCTCTCGCTGGCCGTGTTCATTCCGGCCAGCGGCTGGACCGCCGACCGCTTCGGCCCGCGCATGGTGTTCTCGGTCGCCATTGCCGTCTTCATGGTGGGATCGGTCGGCTGCGCTCTGTCGCAGAACGTCACCCATTTCGTGATCGCGCGCATCCTGCAAGGCATGGGCGGGGCGATGATGACGCCGGTCGGCCGGCTGGTGCTGCTGCGTTCGATCGACAAGAGCGCGCTGGTCAACGCCATGACCTGGGTGACGGTGCCGGCGCTGATCGGGCCGGTGATCGGTCCGCCGCTCGGCGGCTTCATCACCACCTATTTCTCCTGGCACTGGATCTTCCTGATCAACATCCCGATCGGGCTGCTCGGCATCTTCATGGCGATGAAGTACATCGACCCGATCAAGAGCGAAGACCCTGAGCGCTTCGATCTTTACGGACTGGTGCTGGCCGGCATCGGCCTTGCCGGCATCGCCTTCGGCCTTTCGGTCGCCGGCCTCAACCTGCTGCCCTGGCCGATCATCGTCGGCCTCGTCGCGGTCGGCTCGATCTCGATGACGCTCTACGTCATTCACGCGCGGCGAACCGGATCGCCGGTGCTGGATTTCTCGCTGCTTCGCCTCTCCACCATGCGTGCCAGCATCATCGGCGGCTTCCTGTTCCGGCTCGGCATCGGTGCGCTGCCGTTCCTGCTGCCGCTGTTGATGCAGGAAGGCTTTGGACTGTCGCCGTTCCAATCCGGCCTGGTGACGTTTTCTTCCGCCGTCGGCGCCATGGGCATGAAGACGCTCGCTGCGCGCATCATCCGCACCTTCGGCTTCCGCAACCTGATGGCGGTCAATGCCATCATCAGTGCAGTCTTCCTCGCGGCATGCGCCCTGTTCACGGTGTCGACGCCGCTGCTTTTGATTTTCATCATCCTTGTGGTCGGCGGCTTCTTCCGCTCGCTGCAGTTCACCGCGATCAACACCGTCGCTTATGCCGAAGTCGAGCCGGCGCAGATGAGCCGCGCCACCACGCTCGTCAGCGTCAACCAGCAACTGGCGATCTCGGCCGGCGTCGCCGTCGGCGCGTTCTCGGTGGAATCGACGATGCTCTACCAAGGCGTCACCGAACTAAGTGACAGCGTGTTTGGACCTGCTTTCATCGTGGTTGCCGTCATCTCGGCCGTGTCAGCTTACTTCTTCTGGCAGATGCCGGATGACGCCGGCCACGAGATTTCAGGTCGCAAGGCCGTCGAGATTTCCAGCCGCAAGGGCGCGGAAAAAGCGGCGACCAAGGCCGCCAGCGAAGGCACCGGGGACGCGCGCGACCAGCGGCTGGGTTGATTGCGCACCCGTCGTCGCGGCGGCTCAGCTGGCTGTGACGAAATCATGACAGCCGACACTCAAAAAAATCCGGCGTGAGAGTCAGGAAGCGAACGGACGCTCGCGCGCGAGTCGGTCATATCGAAGCCCGACCGGGCGTGCGCTTCGCAGTCCTGTCGATTCGGTAACGAGTAAAAGGACATCAAAGCTGTGAGTGAAGCCAACACGAAAGAAGCGAACACCAATCCGAAAGCCGGCACGGATGTGGGGCATGGTCTGGGCCTGCCGTTCTTTGCCTCGCCGGAGATCTTCAACGGAATGACCGAGCAGAGCCTGGCGCGAGCGAAGGCGAGTTGTGAGAGACTGAATGCGGCCTCGGGAGCGTTCACTGACGTTCTCAAAGAAGCCTATTCGACAAGCGCCAGAGGCGTCGCGGACTACACCGCCAAGGTCATCGAGTTCCAGGGCGCGAACACCCATTCGGCATTCGATTTTGTCCGCCATCTGCTGGGCACGAAATCGCCTTCGGAACTCCTGCAACTCTCCGCAACCCATAGCCGCAAGAACTTCGAAACCACGACCGCGCAAGGGCGGGAGCTTTGGGAGCTTGCGCGAAAGGTCGCGACTGAAACTGCCGAGCCGATCAAGAAGGGCTTTGCCAGCGCGCTGCAAAAGACCTCCTAGTCCGCATTCAAACCTTCGAAGCCCCGCCGGGATCGGCCGGAACCAGCGCCCCCATCGAGAAGGACGCACTCCAGCCGACGGCGGACCGACACGCCGCAAACAAGTACAGCAAGCGAGGAGCATGATGGGCGTCGTCATGATCAAATGCCCCGCGACGGGGCGCGCTATCCCGACAGAAATAACGATGGATCGGGAAAGGTTTCGCCGCAGTCCGGTATTTTTCGGACGCACGTTCTGTTCGATCTGCCAGACCAGTCACGAATGGTTTGCCAGAGACGCCTGGGTCCACGAACCCGCGGAGAAACGACAGAGGACAACGGCCTCGCTTGCGCTGCGACCGGCGTGACGTCGTTGGGCGAGCCGAGCGGCCATTGCACGTCCGTCAGTGGCTCCTTGACCGATGGACCATTCCGCCGTGGGTTCGTGTGCGCGTGTGGACGTCGTCGGGCTTTGCGAACAGCGGTGCTTGCGGGCGGCGATCGTCCGCCGGCCGGGCGCTATCGGACGGATGCATCTCGTCCGGCGAGTTGATCAATTCAAGCCTCCGGCGCATCAGCCGGTAGCACTCGCATGCCGCCGCTTCGAGGTGCGGCCGGTCGATCTCGATGAGACTTCGCCGGTTGGAGCGGATCGCGCCCGACGCGCGCAGCCGGCGAACCACATGCGTCACCGTCGGCCTGCGCACGCCCAGCATTTCGGAGAGCGTCTCCTGCGTCAGCGGCAGGACGTCGCCGTCGGCCCGGTCGTGGACCTGCAGCAACCAGCGGGCCAGGCGGGCCTCGACCGTGTGCAGCGCGTTGCACGCTGCGGTATGCTGGAATTGCGCCAGCAGCGATCGAGTCAGCGTTTGAACCGCCTCCCTGATCGGGTTGCTGCGCCTGAGCGCGGCCTGAAATCGTGCCGGTGAGATTTGCAGGGCAGTGCCCGCCACTCGCACCGCCGTCGTCACCGGAGAGCGCGTAGGTCCGAGCGCCGACAAGAGGCCCGCGGCGCCGTCATTGCCGATGACGGCGGTCGCAACGGTCTCGCCGCTCGGCATGTCCATGATGAAGGCGACCAGGCCGCTGAGGGGAAAATAAACCCGCTGAACCGGATCGCCCGACCGTGCCAGCACGGTGTCGCGTTCGAGCGGCACTTTTCGGAAATGCGGCACAAGGAGATCCAGGTCTGCCGGCGGCAACGCAGCTAGCAGTCGATTACCAACCTTGGTCCTCTGCTCCATCGCGGGAATACTCCTTCCCAGACGGAGGTGCGGCTCGTTCGTTGCTGCATGGCGTCGGACTGCATGCAGTTGAACAGACCACGCCTGACAACCACAATAGCAGATTCAGGAGAAAGTTCCAGAAGTTCCAGTGATTTGTCCCCCGAGCTGACAGCCCCGCTCGGACAAACGTGCCGTAGCGCCCTGCTTAGCCCCGGTTGGGCTGCCCGCGGAACCCCATGGCCAGGACATAGCGCTCGGAGGAGTCCTGTCGGCTCGAGGCTGGCTTGACGTGGCGCACGCTGGCAAAGTCGCGCTTCAACTGCGCGACCAGTTCGGCGTCGGCGCCGCTCTGAAAGACCTTCGCCAGGAACGTGCCGCCGGGATTGAGCACCTCGGAGGCAAACGCCGCCGCGGTCTCGACCAGGCCGATGATGCGGAGCTGATCGGTCTTGCGGTGGCCGGTGGTGTTGGCGGCCATGTCGGACATCACGACATCGGCGCGCCCGCCCATCATGGCGATCAGTTTCTCCGGCGCGTCCTCGGCCAGAAAATCGAGCTGCGCGAAATCGACGCCGGGGATCTCGGGCATCTCCAGCAGGTCGATCGCGACCACCTTGCCCTTGCCACTGACGGCGCCGACGCGCTTCGCCGCGATCTGGCTCCAGCCGCCGGGAGCGGCGCCGAGATCGACCACGGCCATGCCGTGCTTCAGAAAGTGATACTTGTCGTCGATCTCGATCAGCTTGTAGGCCGCACGCGAGCGATAGCCGTCCCGCTTGGCCTTCGCCACATAGGGATCGTTGAGCTGGCGCTCCAGCCAGAGCTTTGATGACAGCTTGCGCTTGCCGCCGGTCTTGACCGTGACGTGCAGCCGTCCGGTGGTGTCTTTCGCCATGGAAATCCTTGTTGTCATTCCGGGGCGCGAAGCGAACCCGGAATCTCGAGATTCCGGGTCTGGTCCTTCGGACCATCCCGGAATGACACGACCTAACATACATCACGCCAATTAGCGCATCAGCACGGCCTCAGCGCGCCGTCCTCGCGCATCATCTCGACCAGCATCCCTTCGCGCAGGCCCCGGTCCGCGACGCGCAGGCGCGGCAGCGGGAAGGCGTCCCGGATGGCGTCGAGAATGGCGCAACCGGCCAGCACCAGATCGGCGCGTTCGACGCTGATGCAGTTATTTTCGGCGCGCTCCTGGTAGCTCATGCCGAGCAGGCGCTGGATGACGGCGGTGACGTCGGAATCGTTCATCCAGATGCCGTCAATCCGTCGGCGGTCGTAACGGGCCAGATTGAGATGGACGCCGGCGAGCGTCGTCACCGTGCCCGAGGTGCCGAGCATGTGCATGTCGCGCAGGTCGCCGCTATGTTCCACCGCGAACGGCGCGACGTGCTGCGCGACCTCCCGCTTCATCCGCGTGTAGGATTCCGCCGTCACGTCCCTGCCGCCGAAATGCTCGGCCAGCGTGACGACGCCGAGCGGGATCGACATCCAGGCCTTGATCCGCGGCCGCGCGTCCTGGACATCCGGATCGCGCTCGATGCGGACCAGTTCGGTCGATCCGCCGCCGATATCGAACAGGATCGCGCCCCGCCCCCTGACGTCGAGCAGCGGCGAACAGCCGATCACCGCAAGCGTTGCCTCGGTCTCGCGGTCGATCACCTCGAGCCGGATGCCGGTCTCGGCGGCGACGCGGGCCCGGAAGCTGTCGGCATTGGCGGCGGCACGGCAGGCCTCGGTCGCGATCAGCCGCAGGCGTTTGGCCTTGCGATACCGGATCTTGTCGCTGCAGATGCTGAGCGCCGCGATGGCGCGGTCGATCGCGGCCTCGCTGATCGAACCGGTGGCGGAAATACCCTCGCCGAGGCGGATGATCCGCGAGAACGAATCCACCACGCGAAAACCATCGCCCGCGGGACTGGCGATCAGAAGCCGGCAATTGTTGGTGCCGAGGTCGAGCGCGGCGTAGACACCGTTGCTGGTGTCCACGGCAACCGACCCTGACGGGCTTGCGCAGGGCTGAAAGCCGTCGCGCAGCCGCGGATCCTCATTCATCAAAATTGTCTTTCCGCGACCCGGCACACCGGGCCGCCGAGAATTACCGTTCACGGAAACTTTAGCAGCGCCAAAGGGCTACGCAACAACCCATCACATGGGACTGATGCCCAATCAGGCGTTGTCGCTGTTGATGCAGTGCGTTATCTGAGCGGGAACCCGTAAAACTGCGGGAATCCGAGCATTTCAGGTGCATTTTCGATGCAAGATCACACGCCGCCCTCATCGCTGGAAAACGCCATCGCACTGCAAAAATACGGTGTCGGGCAGCCTGTGCGCCGCAAGGAGGACGACACGCTGGTCCGCGGCAAGGGCAAATATACCGACGACTTCTCGCTTCCCGGCCAGGCCTATTGCTTCATGGTGCGGTCCAGCCATGCCCACGGAATCATCCGGGGTATCGATACGGCGGCCGCCAAAGCGATGCCGGGGGTACTCGGCGTCTGGACCGGCAAGGATCTGGAAGCCGCCGGCTACAATCCCTTCACCTGCGGGCTGCCGCTGAAGAGCCGCGACGGCTCGCCGCTGCTGCAGACCGACCGCCCCGCGCTTCCAACCGACAAGGTGCGCTTCGTCGGCGATCCCGTGGCCTTCGTGGTCGCGGAAACGCTGGCGCAGGCGCGCGATGCCGGCGAGGCGGTCGAAGTCAATATCGAGCCGCTCCCGGCCGTGACCGATGCCGCGGAAGCCGCCAAGCCCGGCGCGCCGCTGCTCTATGATCACATCCCCAACAACGTCGCGCTCGATTATCACTATGGCGATACCGCCAAGATCGACGCGGCGTTCGCGAGCGCTGCGCACGTGACCAGGCTCGACATCGTCAACACTCGCGTGGCCGTGGTGTCGATGGAGCCGCGCGTGGCGCTGGCGGCCTACGACAAGGCGAGCGAGCGCTTCACGCTGCAGGTTCCGACACAGGGGGTTGCCGGCAACAAGGCCGGGTTTGCAAAAATCCTGAACGTGCCGACCGACAAGGTTCGTATCCTCACCGCCAATGTCGGCGGTTCCTTCGGCATGAAGAACATGAACTATCCCGAGTATACCTGCATCGCGCACGCCGCGAAGGTGCTGGGCCGTCCGGTGAAATGGACCGATGAGCGCTCGACCAGTTTCCTGTCCGACAGCCAGGGCCGCGCGCAGCTCATCCACGCCGAACTCGCGCTCGACGCCGAAGGCAAGTTCCTCGCGGTGCGCCTTAATGGCTACGGCAATCTCGGCGCCTATATCACCGGCGTCGCGCCGGGTCCGTTGTCGCTCAACACCGGCAAGAACCTCGCCAGCGTCTACCGCACGCCGCTGCTCGGCGTCGACATCAAGACGGTTCTGACCAACACCACGCTGATGGGCGCCTATCGCGGCGCCGGACGGCCCGAAGCCAATTACTACATGGAGCGGCTGATCGACCGCGCCGCCGACGAGATGGGCATCAACCGCCTCACTTTGCGCAAGCGCAACTTCATCAAGCCGTCGCAGCTGCCGTTCGCGGCGGCCTCGGGCGTCACCTATGACAGCGGCGATTTCGCCGGCGTGTTCGCCAAGGCGCTGGAGATTTCCGACCACGCCAATTTCGCCAAGCGCAAGAAGCAAAGCAAGAAGGACGGCAAGCTGCGCGGCATCGCGGTCGGCTCCTATCTCGAAGTCACCGCGCCGCCGAGCGGCGAACTCGGCAAAATCACCTTCGAGCCGGACGGATCGGTGAAGCTGACGACCGGCACACTCGATTATGGCCAGGGCCATGCCACGCCATTCGCGCAGGTGCTGTCCGCGGAGCTTGGCGTGCCGTTCGAGAAGATCACGCTGGAGCAGAACGACAGCGACCTGGTCCGTTTCGGCAACGGCACCGGCGGCTCGCGCTCGATCACGGCCACGGGCCAGGCGATCGTCGAGGCCTCCGCGCTCGTGATCGCAAAGGGCAAGCAGGCGGCGGCGCACCTGATGGAAGCGTCCGAAGCCGACATCGAGTTTGCCGACGGCCGCTTCACCATCGCCGGCACCGACCGCTCGATCGGCATCATGGAACTGGCGCAGCGCGTGCGCGAGGGCAAGCTGCCGGAAGGCGCGCCCGAGTCGCTCGACGTCGACCACGCCACCAAGGAGACGCCGTCGACCTTCCCCAATGGCTGCCATGTCGCCGAAGTCGAGATCGATCCCGAAACCGGCGTGACCAAGATCGTGCGGTACTTTGCCGTCAATGATTTCGGCACCGTGGTCAACCCGATGATCGTCGCCGGCCAGTTGCACGGCGGCGTGGCGCAAGGCATCGGCCAGGCGCTGATGGAGGAAGTCAGCTACGACTCGAGCGGCCAGCCGGTCACCGGCTCGTTCATGGATTATGCGCTGCCCCGCGCGGAAGACATTCCGCCGATGGAGATCGGCGATCACCCCTCGCCGGCGAAAACCAATCCGCTGGGCACCAAGGGCTGCGGCGAAGCCGGCTGCGCGGGCAGCCTGGTCTGCATAGTCAATGCGGTGGTGGATGCGCTGTCGGAATACGGCATTACGCATATCGACATGCCGCTGACGTCGGAGCGCGTGTGGCGCGCGATCCAGGAGGCGAAGGCGAAGGCGGCGTGATGCCACGCTGCCCGCCGTACCGACAGCTGTCGTCACCCGCGAAGGCGGGTGACCCAGTATTCCAGAAACGCCAGCGATAGAACCGAGAAGCCGCGGCGTACTGGATTCCCCGCCTATGCGGGGAATGACGAGAACGATTGGGGCGGGAGCGTTCCCCCTACGCCGCCGCCTGCTCGCGCGGCTGATAGATCGCGATGTGGTGGCAATGCGCCAGTGGCGTTTTGCCGTTGGCGACGACCAAAGCGTCGAGCTCGACGAAGCGATGGCCTTTCTTGTCGTAATTGCCGATGACCTTGGCGCGCGCGGTCAACTCATCGCCGATGCGCCCCGCGGACAGCAGTTGCATCCGGGTGCCGACATGGATCCACGGCCCCATGATGGCGTTGTCGACGAGCACCTTGTTCATCACCCGCGGCAACAGCCCGGGGTGGCCGAGCCCCTCCCGGGAATAGATCGTTTCGGTCTCGCGAATATCCGCCAGATACTCTTTGGCCGCATCCGCCGCCCAGCTGCGCGGAATCGCGCCCAACCATTTGTTGAGCGCATAGGAATTCGCATCCACCGGCTTGCGTTCAGCCACCGCCGCCACATCGACAAAGTCGGAAAGCGAAAAGGATGGCGCTGCCGCCGGCAGCGATGCCGTGCCGGTCGCGCAAAGCTCTCCCCGGCTCTCGACCTGGATGGCGAGCACGCCATGGCGCTCCTCGCCGGTAACATTGGTGAGTTCGCCGTCATAGACCGGCTTGACGAAGCGCGCCTCGATCAGCCCGCGCTCGAGAAAGTCCCGGCCCCATTTTGCCACCGGCAGGTGCATCATGTAGGCCATCACGTCAACGCCGGGCACCAGCCCGCCGACAAAGCCATAGCGCTTCGCCACGGTGTCATCGTGCATCTTGTTTTCGGAATGCTTTGAGGTGTTGTAGGCCGAGACCCGATAGGGCTCGATGCGGCTTGTCATGCCAGTTTCCTCTGATTTCTTGTTATTTCGCGGCATTATCGTACGCGAAGAAAGTGCCGTGGCAAGCGTGTTCCAACCGCTGTTTTCCTCGCATTTTTCCGCCCGGTGGAGTACCACGCGCGGACGAGAAAGCCTCAACCGAATCCGATCCGATTGACCGACCTGAAGTGCCCGATTTGAACCCCACCACCCGCATCTATGTCGATGCCGACGCCTGCCCGGTGAAGGACGAGATCTATCGCGTCGCGATCCGGCACGGCCTCCCGGTCAGCGTGGTCGCAGGCAACTTCATCCGCGTGCCGCAGGATCCGCTGATCGAGCGCGTCGCCGCAGGTTCCGGCATGGACGCCGCCGACGACTGGATCGCCGAGCGTGCCGGCAAAGGCGATATCGTCATCACCGCCGACATCCCGCTCGCCAGCCGCTGCGTGAAGGCCGGCGCCGAGGTGATCGCACCGAACGGCAAGCCGTTCACGGAAGCCTCGATCGGCATGACGCTGGCGGTGCGCAACCTGATGACCGACCTGCGCTCATCCGGCGAAGTCACCGGCGGGCCAAAATCCTTTGCGCCACGGGATCGCTCCACTTTCCTGTCGGCGCTGGATCAGACCATCCGCCGTATCCAGCGCCAGCGGGCCGAGTTGCCTGCGCCGAACCAGGGTTGAATAGATGGCGCCGCCGCTGATCCAGTTGAAGGATATCAGGCTGACGTTTGGCGGCACGCCGCTGTTGTCGGGCGTCGAGCTGTCGGTGTCGTCGGGCGAGCGCGTCTGCCTGATCGGCCGCAACGGCTCGGGCAAGTCGACGCTGCTCAAGATTGCCGCCGGACTGGTCGAGCCCGACGGCGGCAGCCGCTTCGTGCAGCCGGGCGCGACCATCCGCTATCTGCCGCAGGAGCCTGATTTCGGCGACCACAAGACCACGCTGGCCTATGTCGAAGCAGGCCTTGGCCCGGGCGACGATCACTATCAGGCGCGTTATCTGGTGGAGCAGCTCGGTCTGTCAGGCGACGAAGACCCGGCGCATGTCTCGGGCGGCGAGGCCCGCCGCGCGGCGCTGGCGCGGGTGCTGGCGCCCTCGCCTGACATCCTGCTGCTGGACGAGCCGACCAACCATCTCGACCTTCCCACCATCGAATGGCTGGAAGGCGAACTGCAAAGCCGCAAATGCGCACTGGTCATCATCAGCCACGACCGCCGCTTCCTCTCCAATCTCTCGCGCTCGACCGCCTGGCTCGATCGCGGCCAGATCCGGCAGATCGACCGCGGCTTCTCCGCGTTCGAGGCCTGGCGCGACGAGGTGCTGGCGGAGGAAGAACGCGACCAGCACAAGCTCGACCGCAAGATCGTCAACGAGGAGCACTGGCTGCGCTATGGCGTGTCCGGTCGCCGCAAGCGCAACGTCAAGCGGCTCGGCAATCTGCACGCATTGCGCGACCAGCGCCGCACCTATCGCGGCGCAACCGGGAATGCGAGCCTCGCGGCGGCAGAGGCCGAAAAATCCGGCCGGCTGGTGATCGAGGCCAAGAACATCAGCAAGGCATACGGCGACCGAAATATCGTCGATGGGTTTTCAACCCGCATCCAGCGCGGTGACCGGATCGGCATCGTCGGCCCGAACGGCGCGGGCAAGACCACTCTGGTCCATCTCCTGATCGGCAACGATCCGCCCGACAGCGGCACGATCCGGCTCGGCGCCAATATCGAAATGGCGACCCTCGACCAGCACCGCGAAAGCCTCGACCCGAAATCGACGCTTGCGGAAGCGATGACCGGCGGCCGCGGTGACCATGTCATGGTCGGCGACAAGCCCAAGCATGTCATCGGCTACATGAAGGATTTTCTGTTCGCGCAGGAGCAGCGCGGCACGCCGCTGGAAGCGCTCTCCGGCGGTGAGCGCGGCCGGCTGATGCTGGCGCGCGCGCTGGCAAAGCCGTCGAACCTGCTGGTGCTGGACGAGCCGACCAACGACCTCGATCTGGAGACGCTGGACGTACTCGAGGAAATGCTTGGCGACTACGAGGGCACGGTGATCCTGATCAGCCACGACCGCGACTTCCTCGATCGCGTGGTGACATCCGTGATCGTGCCCGAGGGCAATGGCCGCTGGATCGAATATGCCGGCGGCTACACCGACATGCTGGCGCAGCGCGGCGGCGATCTGACGCGCGAGACGGTCAAGGCGACCGCGCCTGTCGAGGAAAAGAAGGAAGCGAAGGCGGCCGCGCCTTCCGCCGCGCCAAAACGCCGGCTGAACTTCAACGAGAAACACGCGCTGGAAACCCTGCCCAAGACGATGGCGAAACTGCAGGCTGAAATCGCAAAACAGCAAAAGCTGCTTGACGACCCTGATCTCTACACCAAGGATCGCAGGAAATTCGACACGGCCTCGTCAGCGATCGCGAAGGCGCAGGAAGAGCTGGCTGCCGCGGAAGACCGGTGGCTGGAGCTGGAAGTCCTCAGGGAAGAAATTGAACAGGCATAACTCATGACAACGCCCCTCGCCGCCAAGATCGCCCGTGAATACGGCACGCCCTGCGCCGTGATCGACATGGACCGCGTCGAGCGCAACATCGCGCGGGTCCAGGTGGCCTGCGATACTGCCGGCGTCGCCAACCGGCCGCACATCAAGACCCACAAGAGCCCGCTGCTGGCGCAGATGCAGGTCGCAGCCGGTGCCAGGGGCATCACCTGCCAGAAGATCGGCGAGGCCGAGGTGATGGCGGAAGCCGGCATCGACGACATCCTGATCAGCTACAATCTGATCGGCGAGGAGAAGATGGCGCGGCTCGCGAAGCTGCAGGCCAGGGCGAATATGACGGTTGCCGCGGATAATTCGACCGTGATCGCAGGCCTGCCGCAGGCAGCAGCGGCGTCAGGCCGTCCGCTGTCTGTCGTCGTCGAATGCGACACCGGGCGCAAGCGCGCCGGCGTCGAGACGCCGGCTGAAGCCATCGCGCTGGCGCGGGAGATCGCAGGTCTCGAGGGCCTGAAGTTCGCGGGATTCATGCTGTACCCGACCGAAACCGGCTGGACGGAAGCGCAGAAGTTCTACGACGAGGCGCTGGCCGGCGTCCGCGCGCACGGGCTGGATGCCGCAATGGTTTCGACCGGCGGCTCGCCGAACCTGAAGAATCTCGGCAAGCTCAAGGGCGCCACCGAGCACCGTCCCGGCACCTACATCTACAACGACCGCATGCAGGTCGCGGCCGGCGTCGCCGAGTGGGACGATTGCGCGCTGAACATCTATTCCACCGTCGTCAGCCGCGCCGGCCCGGAGCGCGGCATTCTCGATGCCGGCTCGAAAACGCTGACCTCGGACCCCGGCGGCGGGCTTGACGGCTACGGGCTGATCCTGGAGCACCCGGAAGCGAAGATCGCGCGCTTTGCCGAGGAGCACGGCTTCCTTGATCTCGCCCGCAGCAACACGCGGCCCAACGTCGGCGACGTCGTGCGGATCGTGCCGAACCATGTCTGCGTCGTCGTCAACATGATGGACGAGGTGGTGATGGTGCGCGGCGACGAGATCGTGGGCGTGCTGCCGGTCGCGGCAAGAGGGAAGTTGCGTTGAGGCGGGGGCAACTGCGGTGCGTCTGTAGGGTGAGCAAAGCGAAGCGTGCCCACCACTTCTTGCTCACTCTTGATGGTGGGCACGCTACGCTTTGCCCACCCTACGATTCCAGCCATTTCAGCGCGCCGCGCCCCGCCGCGACTCCCGTCGCGAACGACGCTTGCAGGAGATAGCCGCCCGTCGGCGCTTCCCAATCCAGCATTTCGCCGGCAGCGAACACGCCGGGCAAACGGCGGATCATGAAATCGGCATCAAGTTCGCTGAACGCTACGCCGCCCGCGGTGGAGATCGCCCGCGCGATCGGCGCGACGCCGGTGAGTTCGATCGGGACGGCGTTGATCAGACTGGCAAGCTCGGCCGGCGACAGCGACGCCAGCGAAGTGCCAGAGGCCTTGCCAGCCTCCTGCAGCAAGCCGATCGCTACAGGCGACAGGTTGACCGCCTTGCGCAGGAAATTCGACAGGGTCTGTTTTCCCTTCGGTGCCGACAGCTTTACGATCAGATCCTTCGTGCCAAGATCGGGCCGCAGCGCCACGTGCAGGGTCGCCCTGCCCTTGTCGACCGCGTCGCGCAATTCTGCCGATAGCGCATAGACCGCCCCGCCTTCGATGCCGGTGCGGGTGATGACGGCTTCGCCGCGCACGCTGTGCTGACCCGATGTCAGCGCCACGCCCTTGAGCGGCTGGCCTTCGAAGCGATCGCGAAAAATATCGGACCAGGCGACGGTGAAGCCGGAGTTCGCCGGCCGAAGCGGCGGTATCTTTACGCCCCTGGGCTCGAGTATATCCGTCCACGAACCATCGGAGCCTAGCCGCGGCCAGCTTGCGCCGCCGAGCGCGAGCACCGTTGCGTGCGCCTCAATGATGCGCACTCCGTCAGGCGTCTGAAAATGAAGGCGTCCCTGCTCGTCCCTGCCGGTCCAGCGGTGACGCAGCGCGAGCTTCACGCCCATCGAGTCTAGCCGCCGCAGCCACGCCCGCAGCAGGGGCGATGCCTTGAAGGCTTTCGGGAAAACGCGGCCACTGGAGCCCACGAAGGTCTCCTCCCCGAGGGCCTCGCTCCAGTCGCGCAAGGCCTGTGGCGGGAACGCTTCGATGGCAGCGGCGAGATGCGGCATCGCCTCGCGGTAGCGCGCGAGGAATGCGGGGAGCGGCTCACTGTGGGTTAGGTTGAGCCCGCCGCGTCCGGCCATCAGGAATTTGCGGCCCGCCGACGGCATCGCGTCGTAGACGGTGACAGAAACACCGCCTTGCGCGAGCACCTCGGCGGCCATCAGGCCGGCCGGGCCGGCACCGATGACGGCTATGTCTTTCGAGGGCGACGACATGGGACCAGCCGGTGTAGAGACAATTCCCTCGTCATTCCGGGATGCGCCGTCAGGCGCAGGCCCGGAATCCACTTAGCTGCCAGCGCATGTGGCTGGATGGATTCCGGGTTCGATGCTTCGCACCGCCCCGGAATGACGGCAAGTGCCTACAGCTTGATCCCGGCCCGTGCGGCCGCCTGCGCCACGTACTTCTGCGTCTGCTCGAACGCGCCCTGCAGCGCTTTCGCCTTCGACACGTCGTCGATCTCGGCGAAATGCGCCGCGATCGCATCCGGCGTCCATTCCGACTGCGGCAGGTTGATGCCTTCGGTCTCGATGATCTTGATCACGGCGAACGAACCGGCGCCAGCGCCCATGATGGTGCGGGTTGGCGCGTCTTCGCTCAGCAAAAATTCTACCGCCGGCGTGATCGCCTCGGGTTTCATCAGCGCCAGCGCCTGCGGCGGCAGCAGCTCTTCGGTCATGCGGGTTGCCGCGGTCGGCGAGATGGTGTTGACGCGGATGTTGTTCTTGCGGCCTTCCTCGGCCAGCACGTTCATCAGGCCGACCATGCCGGCTTTGGCCGCGCCGTAATTGGCCTGGCCGAAATTGCCGAACAGGCCCGACGACGAGGTGGTGACGACGATGCGTCCGTAATTGCGCTCGCGCATGCCGGCCCACACCGCCTTGCAGCAGAAGAACGTGCCGGTGAGATGCACGTCCATCACCTTCTGGAAATCGGCGACTTCCATCTTGGCGAACGACTTGTCGCGCAAAATGCCGGCATTGGCGCAGAGGAGGTCGACGCTGCCCCATTCCTTGGTGGCGCGCTCGACCATGGCGGTGACCTGCTCGAAGTTCGAAACATCTGCGCCGTCGGCCATCGCCGTGCCGCCGGCCTTTTTGATTTCCTCGACCACGGCTTCGGCCGGCGACAGCGAGCCGCCGGTGCCGTCGCGCGCGCCGCCGAAATCGTTGACCACCACCCTGGCGCCGCGGCTCGCCAGCCCCAGCGCATGCGCCCGTCCCAAACCATTGCCCGCGCCGGTGACGATAGCGACGCGTCCGTCAAACCTGATTGCCATGAGTGGAAGTCCTGGTGTCTTGCCTTCTCCCCTTGTGGGAGAAGGTGCCTTCGCGGCAGCGAAGGCGGATGAGGGGTTGTCTCGGCTGGCGTGCTTGCGGAAAGAACCCCTCACCCGTCGCCGAACTGCGTTCGGCGCCACCCTCTCCCACAAGGGGAGAGGGGAACGCCGAGCCCGCGATTGGCAGGTTTTGAGCAAGGATGGGTTGCCGGGTCAAGCCCGGCAAACGGCGAACGAGAGGTCAGTTAAAGTAAATTAACCCGATCCAGTCGGCCACCAGCGCGGGCTTATCCTCGCCCTCGATCTCGACGGTGACGCTGGTGCGCGATTGCAGCTCTTTCAGCTTGCGCAGCTTGGCTTCCACAAGCGTGAACCGTCCGCGGACGCGGGAGCCGGCGCGGACCGGCGAGAGGAAGCGCAGCTTGTCAAAACCGTAATTGACGCCCATCGAGGTGCCCTCGATGACCGGCATCACCTCGTAGGACATGATGCTCATCAGCGACATCGTGAGAAAACCGTGGGCGATGGTGTTGCCAAAAGCGGTTTCCTTCTTCGCCCTTTCGGGATCGACGTGGATGAACTGGTGATCCTCGATCACGTCGGCATAGGCGTTGATCCTGTTCTGGTCGATCAGGTGCCAGGACGACACGCCGATCTCCTTGCCGACCATGGCCTGATAGGCCTCAAAGGAGACCGGCGGCTTCTTCCAGACTTCATTCATCGATCAGCTCTCCAGCCCGGTCGTCCGCACCTTCTGCAGTTCCGGGAACTCTTCCTCGCGAAACTCCGCGCCGCGCAACGCGTCGCCGCGATTGTCGTCATGCTCGAGGCGGCGCAGCTGCACGCGGCGGATCTTTCCCGAGATCGTCTTCGGCAGTTCCGTCACCAGCTCGATCTTGCGGATGCGCTTGAACGGCGCGAGGCGCGTGTGCAGGTGCCTGAAGATCGAGAGCGCGGTCTCCGGCGTGCGCTCGACGCCCGACACCAGCAGCACATAGGCCTTGGGGATCGCGAGCCGGATCGGATCGGGGCTCGGCACGACCGCGGCCTCGGCGACCGATTCATGTTCGAGCAGCACGCTCTCCAGTTCGAACGGGCTGATGCGATAGTCGGAGGATTTGAACACGTCGTCGGAGCGGCCGACAAAAGTGAGGTAGCCCTCGTCGTCGGCAAACACCACGTCGCCGGAGCGGTAGAGATCGCCGTCGGCGCCACTGAGTTTGCCGTCGTCGCCCTGATAGCCCTGCATCAGGCCGGCCGGACGATCGGCGCCGAGCAGCAGCGTTACTTCGCCCTCTTTGGTAATGTGGCCGTCGCTATCTGTTATCTGCACGCGATAGCCCGGCAGCGGGCGGCCCATCGAGCCGACCTTGACCTTCTGGCCCGGCGAATTGCCGGCGAGCGCGGTGGTTTCGGTCTGGCCGTAGCCGTCGCGGATGGTAAGGCCCCACGCTGCCTTCACCTGGTCGATCACTTCGGGATTGAGCGGCTCGCCCGCACCGCAGACCTCGCGCAGGCTGACCTTGAAGTCCGCAAGCTTCTCCTGGATGAACAGCCGCCACACCGTCGGCGGCGCGCACAGCGTGGTGACGCCGCAGCGGCCGACGGTCGCAAGCAGCGACTTCGCATCGAAGCGCGGCTGGTTGACCACGAACACGGTGGCACCGGCATTCCATGGCGCGAACAAGCAGCTCCAGGCATGCTTGGCCCAGCCCGGCGAGGAAATGTTCAAATGCACGTCGCCGGGCTGCAGCCCGAGCCAGAACATGGTCGACAGCGCGCCGACGGGATAGCTGCGCTGGCTATGCCGCACCAGTTTTGGTTTCGCCGTCGTGCCCGAGGTGAAATAGAGCAGCATCGGATCGTCGGCATTGGTCGGTCCGTCGGGCGCGAAGGTCTCGGATGCGCCGGCTGCCTCCTCGAACGGAAGCCAGCCGTCGTGCTTCGACGTCGCACCCACCACGATGCGCACCAGGCTGTCGCCGCCGAGGCCTGCAAACTTCGCCACCTGATCCTGCGATGCCACCACCGCCCTCGCCCGGCCGCGATCGAGCCGGTCGCGCAGTTCATCCGGCGTAAGCAGCGTCGTCGCGGGGATCACCACCACGCCGAGCTTCATCGCCGCCAGCATGGTCTCCCACAGCGGCACGACATTGCCGAGCAGCAGCAGATGATCGCCGCGCTTGAGCCCCTGCGCACGCAGGAAGTTGGCGACCTGGTTGGAACGGGCCGACAGCGTCGCGAAGGAAAGCTTGGTTTCCTTGTGGCCGGCATCGACGATCCAGAGCGCGGTGCGGTCGCGGCTGTCTTCGTTGCGCGCGAGTTCCGCATCGAACCAATCGAGCGCCCAGTTGAACGGAACCGGATCCGGCCAGCGAAAGCCCTTCACGGCCGCATCGTAGTTGGTGCGGTGCTTGAGCAGAAAGGCGCGTGCGTCCTGAAAGCTCGTCATTCAGGCCTCCGTTATTTCGCGGCGAGACTCCGAACGTGCTGGATAATTCCGGAAAAATCCACCCCGCCATGGCCGGCGGCGTCGAACGCCTTGTAGATCTCCTGCGCGTGCTTGCCGAGCGGCGTCGCAGCCCCGGCGGCGTTGGCGGCGTCCTGCGCCAGCGTCAGGTCCTTCACCATCAGCGCCGAGGCAAATCCCGGCTTGTAGCCGTTATTCGCGGGCGAGGCCGGCACCGGGCCCGGCACCGGGCAATAGGACGTCAGCGCCCAGCACTGTCCCGACGAGGTGGAAGCAACGTCGAACAGCGCCTGGTGCGACAGGCCGAGCTTTTCCGCCAGCGCAAAGGCCTCGCCGACGCCGATCATGGAAATGCCGAGGATCATGTTGTTGCAGATCTTGGCCGCCTGCCCCGCGCCACCGCCGCCGCAATGCACGAGCTTCTTGCCCATGTTCTCGAGCACGGGCCTGGCCGCCGCAAAGGCCTTGTCCTCGCCGCCGCACATGAAGGTGAGCGTCGCGCCCTTGGCGCCGCCGGTTCCGCCCGACACTGGCGCGTCGACCGAGAGTGCGCCGTGCTTGGCCGCCAGCGCGTGCGCCTGCTTGGCGCTTTCAACGTCGATGGTCGAGCAGTCGATGATCAGCGCGCCCTTCGTCATGGCAGGGATCACTTCGTTCCACACCGACAGCACGTGCTTGCCCGCGGGCAGCATGGTGATGACGATGTCGGCGCCCTTGACGGATGCCACCGAACTTTCGGCAATGGCCGCGCCATCGGCCTTGGCCTGGTCGCGCGAGGCCGCAACCAGGTCGAACGCGGTGACCTTGTGGCCAGCCTTGATCAGGTTAGCCGCCATCGGTCCGCCCATGTTGCCGAGGCCAATGAATGCGATATTTGCCATCTCGAATCCTCCGCTTGTACTTTTTCTGTTTTGATCAGGGAAACTTCAATTCGTCGGCGCCGATCTCCGCGAAGTAAGGCGCGATCATTTCCGGCGTCACGTCCTCAATTCGCGGCGGCGACCATTTCGGGTTGCGGTCCTTGTCGATCACGGCGGCGCGTACACCCTCGCGGAAATCGTCGCTCGCGAAGACTTCCAGCGCGGCGCGATATTCGCGCACCAGGCATTCCTCCAGCGAGCGTGCGGTGCGCGCCAGCCGCAGCAGCTTCAGCGTCACCACCATCCCGCGCGGCGATTTCTCGCTCAGCGTCTTCAACGTCACCTGCGCAAAGTCCGAACCGTCGCGCTGCAACGCGCCGACGATGTCTTCCATGCGATCGTAGGCGAACAGCGCATCGATCTTCGCCTGCTGCGCCGCGACCGGCCCGGCCTTTTCTCCAGTCGAGACGCTCGCGATCAGTCTCGTAATGTCGGCGGATGTAATGCCGGGCGCCACCTTCGTCAGCGCCTCGCGCAGCGCCGGCAGCTTTGCCGACGGCACCACGGCATCGGCGAATTTAGCGTGGATCGCGTCCGGTCCGTTCATGGTCTGGCCGGTTAGCCCAAAATACGTGCCGATCTCACCTGGCGAATGCGACAATAGCCAGGTGCCGCCAACATCGGGGAAGAAGCCGAGGCCCACTTCAGGCATGGCCAGTTTCGTCTTATCTGTAACCACGCGATGCGCGGAATGCGCTGACAGGCCGACGCCGCCGCCCATCACGATGCCGTCCATGAACGCGACGTAGGGTTTCGGGAACTTCTTGATCCGCGCATTCAAAATGTATTCGTCGCGCCACAGGATTTTTCCCAGGTCGCCCTTGACCTTGGAGCTTTCCCAGAGCGCACGGATGTCGCCGCCGGCGCACAGCCCGCGTTCGCCCGCGCCTTCCAGCAGGATCACCGCGACGGTGGGGTCTTTCTCGAAGGCATCGAGCGCCCTGTCGATGTCGTGGAACATCTCCAGCGTCACGGCATTGATGGCCTTCGGCCGGTTCAGGCGGATGACGCCAAGCGCGCCTTCCTTGCGCGCGATCAGATCGCCCTCGTCGACAGAAACATCGCTCATCGCGCGCCCTCGATCAGCTTGCGCGAAACAATCAGCCGCATGATCTCGTTGGTCCCTTCCAGGATCTGGTGCACGCGCAAATCGCGCACGATTTTTTCGATGCCGTATTCGCTGAGGTAGCCGTAGCCGCCATGAAGCTGCAGCGCCTGGTTGGCTACTTCAAAGCCGACATCGGTACCAAAGCGCTTGGCCATCGCGCACAGCATGGTGGCGTCGGCGTCCTTGCGGTCCAGCGCCGCGGCGGCGCGCCAGACAAAAGTCCGCGCCGCCTCCAGTTCGGTTGCCATGTCGGCAATGCGAAACTGCAGCGCCTGGAATTCGTCGAGGCGTTTTCCAAACGCCTTGCGTTCCTTCATGTAGGCCAGCGATTTTTCCAGCGCGTTCTGCGCGCCACCGAGCGAACAGGCCGCGATGTTGATGCGGCCGCCATCAAGGCCGGCCATCGCGATCTTGAAGCCGATGCCCTCCTCGCCCAGACGGTTCTCGACCGGCACGCGGGCGTTCTCGAAGATCACCGCGCGGGTCGGCTGCGCGTTCCAGCCCATCTTGCGCTCGTTGGCGCCGTACGACACGCCCGGTGTCTTGCCGTCGATGACGAGCGTCGAGACGCCGCCGGGACCGTCGCCGCCGGTCCGCACCATCGCCACCAGCAGATCGGTGCCGCCGGCGCCTGAAATGAACTGCTTCTGGCCGTTCAGAACGTAATGGTCGCCCTCGCGAACCGCGCGGGTCCGCAGCGCCGCAGCGTCCGAGCCGGCGCCGGGCTCGGTGAGGCAGTAGCTTGCGATCAGCTCCATCGCACAGAGTTTTGGCAACCAGTTCTGCCGCTGGGTGTCGCTGCCATAGGCATCGATCATCCAGGACGCCATGTTGTGGATCGAGATGAACGCCGACACCGTCGGGCACCCCGTCGCCAGCGCCTCGAAGATCAGCGCGGCGTCGAAGCGGGTCATCGCCGAACCGCCGACGTCGTCCTTGATGTAGATACCGCCCATGCCGAGCGTTGCTGCTTCCCGCATCACGTCGACAGGGAAATGCTTCTCCTCGTCCCAGCGGAGCGCATGCGGCGCGATTTTCTCGGCCGCAAACGCCCGCGCCATGTCGCGGACGGCGATCTGGTCCTCGTTGAGCGCGAAATGCATCTCGCTGCCCGGCTTCGAGGCGTTACTTCATCGTCGGGATCGAGAACTCGGCGCCCTCCTTGACGCCGGACGGCCAGCGCGAGGTCACCGTCTTGGTCTTGGTGTAGAAGCGGATCGAGTCCGGACCATGCTGATTGAGATCGCCAAAACCCGACTTCTTCCAGCCGCCGAAGGTGTAATAGGCGATCGGCACCGGGATCGGCACATTGATGCCGACCATGCCGACATTGACCTTGGCGGCGAAATCGCGTGCCGCGTCGCCGTCGCGGGTGAAGATTGCGACACCGTTGCCGTAGTCATGGTCGGACGGCAGCGCCAGCGCCTCGTTGTAGTCGTGGGCGCGTACCACCGAGAGCACGGGGCCAAAGATCTCTTCCTTGTAGATCCGCATGTCCTTGGTGACGTTGTCGAACAGGCAGCCGCCGAGATAGAAGCCCTTCTCATAGCCCTGCATCTTGAAGCCGCGGCCGTCGACCGCGAGCGTCGCACCTTCCTTGACGCCAATGTCGATGTAGTTCTTCACGCGCTCGACCGCCTCGCGGGTGACCAGCGGACCGTAATCGGCCGACGGGTCGATCGAGGTGCCGATCTTGAGCGACTCGACGCGCGGGATCAGCTTTTCCATCAGCCGATCGGCGGTGGTCTTGCCGACGGGAACGGCAACCGACACCGCCATGCAGCGCTCGCCGGCCGAGCCGTAGCCGGCGCCGATCAGCGCATCGACGGCCTGGTCCATGTCGGCGTCGGGCATCACGATGGCGTGGTTCTTGGCGCCGCCAAAGCACTGGCAGCGCTTGCCGGTCTGCGCGGCGCGCTCGTAGATGTACTGCGCAATCGGCGTCGAACCGACGAAGCCGATCGCCTTGATGTCGGGATCGTCGAGGATCGCATCGACGGCTTCCTTGTCGCCGTTGACGACGTTGAGGATGCCGGGCGGAAGCCCTGCTTCCATCATCAGTTCGGCCAGCCGCATCGGCACGCCCGGGTCGCGCTCAGAGGGCTTCAGGATGAAGGCGTTGCCGCAGGCGATCGCGGGCGCGAACTTCCACATCGGGATCATCGCCGGGAAATTGAACGGCGTGATGCCGGCGACGACGCCTAGCGGTTGCCGCAGCGAATAGATATCGATGCCGGGGCCGGCGCCTTCGGTGTATTCGCCCTTCATCAGGTGCGGAATGCCGCAAGCGAACTCCACGACTTCTAGACCGCGCTGGATGTCGCCCTTGGCGTCGGGAACGGTCTTGCCGTGCTCGCGCGCCAGGATCTCGGCGATCTTGTCGTAGTCACGCTGCACCAGCTCGAGGAATTTCATCATCACGCGGGCGCGGCGCTGCGGATTGGTGTTGGCCCATTCGGGCTGCGCCAGCGCGGCGTTCTGTACGGCCGCGCGGACTTCCGCCTTGGAGGCCAGCGCCACCTTGGCCTGGACCTCGCCGGTCATCGGCTCGAAAACGTCGGCCGTGCGGCCCGAGGTGCCCTTGACCTCCTTGCCGCCGATGAAATGTCCGATGGAACGCATGAATAACCTCCCTTAAGAGCCCGAATGGTTCGCTTTGGAGCCCTTTTTGACCTGCATTTCTTGGGATACAAGTCCGATAAATTGCACCATAGATGTGCGGAAATGCTGGATCAAGGCGGCAAGACGATCGATTGGGATGACTTCCGTTTCGTGCTGGCGATCGTCCGCGGCGGATCGGTTTCCGCTGCCGCCAAGCAGCTAGCGGTCGATCATGCCACAGTGATCCGCCGTGTCGACCGCCTGGAGCAGCATCTCTCCGCAAAACTGTTCGATCGCCGCAAGACCGGCTACCTCCTCACTGAAGCCGGCCAGCGCGTCGCCGACAGTGCGGAAGCGATGGAATCCACCATCGTCGCCAACCAGGAGGCCGTCGGCGGCTCGCGCGCGCACCTGACCGGCACGGTGCGGATCGGGGCGCCCGACGGGTTCGGCAGCCACTTCCTGGCCTCGCGGCTGGTGAAATTCACCGAACGGTACCCCGATCTCGACCTGCAACTCGTCGCCACCGCACGGCTGTTCAGCCTGTCGAAGCGCGAGGCCGATATTGCGATCAGCCTGACCATGCCCAAGGAGGGCCGCATCGTCGGGCGCAAGCTGCTCGACTACAGCCTCGGCCTCTACGCCGCGCCGGCCTATCTCGACCGGGCGCCGAAGATAGTGGAGCGCGGCGACCTGCCCGCACATCGTTTCGTCGGCTATATCGAGGAACTGCTGTTCACGCCCGAACTGGATTACCTGCCGCAGGTCTCGCCGAAGATTTCCGCGAAGTTCCGCAGCGCCAACCTGATTGCGCAGCTCAACGCCACCATCGCGGGCTTCGGCATCGCCGTGCTGCCGCACTTCATGGCGACCGCCCACCCCGAACTCCGCCCGGTACTGCCGGACGAGGTGAGGATATCGCGCACGTTCTGGATGCTGATGCACGCCGACAGCAAGGATCTGGCGCGGATACGCGCGGTTGCCGATTACATCCTGGAGACGGTGGAAAGCGAGCGGGCGTTGTTTGGTGGAAGGTGAGGAACTGGCACAAAACTCTCGTCGTCCCGGCGAAGGCCGGGACCCATAACCAACCGGCATGAATTGCGAGAGAAGGCCTTGCCGCTTGTGCCCCTTAGATAGGCCGCGGCGTATGGGTCCCGGCCTTCGCCGGGACGACGTGGGGAGTCGCTTCAGTTCGCCTTCGCGCGGGGCTTCTTCGCTGCCGGCTTCGACGCAGCCGCGCGGCCCAGCGCGGCCTCGCGGCCCGAGGCGAGAATCTCGTCGGAGAATTCGCCGGTGCCGGCGATGCGCGACAGAACCAGCGTCCCCATCATGGTGGTCAGCGCTGCGATCGCCTGCTTCCGGGCAGCCTTGCGCGGCACGCCCGTAATCTGATCGGTCATCATCTCGATCATCTGTTCTATCTTGGCGGCAAACGCCTTGCGCGTCTTCGGACTTTCGCGCGCGATCTCGGCACCGAGCGCCGGTACCGCGCAACCGTGCCCGGGATCGTCGCGGTGACCAGGGGTCAGGTAAGTCTCGATGATGGTCGAAAACCGCTTCTCGGGCGGTATCTCCTCAGACATCTTGCGCCAGCGTTCGGTGGCGCGGTCCATCGCGTAGCCAAAGGCCTCGATCACCAGCGCCTCGCGGGAATCGAAATGCGCATAGAAACCGCCATGGGTCAGGCCCGCTTCCTTCATCAGGTCGGCGACTCCGATGCCATGCGCGCCCTTCTCGCGAAGCCGCACCGAGGCCTTCTTCACGATCCGTGCGTGGGTCTCCTGCTTGTGCTCTTTCGAATAACGCATCGACATTCCCATTAAATGTTTGCGGTCATATAATAGCAGTCGGACCGGGAAAAGCTGCATCTATTTCGCCTTGCCGCTATCCCCGATCATAGAGAACGTCGCCGTCGCGTGCACCGCAAGATTGCCTGCGCCGTCACGGACGAACCCCTCTACGTAGCTGGTCTGGCGTCCAAGCTTTACGACTTTACCTTCCGCCGAGATCGTACCCGACTTGATCGAAAGCGGCCGCAGATAGGTCAGCTTGAAGTCGAGCGTGACCGAGGTCTGCCCGACGGGTAGCGTCGTTGATATGGCACAACCCATGGCAGTATCCAGCAGCGCCGCGGCTGTCGCGCCATGCAGCAGTCCGATGGTGTTCTCCAGGCTCTCATCCGGATCGAGTTCCATCACGATCCGCCCGCGGTCGGCGACGCGCATCTCGAACCCGATCAGGCGGGCCATCGGTGGCGGCGGCAGGATACCGTCGCGGATCGCGCGCACGGTCTCCAGTCCGGACATGCCGGCCGCCGCTTTGGCCACCGGCCCCGGCGCCTGCCAGTCCACAATCCGCTGCCGTCGCAGCGTGGGCGAAAACAGGTCGACGCTTTCCGTCATGGTCATGGCCGCTCCTTTGGATGATGATTATCATCTTATAGAGACCGCTTCCGGCGCGCAACGCCTCTCGCCGCGCCCTTGACAAGCCGGCGCAATGTCTTGGAAGTGGCGGCAACCACGAGGACGAGGTCGGGAAACAACATGGAAATGCTCAATCCGCACTGCGGGATCGACCGCGACGGCCGAGGCGTCATTCGCCTCTCGATCTGCAACGCTGGCTCGCTGAACATCCTCTCTTCCGCCGTCACCGACGGCGTCCGCGAGGGGTTCGAGCAGCTCGCCGGCGACAGGGAGATCCGCGCCGTGATCCTGGCCGGACAGAGCGAGAAGAGCATGATCGGCGGCGCCGACATCAAGGAGATGGCGCGTCTCGACCAGAAATCCGCGGAAGCCTTCATCACCCGGCTGCGCGACCTCTGCGAGGCGGTGCGCCGCTTTCCCGCGCCTGTCATCGCCCGCCTCCCGGGCTGGTGCCTCGGCGGTGGCCTCGAGGTCGCAGCTGCCTGCGATTTCCGGGTTGCCGCCCACGACGCCAAATTCGGCATGCCCGAGGTGCGCGTCGGCATCCCCTCCGTCATCCACGCCGCGTTGTTGCCGCGTCTGATCGGCTGGGGCCGCGCCCGCTGGCTGGTCATGACCGCGGAGAACATCGACGCGCCGACCGCCCTCGCCTGGGGTCTGGTCGATGTGGTAGCAAAGGAAGGCGGGCTCGATGCCGCGGTCGAGCACACGGTGCAGGCGCTGCTCGAATGCGGCCCCGAGGCGCTGCGCGCGCAGAAGGCGCTGATGCGCCAATGGGAAGAACTGCCGCTGACCGAATCCGTCAATCTGAGCGTCGGCGTGTTCGGGCAATCCTTCCTGACCGGCGAGCCGCAGCGGTTGATGCAGGGATTTCTCGACCGCAAGAAATAGACGGAGGGACGCATGAGACCTGCCGGCAAGGGCCCGCTGGATTCGCTCTACTTCGACTATCCCCGGTTTGTGGCCCGGCGGGTCCCCGAGATCGACGGCGCCACGGCGAAGCATCCGGTCCTGATCGTCGGCGCCGGGCCGATCGGCATGACCGCGGCGCTGGTGCTGGCGCGATACGGCATCAAGAGCGTGCTGATCGACCGCAAGGACACGTTCAACGACGGCAGCCGCGCCATCTGCATCGCGCGCCCGAGCATGCACATCCTGGAGCGGATCGGCGCGGTCTCACCGTTCCTCGACAAGGCGCTCGGCTGGCGGCAGGGGCGCAGCTACTACCGCGGCGAACAGATCTTTCGGCTCGAAATGCCGCATCCGGCCAACGAAAAGTATCTGCCGATGTACAACCTGCAGCAACAATACATCGAGAAGTTTCTGCACGACGCGGTCGCGGCAAGCGATCTGATCGACATGCGCTGGCAGAGCGAACTCGCCGGCATCGAGGTGCACGAGGACAGCGTGTCCGCGCGCGTGACGTCGCCGGAGGGTGATTATTGGATCGATGCCTTTTATGTGCTGGCCGCCGACGGCGCGCGCTCGCCGATCCGATCGATGCTCGGGCTGCGGCTGAAGGGCGACAATTACGAAGGCCGGTACGTGATCGCGGATATCCGGATGGATCACGATTTTCCGACCGAGCGCCGCGCGTTCTTCGAGCCGAGCGGCAATCCCGGCGGCACGGTGCTGATCCACAAGCAGCCGGACGATATCTGGCGCATCGACTATCAGCTCCGCGAAGGCGAAAGCGAGGAAGACGCCCTCAAGGAGGAGAATATCCGCGCCCGTGTCGGCGCGATCCTGGCCGATATCCACCACACCAAGCCGTGGGAGCTGGAATGGTGGAGCGTCTACTCCGCCAACACGCTGTGCCTCGACGACTACCGCCACGGCCGCGTATTCTTTATCGGCGACTCCGCGCATATCGTGCCGATCTTCGGCGTGCGCGGGCTGAACAACGGGCTGGCCGATGCCGAGAATATCGGCTGGAAACTCGCCCTCGTCCTGCACGGCGAGGCGGACGATCGTCTGCTCGACAGCTATTCGCCGGAGCGGCGCGGCGCCACGCTCGACGTCTTCGCCAACGCCACCAAGAGCACGCGCTTCATGACGCCGCCGACCCGTGGCTGGCGGCTGGCGCGCGAGGCGGCGCTCTCGCTCAGCCTCCGCCATGAGTTTCCTCGGGGGCTGGCCAATCCGCGCCAGATGCAGCCCTACACTTATTCCGAAAGCCCGCTGACGCCATTTGCCAAGCACGATCAGGAATTCGCCGGCGGACCGGGTTGCGGCAGCGTCGCACCAAACGCAGGGCTCGACGACGGCAGCCATCTGCTCGACCACGCCGGCGACGGCATGACGGCGATCCTGTTTTGCGACGGCGAGCCCACTACCGAACAAGTCGCGCTGCACAAACAACTCGGCAGGATCGACAAGCGCTTCGTTTCGCTCGTCATCGGATCGCGCGCTCCCACATCAGGCGCAAAGGCCATTGCAGACCATGACGGGAAAATCGCCCGGCTGTTCGCCGCCAGTCCCGGCACGCTCTATCTGCTGCGGCCCGACCTGCACGTTGCCGGGCGATGGAAAACCGTCGTGCCCGCAGAGGTTCTGAAAACCGCCAGCATTTGCCTGGGAAGCGAGGCGCCATGAGCGCAATGAAATTCGAGGATTTCGAGGGCGCGTATGAGGCGCTGGCGATGGCGATCGATGCCGCCGGACCCGAGCGCGAAGCGCTGTTCCTGACCCGGCTTGCGCTGCTGCTGGGACACGAACTCGGCGACGTCACGGCGTTCAGGAAAGCCATCAAGACGGCGCTTGAGGATCTGCAATAGCCCGCCGCCATCTTCCCGATCGTCCCGCCGTCGCGGATCGATCAGTTTCTCTCATGCAAATTGCAAGAATTTGTCATGGGGCTGTCCCGGCTTTTTCATGACAACGTCGGTTGCAATTTTTGCAACGCATCATATGATGATGATCATGCAATAGATTCCCGCAATTGAGGAGCAACGTCATGGCCGCCGCTTCCGATCCCGTCGTCATCCTTTCCGCCGCCCGCACGCCGCTCGGCCGCTTCATGGGCGAATTGTCGCCGTTCAGCGCCCACAAGCTCGGTTCGCATGTCATCGGCGCCGCGCTGGAGCGGGCGAAGTTGACGCCTGAAAAGATCGACGAGGTATTCATGGGCAACGTGCTGCCGGCCGGACAGGGCCAGGCGCCGGCCCGCCAGGCCGCGCGCGGCGCAAAACTTCCTGACGCCACCGGCGCCACCACCATCAACAAGGTCTGCGGCTCCGGCATGAAGGCGACCATGCTGGCCCATGACATCATCAACGCGGGCTCGGCCGAGATCGTGCTGTCCGGCGGCATGGAGAGCATGAGCAATGCGCCCTATTTGCTGGCAAAGGCGCGCGGCGGCTACCGCGCCGGCCATGACCGGATCATCGACCACATGATGATGGACGGGCTGGAAGACGCCTACGAGACCGGCCGTTCGATGGGCGATTTCGGCGAGGCCACCGCGGAGGCCTATCAGTTCACCCGCGCCGACCAGGACGCCTATGCGATGGAGACGCTGACACGCGCGCGCAAGGCGGTCGAAGGTGGCGCGTTCAGGAGCGAGATTGCGCCGATCACGTTGACCGAAAAAGCCGGGCCACGGATCATCGCCAATGACGAGCACCCCATGAAGGTCGATCCCGCGAAGATCCCCGGGCTGAAAGCCGCATTCCGCGCCAACGGCACCATCACGCCGGCCGCCTCCTCGGCGAACGCCGACGGCGCCGCGGCGCTCATCCTCGCCAAGCGTTCGCTCGCCGATCGCGGTGGGCTGCCGGTGCTTGCAGAGATCAAGGGTCACGCCACCCACAGCCAGGAACCGCAATGGTTCACCACGGCGCCGATTCCAGCCATTCGCAAACTGCTGGACAAAGTCGGCTGGAGCGTCGGTGACGTCGACCTGTTCGAAATCAACGAGGCATTCGCCGTGGTCGCGATGGCGGCGCAGAAGGACCTCGGCATCCCCCGCGAGAAGCTGAATGTCAATGGCGGGGCCTGTGCGCTCGGTCATCCGATCGGCGCCACCGGCGCGCGGCTGATCGTGACGCTGCTGCACGCGCTGGAGGCGCGCAACCTCAAGCGCGGCGTCGCGGCGCTCTGTATCGGCGGCGGCGAAGCGACTGCGATTGCAGTGGAGCGAATTAAGCACTAGATCCGCGATGTCCTGAAACGAGGGAACTTAGGCATTTAAGTCATGCTGCCGATACGGCAGAATGCGGCGAACCCCGTCATCCGTCTGGATGGAATTTTCCGAGGCTCTATGATTTCGAACTGGCTGTCGGCCACCCTCGCCCGCCGCAACATCCATTACGGCTGGGCGATGGTCGGCGTGACCTTCCTCACGGCCCTGATCACGGCCGGCACCGTCGGCGCGCCCGGCGTGTTCATCGTGCCGCTGCAGAAAGAGTTCGGCTGGACCACGGCGGAGATTTCCTCGGCGCTCTCGATTCGCTTCGTCCTGTTCGGGCTGATGGCGCCGTTCGCCGCGGCATTGATGAATCGCTATGGTCTTCGCAACATAACGCTGTCGGCGCTGCTGATCGTGGTATCCGGCCTCGTGGCGTCACTGGCGATGACCAAGGTCTGGCACCTGATGCTGCTATGGGGCGTGGTGATCGGGCTCGGCACCGGCATGACGGCGCTGGTGCTCGGCGCAACGATTGCCGCGCGCTGGTTCGTCGCGCGGCGCGGCCTCGTCGTCGGCATTCTCACCGCGAGCGTCGCTACCGGCCAGCTTGCGTTTCTCCCGCTGCTCGCGAGCCTGACCGATCACTACGGCTGGCGGATCGCACTGGCGCTGATCTGCGTGATGCTGGGCTTAGCGGCCTTTGCCGTGCTGATGGTGATGCGCGACCGCCCGAGCGACTTGGGCCTGCGGCCGTACGGCGACGAAGGCACCGAGCCGCTGCCGGCACCGCCGCCCAACACCACGCCGATCATGGCGGCGGCGCTCGGCACGTTGCGCGACGCCTCGAAATCGCGCGTGTTCTGGATCCTGTTCGCCACCTTCTTCATCTGTGGCGCTTCGACCAACGGCCTGATCCAGGTGCATCTGATTCCGATGTGCCTCGATTTCGGCATTCCGCAGGTGCAGGCCGCAAGCCTGCTCGCGGCAATGGGCATTTTCGATTTCGTCGGCACCATTGCCTCGGGCTGGCTGTCGGACCGCTACGACAATCGCAAGCTGCTGTTCTGGTATTACGGGCTGCGCGGGCTCTCGCTGCTGTTTCTGCCGTTCTCCGATTTCACGCTCTATGGCCTGTCGCTGTTCGCAGTGTTCTACGGGCTCGACTGGATCGCGACGGTGCCGCCGACGGTGCGGCTCACGGCGCAGCGGTTCGGCCCCGAGCGCGCCAACCTCGTGTTCGGCTGGATCTTTGCCGGTCATCAACTCGGCGCAGGCGTTGCCGCGTTCGGCGCCGGGCTTTCGCGGACGGTTCTCAACAGCTACCTGCCGGCGTTCTTCGTCGCCGGCGCGCTCTGCATGTTGGCGGCGTTGATCGTGCTGATGATCTCGCGGCCGAAGCCTGTGGTGGCGGCGGCGTGACCCTGGGGAAGTCCTCATCCTGAGGAGCGACCACTCGGCCGCGTCTCGAAGGATGGCCGCAGGCGAGATCCGGGCCTCATGGTTCGAGACGCGCGAAGACGCGCTCCTCACCATGAGGGATTGAGACCTAAGGCCGTATCGACATATTCGACGGCGGACCGAGGCTGCGAATCGGTTCCGCCAGCCGCGCGAACTCGCACAGCAGCGAGCGCGTCCTGCGTGGATCGATCACTTCCTCGACCCAGAATTTCTCGGCCGAACGGAACGGCGAGCGCAGCTTGTTGAGACGGTCCTCGATCTCCTTCAGCTTCGCGACGGGATCATCGGCCGCATCGATGTCGGCGCGATAGGCCGCCTCGATACCGCCTTCGAGCGGCAGCGAGCCCCAATAGCCTGACGGCCACGCATAGCGCATCGAATAGCGGTTGGCTGGCTGGTGCACGACACCGGCAACGCCGAACGCGTTGCGCACGATGATGGTGCACCAGGGAACGGTCGACTGGTTCACCGCGGCCATGGCGCGCACGCCGTGGCGGATGGTCGCCGACTTCTCGGCCTCGAGCCCGATCATGAAGCCCGGACAATCCATCAGGTAGACAACCGGCAGATGGAAAGTCTCCGCGAAATCGACCCAGCGCACCACCTTCTGGCACGCTTCCGCCGTCCACGACCCGCCATAGTGGAAGGGATCGCTCGCGAGCAGCAGCACGGCGCGGCCGTCGAGCCGGGCCAGCCCGGTAATGACCGGGCGGCCGAAATTGCTGTTCACCTCGAAGAACGAGCCCTTGTCGACGACGGCATCGATGATCGGGCGCATCTTGTAGACCTGACGGCGGTTGCGCGGCACCGCCTTCAACAGCGACTCCTCGGCGCGTTCCGGATCGTCGGCGCAGGGCGTGGTCGGCGGCAGGTCGTAGACCGAGGACGGCAGATAAGACAGGAAGCGACGCGCGCGTTCGAACGCCTCTTCCTCGGTATCGACGGCGTCATCGACGCCGCCGGCGCGGGTCTGGATATCGGCGCCGCCGAGCTCCTGCTTGGTCAGGTCCTGGCCGAGCCGCTTTACCACCGGCGGGCCTGCGACGAACATCGCGGAATTCCGCGTCATGACGGAGTAGTGGCTCGCCGCAAGGCGCGCCGCGCCAAGGCCTGCGACCGAGCCGAGCCCGAGAGCGACCACCGGGACCCGCGCCATGTTCGCCGTCGTGAACCAGTACCAGCGCGTGCCGCCGACGCCGCCAGGCAGGTTCGCTGCGCCTCTGGTTTCGATCGTCTTCACCGAACCGCCGCCGCCCGAACCTTCGATGACGCGGATGATCGGCAGGCGGAAATCATGCGCCATCTCCTCGGCCATCAACGGCTTGGCCGAGATCGAGGCGTCGGCCGAACCGCCGCGCACGGTGAAATCGTCACCGACCACGACCACGGTGCGGCCATCGATCTTCCCGCGGCCGAACACGCAGTTGGCCGGCGTCAGATGCTTGAGCTCGCTGTTCTCGTCGTATTCGGCGATGCCGGAGATGGCGCCGATCTCGTGGAAGGAATTCTTGTCGATCAGTCGGTCGATACGCTCCCGAACCGTAAGCCGTCCCTGGTCATGCTGGCGCTTGACCTTGTCAACGCCTCCCATCTCGCGCGCGAACGCTTCGCGCCGGGCGAGGTCGTCGAGTTCCGGCTTCCAGTTCATTCGTATCCTCCGTCTTGATGATCTTGTTTTTATAAGTCGGAACCGGAAGCGGCTTTCTCTCCAGACGATTTGCGAAGATGTCGCCTTCGGCGCCTTCGAGCAGTCCGCCGATCGCAGCACCCAGTTGAACCATTTGCGGCGCCACTTCCTGGTGCAGCCGCTTCTCATCGAACATCGCAGACAACAGTCCGATCGTGACGACGACGAAGGTTTGATATTGCGGCGACCATACCGGCACCGCGCAGCCGTTGATATGCGGGCTCCACGTACCGCAGGCGATGACGTAGCCATGTTCGCGCAAGTGACGACGGTTGGCCTCGATACGCGACTTCGTCGGTCCGACGCTTTCCGGAATCTCGCGCTCCATTTCAGCGATCAAGGCGTCGCCGACGTCGGGATCCAGCGCTGCGGTGTAGGCAAAGCCGGCGGCGGTGCTCGTCATCGAGACGCGGCTGCCGGTGGCTTCGTACAGGCCAAGCGCATTCGCGGCGCGCGCAAATTCGAGATAGACCATTTGATAGCGATCGGGGAGCACGAAGCCGACGGTGCCGGGCAATTGATCGGCGACGTCTTGCAGACGCATCTTGATCAGATTGCGAAGCTGCAACCCCCTCATCATCGACGTGCTCATCGCCACCGCGCTGGGGCCGATGCGGTATTTCTGGTCGCGCGGGAGATAGACGAGCTGGCCCATACGCGTCAGCGTGTGGGTGAGCCGCGATACCGTCGAGCGCGGCAGGCCGCAGCGGCTGGAAATTTCCAGATTGCCGAGCCTGGCCTCATGGCCCTCGAAGCAGCGCAGGACGTCGAAGGCCCGCGACACCACTTGAATAACGTCACCCTCGCCCGCCAGGTCGCTGGCCAGCATTCCCTGCTTACTCAATCGCTCCGAGCGTCTTCCCATGATTTTTGGCTCCATTCCGCTCTGCGGAATAAAATTCCACTTGCGGAAGAAGCTACCTCAGGCAATCTGCGGCGACAAACAAAAAGCCGTTCACGAGGACAATTAGTCCATCAGACGGTCCCCGGGAGAAATGGCATGCCAGATATCAAGATCATCACCGAAGTCGCCGGCCGCGTGTGCGCAATTCCTGTTGCAACTGGCGGAAGCGTCGGCGATGGCGACGAGATCGCGTTTGTCGAAGCCATGAAGATGGAAATTCCCGTGACCTCGACGGCAGCAGGAAAAATAAAGGCTTTGCTCGTAAGCATCGACGACGTAATCGCCGAGGGCCAGATCGTCGCGATCATCGAGGCATAATTCGCGCGATCATACTTTCGATCCGCGACAATGTGTCTAGGAGCGGATACGTCACGGCGACAGTCGTGGCCGTTCTCGGCGATTGCCATCGCAATGCTGCGATGACATGATCCCAACGACAAAAAAGTTTCGTCTGGCGAAACAAATGGAGGAACTATGATCCGTCGGCTGATGAATTCCGCGTCTGGTGCGTTGGCAACCTTCTCGCTGCTGGCAGCAGCACCGGCGCTGGCCGATGACGTCAAGCTGCCACCAACCATGACCGTCACCGCCTACGATACCGGCACCGCCGGTTTCAACATCGCCGTCGGCGTCGGCAAGATGATGAAAGACAAGTACGGCACCGACGTCCGCGTGCTGCCGGCCGGCAACGACGTGGCGCGCCTGGCGCCGCTGCGCGCCAAGCGCGCGGTGATGTCGGCGATGGGCTCCGGCACCTACTTCGCGCAGGAAGGCGTGTTTGAATTCGGCGCCAAGGAATGGGGTCCGCAGCCGCTGCAACTGGTGCTGTCATCGGTCGACTGCAACGCCGGCTCGCTCGGCGTCGCCAAGGACACCGGCGTCACCGAGATGAAGCATCTCAAGGGCAAGCGCGTCGGCTTCGTCGTCGGCTCGCCGGCGCTGAACCAGAATTCGCTGGCGATGCTGGCGTTCGGCGATCTCAAGCAGAGCGACGTCAAGGTCGTGGAATTCTCGAGCTACGGCGCGATGTGGAAGGGCATGGTCAACAACGACGTCGATGCCGCCTTCGCCACCACCATCACGGGACCTGCGAAGGAACTTGAAACCTCGCCCCGCGGCATCATTTGGCCGCCGCTGCCGCACAATGACAAGGCCGGCTGGGATCGCGTGAAGAAGGTCGGCTCATTCTTCTTCCCGCATATTGCGACCTGCGGCGCCGGCATCACCAAGGACAAGCCGATCGAACTCGGCAACTATCCCTATCCGATCTTCATGGTGTACGGGACGGTGCCCGCCGACGAGGTCTATTCCATCACCAAGGCGATGATCACGGGCTACGACGCCTTCAAGGACTCGGCGCCCGGCGCCAGCGGCCTCGGGGCCGACCGGCAGACCAAGAACTGGGTTGTCCCGGTTCATCCCGGCGCCGCCAAGGCGCTGAAGGAAGCCGGTCAGTGGACCGACGCGCAGGAGGCCCACAACAAGGAACTGCTGAAGCGCCAGCAGGTGCTGGCCACGGCATGGGCCGACTACGGCAAGTCCAACCCGCCGGCGGATGACAAGGCCTTCCTTGACGGCTGGCTGAAGGCCCGCGCCGCGGCGCTGGCGAAAGCCAACATGCCGAACGGGTTCGAGTAACGCGACCGCTTCTGCTTCGCTCGAAGGCGAACAACATCCGGGATGAATGATGTCAGCTCCATCGAGCGATAGCGTCGCCGCGCCGGCACAAAGGATCGTATTCGAAGATCCGCATGCCGGCGCCGGCAATATGCAGGAGGCCGAGGTCACGCGCGTACGGGTATTGCGCGGGGCCTGGCGCTGGGCGCTGGTGATCGCCACTGCGGCCACCATCCTGCTGTGCATCAACCAGCAATTCTCGCTGCGCTTCTTCATCGGCTATACCCAGCTCAATACCGAGTATTTCTACCTCCTCATCGCCCTGATGCTGCCGTTCACGTTCCTGATCTTCCCAGGCAGCGGGACCGCGCCGCTCAACCGGATCCCCTGGTACGACCTCGCGCTGTTCGCCGCGACGTTCGGCTGCGCCATCCTCCTGATGCTCAGCGTCCGCAAGGCGGCCGAGGCCGGCTGGGAATTTGGCGGCGCACCGATGAATGTCATCGTGGCCGGCGTCATCATGTGGGCAGTGCTGATGGAAGCGCTGCGGCGCACCGGCGGCTGGAGCCTGCTGCTCAGCGTGCTGCCGTTCACCGTCTATCCCCTGTTCGCCGACGCCAAATGGCTGGGGCCGTTCCGCGGTACCGAATCGACGCTTGAACAGGCCACCGCCTATCACGTGCTGTCGGGAGAGAGCCTGCTCGGCATCCCGATCCAGGCCTTCGCCGATACCGTGATCGGCTTTCTGGTGTTCGGGACCGCGCTGATGATGACCGGCGCTGGAAAGTTCTTCATCAACATTGCCTTTGCACTGTGCGGGACCTTCCGCGGCGGCGCGGCGAAGGTCTGCATTTTTGCATCCGGCCTGCTCGGCATGATGTCCGGATCGATCATCTCCAACGTGTTGACCGCCGGCACCATGACCATTCCGGTCATGAAGAAGAGCGGCTTCCGGGCCTCCTATGCTGCCGCGATCGAGGCCTGCGCCTCGACCGGCGCGGTGCTTGCGCCGCCGGTGATGGGTGCAACCGCGTTCGTGATCGCGCAGTTCCTCAACATCAGCTACGCGGAAGTCGCCCTTGCCGCCATCATTCCGGCAGCGCTGTTCTACATCGGCCTGTTCATGCAGGTGGACTCCTACGCCGCGCGCCACAACCTGAAAGGCATTCCGCGCGAGGAACTGCCAAAAGTCTGGGATACGATCAAGGACGGCTGGTACTACGTTTTCGTCATCGCGCTGCTGATCGTGATGCTGCTCTATTTCAAGCGCGAGAGCCACGCGCCATTCTACGCGACGGCGCTGCTGCTGGTGCTCAACCAGATCTTCTCCAGGGACACGCGCTGGACGTTCTCGACCATCAACAAGTTCCTCGAAGTCAACGGCCGCACCTTCGTCGAGCTGGTCGGCATTCTCGCCGGCTGCGGCCTCCTGATCGGTGCGTTCTCGATGACCGGCGTGGTCTCCAGCCTCGCCAACGACCTGCTGCGGCTGGCCGGTGACAACGCGCTGCTGCTGCTCGTGATGTGCGCCTTCACCAGCCTCGTGCTCGGGCTCGGCCTGACCACGACCGCCTGCTACATCTTCCTGGCGATCCTGGTGGCGCCGGCACTTGAGAAGCTCGGCCTCAACCGCATGGCCGTGCACATGTTCATCTTCTACTGGGGCATGCTGTCCTCGATCACGCCACCGGTGGCCATCGCCTCCTTTGCTGCGGCCGGCATCGCCGGCTCACCGGCGATGAAGACGGGCTGGGAATCGATGTGGGTGGGCAGCATCATCTACTTCATTCCGTTCTTCTTCGTCCTCAACCCCGCACTGGTGCTGCAGGGCGCGAGCCCATACCTCGAAGGACTTGGCCTGATGGCGCTGGCAGGCTTCGGCACGCTGTTCATCTGCGGCGGCATCCAGGGCTATCAGGTCTTCGTCGGCGATCTCCGCGGCACCGGCGCGCTCGAATGGCCCCTGCGGGTGCTGCTCGTGATCGGCGGCTTCGTGGTGGCGACGCCCGGCGGCGGGATCATGCCGCTGTCGCAGGTGCAGGTGACCTCGCTCGGCCTCGCCATTCTCGCGCCGACCGTGCTGGTCGCGATGATGCTGATACGACGCCAGGCCCTGGCGCCGAACCAGTTGCGCACACCCTGATTGCGATGCACAAAAGGAGGCGATGAAACAGTCGCCTCCTCCTTTCACGACCACCGCCCCGGTCTGGGCCAGTTCGAAACCGCCGCTGCTGCGGTTCCTGAACGGCTGCCACGCGGAATTCGCGCCCGAGACCCGCGGCGCGGTCGCCGATTACATTCCTGAACTCGGCAAGGCCGATCCTGCCCATTTTGGCATCAGCCTCGCGACCCTCGACGGCCATGTGTACGAGGTCGGTGACAGCCAGATCCCCTTCACCATCCAGTCGATGTCGAAACCCTTCGTGTTCGCGCTGGCGCTGGACACGCTGGGGGCGGCGCGGGTCGAGAGCGTCATCGGCGTGGAGCCCTCGGGCGATCCCTTCAACTCGATCCGCCTCAACGCCGACAACCACCCGTTCAATCCCATGGTCAATGCCGGCGCGATCGCCTGCTCCGGCCTTATCCACGAGGCCAAGGGGGATGCCGCGTTCGAATATATCCGGCAGGCGCTCGGCCGCTTCGCCGGGCGCGATCTCGACGTCGACGATGCGGTTTTCGCCTCCGAAAGCACCACCGGCGACCGCAACCGGGCGATCGGCTATTTGCTGCGCACCAACGCCGTGATCCGTGACAACGTGTCCTCGGTGCTCGACGTCTATTTCCGGCAATGCGCCATCCTGGTAACGGCGCGCGATATCGCCGTGATGGCGGCAACGCTCGCCAACCGGGGCATCAATCCCGTGACCGGCGAGCAGGTGATGAGCGCCTACGCCATCGCGCGCACGCTGTCGGTCATGACCAGTTCCGGCATGTACGACTATGCCGGCGAGTGGATCTACCGCGTCGGCATCCCCGCCAAGAGCGGCGTCGGCGGCGGCATCCTCGCCGCGCTGCCGGCTCGCCTCGGGCTCGGCAGCTATTCGCCCAAGCTCGACAAGCACGGCAACAGCGTGCGCGGCATCAAGGTCTGCGAAGCGCTGTCCTCGCATTATGACCTGCATATGCTCAACCGCAGCGACGACGCCCGCAACAGCATCATCGCCGACTACGACATCGGCAACAGCCCGTCGCGACGGGTCCGGCGCGCGACAGAACAGAACATTCTCGCGGCACATCACGAGGATGTTCGCGTCATCGAACTGGTCGGCACGCTGTCTTTTTCCAATGTCGACTACGTCTCGCGCCAGCTCGCGGCCAAGCCGCGCCCGCAACTCGTCATCTTCGACCTCCGCCGCGTCACCGCCATGACGCGCGCCGGCACCCGCCTGCTCGCCGAGGAGTTTCGTGAACTCGCGGCGCATCATGTCACCGTGATCCTGTCTGGCATCAGGCGCTCGTCTCCCGAATGGAAGATGATCTCCGACTGGACGCAAGGCCTCACCAACATCCGCAACTACTATTTGCTCGATGCGGCGATCGAATGGGCGGAAGACCAGGTGGTGTACCGCTATGGCGGCGCCATCGATTTCTTCGAGGCAACCGAACTGGCCGAACAATCAATGCTGGCGGGACTGACGGACGAGGAACTCACCGATCTCGCCTCGCTCGCAACGGTCAGGACCTATCAGGCCGGCGAGAAGATCATTGCAACCGGCGATGCCGCTACGTCGCTGTTCTTCCTGCGCAGCGGCGTGGTGCATGTCACCCTGCCCGACGGCATCAGGCTGGCGACGCTGACGGCGGGAATGCCGTTCGGCGAGATGGCGCTGCTGGAGCCGCAGCGTTCCGCCGACGTCCTCGCCGACATGGCCGCGACCGCTTACGAAATCCAGCTTCGCGATTTCGAGCGCTTTCGAAAGCAGCACCCCCGCGCCGGCGAACGGATCATGCGCAACCTCGCGCAATTGCTGGCGGATCGGCTGATCCTCGCCAATGCAAGAGTGAATTTGCTGACGTCGAGCTAGGATCTGCGTCCCGGGCCGCATGGTGCGAGACGCACGGCGTTGCCGTGCTCCTCACCATGAGGGTCTTAAAACTTGCCCAAGCTGGACATGTCAAACCTCATCCTGAGGAGCATCGCAAAGCGATGCGTCTCGAAGGATGAGGCCACCGACCGAAACGTCACCGCCCTACCCCGCCTTGCCCCGCCCGTTCTTCTCGGCGGCGCGGCGCATCGCTTCGGCCAACGCGCCGCCCTGCTCCTGCGGCTTGCGCGGCGATGACGACGTCATCGACGCCTTGGAGTATTCGCGCATCTTGGTATCCGACAGCTTTGCCCCCTTGCTGCCGACCTCGTCGTCGAGCCGCAGCGTCAGCGCTATGCGCTTGCGGGCGACCTCGACCTCCAGCACCTTGACCTTGACGATATCGCCGGGCTTCACCACCTCGCGCGGATCCTTGATGAAATTCCTGGACATCGCCGAGATGTGCACCAGGCCGTCCTGGTGCACGCCGATATCGACGAAGGCGCCGAACGCCGCGACGTTGGTCACCGTACCCTCGAGGATCATGCCGCGCTTGAGATCCTTGATCTCCTCGACGCCCTCCTTGAACACGGCCGCCTTGAACGCGGGACGCGGATCACGGCCGGGCTTTTCCAGTTCGCGCAGGATGTCGGTCACCGTCGGCAGACCGAACGTATCGTCGACGAACGCCTGCGGCTTGAGCTGGCGCACGACCTCGGCATTGCCGAGCAGCGCCTTGATGTCGCTCTTGGTCGCGGCGATGATCCGCCGCACCACCGGATAGGCCTCGGGATGCACGCCGGACGCATCGAGCGGGTCCTCGCCACCAGTGATGCGCAGGAAGCCGGCGCATTGCTCGAAGGCTTTTGGCCCGAGCCGCGGCACGTCCTTCAGCGCCTTGCGCGACTTGAACGGGCCGTTGGCGTCGCGATGCTGCACGATGCTTTGCGCGAGCCCCGCCCCGATACCGGACACCCGCGCCAGCAGCGGCGCGGAGGCCGTGTTGGCATCGACGCCGACGGCGTTCACGCAGTCTTCGACCACGGCATCGAGCGAGCGCGCCAGCTTGGCTTCGCCGAGATCGTGCTGGTACTGCCCGACGCCAATCGCCTTCGGATCGATCTTGACCAGTTCGGCGAGCGGATCCTGCAGGCGGCGCGCGATCGAGACCGCGCCGCGCAGGGTGACGTCGAGCTCCGGCAGTTCCTCGGACGCAAAAGCCGAGGCCGAGTAGACCGACGCGCCGGCCTCCGACACCACGATCTTCGACATCTTCAGGTCCGGCAGCAGCTTGACCAGTTCGGTCGCCAGCTTGTCGGTTTCGCGCGAGGCCGTGCCGTTGCCGATCGCGATCAGGTCGACGCGGTGCGCAACCGCCAGCTTGCCCAAGGTGGCGAGCGTCGCGTCCCATTGCCGCTGCGGCTCGTGCGGATAGACCGTGCTTGTCGCAACCACCTTCCCCGTCGCATCGACGATCGCGACCTTGACGCCGGAGCGATAGCCCGGGTCGAGCCCCATGGTCACGCGCGCACCGGCAGGTGCGGCCAGCAGCAGATCGCGCAGATTTGAGGCGAATACCCGCACGCCCTCGGCCTCGGCCGCCGTCCACAGCCGCATCCGCAAATCGATGTTGAGGTGAACCTGGATCTTGGTCTTCCACGCCCAGCGCGCGGTATCGACCAGCCAGCGGTCGCCCGGCCGCTTCTGATCGGTAATGCCGAAGCGTTGCATGATCTTGAGTTCGTAAGCGCTGGGCACGCCGGGCTCAGGCACATTCGCCTCGGGCTGAATCTGCAGTTCGAGGATTTCTTCCTTTTCGCCGCGGAACAACGCGAGGATGCGGTGCGACGGCAGCTTGTGCAGGGCGCCGTTGTATTCGAAATAATCGGCGAATTTCTCGCCTTCGGTCTTCTTGCCCTTGCGCACCGTCGATGTCATCTGGCCCGCCGACCACATATCCTCGCGCAAGCGGCCGATCAGATCGGCATCCTCGGCAAAGCGCTCGACCAGGATCGCGCGCGCGCCTTCGAGAGCGGCCGCGATGTCCGCCACCTGCTTCTCGGCGTCGACATAGCCTGCGGCGACCGTTTGCGGATCGTTCTGCGGCTGCGTCAGCAACAGTTCGGACAACGGCTCCAGCCCGGCTTCCTTGGCGATCTCGGCCTTGGTGCGGCGCTTCGGCTTGAACGGCAGATAGATGTCTTCCAGACGCCCCTTGCTGTCGGCGGCCATGATCGCGGCTTCCAGCGCGGCATCGAGCTTGCCCTGCTCGCGGACCGAATTGAGGATGGCGGTCCGGCGCTCCTCGAGTTCGCGCAGGTATGTCAGGCGCTCCTCCAGCGTGCGCAGTTGCGCATCGTCGAGTCCGCCGGTGATTTCCTTGCGATAGCGCGCCACGAACGGCACCGTTGCGCCGCCGTCGAGCAGTTCCACCGTCGCAGCAATCTGCTGCTCGCGCACGCCGAGTTCTTCCGCGATCTGTCGATTGATGTTTGCCACGCCAAATCTTTCCCAAAACCATGGCGGCAGGTGAATCACCCTCGCCGCCGGACGCCGCTTATGGACCATCGCGGATTATTTCATCAAGGCGTCGCCGCAAACAAATTGATCTGTGGATGGCCTTGATCGAACAAATCAACGCGTGCGAACAACCCCTTGAGATGACACGACGAGATAAGGGTGGATCGATGGCGTTGTAATGTGTAAACGGACGCTCCCTTGGGAGCATCCATGTCAATTTGTGGCCTAGATTTCGGAACGTCCAACACAACGCTTGGCATCATCGATGGCCAGGCGCCGGTTCTCGTGGCGCTGGAAGGCGAACAGACTACCATCCCGAGCGCGATGTTCTATGCGAGCGACGGTAACGTCCTGATCGGGCGCCGGGCCATCTCTGCCTATGTCGAGGGCACCATGGGCCGCCTGATGCGAAGCCTCAAATCGGTGCTCGGAACCTCGCTGATCGAGGAGACCACCCGGCTCGGCCGCGCCCGGCTGAGCTTTCGCGATGTGATCGCCAATTATCTCGGCGCGATAAAGCGCCGCGCTGAACAGGCCAGCGGTCGCGAACTGCGGCAGGTCGTCCATGGCCGGCCGGTGCACTTTGTCGACAATGCGACGGACGCCGATCGCAAGGCAGAGGATACGCTGCGGACGATTGCGCTCGGGATCGGCTTCGACGAGGTTACGTTCCAGTTCGAACCAATCGCCGCTGCCCTGGACTACGAACGGCAGATCACCTCCGAAGAAGTGGCGTTGATCGCCGATATCGGCGGCGGCACCTCCGACTTCTCCATCGTCCGTCTCGGGCCCGAGCGTCACGGCAAGGCCGATCGCGCGGCAGACATTCTCGCCAATGACGGCGTGCGCATCGGCGGGACGGATTTTGACCGCCAGCTCAGCCTCGGCGTCGTCATGCCGCTGTTCGGCTTCGGCAGCGCCATGAAGCGCCCGGGGCTCGACGTTCCCTCGAGTTATTTCCACGACCTCGCGACCTGGTCGAGCATCAACCGCATGTATGAGCCGCGCGTGATGGCCGACATCCGTCAGGTCCGGCAGGAAGCCAGCGAGCCGGAACTGCTCGACCGGCTGATCCGCGTGGTTCACGAGCAGCGCGGCCACACGCTGGCGATGGAAGTCGAGGACGCCAAGATCGCCCTGTCAGAGAAGAAGCGCTCTGACATCCCGATGGAATGGGTGGCACCCGGGTTAAGCGCGGAGATCGGCCGGCCCGATCTCGTCGGCCATACCAAACAATTGGCCACGCGCATCGCAGCGCGCATCAAGAACTGCCTCGGCCAGGCCGACCTTGCCGCCAGCGATATCGACGCGGTCTTCCTGACCGGCGGTTCGGTGAAACTCGCCCATGTCCGCAACGCCATCATCAAGGCCGCGCCGAACGCCCGCATCGTCGAGGGCGACATCTTCGGCGCGGTCGGCAAGGGATTGACGCTGGAAGCGCTACGGCGTTACGGGCCGGCGAAGTGAGATTCGTCGTTCGCGCGACAGCCGTCAGCTCACCACTTCCGTGACCGGCTGCAGGTCGATGGCAAAGGTTTCCAGAAACTTCGACGTCATGATGTAGAAGCCGACCGAGAGCTGCAATTCAACCAGCGCCGCCGGGGTCAGTTTGGAGGCAATCGCGTTGAAGGTGGCATCTGTCGGCTTGTGAAGCTTGACGATTTCGTCGGTGAAGGCTAGCGCGGCACGCTGCACTTCGTTGAAGCAGGTCGCCGACTGCCAGTTCTCCAGGGCCTCGTTCTGCTCATCGGTGACGCCGACGTTCTTGCCGATTCGCTTGTGGGCGACGATTTCGTAGGGCGCCTCACACAGGATGCCGGTGCGGGTGATGGCGAGCTCGCGCACGACCGGGTCCAGTTCGCCCTTGTGCCTGATGGCCCCGCCCAGCCGACAGTACTGCTCAAAATAGCTCGGCGAATGCGCCATCATGCGGAAGATGTTGGCGTTGCGGTTCTTGCCGAGGATTTCGCGGGTCCGGTCGTTGGCTTTGGCGGGGTCGCTGTATTCGATGCGGGCCATTCATCACCTTGGGATTCTTTGCGGTTTTCTGATTTTGAGCGCCGGATCATGCCCCGCGGCGGAGGGGGGATCAACTATTGTGTTGGCGCAGTCGGACGCGCCGAAGCGCGCCCGAAAGCCGCAATGGGAGGAGGCCAGTTCCCAAAAACTCCCTTTCGCGTGCACAAACCGGCTGCGAGCGAGCCAAATTGCCGCCTCAATGCTGGTCGATTTTGAGACTGTCGATATTCGCTGAGTGGGGACTCTAAAGAGCGAATACTCGTCGCGGGGTGTTCCGAGTAAAATAAACCAAGAGAGCCATCAAGCCTTCACGGGCAACGATGACTCATGCCCAGGTCTAGGGAGTCAGGCATGATGGAAGCCAAAAGGAAGGTGGCCTCGGAAGCGCTCGCGCAGATGATGGCGGTGACGGCAATGCTCGTTATCGCCAGCGTCGTGTTCTACTGGCACTGAATGTTGACGCATCGAAGCACTCAGATTTTCACCCGTTCCGCGTAATTCTGAGTTGCTTCGTAGCGTGAACATTTGACGTTCAGATTTATGTATCGTCCTGGTATTTTTGCGTTTTGATCTTCACTCCTCGATTCAGGTCTTCCCGAAATACGGGACCAGCCTTCCCGCAAACGGCCGATAGCTCACGGTGACATCGTCACCGATGGCGAGATCGTTGTCGCCATGGGCCATCATGCGAAAGCCTTCCACCGTATCGACCAGAACGATGTTGTAGGGAACGTGCGCGCGCGTCTCCGGCGTCGCGGCGCGGCATACCAGCGACGTCGCATAGACCTTCGCTTTGCCGCTGGCGCGCTTCGTTGCCGGATCTGCCGCGCCGCAAGCGGCGCAGAAGCTGCGATGGAAATACTGCACGGCGCCACACGCGCCGCATGATTGATAGACGATGGCTTCAGTGCCCCTGGTCCAGTCTGCAAGATGGTTGCTCATCGTACCCGCTCCAGGAACATGCTGACATGCGACGACAGCACGCCGCCGTCGCCGTGCAATAGCGCGATCGAGGCGTCGCGGACCTGTCTTGGTCCGGCACGCCCGGTCATCTGCAAATGCGTCTCGACCAGATGCGCCATTGCGCCGCCGACGCCGCAATGGCCGTAGCTCAGGAGCCCGCCATGGGTGTTGAGCGGCATGGCGCCGTCACGGCCAAAATGCCCTGCCCTGACCCGCGCTGCCGCCTCGCCGCGGCCGGCCAGGCCCAGGTCTTCCAGCAGCATCGCGAGCGTAATGGTGAAGCTGTCATAGACCGCGGCGTAGCGCACGTCCGCGATCGAAACGCCGGCCACGCTCTTGGCTTTCGCAACCGCAATCTCGGCGCCGAGTTCGCTCAAGGCGGGCGCTGCCGTCACGTGCTGATGGGTATGCGCCTGCGCGCAGCCGCGGACGCGGATTCCGGTTGCGGACGTCGGCTCACGGCTGACCACGAAAGCCGCGCCGCCGTCGGACACCGGGCAGCAATCCAACAGTTTCAGCGGCATCGCCACCGGCTTCGAGGCCATCACGTCGGCCACCGTGATCGGTTCGTGGAACTGGGCGCCGGGATGGGTCAACGCGTGGGCGCGCATCAGCACCGCGAATTCGGCGAGGTCTTCCTGGGTCACGCCGTATTCGTGCATGTAGCGCGAGGCCACCAGGCCGTAATAGGCAGGGATGGTCGGCCCCAGCGTCACCTCGTAATCGGGATGGCCGACCTGCGCCAGCGCCTGGATCGAGGCGTCGCGGCTCTGCCCGGTGAGGCGGTTCTCGCCGCCGACCACGAGCACATGCCGTGCGACACCGGCATCGACCAGTTGATGCGCCAGCATGGTCATGGCCAGCCCGGTGGCTCCGCCAACTTGAACGGCGTGCGCATAAGACGGCTGAATGCCGAAATGCTCGGCAAACACCGTCGCCAGCATGATGTGCGGCGACACCGTCGAGTAGCCGCATAGAATGCCGTCGATCTCGGAGCGCTTCAACCCGGCATCGGCAATCGCCAGCTCGGCCGCCTTGCTCATGAGGTCGAGCGAGGATGATCCCTCGTGCTTGCCGTAGGACGTCAGGCCGACGCCGGTGATGAAGCTCATGAGCGGCCTCCCTCGTCATTCCGGGGCGCGCGCAGCGCGAGCCCGGAATCCATCGAGGCACATGCGACGGCGGTGAAATGGATTCCGGGCTCGCCGCTTTGCGGCGCCCCGGAATGACGGCGCAAATTGCTGGAACGCCTGCTCATCATCAATACGACTTCGGCAAGCCCAGCACCTTCTCGGCAATGAAGCTGAGAATGAGCTGCGGGCTGATCGGTGCGATCCGCGGGATCAGGGATTCCCGCAAATAGCGCTCGACGTGATATTCCTTGGCGTAGCCGAAGCCGCCATGTGTCATGACGGCCTGCTCGCAGGCGTGGAAGCCGGCTTCGGCGGCGAGATATTTGGCGGCATTGGCGGCCGGGCCGCATGGCATGCCCTGATCGTATTGCCAGCCGGCGCGCAGCACCATCATCCAGGCCGCTTCCAGCTCCATCCAGTTCTTCGCCAGCGGATGCTGGATGCCCTGATTCATGCCGATCGGACGGTTGAACACGATGCGGTTCTTCGCATAGGCGGAAGCGCGCGACAGCGCGATCTGGCCGAGGCCCACGGCTTCCGCGGCGATCAGGATGCGCTCGGGATTCATGCCGTGCAGGATGTAATCGAAGCCGCGGCCCTCTTCACCCAAGCGATCCTCGATCGGGATCTCGAAATTCTCGAAGAACAATTCATTGGAGTCGACGGGCTTGCGGCCCATCTTCTCGATCTCGTGCACGGTGACGCGCTTCTTGTCGAAGTCCGTGTAGAACAGGCTCAGGCCCTGCGTCGGCGTCTTCACCTCCTCCAGGGGCGTGGTGCGTGCCAGCAACAGAATCTTGTTGGCGACCTGCGCGGTCGAAATCCAGACCTTCTGGCCGTTGACGACATACTTGTCGCCCTTGCGCACCGCGCGGGTTTTCAACTGCGTGGTGTTGAGGCCGGTATTCGGCTCGGTCACCGCAAAGCAGGATTTGTCGCGACCGTCGATGATCGGCGGCAGCATGCGCGTGCACTGCTCCCTGGTGCCGAACACGACTACCGGATTGAGCCCGAACACGTTCATGTGCACGGCGGAAGCCCCCGACATGCCGGCGCCTGATTCCGAAATCGTGCGCATCATGATCGCGGCGTCGGTGATGCCGAGGCCCGACCCGCCATATTCCTCGGGGATGCAGATGCCGAGCCAGCCGGCGTCCGCCAGCGCGCGGTGGAAATCAGCGGGGTAACCGCCTTCCTTGTCCTTCTTCAGCCAGTAGGCGTCGTCGAAGCGCGAACAGATTTTCCCGACCGCTTCGCGGATCGATTCCTGGTTGGCCGACAGCGCGAAATCCATGTGTAACGTCCTATGTGTTCGATGCGGCCCGGGTGACGCCGTCGCGCACCAGCGCGGCAATCTCATCCGGCGAGAAGCCCGCGTCCTGCAGAATTTCGGCGCTGTGCTCGCTCAGGCGCGGCGCCAGCCGCGTGGTCTCGACCGGCGTCTCCGAAAAGCGCGCCGACGGTCGCATGTTGCGGATCCGACCCTCGGTCGGATGCTCGACGACCGGGAAGAACTCGGTCGCGACGATGTGGGGATCATCAAGCAGGCTTTCGAGATCATGCATCGGCATGACCGGCACGTCGGCCTTCTCCAGAATCCCTGACCATTCGGCAGTGGTTTTGGTTTCGAGGATGCGCGCCAGCTCCGCATAAACGACGTCGATATTGCTGGCGCGGCCGGCGAAGGTCGCGAACTTCGGATTGGTACGCAGATCGTCGCGGCCGGTCGCGTCGAAGAAATTCTGCCACTGCTTGTCGTTGTAGACGATCACGCAGATATAGCCGTCGGACGTCTTGTAGGGCCTGCGGTCCGGCGACAGATGCCGCGCGTAGCCGCCCTTGTCGAGCGGCGGCTCATAGGTGAGGCCGCCCATGTGATCGCCCATCACGAAGCCGGCCATGGTTTCGAACATCGGGATATCGACGCGCTGGCCGCGGCCGGTGCGGTCGCGATCGACGAGGCTGGCGCAGATCGCGCCCACCGCGGTCAGCCCGACGATGCGGTCGACGAGGGCATTGGGCACGTATCGCGGCACGCCGTCCGCGGTCTGCGCCATCAGCGCCGGCAACGCGGTCGCGCCCTGGATCAGGTCGTCATAGGCGGGCTTTGCCGCATAGGGTCCGTCCTGGCCGAAGCCGAACACCCCTGCGTAGATCAGGCGCGGGTTGATTTTTGCCACCACGTCGTAGCCGAGGTTCAGCCGCGCCATCGCCTGCGGGCGCACGTTGTAGACCAGCACGTCGGCGGTCTTGATCAGCCGCAGCACGGCGTCGCGCCCGGCCGGCTTTTTCAGGTCGAGGCAGATCGAGCGCTTGCTGCGGTTGGTATTGAGGAACACCGGACCCATGCCCGGATGGCGGGTCGGCCCGATCTGCCGCGTCACGTCGCCATCGAGCGATTCCACCTTGATGACGTCGGCACCGTAGTCGCCGAGCATCTGGGTGGCATAGGGCCCCATCAGCACGGTCGTCATGTCGATGACCTTGATGCCCTTTAGCGGTCCCATGGCCCAATTTACTCCCGGATATGTCGTTCCGGCCTAGTAACGGGAGGTTTCCGGGAAGATCAAGGCGCGCCCGGCGTATGGGCGTATGCGCGCCAGTAAGCCGCTACTTCTTCAACCTGGCGTCGCGCTCCCGGGTCAGCTTTTCCAGCTCCTCGTTCTGCTGGCTGAGCCGGTCGGCGATACGGGATTCGTTCTGTTCGCCCGAAGCGGCGGCAGCCTGCTCGATCAACTGCCGGATGTTGTCTTCCAGAATCCTGATTCGATCGTTGAGTTCTGCCTGTGACAACGAACTTTCGTTGCTCATGATGCACGCTCCGGAAGATTTTGTACCATGGACACGGCTGAAGCGCCTATGCCCACCCAATGTGTCAGACCTCATCCTGAGGAGCCGCGCAGTGGCGTCTCGAAGGATGAATGGCACCAGCGGGGCCTCATGGTTCGAGACGGCGCTACGCGCCTCCTCACCATGAGGGTTTACTGGTCCTACGATAGCACATCCGCAACTACTTCGCCGGCTCCAGCACCGAAACGTAATTCGCCACCGCCGCGCCGCCCATGTTGAAGATACCGGCAAGCTTGGCGTTCTTGAGCTGCATTCCTTCCGGCGCCTGGCCGACGAGCTGCATCGCCGTCATCACGTGCATGGAGACGCCGGTGGCGCCGATCGGATGGCCCTTGGCCTTGAGGCCGCCGGACGGGTTGACCGGCAGCTTGCCGTCCTTCTGGGTCCACCCTTCCTTGATGGCGCGAGCGCCCTGCCCGCGCGGCGTCAGGCCCATCGCCTCGTATTCGATCAGCTCGGCGACGGTGAAGCAGTCATGGGTCTCGACGAACGACAGGTCCGACAGTTGCACGCCGGCCTGCTGCAAGGCGCGCTGCCAGGCAACCGTGCAGCCTTCGAACTGCAGGATGTCGCGCTTGGACATCGGCAGGAAATCCTGCGCATGCGCGGTGGCGCGGAAGTTTACCGCCTTGCCCATCGTCTTCGCGGTTTCCGAATCCGTCAGCACCAGTGCCGCCGCGCCGTCCGACACCAGCGAGCAGTCGGTGCGCTTCAGGGGGCCGGCGACGAACGGGTTCTTCTCGCTCTCGGCGCGGCAGAACTCGAAGCCGAAATCCTTGCGCATCTGCGCATAGGGATTGGCCACACCGTTCTTGTGGTTCTTGGCCGCGATCATCGCCAGCGCATCCGACTGGTCGCCATATTTCTGGAAATAGCTCTGCGCGATCTTGCCGAACACACCGGCAAAGCCGCCGACGGTGTCGCCGTCCTCGGGCAGATAGGACGCCTTCAGAAGGTAGCGCCCGATATCGGCCGACGGCGTCCGCGTCATCTGCTCGACGCCGACCACCAGCACGATCTTTGCCGCGCCAGACGCAATCGCCCGGATGCCCTGATGCACGGCCGCCGAACCAGTGGCACAGGCATTCTCGACGCGGGTAGCCGGCTTGAAGCGCAACTTCGGGTCGGCCTGCAGCACCAGCGACGCCGTAAAGTCCTGCGGCGAGAAGCCGGCGTTGAAATGGCCGAGCACGATCTCGTCGACGTCGGATGCGGTAATGCCGGCATCGGCCAGCGCTTCGGTCGCAACTTTGACCACGAGGCTTTCGACGGTTTCGGCGTCGAACTTGCCGAAGGGCGTGTGCGCCCATCCGACGATGCTGGCTGTCATGGTCGTTCTCCCTGTTTCGTTTCGGCTCGGTTTGTAACCTATCTGGACGCCGTTTTCAGCGATTTCATCGTCCGCGCGCACATGGCGGTTATGCCGGCCCAGTTACCGGAGCGGATGTCCGCAGGCGGGCAGAGCCAGGAACCGCCCACTGCCACGACGTTCGGCTCGGCCAGCCAGGACGCGGCATTGGCTTCCCCGATGCCGCCGGTCGGACAGACCCGGATACTGGGAAACGGCCCCGCCAGCGCCCGCAGTGCCTTGATACCGCCGGACGGCTCGGCCGGGAAGAATTTGACCAGATCGAAGCCGGCCGCCAGCGCCTGCATCAACTCGGACGCCGTCGCGATCCCCGGCGCGAACGGCAGGTCGCTCTCGGCCGCCGCTTTCAGCAGATCCGGCGTCGCCCCAGGGCTGATGCCGAATTTGGCGCGGAGCCCGCGCGCCCGCGCGAGATCGTCGGCGTTGAGGATCGTCCCGATGCCGACGACGGCCTCCGGCACCTCCGCGATCATGGCCTTGGCCGCGTCGACGGCGACCGGCGTCCGCAGCGTGACTTCCAATACGCGGACGCCGCCGGCGACCAGTGCCCGGGCCAGCGGCACCGCGTCTTCCAGCCGCTCGATGGTCAGCACCGGAATGACGGTAGCGGACCTGAAGATGGCGGCGAGTTGTTGCTGCCGTTGTTCCTGCCTTGCGGCTGCAGTCATGGGGATGCCCTGCGAGCGGTGGTAGGTTCAATGCGCCCGGGCGGCATCGCCGCGCGCGGGATGATCGCACCGGGATGGCATACCACAACGCCCGCCAGCCGATGCCCCGCGCGTGCGGCGGCAATCGGGTCCGCCCCCGCAAGGCGCGCGGCGATGTAGGCGGCCGCAAAACTGTCACCGGCCGCCGTGGTATCGACGACCTGCGTCTCCAACGGCTTGGCCTTGATCGGATAGGAAACGCCGTCCAGGCGGACGACGCTCGCGGGCTCCGACAGCTTGAACACCACCTCGGCGCCCGGAATCCGCGCCAGCAGGTTTTCAGCGCTTTCGCCGGGATAGAGCGGCAGCAGATCCTCGGTCGAGGCGAGTACGATATCGGCGAGGTGGAAGGCATCCCGAAATACCGCGCGCGCAAGGTCGAGATCGGGCCAGCCGCGGGCGCGGAAATTGGTATCGAACGCGAAACGGGCGCCGGCTTCGCGCGCAAGATTCAGCGCCGCGAACAGATCTTTCCGTCCGTCCTCGCCGTAAAGCGACAGCGTGATCGCCGAGAGATAGATGAAATCATAGTCCGCCAACGATTTCAGGATGTCGGGCGTTTCGGGCAGATCCATCAGGCTGCGCGCCGCTGCGCTGTCGCGCCAGTGAAAGAACCGCCGCTCGCCTCTCTCGTCGGTCTGGATCATGTAGATGCCCGGCAGCTTGCCGGGCACCCGCAACACGCGCGTGGTCCCAATCCCTTCCGCGACCCAGCCGGCGACCATCTCGTCGCTGAGCGGGTCGTCGCCAAGCGCGGTGATGTAATCGACGCCGGCACCCAGCCGGGCGAGATAGACGGCGGTGTTGAGCGTATCGCCGCCGAAGCCGCGCGATAGCAGGCCGCCATCGGCCTGCTTCAGCTCGATCATGCATTCGCCGATGCAAGCGACCTTGGTCATGACGGCATCCGCGGAAACCAGCGTGTCATCACGTCAGTTCACGAACTTGCCGCCGAGTTCATCCTCGATGTGAATCCGGATGATATCGTCAAACGTCTTTTCGGCGGTGGTGAAGCCGAGCTTGAGTGCACGGTCGGTGACGAAGTCGCGCGGCCAGCCGGAGACAATGCTGATGATCGTTGGATCGGGCACCCGCTTGATCCGCGCGGTGACGTTCTTGCCCGCGACGCGCTCAAGCGCTGCGATCTGGTCGCCGACGCTCACCGACATGCCGGGCATGCTAAGGTTGCGCCGCGGCCCCATCGCGTTGAGGTCCATGGTGCCGGCGTGGATCAGGAAGCCGACCGCCGATTTCGGCGAGGCGTGCCAGTGCCGCACGTCCTCGGACACCGGCAGCACGACCTCCTCGCCCGCCAGCGGCTCGCGGATGATGTTGGAGAAGAAGCCGGACGCGGCCTTGTTCGGCTTGCCCGGCCGCACGCAGATCGTCGGCAGGCGGATCGAGATGCCGTCGAGCAGGCCCTTGCGGGTGTAGTCGTTGATCAGGAGCTCGCAGATCGACTTCTGCGTACCGTAGCTCGTCAGTGGCGTATGGAAGAATTCATCGCCGATCTTTTCGGGGAACGGTGCGCCGAACACGGCAATCGACGACGTGAATACCAGCCGCGGCTTGTAGCCGCCGCCAGCATGGCGGATGGCGTCGATCAGATGGCGCGTGCCGTCGAGGTTGATCCGGTAGCCCTTGTCGAACTCGGCCTCGGCCTCGCCGGAGACGATCGCTGCGAGATGAAAGATCACCTCGGGCCGGCCGGCGATCAGCGGCGCCGCGGCCCCGGCATCGGCGAAATCGGACGCCACCACCTCGACCGGTATCGACGCGTTGGCGGGCTTGGTGGGCGCCACCACGTCCTGCAGCGTCATGCGGGTGATGTCGCGATTGCCCAGGCGGCCGTCGCGCAGCAGCCGGTCGGTCAGCTTGCGGCCGACCATGCCGGCGGCACCGAGAATGAGAATATGCAAGACCCGTCTCCTTTTTGAACCCTGTTATTATCAGCCGGGCCTCGCGCGCTTACTCTTTTACGGCTCCCGTCATGGCCGACACATAATGCTCAACGAAGAAGGCGTAAAGGATAACCAGCGGCAGCGAGCCGGCCAGCGCCCCCGCCATCAGCGAGCCCCAGCGATAGACGTCGCCATCGACGAATTCGTTCACGATGGCGACCGGCACCGTCTTGTTGGAGGTCGATTGCAGGAAGGTCAGCGCGTAGATGAACTCGTTCCAGCACAGCGTAAAGCAGAAGATGAACGCCGAAATCAGCCCGGGAATCGCCAGCGGCAGCACGATCTTGATCAATATCTGCCAGCGGCTGGCGCCGTCGATCAGCGCGCACTCCTCCAGCTCGAACGGGATGGTCTTGAAATAGCCCATCAACAGCCAGGTCGAGAACGGGATCAGGATCGTCGGATAGGTCAGGATCAGCGCCAGCGGCGAGTCGAACAACCCGTACTGGAACACGACGGTCGCCAGCGGAATGAACAGGATCGAGGGCGGTACGAGGTAGGCAAGGAATATCAGGCCACCAACGAGGTTCGCGCCTTTGTAGCGAAGCCGGACGATGGCATAGGCCGCGAGCACACTGGCGACGATCGACAGGATGGTGGCGCCGACCGCGACATACATCGTGTTCCACAACCACCTTGGATAGTAACTCTCAAACAACAGCTTGTAGAAATGCTTGAAGGTCGGCTCCCAGGTCCAGAACGGGTTGTAGGTTTCCATGTCCAGGAGTTGCGCGTCCGGCTTCACGGCCGTAAGCGCCATCCAGTAGAACGGGAACAGGAGCACAACAACAATGATCAGCAGCGGAAAATAGAGCGTCACCATTCGGCGCGGCACCGATTGCAGATAGCTCATGCCCTCGCTGTGGTCTGCCTTTGCGACAGTCGCTGCCGATGACGACAGCACGCCCTTGAGGTCCACTCGCGTGGTCGGGAGATCAGTCATTGCTTTCTCCCTGCTGCCATTTGCGCCGCTGCAAGCCGAACCAGGAAACCATGATCGCGGCGAGAAGGAACGGGATCATCGCGCTGGCGATCGCGGCACCCTCGCCAAGCTGGCCCGCGATGATCGCGCGCTGGTACGACAAAGTCGCCATCAGATGGGTGGCGTTGACGGGACCGCCACGGGTCATTGCCCAGATCAACTGGAAGTCCGTGAAAGTGAACAGTACCGAGAACGTCATCACGACCGCGATAATCGGCGTCAGAAGCGGATAGGTGATGTGGCGGAACATCTGCCAGCGCGTAGCGCCGTCGAGCGTCGCGGCTTCATAGAGCGACGGTGACACCGTCTGCAGGCCCGCGAGCAGCGTGATTGCGACGAACGGAACGCCGCGCCAGATGTTGGCGAAGATCACGCAGATCCGCGCCCACGTCGTGTCGCCCAGGAAATTGATGTTGTAGTCGATGATGCCGAGCTGTTTCAGCGACCAGGAGATGATCGAGAACTGGGAATCGAAAATCCACCAGAAGGCCAGAGCCGATAGCACGGTCGGCACGATGAAGGGAATCAGCACCGCTGCACGCAGCATTGCCTTGAACGGCAGGTTCTCGTTCAGGAGCAGCGCAAGGTAGAGGCCGATGCCGAACTTGATGGCACTGGCGACAAACGTGTAGACCAGCGTGTTGGTGACCGAGAGCCAGAAGATAGAGTCATCCCATAGCCACTCGTAGTTTTCTATTCCGATGAAGTGCCCGACCCGGCCGATCTTGGTGTCGGTGAGCGAGAGCCAGACGCCTAGCCCGAGCGGATAGGCCAGGAAAAAGATCAGGAACCCCATCGCTGGCAGCATGAACCAGAAGCCAAGCCAGTTCCTGTTGTGCTTGACCTGGTCCCACGCCGTCGCTTCGCGAAGCTGCGGCTTGGCTTTGGTCGGCGCGAGTACAATGTCAGCCATGGGCCGATTTCCGGGGCGGTGCCACTCGTGGTGAGACTGGAACGGGCGGCGGTCAGCCGCCGCCCGTTGCTGACGTCCTAGCGATAGATGCGCTTCAACTGCCGCTCGGCTTCCGCCATCGCGGTCTTGGCATCCTTGGAGCCGGTGCAGTAATTGGCGAACATGTCGACGACGATGAAGTCGGCGATCGCGGTCGCGGCCTTTTCGCCGACCTTGCCGATGCCCGAGGCGGGCAGCGCGCGCTTGCTCGCCTGGGCAAACACCGCGTTCTTCGGGTCCGCGGTCCACACCGGCGAAGCGTCATAGGCGTTGAGCGTGTGGGTGAGATAGCCCCGCGCGCCCGTCAGCCACTTGTCGTAGTTTTCCTTCTCCAGCATGAAGGCGACAAAGGCTTTTGCGGCGTTCGGATATTTCGTGAAGTTGAACGCCAGGATCGGCACCGCAAGCTGCAATTCGGTCGGCTTGCCGATCGGACCCACCGGCCACAGCGCGTGATAGGTATCCTCGGTGAGTTCCTTCTTGGTCGGATCGTCCTTGGCGGCGACATAGATCGAGATGCCGTTGGCGGTGCAGTACAACTCGCCGGCCAGGAACGCCTTGTTGTTCGAGCCATCGTTCCAGGATGCGGTGCCGGGAATGAAAGTGTCGGAAAGCTGCTTGCAATATTCCAGCGCCTTGGCGGTCTCCGGCGAGTTGATGATGACCTTGTCGTCCTTGTCGACAGTCCAGGCATTGTGGCCCCAGAGCATCCAGTGCAGCCAGCCATTGGCGTCGCCGGTGGCATGACCGAGGGCGAGACCGGCCGGCGTGTTGTTGGCCTTGAGTTTCTTGCACAGTTCGAGGAAGCCGGGGAAATCCGTCGGGAATTCCTTGAAGCCCGCCTTGTCGACCGCTGACTTGCGATAGGTCATGTAACCGCCGATGGTTGCGACGGGAATGCCGAGCCAGTCGTTGCCCAATACGCAGGTCTTCTGCGCGGCGTCGGTCCAGCCGCCGTACTTCTTGCCGAGATAATCGGCAACGTCGTTCATCTTCAGGACTTTGGTGGGGAAGAGCTGCGGCAGCGTATGCAGTCCCCAGGCGAGGTCGAGACCCGAGCCGACGTTGGCGGCGACGGAGGCTTTGGGCTGCACGTCTTCGAAGGCCTCGCTGAACACGTTCATCTCGGTGCCGGTCGCGGTCTTGAACGCAGCGACCATGGCGTTGAACGCGTCATCCTCCGCCGGCACGAAGCGCTTCCAGCGCATCACTGTCAGCTTGGCGCCGGGCTCGGCCTTCCACGGCGAGGCTTGTGCCCAGGCCTTGGCAAAATCGAGGAGCGCCGGTCCGGTTAGCGCGCCGGCCGCCGCCAGCGCAGTGCCACCCTGAAGCAGAGAGCGGCGGGTAAAGTCGTGCATGGTCCATCCTCCCTTTGTGTATTTTCTGGTTCTTGCTCAGTCCTCGTTTCTTATTGTTGTTAGGTACTTTTAGTTTGGTCTTGGCTTTAGTCTTGCTTTGTCACTCAGGCATTCAGTCGCTTTCCAGTCGTATCGTCGAACAGGTGGACGAGCGTCGGATCCGGCTTCAGCCGTACCTTGTCGCCCGGATTGAACTGGTGACGCTCACGGAACACGGCAACGATCTGCTCGCCGCCGAGCTTGGCGAATACCTGCGTTTCCGAGCCGGTCGGCTCGACCACGACGATCTCGGCCTCGGCGCCGTCATCGGCGATGGTGAAATGTTCGGGACGGACGCCGTAGACCGCGGGCCGCCCCTCCGAATTGGCCGGCGCCGTCGCCAATGGCAGCTTGACGCCGTTCGGTCCCACAAAGCCCGCGCTGCCGTTCGACTTCACCTGACCTTTAAGGAAGTTCATCGCCGGCGAGCCGATGAAGCCCGCCACGAACTGGTTGGCCGGGGTGTCGTAGAGTTCGAGCGGGGTGCCCATCTGCTCGACGATGCCGTCGTGCATCACGACGATCTTGTCGGCCATGGTCATGGCCTCGATCTGGTCGTGGGTGACGTAGACGGTCGTGGTCTTGAGCCGCTGGTGCAGTTCCTTGATCTCGGTGCGCATCGCGACGCGCAGCTTGGCGTCGAGGTTGGACAGTGGCTCGTCGAACAGGAACACCTGCGGATCGCGCACGATGGCGCGGCCCATGGCGACGCGCTGGCGCTGGCCGCCCGACAATTGCCGGGGATAGCGCTCCAGCAGCGGCGTCAGCGCCAGGATCTCGGCGGCACGCTTGACGCCTTTCGAGATTTCATCGGCGCTCGCGCCGCGCAGCTTCAGCGAGAAGCCCATGTTGTCGGCGACCGTCATGTGCGGATAGAGCGCGTAGTTCTGGAACACCATGGCAATGTCGCGCTCTTTCGGCTGGACATTGTTGACCACGCGATCACCGATCGAGATCGTTCCGGAGGTGATGTTTTCAAGGCCTGCGAGCATCCGCAGCAGTGTCGACTTACCGCAGCCGGAGGGACCGACAAGCACGACGAATTCGCCATCCTCGATCGGAATCGATACGCCGTGCAAAACCTCAAAGTTGCCGAATGATTTGCGCACGTCGCGAATCTGGACCGACGACATCGAATTCTCTCCCTTACTTTTCTTCTGTTATATGGCGCCGCGGGTCGGCAGGACGCCATTCTGTCTTTTCGACTTTAATGCCGGAAGCCGAATTCAGCGGGCATCATCATCCGCAGTTTCAAAGTTTTTAGCAATCCGATGGTAGCGCTGTCAATAATTGTTCAAACGTCTAATTCGTTGTGATATTAGCGCTGAATGGGACGAAAACAGACCAAGTCTGGCAAAATCCGCCTCACCGAAGTCGCCAAGCTTGCGGGCGTCAGTCCGATCACGGCGTCGCGCTTCTTCAGGAATCCCGAAGCACTGTCGCTGAGCAAGCGCGAGCGCGTCGACAGCGCAGTGAAGGAACTGGGCTATGTGCCCAATCTCGCGGCGCGCGCGCTGGCTTCGCATCGGACCGAAGTGATCGGCGTCGTCATCCCTTCCCTCACCAACAACGTGTTCGCCGATGTGCTGCGCGGCGTCTACGATTCCTCCGAGGGCAGTCGCTACAGCATCCAGCTTGCCAATACCCGCTACAGCATCCTGCAGGAGGAGAAGCTGCTGCGCCTGTTTCGGGCCCAGAAGCCGGCAGGACTGATCGTAACCGGAATCAACCAGACCGCGGAGTCGCGCGCGATCCTGGAGTCGATGAATTGCCCGATCACGCAGATCATGGAGATCGGTGAAAGTCCGGTCGACATGATGGTCGGATTCTCGCATTACGATGCGGGTTTTGCAGCGATTTCGCACATTCTCGAACAGGGGTACCGGCGTGTTGGGTTTCTCGGCGCGCGGATGGATCCCCGCGTCCAGCGCCGCTTCGAGGGGTATCGTGATGCCATGAAGGGAGCGGCGCTGTTCGATCCGACCCTCGTCATCACCACGTCGGTGCCGACCACCGTTACGCTGGGCGGCACGCTGTTCGCCGATCTTCTCGCCAGGGTGCCTGATATCGATGCGGTGTTCTGCGTCAACGACGACCTTGCACTCGGGGTGCTGTTCGAATGCCAGCGCCGCCAGATATCGGTTCCCCGCGATCTCGCCATCGTCGGCTTCAATGACCTTGAATACATGGAGTCGGCAGTGCCATCGCTCACCAGCGTGCGCACCAATCGCTATGAGATGGGCAGGCACGCCATCACCATGGTGATCGACGCGATCGAGGGCCGGCGCCCGCAGGAGCCGGTGCTCGACCTCGGCTTTCAACTGATGGTTCGCGAAAGCTCGTCGCCGCAAAATGCCTGATGACCGGCTCGCGGCTGGGCTCGATAGAAAATGGTAGCGCTGTCTTTTTGCGCGAACTAGGATTGACGTTCGCCGAGATGGCAATCGGCACGGCGAGCGCGTTTGCAGCCGACGAATTCTCAAGCATGGTGCCATCGCTGCCATGACTTGAGCCCAAGAGTTTGCAGTGCGGGAGAGAAACCAATGAAAAAAAACGACAACAAAGCCACCAATGGCAAGGGCCGGAAGCTTCGTTCGCTGGAGTGGTTCAACAACCCGCATAATCCGGGAATGACCGCGCTCTATCTGGAGCGCTACCTCAACTATGGCCTGACTCGGGAAGAATTGCAGTCCGGCAAGCCGATCATCGGCATCGCACAGACCGGCAACGACCTCTCCCCGTGCAACCGCCACCATCTCGACCTGGCGCACCGGGTGCGCGAAGGCATCCGCGCCGCCGGCGGCATCGCCATGGAATTCCCGACTCATCCGATCCAGGAGACCGGCAAGCGCCCGACCGCGGCGCTCGACCGCAACCTCGCCTATCTCGGGCTGGTCGAAGTCTTGTTCGGGTATCCGCTCGATGGCGTCGTGCTGACGACCGGCTGCGACAAGACCACGCCAGCCTGCCTGATGGCGGCGGCAACCGTCAACCTGCCCGCCATCGTGCTCTCGGGCGGTCCGATGCTGAACGGCTGGTTCAATGGCGAGCGCACCGGTTCCGGCACCATCGTCTGGAAACAACGCGAGCGGCTCGCCGCTGGCGAAATCGACTACAACGAGTTCATCGAGATCGTGGCGTCCTCGGCGCCCTCGGTCGGCCACTGCAACACGATGGGCACCGCTTCCACGATGAACTCGCTTGCCGAAGCGCTCGGCATGTCGCTGCCGGGATGCGCCGCTATCCCGGCGCCCTATCGCGAGCGCGGCCAGATCGCGTACGAGACCGGCAAGCGCATCGTCGAGATGGTGTGGGAAGACCTCAAGCCTTCCGACATCCTGACCCGCAAGGCGTTCGAGAACTGCATCGTGGTCAACTCGGCGATCGGCGGCTCGACCAACGCACCGATCCATATCAACGCGCTGGCGCGGCATATCGGCGTCGAACTTTCGATCGACGACTGGCAGAAGCACGGCCACAGCATCCCGCTGCTGGTGAACATGCAGCCAGCCGGCTTCTATCTCGGCGAGGAGTATCACCGCGCCGGCGGAGTGCCGTCGGTGGTGCGCGAGCTGATGGCGCACAAGCGCATCCATGAGGACGCGCTGACCGTCAACGGCCGCACCATGGGCGAGAACTGCCGCGAGGCGGCCAAGCCGGATGGCGACGTGATCTGGACTTACGACAAGCCGCTGGTGAAGGACGCCGGCTTCCTGGTGCTGCGGGGTAACCTGTTCGATTCCGCGATCATGAAGACCAGCGTGATCTCGAAGGAATTCCGCGACCGCTATCTCTCCAACCCGAAGGACCTCAACGCGTTCGAAGGCCGTGCCATCGTGTTCGAGGGACCGGAGGATTATCACGAGCGGATCGACGATCCCGCGCTCAAGATCGACGAGCACTGCGTGCTGTTCATCCGCGGCGCCGGCCCGATCGGCTATCCCGGCGGCGCCGAAGTCGTCAACATGCAGCCGCCGGCGGCGCTGATCAAACGCGGCATTCTCTCGCTGCCGTGCATCGGCGACGGCCGGCAGTCCGGCACGTCAGGCTCGCCGTCGATCCTCAACGCCTCGCCGGAAGCCGCCGCGGACGGCGGGCTGGCGATCCTGAAGACCGGCGACAAGGTTCGCATCGACCTCAACACCGGCGACGCCAACATCCTGATCACGAGCGATGAACTGAAGCAGCGCCGCGCAGAGCTGAAGGCCAAGGGCGGCTTCCCCTACCCGGCGAACCAGACGCCGTGGCAGGAACTCTATCGCTCCACCGTCGGCCAGCAGTCCACCGGCGCCTGCATGGAGATCGCCACGCGGTATCAGAACATCGCCGGCACCGTCGGCGTGGCGCGGGATAATCACTGACGTCAATATCGCGAGCAAGTCGGCCACCCCGGTCATTCCGGGATGGTCCGAAGGACCAGACCCGGAATCTCGAGATTCCGGGTTCGGCTCTACGAGCCGCCCCGGAATGACGAACAAAAAAAGGAGGAAAGAAAACATGTCAGACCGCCTGAAAGGCAAGCGCGCTTTCGTCACCGCCGCCGCCGTCGGAATCGGCCGCGCCTGTGCGCTGGCTTTCGCGCGCGAAGGGGCGACGGTGTTCGCCACCGACATCGACGAAGCCAAGCTCGACGCGCTGAAGAGCGAAGGTATTGCCGAAGTGGCGAAGCTCGACGCGCGCGACACCGCCGCAGTCGCCGCGATGGCCAAGCGCGCCGGCAAAACCGACATCCTCCTCAATGCCGCAGGCTTCGTGCATCACGGCACCGTGCTGGACTGCTCCGACGATGACTGGGACTTTTCGTTCGACCTCAACGTCAAGTCGATGCACCGGACGATCCGCGCCTTCCTGCCCGGGATGCTGGACAACGGCCGCGGCTCGATCGTGAACATCGCTTCGGCCGCCGGCGTGTTCAAGGCAGCTCCGAACCGCTACGTCTACGGCGCGACCAAGGCTGCGGTCGCGGCGCTGACGCGGTCGGTCGCGGCCGACTTCATCACCAGGGGTGTGCGCTGCAACTGCATCTGCCCCGGCACCATCGAAACCCCGTCGATGCTAGAGCGCGCTGCCGCCGCGGGCCCCAATGGACGCGAGATGTTCATCGCGCGGCAGCCGATGGGACGGCTCGGCACCGCCGAGGAGATCGCCTCGCTCGCGGTCTATCTCGCCAGCGACGAGAGCGCATTCACGACGGGTGTCGCCCATGTCATCGACGGCGGCTGGACGCTGTAGGGAGAAAACCATGAACAAGATCGATCTCAACGGCCGCTGCGCCGTCGTCACCGGCGGAGCGCAGGGTTTTGGCCGCGCGATCGCCGAGCGCTTCGTTGCGTCAGGCGCGAAGGTCGCGATCTGGGATCACGACCTGCCGTTCGCTGAAAAGACCGCGAAGGAGATCGGCCCGGCGGTCTCGGCGTTCAAGGTCGACGTGTCAGATCTCGCGGCCGTCGAGAAGACCTGCGCAGAAACGCTAAAGGCGTTCGGCAAGATCGACATCCTCGTCAACAACGCCGGCATCGCCGGCATCAACAAGACGGTATGGGAAACCGACCTTGAGGAATGGCGCAAGGTGCTGCGCATCAATCTCGATGGGCCGTTCATCTGCTGCAAGGCGGTGGTGCCGGCGATGCTCAAACAAAAGTATGGCCGTATCGTCAATATCGCCTCGATCGCCGGCAAGGAAGGCAACCCCAATGCCGCTCACTATTCGGCCTCGAAAGCCGGCCTGATCGCGCTGACAAAATCGCTCGGCAAGGAGCTCGCGCAGCACGACATCCTCGTCAATTCGGTGACGCCGGCAGCGGCCAAGACGGCGATCTTCGACCAGATGACGCAGCAGCACATCGACTTCATGCTCGCGAAGATCCCGAAGGGCCGGTTTGTGCTGGTGGAAGAACTCGCATCGATGGTGGCCTGGCTGGCGTCGGAAGATTGCGCGTTCTCGACCGGTGCAGTGTTCGACATTTCCGGCGGGCGGGCAACGTACTGACCAAATTTCCCCTCATCCTGAGGAGCGCGTAGCGCGTCTCGAAGGGTGAGGAGCCGCGGCTGGCCTCGCCCTTCGAGACGGCCGCTTCGCGGCCTCCTCAGGGTGAGGGTTGAAATTGGAGCAAGTCATGACCAGAGAAGGCGGGTGCCTTTGCGGCGCGGTGCGGTTCAAGACCGAAGGCGAGCCCGCCAATGTCCGGATTTGCCATTGCCGCAACTGCCAGAAGGCAATGGGTTCGCCGTTCTTCGCCCGCGCGCTGTTCGACCAGAAGGTACTGTCGGTTGAGGGTGACGTCGCACGGTATCCATCGTCGGAGGCGCTCGACCGGGAATTCTGCAAATTCTGCGGCACGCGGCTGTTTTCCCGGCGGACCAACGGCACCATGGTCGGCGTCGCGCTGGCCGGCTTCGACGACCGCAACGCCTTTGCCCCGACCGAGCACATCTGGGTCTCGGAAAAGATGGATTGGGTACGGATCGACGACGAGCTGGTGCAATATCAGGAGACGGTGCCGGCGGCGAAGTAGAACCGGTCCTCCGTCAGCGATCGAACGGCTGGCCGGGTCCGAGATGGTAGCGACTGGAAAAGAACACCAACGGCGTCTTGTCTTGGTAGTCGCAGTTCGACACTTCAGCGATGACCAGCGTGTGATCGCTGACGTCGACGTGCCGGACGACCTCGCAGGCAAAGTAGGCCATGCACCCGGATAGTCTCGGCAACCCGTCCACGATTTCATATTCGGGGACGGCGGTTGCGCCCGGCCGGCTGGCGAAATGCCGCGACAGCTCCCGGCCCTGTTCCGGCAGGACGTTGACGCAGTAGCGGCCGCTGGCGGAAATCGCCCGGTGCATGCGCCCCGGCATGACGGAGACTAGTACCGTCGGCGGCGAGAGGCTGACGGTCACAAAACTGTTTGCGGTCATGCCGCAGACCTCGCCGTTCTCGTCGCAGGCGGTCAGGACCGCAACGCCGGTCGCAAATCGCGAGGCCGCCTGACGAAACGTCGCCGGGTTGGCGTGCTGCATCTTAATCCCTGCAGGCAACGTAAGCTTCCATCGTCAAGCCTCACGCGATCGCGCGCACGGGCTCCGCAGGCGCAGACATCCGACCGATCCAGGCATGGATGCGTTCAGGTGTCGAGACGCGATCCCACTGGCGGTCGGGATAATTGAAGTTCTCGGTGAACTCGTTCGCCAGCGCGGGGTTCTGGCTCATGTTGCCGATCAGCATGCCGAGCGCTTCGCTCGGCGGCTGCAGCATGATGTTGGTCCAGCGCGACGCCGCCAGCACGCGATCCTGCCGCTTCAGGTCGACCTTCTCGCAAAAGCGGGCGTCGAGCACATCGGAATGGACGATTTCTTCGCCAAGCACGAACGCCGCATAGGAGGCGACATTGGCGCCCTGCCCCATCATGGGATCGACGATCGAATGAACGTCGCCAAGCGCGATCGCGCATTTGCCGTCATCGAACTGCACGACGGTATTGCGCACCGTCGGCACCACGCCGCCCTGCAGGAGATCCTGCGGCTGCGCCAGGCCGAAGCGTGCGGTATCGATGCGATCGTAGGTCGTCGGGTGGTGCTTCTCCAGCTTGCCCAGCAGCACGCTGAGGAAATGTTTGGGATTGTCGTCGTAGCTGAGCGTTGCAAGCTCCTCCATGTCCCCGCCGGGCACGTTCTCCATCAGCAGCGCGTTGGCGACGCCGTCAAAGGTAACGGTCGGGATCACGATCATCTCGCCATGGCCTGGAGACACCGAGAGCGTGACGTTCATGGGATCAGGCTGGCGCACGCCGGTGTAGAGGCCGACGCACAGGCGGCGTTGTGGCTGCGAGTAAGGCGTATGCTCCGGCCGGTAGGTGAAGAGTTGACCGAGCGGCCCCTTGCCGGTCGACACGACAAGCAGATCGAAGCGCGCGACCAGCGGCGCGATATCGCTCTCCTCGATGCGGCGGTATTCGATCTTGCCGCCGCGCCGCGTGAAATCGTTCATCAGTGCCGGAAGATATATCCGGTAGTCGACCGCACGGCTCGGCCGCGAGAAATCACCGCGAAAGCCGAGCGGCTGCGGAAAATTGAAGAAGTGGTCGTGGTAGTAGTAATGCTGCTTCGGATCGGTCCAGTGATTGACGCCGAGATAATCCTCCCGCGCGATCGTCACGTGGTGATGGGCGACGGTGTTGAGCAGCCGGCTGTCGCGGTAATCCTCCGGCGTCCGATCGGTGATGATGGTCGCGTCCACACCATGTTTCTGCAGGTAGAGCCCCAGATGCAGGCCTGCGATTCCCGCGCCGACGATCCCGATGCTGCGTGCCACGTCCGCCCTCCCCGGTTTTGATTTTTGCAAAGCCTAACGGCGGGGCGGCTTGCAGACTACGGAATAGACGGGATATGATTTATTCCCATTCGGAATATTTCATGGACCGGATCGATTGCCTGCGCGCCTTCGTGCGCACCCTGGAGGGTGGCAGCTTCTCGGCTGCGGCGAAGGAACTCGGCATCGGCCAGCCGGCAATCAGCAAGCGCATCGCGCTGCTGGAAGGCGAATTCGGCACGCAGCTGTTCCTGCGCACGACGCGCAAGCTCAAGCCGACCGCCGAAGCGCACCGCATCTACGATCTCGCGCGCCAGATCATCGGCGCCTTCGACATGGCGAGGTCGAGCGTCGAGGAAGCCGCGCCTCGCCCGACCGGGACGCTCCGGATCGGCGTCCCCTCCTCGTTCGGCCGGCGCTACGTGATCCCTGTCATCACCGACTATGTCAGGAATTATCCGGAAGTGCGGGTCGACGTCCGCTTCAGCGAACGCTTCGTCAATCTGGTGGAAGAAGGCATCGAGCTCGCGCTGCGGATCGGAAACCTGGAGGCGAGCACGCTGGTCGCCCGCCGGCTCGGCACCGTGCAGCGCCATCTGGTTGCGACGCCGACCTATCTGCACGGCCGGCCGACGCCGCGGACGCCCGAGGACCTGAGCGCGCACCAGTGCATCGTCTATTCGCGGGCGTCGCGGGCGCATGAATGGACCTTCGAGTCCGAACATGGCCGCCACGTTGCCGCGATCAGCGGCGCGATCCTGGTCGACGATGCCGACGCCATGCAGGAGGCGACGCTGCAGCATCTGGGCATCGCGATCCTGCCCGACTGGAACGCGGCGGAAGGACTCCGCAGCGGCCAGCTCGAAACGGTTCTCCCGGAATATTCGATCGCCGCCCTGCCGCTGCACGCGGTCTATCCCGAAACCCACTGGATGTCGCTGCGCGCCAGAACCTTTCTCGATCTGCTGATCCGGCGCGCCGACAAATTCACGCCCGAAGCTGCAAGATGACAAAACCACCTGGCATTCACCTTAACGGGACTCGGCGCTCGATTGTCCGAGCCATCCGTGATGCTGTAGCGTCGCCGGAACAGCGGCAGGAGCGTTGAGTGAACATCTCTCTGTACGGCGTATCGGTCTGGATCCTGCCGCTCCTGATCGCGATCACTTTCCACGAGGCCGCACATGCGTTCGTGGCCTATCGTCTCGGCGACGACACCGCCAAGCAGCTTGGCCGGGTCAGCTTCAATCCGCTCAGGCATATCGACCCGTTCGGGACCGTGATCCTTCCGGGCGTGCTGCTGCTATCGAATTCACCGTTCCTGTTCGGCTACGCCAAGCCGGTGCCGGTCAATTTCCGGAACCTGAACCATCCGCGGCTCGACATGGTCTGGGTGGCGCTCGCGGGACCGGCGATCAACATCGTGCTCGCCGTGATCATGGCGCTTGCGTTCCATGCCCTGCCCCTGGTACCGGCGGAGGCCGCAAAATGGACTGCGGACAACCTCAAAAACGCTTTCCTGATCAATATCGTGCTCGCGATCTTCAACATGCTGCCGATCCCGCCGCTGGACGGCGGCCGGGTGGCCGTCGGCCTGCTGCCGCGGGTGCTGGCTTACCCGCTGTCGCGGCTGGAACCCTACGGCATGCTGATCCTGCTCGGCCTCTTGATCCTGCTCCCGGTCATCGGCACGCAGGTCGGCCTAAATCTTGATGTTATTTCGGCAATACTCCGGACGTTGACCGGATATGTGATCGGCGCCCTTCTCTTCATCACCGGCAACGCCTAAATTTGAAAAATAACGCGGAGGAACGGCTCGGGGCCATGGCGACAAAAGCTGCCGATATGTTGATCGCACGACGCGCCGATACCCGCGCCAGGGCAGACTTTGCCACCTGGAAAATGATTGCCAAGCTGAACGGCTTTTCCGCGCTGCCCGCCGAAGCCCAGAACTTCCTCGAAGGCTATCGGCTGCTGCTCGCGAAGATGAACGAGGCCGACGCTTCCGAGGCCACCATCCAGCTCATGTACAAGAGCTACTATTCGGAGATGGGCGGCAGCGGCGCGCCGCCCGAGATTCCGTCGCGCGCGAGCGAACCGGTGGTCGACAACGGCAACGTCACCGCCTTCCGCCGGCCGGCGGCCCGGCCCAAGCCAATCGCATCGTCGGCGCCTCCAGACAAACCACGGCTCCCGGTGGCGCTGATCTTCATGTGTCTCGCCGTGGTTTACGTCGGCATCCGCTACTACTTCCGCTGACGCACCGACATCTTCGCATCGCCAGACCTGCCTCGCAAATTCCCCGCGCCGCGGAATATTCGCGCCCAGTGACAGGCTGTCGCGACGGCTAGGCGGGCACAGCGCGAGCGGGCATAATGCTGCCGTTGGTTCAGCCCGCATTCAAAACGTCAACATTCAAAAAATCGATCCCCGGAGGACAAATGAAGCGATCCATTGCAGCCTTGGCCGTGACCACGAGCCTGGTGTTTGCCACCAGCGCGTTGGCGCAAACGCTCGACAAGGTCGTCAAGGTAGGAAGTCTCGGCGACCAGTCCGGTCTCTATGCCGATATCGGCGGGCCCGGTTCGACCGTTGCCGCGCAGATGGCGGTCGAGGATTCCGGGCTTCTCGCCAAGGGCTGGAAGATCGAAGTGATCGCCGCCGATCACCAGAACAAGCCAGATGTGGGCACCAACATCGGCAAGCAGTGGATCGACGTCGAGAAGGTCGATGTGTTCGTCGATCTCGCGAGCTCCGGTGTCGGCCTCGCCATCTCGAACCTTGCGAAGGACAAGAACGTCGTCAACCTGAACTCCGGTTCGGCGTCATCGGACCTCACCGGCTCGCAATGCTCGCCGAATACGATCCACTGGGTCTACGACACCTGGATGCTCGCCAACGGCACCGGCAAGGCGCTGGCGAAGGCCGGCGGCGACAGCTGGTTCTTCCTCACCGCCGACTACGCCTTCGGTCACGCGCTCGAGCGCGATACGGCGGCCGTCGTCGTGGCCAATGGCGGCAAGGTGCTCGGCGGCGTCAAGCATCCGCTCAACAACGCCGACTTCTCGTCGTTCCTGCTGCAGGCGCAGAGTTCGAAAGCCAAGATCATCGGGCTTGCGAACGCCGGCGGCGACACCACCAACTCGATCAAGCAGGCGGCGGAGTTCGGCATCGTCCAGGGCGGGCAGAAGCTCGCGGGCATGCTGATGTTCATCACCGACGTTCACTCGCTCGGGCTGAAGGTCGCGCAGGGGCTGAACTTCACCGAGACGTTCTACTGGGACATGAACGACCAGACCCGCGCCTTCTCGAAGCGCTTCGTCGAGAAGCACAAGAAGGGCCCGCCGACGATGGTCCAGGCCGGCGTCTATTCCTCGCTGATTCACTATTTCAAGGCGCTGGAAGCGCTCGGCGGCAATCCGCATGACGGCCGCGCCGTGGTCGCCAAGATGAAGGAACTGCCGACCGACGACCCGCTGTTCGGCAAGGGCACGGTCCGCGCCGACGGCCGCAAGATCCACCCGGCCTACCTGTTCGAGGTAAAGAAGCCGGCCGACTCGAAGTATCCGTGGGACTACTACAACCTCGTCGCCACCATCCCGGCAGCGGAAGCCTTCATCCCGCTCGAGAAGAGCGTCTGCCCGATGCTGAAGAAGACCTGAGGGTCATTTATCATCGGACAATCTGCACGCAGCCCTCTCCCGCTCGCGGGAGAGGGCTTTTGAATGTGGGTGGGTCGGATGTCGTGCACCGAAAGTGCCCGGACACAAAACATCGAAAACAACCCCATGCACAGTAGAGATCCGCTGTAATTTGCCGCCCTTTTCGCCGCCATGTGACCGTGTGCGAGATGCCTGGCGGCCGTCTGCACGGTCGGCCAAGCCAGAAGCGCATGGCCGGCCACGTCCAGATAGCAACAGCGATCCGTAGACTAATTCAATCTGGCTCGCGGGCTATTCGGCTTCTGTTCGTTCATCGGTACAACCTCGACCGTGGCGTTCTCGGTCACCCGATCACGTTCGATCGTCAGCCGTACCTGCCGTCCCACCGGGGTCAGCCCTATCAGGTTGCGCATCTGCGTAGCGCTGCGGATCGGAAAATCATTGGCTTTCAGGATGATATCGCCGCGGCGCAACCCTGCCCGCTCCGCGGGCGAGCCGGGGCTGACCTGACTGACGCGGGCGCCCTGCGTGGTGCCCGGCGCATCGAGATCTTCCAGTGCAATGCCGATCCGCCCGCGCTGTACCCGACCTGTCGTCGCAAGCTGATCCATCACCTTTCGCGCCATGTTGATTGGTACTGCAAATCCGATGCCCACATTGCCGCCACCAGGCGAGATGATCGCTGTGTTGATGCCGACCAGTTCGCCGCGCAGATTGATCAAGGCACCGCCGGAATTGCCGGGGTTAATCGCCGCATCGGTCTGGATGAAATCCTCATAACCATGCTTGCCGAGCCCGGTGCGCCCCAGAGCGCTGACGAGTCCCGAGGTCACGGTCTGGCCGAGACCGAAGGGATTGCCAACCGCGATTACGAAGTCGCCAACCTGCAGCGCGTCGTTATCGCCGAACGCAATCGCCTTCAGCCCGGCCGGCTCCATGATTTGCAGCAATGCGATGTCGGTCGGCGCGTCGCGGCCGACAATGCGGCCGGCGAAATTGCGGCCATCCTTGGTTCTGATCTGCACCGCGGCTGCATTGGCGACGACATGATTGGCTGTCAGCACATAACCGCGCTGCGAATCGACGATCACGCCCGATCCGGTCGCATTGACCTCCTTCTCGAGTTGCTTGGGGACGTTGAAGAACTCGCGGAACAGCGGATCCTGGTAGAGCGGATTGTCTTCCCGCACCCGCCCTTGAACCGAGATGTTGACGACGGCAGGCGTAACCTCTCTGACCAACGGCGCAAGCGTGGGAACACGGCCCGTACCGAGATCCGGAATTTGAGCCACGACGGGCACTTCGGACAGCGTCAAAAACAGAGCCGAGACAGTGCCGACTTTTCCAAGCCAACGAAACAGCAGCATCGTTTTCCCCTTCCGTTTACCTAGTGGTCCCCCTTGACCACAGCGTCGATTAGCTGGTCTGAGAAAAATGACGGTTCAAGAGGAAGCCGACACTCCGGTCGACGAGTGACAAAAATTTTTTCGCGTCCCCTTGAACGCCCCTTTTTCTTTACCTAGGTCGTTTCCGCCCGAGGCCGGTTCCCGACCCGGTTTGGACGCCGCTGTCAGCAACGAGAAAGGAAGGACCCGAAGGAGACTCAGATGAGCACACGCATGCAATCTCGATCGCGCAAGAGCGGGGCGACTGTGGTGCATTGGCTCATGTTCGCCCTCAGCTTCATCACGATCGGATGGATCAGCTTTGTTCCGACTGGAGGATGAGATGACCTGCAATCATAGTTTCGTCTCCGCTATCTCGGAGATTTTGCGCCGCGGCCGGTGGGCTGTCGTCGGCACTACGGCTCTGGCGATGCTTTTGCCGAGCAGTACCTTTGCAATGGACAGCACGCCCAGGCAGCCCTTCGATCCGGCTGGCCGGGTCCTCCCACTACCGCCCGTCCACTATCTGGATTCAATGCGCTGGATGGACTGGAAGCCAGGGACGCCGGTGTTCAACGTCGACACGCTACTGCTGCCCGATAGCACCCAGCCGGGTATTCTCCGACTTCCATCGGACTACGAACGGGGCCTGCCTCACGTCAGCTGAACTCACGCGACGGCGCGCGATGGCCGCAGGTCGCGCTTCCTTCGACCGAGAAAAGAAAATGTTCAAGCCTGCCATCTGGCCGCCCGCCTCCCGGGGCGAGCGGCCCCTCCCCGCAACCGTGCGCGCCTTTCTCGTGGAAAGCGTGCGGCGCGTTCTTCTGCACTGTCAAACCCTGCTCGCACAGGAAAACCTTCCCGGTGATGAGCAGCAAAGGTTACTTCGTCTGGCACTAGCGGCAGAGCAGGAAATAAAGCGGCTTGCCGGCTTGAACGCCATCAAAGCGGCCTAAAAACTCGGGAGGTTCTTGAAACAACCATCGCTTTTCTTAATTCTGTCTTGCCGCAAAATCGGTGCCGGATGCCAGCTTGGGTCCGGCAGACTTGATCGGGCGCCGGACAGGTGTCCAGCGCTCCTTCGTATCCAACTTGCTCTCAGGAGGACTTGGTTATGAGGACCAACCTTGACTTGGCGCCGCTCTGGCGCTCCACCATCGGCTTCGATCAAGTAGCCGATCTCGTCGACAGCGCGCTGCGTCAGTCGCGCGAGGACAACTACCCACCTTACAACATCGAACGTTCAAGTGCGGACCAATACCGGATTTCCCTGGCAGTGGCCGGATTTGGCGTGGAAGATATTACCGTGACCGCAGAACAGAACGCGCTGACCATCCAGGGCAAGAAGGCCGAGGGAAAAGCGCGCGAATACCTCTATCTGGGCATTGCCGCGAGGCCGTTCCGGCGCGTGTTCAATCTCGCCGACCACGTTCAGGTGAAGCAGGCCTTCCTCCAGGATGGCTTGCTGGTGATCGACCTCGTGCGCGAGGTACCGGAATCCGTGAAGCCGCGTCGTATCAAAATCGGCGCAAGGGCTCCGGCTCCGCCGCAAATCGAGCGGAAAAAAGCAGCCTAGACGTCAGTCAAAGTATCGAGAACGAGGTGTGGGTGGACGACGCCCGCACCGCTACCAATCAATGGAGAAGATACATGGCTATTCGTGATCTCATCCCCTGGACGAAGAACCAGGAGCTTGCGCCGGCGCGCGAAAACTCCGACCCCTTCCTGACGTTGCATCGGGAGATGAATCGTCTGTTCGACGATGTCTTTCGGGGCTTCGGCAATACCGGTCTGTCATCGCTGATGGAAGGTCGCCTCGGCTGGCCGAGAATCGAGTTGAACGACGGTCAAAAGGAACTGATCGTCTCGGCCGAACTGCCCGGCATGACCGAGAAGGATGTCGAGGTTGAAATTGCCAATGGCGTCCTGACTATCCGAGGGGAGAAAAAGGCCGAGCGTACCGGCGAAGGCAAATACTTTACGGAGCGCTACTACGGATCCTTCGAACGTGCGATCCCCCTCGAGGACATTCAAGAGGACAAGGTCGAGGCGTCGTTCAAGAATGGCGTATTGACGATCTCGTTGCCGAAGTCCGAGAAGCCCCGAGAAGACGTCAAGCGTATCGCGATCAACACACACTAGCGCGACTTTGCGGGCGGCGCCCTGCCGCGCTGCCCGCCACACTATGCCGCTGACGTCCGTCCATGGTGACGGGCGCAACGAATGGCGATGGCCCGGAAGCGCAGCCCTAACCCATGCATCCCGGCTTCCACGGGAAGTTTTAGTGTTTGTTAACTAACCCCGGACGGGTTGGGCGTCATCGGTCTCCAAAAATTTTTCTAACCCCCTCTTGAAACCAAAAACGACTTTGCTAATTTTTTTGACGCCACCGGACGGTGGTGTCCGGGCGCCCCATGGGCCCGGACCAGTGAGACGGGCACCGGTCGTGTCCGGTGCCGCTCGTATCCATCTTGCTCTCAGGAGGATTTGGCTATGCGCAGTTACGACATCTCTCCCCTCTGGCGTTCGACCATCGGCTTAGACCGCCTGTTTGACCTCGCGGAGATGGCCCAGAGGGCTGGCGAGGACAACTATCCGCCTTACAACATCGAACGAGTTGCCGAGGACCGCTACCAAATCTCGCTAGCGGTTGCGGGTTTTGCACCCAGCGATATCGCGATCACGGCCGAACAGAACGTGGTCACCATCGAAGGCAGCAAGTCCGAGAAGGCCGAGCGCGATTTCCTCTATCGCGGTATCTCTACGCGCAACTTCAAGCGGCAGTTCAACCTGGCGGATTATGTCCAAGTCAAGAGTGCCGCGTTCGACAATGGCCTACTCAAGATCGAACTGGTGCGGGAAATCCCGGAAGCCATGAAGCCGCGTCGGATCGCGATCAACGGCGTGTCAGCCGACAACGTCCAGAAACTCGAAGCCAAGGCGGCCTAGGTTCGGCTCTGTCGGTGCCGCGCGATGGGTCGCGCGGCTGCCATTCGTCGTCAATGAAAAGGAGGATGCCATGCGGCCGACGACCGCCGACGACAACGTTCTTGAATTCAACGCGCTTCTTCATCCCGGTACCGTCTTCGAACATCCAAAGGAGGTGGTGTGTCACCTTGGCCTGACAACGTCCGAGAAGCGGGCAATTCTGGCATCCTGGGCGTTGGATGCGTCTGCCATAGCGTCCTGCCCCTCGATGCGTTCGCCGGTGGGGCTGAAGAAGCCAGTATCGATCGACGAGATCCTTGAAGCCTTGTGCGAACTGGATGGCGGTCCCCGGAATCCTCCCGGCGGAAAGCCTTATCGGTTGCGCTCCACCGAACGTGCCATTGCCGCGTGAAGCCGGAGGTTTGATGATGCTCGACAAGAACATGGAACGGCTGCGAACGCATCGAAATAGTGTCGATCGATACCGCAGGCTCCTCGCAACGCGTCTGTCGGACCTTGAACGAGCGTATATCGAGCGCCGCTTGAACGAAGAGCACGCTGCCGTGGACGCTCTCTTGCAAGATACGTTTCCGGATCGCTTCTCCTTGCGCATGAATGGCAGCCGGACAACGAACCTGGATATGGCCGAACTGCTGCACCCAGCTGATGCATACGGTCATCCCATGGACGTCGTCGAAGACAGCGACCTGACATCGTATGAGAAGCGCGCAATCCTATCGTCTTGGGCCGCAGATGCATGCGCCGTGAAAGGCATTCCGGAATTGAACCAAACAATCGATGGAGTTGTAAGCTTCGACGACATCCTGGATGCCCTGCGCGTTCTGGAATCCGGCCCGGATTCGAGGACTGGTGCCAGCCACGGATCAGATCACCGCTTTGGCACGCAAACCTCTGGAGACGCTGCCTCGCTGTGATTTGTTGGGACGTTGATCAATGCTGTTCGGACCACAGGGCTGTCGAGCTCGGAAGTTTCCGGGGTGTGTTCTGAGCGCGCGGTTATCGTGAACATCCATGGCAGGAGGCATCGCCGCCTCTTTTGAACATGCCGTCATACCTATCTTTATGAGACTAATGCGAGGGGAAAATGTATCACGCCGTTTCTCAGCCATTGCCGTTATTCGGCACCGGGCTGGCGCATTACCTGACCGAAATTCGCAAATTTCCGATCCTTACGCAGGAGGAAGAGACTGCCTTCGCCAGGCGATGGCGCCAGCAAGGCGATCGTGAGGCAGCCTATCGCCTCGTGACGAGCCATCTGCGTCTGGTTGCGAAAATCGCCATGCGATATCGTGGCTATGGGTTGCCCATCGCCGACATCGTTTCCGAGGGTAACATCGGTCTTATGCAGGCCGTCCGGCGCTTTGATCCAGAGCGCGGAATTCGCCTTTCTACCTATGCGATGTGGTGGATTAGAGCGACAATTCAGGAATACGTTCTTCGCTCATGGTCACTGGTGAAGATTTCAGCAAACTCGGCGCAAAAGAAGCTGTTCTTCAAACTGAGGCGATCCAAAAGCGCCATCTCTGCTCTTGAGGACGGAGATCTCCGGCCGGAGCAAGCAAAGGCAATTGCTGCGCGCCTCAAAGTATCTGAACGTGAAGTCGTAGATATGGACCGCCGCCTGCGTGGGGACGTGTCCCTGAATTCAGCCATCCAAGCCGACCGCGAGACGGGCGATGCAATCGAACGGCTTGTTGACCCTTCACCTGCTCACGACATCGAGATTGCCGAGAACCAGGAATTGGCCAAACGGCAAGAAGCGCTGAAAGCCGCGATTGAGACGTTGAACCCCCGTGAAAGACGCATCTTTACGGCACGCCATTTGACGGAAGATCCCCCGAAACTTGAAACCCTCGCCGCGGAGTATGGAATATCGGGTGAGCGTATCCGCCAGATCGAGCTACGCGCGTTTCAGAAGGTGCAGTCGGCGATGCAGGCAAGAGAGCCGCTGTTAGGCATCAAACAGAACTAACGCGGCCAGCAACCAAAGCTTACGAGGTAGCAGGTCGCCATGTTAACGCCGCTGGTCATTTCCCTTATGGTCGCGAATAGCATAACTGCAGCCGGAGCAGTATTCGCAGCCTGGCCAGGTTACTTTGCAGCAGCGCCAGACAGATCTCGGCAATGCCAAAGTGGAAATCACGATCAATCTGATCGCTCACGAACCTGATGAGCCGGCGAGCGGCCGGCGCTCACGGCCACGCCGCATACGACGGCCCGCTCCGTGCGTGCTCCAGCCTGACCTGCCGGCGATAATTCCCTGGCGATGCACCCCTATACTTCCGGAAGAAGCGGTTGAAATACGCCGGATCGCGAAAACCGAGGCCGTAGCCGATCTGCTCGACGGGAAGATCGAGCTGCTGCAGGCGGGTGCAGGCTTCGCGGAGCAGGCGCTCGTGGATGATGGCGCGGGGGCCGCAGTTCTTCTCGCGCTGGCAGTGCGCGTGCAGCTTGTCGGAGGTGACGCCGAGCGCATCCGCATAGCGCGCCACCGGCCAGCCGTCGCGGTAGTGCAGTTCGACCATCTGCAGGAAATTGCCGACCAGCGCGGGGCCGCCGCGCGCGGCCATCTCGTCTCGCTCGTCGTGCGACGCGCTGAGCCGCCAGAGCTGCAAGCACAGCAGCAGCAGGTGCGAGGAGATCAGCGTCGCGCCGCCGTAGCCGGGGCTGCGCAGCTCCGCCGCGATGGCGCGGCAGGCGTGAGAGACAGGACACCTGCTGATAGTGCAGCAGTTCCATTGTCGGATGATCGCGGCAGCAACGGCAGATGAAGCCCGCCGAGCACCGCTTTTCAGGAATCAACGAGGCAGTTGCACGACAATGACCTTTGGTGCGAAGGAGCCAACGCCGTGCACCTTGTGGAATACCAAGCGACCATCTTCAAGCCGATATGAACATCCCGAATAGCTCTTGTTTTCCTGTCCGAACAAGCCCGTATTCGTAGTCCGAGCAACCAAGGCAACGATGTTATCTTTCGGAAGCCATTCCTCTAAATCGTTAAACCTGCCGGCGGCTTGTGGCGAGAGAACGAACGAACTTACAACGGTTACGGAAGGAAATTCCTTGGCTACCTTGTCTGCGCATCCCTTGATGAGTTCAGGCGTGACCAAGTGCTGAGCGGCCTCAGCCGCGGCAACCTTCGACCGAACTCCGGGCATATCGCGATCACTTAGGCAGCCTGACAACAGCAAAGGGAAACAAACAAGAAAAAAGCCGCTACGCATTTAGATGTCCCTGCATCGGCGTCACTTCCAGCTAGGATCCCTACCGTGATCGGCATGGTAAATCAACTTAAGATGGTCCGACGGCAATAGAGCTCGCCACCATCCCGGCGGCGGAAGCCTTCACCTCGCTCGAGAAGAGCGTCTGCCCGATGCCGAAGAAGACCTGAGGGTCGCAACTTCGGACGATGTCACTCAGCCCTCTCCCGTACCGGGAGAGGGCTTTTGCATGCCCCGAACACAAAATATGGAAAACAAACCCCATGCAAAGTAGGGCGCGGACCAAATAGGCCCGCGCTCACACCGCAACGCAAGCGAAACTCACTCGGTGAGGATGTCAGCTGGCCTGCAGCAATACACCAGTGAGCCAATCCGGCTCGTTGATCATGACAGGATGGCCGGACGACGTATTTTCCATCACCGTCCAAGAACTGTCTGCCTTGCATTCTGCCTGGGCCTTGTCCAATGCAGCCATCGGAAATTTGGGTAAACGGATGTAGGTCTTCTTCGCGACCTTTTCGCGAGCGCCTGAGAGTTTCACCGGTTGCTGCCACGTGCCGAGCGGCTGCGGGGTTGCCTTCGATAGAAACCAGGCAGCGTCCCTGGGATCTTGATACGCATCCGGGCGGACCGCCTTTGGAGCAGGAAAGCTGATCGCGCCCTCTTCCACCTTGAACGGCACTTCGTCACGAAATGACTGACCATCCGAAGGCTTCAACGCATCAACCCATACGATAGACGAAACCCGATTTCCGATTCGTTCGAGCGCGCCTGAAGCCGGATAACCCCCGTAGGACCATGCTACGAGGCAAATGTCGTTGAGATCCTCCCACTCCGCCAGATTGACGATATCGGCTATGTGCGTGTCGAGATTAATGTCCTTGCTCAAGAGATGCGAGCGATCCGCCAAGCCAGTTAGCGTAAGCGAGTAGACCTTGTGACCTTGCTTCTCCAGCCTGTCTGAAACGCGACGCCAACACCATCCACCGGAGAAGGCACCCGGAACCAGAACGAAAGTCTTTCTCGCGGATTGAGCACTCGCACCGCTTACAAAGCGGCCCGAGGAGATTGCCGCCGCCACGCTTACTCCAACCGCTATACCACCGATCATTCTGCGGCGAGTTACATTCGAAATTGTCATGAACCCCTCCTGCGCGAAAGTGGTGAAAAACGAGATATTGTTGCACCCGCGTCAGCGATTTGAAAGAGGGTCGGCATTCCGCTCGGACCGATTTTCGGCAGACAGCTGATTTCCGCACGGTTCATATCTGATCTCGCTCAAGGCCGCCTTGGGTGAGAAACTGACTTGGCGGTAGTGCGATGTCTGCCTTCGTGGCCGGCGAGCGGTTGATAACGCGCAACTCGCCAAATAAAGCGCGCAGACGAATCGCCTCAGGCGCCGCTGAGGAGTATCGAGACCTAATCATCAAGTTGGCTTGCGACGGTCTCGACCCGCTGGCATGCTAACGGCCGACCGTAGCGGAGGCATAGCCCCCGTCGGGGTCCTGCAAGTGTCGGCTTGGGGGGCCACAAGCAGACATCAGGGCGGCTCACTCCGGCATTCCGCCCATCCGAAACGCTTCCTCAAGCTTCCTGCAATCCTGTTCTCTGTACGGGTAACGCTTCCGTAGATCCGACGCTCGGTCACTCGGAAACCTATCGAGGATCGCGCGGCGCTCGCTGAGCCCCTTCATCGTGCCGACTTCATCGGCGCCCATGAGGCGGCTATAGCCTTCCACGTCTGCCGCGAAGACAGCTAAGAGCTTCCGGGTGACGTCCGTAAGGTCTGACATGCGGGCCGCCAATGCCACCTGTCGACCAGTGTGGGCTGGGGAGCGCGCCACCGTCAACAATCAGAATGGCTCCTGAAGGGGCGAGATGCGGCTTGACCTGTGAAGAGATGGCTACGAGCCAATGTCTGCTCGGGGTCATTTGCTGGCAAACCACTGAGCTACTCCCTCTTCAGACAATCGTCCCAAAGCGGAGTTCACGGTCGTCTGACGCCGCATTGGCCTGATGAAACCGCGCGCGGCCGGCGCTCACGGCCACGCCGCATACGACGGCCCGCTCCGCGCGTGCTCCAGCCGAACCTGCCGCCGATAATTCCCCGGCGACGCCCCCCTATACTTGCGGAAAAATCGGTTGAAGTACGCCGGGTCGCGAAAACCGAGGCCGTAGCCGATCTGCTCGACGGGAAGATCGAGCTGCTGCAGGCGGGTGCAGGCTTCGCGGAGCAGGCGCTCGTGGATGATGGCGCGCGGGCCGCAGTTCTTCTCGCGCTGGCAGTGCGCGTGCAGCTTGTCGGAGGTGACGCCGAGCGCATCCGCATAGCGCGCCACCGGCCAGCCGTCGCGGTAATGCAGTTCGACCATCTGCAGGAAATTGCCGACCAGCGCCGGACCGCCGCGCGCGGCCATCTCGTCTCGCTCGTCGTGGGAGGCGCTGAGCCGCCAGAGTTGCAAGCACAGCAGCAGCAGATGCGAGGAGATCAGCGTCGCGCCACCGTAGCCGGGGCTGCGCAGTTCCGCCGCGACGGCGCGGCAGGCGTGAGAGACGGCATCGAGATGCGGCGCGAGCGCCTCGCCATCGATCAGCGCCACACGCTCGGTGGTGCGGCGCAGATGCAGCGCCTCGGCATTGCCGGCGACGATCTTGATCAGGAAGTCGTCGTCCGTCGACAGCAGGAAGCCCTGCGCGCCGGCGCTCACTTCGATCGTGGCATCGACGTTGCCCGGCAGCCAGAGCAGCGTCGGCGCTGCGAGCACAATTTCGGTCCCCTGCCAGGACGCCCGGCCGCGGTCGGACAGGAGCAGCAACAGGTGCGCCCGACGCCCGGCCTTCTGGCGGATCGACCAGGACCGCGAGGCCAGAGCGGCCGAAAACGGCTCGGCGCGGACCGCGAGCGCGACGCCGACCGGCAGTCCATTCAACGCGATCGACGCCGCCATCCCGCCGCCTCCTGAGACAATCCGCCGCCTGCGAACAGGCCCGGTTGCCAGAAAAGTACAATACTTCCCCGGTTACGTCCAATTCCAAGCCTCCCGTGACCTCCCCTAACGTCAGGCAATCACGAGCGCCAGCCAATGGCGCCGGTCCAAGCACATCCGGGAGGAAAACATGACGACATTTCTGACGCGGCGCGCCGCGCTGCTGGTAGCCGCCACCTGCGCCGCCACCCTCGGCCTTTCCGCCGTTGCCGAAGCGCAAAGCTCGATCAAGATCGGCTATGCGATCTCGCGCACCGGCCCGAACACCGGGGGCGCGGCCGTGACCACGATCCCCAACTACGAATTGTGGGTGAAGGAAGTGAACGCCGCCGGCGGCATCAAGCTCGGCGACAAGCGCGTGCCGATCGAGGTCGTGCAATACGACGACCGCTCCAACGCCGAGGAGGCCGTGCGCGCGCTGGAGCGGCTGATCAACCAGGACAAGGTCGATTTCATCCTGCCGCCGTGGGGCACCGGCCTCAACCTCGCGGTCGGGCCGACGCTCAACCGCGAAGGCTATCCGCACCTCGCGGCAACGGCCGTCACCGACCGCGCGCCGGAACTCGCAAAACGCTGGCCCAACAGTTTCTGGATGCTCGGCACCAGCGCCGATGCCGCGAAGTCGCTGGTCGAACTGCTCACCAAGCTGCGCGATGAAAAGAAGATCGGCGACACGGTCGCGATGGTCAGCATCGCCGACGGTTTCGGCATCGACCTGTCGAGCGCGGCGCGGCCGGCGCTCACCAATGCGAAATTCAAGCTCGCCTACGACAAGAGCTATCCGATCGGCACGCAGGATCTCGCGCCGATCGTCAACGAGATCAAGGCGCTCAACCCTGACGTCTTCATCGCCTTCAGCTATCCGCCGGATACGCTGGCGCTGACCGAGCAGGCGCGCATTGCGAGCTTCAATCCGAAAGTGTTCTACACCGGCGTCGGTACGGCTTTCCCGCTCTATCGCGCGAAGTTCGCCAAGAACACCGAAGGCGTGATGGGCATCGGCGGCTGGAGCGGCGACAGCCCGGCGATCAAGGACTACCTCGCCCGCCACAAGGCTTCCGCCGCCAACGGCGCCGAGCCCGATCGCTGGGCCAGCGCGGTGACCTACGCCAGCCTGCAGATGCTGCAGCAGGCGATCGAGCGCGTCGGGAAGATCGACCGCGCCGCCGTCATCAAGGACCTGCAGACCGGTTCGTTCGATACCGTGATCGGCAAGGTCAAGCTCGAGAACAACATGCCGACGCGCTTCTGGTGGGTCGGCCAGTGGCAGGACGGCGAGTTCTACGGCATCGCACCGGCGAAGAACGAGGGTGCACGCACTGCGATCGTTCCGAAGCCGGCGTGGGTGGCCCCGTAACTTCACAGCAAACGCGGCCGGTCCAGCCATGACGAACGCCATTCTGACCGGCCTGATGCTGGGCGGCATGTATGCGCTCATCGCCATGGGGCTCACGCTCCAGTACGGCGTTGCGCGCATCATGAACCTCTCCTACGGCGAATTCCTGATCGCAGCCGCCTTTGCCTCGCACTGGCTGTTCACCGGCTGGGCGATCAGTCCGTTCGTTGGCCTCGCGCTGGTCGTCCCCCTTGCCTTCGTCCTGAATTTTGCGATCTACAAGATCCTGCTGACGCCGCTGGTGCGCCGCGCGCCCAACCGCGACGCGCTGGAGGTCGACAGCATCCTGGCAACCTTCGGGCTCACCTTCGTGATTCAAGGCTCGATGCTCGCGATGTTCGGCGGCGCCTATTACAGCTACTCGTTTCTCGCCTTCCCGGTGCAGTTCGTCGGCGAGACCGTGGCGGCCAACCGCCTCGCCGCGCTCGGCATCACCATCGTGCTCGGGCTGGCGCTCTATCTGGCGCTGACGCGGACCCGCGCCGGCACGGCGATCCGTGCCGTCGCCGTCGATCCGTTCGCGGCGCAGCTCGTCGCCATCAACGTGCCGCAGGCTTCCGCGCTGACGTTTGCGCTCGGCGGCGCGCTGGTGGCCGCGGCCGGCGTGCTGGTCAGCACCTTCCTCACCTTCAGCGCATCGTCCGGCGTCGTGTTCACGATGAAGGCCTTGATCGTGGTTGTGATGGGCGGCGTCGGCAACATGCTGGGCTGCCTGGTCGCGGGGCTGGCGCTTGGTCTGAGCGAGGCGCTGGTTGCTTCCTATGTCGATCCTGGTCTCACGCTCGCCGTCAACTTCGCGCTGTTCCTCGCCGTGCTGCTGGTCAAGCCCGCCGGCCTGTTTGGCAGGGCGACACGATGAGCGCGAGAACTGCCATCCTCGGCGCGCTGGCGCTCGCAGCCCTTGCGCTGCTCACCTTCGTGCCGCGCCTCGGCAACCCCTACTACCTCGCGCTGGCCATCAGCCTGCTGCAATACACCGTGCTGGCGACCGCCTGGGGCATGTTCTCCGGACCCACCCGCTACGTCTCGCTGGCGACGACGGCGTTTTTCGGCGTCGGCGCCTACACGGTGGCCGTGCTCGGCGAAGTCTTGCCGTGGCCGATGGTGCTGCTGATCGCGGCGGGCCTCGGCGCGGTGCTGGCAGGCATCGTCGGCCTCTCGACGCTGCGGCTGAGCGGCGTCTATTTCGTCATCTTCACGTTCGGCCTGACCGAGCTGATCCGCCAGCTCGTGGTCTGGTTCGAGGTCAACAAGTCGCGCGTGCTCGGCCGCTATGTCTTCGTCGACATCACCCAGAGCGACATCTACTGGCAGTTGCTGCTGCTCACCGTCGCGGTATTCCTGCTGGGCTGGCTGATCGCGCGCTCCCGCCTCGGCTTTGCCTTGCGCGTGATCGGCGAAGACGAGACGGTGGCAAAACATTGCGGGATCAACACCACCTTCGCCAAGGTCGCGCTGTTTGCGATCAGCGCCACCATCATGACGCTGGTCGGCGCGATCATGGCGCCGCGCTGGACCTATATCGAGCCGTCGATCGCGTTCAACTCGATGATCTCGTTCCAGGTGCTGATCATGGCGTTGCTCGGCGGCGCGCACCGGCTGTGGGGACCGGTGCTCGGCGCCGTGCCGCTGACGCTGCTGTTCGAACTCTTGAGCGCGCGGTTTCCGAACACGTTCACGATCATCCTTGGCTGCATCTTCCTGCTGATCGTGTACATGCTGCCGCGGGGCGTCGCCGGCCTGTTCGAAAAGCTGCCTGCGAGGTTGCGCGGCGAAGCTGCCAAGCGGGTGGCCGCATGAGCGCTCAAACCCACGCGCCCGTTCTTCAGGTCGCAGGCCTGCGGCGCGCCTTCGGCGGCCTGGTCGCCGTCAACGATCTCGGCTTTGACGTCGGACAGGGCGAGATCATGGGCCTGCTCGGGCCCAACGGCTCGGGCAAGACGACGGCGCTCAACCTGATGTCGGGCGTGCTGCGTCCCGATGCCGGCACCATCCGCCTGATGGGCCGCGACATTGCGGGTCTTGCTGCGTACAAGATCGCGCGCCTCGGACTGGCGCGGACGTTCCAGCTCGTCCGCGTGCTCGACGGCATGGACTGCCGCGAGAACATCAGGGCGGGGCTCGCGTTCCAGAAGCCACATGTGTCTGCCGCCGAGGCAGAGGCGCGGATCGACCTGCTGCTCGAACGCGTCGGCCTTGGCGGACAGGACCGGCGGCCGGCGGCCGACCTCACCTATATCGACCGCAAGCGGCTCGAACTCGCGCGTGCGCTCGCGGCGAAACCGCGCCTGCTGCTGCTGGACGAATGGCTCGCGGGGCTCAATCCATCGGAACTGATGATCGGCATCGAACTGATCCGGTCGCTGAAGGCCGACGGGATCACCATCGTGCTGGTCGAGCATGTCATGAACGCGGTGCGCGCGCTGTGCGACCGCTGCGTCGTGATGAGCAGCGGCCGCAAGATCGCCGAGGGCGCGACCGACGACGTTCTCAACGATGCGGCCGTGGTCAAGGCCTATCTGGGTGGAGTGGCCGCCGATGCTTGAGGTCGACGATCTCAGCCTGGCCTATGGCCTGCATCGGGCACTCGACGGCGTCGCGCTCCGTGTCGACCGCGGCGAGATCGTGACGATCCTCGGCGCCAACGGCGCCGGCAAGACCTCGCTGCTGAAAGCCATCGCCGGGGTCGCCCGCACGTTGCCGGGCAAGCGGGTGATGCTCGGCGACCGCGATATCTCGGCGCTGGCCGCGCACGAGATCGTCGAATGCGGGCTGGCGCTGGTGCCCGAGGGCCGCGGCATCTTCGGCGACCTGACGGTGAGGGAAAATCTCCTGCTCGGCGCCAATCCGAGGCGCGCGCGCGCGGGCGAGGCGGCACGGCGCGAGCAGGTGCTCGGCCTGTTCCCGCGGCTCCGCGAACGCGCCGGCCAGATCGCGCGCACCATGAGCGGCGGCGAGCAGCAGATGCTGGCGATCGGCCGCGCGCTGATGTCCAATCCGGACATCCTGCTGCTCGACGAGCCGTCGCTCGGGCTCTCGCCCGCCATGGTGCAGGAATTGTTCGCGACCTTGCGCCGGGTGCGCGAGGCCGGAGTCGGGCTGCTGCTGGTGGAGCAGAATGCGCAGGAGAGCTTGCGGATCGCCGACCGCGGCTACGTGCTCGAAAACGGCGTCATCGTCGGCCACGGCACATCGGAGCACCTCAAGGCCGATCCGGCGGTCCAGCGCGCCTATCTCGGCGGCGCGCCCTCACCCGCCATCACGCCATCGTAACGACACGGTTCGAAGGAGAACGCCATGCACGAAATCTCGCTTCTGCTCGAAAGCAAGGATGTCCCGGCCGCGAACGGCGCCACGTTCGACCGGCTGAACCCGATCACGGGCGATGTGGCAAGCCGCGCCGCCGCAGCCCAGATCGCCGACGCCCGGCGCGCGGCCGATACCGCGGCAGCCGCCTTCCCGGCATGGTCCGCCACCGGCCCGAACGCCCGGCGCGCGATCCTGCTGAAGGCTGCGGACCTGCTGGCATCGAAAACGCCGCAATTCATCGAACTGATGGCGGCCGAGACCGGCGCGACCGCCGGCTGGGCGGGATTCAATGTCCACCTCGCCGCCGGCATGCTGCGCGAGGCGGCGGCGATGACCACGCAGATCTCGGGCGAAGTGATCCCCTCGGACAAGCCGGGCTGCATCGCGATGGCGGTGCGCCAGCCTGCCGGCGTGGTGCTGAGCATGGCGCCATGGAACGCGCCGGTCATTCTCGGCGTGCGCGCCATCGCCCTGCCGCTGGCCTGCGGCAACACGGTCGTGCTGAAGGCCTCCGAGATCTGTCCGGGCACCCATCGGCTGATTGCGGAATGCCTGCGCGACGCGGGGCTGCCGCCCGGCGTCCTCAACGTCATCACCAACGCGCCGGAAGATGCGCCTGCGCTGATCGAAATGCTGATCGGCCATCCCGCGGTGCGCCGGGTCAATTTCACCGGCTCGACCCGCGTCGGGCGCATCATCGCACAGGTGGCGGCAAAGTACCTCAAGCCGGCGCTGCTCGAACTCGGCGGCAAGGCGCCCATGATCGTGCTCGACGACGCCGACATCGACGCGGCGGTGGCTGCAGCCGCCTTCGGCGCCTTCATGAACCAGGGCCAGATCTGCATGTCGACCGAGCGCCTCGTCGTCGATGAAAAGGTCGCCGACGCCTTCGTGACGAAACTCGCGGCGAAAGCCGGCTCGCTGGTCGCCGGCGACCCCCGCAAGGGCAACGCGCCATTGGGATCGCTGATCGGCGCCGATGCCGCGGCGCGCATCCAGACCCTGATCAACGATGCCGTCAGCAAGGGCGCCAAGGTGGTCGCGGGCGGACGCAGCGAGGGCACGCTGATGTCGGCGACCGTGATCGACGGCGTCAACTCGTCGATGCGGATCTATGCCGAGGAGTCGTTCGGGCCTGTGGTCTGCGTCGTGCGCGTCAACGGCGCCGACGAAGCGGTGCGCGTCGCCAACGACACCGAGTATGGGCTGTCGGCGGCGGTGTTCGGTCGCGACATCGCCCGTGCCTTCGAAATTGCCAAACGCATCGATTCCGGGATCTGCCACGTCAACGGTCCCACGGTGCACGACGAGGCGCAGATGCCGTTCGGCGGCGTCAAGGCATCAGGCTACGGCCGCTTCGGCGGCAAGGCCGGCATCGCCGAATTCACCGAACTGCGCTGGATCACGATCGAGACCGGGCCGCAGCACTATCCGATCTAGGCGTACGCTGCTACGGCGTGATGCGTCGCCAGAAATCGACGAAGACGATGCTGTCGAAGAACGCCTGCGCCCGGACAATCTTGCCGTCCTTCATTTGAAGGAACCAGGCATAGCTGTTCGCATAGGGCTTGCCGTCGCGCGCCGTTCCCTTCGCGTCGAACAGCGCGATCACGGTGTCGCCGTCGGTGTAAAGCCGATGCACGTTGGGGATCAGGCGGTCGCGCATGCGAGCGTTGAAGGGCCGGATCACTTCAGCAAGAAAGGCTTCCCGGCTCGGATAACTCTTCGCGGCGAGCGAATTGCCCATGATGGTCCAGTTGGCGTCGTCGGCAAGGATGTCGTACGGGCTCCCGGTTCCGTCGCGCCATGCGTCGAAGCCGCGTTGCACTTGCGCCCGGTTGCGCTCTTCTTCCGTGGTACGTTGGGCCGAAGCCGGCGCCGTTGCGATGCCTGCGGTCGCGATGGCGAAAACGAGCGTCTGGGCGATTGACAGCATGAATGTCCTCATGATTCGAACTTCTCGTTATGCGGTTGCCGAATGTACTGCGTCGGCGGCCGCCTGCGCGACTTGACGGTCCTGCTCTACCGCACCGCCCGAAATGCCGACAGCACCGATCAACGTGCGGTTGCGATCCCAGATGGGCACGCCGCCTGCAAACACGACAAGCGTTCCGTTGGTCAGCTCGAGGCCAGGCGAAGGGCCTCCAGGCTTGCAGAATTCGCCGACCGCTTCGCTCGTCATCCCGAACAGCGCCGATGTCTTCGCCTTGCCAAGCGCGATATCGATCGAGCCAAGCAGCGCGCCGTCCATGCGCGAGAAGGCTTTGAGATGAGCGCCGTCATCGAGCACGGCGATGTTCATCGGCACGCCGATCACGGACGCGGCCATTCGCGCCGCCGTGATCGCCGCCTGTGCAATCTCCTCGGTTAGCTTCATGGTCTCCGCTCCCGGCGATCAGATCTTGTTGTCCCAGGCCGCGAGCTGATGTGCCTTCAGCATATCCTCAATCACCTTTGGCACTACGTTACGGAATTTTCCATTATCAGCCGGGACGATCTCGACCATGCGGTCGATCATCTCCTGCGGGTCCATTTTGCCTTCGGGCGTGGCGAAGAACTCGTCGAAGCCCCTGCGCAGGTCGGCGCGCTTGGTAAAATGCTTCTTGTCGTCGAGCCAGCGGAACGGATTATCCGCCATGGTCTCGTTGTAGCCGGTGTAGTAGGCGCCGGGGTTGATGGTCTGCACCTTGATGCCGTGGGGCGAAAGCTCCTGCTGCAACGCTTCCGCAATCGACTCGAGCGCATGCTTGGTCGAGACATACGTGCCCCAATTCGCCGGGGTGAACAGCCCGCCCATGGACGAAGTGAAGACCACTTTGCCCTTCTTGTGCTGCTCTATCCAGTGGCGCACGACGCCTTGCGTCAATTGCAGCGGCAAGAAAACGTTGATTTCGAAATTCCTGCGGACAAGATCGACCGGGATTTCCCAAACCGGTCCCGCCTCGCCCATGCCGGCATTGTTCCAAAGCACGTCGATTTCGAAGGTGAGCGCCTGCGCAATGTCATAGGGGTCCGTGAGGTCGAGGCGTTCGACTCTGAGATTTTTGTCGATGCCCAGCGCTTTCGCTTCCTCACGCAACGGCGTGACCTGCGAAGATACCTGGGTGGTGGCGATGACGCTATGTCCGTTTCTCGCCATGCCGATCGACGCGGCCTTGCCGAATCCCGAGCCGGCGCCTGTGACCAAAATGCATTTACTCATGATTGTCTCTCTGCGTGCAGTGTCCGTGAGACAGGTCATAGCTCTTGTTCCGATGCGGAACCGTCGCGTGATTGCGAAAGCTATCGCGATATTGCGACTGTTTTCGCGGCGCAACAGCGCACACGTCCGCCACGGACGAGCCCTGGCGCCTTCATCCGGCGGGTGCGCGATTACAAGGAGCGGCGGAAGCTTCGCGGCGTCGTGCCGACAATTCTGTGAAAGGTCGCCGCGAAAGCCGACGGCGTCGCAAATCCTACTGCCAGCGCGATTTCACTGATCGACAGATTTGGATCGCTCAGCAGCCGCTGGGCAAGCACCATGCGTTGCCGGGTTAGCCAAACATGCGGCGTCAATCCGGTCGAGAGACGGAAAGCCGTGCAGAAATGGTAGCGGCTGAGACTGACTTGCGCCGCCAGCTTGTCGAGACCGATCGGCTCGTCGAGATGAGCCAGCATGTAATCGGTCACGCGCCTCAGTTGCCATCGCGCGAGCCCACCACGGACATGGGCAGCGCGCTGCGGCAGCTGCACTGCGCTGTGCGAACGCAATAGCTGGATGCAGAGCAGGTCGACCGCGCGATCGACCAACAACTTTGCCGCGGGATCGACGATGACGTCGGGGTCGCTCAGGATCGCGAGGATTTGCGAGGTCACTGCGTCTTCGCTGCCGACGCGCTTCATCAGCTCTACATTGCCTCGTCCGCCGACAAGCGTCCGGCAATGCTCCAGCCGTTCGTTGGTGAGATAGACATGGGACACGTGTAGCGGCCCCTCGACTTCCCAATCTCCATCATGCCGATCGGGAATCACTGTGATCGAATTCGGCCGCAGCGGCGCAGAGAGCCGCCGTCGCTCCACCGTCCACGCACAGTGCCGAGCCTCACCATAGTAGGTGCCGACAAGGTGTCCGGGCATGCCTGGGGCATAGCCATAGCGCGTGCCGCGAATAAAACGACGACTGAGTTGAGTGCCGCACTTCATGTCGATGGGGGCCAGCGGCGGTCCCTCCGATAGAAGCCGGAGCATCGACTGGGCGGGATTTCGTTCCCGTGTGTGTGTCGGACCAGACATCGCTTGGTTACGCAACGATTTGCCGCACCCACGACAGGCGCACCAACAACATGATCGAGTATTTCACGATCGTTTCCGGAACGGAAGCCGGGTTTCGAACTCTCGCAAATTGTCGGATTGAGCAGATTGCACAAAAAGTGCGCATCCAGATCAAATCCACATCGCGGCATCGCGACAACTTTGTTGGATCGAATGCGGCGATATCTAGAATCGGTTCTGACTGAATCAGAACCGAAGCTCTGGATTTTTGTTTTGACGCGTTTTCTTCACGCGAACCGGTATCCATTCGCTTGAAAACGCTAGAGCGCCTTCTCAGCTCTTGCCCTTGATGCGGAAGATCACCGGCAGGGTGAAGCTCAGCCCGTCGTCTGCGATCAATGGCGGCGGGGCCGGCACCGGGTCGGAGCGGCGCACCATCGCCAGCGCCGCTTCGTCAAACGCGGTATCGCCCGAACTCTTCTCGATGGTGGTCTCGAGCACGCGGCCCATCCGGTCGAGGGTAAATCGAACCTCGATCTTGGCGGTCTTTTGCGAGCGATCTGCCGGGTAGCGCTTGTGCTTGTCGAGATGAGCGACCAGTTCCTTCTGCCAGGTCGCGCGCACACGTCGCGCGGTTTCCCCGGTGCCGATCGCGGGCGCCACGGATCGCTCGCCTTCCGGAATGGCCTCCGAACTCGGCGTCGCAGTGGCTTCGGAGGCAACGGATTCCGTCGAGGCCTGCGTCTGCACGGCCGCAATCTTCGGATCGTCTTCCTCGGGCTTCTTCGACTCGTTTTCCGTCACCACCCGGTCGGCTTCTTCGGTCTCGGTCGGCTTGTCCTGCGGCAGCTCGGTTTCCTTGACCTCGGCCTTCTGCTCGGCAAGCTGGGGCGACGCCGTGGAGGCATCGGTGTCGGGGCCGGGCGGCAGGTCGGTCACCTCGCGCCGCACCGAGGCGAGTTCGAGGCCGATTTCGATCGCGGATGCGCCGAGCGCATCGTCGGCCTCTTCGGCCTGCAGATGCGCGATCGCCAGCGCCGCGCCGCCGATGTGCAGCGCGAGCGCGATCACCGCAGCAAAGATCCACAGCTGCCGGGATGGTTTCTGGTCGTCGAGCTCGCTCACGGCTTGGCCGGCGCCGCCGCCGGATCCGGAGCACCTTCGAGCGCGACCAGCTTGATCTTCGCATAGCCGCCGGCGCGCAGGATCTCGAGAACGTCCATCAATTCCCCGTACGGCACGGCGCGATCGGCGCGCAGGAAGATGTGCCGCTCCTTGCTGGCATCCGGCATCGCATCGAGCGAGCGCACCAGATCGACCCGCTTGACCATGTTCTCCCCGATCGCAACGGCGAGATCCGGCTTGATGCTGACATAGGTCGGCTTGTCCGGCTTCTTCTGCGGGGCTGCCGTCGAGGTCGGCAGATCGATCGGCAGATCCACGGTCGACAACGGCGCGGCGACCATGAAGATGATCAGCAGCACCAGAATGACGTCGATGAACGGCGTGACGTTGATCTCGTGCGATTCGGCAAAATCGCTATCGTCGTCGGCATCTGCTTCGCTGATCGATGCGCCCATCGTCTACTCCGCCGCTGTTGCGCGGGAATGCTGGCCGCCGCTGACATGGGTGCGATCGAGATCGCGTGACAGCAGCCGTCCCGCGGCGCCCGAGGCGCGGCTCACCAGTTCCATGTAGCCCTTGGTGACTCGCGTGAAGTGGTTGTAGATGATGACGGCGGGAATGGCTGCGACCAGACCGATGGCGGTGGCGAGCAGCGCCTCGGCGATGCCGGGGGCGACAACCGCGAGGTTCGTGGTCTGCGCCTTCGAAATCCCGATGAAGCTGTTCATGATGCCCCACACCGTGCCGAACAGGCCGACGAAGGGCGATGTTGCACCGATCGTTGCCAGCAGTCCCATACCGAAGCGAACACGCCGCGCCTCGGCGCGCACGATTTCCGCAAAGCTCGAGGCGGCGCGCTCCTTGATGCCGGCATCGCTCGAAATGCCGGCCGACAGTCGCGCCTCGCGCATCGCGGCCGCGAGAAAGGATGCCAGCACGCTGCCCTTGGCGCCCAGCGCGAATTGCGCCTCCGCCAGCGATCGTGCATCGGCAATCTTGGCCAGCGCCCTCCGCACCCTGCGCTGAATCGCGGTGAGCTCGATCAACTTGGCGAGGAAAATGGTCCAGGTCACCAGCGAGGCAAAGGCGAGCCCGATCATGACAGCCTTGACCACTACGTCGGCCGACATGAACATCGACCAGGGCGACAGATCATGGAGCTGGGCGGCGGCGGCCTTGAGCAGTTTGTCGCGCTCGCCTGGCGTAGCAGTGGCCTCCGCAGGCGTTGCGGTTTGGGCCGGCTGCGCCGCCTGAACTGGCTGCGCCGCTTGTGTTGGCTGCGCCGCTTGGGTTGGCTGCGCCGCTTGGACTGGCTGGGCCGGCGCAGCGGGCGCTTGCGAAACCACCGGCGCTTGCTGAACGACGGGCGCGGCCGGCGCTGCGGGGCTCATGCCCTGCTGGGCCGGTGCCGGCACCGCCAGCGTCAGCACTGCCAGCGCCGGGATCATCGCAAGTGTCGCGCGGGAAATTGACATTTTCATACTTCGGCCCAGTAGCGGATCAGGTTGTGATAGATACCGGTCAATTTGACCGTTTCGGGGTCGTCTCGGCCAAGCCGCTCCACCAGAGCCTGGATCGAGGTATCGAGATCGAAAATGAGGCTGCGGGCGTGTGCATCCCGTACCATGCTCTGCAGCCAGAAAAAAGACGCCACGCGCATACCTCGCGTGACCGGCGTGACCAGATGCAAACTAGAAGCAGGATAAAGAACGAGGTCGCCGGCCGCGAGCTTGATCTCGTGGGAACCATAAAGGTCCTCGACCACCAGCTCGCCGCCATCATACTCCTCCGGTTCGGACAGAAACAGGGTTACCGAGAGGTCCGTCCGGATCCGCAACCCCGTGAGGCGATCTCCCCTCACCGCGTTGTCGACATGGAGGCCGAAATGGTGCCCGCCGGAGGCCGCGTAGCGATTAAAAAGCGGCGGAAATATCTGCTGCGGGATCGCCGCCGAGATGAACCGCGGGTTCGCCGTCAGCGCCGAAACCACGCGGTGGCCGAGCGCGCGCGCGACCTCGCTGTCCGGCGGCAGTTGCTCGTTGCGCTTGACCATGGCCGATTGCGCGCCCGCGGTAGAGCGGCCGTCTTCCCAGGCGGTGGCTTCCATGATGCGGCGGAAATCCGCCACATCATCCTTGCTCAATACCCCGGGGACACAGATCAGCACGATCAGAACTTCGCCGACGTGACCAGGTAAAACGCCCGCCCCGGCGCTACCGCGACGAACGGCGTCGCGCTGCGATAGAGCGTGTCGTAATAGAGCTTGTTGGTCAGGTTCTGCGCGTAGAGCTTCATGGTCCAGTTCTTGTCGATCTTCTTTTCGACGAACGCATCGAAGCGCCAGTAGCTGGGCAGTTCGGTGCCGGTGTTGGCGCCGAAGGTGCCGCCATAGATCTTCGAGCGGTAGACCGCCTGCCCGCCAAGCTCCCAGCCATTGTCGAACCTGTACTTGCTCAACATGCTGAAGGATTCATGGGCAATGTTGGCCATCTGCAGCCCGATGTTCGAAGCGATCCCGCTCTGCGTGACCTTCGAGCGCATCAGCACGAGGCCGCCGAAAACGCTCCAGCGATCGGTGATCTTGCCGCTCACCTCGAGGTCGATACCCTCGACCTGGTAGGCCGCTCCCGAGGTGAGAACGCCGGCGACGGTCTCACGCGCATTGTCCTTCTCGGTGTGGAAGAGCGCGCCCGTCACCAGCAGGTGGCGATCGAACAGTTCCCACTTGGTTCCGACTTCGGCGGCCTTGTTGCGTTCGGGGCCGAGGATGACGGCGGCGCTTGGCGGAACGCCACCATAGTCCGTGGCGGTACCGTCGAGCTCCGAGCCGAACGGATTGGTCGAGGTCGCATAGGCTGCATAGAGGCTTCCGATCGGCATCGGCTTGAAGACGGCGCCGACGTTGTAGTTGACGAAATCGGAATTGACCGAGGCCGACGCCGTATTGTTCGACGATCGCAAATCGTAACCGTCGTAACGCACGCCACCGTTCAGGATGATGGTGTCCCGCCAGTTGGCGGTGTCCATGACATAGAGGGCCTTGCTGTCGACATTGTAGCGGGTCGGGTTTCCGATCAGCGACGGGACGTTGTTGAACGGCAGCAATGTGTAGGTCGGGTAATAGATCGACTGGCCCGCCAAGGCGCCGTTACCGTTGAACCCAGCGCCAAACGCTTCCGAGGCCAGCCCCGTATAGCGGTCGATCCCGACACGCTCGTTGGAGACCTCGAGCCCGACTGCGGCGTTGTGCTTGACCGACCCCGTGTCGAACTTGAACGTGGCTTCTTCCTGGTTCGCGAGGATATCCACCCACTGGTTGCGGCTCTGCGGGCTCGCGGTGAACGTCCACGCCGCCGGGTTTGAACTTACCGTGTTGGGCGAATTCGGCAGCGTGCCGATATAGGCCAGCAGCGAGTGCTCGGCGCGGGTGCGGCTGGTCAGCGTGATGCTGTCGGTGACCTTGTACTCGCCGATCAGCGTGCCAAAATCCTGCCGCGCGGTCTGGAAGTCGCGATTGGCGAAGCCGTACCAGTTCTGGCGCGGAATGCCGGCCTCGGTGACGGGCGTGTTGCCTTGCCTGTACCACGGCACGCCGAAGTCCGGCAGGCCGCTGAGGTCGGTGTGGACGTAGTTCGTCGTGATCTTGATGTCGTTGGTCGGCGTCCACTTGGTCGAGACGAATCCGCCCCAGCGATCGTCGGTCACGTAGTTGCGGCCGGCGACATTGGCATCCTGGAACAGACCGCCGGTGCGGATCGAGAAGGTCGGGCTGATCACCTGGTTGACGTCGAAGGTGACGCGCTTGGTGTGGTCGGTGCCGAACGAGGTCTCGGCATTGTAGAAGTTGGCATCTCTCGCCTGCTTGGTGACGATGTTGATGGCACCGCCGGCGGTGCCGCGACCGGCATAGGATGACGCCGGACCACGCAGGATCTCGATCTGCTCGGTGAAGAAATTCTCGCGGATGCTGACGGCGGGGTCGCGGATGCCATCGATGAAGACGTCGTTGCGCGCATCGAAACCGCGGATGAAGAAGCGGTCGCCGAACGCGTTGCCGCCCTCGCCCGAACCCAGCGTCACGCCGGCGGTGGAGCGGCCGACCTCGCGCAGCGAGGTGATGTTCTTGTCCTGGAGCACTTCCCTTGTGAGCACCGTGATCGTCTTCGGCGTGTTCAGCAACGGCTCCGGAAACTTGCCGGACGCCTGCACGCGATCCGCCTTGTAGGGTGCCATCGGGTCCGCATAGGGATTGCGGTCGGCGGCCAGGCCGCCCGCATTCGGAAACGGCACCGGCGCGGCTTGCGCCGGCTGCGTACGGCGGGAGGCACGGCGCAGCGCACTGCGGGCGCGGACCTGATCCGGCGAAGGCTTTGACGCAGCAGGACGCGGGCGACTGACGGGGGCATCGACCGTCACCGGCGGGAGGCTGGATTGCTGCGCTTCCGCGCCAGAGAACGACGCGACTGCAATGAGGCCCGCCACCGCGGAAACCTTCTTGCCGGAATTGTTTTCGATGGTCTTGCCGACCGAGTTGATCGCCGCTTCGAAGCGAAGCGACCTCGGTGCTTTTGCTTGATTCATTCAATGCCCCTGATGATTTTCGATTCACCGCATGCGAGGATGCGACGAATGGTCCCGCGTCGTTTGGTACCGATCGAAAAATTTGGGGTCAACGCGATTGGAGCAACTCGCCTCTTGAATCCGTCCAGTTCAAAACGATTCTAATTTAGAACTCGAATAGTTCTAAACTAGCTCTTTTAATCATTCTAAAGAAGCACGAGAGAAACGCCTTAAAATCAGGCTTCGCAGCATCGTCGGCGTCACGATCAATCGCTGCTCGGCGGCTTCATCAGCGAAAATAATTCATCGACTGTCGATTGCGCGACCTGCCGGACACGATCGGTGTTGTCCAGCCCGGCGATGTTGACGCCCTTCACGACAGCTTTGATCTCGTCGCGAAAGTCGGTGAGGAAGCGCAACGGATCGGGCGAATCGTTGGCGACGCGCGCGATCAGTCCTGTAATCAGAATCTGGCACGCCATCATGCGTCCGTTCAACTCGTCCATCGTGTACTCCAACTTCGCAAATTCAGAGTTCGCGATATGAACGACATCGATCCGGCATTCAACCCGCTTCGAGACGAAGCGTTAGGCGCCTCATCGGGTGCGCATTATATCAGGTGCCTGGGACCACCTGATCGCCCGCCTGCACTGGCGATAGCAGCTTTGGCTGGGTGTTGAGCTATTACTGCCGCGCCATCTCCGCCGCCCCTATCCCCTCGCCATCGAGCTTCTGGTCGGGGTGCATGTCGACCGTCACCCGCAGCAGTTGCCCGGTGAACTCGAAGGGCGCTTCGTAGTGCGAGACCGGGCTGGAGCGGTCGCGCCCGATGTCGAGGCCGGACCACGAGATGAAGTTGTTGAACGCCATCTGGGTCTGGATCGCGCCGGCGGGTTCGCCATCGATCAAGAGCGTGTAGGCGGTGAACCCGGTGCGCGCACCCTTGGCCGGCGGCTCCTTGCGGATGAGGCGCTCGACATGCACGCCGAGCCGGTGCGCGCCTGATGGCACCTTGCGATCCGAAGTCACGATCTCATGGCCGCCGCCGATGTTGAGATCGTGCACCAGCCTGCCGTCCCTGATGTAGAGGCTGTAGCCGGACGTGGCATCGCCATGGGCGATCAGCACGCCCTCCGCGCCACCATCGGGAATTTCGACATGGGCTTCGATCGTGTAGCTGCGGCTGCGGACGTCGGGCGCGACGTCGGTCGGCACGTGACCCATGCCGGCGTGAAAGGTGAACTTGTTGCGCGCGCCATGAAAGCGCGCGGCGTTTTCCGCAAAGCGCGGGCCGAACCGGTCGTCGAGCGGCAGCACGTTGCGCTTTTCCGCCTCGCTCCACCACAGCTTGATCATCGCGTCCAGCCGCTCGGGCTGCCGGGCGGCGAGATCGTCGGTTTCCGAGAAGTCCTCGGCGAGGTGAAACAACTCCCATTTGTCGTTTTCGAACGGCGTGCCCGACGGATGGAACGAGACCGCCTTCCAGCCGTCGTGCCAGATTCCGCGATGGCCGAACATTTCGAAATATTGCGGCGACGATTTTGACGGCGCGGTGGGATCCGCGATCGAGCGTGCAAAACTTTCGCCTTCGAGCGGCATCTGCGCAACGCCGCCGATCTCCGTGGGCGACTTGATGCCGATCAGGTCGAGCAAGGTCGGCGTCAGGTCGCAGGCGTGGACGAACTGGTGGCGTACCTCGCCCCGCGCCGCGATCTTCTTCGGCCATGTCATGATGAAGGGATCGCGGATGCCGCCGCCATGGGTGTTCTGCTTGTAGCGCCGCAGCGGCGTGTTCGACGCCATTGCCCAGCCGTGCGGAAAATTGCTGTGCGAGTCCGGCCCGCCGATGTCGTCGATGCGGCGCAGCTTTTCCGCCATCGGCTCGGGACGGAAGTTATATGGTCCCATGGCGTTGACGAAGCCCCACGGCCCGCCCTCCTGGCTGGCGCCATTGTCGGAGAGCACCAGGATCAACGTATTGTCGCGGATGCCGGCGGTGTCGAGAAACGCGATCAGCCGCGCCAGATGCTGGTCGGCATGATCGAGCATGCCGGCAAACGCCGCCTGCAGCCGCGTGAACAAGCGCTGCTCGTCCGCGCTATGCTCGTCCCATGCCTTCACGCCGTCATTGCGCGCGGGCAAGCTGGTTTCCGCCGGCACGACTCCCATCGCCTTCTGCCGCGCCATGCGCTGCTCGCGCTCGACGTCCCAGCCATGGGCGAACATCGGGTCGTACCCTTTGATGATGTCCATGGGCGCCTGATGCGGCGCGTGGCAGGCGCCGAGCGCCACCCATGTCAGCCAGGGGATGTCGGGCCGGTCGGCGGTGTGATCGGCGATGAAGCGGATCGACTGGTCAATCAGGTCAGACGTAAGGTGATAGCCATCGGCATAGATCGCGGGTGGATCGATGTGGGCATTGTCGGCGACGAGTTCCGGCGCGAACTGGTCGGTCTCGGCGTCGAGAAAGCCGTAGAAGCGGTCAAAGCCGCGGCCGAGCGGCCAGCCGTCGAACGGCCCGGTGGCGCCGCTTTCGGTCAGCGGCGTGACGTGCCATTTGCCGACCATGTAGTTGCGATAGCCGTGCGGCCGCAGCATCTCCGCCAGCGTCCCCGCCTCGCGCGCGATCTTGCCGCGATAGCCGGGATAGCCGCTGTCGAAATTGGCGAGACAGCCGACGCCGACCGAATGATGGTTGCGTCCCGTCAGCAGCGCGGCGCGCGTGGTCGAACACATCGCGGTGGTGTGAAAGCCCGAATAGCGCAGGCCCTCGGCGGCGAGTTTGTCGATGGTCGGCGTCCTGATCGTCGAGCCATAGCAGCCGAAATCGGAAAATCCGACGTCGTCGAACAGCACGACCAGAATGTTCGGCGCGCCCTCGGGCGGCGTGGATGCTGACGGCCACCAGGGTTTGGAGCCGGCCACCGTCTTGCCGATCGTGCCGCCGAACGGTTTTGCGCTGCCTGCCGCCATGCCTTCCTCCCTTGCAGTTGCGACCGCGGTTGATCCGCAGGTTCGCCCGTGTTGGCCATGACGAGCACCAGAGCCCGCCGCGGCCACGTTGCCAAAAACCATAATCCGAATTATGATTATGATTAACCCCGGATGGAGATGCAAGCGCACGATGCAGCAGTCGCGATCGGCCGAACTCGACCTCCCCGGCGTGACCCCGTCGCGCCAGAAGCGCAGCCGCGAAACCACGGCCGCCCTGCTCCAGGCCGGCGCGGAGCTGTTGCGCGCGCATAGTCTTGCGGAATTGTCGATCGAGGCGCTGTGCCGGCAGGTCGGCGCCACCGTCGGCGCTTTCTACAGCCGGTTCGAGAGCAAGGAGGCCTATTTCAACGCCCTGATGGCGCTTGCCGCGCGCGACGGCGAAGAGAGGCTGGCACGGATGAAGCAGGACCAGCGGCTGCGCGACGCGGAGTTGTCCGACCTCAGCCGCCTGGTCGTCCGCGGCACTATCGTCTGGATCCGCAACCATGAAGGCGTGCTGCGCGCCGCGCTCCAGCACGACGATACGAGGCCGGACCGGTGGTCCACCTTCAAGTCGCTGGCGCGCGCCAACGTGGCCGGCGCCACGCCGATCCTGCTTGGCGCCATGGGCAAAGGCCGCAAGGCGGCGAAGACACGCGCCATCGGCTTCGGCTTTCAGGTCGTGCTGGGAACGCTGATCAACGCCATCCTCAACGACCCCGGGCCGCTATCGATTCATGATCGGGAGATGGAGGGTCGGCTGAGCAACTGCCTGTTGCTGCTGCTGCAGGCCGAGATGACCAGCGCGACGGCGGGAGTTTCGCGCAAGCGCAAGCGGTGACGACGTCCGGACCGGTGCGCGGCACCGGAACAGCCGCGCCTTTTCGCCCAAAAACGCCTGCTTCCGTGCTTGCCAAGGCCCGGACCGAACGAGTAGAACGGCGCACCAGCAAGAGCGGCGATCTGCATGATACCGCTCCAGCAGATTGCCCGGACATCCACCTAACACATTGATGTCGCTGAGTAATTATTGGGGAATGGTGTAACGGTAGCACAACAGACTCTGACTCTGTTTGTCTTGGTTCGAATCCAGGTTCCCCAGCCAGCCGCGGAAAAAGGCGGAGCAATTCCGAAAGCTTGGATATCTCCCTGAAAGGAGTTCCGGTTTGAGCGTTGCCTTCACCAAGGAAGACAGTGCCGAAACTGCGTCGGAGACGCTGCTGCCCGACCGGCCGATTTCGCCGCATCCGAACCTCGTGACGGAAGCCGGCTTGAAGGCGCTGGAATCCCGGTTGCTGCAGGCCCGCGAGGCATATGATGCGGCGAAGAAGATCGAAGACGTAAATGAGCGACGACGACAGTCAGCGACGCCCTTGCGCGATGCGCGGTACTTCTCGGCGAGGGTTCGAACGGCCCAGGTCGTCGCCAATCCTGCCTCAACCGATACGGTTGCCTTTGGCAGCACCGTAACCTTTCGGCGCGACGACGGGCGCGAGCAGACATACCGTATCGTGGGAGAGGACGAAGCGGATCCCAAGGCCGGCTCGATTTCCTTCGTGTCGCCCGTGGCGAGGTCGCTGATGGGCAAGGCTGTCGGCGACGTTGTCGTTGCATCGGGCCAGGAGCTCGAGATCATCGCGATCTCGTAGCAACTCTGGCGACGCCGCAATTGCGCAACCTTCGGGCCTAGAGCCTTATCGGTTCTGATTGAATCAGAACCGGCTCTAGTCTTTTGTCTTGACGCGTTTTCTTCACGCGAACCGGTACCCACTTCGCTCGAAAACGCTCTAGTCGTTCACTGTCCCTTGCAGCAGCTTGATGCCCTCCGCCAGCGCGCACTGCATCAGCAGCGTGTCGACGCCGTAGGCGATCATGCGAAAGCCCCTGGCACGGAAGTCGGATGCCCACTTCTGGTCGCCGGCGAGAAAGCCCGGCGTCTTGCCGTGCTTGGTGCAGGTTTTGACCAGGCGATCGACAGCCGCATGGAATTTCGGATTGTCGAACTGCCCGGGAATACCCATGAAATTCGTCAGGTCGTAGTGGCCGAGCCAGACTACGTCGACACCGTCCACTGCCGCGATCGAATCGACATTCTCGATGCCCTTCGCGGTCTCGACCAGCGCGATCACCATCGTGCGCGCGTTCGCCGCGGCGATCTTGTCGGTCTCGGCTCCGCCAGAATAGTCATCGTGCGCCGCGACATTGAATGCTGCGCCGCGGCGCCCCTCGGGCGGGTACCTCGTGCAATCGACAATCGCCCTCGCCTGCTCGGCCGTTTCGACCATGGGCACCATGATTCCCATGGCACCGATATCGAGCGCGCGCGCGATGTGATGATAGTCGCCCGAAGGCACGCGCACGAGAGGCACCAGATCAAGCCCGCGGCAAAATGCGAACTGCGCCTTCATCGTCTCGAAGCCAACGCCGGAATGCTCCATGTCGTAGAGGATGAATTCGGCGCCGGCCTCCCGGCAGATCGCCGGATAGCCGGGCGTGAAGAACTCGAACGTCATCGTTCCGAACGCACAGCCGCCGGCCGCCAGCCGGGATTTCAATGGATTTGGACGCAAACGAATCTTCTCCCGAAGGTGCTTGAGCCTGGCTGCTGGCCCCACCAGCATCGATGCAATGCTACGCACGCGCGCCGTGCCGATCAATCCGGCTCTGCCGGGCCGCCGCATTCGGCAACTCCGACGCGATCTCGAGATGCTGCAGCGCCTTGCTCTGTCGTCATGCGGGTGGGATCGCCCCGCCGAATAGTCCATGTCGCTGACCCAATCACCGGTTCGGCCGCGCGCCGCACGAACGAAGCCGCGCTTTTTGAGGTGGCCTGTGGCCAATCAACCACAGGGTTTGGAGCGAGATTCTGATCTACTGAAGTTTCGTGCTGGTGCGTTTTTTTGGAGGCTTGGATGAAAATCGCTTCCTCTGATGTTTGCCGAATCACATTTGCCGCTGCAGCGGTGCTGGCGCTCCAATCTCAGGAATCACGGGCGGACGAGAACGGGGTGTCGCTTTGGATGCCCGGCCTGTTCGGAAGCCTGGCTGCGGCGCCGGCGATGCCGGGATGGTCGCTCGGCCTGATCGGCTATCACACCAGCGTGTCGGCTTCGGGAAATGTCGCAGCAGCCCGCCAGATCTCGATCGGTCAGGTGCCACGAACGGCAAGCGTCAACCTCAACGCCGATCTGAAAGCGCGCGGCGATCTGATGTTCATCGCGCCGACCTACACCTTCGCTACGCCCGTACTCGGCGGCCAGTTGGCCGTCGGCCTGACCAGCATCGTCGGCAACCTCGACACCAGCATCGCCGGCACGCTGACCGCACAGGTCGGCCCGATCGTCGCGACTCGCAACGGATTCATTTCGGATTCGGTGACCGGCTTCGGCGATCTCTATCCGCTGGTGACGCTGAAATGGAATCAGGGCGTCCACAACTACATGGTCTACGGGTTCGGCGACATCCCGGTCGGAGATTACGACTCCAGGCGCCTGTCCAATATCGGCATCGGGCACGGCGGCATCGACTTCGGCGCCGGCTATACCTACCTCAACCCGATGACGGGAATCGAATTCTCCGGCGTCGGCGGCTTCACCTACAATTTCAAGAACACGACCACGCAGTATCAGAACGGCATCGACTTCCATTTCGACTGGGGCGCCTCGCACTGGCTCTCCAAGCAACTCTTTGTCGGCATGGTCGGATATGCCTACCAGCAGATCACCGACGATTTTGGCGCCGCGCCGTTCCAAGGCGGCTTCAGATCGCGCGTTTTCGGCTTTGGTCCCCAGCTCGGCTATCTCTTCCCGATCGGAGACAAGCAGGGATATCTGAACGTCAAGGGTTACCGGGAGTTTCTGTCGGAGAACCGGCCGGAAGGCTGGAACGTGTGGCTGACCTTCGCGATCTCGAATGCCGCGCCGACGTCGACGGTTTCGCCAACGAGACATACGATTACGAAGTAGCGCTCTCTACTCGCCCCCAAAGGCTGGAGGATCCATCGGGTCCCGGTGCCGCTCTCGACAAAACCTCCGATCCCACCGCCCGGGTTCGAATAGGTGGCCGCTGAAAGCTCCTCCCCGAAAATTAAAAACCTCCGGCAGGGCATTGCCGGAGGTTTCGGAGGTTTATCAAAAAGTAGGTTGCGTCTCCTTGAGACTAAGAGGCCGTCAAAGGATCTTGGCGGCTACTTGGAGACAATAATACATGAGTAAATCACATAATCCAATTAGATTTTTTACCTGAATCCGCAAAGTTGTGAGTGTGCCACACTGCATTTCGTAAGCCATCGCCGGCGTTAAGGGGACCGGCAATAGCAAAAGCCCCCGGCAATTTCTTGCCGAGGGCTTCGCTAGTGTCTCAACTCTTCCGGGATCAGAAGTTACGCTGAGCGCGGAGGAGCATGCTGACCGTGTCCTGATCCTTCAGCTGGTAGGTAGCTGCCGGCTTGGCCGTAGCATTGAAGGCTGCTGCCGGCGCGATCGTTCCGGCAAACTTCTGGTCGAGCATGGTGTAGACCACGTCGGCCGAGAACGTCAGGCCCTTCACCGGGGTCCAGCGGATGATGCCACCGACCTGACCGATGTTGAAGTCCGGGTTGCAGGTCGTGATACCGGCGGTCGCCGCACCAATGCCCGCGATGGCGTTACAGACGAGGACGTTTCCGCCATTGCCGTACTTCAGCTGGGCGTACGCACCGTAGATCGCGCCGCTCCAGTAGGGATCGAAGTTGTGGTTCCACGCACCGCGCATACCCCAGGACTGAGTAGTCGCAATGCCAGTGCCGGGTGCGTACACACCGTCAGCTATGCCGGCAAGACCAACGCTCTGGTAGGCTCCGGGGAGGCTGGTTCCGCCGAACATCACCAAGTTCTGCCCGAACAAGCTCTGGAAGTTGCGACGAGCATGACCATCGGTGTAGACCGCCTGCAAGTTGATCGTGTCCCCCGCACCCGTCGGAACGTTCTTGATCTGCAAGCCAGCCTGCACAGCCCAGCCCCACTTGTCGTCGGGATGACCGGAGGTCTCGGTGATGCCGTAGTAGGCGGCGTGGTTGTTGTGAGCCGCAGCCGACAACTGGAACACACCCCAAGCCTGATCGACCTTCAACACGCCGACGATGTCGGGAGCTCTCGTGCCGCCCAAGGCGCTGAGGCCGTA